>NZ_PJJL01000001.1 GCF_002929505.1 Cryobacterium sp. Y57
TCAGGGAGTGAAAAAATGAAAGCAGTCGTTTACAAAGGACCCAATGAGGTCGCCGTGGAAGAAGTTCCAGATGCCAAGATCGAACGCCCCACTGACGTTCTCGTGCGCATCACGGCGACAAATATTTGCGGTTCAGACCTGCATATGTATGAGGGACGCACCAATTTCGAGACTGGACGCACGTTTGGCCACGAAAACATGGGCGAGGTCATCGAGGTCGGTAACGGCGTCGATGCGGTCAAGGTCGGCGAGCACGTCGTGTTGCCGTTCAATATTTCTTGCGGGTTTTGCAAGAATTGCGAACGTGGTTTCACCAACTATTGCATGACCACTCAACCCGATCCCGTCGGTGCTGGCGCCGCCTACGGCTTTGCTGGCATGGGTCCGTACCCCGGCGGGCAGGCCCAAATGCTGCGTGTGCCCTACGGCGACAGCAACTGCTTGCGCCTGGGTGAAGATGCCGTAGAAAAGCAAAACGATTACGTGATGCTCTCGGACATCTTCCCTACCGGCTACCACGCTACCGAGATGGCCGGCGTTATCCCCGGTGACACGGTCGTGATCTACGGTGCTGGTCCGGTCGGGCTGATGGCTGCCCTGTCTGCCACGATCAAGGGCGCCAGTAAAGTCTGGGTTGTGGACCGACGCCCCGACCGGCTGGCCCTGGCCGAGCAGATCGGCGCGATCGCCGTTGATGACTCAAAGACGGACCCGGTGCAATTCGTATTGGACCAGACCAAGGGTATCGGCGCTGACCGGGGATGTGAATGCGTCGGCTATCAGGCCCACGACCCCCAGGGCACCGAGGATCCTGCCATGACTTTGAACCGGCTGATCCAGTCCGTGCGCATCACCGGGGGCATCGGCGTAGTCGGTGTCTTTCTGCCGGCGGATCCCGGCGGCTTCGACGAGAACGCCAAACAGGGCAAGCTTGCTATTGACTACGGCCTGCAGTGGCTCAAAGGCCAGAGCATGGGCAGCGGCCAATGCCCGGTGAAGAAATATAATCGGCAACTGCGCGACCTGATTGCCGT
>NZ_PJJL01000002.1 GCF_002929505.1 Cryobacterium sp. Y57
CTGACCTGCCGCGGATATCTCGGACAGCGGGCCCTCTTAAAATGAGGGATCACTGAAAGTAGAGATCAGCATGACCGCAGCACGCAGGCGTTTCACCCAGGAGTTCAAAGACAAGCTGTGCCGCGAGGTGATCAACACCTCCAAACCCATCAAGGACGTCGCCACCGCGTATGGCGTCGGCGCTGAGTCTCTTCGGAACTGGCTCAACAGGTACCGCGAGGCCAACGGCGCTACCGAAGCCGACTTGACCGTCTCGGAACGGGCCCGGCTGAAGGAGCTCGAGCGGGAAGTTCAGGAGCTGCGGGCGGAGACCGCGTTCTTGAAAAAAGCCAGCGCTTACTTCGCGCGGGAGCAGCGGTAGTGAGCAAGTACGAGTACATCGACTCCCAGAAATCTGACCCCACCAATCAGAATTCGGTAGTGAAAATGTGCCTCTGGCTGGCCGTCTCCACGTCCGGCTTCTACCACTGGGCAATCCGGCCGCAGTCCGCGACCGCGGCTCGCCGAGAGGCCCTGATCGCCCGGATTCAGCACTTCTTCGAGGAGTCCGACGGCACCTACGGATACCGCCGGATCCACGCCGACCTGGGCGCCGAGCAGACCGAGTGCTCGCCCGAGCTGGTGCGGCAACTCATGCGCCAGATCGGCCTCGTAGCCTGCCAACCACGGCCCTTCCGCATCACGACCGAAGCCGATGCCGCGGCGGCGGCGGCGGCGAGCATGCCCGACCTCGTCAAACGCGACTTCACTGCCGACCGCCCCGGGGTGAAGTTCGTCGGCGACATCACCTACATCCACACCTGGCAAGGGTTCATCTATCTGGCGACCGTCATCGACTGCTATTCGAAGAAGGTCGTTGGCTGGTCCATCGCCGACCACATGCGCACCGAACTCGTCGCCGACGCCCTCCGCAACGCCGCCGCGACGACCCTGATCGAGCCGGACGCGATCTGGCACTCCGACAGGGGCAGCGTTTACACATCGGCCGAGTTTCGGGCACTGGTGACCGGCCTGGGGATGCGCTCCTCGATGGGCCGCACCGGCGTGTGCTGGGACAACAGCATGGCCGAGAGCTTCTTCTCGATGCTCAAGAACGAACGTGTTTATCGCACCGCATACGCTACGAAATCACAAGCTCGCAGCGACGTCATCCGATATATCGAAGGTTTTTACAACAGTCGCCGCCGGCACTCCGCACTCGGTTATCGCCGGCCGAATGAAGTCCACTACGGTTATCAACAGCCAGCATGGACAGCGTAGAAGAATCCACTAATTCCGCTGTCCGAAATACCCGCGGCAGGTCA
>NZ_PJJL01000003.1 GCF_002929505.1 Cryobacterium sp. Y57
CATGTCCCGTTGAGTGGTGTTGTTTCCCGCTCCTGAGTGTTGCTGCGTTAACGTAGCGAGCCACCGTGGGATGGTCAGTGAGTACCGACTAAAGCAACTCACGAAGGACACCACACGATGGCTCTAGACCAGTCTGCCCTGCTCACCCTGCTGGGAGAACTCAAACTCACCAATGTCACCGACCGCATCCGCGTCGCGACCGAAACGTTGTATCAAGAACTCATCGATGCAGAAGCGAGCGCATTCATCGGCGCCGCCCCGTTCGAACGCTCCGGCGACCGCACCACGTATCGCAACGGCACCCGGCCACGGACTTTGAGCACCACGGCTGGGGACGTCGACCTGAAGATCCCCAAGCTGCGCGCCGGGTCATTCTTCCCCGCCCTGCTCGAGCGCCGCCGCCGCGTCGACCAAGCCCTGTTCGCGGTCGTGATGGAGGCCTATGTCCACGGCGTCTCAACCCGCAAGGTCGACGACTTGGTCAAGGCGCTCGGCGCTGATACGGGGATCTCCAAATCGGAGGTGTCCCGGATCTGCGCCGGCCTGGATGCGGAAGTGGCGGAGTTTCGGGACCGGACCCTCGCCGCGCAGGATTTCCCGTATGTGTTCCTCGACGCGACCTACTGCACAGCGCGCGTTGGGCACCGGATCGTCTCTCAAGCAGTCGTTGTCGCGATTGGCGTGGCTGCCGACGGGCGCCGGGAAGTCCTCGGGTTTGATGTTGGCGACAGCGAGAATGAAGGCTTCTGGACGAGCTTCCTGCGGTCGTTGAAAACCCGCGGTCTCGACGGGGTGAAGCTCGTCATGTCTGACGCCCACACCGGGCTGAAGAAGGCCATCGGGACGGTCTTTCAAGGCGCCGGCTGGCAGAGATGCCGGGTCCACTTCATGCGAAACGTCCTCGCGGTGGTCCCGAAAGGATCTCAGGAGATGGTGGCGTCGATCATCCGCACCATCTTCGCCCAGCCCGACCGTGAGCACATCGAGAAGCAATTCCGTGAGGTCACCACCATGCTTGCACGGTCCCACCCGAAGGTCGCCGCGATGCTCACCGATGCCCAACCTGACCTGCTCGCGTTCGCTGCTTTTCCGCGGCGTCACTGGCGACAGATTTGGTCGACCAACCCGTTGGAACGGGTCAACAAAGAGATCAAACGCCGCACTGACGTCGTCAGTGTCTTCCCCAACGCTGCCGCCCTGCTGCGCTTGGCAGGGTCTGTCTTGATCGAGCAGCATGACGAGTGGGAAGCCGGCGAACGTCGTTATTTCTCCGAAGCCTCGATGCTCGAGCTGACCACCATGAACAACCCC
>NZ_PJJL01000004.1 GCF_002929505.1 Cryobacterium sp. Y57
GACGTTTCCGTCGAGGTCGCAGAGGATCATGTTCTCGGGCGCCAGGTCGACGTAGTCAACCCCGCTCGGCTTGATCACGAAGAGGTCAGCCCCGGGCACGCGGCCGGAAACGTTGCCGCCGGTCCAGACCACGAGGCCGTTGCTGAAGAGCTCGGCATGCAGGCGGGTGATGTCCGCGCGAACGCGGGCGACCGCCACCTCGATCTGGGGTCCGTAGGTGCTCATGCAGGCACCAGCGTTTCCCAGTCGGTGACCGCTGCGCGGCGCTTGAGAGCCTTGAGACGGTGCATGACGTCGTTCTCGCCGCGACCGAAGTAGTCGTGCAGCTGCGTATACTCCTCAAACAGCTCGTCGTAGGCCGCCGAGGATACCTCGTTGGGCAGGTACACGTTCTTATTGAGCTTGCCCATCTTCGCACCGGCAGCACGCACGTCGGGGTAAGCGCCAGCGGCGACGGCGGCGTGAATGGCCGCACCCAGCGCGGGTCCCTGGTTACTCGCGATGGTGCTGATCGGCAAGCGCAGGATGTCGCTGTAAGTCTGCATCAGGAACGCGTTCTTCAGCAGGCCACCGGCCACGATGAATTCGGTCACCGGCACGCCGCTGGTGTTGAACGCCTCCACGATGGTGCGAGTACCGAAGGCGGTGGCCTCGAGCAGGACTCGGTAGATCTCTTCCGGCCGGGTGGTGAGGGTCGTACCGATGACGAGCCCGGAGAGTTCGTGGTCGACCAGCACCGAACGGTTGCCGCTGTGCCAGTCCAGCGCCACCAGTCCGTGGCCGCCCACCGGTTGGTCCTTGATCAGTTCGGTGAGGTGCTCGTGCGTGCTTCGTCCGAGTGCCCGGGCGTCGTCGGCATACCGGGCGGGCACCTGGTTGTTGACGTACCAGGCGAAGATGTCGCCAACGCCGGACTGGCCGGCCTCGTAGCCAAAGAGCCCGGAAACGATGCCGCCATCGACGACACCGCACATGCCCGGTACTTCAGCGAGTCGGTCGGAGTTCATCACGTGGCAGGTGCTCGTTCCCATGATGGCGACCATCTGGCCGGGGTTCACGGCCTGCGCGGCGGGCGCGGTGACGTGCGCGTCCACGTTGCCGACGGCGACAGGGATGCCTTCGGGCAGTCCAGTCCAGGCTGCGGCCTCCGCTGACAGCGTGCCAGCGGATGCACCGAGCTGACCGATCTCGTGCGCCACCTTGTCGAGGGCGAACCGTGAAAACGCCGGATTGAGCGCACCGAGAAAGGCCTCACTTGGGTACTCCCCGTCCTGCAGGATGCCCTTGTAACCGGCGGTGCAGGCGTTACGCACGTAACGGCCGGTGAGC
>NZ_PJJL01000006.1 GCF_002929505.1 Cryobacterium sp. Y57
AAATTGGATGATTGGGCTGAGATTCGCCACCTGCATTTGACGGGGAAGCATTCGAAACGGGAGATTGCGCGGCTGGTTGGGGTGTCGCGCGGAACGGTCGATCGGGCGTTGGCTGTGGATCGGTCGCCGACGTATCAGCGGGAGCCGACGGGGTCGAGTTTTGACGCGTTCGCCAGTCAGGTTCGGATGTTGCTCGCTGCCACGCCGATGATGCCGGCCGCGACCGCAGCCGAGCGGGTGGGGTGGTCGGGGTCGCCCTCGTTGTTTCGGTCCAAGGTCGCCGAGCTCCGCCCGGAATACGTGGTGCCGGACCCCGCGGATCGACTCGTGCACCCGCCCGGGTTTCAGATTCAATGTGACCTCTGGTTCCCGCACGAGGACCTCCCGATGGGTCATGACCAGGCGGCTGCGCCGCCGGTGTTGGTGATGACGTCGACGTTTTCCGGGTTCATTCAGGCGCGCATGTTGCCGTCGCGGACGACGCCAGATCTGCTGGGCGGGATGTGGTCGTTGCTGCGGGAAGCCGAAGCTGTCCCTGCCCGGTTGACCTGGGACAACGAGTCAGGGATCGGGCGCGGGAAACTCACCGAACCGGCAGCCGCGTTCGCGGGCACGCTGGGCACCCAGATCAAGCTGCTCAAAGCGCGAGATCCGGAGTCCAAGGGCATGGTCGAACGCATGAATCGGTTCTTCCGCAGCCGCTTCATGTCAGGGCGCACGTTCACCTCGCCCGATGACTTCAACGAGCAGCTCGCCGCGTGGTTGCCCCTTGCGAACAACCGTCTCTCCCGGTCCCGCCGGGGCCGACCCAACGACCTCATCAGCCGTGATCGGGCTGCGATGCGCGGGCTCCCGCCGATGGCACCTGAGGTGATGTTTCGCAACAGCATCCGACTGCCGAGGGACTATTACGTTCGTGCCTTTAGTAACGACTACTCCGTCGACCCGGCCATGATCGGCCGCGTCGTGGACGTCAGCGCGAGCCTAGACACCATCTCTGTTCATCACGACGGAGTCCTGATCGCCGCGCACTGCCGGAAGTGGGCGCGGCACCTGACCGTCACCGACCCCGCCCACGTTACCCGCGCGGCCGAATTACGCACCCAGTTCCAAGCCCAACGCGCCCGCCGGCCCGTCATCACGGCCGTCGTCGAGACGGCTTCGCTGGCCCGCTACGACGACCTGTTCCGTGTTGACATCGACGTTGACACCGAGACCGCCCCGGACGACCTAGCGGTCGCGTCATGATCGGCACGGAAGCGGCCTCGCAGATCGAGTACTACGCCCGCGCCTTAAGAGCGCCCCGGATCAGCGAAGCGTTCCGCCGCCTCGGCGACCAGGCCCGCGACGCGGGTTGGTCCCACGAGGAATACCTCGCCGCGGTGCTCTCC
>NZ_PJJL01000007.1 GCF_002929505.1 Cryobacterium sp. Y57
CAGAATCAGTACGGCGGGACCATGATCCGCATCGGTTACTCCGGTGAAATACCGGAGTCACCGTATTACGACATCAGTCTCCGCGACCGCAACTATGCCGAATTGACCCTCACCCTCACCGGCACCAACACCGTTGACGAGGCCCTGATTTTGCATGACCTCGTGGACGCGGGAGTCCTGGTCCGCAGCTTCACGACGAGCAAGCTCTCACTCGAGGAGATCTTCGTGAGGGTGTATGGCGCGCAGAGCGAAATGGCCGGTGTCTGAAATGGGACGAAACAACCTCCGTACAGTCATCAGCTTCGAAGTCGGCCGCACTCTGGGCAGGAGAAAGTTCTGGTTCATCACTTTGTTGGTCCCGATCGCGATCGGCATCGTCATTGCTCTGGTAAGCCTGGGAAACTCGACGGCCGCGAGCACTATCGACGCCCAGGCCGACACGAAACTTACCTTCACCTACAGCGACGCGTCCGGGTACGTCGACCCCGCCGTGGCTGCGGCCTTGGGCGGCGCGGCTGTCACCGATGATGCGGTGGCGATCGCTGCAGTCACGTCCGGGGATGAGGATGCGCATTTCGTGTATCCGGCAGACCCGGCCAAGACGCCCACTCAGGTGTATGGGGTTGATAAGGGCCTCTTTGGCAATGGCGAATACGACGGTGTCGCGACCCAGGTCCTCAGTATCAGCGCTCAGGACCAGATCGGGGACCCCGCACTAACAGTACTGGCCCAGGGCAACGTCTCCGTGACCACGACCACCTTCACCGACGGGGAAGAAACAGCCGGATTCATGGGCATGATCCCGCCGCTGATCTTCGTGGCCATTTTCTTCCTCGTCTTCATGCTGCTCTCCAACCAAATGCTCACCAGCACCCTGGAAGAGAAGGAAAACCGGGTCACGGAGATGATCCTCATCACGTTGAATCCCACCGCACTGATCAGCGGCAAAATCATTTCCCTCTTCATCGTCGGGTTTGTTCAGGTGCTCGTGTTCCTAGTACCGGTACTGGTGGCTTACGTATTCTTCCGCACGTCGCTGAACCTGCCGGAAATTGACCTGTCCAGCTTCACTTTCGATCCTATGCAGATGATCATCGGCGCACTGCTGGCTCTGGGCGGGTTCGCTTTGTTCACGGGCACGTTGGTCGCGATCGGAGCGGTCATGCCCACCGCGAAAGACGCGGGCAGCTGGTTCTCCGCATTGATTGTCTTGATGATCGTCCCGCTCTACGCCCTCTCGCTAGTCCTGTCGGACCCGAGCAACCCCGTCGTGCAGGTGTTCACATACTTCCCGTATTCGGCGCCGATCACCGCGATGCTTCGTAACGCGTTTGGTTCTCTCGCCGGCTGGGAAGCCGCCATCGTCATCACGGAACTGTTCCTACTAAGCACTATCGTGCTGCAGCTCGCCGTGCGACTGTTCCGGTA
>NZ_PJJL01000008.1 GCF_002929505.1 Cryobacterium sp. Y57
CGAAGACGCATTGGCGTTGCATGCACGGATTTGAAACCCTGTCGCATCGCTTCAAGACGGAAGGCAGGCCACCGATCCCCGACCCCGCCACGGTCACGGTCACGTCGGCAGCTGGCGACCGCTTAGCCGACGCGGCGGATCCGCACGACGAACTGCGTGGTAGTGTCCGGCTAGGCGACGGTGTCCTTTGAGGATCACTGACTCCACGCCTGACGTTCCCAACCTGTCTCTGTGGCCCGTTTCTGCTAGCTGTAGTACCTTTTCTGCACTGTCCTGTTAGGCATGTGGTCTCTGAGGGAGGATGCAATGACTTGGTTTTTAAAACTCCTAGCCTCGCGCCTCGACGTCCGGACGACGTGATGCACGACAGCAAGAACGATTTCGTGGTTGCTGAACCCACGGATTTGTGCGTACCGTTTATAGGCGACCTTGGTGTCACCGGTGTGTCAATCGCCGTTTTCGGTCCGAGGGGCGGTCAATCCACCATCTGCTCGAGTGATGCGGTCGCGGCGCGTATCGATGAATTGCAGTTCGATCTTGGCGAAGGCCCGCAGTGGGCCACACTCAAAACCGGTGTTCCGACGCTTGTGCCGGATGTTTCTATAGGCACCCATGATTCCTGGCCGATTTTTGCAGCGTCGATCGGTTCGCTCCACGTGGGCGCGCTCTTCTCGTTCCCGTTGCTTACGGGAGCAGTTACTGTCGGCACCGTCGGGTTATACCGGCGAACTGCAGGCGCCTTGAGCCCGCAACAGATGGAGATCGCACTGACTCTGGCGTCGGCCGTGACGGATGTTGCCGTGCGCCACGCCATCGCAGGAGCCAACAATGAGGGCGCTGGAGAGTCGCTGGTGACCCCGGCGATGAGGCGCGAGGTTCACCAGGCAACAGGGATGATCCTTGTCCAACTGGATACCACTGGTACCATCGCCCATTCGCGCCTGCAGGCCTACGCTTTTGCCCACGGTCGAACCGTTCACGACGTCGCCCGCGACGTCGTCAGTAGAGACTTAAGCTTCAGATCTCTCCCCGAGTAATATTACTACCGAGAAAGGAGCAAGTCATGGCTGACCTCACGCGCGAGGCGAAGCTGAATAGAGCGTTCGTTAAACTAGCCGACACCCTCACGGACGATTTTGACGTCGTTGACCTTCTCCAAAGCCTCGTGGAACAATGTTCGGAAATTCTCGACACCCAAGCTGCGGGTCTCATGCTCCTCGATGGTTTGGGCGAGTTGCAGCTAGTGGCATCCACCAGTGAAGAAACGACTCTCATAGAGGTGATGCAACTGAACGCGGGCGCCGGACCGTGTGTCGAATGCTTTATGACCGGGAAACCGGTGATCGTTGGCGACATTGAACGTTCCGGGGATCGGTGGCCTGCCTTCCGTCTTGAAGCGATGCGACAGGGTTTCAAATCCGTGCATGCAACGCCAATGCGTCTTCG
>NZ_PJJL01000009.1 GCF_002929505.1 Cryobacterium sp. Y57
TCCTTACGATGTTGTGAGTGTCGGAGGCGGAGTAATGTTCCGGCAACCCTCGGGCGATGGGTATGGCTGAGGTCTCCTTGCCGCCTGGACGGCTTACTGGGAATAGCCGCCCGTCGCCCGTGTGATGACTCGACCGCTGATTGAGAATTGCGACATCGATCGCTGTGTAAGGACGTGCCGGCGCAGTTATCCGCAGGGACCATAACTCCACATTAGAAGGGACACTCTGTGCCAAAAATCTGGGCCGGCATCGACGCTGGCAAACGTGAACACCACTGCGTCGTCATCGACGAGGCAGGCAAAAAGCTCCTGTCCGAACGTGTCGAGAACGACGAGAGCGTCCTGCTGGAACTCATCGCATCGGTCGTTGACCTAACCGACGGCGAGCCTGTGACCTGGGCGACCGACCTCAACGCTGGCGGCGCCGCACTGCTGATCAGCCTCCTCACCGCGCACGACCAACAGCTGCTCTATATTCCCGGCCGAATCATTCACCACGCCTCGGCGACCTACCGCGGTGACGGCAAAACGGACGCCAAAGATGCGGCCATCATCGCTGACCAGGCCCGCATGCGCCGCGACCTTCAACCCGTGCGCGGTGGCGATCACACCAGCATCGACCTGCAGCTCCTAACCTCCTACCGCCACGACGTGATGTGCGATCGGGTGCGCACGATCAATCGCCTGCGCGCTGTGATGCTCGAGTACTTCCCAGCACTGGAGCGGGCTTTCGACTATTCCAAAAACAAGGCAGCACTCGTGCTCCTGTCCAGCTATCAAACCCCAGACGCGCTTCGCCGTCTTGGACGCACCCGACTCCACGCCTGGCTGAAAGCGCGCGGCTGCCGCAACAGCGCCAGCGTCGCCAACAAAACCGTCGATGCCGCCGAGGCCCAACACACTAACCTCACGACCCAACCGATGGGCGCCATGTTGGTCGCCCGCCTCGCCGCCCAACTCCAAAACATCGACCACACCCTGACCGAACTCGACACCCAGATCGCCAGCTTGTTCCAGCAACACGCTGACGCTGAAATCATCATCAGCATGCCCGGCTTTGGCCCCCTACTCGGCGCGACATTCCTCGCCGCGACCGGGGGCACCATGGACGCGTTCGATTCCGCAGACCGGCTCGCCACTGTCGCCGGCCTCGCGCCCGCCCCCAGGGACTCCGGCCGCATCAGCGGCAACCTGCACCGGCCCCGCCGCTTCAACCGCCGCTTGCTCCGAACCTGCTATCTCGCGGCGCTCTCGAGCCTGAAGAACAGCCCCGCGTCACGGACCTTTTACGACCGCAAACGCCGTGAAGGCAAGAGCCACAAACAGGCCCTCCTTGCACTCGCCCGCCGACGCATCAACGTCCTCTGGGCCATGCTCCGCGACCACACCACTTATCAGGAACGAGTCCCCCTCCCCACGCTCACAACTACTTGACAAAGACATTGAGATTCCCAATG
>NZ_PJJL01000010.1 GCF_002929505.1 Cryobacterium sp. Y57
CCGAGATCCTCAAGAAGGAACTTGCACGCATCACCAGACTTCGTTGACGAGCGCCTAATGCGGAGTCACCTGCGATCGGTTCAAGCGGCCGTCAATCTGCGGATCCGTTCGGAGTTCCGCAATGGGAACCCCCTACGGGACGAACAATTGCGTTTCAGCCCTTAGATCCGGCGTGCGGGATAAGTCAGAATAGGACGCGCACATAACTATGGATCTATCGCTAAGCATTGGTATAGTCATTCCATGGCCACGTTTGACGAAAAGTTACCCTGGGCGCCGATCGGTTACGAGGAACGGCCCTGGCGCAGCGTCCAAGACGACTATGGTTCACGAACGCAGAAGCGTCTGGCATCCGGGCCGTACTTGGCATCAGTGCCCGCATTCATTGCCGATCTCGATATCCCGCTGAGCAGCGAACTCCACGCGGTGACCGAAGAGGCCGCCAGTGAGCTTGCCCGCTTCGATGCCGAAGTGGGACAGATCGCGGCACCATTCGCATCCATTCTCCTGCGCACGGAGAGCGCCTCCAGCTCAGAGATTGAGAATCTCACGAGCGGAGCACGCCAGATCGCGCTGGCGGAGCTCGGTGAGCATGCTTCGAAGAACGCACAACTTATCGTCGGCAACGTCCGAGCGATGCAAGCGGCCCTGACACTGTCCGAGTCCATCGATGGACGCGCCATCCTGGAAATGCATCGCGCACTCCTCGAGCACAGCAATCCGGACATCGTTGGTCACTGGCGTGACCAACAGGTCTGGATCGGAGGCGGGAACCTCGGGCCCCACACCGCACAGTTTGTGCCGCCGCATCACGATCGAGTCTCCGAGCTCATGGATGATCTTGTCGCCTTCGCCAGCCGCGACGACCTTCCTTTGCTCGCTCAGACCGCGATCGCTCACGCTCAATTCGAAACAATTCACCCGTTCCCTGACGGCAACGGAAGGGTCGGTCGCGCTCTTATTCAGGCGATGCTGCGCGCGGGGAAGCTCACTCACAATGTGGCCGTTCCGGTGTCCGCGGGGCTCCTCCACGACACCAGTCGATATTTCAAGTCCCTCAGCGCATACCGGTCCGGAAATATTGCCCCGATAATCCGCTCCATCGCGGAGGCATCGTTCGCCGCGGTGCACAACGGACGCATCCTCGTAGTGGATCTAGAAACTGTGCAGGTCGACTGGCGCGGGCGCATCAACGCAAGACGAGACTCGGCGGCCCATCGACTAGTAGGCGTTCTGCTTCGTCAACCCGTGATCGGAGCGGCCGCAGCCGCGGCTGAGCTTGGCGTCTCGACCGTCAACGCTCAGGTCGCTATCGACCGACTCGTTGACGCTGACATTCTGACTCAAATTACCGACGGACGGCGAAATCGAATCTGGCTCGCCAAAGACGTCGTTCGGGTCCTTGACGAATTCGGCGCCCGGGCGAAGAGGCGCCGATAGCGGGTGTTCCGCGCGCCGGTTGAGGACAACATGCAGAGCCGGGGGGCGGGGCGCGCAATGTCACATAGGGAACCCTCTGCGGGACCTGACCTAGGCGTCGCATCTCAAATGGATCGGATAATCGCTCGGGTGATAGTATCGATGGCGCG
>NZ_PJJL01000011.1 GCF_002929505.1 Cryobacterium sp. Y57
CGCGGCATCGTGGCGACCCTCACCGGCCATCGCTCACGGGCCGTACTGATGGCCAATCACGGTCCATTCACGATCGGTAAGGATGCTCGTGACGCGGTGAAGGCCGCCGTGATGGTTGAAGACGTGGCCCGCACCGTGCAGCTGGCCCGCGCGGGCGGGCCCCTCGTGGCCATTCCGCAGGCGGCGATTGACTCTCTGTTCGATCGGTATCAAAACGTGTATGGACAAGCACCCCAAGGAGAACTTCAGTAATGGCTGCACTCACCACGACCCTCGATCACTACGAAGTGTGGTTTCTCACGGGAAGCCAGAACCTTTACGGCGAAGAGACGCTGCGCCAGGTGGCCGAGCAGAGCCAGGAAATCGTTAGGGCGCTGGACGCGTCGAGCGACGTTCCGGTGAAAATTGTCTGGAAGCCCGTTCTGAAGGACTCCGAGTCGATTCGCCGGGCCGCCCTTGACGCCAATGCCGACGATCGCGTCATTGGCTTGATCGCCTGGATGCATACGTTCTCCCCGGCCAAGATGTGGATCGCCGGCCTCGACGCGCTCACCAAGCCGCTCCTGCACCTGCACACCCAGGCGAACGTCGAACTGCCCTGGGCCGAGATCGACTTCGACTTTATGAACCTCAATCAGGCCGCGCACGGCGACCGGGAGTTCGGCTACATCCAGACCCGCCTCGGCGTGACCCGCAAGACCGTGGTCGGCCACGTGTCCAACCCGGCCGTCAGTATAAGTATCGGCTCCTGGACCCGCGCTGCTGCTGGGTGGGCTTCAAGTCGCAGCATGAAGCTGGCCCGCTTTGGCGACAATATGCGCTTTGTCGCCGTGACCGAAGGCGACAAGACTGAAGCTGAACTGCGCTTTGGTGTGCAGATCAACACGTGGCCCGTCAACGAGCTCGCCGAGGCGGTGCATTCACAAGCGGATGCCGACATCGATGCGTTGGTCGCCGAATATGAGGATCTCTACGATGTGGTTCCCGAATTGCGCCACGGCGGCGAACGGCATGCGTCGCTGCGTTACGGCGCGGCGATCGAGTTGGGGCTGAAGACCTTCCTCGAGGCCGGCGACTTTGCCGCGTTCACCACGAGTTTCGAGGACCTCGGCGCCCTGCGTCAGCTTCCCGGGCTCGCCGTGCAGCGCCTCATGGCCCAAGGCTACGGTTTCGGTGCGGAAGGCGATTGGAAGACATCCGTTCTTGTTCGCGTCGCCAATGTCATGGGCTCCGGGCTTCGAGGTGGCGCGAGCCTGATGGAGGATTACACCTACGACCTCACTCCCGGCGCCGAGCTGATTCTCGGAGCGCACATGCTCGAGGTGAGCCCCTCCCTGACGACGTCGCGGCCGACGCTGGAGATCCACCCGCTCGGAATCGGCGGCCGCGAAGACCCGGTACGCCTGGTCTTCAACGCCGACCCCGGTCCTGCCGTGGTGGTGGCGATGAGCGACATGCGCGACCGGTTCCGTCTGGTGGCGAACGTGGTCGAAGTCGTCGAACCGACCGCCGCTCTGCCGAACCTGCCCGTCGGGCGTGCCGTCTGGCGTCCAGAACCCGACTTCGCCACCTCGGCCGCCGCCTGGCTCACCGCCGGAGCTGCCCACCACACCGTGATGTCGACCGCCGTCGGCATCGAAGTGTTCCATGATTTCGCCGAGATAGCTCGCACCGAGCTGCTCGTGATCGATAAGACCACCACCCA
>NZ_PJJL01000012.1 GCF_002929505.1 Cryobacterium sp. Y57
AGAGCGGTGAGAACGGAGGGTTCCGCTCGGTAACGGTTGGGCGCGGTGGATTTGTGAACAATGGCCATGAGGCCTCCAGAAACGGGACCTCAGGGAGAAGCCAGATGGATGGGAGTGGCGATTGGGGCGCCGGTTTCACGCGTCTCGCCACTGGGGCGCGGTGGGATGAGAGTCGACCAGAAGGAGAAAATTTTTCCCGTCGAAACACTCAGCCACCGCAACGTTACCTGAACGTAAGGGTTTAAGCCCCTTCGCGCACAAATAGGCCGGGCCCCGCTAGGAGGCAGAGCCCGACCCGGTTAGGCAAGGAAGTGGGATGGATTAGTGGCCCGAGCCCATATTTCCGGCAAGGCGGGTATGGAGTAGGCTGCTGGATTCGTTGAGTCCGTCGATGGTCACGACCTTGTTATGCCGCTGGTACTTGTACTTGATGTCGTCGAGGGTGGCGACGGTGGAGGCATCCCAGATGTGCGAGTTCGTCATGTCGATGACGATGCGGTCAGGATCGTCGAGGTAGCTGAACTGCGTCTTCAGATCGTTGCTGGAGGCAAAGAACAGGGCACCGGTGATCGTGTAATAGGCGATGGGTCCAGTCTCATCGACAGTGAGGCTGCGTTCAACCTGGGCGAGGTGGGCGACGCGTCGGGCGAAAGCGACCATAGCAATGACGACGCCGATGACGACGCCGACCGCGAGGTTGTGTGTAGCGACGACGGCGACAACGGTGACGAGCATGACGGTCGTCTCGCTCTTGGGCATGCGCTTCAATGTTGCGATGCGGATGCTGTGCCAGTCGAAGGTCAGCACGGACACGATGATCATGACCGATACCAGTGCTGCCATGGGTACAACGGACAGCACCGGGCCGAGGCCGAGTACGAGAACGAGCAGAAAGGCGCCGGCGAGGAAGGTGGAGATGCGGGTGCGGGCACCGGATGCCTTGACGTTGATCATGGTCTGGCCGACCATTGCGCAGCCGCCCATGCCGCCGAAGAAGCCGGAGAGCATGTTGGCGACGCCCTGAGCCCAGGACTCACGGGTCTTGTTGGAGTGGGTGTCGGTGCTCTCGTCGACGATCTTGGCGGCCATCAGCGACTCGAGAATTCCGACCATCGCCATTCCGAAGGCGTAGGGAGCGATGATCGTCAACGTTTCCAGGTTGAGCGGGACGTTGGGGAAGAATAGCTGCGGGAGCGTCGTGGGCAGTTCGCCCTGGTCCCCAATGGTGGGGACATTGATCGATGTCACGATGGTCAGCACCGTGAGTACGACGATCGCGACGAGCGGCGCGGGAACCACCTTGGTGAAGCGCGGCATGACGACCATGATGATGATGCCGACCGCGACGAGCGGGTAGACCGTGAACGGGACGCCGAGCAGCTGCGGCAGCTGCGAGGTGAAAATCAGGATGCCGAGGGCGTTGACGAATCCGACCATGACGCTGCGGGGAATGAAGCGCATGATCTTGGCAACGCCGATGAAGGCGAAGACAACCTGGAAGATACCCGCCAGGATCACGGTAGCGATGAAGTAGTCGATGCCGTAATCCCGCGCGACCGGGGCGATTACGAGCGCAATGGCTGCGGTCGCACCGGTGATCATGGCGGGGCGGCCACCGAGAAATGCGATCGACACGGCCATGATAAAGGTCGAGAACAGTCCGACTCGGGGGTCCACACCGGCGATGATGGAGAAGGCAATTGCTTCGGGGATGAGGGCCATGGCCACGACG
>NZ_PJJL01000013.1 GCF_002929505.1 Cryobacterium sp. Y57
CTCGACAGACTCCGTTTCGACGGACGGGCTGAGGTTCGCCAGCACGATATCCGGGAACTCCCGAGCGACAGCCTGAAACCGCCAGAGGGTGCTGAACAAGGCCAAGAGTGTGTTGTCGGATCGAGTGAGCACTTCCACCTGGCGTAGCGACCCCAGTCTGCCCGCGCTTGCTCGATCGGTGCGGCGCGCGACTTGGTATGGCAACGTTTCCATGCGGATATCAGCACCAAAATCGTGCGTCATGCGTTCCTCAACGACGTCGAACTGCATCGGACCCACCGCCCCGAGTACCGGTGCCTGGTCGCCCCGCAGGTCAGACCGCATGACTTGAATGACCCCCTCATGGTCGAGCTGATCGATTCCGCGACGGAATTGCTTGTGCTTGCTGGTGTCGGCGGGGCGTACGGCACGAAAATACTCGGGGGCGAACACCGGCAGCGGCGGGTATTCGACGGGTTCGGAATCATAGAGTGAATCGCCCACCCGAAGAGAGGCTGCGTTGATCAACCCGACGATGTCGCCGGGCCAGGCCTGCTCCGCCATGGTGCGTTCTCGTCCGAACATCTGTTGCGCATACTTCGTGGCAAACGGACGGCCGGTCGATGCCTGCGTCACAACCATCCCGCGGTGGAACATGCCCGAACACACCCGCACGAATGCGACGTGGTCACGGTGCGAGGCGTTCATGCCGGACTGAACCTTGAAGACAAATCCGGAGAAGTCACCATTGACGGGCCGTTGTCGACCGGTGATATCTGCCCGGGCCAGAGCGGGCGGAGCGAATTCCACGAGAGCGTCCAGCAGCTGGTGAACACCAAAATTGAGGACGGCAGCGCAAAAAAGCACCGGCGTGGTCGTCGCGCGAAGAAAAAGTGCCTCGTCGTGGTCTTGCCCTTCGGCATGGAGCAGTGCTGATTCTTCGGCAGCATTAGTCCAATCCTGGCCGAGTTCCGCAGCAGCGGCCGTCGCCGTGGTACGCGCTTCAATGACGGCGGTCGCGCCTCCTGGAGTTCGGGTGAAACGCACAAATCCGGGGGATTGTCGATCCAGAACTCCGTGAAATTCGCCGGCGAGCCCGACAGGCCAGGTGAGCGGTGTGGGCACGAGCCCGGTGCGGTCGTGGATCTCGTCCATGAGATCCAACGCGGACTTTCCAGGTCGATCCCATTTATTGATGACCGTGATCACGGGCAGGCCGTGTTGTCGGCACACCTCAAACAGTTTCATGGTTTGCGGCTCGAGGCCCCTGCTGGCATCGACGAGCATCACAGCGGCATCAACAGCGGAGAGGACCCGGAAGGTGTCTTCGGAGAAATCGGCGTGACCGGGGGTGTCAACGAGATTGATCACGGTGTCGCGATACTCAAACTGGATAGCGGCGGACGTCACGGAAATGCCACGGGCCTGCTCCATGGCCATCCAGTCAGACACGGTGCCCCGCCGGCCAGCTTTACCGTGTACCGCACCCGCCCGATCAATAGCGTGCGCGTGCAGCAGGAGTGCTTCGGTGAGCGTGGACTTGCCGGCATCAGGGTGAGAAATAACGGCAAAGGTGCGCCGTTTGTAGGCTTGGGTAAAAATGTCGACGTTAGAGACGGTGGGTGTGGTTGGATGTGTCACGGTGTTCCTGTCTGAGCGTGATCACGAGGTGGGCATGGTTGAGTCACAGACTCCGCAGCAGGTCGATGAACCCGCTGGCTACGCGAACCTGTTCGCGCAGTGAGCATTCACGCGCTTCGATATCGCTGATCAG
>NZ_PJJL01000014.1 GCF_002929505.1 Cryobacterium sp. Y57
CGCGGGATTCTATTGATCGAAGCAACACCTATTTTTAGGTGGTTTGAAATGTTTCGTAGTTCTTCCTCAGCAGCAGGTGTCCGGTTTCTCGCCTCGATCAAGGAGGGCCGTGGTCTCAAACCCTCCGCCCGCGACGCTGGCATAGACAAGGAAGTTGGATATCGCTGGCTGCGCGAGAAATACCTCGAGTTGCGCCGCAGCGGTGAAAGCCCGGCGGACGTGACGGCGTTGCTAGGGTTCACGACCTCGCGTCTCTTGGCCTGGGAAGCGGTCGTTGATCGCACCGATGACCGGCATCATTTACGGGTCGACAGGGACGAGGAGGCCAGATTCTGGGCGTCCTTTTCCACCGGTCAGAGTGTCCGTGATAGCGCTCGACAGGCCGGAGTCGTGCGGTCCACGGCCTACCGATGGATCGAGAAACGCTTCGCCGGCCTTCGACTCGACGGCCACACCGTGCGGCACTGCCAAACCCAATTGCGCCTGAGCGAGGACCAGGCGCGCATGTTCGAGGAACGCAGGCTGAAGGAGCTCCGGCGAGAGGCCAGTACCGCGAGAGCGGCCCAGCACGCCGCCACGCTCTCGTCCGGACGCTACGCCGACCGGGTGCTCGTAGCCGAACCCACGGCCCGACAAGAGTGGTTGAGGAATCGCAAGGAAAAGTACTGGCAACTCATGCGCGACGGACTGAGCAATGCCGATGCCTGCAGACTATTGGGCATGAACCGAGCCTCCGGAACCCAACTGCGACAAAACACCGACTTCCAAATCCCAAGAATCACGGCCCCTCGAGAGTCAGCTGGCCGCTACCTTGAGTCCCGGGAGCGACTTCAAATCGCCGACCTGCTGCGCTTGGGTCAGTCGATGCGCGCGATCGCGGCGGCGCTCGGTCGACAGCCGTCCACCATCTCCCGGGAGCTAGTCCGACACCGCCGCGACGGCGGACGTTACCTTCCCAGAACGGCTGATCATGACGCACGGTTGCAACGAGCCCGGCCCAAGGTCCCCAAACTCGTCTCAAACGTTCCGTTACGACTTTTGGTGCAACGCAAGCTGAACCGTTGCTGGTCCCCGGACGAAATCTGCGGATGGATGAAGAAGCATTACCCCGACGATCAGACAATGCGCCTTAGCCCGGAAACGATCTACCGCGCATTACTACTCCGCGACGACTACGGCCTTCACAAACGATTTGCCGTGAAGCTGCGAACCGGACGACGCATCCGCAAAACGCGCTGGCGCCGCCGGATCGGACGTGGATCCCGCATCATCAACATGACCATGATCGACAAAAGACCGGCCGAGGTCGAAGACCGCAAACAAGCCGGCCATTGGGAAGGCGATCTCATCGTTGGTCTTGGTTCGGTCTCGGCAATGGTGACCCTGCGAGAACGAACGACCCAATACGGCATCATCGTGAACCTGCCAAAGAATCACACTGCAGCAAGCGTCAACGCCGCCATCATCGACGCGTTCGCGACCCTGCCGCGTCATTTTAAACGCACGCTCACCTGGGACCAGGGCATCGAAATGGCTTGGCACGAAGCACTCACGCAAGCCACCGGAGTCCCTGTTTTCTTCGCAGAACGCTCCAGCCCCTGGCAGCGCGGCGCGAATGAGAACTTCAACGGACTGGCCCGCCAATACTTTCCCAAAGGCACCAACCTGGCACTGCACAGCGCTGAGCACGTTGACTTCGTCGTCCAGGAGCTCAACGATAGACCTCGGAAAACACTCGGCTACGACACTCCAACCGAGCGGTTCAACGCCGAACGCGACACGCCCGAGTCCGATCCGCGGTAGCCTCGAAATGCCCGGAAATACGCCGGACAATAACACTTGTGTTGCGTCGACTCTCAGAATCCGCC
>NZ_PJJL01000015.1 GCF_002929505.1 Cryobacterium sp. Y57
AAGGTCTGATCAGGGTTTTGGTGTGCCGTGATCATCGAGGATAGGGCAATTGGGCGGATTTTGACCCAGTCTCTAAAATTCCGCCGCACACACAGTCTGCATGACCCGAAAAGACCGACTCAACGACATCTTCCGCGACGACTCCCGCACGTACGCCCACCTGCGCGCCGCGGACCCCGAACTTCCCGACCACGTCTGGGAAGTGATCATCCGATATCGGCTGCAGCTCTCCGCGCAGCAGTGGGATGCCGTGCGCGAGTTCACGATCGTGACGGCCATCAACATGAAACCGCGCACGTTCGAGACCGTGCGGCGGATGATGACGATGACTGGCCGCTTCAACGCCTGGGTGTGGGCGACCAACGGCACAATACTCACCGTCGAACGGGTGTACACGCAGAACAACGTGTATCGCTACCTGCAGGAATGCCTTGCCAAACACTCCGAAACTCATCGCTGGGGCGTTGCGCGCCAACTGGGCACCATCGCCGAAGTGCTCGCTGAAAACGCCGTCACACGTCTCCCTACGCCTCACGCTCACCGTCGGCGCCCCTTCAGCATCGCCGAAGTTGCGTCCATGCACAGCTGGGCCGCCAGCCTCACGACAGACCTGAAGCGGCAAAACGCCCAAGCCCTCCTCGGACTCGCGGGCGGCGCCGGCCTCCGCGCCAACGAAATCATCGACCTTCGCTTCGGCGACATTGACATCGTCGACGGGCGTCTCTTTGTCACCGTGCCCGGCATGAACTCCCGCCGTGTTCCGGTGCGGCACCCGTGGAACCGCACCCTGCTCCGCAGCCTCGCTGGTCGTACCGACTCGAATGAGTATGTCTTCCGGGCCTACCGCTTCGAGGAAAACCGTCCGCGGGCGATTCAGACGTTCCTCACCGACCACCCTGGCCGTGTGCGCGTTACTCTGACTCGCCTGCGAGCCACATGGATCGTTGTACAGATCGATAACGGGCTCCCTCTTCCCGTACTCATGGCCTTGGCTGGGTTCTCCACCACGGGGAGCCTCGACAAGCATCTCGTTCACGCCCGACCACTGGATATCGCCAACTACATCGGCCTCATCGTCGGCGAAGAGGTGCTCGCATGAGCGCCGGCGACATCGACTATGGCTTCACCGGATATAGCCCCGACCTCGGCGGTATGACAGAAGCGGAAATCATGGGCCGTGGGCGTATCCACGACGTTATCGACCACCGGACCGTGGTGCTGATGGAGGGCCGCGTGCGCAAGACCGGTGTTTTGGAACGACTGCAGGCATGGCGTGACGAAGATGCTCTCGCTTTCAGTATTGGTGGTCGCCCGTCCCTCATCTCAGAACGCGCCGTTATGACTGCTCTGTTGCTGCTCGCGAAGGAAGGATCAGCAATGTTCGTCACCAACGTGCGCGACCTCTTCATGTTTCGCCTCAGTGATGCTTCCCGTGAACTCCTCGGATTGGAGAAATCCCTCGAAGCCTTCGTCGGCCACGTCGGGGAAAAGAACCGCTGGTACGCCAACACCATCCGCGCCTTCCAACGCATGAACGACCTCATGGACCAGTTCCCCCAGGAACGACGCACCTCAAAGACCTATACAGAAATCCAGGCAATCCTCCGCGCCCACGACGTTGATTTGGAAGTGAAACGCAAGGCTCGACTCGACGAGTTCACCAAACTCTTCCTCGTGATGACCTATTACGAACAGCCCCGCGCCGTTCGACGTGCCTCCAAGAAGATGGATATTTCCTTCGACCAGACCTATATCGGGACCCCGACGGTGAAGGGGTACTCCAAGAAGAACCTCGCTAAACGTGTCGCAGACGAAGCCAAGGTTGAGAACATGAGGACCTTGAAGCCGGGGCCGGTTGATGCTTACGCTGGCTGGCATGTGAGCACAGGGCCCCGCACAGATGTCGGCACAGGCCAAACAGATCTCACCGACCCCGGTAAGAAAACAAGCTCCGCGGAGTATCGGTGGGGTTGGAAAATCAACATCGCCGTTCGCGTCGATTCCGAAGCCCCCGGACAGAAACGATTTCCCGCCCTCGCCGTCGCCGCGACAATGAGTCTGCCCAATGTTCGCGTCGCCGAGGAAGCAGTCTCTCT
>NZ_PJJL01000016.1 GCF_002929505.1 Cryobacterium sp. Y57
AGCAGCGGCCCGGCACACGTGATGTGCCGGGCCGATCGCGTTCGTAGCTCCCGCTAAGCGCTAGGCGTCAACGACGACCGCCGTGATCACCGGGTTGCGCCGATACTTGCGTTGCATCCAGCGGGTCACGCTCTCG
Organism: Cryobacterium sp. Y57; assembly: GCF_002929505.1. Taxonomy (GTDB): domain Bacteria; phylum Actinomycetota; class Actinomycetes; order Actinomycetales; family Microbacteriaceae; genus Cryobacterium. The sequence goes on from NZ_PJJL01000016.1 coordinate 137, forward strand.
GAGAAGATGCGCTCGAGGGCTGCTCCGTCGAGCGCGTTGTTCTGGGTTGCTGCAACCATGGCCTTGTCGATGACCTGCGCGGCATTGGCTGCCCAGTTGGCATCGTAATTGAAGCCGCGGGAGATGAATTCCACCGGTTCGGCCAGGCGTCCCGTCTTGGTGTTGAGAATTCCCAGAACGGTAATGGCACCGTCTTCGGCGAGGAGTCGACGGTCTTCCATCGCTTCCGCTGCATCTCCTCCGACGGTCATTCCGTCGACGAGGACGTAGTCGGCCGGCACTCGGCCCACGACGGTGGCGCGTCCGTCGACCAGGTCGACCACGATGCCATCTTCGACGACGAGAACGTGGTCTTTACTGATTCCGGTGCGCACGGCCAGGTCCGCGTTGGCGGTGAGGTGGCGCCATTCACCGTGCACGGGCATCACGTTGGTTGGGCGCATCACGTTGTAGCAGTAGACGAGTTCGCCCGCGCTGGCGTGCCCGGACACATGGACTTTGGCATTGGCCTTGTGCACGACGTTGGCACCCCAGCGGGTCAGTCCGTTGATGACCCGGTAGATGGAGTTTTCATTTCCGGGAATGACCGAACTGGCCAAGAGAACGGTGTCGCCCTCTCCGATGCGGATGGTGTGTTCACGGTTCGCCATGCGGGCCAGTGCCGCCATCGGTTCTCCCTGTGAACCGGTGCAGATAAGAACGACCTTGTCGTCTTGCATCCGCTCCAGGGCCTTGACATCCACGAGCAATCCCTTCGGGATATGCAAATACCCCAGCTCAGCGGCCATACCCATGTTGCGGACCATGGATCGGCCGACGAAGGCCACCTTGCGGTTGTGGCGTACAGCCGCATCGATCACCTGTTGGATGCGATGGACGTGGCTGGCAAAGCTGGAGACAATGATCCGTCGTGGCGCGGTGCGAAACACGGTGTCGATGGCGGGGCCGATGTGGGCTTCGGGTGTGGTGAATCCGGGCACAACGGCGTTGGTCGAGTCGATCAGCAGCAGGTCGATGCCTTCGTCGCCGAGCCGGGCGAAACCGGGCAGGTCGGTGAGTCGGTTATCGAGGGGGAACTGATCCATTTTGAAGTCGCCGGTGTGCACGACCAGCCCGGCTTCTGTGCGGATGCCGATGGCGAGGCCGTCGGGGATGGAATGGTTCACCGCCAGGAATTCAAGGTTGAAGGGACCAACAGAGCGGCGTTCGCCTTCCTTAACTTCAACGACCGGGGGATGCAAGCGGTGTTCCTGAAATTTTGCTCCGACAAAGGCAAGGGTCAGCTTGGAGGCGATGACGGGAATGTCACCGCGTTCCTTGAGCAGGTAGGGCACTGCGCCGATGTGGTCTTCGTGGCCGTGGGTGAGGACGATGGCTTCGATGTCGTCGAGCCGGTCACGCAAGATCGAGAAATCGGGCAGGATCACGTTGATGCCGGGCTGAATGTCTTTCGGGAACAGCAGCCCGCAGTCGATAACGAGCAGTTTGCCTTTGTGCTCAAACACGGTCATATTACGACCGATTTCACCGAGCCCGCCGAGCGGGATGATGCGCAGACCGCGCGCCGGAAGTGCGGGCGGTGCAGTAAGGGACAGTGGATGGGTGCTCATGGAGCTCTTTTCTTGGGGCGCGGGCGTCAGCCCACGAAATGGTCAGGTTCGTATGGGTCGGGCAGGAAATCGGCCACGTCACTGGCAATGAAATCCGAGGCCGGCATGGTGAGCCGGTCGAGAAATTCAAAGGCGAGTTGCCGAATTGCCGGAGCGGCGATATCGGTTTCGGCGCTGATCTCGGTGGAGAACCACCGTGCCAACGCTCGTTTGGGGTCGTTGCTGGCGACAGCATCGATGAAGTCGCCGAAGAATGTTGAATCGTCGCGATCAAGACCGGTCTCGGAGGTGTTGGACTCCGCGTGGGCGCGCGTGACCGCGACGTAATACCGCGCGACGGTGTAAATGAAGAGGAA
>NZ_PJJL01000017.1 GCF_002929505.1 Cryobacterium sp. Y57
TTACTGGTGGCGGAGAATTACAATGGACCTGATCGATTGCCACGTCGCGCCGATCAGTGCATCTTCCTCCAGGTGCGTCTGACATTCGCCGTTTGAGCGGCGCGGTTGTCCAACCTTCAGCGTGCGGGGTGCCCATCCGGGCTCAGCCGCGTGCCCGGTTCGATTGGTCGAGATCGGAGCTGACCGGTAACGCCGCAGTCCAGCCTTAGGACCCATCCATCGGAAGACCCGATCATCGCGCCAGTCAAGGAGAACAGAGGTTGGTGGGTCCCGACGGCCTCTGCTCGTGGGAGAGCAAGACTAGTTCTGGATTCAGAGCGCCTATGAGCAGCTGGCCTCGGGCTACTTGGCACGTCAAGTTCGCCGAACCAGACTGCGGTGTCGCCGGCTGTAATCAGCGGTCCCTGGCCGCTGTCGACGAGGAAGATCTGCGTGCTGCGGGTTAGAGTGGCCAAGCACTTCAGGGGTGTGGAAGGCAGTTCGGGAGCGGTTGGTGGGGGTCAGCGCTTGGTGTCGTGGTCGCGGCGGGTCCCCATTCAGTGATGTATGGCTCGGGGTGTCCAATCTTGCGGAGCAGCGGATGGAATTGGTAGCCTTGAAATTACCAAAGAACATATTGCGAGCCAGGGGCGGGGCGCGCATCTCTGCTTCTTACGGGGTGAGCTGTGGGGCTGTCTCTGAACCGCGTGAGGAGACAGAGAACATGGCGAAAAAATCGGTTCAAATTCTGGGAGTGATCGCTCTTGCGGTCGGATTAGTCCTTATGCCGGCGGCGGGGGCTTCTGCTGATACGGGCCCCACACCGCCCCCGCCAGTAGAGGGGCCGACCACGGGGCTGTCTTCGGAGGGTTCTGCGATAACCCCACGCGATGGTGCGGTGTCCACACAAGCGCTCCAGGCCGGGATCGCGCCCGGATGCACCGGCACGCTTGACTACGTGCACAAGTCTGGAGGCACTGCTTCTGTACACGGTCGGACGAGTTGCGCGTCGTCCACGCGGAATTACATTTCCCTTTCCATCGGATACATCGGGTGGTTCGGAGAACGTTATGCCGTGACAGGCGACGACGCGACCGGATACAGCGGCAAGGACGCCTCCGGACAGGTCAAGAGCGTCTGCTCTGGAACCGGCCAGCAGACCTGGCGCGCGTTCGGCTACCACAGTGCCATTATCGGAGGAACGACGTATTACGGGAACACAAGTCGAGATGGCCGATTCACCTGCTAGGACGGTGAGGTGGGGGGGCGCCTTGGCGACAGCCACAGCGGCCCTTTTCCTGTTGTCTGCGTGCGACGTCGCCACGGTTGCCGACGTGCCGCCAACATCGGGGACTGAACTCCGAACGTATGCGGATCCACCATCGCGGCCGCCAACAGCCATGCTAGACGGGTATCCACTTGATCAAGCCAGCGCTGTATGGCGGGTTGGCAGCTCGATGGTGTCGTACGCACCCAGCGATGCGACACAAGTCGCCTTCAACAACGTGGCCGTTTCATCCGGAGAGATGGTGATTGTCCTGGACTCGGCTGTTTCTCCGATGCAGGCTGAAGTGCGGTCCTTTAGCCTTCTCACTACCCAGGGGATTCCCGCCTCAGACGTTCCCGAAATGACCTCACCGTGTGTGGTGGGTGACCGAATCTATCCGGAAACGCTCTGCTGGATAGATAGCGCCGCGGAAACTCTGGAAGTTCACATTGACCGCGCAGCGTTTACGCCTGGTGTCCAGGTCGTCGAAATGTTCTACGCGACTCAGACTGAAGCCGGTGTCGCGGAGGGAGTGAACCACTATGCAGTTTCCTGGGCCTTCCGTACTTCCTGACCGCGCTCCGCAGAAAAATCATCCGCACCGGCTGCGACATCGGCCTTAAAGCTGATCTATGTGTCCGGCGGCAGCTCGGGCCGATCAGGCACCGGTCGATTTTTCTCGGATCATTCTGTGCCAGCGGCATCCGTGTCGACAGCCCTCTAAAACGTTACTGCTGGTTTGTTAGCTTCTTGGAAAGCAATCCCTCACGAGCCGGGATTGTCACGGAGGACCCATAGGGCTGCCGTGCATCTACCTCCCTACCGCCAGCAGCACGACAGAGCAAGAAACTGCCACACAGGTTATCCTGTACTATCG
>NZ_PJJL01000019.1 GCF_002929505.1 Cryobacterium sp. Y57
CGGCGCACAGAACGGGCTCTCACCGCTGACGCCGTGAGAGCCCGTTTTTTGTGTTATCTCGTAGTCGTTACCTAGTGGTTACGGTTACCGGTCCTACGGTGCCACCCAGGGTGGAGTCGATCCAGATTGAGCCGGGGTTGGTGGCTGAGTTTCTGACCCGGTAGGTGAACACTCCGCCGGTTTGCGGCGCTGCCGCTGCGGTGATGGGTGCTCGTCCAATGACGGGACCGGTCGGTCCGTCACGGTGGATCGTCACGGTGCCGCCGACCGACGAGCTGACGCCGTCGATTCTGAAGTCGCGCGGCTTCCATCTCGCGCCGGTGACAGTGATCTGGCTGGCGACCGGTGTGATTTGCACCTCATCGGTGCGCACGGCAGAACCCGACGTCACACTGAGTCGGAAGGTCAACGGATTGTTCGTCATCGGTGTCGCGAAGAGCGGCAAAGAGAACGTTGGGTTGACCGTTGTGGGCCCGGTGAGGGTGACGCGGTCGGGATCCGTTGGGCTAGTGAGTACTTGCTCCCACAGGTAGGTTGTATCTGTGCTGGTCGAGCGGCTGCCGTCGAGTGTCACCGTGGTCGCGGTGGTTGCCCGGGTGATCGCCTGGTCGGTTCCCGCGTTAGCGACGAGAGCGCCGAGTGCTTGGACCGGATCGGACTTCGCCGATTCGGTGCCAGGGCCGTTTGCATTGCTCGCAGTGACCGTGAACTGGTAGGTCGTGTCGGGAGTTAGAGCGTCGAAGACGAGTGTTGTCACGTCTCCGGCGGTGGTGCGTGCGGGGCCCGCCACTACTCCATCAGCGGTGTATGCCTGCACGGAATAGCCTGTCACGGTGAGTTCTGGAGCTCCCGGGTTGGCAGCAGTCCAGTTCAGCGTCGCGCTTCCCGTGCCGGCGATCGGTGGCGAGGAGAAGGTTGGTGTGGAGGGGAGAGGATCATTGGTGATGGTCAGCACCACTTGGCCCTGCGTTGAGATGTTGCCGGATGGGTCGATTGCGGCAAAGTTCACGGTCGTCGTTGCGGCAATGGTGAGGGGTTGCGTGTAGAGCACAGCGACCGGGGACAACGTGCCGCCGGTGAGGAAAACATCCGACCCGTCTGTTGTGTAGTAAATTTCCGCTGCCGCTTCGTTGGAGCTCAGAGAGAGCTGCTGGGCGGTGCGGAACGACCCGCTCTGGAGGGAGGCTGTCGTGAGGGGCGCCACGATGTCGGTGACGGGGATGGCATGCACGGCGGGGAAGGTTTCGCCTGCACTGCTCACTGAGACGAGGAAGACGTCATACGTCTCGGCTGGGTTCAGACCTGAGATCGTGGTGGTTTTCGCTGCCGGGGAGTTGATGCGTTTGCCAAATTCCGCGCGCTCTCCGTTGACGACCGTTTGTGCCACCGCGTGAACCCGGTAGCCGGTGATTGCCGGTGTGCCGGGGACCGCTACAGCTGGTGTCCATGTGATCTTGAGGGGATCTGCCACCGTGGCGGCGATCACATCGGTCGCTCCGACGGGTCCTGATTGCAATGGACCGTTCGGGCATCCGCCCATTCCCGGACCGCCCAATTCGCCGAACTCGGCGATGGTGAGGCCTTGGCGGTTAGCGACGGCATCTTCGAGCTGCCAGGACATCACGCGCACACCGGTTCCGGCGGCAGCGGCGATGCTCGCAGCATCTTGGTTGTCGAATACGTAGGTGGCCGTGAAAGTGTTCGCGCCCGCAACGCCGTATTCCAGCGATGAGCTGTAACCCACGTTGGCTGTGAGCGGTCCAGGCACAGCGCGCACGTCCCGACGGGCGACAGCGGTGTTCCTGAACGCTGGTTCGACGATTCGCTGCTCGACCTGAGCTTGCTTTACACCATCGCCAATAAAACCGGTGAGGGTGACGGTGACGCCGTCGGCGGCGAGCACCGGAGTTCCGTTCACATATACGTCTTGAGTTGTGGTGTCACCGGCTGCAGTGGCACCGAACTTCATCGACACGAGGTCTCCGGGACGGATGTCGGGGGTAACTTTCAGTGCCGTGCCGGCGCCCCAGCAGGTCCCGCCCGGGTGGTTGATCTCGAACGCGACATCGCCCGCGCTCACCACCGACTGCGCTGAGCCGATCACACCGACCCCGGGACGCGTAACCTCTACGGTTGCGGTCTGGCCAATGCGGTCCTGGTAGCCCTCGACGGTGATGAAGTCGCGGTCAGGGAAGACGATGATGTTGTTGGGAAAAGTCGGGACAGCCGCCGAAGCGGCCGGTACGGCGATGATGAAGGGTGCAATCAGCACTGCTGCTGAGACTCCATACACGGTCGCGCGCCTAACGGAAGAAATCCTGTTTCCAGGACCCGCCGCAGATGGGCTGGTTTTCACGGTCATTCACTCCTTATGAGAATGCATGAGAAATTCACACACAAGTGCACTCTCGTCCCGGGACCTTGGAGAAACCATGATCATCCA
>NZ_PJJL01000020.1 GCF_002929505.1 Cryobacterium sp. Y57
ATGTTCCGCGTGGCGGGCCAGCAGGAGGGTGATCTTGGTCAGCATGAAATCCTGAATGAGGTGCTGGTCGGTACGAGCGAGGGGATGAATGAACATGAAGTGCTCCTCTCGGGAACCTAGAACGGGGAAAACTGGGGCCGCGATCGGGTCAGGGACCGCGTGAGTGGTTTTCTGTCAACCACTTACACCAACTCTACCGTAACGTAAGGGAAGAGTATGAATTGACGGCAATTTCCTATCCTCCCTCTCACGTGAGAATAAACTGTTGGTGGGCTTGCGCGTCGCTCACCATTCGAAAGTTATTCGAACCTTCCAGAAGCGCTCCTCTCGCACGTCGCAGCCAGCGCACCGCTGGCACGCCGTCTGCCCCAGTCCCGTGAAAGCTTCCGTGTCCTCTCCTGCACCCCACTCCTCTGACTCTCCCCCACCATCCGCTCACAGGCCAGCGCCGCGCCCGCGTCCGCGAATCTCATGGTCCTGGCTGGCCCTCGTCGGTGCCGCCGGACTGATCTCGGTCATGACGGCTCCCGGCCAGACTGCCGGTCTCTCCGTCTTTACAGATCCCCTAATTGTCGACCTGGGACTGTCGCGAACGGATGTCTCGCTCAGTTATCTCATTGGCACGCTCGTTGGCGCGTCCGTGCAGCCGTTTATTGGGCGGGCGTTGGATCGATGGGGAGCACGGTCCGTCACGGTCGTGATTGGTCTTAGCTTTGCCGTCATCCTTCTAGCCTTCAGCTTCGTTGGTGAGATCATCGGGCTCACCGCCGGTTTCACCGGTGTTCGGATGGCCGGCCAGGGTGCGCTCACCCTGGCCGCGACCACCGCGGTTGCCCGGGCCATCCACCATCGGCGCGGGCTGGCCTTAGGTATTGCGAGTGCCATTGGCTCGGCCGGCATCTCACTCGCACCGATCTTTGTGGAGCGGCTGATCGCGTCTGTTGGTATTTATGATGCGTGGCGGTGGGAAGCGGTACTTGTAGCTGTGGTGGTCATTCCGCTAACGTTGGTCTTTCCCAGGCGCGCCCCCGCCGTCGATCCGGAATCGACCCCCTCCACGGCTCAGCTCACTATTCAGAAGGAATCGTGGACGCTGCGGGAGGCCATCCGATCGGGCATGTTCTGGGTTATCGCCGCGAGCCTGGCAACCTCGGGCATGTTGACAACGGCGTTGGCGTTTCACCAAATCGCCATTTTAGGCGCCCAGGGCCTGACCCCGTTAGAGGCGGCCGCGAACTTCCTGCCGCAGACCGTGACCGGGATCCTGGCCACGCTGCTCACGGGCAGCCTCGTCGACCGGGTTAGTCCCAAGGTTTTCATCGTGTTTTCCATGGTGACGCTGGCCGCGGCTCTCGTTATGCTGCCGTGGGTGACCAGCGGAATGGCGGCCATTGTCTACGGCCTCGTTCTTGGCGCCGCCGGAGGGAGCCTGCGCGGTATGGAAGCAGCCTCATACGTGCGCTATTACGGCTTGGCACACATTGGCAATATCCGAGGAGTAGCTACGGCCATCGGCCTCGCGTCGACGGCTTTCGGTCCAGTTGCGCTCTCGCTCGGGTTTGACGTGACCGGCAGCTTCACCACGCCGGCACTGGCGCTGGCACTTATTCCCGCCATCGTCATCGGCGTCGCGCTCTTCGTACGACCGCCGCAGCGCGCCTAGCCCGCTCGGCCCTACTGAGTGCGCAGAAGCTCAAGAAACTCGTCGGCCATTCCCAGCTGGTCCTGAAGTTTTTGCCGACGCTCAACCGCTTGCGCAATGAAAGTGTCAAGCTCCGCGCGGACATCCGGATTGTCCGAACCAGCCACACCGCCCTGCAGCGTGTCGATGATCTTCAACAGCGCCATCATCTCTTCGAGAGAAAACCCCAGCGGCTTCATGCGGCGAATCAACATCAGCCGAGAATGATCTTCCTGCGTATAGAGGCGAAAACCACCCTCGGTACGACCAGAGGCCTTCAGCAGCCCGATTTCGTCATAGTGACGAATGGTGCGCAGGGAGAGACCGGTCTTCTCGGCGAGCTCGCCAATATGCATGGTGCCCGTGGCGGCCGTGGTGGCTGGGGAAGTCATAGTTGATACCTTTTCTCGAACGGATTAGCAATCAACCCTAACGTTATAGTAGTGTTGCAGAAGTTGGCTGACATTGTCATGTGAGCCCACTTTCCCACCATTGTCCCTGATGACTGGTGGAGGTGCGCGATAGGGCGCCCACACTCACTGCTTCTACTCATCCGACACCATACGTGTGTCCCGCTCCAGGAAGGCCTCATGGCCATCATTGAAAAAACCACGGAGAAGAATCGGTACAAAGCCGATCCCACCGTGATGAAAGCTCTGCGCACACCGCGCATCCTCACCCGGGAGGTGCTCGCCGGCCTCGTCGTGGCCATGGCCCTCATCCCCGAAGCAATTGCCTTCTCCATCATCGCCGGTGTGGACCCCCGAGTCGGACTGTTCTC
>NZ_PJJL01000021.1 GCF_002929505.1 Cryobacterium sp. Y57
CTCCGTTGATGCCGAGCTCACGGGCCACGGTCGCAACGGCCCTGCCGGTGTTGATCACCAGCTTGACGGCCTCGTCTTTGTACTCAGGAGTGAACTCCCTGCGTGTCTTTCCCATGTGAACATTCTCTCTTGTGAGGTGTGCACTCAACGGGGGCAAGGCCAGTTGGGCCCGCGTGCGCATGCATGCTCGTGCTTTCGTTGGCGTTTTTCCCCTTATGGGTCATAATTCCAGGCGCGCTTGGTCGGGCAATTTTTTACGTAATTTTTTTATGGCCTGTCATCGCTGAGAAACAAGATGATCGCATCATGCGTATGTCATTTACAGCAGATATGCATCCGGCCAACGCGCGATCTTATAGTCAGCCTCGCGATTTCTTTCCCTCATCAACGTTTGGCAAGTACTTCCACAATTCTCGCTCCGCCAAGTGCGCGAATTCACGGAGGAACGCCACGTTGACATCGTCCGCCCGTCGCCGAGGCTGCGAATCGATCACGCAGAGGCTCCCGATGCGTTGTCCCAACCGTGATTCGATGGGAAATCCTGCATAGAAACGGATATGCGGGTCACCCACCACCAAGGGGTTGTCCCGAAACCTGTCGTCGTCTCGTGTGTCGCGCACCACCAAGGCCGTATTGCCCAAGATTGCGAGATCGCAAAAGGACGCCGCCCGAGTAGTCTCCGCCAGACCTGCCCCTGCTCGCGCGAGGTACCACATGCGATCATGATCGAGCACCGTGATCAGCGCGCATTCCGCATTGAACACCTGTTTCACTAGAGATACAATCCGCTGCAAACCAACGCGCGCTTCACCCGGCAGGAGGTGCAGCTCGTCAACGACCTCCTGACGATCGGTCTCCTGACGATCGGCCTCCACGGTCCTTCGATGAACCAGGGTATGCCGTCGGTCTCCGTCGAGATGGTTCAGCGCGGTGAGTCGTGGGGCAAGAGTTTCACCGATGACGTTCGCCCACTGCACGTATTGCAACGACTCAGGAATATTCTTTGACGACGGCGCCGACAACCCGGGAAGCGAGAGGAAAGTCACGCGCTGATCCTTGGCACACAACTCAAACGTGGCACGATCAAGCATCAGCGCTCGCTTCACTTTCAGAGCGCCAACTCTCAAGCCAGGGGCAGCCAAAGATCGAAGCGGACTCGCTCCGACCACGATAATTTCGGAGTCTACTGGCAAATTCTTTCTCAGCATCGACAAAACGCTAGACATCCCCGAGCACCATTTGTGCACCGCGGTCAGCCGCAACGCCTCGTTCATCCCGACCATCAGAACGACCGCGTCGTACCGAAGTAGATCTCTCTCGTTAACAACCAGACTCACCCCTGTGAAGTCCATGCCCGGCTCAGCAATGAGATCCACATCGCATCCGCGATCCGTGAGCACTGCGAGGGCGCGGGCCAGCGCGCCAGGCAATGCCAGTTCGTGGGTCGTGACGCCCCACCCGACCGCCGGCCCCGCACCGATGAGGAGAACCCGGTCTGGATCGCACCCCGAAGCGTGACCCCGCGGCGCATCCCGAGGTCGGAAAAGATCGATTGTCGGTAGACCGGCCACCATCGACGGCATCAGCAGCCGAACACGTTCGCGAAACGTCGACAAAATCCTACTCCCCCTCCCTAACTGAACTGCCCGAAATCCGAAGAAACGAATCCAGATTCTAACCGGGAGAGTCAAGAGCGCAGGAAGATCGTGCCGTCGCATGAACCTGCACATATTGAATATCCCCTCAATTTCACAGCCCAGCGGACCCTGAATACGTCCAGTCGCTTGTCTTCCTCAACTAACGCAAAATTTGCCGTTTCGGTCAAGCTGCCACCACCGATATTGAGCACGACCATCAACAAGCGAAGGTATCGCGCGTCAAAGAGCGCCCAATAACGAAGGTATCCCGTGTATAACGAACCTGATAACCCCCAGATCACGTCCGGATACCCCCGAAACGGGGTCCCCCACTGTCTAAGGCTTCGAGGACTCTTCGAAGAAGACACCCTCTGCATTCACGCCGTGTCCGTCAGTTCACGCACGGCCGTCGGCGCGCGCGTCTCTTTGCTCTGGTGTCATTTGGTAGCGGTGGTCGAAAGGGCTTATGAAAAAAGTGGTCGTGAGACTATGACACCGGTTTAGGCGACGACCGATGATCGTTCTCTTCAGCCTGAACCTGCGCGGTCAGCTAACCGCCGCCCTCGTAGATTCGATGGCTTGCACAAAGCAGGTCATTCACGTTCTGCAGCGTAGCAGAAACTTCTTCCACCTGGTTACCCTTGATGCCCGCTAGTCCGCTCGTCTTTTTGACGCCAACACACGCCCGGGAAACGAAACGCACGACGTTGGTAGCGGCAACGAATTCACCAGCCACCCCTACCCACGTGCAAGCGCTGGCGGATCGGCCGCGCCGCCAGGCACACCAGCTAAAGCCCTGCCTGCCACGTGCGCGATCACGGCCGTCCCACGTCGTAAACCGTTTTTACATGTGCGTCTTCGGCCCTACCCCTTCTGCTTAGGAACGCCGGTTTTCGCAGGTTACGGTGCCAACCCAAGACATACAAACTTGCGCTACTTTGACGCACGCCCAGGCGCGCGGCAGGGGAACTTTGCGGTCTGGTTCTCCCTGCCGCGTGTGCCGTGATTTGAACCAAAAGGTCTGAATCAAACGGATCGCTGAGGTGTTGGTCTATTCGGGTTTGAGGATGACTTTGGTCCACCCGTCGTTGCGGTCGCCGAAGTTCTTGTAGGCATCCACGGCTTTACTGAGCGGGACCTCGTGCGAAACGATCCACGACGGCTTGGCTTTGCCGACGGCAATCAGGTCGCGCAGTTGCCGATTATATTTCTTCACCGGGCATTGGCCGCTGCCCATGCTCTGGCCTTTGAGCCAC
>NZ_PJJL01000022.1 GCF_002929505.1 Cryobacterium sp. Y57
CGCGCCATCGATACTATCACCCGAGCGATTATCCGATCCATTTGAGATGCGACGCCTAGGTCAGGTCCCGCAGAGGGTTCCGCTTGCGGGCACCCTCGGACCAAGACGTTGCGCGGCTCGCCCGTTGCAATCCTCATATGGGAGGTGTCTCGCAACCTCAGTGTGTTGAAACACATGGCATATGCATCAGTCATCACTGTGTCGTAAATGAGGCGTGACTCGTGCAGACCTATTCGCCGGGCGGGACATCTGGACAGCATCGTTGACGATTGCGCAACGTCCCAGCGGCGAAGGGTCGAGGGGGCGTTGGCTGACGGGGTTCGGGCGCGACGGTATGCGACCGGACGCCGACGGACGTCCGCCTCAATTTCAGAAATATCCGAGAAACCTCCCACACTCGCCCGCATGCGAGGTTCAGCTGTACCGCCCCGCGAGGATATTGCTTCGGGGCCTTCTCGTTCAGTTTTCATTCGTCACTTTTTGTGGCCGCTCGTGGAATGTCGCACGGTGAGATGGCCGAGACGAAACGCCGAGTGGGACGATTTTCTGACGTCTTGGTGCTGCGCTTTAGAGCATCGATCTCGTCAGTGGCCGGCGCCGAGGTTTCCGGCCAGGCGACTGTGCAGCTCGGTGCTGGCCTTATTGAGCCCCTCGATGACGACGTGCTTGTCGTGGCGCTCGTACTTGTAGGTAATCGCGTCGAGGGTGGCGACCGTGGACGCGTCCCAGATGTGGGATGCGGACATATCGATCACGATGAGGTCGGGATCGTCGGCGTACTCGAACTGCGTCATCATGTCGTTGCTGGAGGCAAAGAACAGGGCGCCTGTGACTGTGTAGTAGGCGGTGGGTACGGGCTGGTTGAGTTCGACGGTGCGTTCGACCCGGGCGAGGTGGGCGACCCGGCGGGCGAAGGCGACCATGGCCACGATCACGACGACGACGACGACGACGCCGATGGCGAGGTTGTGGGTGAGGACGATGACGACGACCGTGGCGATCATGACGGTCGTCTCGCTCTTGGGCATCCGTTTGAGCGTTGACAGACGGATGCTGTGCCAGTCGAACGTGAGGTACGACACGATGATCATCACGGCGACCAAGGCGGCCATGGGTACAACAGCGAGCACGTCGCCGAGGCCGAGCACGAGCACGAGTAGAAAGACGCCGGCGAGGAAGGTGGAGATGCGGGTGCGGGCACCGGACGCCTTCACGTTGATCATGGTCTGGCCGATCATGGCGCAGCCGCCCATGCCGCCGAAGATGCCGGACATGACGTTGGCGACGCCCTGGCCCCAGGTTTCGCGGGTTTTGTTGGAGTGGGTGTCGGTGATCTCGTCGACGAATTTTGCGGTCATGAGTGACTCGAGGATTCCGACGAGGGCCATGCCGAGGGCGTAGGGGGCGATGATCGTGAACGTGTCCCAGGTGAGAGGAACGTTGGGGAAGAACAGCTCGGGCAGGCTCTGCGGGAGTTCGCCTTGGTCGCTGATGGTCGGCACGTTGATGGCGATCACGACGGTCGCGATGGTGAGTACGACGATGGCCACGAGCGGCGCCGGGATGACTTTGGTGAGACGCGGCATCACGATCATGATGATGAGGCCGGCGGCAACGAGCGGGTAAACCATGAACGGCACGCCGAGCAGCTGGGGTAACTGGGCCGTGAAGATGAGGATGGCGAGGGCATTGACGAAACCGACCATGACGCTGCGCGGGATGAAGCGCATGAGTTTGGCGACGCCGATCAGGCTCAGCACGATTTGAAACACGCCGGCGAGGATGACGGTGGCGATGAAGTAGTCCATGCCGTATTCGCGCGCCACCGGGGCGATGACGAGGGCGATGGCTCCGGTGGCGGCGGTGATCATGGCCGGGCGACCGCCGACGAAGGCGATGGTGACGGCCATGACAAACGACGAGAACAGGCCCACGCGCGGGTCGACGCCGGCGATGATCGAGAACGCGATCGCCTCGGGAATGAGCGCCATGGCAACGACGAGACCAGCGAGCACCTCGCGGGTGAGAAGGCGGGGCGTGCGCAGCGCGGTCAGAACCGAAGGCTCCGCCCGGTAGCGGTTCGCGGTGATGGGCTTGGAAACGATGGCCATGAGGCCTCCAGAAAGGGGAAGGGACCTCACGGAGAAGCCGAATGAATGGGAGTCGGCGACAGTGCCACGTTGACCTTGGCAAGGTTACCTTGACGTAAGGGTTTATCGGTCCGGGCAGCACAAATCGGTCGAGCCTCCGTCATGCGACGGGGGCTCGACCGATTGGGCAGTGATGTGCCGGGTCAGTGGCCCGAGCCCATGTTGCCGGCGAGGCGGGCGTGTAGCAGGCTGCTCGCTTCGTTGAGTCCTTCAATGGTTACGGTCTTCTCGTGGCGTTCGTATTTGTATTTGATGTCGTCGAGGGTGGCGACGGTGGATGCGTCCCAGATGTGCGAGTTTGTCATGTCGATGATGATGCGGTCGGGGTCGTCGAGGTAGCTGAACTGTGTCTTGAGGTCGTTGCTCGAGGCGAAGAACAGTGCGCCGGTGACGGTGTAGTAAGCGACCGGGCCCTGGTCATCCACGGTCAGGCTGCGTTCGACTTGTGCGAGGTGGGCGACGCGGCGGGCGAAGGCGACCATGGCGATGACGACACCGATCACGACGCCGACGGCGAGGTTGTGGGTGGCGACGACGGCGATGACCGTGGCGACCATGACCGTGGTCTCGCTCTTGGGCATTCGCTTCAGGGTGCTCAGGCGGATGCTGTGCCAGTCGAAGGTCAGCACGGACACGATGATCATCACCGCGACCAGAGCAGCCATGGGCACGACGGACAGTACATCGCCGAGGCCGAGCACGAGCACGAGCAAAAAGAGGCCGGCGAGGAAGGTGGAGATGCGGGTGCGAGCCCCGGAGGCCTTGACGTTGATCATGGTCTGGCCGACCATTGCGCAGCCGCCCATGCCGCCGAAGAAGCCGGAAAGCATGTTGGAAACGCCCTGAGCCCAGGACTCACGGGTCTTATTAGAGTGGGTATCCGTGCTCTCGTCGACGATCTTGGCCGCCATTAGGGATTCGAGGATTCCGACCATGGCCATGCCGAAGGCGTAGGGAGCGATGATCGTCAACGTTTCGAGATTGAGCGGCACGTTGGGAAAGAACAGCTGCGGCAGGGTGGTGGGCAGTTCGCCCTGGTCGCCGATGGTGGGGACGTTGATCGACACCACGACGGTGAGGATCGTGAGAACGACGATCGCGACGAGCGGTGCGGGGACCACCTTGGTGAACCGGGGCATGACGACCATGATGATGATGCCCACAGCGACGAGCGGGTAAACCATGAACGGGACGCCCAGCAGCTGCGGCAGCTGCGAGGTGAAAATCAGAATGCCGAGGGCATTGACGAACCCGACCATGACGCTGCGGGGGATGAACCGCATGATTTTAGCGACGCCGATGAAGGCGAAGACAATCTGGAAGAGGCCCGCGAGAATCACGGTGGCGATGAAGTAGTCGATGCCGTAATCCCGGGCAACGGGGGCGATTACGAGCGCAATGGCTGCGGTCGCGCCGGTGATCATGGCGGGGCGGCCGCCGAGGAACGCGATCGATACGGCCATGATGAAGGTTGAGAACAGTCCGACTCGGGGGTCCACACCGGCGATGATGGAGAAGGCAATTGCTTCGGGGATGAGGGCCATGGCCACGACG
>NZ_PJJL01000023.1 GCF_002929505.1 Cryobacterium sp. Y57
CCGTCAAATGCAGGTGGCGAATCTCAGCCCAATCATCCAATTTGATCACCTTCCATAATGGTTGGTGGCCCTATTTTCAGTCGGCGTTAACACGGCGAAGTGCGCCAATCACGCTGATACTCGCAAATAGGACGATCAAAATGAGAATAAGTTCTGCCCAGGACATGCCTTCACAGTAGTGGAAGGCTTGCCCACCGTGACGCCGCCCAAGAGGCCACCGCGCCACAAGTATGGGGCTGCGCGAAGGTGTTTCGTGTCTCGGATACCGAACGGTAAAAGGGGCCCTTACTGGTTCAGCTCAAATCAAGAGTTGTAGGGCAGACGAGGTCAGTAACGCAGCTCAATGCTGTCCGCCCAAGACAACTCTGCGCCGAAGGCCATAAGGTCACGTCCCGCCGAGTGGTGTTGATTCTCGTTGATCTTATTGTAATTGCCGTGTCTACTCGCCGTCCGTGGGACAGCGAGAGGGGCGGTCGAAATTGGTCAGCGCGCGGATTCCGGGCGCGGCCCGGTCCCGACCAGGATCGCTAGACAGCGAGGTCTAGAGCGGATGTCCGTTGGGTGGATTACCGTTGATTTGGGTGGGTATTTGACGGGAATTCTGGCAACTCTGAACAAGGAAACTTCGTAGATCGAAGTCGATTCATCTGCGAAACTTCTTTTTCCGTCGCAGGGCGGCGCCCGTCGACAAATGCGTCACTAGATCTTGTGAAGGGGCGATGTTTGTGTAGATCACGGTGTCAGCGGCGGGCACGATTGACAGTGCGCTGGCTCCGCTGGGTCGAGACGATCGCGGCGACGACGGCATCCATGTTGAATGATCACCTGGCCTTGATTTCGACGGCTCGTATCTGTGTGACTCAACGATCCGGTGCCCAACTCGGTGAGTCACGACACACACTCCCAGCGCTGCGAGTTGTTCCCGTGCTCGTCTGTTTTGGCGCTTCGTGCAGGACGAGCGTGATGTCGTCGCTGAGTTGTCGAAACAGCGTGACCTGGAGCAATGCCTTCTGGTTGCGGCCGAGAACGGCGGTGCGTTGGTCGTGTTCAGCCTCCAACATGGATGACGGGGCGTTTGCGTGGGTTTGTTTCGCTTTCTCTTATGATCTCTCGAACTACTGGTGCGGTGTCGCCTCGACCCAGCAGTAAGTATCGGAACATGTGGATCAGCGGGTTGCCTTCAGACCATTCAAAATATGCGTGTGGGCGGACGCCTGTTGTATCGCGGAGGGCTATCAATATTGCAGCGATTGCATTTGGGGCGGCGGGGCTGCTGGTGCGGAGAACGCGGTACCCGTCAATTTCGACGCCTTTGATCCGGAGAACTTCGCGAAATTCGGAGGGGTCCACGACGTCGATCTCGAGGAAGAGGATGTCTGCGGTGCCAGGGATCGGATTGATCCACCGTTGCTCTTCTTCTTTTTCGGCGTATTCGGCCGTGTGGCCCGTCTGCCGGCGGTGGGCAACGATGTTGAGTTTGTTGTCGAGTTGGAGTGAATCGTTGATGAAACGGCGTGCTTCGTCGTCGAATTCGATGCGATCCGCGCGCAGCTCTGTCGTGCGGGTGACTCGGGAGATCAGGGAGACGACAACGATGCCGAGGATGAACAGTGCTGAAATTGCGATCCCGTCGGGTTTCTCCCGAATGTTCTCGACCAGCGCGTAAAGCAAAATAGCGGTGAGGAGGGCAAATCCAATGCGAGCAATGCGGCGTTTACGTCGGATGCACGAGACTGTCACAGCGAAGGCGCCAGAGACCATCATCGCCAGGATGCCCGTTGCGTAAGCGCCCGCCTGGGCGTTGACGTCAGCGCCGAAGCCAATCGTGATAATGATACTGATGGCGGTGTACACAAGGACGACAGGACGAACAGCGCGGCTCCATTCCGGCGCCATGCCGTACGCGGGCAGGTAGCGAGGCACGATGTTGATCAGGCCCGCCATTGCGGACGCTCCGGCGAACCAGAGGATCAGGATACTGCTGATGTCATAAACGGTGCCGAAACCGTTGCCGATCAGCTCATGCGCTAAGTAGGCGAGTGCGCGACCATTTGCTTCTCCACCTTGCTGGAATTTTTCTGCCGGGATAAGCAGAGTAGTCACGAAGCTACTCAACAGAAGATAGACACTCATGATCACCGCAGCGGCCGTCAAAAGTTTTCGAGTGTTCCGAATTCGAGATTTCAACCGTTCCTCGGGAGTTTTACCGGTGGCGGCGATCAACGGCATCATGCTCACCCCGGTCTCGAAACCAGACAGGCCGAGCACCAACAGCGGAAAGGCTAGAAGAGCCGGCACGAGGATCCCGCCGAGCCCTCCTCCGGTAGCGGTCAAGAGGGCGAGCCAGCCGGTGACCGTAGCCGGATCAGTCACGATGTTCACGAGGCCAACGCCGAGAATGACGGCATTCAAGGCCAGGAAAGTAGCTACGAGGGGGATAGCTATCGTAACTGCCTCGGTGAAGCCCACGAGGAAGACTCCGCCGAGGATGAGCAGGAACAGCACCGTGACGGGCACGGCCAGACCTCGGAACGCTTCGGGGACGTAGGGATTTTCCAGTAAGTGCACGGTAGCGTCCGCCGACGAGAGGGTGATGGTGATAATCCAGGAGGTCGCTATGAATCCGAGCAGAACGAGCACGAACAGCTTGCCCCACCAAAAAGGAAGCAACCGCTCAAGCATCGCGACGGAGCCTTGGCCGTTAGGACTTTCTTTTGCTACCCGGTGGTACATCGGCAACATTCCCAAGAGCGTCAAAGCGACAATCAGCAAGGTTGCCAAAGGCGACAATGCACCGGCGGCAAGTGCGGCGATCGCAGGAAGGTACGACAAAGTGGAGAAGTAGTCCACACCCGTGAGGCACATCACCTTCCACCAAGGGTGCTTGGCACCACGGGTTTCACCACTTTCCGGGCCCACCGGTTGCACAGTGTCACGCAGCATCCATCGACTTAACGCACTCGAAGGCTTGCTATAGACCTTTGGTCCCGGAACACTTGCCGGCATCGCGAAAATATCTTCAGTCATGTCTCTCGATCACTTTTTTTGTGAGGGAATTTGGCCATGCAACTCGTCGAGTGTACGACGTTCAAAAGTTGCCTGGCGACAGTCGCCGGAATTGGGCAACGTCACCCCTTTCCCAGCGGCAAATGCGCATCCTTGATCATGCCTCTAATCTCGTCGACTAAACGGGAGGTTTGTGCGGTGCGTCCAATAGCCCCGGACACCATCCCGAACGGTTAGAAAGAGCGTGCGCTTGCGGACGACCGCACCGTCAGCACCACTCACGTCCTCGCTACAGTTGAGGTCCGCCCGCAAGCGACGGACTCACAGAATGTGGCCTGAAGTCACGCCCCTAGACTCAATTTCCGCTCCACCAGCACTTCTGCTTTTTCCGCACTCGCCCGCATAACTCGTCCATACCGAAGACGGTACTTCCTGCCGTCCCATAAGCCGAAGGCCTCGCGGGCATCGTTCTACCGCTCGCTGCGACCGGCCGTTCCAACGCCAACGCAGGTGCGTCACGTCGAGCTCGACGCGCACGTGGTGCGCGTATTCACTCGCGAGAAGGGCATGGCTGGTCGGGACCATATCACCACGATTCTGGGCCAGGAAGGGGTCAGTATCGCCACGGGAACGGTCGGGTCCATCCTTACCGGGCGGGGCCTCCGGGCGGTGCGGATGCGGGCATGGAAGAAGACCACGACTATGGATCCTGACGCTCGAACCGAGCACATCCGCAATCACGTGCTCGACGGGGACGGGAAGCGTGAGGTCATCTCGACCGCCCCGGGAACCAGCTTCTGCGGCGACATTACCTACCTGCGGACCGGTTCGGGATGGCTGTATCTGGGGACCGTCTGACCTGCCGCGGATATCTCGGACAGCGGGCCCTCTTAAAATGAGGGATCACTGAAAGTAGAGATCAGCATGACCGCAGC
>NZ_PJJL01000024.1 GCF_002929505.1 Cryobacterium sp. Y57
ACGCCGCCACGCCGCCACGCCGCCACGGATCTTGATTCTGCGCCCTTGAGGGTCCGCTAATCGCGAATGTAACGAGAATCAAAGGACCAGTCCCGACTGAATGAGTCACGGCCAGGATCGGGGCGAAGGCGTGCCGGATCGTGTAGCGGCGGCACGACGTGTAGCGGCGGCACGACTAGAAGTCGTGATCGCGCAGCCAGGAGAGGAGGGCGTCCTCACGCCGGGAGGTATCGGACTGTTGCCAGGCGCCCAAGTCTCGCTCATCGACGAGGAGGCCGTCGCGCAGATAAACGACGCGGTCGGCGCGGGCAGCGCACGCGGGGTCATGGGTGACCATCATGATCGTGGTGCCGTCCCGATGCACGCCGGTGAGGGCATCCATCACCTCGAGGGTCATGCTGCTGTTCAGGGCTCCGGTGGGCTCGTCGGCGAAGAGAACTGCGGGCGTGGTGGCCAGGGCCCGGCAGATGGACGCGCGTTGCAGCTGGCCGCCCGACACCTGGGTGATGCCGTGGTGGGCGACGTGGGCGATGCCGAATCGCTCGAGCATCGCGTCGACGCGGGCTTCGACTTCGGCGCGGGCCTTAGGCTGTGCCTTGAGCGCAGGTAACAGGATGTTGTCGCGCAGATTGAAGTTGGACAAGAAGTACGCCTGCTGGAAGATGAAACCCATCTTGGTGAGGCGGGTGTGACTCATATCGCGTTCGCTCAGCTCTGTGAGGTCGAGGTCGCCGAGACGCACGTGGCCAGCGGTCGGCCGGTCCATGCCGCTGATGCAGTACAGCAGCGTCGATTTTCCGGAGCCCGAGGCGCCCATGACGGCGAGGAATTCGCCTTGGCGAACGGCGAGATCGATGCCGTTGAGCACTCGGGTGGGCGGCTCTGTCGAGTGGTAGGACTTTTCCAGGGCGGTCGTGACGACGGCGGTGGTGACGAGCGCGGGAGAGGTCGAAGGTGCTTCAGAGAGCGTCATGTGTGATCCGTTCGGGGATTCGTGATTCGCGGGACGGGGTGTGTGCATCAGGCGCGCAGCCACGCGCTCGTGTCGCCGCGACGCAGCCGCGACGACACGGCGACGGCACTGATCGTGCCGACGGCGATGAGCAGCAGCGGGTAGGCCACGTAGACGAGCAGCGGGTTCGGGATAAACGCCAGGTTCGAGATGCCGAGACCGGCAAGAGAGATCGCTGCGCCCACGAGAGCCTCGCCGAGGGTCGCAGCGACGGCGACGCCGATCATGGTGCCGATCACGACGGTGAGGATCGCCTTGAACCGTAGTTGTGCCGCGAGCTCGGAGCCGGAGAATCCGAGCGCGGAGAGGATACCGGAGCGGCGCTTCTCGCGGGCGAGACGCAGGGTGAGATTCAGGGTCGTGATGAGCGCGGCGACCCCGATCGCGAACACGATGGCGAGCAGCGCCGCGTTGAAGAAAGCACTGGTGACGTAGCTGAGAGTCTGCGAGACGTACTCGCCCATCGGTACGACGGTCGCAGCCGGGAACCGGTCGCCGTAGTCGGTGGCGATCACGGTGGGGTCCTGCCCTGCTGCGGTGGTGCCGTAGTAGATGTAGCCGGTGACGACGCCGGTCGCGTCGCCCGCCATCTTGGCGGTCTGGCCGCCGCTGGTGATGTCCTGATAGACACCATTCACCGTCAGGGTGACTTCGCTCCCGTCACGGCGCACCGTGAACTCGTCGTCGACGTCGACACCGTATCGGTCGGCGTTGAGCACCGACAGCGAGATCTCCCCGGCGGAGGGTGGCCCGCCTCGCAGGTACTGGATCGTGTTCCCCGAGTAGTCCCCCACCTCGACGCGCATCGACTCCCACCCCTCGTCCCCAAGCGTCTCGACAAGTTCGTTGGCGAACCTGTGCACCTGGGCGAGACGGGAGTCGGTGGCAAATGCCGTATCCGCTTCCTCCCGCACCTGCTCCAGATCGTCGGAGAATTGCAGGTCGAGACGCAGGTCACTCTCGGGCGCACCCATATAGGTGACGAACTTCGGGCTCTGGAAGGTGGTGAGCAGGTTCGTCGGTAACGTGATCAGAACCACGGCGAGCAGGAAGACGAGCGGCAGCAGCATCCACTGACCTGCCTCGGAGCGGAGGTCGACGAGCGAGATTCGACGGCCCAGGTCGCCGCCCCTGTACGAGGTAAACGCCGAGCGGCGCACCCGGCGGGCAAGCCGCTTCCCGCGTCGCGCGGTCTGGTGCTCGTTGAGGATAGAGCCGTGGACGAGGGCGTTGACGACCTCAATGCGATTGATGATGCCCAGTACGTGGCGGCAGATTGCGATGACGACGAGAAACACCAGCACGAGCGCGGCAATCGGGGCCAAGAAAGTCAGGGCTGTGACGGGGGCGGTGGCGTAGCTCGCCTGCATACCGCTGGTGAGCGCCCGCGACGCGACGATCGCGAGCCCGCCGCCGATGACGCAGGCGATGAGCGTCATCGCGCTGTACTTCGACAGATACAGACCGGAGATGGTCGAGTTCGGTAGGCCGATCGCCTTCATCGCGCCGATTTGATGAACCTCGTCCTGCAACCTGCCGCGGATGACGAAGCGCACGTTGAGGAGGGCGATGGCGATGAGCAGGAGGCTCACGAACATCAATGCGATCGCGACCAGGCCGTCGCTGATGGCGTTGATGATGCGGATCATGTCGCCGGTGACGGCCTGCCCGTTCTTTGGCAATGACTGATCCGACTCGTAGGCGGCCTGAAAATTGCTCGTCTGTGCCGGGTCGGCGAGCCGATACTCGACGATGATCTCGGGACTGCCACCGCTCGCGCGCAGTCGCTCGAAATCGGCGTCGGAGACGAGGAACCGCGTCGCGGAGGAGAGCGACGAGGCCATTTGCGAATCGCGCACGAAGCCCGCGATGACGAAGTCCTCGATGCCGGCATCGGTACGGATGCGCAGTTCGTCACCAGCTTGCAGCCCGAAGCGCTGCTGATAGGCGACCGGTACGAAGGTCTCGCCGTCAGCCGGGTACGCGATGGTGCTGTCGGCATCGAGAAGGAAGTCGAACGCGGTGTTTTGCGTGACGAGGAGGTTGTCGATGAGGCTCTTCGACAGGGTGCCGGACTCCGTCGTGCCCGGGCGGGCCCAAGCGAGCGCGGCGCTGTCGTAACCGACCATGTCCTCGATGAGCCAGGAGTCGATCTCCGGATGCGCGGTGGCGAAGGCATCCAGTGCCGCTTTGTCGTAGGCACCCTTATGCATTTGCAAGAAGTGCGGCGGCTTGGCCTGATCGAACAGGGCGTTCACCGAGCCGAGCGTGCGCTCCATCACCATCGCACCACTCGCCATTAGAAAGGCGCTGAGGACGAGGACCACGAGCAAAGCGATGTTAACGCCGGGGTTCTTGCGCAGGTCGTTGAGCGTGTACTTAAAGTGCATGTGCTGCGGTGCCTCCGACGACAAGACCCCGATACCGGGGATTTGGAGCGACATCCAGGTGAGTACCCAGTGATGCACGATGTCGAGAACAAGGTTGAACAGTTCGACGCCGGCGACATGCCGCGTCTCCTTGCGCTTGCGCAGCGCGTGGGTCCACAGTCCGTTGAGACCGTAGATGTACAGGATATCGAGGACCCCCTCCCAGAAATTACCCTGGAACCAGATGTCCAGGACGCCCTCTCGACGACCGGCGACCAGAGAGATACCGCGGGCCGACACGGCAGGGAGGAGCAAGACTCCGTATGGCGAGAACTAACAAAGGGCATACGCGAGCGGCCGAAAAAGTCAGCAACCACCCCTGTCAGGAAGCGCGATTTGCGGATACTCTTCGCCGCAGGCGCGCGTGCGTGCGCTCAATGCCAATGCATTTGGCTGAAGGCTACGTATCAACGCTGTCGCACTAATCGTCGGGATCGTCCCGATGGGCGAAAACCCATAGGAGTGAATCGTGAAGAAGAACATCAAACTGGTGCTCGGCGCGAGCGCAGCCGCGCTAATCGCCGTGTCGTTGGGCGCTGCACCGGCATCAGCGCATGTGCCGAAATCGGTGCGCGGTAACGTCGTGCTGACCGCCCACCTCACGGAGCTGAACGACTCGGGAGCGTCGGGTAAGGCGGTCGCCATTGTTCGCGGCGAGACAATCCGGGCGATCGGAATCCGCGCGCGGGGTTTGACACCCGACGCTCCCCACGCCCAGCACATCCACTATGGCGAACAGGCCATGAACGAATGCCCCACGCTGGCGTTGGACAAAAACGGCGACGGGCGACTGAACACCGTCGAGGGGGTACCGGCCTACGGCCCCGTTGTCGTGTCCCTGAACACCAGCGGAGACACCACGCCGGCCAGTTTCCTCGACGTTACCCGGTTCCCCGTCGCGAAAAACGGCGCCTATAGCTACCTTCGCACCAACATCCGCTTCACGGACGTAGCCGGAATCGGATACCCAGGAGCCGAAGGGCTCGGCACCGCCGCGCAAATCGCCGAAGCCATCCGCGCCGGCGAGGGCGTCGTAGTCATCCACGGAAACGACTACGACGGCAACGGCGCGTACAACCTCAGCGATCCCGAGGGTGCGAGCGAACTCAACCCAGCTCTCCCCGCCGAGGTAACCGACCCGGTCGCCTGCGGAGTCCTGCGCTAGCTGCGAGCGTCCGGCCAAGACTGAGGTCCAGGCACCGTGCGAGCGCCCACAGCGCCGTACGGTCCTGGGCCTCACCCTTTGACAGAAGGTCAAGACCCTAGCTCGCCTGCCCCAGCGCCCTGTCTTCCTGGTCCATCTTTTCCAGTCTCCCCGAGAAGGCTAGCCCCGGCGTCACGAGTGACCTACCTTGGTAGCAGTGGCGTACCCCGGCGGTTAGTTCATACCGCGACGAATGTCGGCGGGCGCCGCTATCGAGTAAGGGAGCTTACCGTGGCATACAACGTCGCACAGAAACTCATCGCATCACACCTGG
>NZ_PJJL01000025.1 GCF_002929505.1 Cryobacterium sp. Y57
GGGATGGCTTTTCTGGTGTTTCTAAGTTAAGTCCGGCGGTGTCCTACTCTCCCACAGGGTCCCCCCTGCAGTACCATCGGCGCTGAGAGTCTTAGCTTCCGGGTTCGGAATGTGACCGGGCGTTTCCCTCTCGCTATAGCCGCCGAAACATCTTCCGATGAATCGATTCTATATTATTTAGTTATATAGAGCCCTCATGGTGTTTATTCAACACCGGAGGGCGTTGTTCTCGACCGTACATCGAGAACCACATAGTGGACGCTAAAGCAGCTTCTTCAAACTTAAGTGTTATCAAATTATCGGCTTATTAGTACCGGTCAGCTTCATGGGTCTTTAGTCCCCACTTCCACATCCGGCCTATCAACGCAGTAGTCTAGCTGCGAGCCTCTCCCCCGAAGGGATGGAAATCTCATCTCGAAGCCGGCTTCCCGCTTAGATGCTTTCAGCGGTTATCCGTTCCGAACGTAGCTAATCAGCGGTGCTCCTGGCGGAACAACTGACACACCAGAGGTTCGTCCATCCCGGTCCTCTCGTACTAGGGATAGATCTTCTCAAATTTCCTGCGCGCGCAGCGGATAGGGACCGAACTGTCTCACGACGTTCTAAACCCAGCTCGCGTACCGCTTTAATGGGCGAACAGCCCAACCCTTGGGACCTACTCCAGCCCCAGGATGCGACGAGCCGACATCGAGGTGCCAAACCATGCCGTCGATATGGACTCTTGGGCAAGATCAGCCTGTTATCCCCGAGGTACCTTTTATCCGTTGAGCGACAGCGCTTCCACAAGCCACTGCCGGATCACTAGTCCCGACTTTCGTCCCTGCTCGACTTGTCAGTCTTACAGTCAAGCTCCCTTGTGCACTTACACTCGACACCTGATTACCAACCAGGTTGAGGGAACCTTTGGGCGCCTCCGTTACTTTTTAGGAGGCAACCGCCCCAGTTAAACTACCCACCAGGCACTGTCCCTGAACCGGATCACGGTTCGAAGTTAGGTATCCAATATGACCAGAGTGGTATTTCAACAATGACTCCACCTGAACTAGCGTCCAAGCTTCACAGTCTCCCACCTATCCTACACAAGCCACACCGAACACCAATACCAAGCTGTAGTAAAGGTCACGGGGTCTTTCCGTCCTGCTGCGCGTAACGAGCATCTTTACTCGTAATGCAATTTCGCCGAGTTCGCGGTTGAGACAGCTGGGAAGTCGTTACGCCATTCGTGCAGGTCGGAACTTACCCGACAAGGAATTTCGCTACCTTAGGATGGTTATAGTTACCACCGCCGTTTACTGGGGCTTAAATTCTCAGCTTCGCCTTGCGGCTAACCGTTCCTCTTAACCTTCCAGCACCGGGCAGGCGTCAGTCCGTATACATCGTCTTGCGACTTAGCACGGACCTGTGTTTTTAGTAAACAGTCGCTTCCCACTGGTCTCTGCGGCCTTCGAACGCTCCCGGAGCAAGTCCGTTCACGCCTCAGGCCCCCCTTCTCCCGAAGTTACGGGGGCATTTTGCCGAGTTCCTTAACCACGATTCTCTCGATCTCCTTAGTATTCTCTACCTGATCACCTGAGTCGGTTTGGGGTACGGGTGACTAAAACCTCGCGTCGATGCTTTTCTTGGCAGCATAGGATCACTGATTTCACCCTTACGGGCTACCCATCGGGTCTCAGGCATCCTGAACGACGGATTTGCCTATCGTTCGCCCTACATCCTTAGACCGGGTCAACCATCGCCCGGCTCAGCTACCTTCCTGCGTCACACCTGTTAATACGCTAACCGCACCAGCATAGGGTCGCACGCTAGGCCCCACGCTTCACCCCGAAGGGATCCATCTAGGGGATTCAGATGCTTAGCATTACTGGATTAGCTTGGGCGGTTTTTCGTCAGTACGGGAATATCAACCCGTTGTCCATCGACTACGCCTGTCGGCCTCGCCTTAGGTCCCGACTTACCCAGGGCGGATTAGCCTGGCCCTGGAACCCTTGATCTTTCGGAGGACGGGTTTCTCACCCGTCTTTCGCTACTCATGCCTGCATTCTCACTCGTGTGGCCTCCACGGCTGGTTTACACCGCCGCTTCGCTGGCCACACGACGCTCTCCTACCCATCAACACGGCTGAACCAACACCACAAGGGTGCAGCTAACCAAAAATATCAATGCCACAACTTCGGTGGCGTGCTTGAGCCCCGTTACATTGTCGGCGCGGAATCACTTGACCAGTGAGCTATTACGCACTCTTTCAAGGGTGGCTGCTTCTAAGCCAACCTCCTGGTTGTCTGTGCAACTCCACATCCTTTCCCACTTAGCACGCGCTTTGGGACCTTAGTTGGTGGTCTGGGTTGTTTCCCTCTCGACGATGAAGCTTATCCCCCACCGTCTCACTGCTGCGCTCTCACTTACCGGCATTCGGAGTTTGGCTGACGTCAGTAAGCTTTTAGGCCCCATCGGCCATCCAGTAGCTCTACCTCCGGCAAGAAACACGCAACGCTGCACCTAAATGCATTTCGGAGAGAACCAGCTATCACGAAGTTTGATTGGCCTTTCACCCCTATCCACAGCTCATCCCCTCCATTTTCAACTGAAGTGGGTTCGGTCCTCCACGACGTCTTACCGTCGCTTCAACCTGGCCATGGATAGATCACTTCGCTTCGGGTCTAGGACATGCGACTGAATCGCCCTATTCAGACTCGCTTTCGCTACGCATTCCCCTCTCGGGTTAAGCTCGCCACATATCACTAACTCGCAGGCTCATTCTTCAAAAGGCACGCTGTCACCAGAACAAAGCTGGCTCCAACGGTTTGTAAGCAAACGGTTTCAGGTACTATTTCACTCCCCTCCCGGGGTACTTTTCACCTTTCCCTCACGGTACTTGTTCACTATCGGTCATGTAGGAGTATTTAGGCTTATCAGGTGGTCCTGACGGATTCACACGGGATTTCTCGGGCCCCGTGCTACTTGGGATACTTCTCGGGCGATTGCTGCATTTCGACTACGGGGTTCGCACCCTCTATGACCAGGCTTTCAATCCTGTTCGTCTATACAACGTTCTAACCCTTACCATTCGGTAGAATAGGCAGAAAAGTCCCGCAACCCCGACCATGCAACGCCTACCGGCTATCACACATGATCGGTTTAGCCTCATCCGGGTTCGCTCGCCACTACTAACGGAATCACTGTTGTTTTCTCTTCCTGTGGGTACTGAGATGTTTCACTTCCCCACGTTCCCTCTACCCGCCCTATATATTCAGGCGGGAGTCACCAGGTCACCTCACGGGCCTGGCGGGGTTTCCCCATTCGGACATCCTCGGATCACAGTTCGTTTATCAACTCCCCGAGGCTTATCGCAGATTACTACGTCCTTCTTCGGCTCTACATGCCAAGGCATTCACCGTTTGCTCTTAAAAATTTGAAATCACATGAGTTTGAATCGATTAAGTATCACCACTCGAAAGTGATGATCGAAATTGACCAATGATCTATAAATAGATCTTTGTAATTGACCGCAGATTCGAAAATCTACGGCAAATTTAAGATGCTCGCGTCCACTGTGTAGTTCTCAAAGTACGGGCGGTACCCTTCCCGCCGGCAAGTGATGCCAACGAGAAAAAGTCCAGAAGAATCAGATCAACAAAGAACTTACGTCCCAGGTTGTTCCGGTCCCTCAGGACCCAACAGCGTGCATATATGACTCTCTTCAGAACCCGAGCGTTCCAACTCCCGAAGGAGCGTACCGGCTCGAGAACCAACCGTCCTCATACCAATGTCAATGTTCCACCCATGAGCGCCACCCAGACCGTTCGGCCTGGTGTGACTGGCACCGATGATCTCGCTGTATACAGACGAGCGGTGCACGTGCTCCTTAGAAAGGAGGTGATCCAGCCGCACCTTCCGGTACGGCTACCTTGTTACGACTTAGTCCTAATCACCAATCCCACCTTCGACAGCTCCGTCCCTTACGGGTTCGGCCACTGGCTTCGGGTGTTACCGACTTTCATGACTTGACGGGCGGTGTGTACAAGGCCCGGGAACGTATTCACCGCAGCGTTGCTGATCTGCGATTACTAGCGACTCCGACTTCATGAGGTCGAGTTGCAGACCTCAATCCGAACTGAGACCGGCTTTTTGGGATTCGCTCCACCTTACGGTATCGCAGCCCTTTGTACCGGCCATTGTAGCATGCGTGAAGCCCAAGACATAAGGGGCATGATGATTTGACGTCATCCCCACCTTCCTCCGAGTTGACCCCGGCAGTATCCCATGAGTTCCCACCATTACGTGCTGGCAACATAGGACGAGGGTTGCGCTCGTTGCGGGACTTAACCCAACATCTCACGACACGAGCTGACGACAACCATGCACCACCTGTATACCGACCTTGCGGGGCGACCATTTCTGGCCGTTTCCGGTATATGTCAAGCCTTGGTAAGGTTCTTCGCGTTGCATCGAATTAATCCGCATGCTCCGCCGCTTGTGCGGGCCCCCGTCAATTCCTTTGAGTTTTAGCCTTGCGGCCGTACTCCCCAGGCGGGGAACTTAATGCGTTAGCTGCGACACGGAGACCGTGGAATGGTCCCCACATCTAGTTCCCAACGTTTACGGCATGGACTACCAGGGTATCTAATCCTGTTCGCTCCCCATGCTTTCGCTCCTCAGCGTCAGTTACGGCCCAGAGATCTGCCTTCGCCATTGGTGTTCCTCCTGATATCTGCGCATTCCACCGCTACACCAGGAATTCCAATCTCCCCTACCGCACTCTAGTCTGCCCGTACCCACTGCAGGCCCGAGGTTGAGCCTCGGGTTTTCACAGCAGACGCGACAAACCGCCTACGAGCTCTTTACGCCCAATAATTCCGGACAACGCTTGCACCCTACGTATTACCGCGGCTGCTGGCACGTAGTTAGCCGGTGCTTTTTCTGCAGGTACCGTCACTCCCAGGAAAACCCAGTCGCTTCTTCCCTACTAAAAGAGGTTTACAACCCGAAGGCCGTCGTCCCTCACGCGGCGTTGCTGCATCAGGCTTGCGCCCATTGTGCAATATTCCCCACTGCTGCCTCCCGTAGGAGTCTGGGCCGTGTCTCAGTCCCAGTGTGGCCGGTCACCCTCTCAGGCCGGCTACCCGTCGTCGCCTTGGTGAGCCATTACCTCACCAACTAGCTGATAGGCCGCGAGCTCATCCTTGACCAAAATTCTTTCCACCCCAGAAGATGCCTTCCAAGGTAATATCCGGTATTAGCTACAGTTTCCCGCAGTTATCCCAGAGTCAAGGGCAGATTGCTCACGTGTTACTCACCCGTTCGCCACTGATCCAAGGAGCAAGCTCCTCTTCACCGTTCGACTTGCATGTGTTAAGCACGCCGCCAGCGTTCGTCCTGAGCCAGGATCAAACTCTCCGTAAATGTTTGAATAGCTACCCGATCCGAAGATCGAACGCCCATCTAGTGCACCCCACAACCGGAAT
>NZ_PJJL01000026.1 GCF_002929505.1 Cryobacterium sp. Y57
CTCCGTTGATGCCGAGCTCACGGGCCACGGTCGCAACGGCCCTGCCGGTGTTGATCACCAGCTTGACGGCCTCGTCTTTGTCCTTAGGAGTGAACTCCCTGCGTGTCTTTCCCATGTGAACATTCTCTCTTGTGAGGTGTGCACCCAACGGCGGCAGGGCCACCCCGAGGGTCGGGCCCGATGGAGTCTTCTACTAGGTCCGCAGGCCACCCGCAGCCTGCGGGCTCTCCACGCCGACGCTCGATCGGGAGCGTGTCCGACTGCAGATCCCCTGTCGGATGGCCGTCAACTTGACTTGACACGGTTGGGCAGCTCTTTTGTACTGAGAAGTAACCTGTCATTATCAGCAAATGACTACTGATCATCCTGCGCGGCCGATCCGAGACCAGATTTGGGAAGTGGTGGATCCGGATATGAACATATTGCCTCTTCTCGAAGCCCTGGACGAGACGACGACGTTGCCCGGTTGGATGGCGGCGGTTCACTGTGAGGTCGCACCGCTCTGGACAGCCCTTGCTACGCAGGGCATATCGATAAATGCGCTCGTCGGCGAGATAGAACACGCGCTGACGGAGCTTGTACCGCGCGGTTGGGCCGTATTTAACATGCAGACTGCAATCGTCAATCAAGCGGTCAATCTGGTCATATCCGGGGAGGGGGACATGGCAGACGAATTGCTCGCGGACCAATGGGACAGCTCGACACACCGCACCAAGCGTGTCTGTGATCGCGTGTCGGCTATGGGCACTTCGGATGCCACCTTGCATAATCTTTTCCAACAAAGGGCGCGGCTGCTGAGACAAGCACGTAAGCAGCATGACCGCGAGGAATATGCGGCGTCCATACAGATGGTTCATTCACAAATTGAGGGCATAGCGACCGATGTAACAGCCAACAAAAAGTTCTTCTCCAGCGTCACGAGTAGGCAGGCGGATGTCGTGAACCGGGCGCAGCTCGTCAGTATCGAGGCATCTTTGGCGGCGCTGCGTAGTCCCTATATAGCTGCCGTAGAAGAAACGCAGGCGGATGGGAGCATCTCGCGGCACGCAGTTGCTCACGGGAGAGAGCTTGCCTACGACACAAGAGTCGTGTCCGCGAAAGCATGGTCGCTTCTCGACGCAATCGTGGAATGGGCCCTGCCGCTGGCGCGAGAAGAAGCTGACACCCGTCGCGCTAGACGCCAGACCGAGGCGGCAGGGAGCGTTGACGTCGATGAGAGTGGGCGACGGATCGATGATCGCGAGTTTAGTGAGACTTGCGAAACTCTCCGATTCCTTGCGAGCTGCGCTATGGGCTGGTGGTCACGAGAAAACAGGTTGAAAGATGACTTTTTGACGAGGACATTCGCCGAGAAGGACTTCATAAGGCCCGGCCTGCCAACCAATCACGGCATCGAAATGTTGGTCACTGCCGATGGCCAGTGTGCTTGGTTCTGGCGTCGGACCATTTCGGGATGGACTCTTGGAATAGCCATCGCGGCGCAAGATGGCAGCTTCTCGGAGTGGCTGTATGCGGGACCCGAAGAGCCCTCCCAGTCGCCCATGGTTGATGAATTGAACTGGAGCAGGGTCTGGGACATTTCACCGGACTGGAGAACGGCGTAGGCCAGGCCATGCAACATTCTCGGAATCAGTCTCGCGAAGTATCGCGGCGCCTACAGCGACTCTAACCCGCGCCACACGTGGATCCTTCAGAGACGAATATTCATACCTCCGCGCTGATGCCTGAACGTCACGTTGTGTATGCGACCTTGAACAGCGGCGCTCGCATGGTCGACTGCACCGGACGCGGATACGCGCGTCGGGCCGTGCAGGCGACGTCGAGAAACGGCAGGCGCGTTGCACAGCCGGGGGAGTGATGGTTGCGTCCTTCGAGGGGATGCTCCTATTGGTGTCAAGCGACTTTTTGTGTCGGATTGGAGTGTTGCGTTTTGTCGTCGAGCCATGTGTTGAAGGCGACTTCCAGATTGATGTCAGCACGTTGTCCAATCTCGAGTCGGCGTAGGCGCTGGTAGGGGACGTCGAGTTGTTTGGCCGCCTCGGTGAGGACGATGCCGAGGGTTTGACGGCGTTGTCGAAGCCGCGGTCCGATAGGTAGCGCGCTGGTGGGATTCTGGGTAAGCAATGTGAATATCCGTTGGCGATGTGGCGTTTGAGGCAGCAGACGGTGTCGCGGTCGGAGAGGCCTTCAATGGTCCGTCGGGCGATGTAGGCCGTGGTCCGGGGTTTTTTGTGGCGTTTGCGAAGCAGTATGCTGCGGCGCAAGGCTGCGTTGGCCTGCGGGTCACCACCGCGAGAGAGTCGGAAGCGCTGTCGTGTTCCGGAGGATGCTGGTATCGGTGCGACGCCGCAGAGGGCTGCGAATTGAGCCTTGGCCGTAATGCGATTCGGATTGTCACCGGCGGTGGCGAGCAGGTGCGCGGCAACGAATGGGCCGACTCCGTTTGCGGCCAGGAGAGCTGGCTTCTGACGAATGGCAAGCAAGCGGAGCTGGTGATCGATATGAGCAATGTCTGCCGTCAGCGCCTGCTGGCGTTGCGCGGGCCGTTTCGCGGATGCTCGAGCTATCAGCTCCGGAGTGGTTCCCGGCGCCGGACGTGTGCGCGCGAGAGTGACCGCCAGTTTGGCACCGTCAAACCGACGAAAATCCTGGTGGACTGCCTCGGACGCGCTGACCAATAGTGCGTGGATCTGATTGATGCTCGCGGTGCGTGCCTTGTTGGCTGAGGCGCGTTCCGCGAGCAGGATCCGCATTGATTCGATATCGCCGTCGCGTTGTCGGACACGGCGTGAACGGAGGTGGACATCCTTTTCGAAAATTCTGAGCGCCGTACCGGCTACTGCGGGAGTGGTTTTCTTGTTGGATGTTTCCCAGCGCCTCGCCAGTATTTGCGCTTAACCTGCGGAGCGAGCGGATCCCGACTCTCCGTTGCTGTAGGAGAGATTCAGACGATGCCAAGAACGATTTTCCCGTGGAACGCATCACGGCTGGCGGTGGTCCGTCGTCTTCAACCTCCGCGATTCCTCCAGGTCACCAAGATTGCTGTTGCTGTGGCGATTGCCTGGACGCTGTCCCCTTTTCTCCCTGGGGACGCTCAGGAATTGCGGTACTACGCGCCGCTGGGCGCACTTTTGAGCATGCACCCAACGCTTATGCGTTCTCTCCGCAGCGCTTTACAAACCCTCGCTGGGCTGGCCGTCGGAATCGCCCTTGCTGGGGCCGTGCTCCTCCTGAGCGAGCCCAGCGTGTGGACGATTTCGCTGGTCATCGGCCTCGGCTCTCTTATCGGAGGAATGCGATGGCTTGGTGTGGGCGGGGAACAAGTACCCCTGACTGCTCTTTTCGTTCTTATCATCGGCGGCCCGGAAGCCGATGATTACTCGGCCGGTTATCTCGCCCAAGTGGGTCTGGGAATAGTGGTGGGGCTTGTGGTCAACCTGCTAATTTTGCCGCCGCTTGCGATCGGCACGGCTGTCGAGCGGTTGACTAGTTTTCGGGGCACCCTCGCCACGCACCTCAGCGATATCGGCGTGGCCTTGGTCGAGAGTTGGCCTCCGGAGCGTGACCTCTGGGCGACCAGAGGTAGTGCACTCTCCGACGCGGCCCGAGACGTCCGGTCGGCTGTGCAATACGCCGACGAGAGTCGTAGGGGGAACCCTCGCGCTCGGTTCAACCGCAGAAATCTTGTTGCCGACTATGAGGACCTCGCGGCCCTGGAGAACGTCACTTTTCACGTGCGCAACCTGACTGAGGTTTTTACGGGCATGATCTGGGGTAAACCGATTCCCCTTGAGCTGCCGCCCGAGCTGCGGCCGGTTCTGAGCGATGCCCTGCACGCGGTCGCGGAAACCTTGCGAGCCACGGACGACGGCCCGCGTGATAGCGCACCCTTTGATGCTGCCGTAGCGGCAGTCGAGGCGATTCAGCACGGCATGCAAGATTTGGATGCTGGGGCGACATCGCTCAGCCCCGCCGCCGCGATCGTCATCGATCTGAAGCGTATCTTGGTTGCGCTTCGCCCTGGGACGGAGAGAGATTCTGAAGGGTCTCCGTCGCCTGTCGTTTAGCCCGTCTCATCGCTTGTTCACGCTGCTGAGGTCCTGCGCACGGGTATCTTCTTGTTCCTGGGAGTTTTTCCTTACCTGGGTTGACCTTGGATTTGCCTTCGGTACGGTGAAGGGGGTTCCAGAAACCATTTCATCCGTTGAATTCGTATTAGGAGGTCATCATGCCCAACGCCATCGAGACTGTCGACGTCAACGTTCCCGTTACCGTCGCTTACAACCAGTGGACAAAATTCGAGGAATTTCCAAAGTTTCTAAGTTTTATTGAATCCATCACGCAAGTAACCGACACTCTCACCGAGTGGACGGTTAAAATCGGCGGCGTGGAGCGCACGTTTGAGGCTCGGATAACTGAGCAGCACCCCGACGAGCGTGTTGCCTGGAACAGCACCGGCGGCCAGGTCGACCACGCGGGCGTTGTTACGTTTCATAAGTTGGCTGCGAACGAGACGCGTGTGACGGTTCAGCTTGATTGGGAGGCGACAGGGCTGCTTGAGAAGGCTGGGGCCGCTCTCAGTATCGACGACCACGCCATCAAGAAAGACCTCGCGAACTTTAAGGAGTTCATCGAGGCGAAGGGAGCCGACGATGTCGGATGGCGCGGAGATGTGCAGGCCTGACGCTGCGGGAAGGCCAACGTACGGCTAGTGATGGTCCCGACACCGCACACCGGAGTCCGGCCACGTGGGATGACACGACGCTCGAAACGCTTGGCAAGTTATCCGAGACATCCGACAGCGTGGAATAAGCGGGGATTGCTGTGTTGCATAGCAAATTACTCATGTGATTGGAAATGATTCTCAGCGCGCGTCGGGTGCGTCAGTTCGTTTGATTCAACGCAATGTCTGCGGATTCCTAAATTAGCCCCACGCAACAGGAGGGGTTGGCCCTGCTGCAGCCTACGGCTCCCGCGTTATCCTCAGCGGTTGGACGCTTCAGTGAACGAGTCGACGGCGCTGTGAAACTGATTGAAGATCAGATGTCGGCGGGGCGCTTCCACATTGAGGACTTCGAATATCGATCCGCTCTGGTTGATGTAGCCGAGGACTTTTTCGGGTGATTGCTCATCTTGTCGCCGGTCAGCTACCCGCCATTCATGGTCTGAAAGAACACACAATTCGAGGTCTGCTGCCGCGCATGGTTCATGTTGATTATTCGACATTCATCTCCTTCACCGCGGGACGATTGGACGTTCGGCGGCGGGTTTCCGGCTCGGTGGGTTCGTTCCCATCATGATAAAACTCACCGTGGTCTGCGCATCTGTCACAGCAGATCTCGGGAGGATCGACGAAGCCATATGGTCGTAGCAACGCTTCAATGAATGAAGCGTTTCATGGTCAAGTTGTTGTGTGCTGGTAATTGGACTGAGTTCGTCGATTGCTGTGTGGAGGAACGTTACTGCAGCTCGCGGCCTGGCGTGTAGCACCGTCCAGCCGTCGTAGAGCAGACCGAATTGCTGAGCACCTTTAACCGGACATTCCGGTATCAGCTGCGTCTATCCGGATTAAGCGGCGACTTGCCGAAGAGACGGGCGGTGGCGGCCCGATGACACGCCGGGGGCTGCCGCCGCACGGATTTGCGTATGACAGAGTCTGGAGGGACACGCTCGGTCCGAGCGATTGCATTTTGCAACGGTGAGGTATCAGCCGTGCGTTGCTGCTCATAGTGTTCCCGTCGACGAGGCTTTAACACTGTTATGGCGCGTAGCGCCATCGTCGGTCATCGCGAGTACATGTTCTGTGAAAGCGAACCGCACGGCCGCGTCGTTCGGGCACGTTTGTCGGAATGTCGACGCGGGCGCGGTGGTCCTCGAAGCCGAGGATTGTCCGTCCCTGGAAAATGCATCTCTGGTGCTTCGTACTTGGCAGCAGCGCGATATTCCGTGCCGCCTTCTGCTCTTGTGTGTAGAAAGCTTGTGGCCGAGTCGCGTTTTCTTGATCCGCCCTGCGCGCTGCCGGTCGCGTCGTAGGAGACGGATACTGGCCGACGATGTCCGGTGCAAGTCTCGCCGTAATTGCGACGATTAAGGCGGTGTGCATAGAACGGTGATAGACACAGGTTGTGCACAATCCGCGGGCAGCGCGAGGTTGCCCGGGCACTAAAATTCGTATACCTCCAAGAGTGAAGATGGACCGTTCGTGTTTCACGGTCATGAAAATCAGGGAGTGAAAAAATGAAAGCAGTCGTTTACAAAGGACCCAATGAGGTCGCCGTGGAAGAAGTTCCAGATGCCAAGATC
>NZ_PJJL01000029.1 GCF_002929505.1 Cryobacterium sp. Y57
CAACCCGCCGCAAGTACGGCACACTAGAACCACACGAAAGTGGCCCTGTTTTCAGTTGGCACAAATGGCCCCATTTTCAGTCGGCGTTCACACGCCGGATTCGAGACGCTAATGAGAGAACGGTGAGTCTCCTTGAGGAGCTCACGCGCTCGAAAGACCATTGGGGTGGGCCTCTCTGAAGGTCCCGTTTGTGGGCAGTGTGCCCTACGGTTTAACGACTTGATACGTTGAAATTGTTGTCGATGGTGCGATGGCGGTCAGTCTTTCGCGCGACGTGATGGGCTAACGGAAGGGAACAGGGACGTGGGCTGCTTGGGCCCAGTCAAATCGGATGCGGTGGCCGCCCGTTTCGTTCAGAACATAGGCCTCAAGCTTCATGACGCGATGATCGGCAATTGCTTGATCATTTCCCACGATATCGAAGCGATAGTAGTTGGCGTGCTCGGTCACGAGGACCGCTCCGAGGCCGGGGAAGATGACAAACATTTGATCCGTGAACAACAAAGTGTGTTCGTAGTGCCGGCGAAGATTTTGACCAAGTACCGGGAAACTGCAAAGTGATTCGATGGGGCGCACGAGGGCTGTCATAGTGATCATGACTTCATCCTCCGCCCCCAAGGTAAGCACTAGGTTAACTGTCGGTGGGCGTCTGCTGGGAATGTAGACGGGCACTATCGAGTCGTTGAATGTTGACCAGGGTCGGCATTGTGAGGACACTCGGAGTGTAGCCACCTACATAGATGATGCGGCGGTCCTTGACCTGCTTGTTCTCGTTCAATACCCGATACATCGTTGAAATTGAGCACAAGTACGTCCCGGCATCGAGCAGCTACGCGTAGATCTGGATCGGCGGCAAATCCACGAACGACTCCGAATTCACGACGTTCAGAATCTGCCGACAGTCGCTGTCGCCGATCTTGTTCGCCGAAATCGGAGCCGACCCGGTCACCGGAATGCGTGGTTTTCGGGTCGCGGTCGCTCGCGGGATCCCGACCAGGTCGGCCGCGACGCGAGTCGAGATTCCTCGGCTGGCCAGTTCGCGGTAGGCGGTCGTTACGGCAACGCACGCGGTGTTTCGTCCCGCGAGCTCTTCGAAAGACTTTCGAGTAGCCCGTGCATTTTTGACATGATCTCCAACGCCACCCCCGTCGTTTCCAAGCGCTGCTCGGTCTTGCTTAGCTGGCGGCGCAGCCGGGCGATTTCAGCTTGCTCCGGCGTTAACCGGCCAATCTTCTCCCCGGGTTCCTTCCCCGCAAGAACACCCGCATCACGAAGCTTTCACCACTCCGTGATCTGTGAGGAGTACAACCCCTCGGTGCGCAGATACGCGTCACCCTCGTTGTTCTTGATGGCCGCGTCATACGCGGCCAGGTACGCAAGCTTCTGCGCTGGGGTGAACGACCTTCGCGAGGTCGGACCACCAGCTCGGGGTCCGGGACTACTCATAGGACTATCGTCGCGCACTGCGCTCAAAGACGAACTGGACATGATGATGATTCCCGATTCTCGCCCTACGCCACACGGCGGACTTGCTCTGAGCTACTGGCCTCACCCAACCCTGACGGTAATGATGAGAAGAGTCTTGAGGCTGCGTGACCCTAACCCTGACTGACGCCCTCACAGCGGACACCAGACTCATCGACTGACAGGACGCGCCTCTTTCGGGGCAGGTGGTGTCTGAAAGCGCTGGCGCTTCTCGCGCCGAGCACCTGCCAGCGCGCACCGTGCAGCCTTATCAGCCCGCAGGCCGACTACGACCGTTCGGGCAACGCCGTCGGGGCGGTAGGAGACTCCAGGCGACGGCCAGCTCTCGAAGGATCATGGTGAGCCGGAGCGCGTGTGCATGGGCGCACAGAAGATTGATGTCAGATAGGCCAGGTCTCCTGCCGGTGGGCAGCGTCCCAGAACATCCACTCGTACTGGGTGGCTCGGTGGAACGCGGTGTGCATGCGCGCCACTGTGCCGGGGTCGGCCTGGTCGGCGAGGTGGTCCACGATGTCCCGGGCGGTGTCGGTGGCGGCGGTGAAGTCAGGATCGCCGTAGGTGGCGATCCAGTCCCCGTACGGGTGCGTGCTCAGGTCACCGATGGTGGCCTTCAGCCGGGTGCCGACGACGTCGTAGACCCAGAAGCAGGGCAGGATCCCAGCCGCGAGGACCGGGTAGTTTCCCAATGTCGCGAGGCTCAACAGGTAGGAGGTGTAGGCAACCGTGGTCGGTGAGGGCTCGGCGGCGTTGAGGTCGGTGACATGGGCGGCGTGCAGTTGCCGCTCGACCTCGACCACCTCCCGCGCGGCCTGCGCCCAGAACGCCATTTCCTCCGACGCATGGGCCTGAGCGGCGGCCGCAGCCAGGACCCGGCCGTAGTCGGCCAGGTAGAGCGCGTCCTGGGCGAGGTAGTGCCGGAACGTCTCTTCCGATAAGGTCGCGTCGGTCAGCTGGTGCAGCAACGGCAGCGCATCGATCGCCTCGCGGACCGTGGCCGTTCGGTGCCATGCCACGGCGCTGAAAACGCCGGTGTCGTCGTGGTCGCGAATCGTCCCGGGCATGGTGGTGTGTGGGCTGATCATCGTTCGCTGTCCTTCCAATCGTTCTCGTCTTTCCAGATGTCGTGGCAGTGGTGCACGGGGGCCGCCGGGTCCGTGGCCGATGTAAAGCGCGTCAGCGACCCGCAGGGTGCCGGTGAGCCAGGGCTCGGCCCGGCGGGTGGCCTTCAGCAGGGAACCGGTGCGCGGGGCCCGTACGGCGGCGACGTTGCTCAGGCACTCCACCAGCGGGGCGTGCCCGCGCATCGCGGCCAAGGCCTCGCCCACAGCGGCAGCGTCCAGAGGGACAACAGGGACGGAAAAAGGTGTCGACATCGGCGACGTTCCCTTCGCTAGTACGACCTAGATCAGGTTCAACGGGTGTGATCTCAGCCGTGCCAGCACAGCACCCCGCGTCACTCATCAACCTACCAGCTGCACCGTGCCCTCGGCTCCGCCCACCGCACAAAAGGTCGCGCCTCGGACGGTCCTGACGGGGCTGTTACCGGCGCCCGGCTCCGTTGTGGCGTTTTTTCGCCGCCGCAGGGTCCTCGCCATCGTGTCGTCTCACCAGGCAACTGTGAATGTCCGAAGTCGTCTGCACGGGTGACTTCCGCGTTCGACGTAATGTGCCCAGGAGTTTGATCTGCCGGCGTATCCGTACCCGTGTGGACGACTGGCATGTTGTTCCATAGTCCGGTGCACGACGAAGCCGTCGATGAGGACCGGGTTCCTGAGCGTGGTCTGTTGACGGTCCCCGATGAGGTGTGGGCGCTGGCGGTACAGCGGGCAGAAGCGCGCAGGTTCGGTCACGCGATCTCCGGTGAACGTTCAGTTCGATGACGGGCCACGATCGTCACCGGCCCGCGCCTCACGCGTAAGCGGTATCGAAGAAGGCGAGTTCGAGGTCGACGACGTACTCCCACACCGCGGCGAGGCGGTCCCGCTCGGCAGAATCCTGGGGGAAGACGCGATCCAGCTCGTCGACAAGGAACTGCACCCACTCCTGGAAGTCGCTGCCGCGGTGGAGGTCGATCCACTCGCGGTGGACGAAGCGCTCGGGCATCTGTGCCTCGCGCTCCCCCCAATCGAGGTAGAGCCATTCAGCGATAACGAGGATAACGAGCAGGTGAGGGTACGACTGTGATCGGGTCGCCTCGGTCATCGCCTGCCTGAACGCGATAGTGGTGGAAGTGAGTTCAGGTGCGATGCGTTCGGACTTGGGAACTTTGAGCTCGTCGAAGGACTGCTGGAAATAGCCCTCCTCGTCCGACGCGAGCATGCCAAGCTGGCGGGCGAAACGCAGTTTGGCGGGCACCTCGTCCGCGCAGGCGACACAGGCTCCGAGCATGGAGAGGAAGGTGTCGAAGAACTGGTGGTCCTGCACGAGGTAGCCGATGAGGACCTCGTCGTCAATCGTGCCGGCGGAGAGCTCCCTGACGAAGCGGTGGTCGACGGCAGCGTCCCACGCCTCAGCCACCGCGGCGCGGAGTTTCGCGATGTGGCCGTTCGGATCGACGGCGATGGCGGCGGTACCGGGTGCAAATCGGTGAGCGTCGGTCATGAGCATCTCCTCTGTAAGATTGTGCGCTGCCGCCCTTGGCAGGGCGCGTCGACAGGGAGGATGTCCGGCGGGTGCAATCGCATGCGCGAACGCATAGGTGGATGTTCACAAGCGAACGGTCACCACACGACTTCCTCCGCCGGTGCTAACCAGTTCAGGTTCAAGGGTCTGCTTGCGCACTCTCAGCGCCCCTTCACGGCGCTCCCCTGTCGTACAGGTCGAGTGTACACAGTGGTTGCTGATCGGGAGTGAGTCCACAGGCGAACAGGCGATTCGCCGCCGACGCGAACTTGTCAAGACAATGTCAACACCCCCTCGCTATCGTGGGTCGTCGCTTCACCAGACAACATCCTTTCGACCAGAAGAGCCCTTCCTCGAAGAGCTCAACCTGGCATCAATGTGTGACCTGAGGACCTCCGTTGCGAAGTGAAACGTTGAACATCTCCGCTAAGCACCGGAGGGCCTCCCTTTTTCAACCACTTAAGTCACTAACGTCATGGCCAGGTGCACCTACGTCGCGGTTCAGGATGTCAGGATCGGCTCGGTAGGCGTGCCGCACGCCCTGTTTTGACAACCGGACCACGATCGTGCGGTACCCATCACTGCGGACCTTCGCCGCCAGGTTGGTCCCGATCACCTCGGTCGTGTCCGCCCGCCGCAGAACCATCGCAGCGAGTAGCGGGCACGGCGGGGTCACACCAGTAGCTCTTAAATACCACACCCGACCGGGGGAAAGGGCTACCTCGTGTTGAGGATGTCGCGGTCGACAGCACCGTGCCGACCAACCTAGCCAGGATCAACGTGACGACCCCGGCCCGCGCATTCGTCCGCGACCATCGGTGTTCGCCACGATGATGCCGCTGATATCGACAACCATCTGACACCCCATCGTCACCCACCGCGACGCACCACCCCGGCGTCATCGGATTAGCAAGTATGTGCCGTGCCCTAATAGACCATCTTTTATGCTCGACTCTGTCGTCGCGGGGCTAAACGCCAACTCCGCGCCATATATTAAAGGCCTTGAGCTCCAACGCGCAGTCCATCGTTCCGTTGTCTCTGGGGAGAGAGCGAACACCGTCATTCTCTTGGAACATCCAGCTGTATACACGGCTGGTAAACACACCGAGCCGGAGGAACGTTCGACGGACGGTACGCCGGTCATTCATACTGACCGTGGTGGCAAGATCACCTGGCACGGGCCCGGCCAACTCGTTGGATATCCGATCCTGCGTCTCGCCGAGCCCGTCGATGTCGTCGGCCACGTGCGACGGTTGGAGGGCATTCTGATCGACGTGCTGGCCGGGTTCGGTATCGCAAGCGTCCGAGTCCCTGGCCGTTCCGGGGTCTGAGTCGGTTCAACCGGCCAGGAAGACAAAATCGCGGCCATCGGTATCCGGGTAGCGGAAGGAGTGACCATGCATGGATTCGCCCTCAACTGCAGTAACTCCCTTGAGCCGTACGATCACATCATCGCCTGCGGGATCAAGGATGCCGGGGTGACGACCATGTCGCGCATTCTCGTTCGCACGGTGCACACCACCGAACTGAGCGACCCCATCAAGGCACACTTCATGAGTGAAATGATGGTGGCCGCATGAGCGCTGTCCCAGCGGACCGGAAGCTGCTCCGCCTTGAAATCCGCAATGCCGAAACGCCTGTTGATCGAAAGCCGGCGTGGATCAAGACCGTCGCCAGGATGGGCCCCGAATACCACAAGCTACAAGACCTGGTGAAAAGCGAAAACCTGCACACTGTCTGCCAAGAGGCCGGCTGCCCCAACATTTTCGAGTGCTGGGAAGATCGGGAAGCAACCTTCCTGATCGGCGGTTCGCAATGCACCAGGCGCTGCGATTTCTGCCAGATCGACACGGGCAAACCCGCACAATACGACACAGATGAACCGAGGCGCGTCGCGGAATCCGTCGTGAAGATGAATCTGCGCTACTCCACGATCACGGGCGTTGCCCGAGATGACTTGCCAGACGAGGGAGCATGGCTGCACGCCGAGACGGTCAGGCAAATCCATCAACAGAGTCCCGGCACCGGCGTCGAGATTCTCGCCACCGATTTCTCCGGTAAACCCGACCTTCTCGGCGAGGTCTTCTCCTCCAGGCTCGAGGTCTTCGCGCACAATGTCGAAACCGTTCCGAGACTTTTCAAGCGCATCAGGCCAGCATTTCGCTATGAGCGGTCCTTGGATGTTCTGACCCAGGCGCGCGCCGCGGGGCTCATCACGAAGTCGCATCTCATTCTCGGTATGGGAGAAGAACGGTCGGAGATCACACAGGCCTTGCAGGACTTGCATGACGCAGGCACCGACATCATGACGATCACACAATACCTCCGGCCGACCGCGCGGCATCTGCCTGTCGATCGTTGGGTGAATCCGGAGGAGTTCATCGAGCTGAAAGCGGAAGCCGAGGAGATCGGATTTCTCGGGGTGCTGGCCGGCCCGCTCATC
This sequence comes from Cryobacterium sp. Y57, assembly GCF_002929505.1. Classification (GTDB taxonomy): domain Bacteria; phylum Actinomycetota; class Actinomycetes; order Actinomycetales; family Microbacteriaceae; genus Cryobacterium. The sequence continues at coordinate 6,551 of NZ_PJJL01000029.1, forward strand.
CGATCATCGTATCGGGCAGGCAGGCTCTGGGCACAGTCCATGCAGGCCAAGGGGCGAGAAGTCCCCGAACACCTCAGACCACTGGCGGATGCTTCGCTCGGCTTCACGCAGGTCATCTAGATTACTTGGGAGCCAGAAGTCGGGCGTTTGTACCGAGTGTTCGTTGACGTTTGGGCTAAAAGAGCGCAGGCTCATTACGGATCACAATTGGCTCCAACCCCTGATGCATAAGGCATCAGCGTCGTATAAGGCGACACTGCCCGGCCTCTTGAGGTCGGGCACTCAGCGTAACGAGAGTGTCCTGATTGAAAGGGTCGTGAGCCAGCCGAGTAGTGATCGGCACGGCGGGTGGACTGCACCCAGAAACAATTGGATCCATCACGCTAAGGCCGTGAGTGAACGGGTGCAGTCGACCATGCACCTCGGCGGTCAGAGGCTTGCTTCACTAGATTACTTAAAGCGGTTATGTAGGTCATGAGGATGATGCAGTTGCTGCGGTCCTGGCCGAGCTGGAGGATTTCGTGGTCGGGTGTTTGCGTCGCCGCCCAAGACCCCACCCGACCGGTAGCCCGACGTTGAGAACGTGACGAAACGACAGCACGCATCCGGTCCGGACGATGTCCGTTGTCCTGGGAGGGTTAGGCCCCAGCGTCACGAGTGGCATACCTTGGGGATGAGCGGAATGCCCTGGAGGCCGATTCGTTACCGACGGATGTCGGCGGGCGCCGCTATCGAGTAAGGGAGCTTACCGTGGCATACAACGTCGCACAGAAACTCATCGCATCACACCTGG
>NZ_PJJL01000030.1 GCF_002929505.1 Cryobacterium sp. Y57
CCGTCAAATGCAGGTGGCGAATCTCAGCCCAATCATCCAATTTGATCACCTTCCATAATGGTTGGTGGCCCTATTTTCAGTTGGCGTTCTTGGCCCTATTTTCAGTCGGCGTTAACAAAGCAATGCACCTGAGGCGGTCAGTAGCGCAGACGGAACCCAGTTCTCGAATCCGAGATTGTCCAACGCACGAGAAATGAGACCACCAACAGTCGTATCCGCCGGGGCTTGCAGCTCTTGGACTGAAGGATCCTGTGCGTGATGCGCCATGTTTCATGATGCCGCAATAGATTGGCGAAAGCTAGATCCCTCATGATCATTAGAACCCTCTCGCGCGCGGAGACGGAACCGAAGGCAAGACGCGCGAGACCGGGGCTTCAAGAGACGCGTCATCGAAGCATTGGTGCAACTGGCGAACGCGATCATCGCCTTACGAAGTCTCACCCGTGCGGGATGGGCCCAAAACCATGAACCTTCGCGCGATTTCGAAGGCGTGTGAGTTCGTTTCTGCTGCTGCGGCACCTCACTTGACACGAATCCGGCTCGCCCACATGGATTTCCATGTAGTTGACAGTTCTTGCAGAGTGGACGAAAATCTGCGTGTGGGTGATGACAGAATTCCAGGGAGGTGGTCCGTGCAGGTCGTCGAGTACGTATGTCCCATCGACAACACTGAGAGAGTGTCAACAGAGGGTGCTCCTCCAGCATGCCCAAAGCATGGCATTCCGATGAAACCGGAGTCATAGGGCAGTTTGCTCGATAGGGTGTTCGTCGCAGGCTGTCTTTCGGGTGATACCACTGACCGCTCAAGCGACGACCTCGCGTCAAGATAGATCCTAAAATTGGGCTTGGATCGACTTCTTGGCTGACAAAGTGGAGTCTGTACACGACTGCTGCGGATTCAAGTTCTCTCCTCTTCCTCGCCTCGCAGCGTCGCATCAAGAACGCGTGTCGCCACAGGCCTGACGCGATAAAACGCAATTAGCGCAGAACCGATCAGTCAACTGGGATCGGCGATCGAGTGTTGTGGAAAAGCACCAATCGGATCCCTCGTAAGTTTGACGCAGGCAGGCGAACGATATAGGTGTCCAAATTGCGTAGGCGGGGATAAATTATAAAAAACGTGTCGACGTCGGTTGAAAATTGAGCCACTAACGACAGTGAAAACTGAGCCACTTGTTGTGTAACAAGGGCCATGGGGAACGGCCCACTGGCGGCCACTGGAAATGCGCGCTGGTGGCCATGAAAACTGCCCAGTCTTGACCACAGATCTGCCCACCATGGTTTGGCAGCGTTGGCCATGCTCGGGAGCAGGGTCAGTTCATTGGGGTCACGCCTTTCCCAGCGAGGGCCTGCGTGAGGAGGATGGAGTCGCCCGAGGTTTGGCAGACGTGCGCGTGGTGCAAGAGGCGGTCAACGGTCGCTGTCGCGAGGGTTTTCGGTATGAGCTGGTCGAAGCGAAAGGTAAGTTTCTGGTCAGGAGCAGCGAGGCATGTTTGTGACGCGATGACACGAGTTGGAAGAACAGGTTCGCGGCGTCCTGTTCGAACGGGACGTAGCCCACTTTATCAAAGCCGGCTTGGTCACGACCCATTGAGTGGATGGTCCTATTGATGTCAAGCGATTTTTTGTGCCGGATTGGGTTGTTGAGTTTTGTCGTCGAGCCATGCGCTGAAGGCTATTTCCAGATTGGTGTCAGCACGTTGTCCTATCTCGAGTCGGCTTAGGCGTTGGTAGGGGGACGTCGATTTGTTTGGCCGCCTCAGTGAGGACGATGCCGAGGGTTTGACGGCGTTGTCGAAGCCGCGGTCCCATAGGTAGCGCGATGGTGGGATTCTGGGTGAGCAATGCGAATATTTCATTGGCAACGTGGCGTTTAAGGCAGCGGACGATGTCGCTGTCGGAGAGGCCTTCGGCGGTCCGCCGGGCGATGTAGGCCGGTGAGGGTCACGACCAAGCATGCGTCGCCCCGCAGCAGCCCAATCCGCAGAAGCACAGAGAGCACTAACATTAAAGAGGTTTCCGGCGATGATCCGCCCTAAACGCTTCGTGTCGCGAAGACGCGAGACATCCACTCGACGGGGAGTGAGTTCGTGATGCAATTCGATGCAACGCAATCCATTTATGACACACGGTAGGGCAGTAATTCCGCGTGAGCAGTACCTATTCGATGGGGGTCAATCTCACGAGATTCAGACAGCGCTTCAAGAAATTCTTGACCTCAACCGCGCCGCGCTACACGCCGATTTCGCGCTGATCACTTACCACCCGTACTCCGCGCAAGCCAACCTAATTGCCTTGGCGTATTCGAGTACACAAGAGCTGGACTTCCCTCGACCCAACGAACCGCTGACGGTGAGCGAATCGTTGACGTCGAGCGAACCGCCGTCGGGGCGATTGCCTTCCTTTGTCGTTGATATGACGATACGTGCCCTTTTGCGCCGTCGCTCGATTCTGCTCACCTCGGCTGTAATCATTCCCTGGCGAGACGAGTACGGAAGCGGCAGTGTCATCACGGGCAATCTATCCAGTCGTCGAGTGCCGCTCCCAAAGGAAAGTGATCACCACTCCCACGCAATCAGTAGCGCCGTTCAAAGCGGTCGCGCCTCTGGTTCCGCCATAATCAAGGACGGATTGCATGCGGCCCTGAGAGAGGTCGCGGAAGCTAATGCAACCCTCCCTGACGCCGAGCTGCGACTTCACGCAATCCTGCAATCCGCCAAGGCCCTTTTCAGCACTGAGGTTTCCTATCTGGCGATGCCGGAACGGGATCGCCAGACGTTTCGCTTTGCCCAGACTCTGGGAATAACCACCTCGGCTTTCCGGGGGCTTCGTGTCGAAGAAGGACATGGCCTCGGCGGCTTGGCCCGGGTAATGCGCAACCCAGTCCGTTCCCTCAACTATTTCCGGGACGACCGCCTGTTGTCGGCTCCCGTTGCGGAGACCCGCGCCGAAGGAATCATCTCAGCAATGGCAGCACCGCTCATCCTGGATGAGCAGGTGAGCGGGCTGATTTACGTCGGTGACCGGAGCCTGCGCGCTTTCACCGAAACTGATGAACGCATACTTGAAGAGTTTGCACAGTTCGCCATGTTTGGAGTCGAGCAGAACATGATGGATGTCTACCGGAGGCAGGTAGTCAAACGCGAAGAACGCGAGCGACTTGCATTCGCTATTCACGATTCTGTGGTGCGCCGTCTTGTCGAAATCGGCTTTGTCGTCGAGGAGGGCCGGCGATCAACTCCATCGGCCGCCGCGCAACAGCACTACGCCGCTATCGAACACGCGACGAGGTCAGCCATGGACGCCTTGAGAAACCAGCTCTCCCAGTTGCTCGCAGATGATGACATCGAGGGAGTGGCGGATGCACGCGAGGTAATGAACCGAATAAAGGAACTGCGCCACTTCTCGGGAATCAGCCGCAGTCACGGGGAGAACATCGAGCCCGCTCATGGAACTCTTTCGGTTCTTGCGGCCGATACCCTAGTCCGGGTTGGCCAAGAGGCCATTGTGAACGCAGAAAGACACGCCCAGTGCACACATATTCACGTCCAGCTCGACTTGGCTGAGGCCACGGCGACGCTCACGATCCGAGACAACGGCGCCGCAATGACCCCGGTGCGGCTAAACCAAATGCAATCGATAGGTACCTCTCATTTCGGAGTCCGCGGGATGCAGGATGCTGTTCGATCCGTCGATGGACACCTTTCTTTTTCCTCGGCCCCCTCAGGAGGCCTCGTTGTCACAGTACGTGTCGATCGTTTCAGTCAAGGAGAACACCAATGATCCGCTTTTGCGTCGTTGACGACCACCAGATAGTCCGAGACGGGCTCGCGGCGATGGCACTGCGTGAGGAGGACCTGGAACTCGTGGGCTCCAGCTCTCTGCTCGCGGAGGCAGCCGATCTTCTAGCCGGCACAAAACCCGATGTGCTCCTGCTCGACTTACAGTTTAATGGCGAGAGCAGCATCCAGACCTGCTCGGCCTTGACCCAAGCGTTTCCCGAGGTGAAGGTTCTCCTGTTCAGTGCCTACGGCAACTCAGAACTGCTTCGGCAAAGCGTTCAAGCCGGAGCCGCCGGCTATATGCTCAAGGACACGGACACCTCGAAGATCCCCGAGATCTTGCGTGAAGTGATACGAAGTGGACACTATTTCGATTCACGGTTGTCGGGGCCCCTTCTCCGTGAGTCCTTTGGCCAGAGCCAATCGGAAGCCTTCACCGAACGTGAACTACGTATCGTTTCAGAGATAGCCCGCGGCTCCAACAACTACGACATCGCGGAACTTTCGAACATCAGTCCACACACCGTCAAGTTCCATATCTCTGCGATGTTGAAGCGCCATAAACTCCAGCGGCGGTCCGAACTTGTTCATCTCGCGATGAGCATGCACTTGCTCGATTGACGCGTCACACCAAAGTTTGCGGCACGCCATACTCACGATCGCATGCGGGTTACTGAACGAGCCGATTCCTTCGATTCAGACCTCCACCGTCTGAGATGAACACGATCAGTTCGGGGATGCTACGAAGCATCTCCGATGGGATGCCGCAGCGGCGCGGCATCCCATCGACAAAAGCCCCGATCAACTGGTCCTCGATGTCGAATTCCGTCTTGATGACCGGACCGATCGGACAGAATTTTTCGTTACCCTTTCGTCCGAACCCACTGACCGTCGGCGAACTCGGTGTGCCGAGGGGTGGTGGGGCCGGCTCCAACAGGCCCACCACTCCTTACTCAGACGCTGAGGGCGAAGCTGGAGTCGGCCGGCGGCGCTTCAACTCCACGAATGTCGGGGAGCGCTTGGAGACGGAGGTCCTCTTGGTCATCGACCCAGGCCGCGGTGATCTCGTCGAGGGTTGCGAACCACACGCCGTCCTTGGACGCGATGTGTTCAATGAGGCGCTCGTACCACATGATGTGGTGCGCTTGCCCGATGGTCTGGGGGTGCACGCACGTTGCGTAGACGGGATTCTCGACCTTGGCGTAGGCGTAGTCGAAGATATCCGTCCACCTGCGCAGAATGGTTTCGGTGTCCTGCATACCCGCCTGCGGCCCGGTGTAAGCGAGCGGCGGGAAATCATCCAGGTACCAGTTGACGGGAACTTCGAGAACATGGCTCGCCTTACCGGCGATGTTGCCCCGCTCCCAACGAACCTGCCAGCGACGAGGATAGTAGGGGACCAGGTCGCGAGCCATGAGGCTGCTGTCGTAACGGAACCCGAACTCTTCGACGAGGTCCAAGGTGCTCTCGCTATAGTCCCAGTAAGGCGAACGGTAGCCGACAGGTCGAATCCCGAGGACCTTTTCGAACGAGTCGAAAGCGAGCTGCATGAGGCGCTTCTCGGTGTCAGTGGTGATTCCCGGCGGGATTTCGTGGTAGTAACCGTGGTGTCCGAACTCGTGTCCGCGATCGAGAACCTCCTTGCACTGTTTCGAGAAGGTGTCAACTGTGTGCCCCGGGGTGAACCAGGTGGACTTGATGTCGTAGCGGTCGTACAGTTCCAACAGTCGCGGGACGCCGACCTCGGCACCATACTCTCCGCGTGACATGGTGGCCGGACTCGGCCGGTTGAAGGCTCCGAGCCACAACGCCTGGGCGTCGAAGTCCGTTCCAAGGTTGACAGCGATTTTCTTGCCCTCGGGTAATTGGAGGTGTCCCATGATATTTCCTTTCCTTGAGATTAATCGGTTGTAGGTGAGAGATGGATAATGTGTTCGGCCGCGGCTTCAATGCTTGACCGGGTGTAGAGCAGAGGAAATGCTTCTCCGCGTGCCCATGATTCGAAGAGGTCCTGGTAGTGGGGGCTCTCCAAATTGCCTGATTGGCCGGGAGCATTCATCGCGAGCGATGCGTCCCAATTGCCGACGTCGATTGCGACGCGGAACGTAGACCCTGCACTCTGCACGAAGTTCGGTCCGTATGCGGTGTTGCCCACCGTATCGCCGCTTCCGCCTCGAGGGAGCGGTCCGACGACGAGTTTCTCCTCGTCGACACCGCCGAGCAGCGCCTTGAGCGGGTGCGCCGCTCGGGCAGGGTGGAGTCGACCCCAAGTCCACGAGGCCCGTTCGACACCCAGAAGACTCTCGACTTCCGCTAAGGCGTTGGGCAGGGTGTTGCTAAGGGTGTCCATCAAGAACCCCGTTGGGTCTGGACCGAGTCGATCTCCCGGTGCTTCTATCAGCTCGAGGTCGATGCGTGCATCGGCGAGAAGGTCTTCCTTATTGGCAATTCTCTTCAAGACGTGCGCGTTGTCGTCACTCTTGGTGACATGGCTGACGGCGCGGGCGAGGAGTGCAGGGCGCAGGTGTCGGCGATACCAAACCTCAAAGAGGGCCGCAGCTGCGGAGTCTGCATCCAGTACGTTGTTCCAGTCCAAAAGAAGGCGTAGGCCATCGACGGCATCCGGATCCGGGAGCGGCAGCGCCCGAACAGCGTTGAGGATTCTGCGTGCCGGAATGCTGAGGTAGTCGCTTTGAAGTTCGACCATGTCTTCGACTGTCGCGTTGGACATTGTGGAAAGGACTTCATCGATACGGTGTCGACGATATGGTGCATACCAGTCATATGTGATGTGTCTGTCCTTCGGGAAATTCTCGGGCAGATTCATTTCGTTGGCCGTGGCAATCCAGCCCTGCTCCGGGTTGAAGTCTCCCGGTAATTGGTCCATGTCGCAGAAACCGGCCCACTCATAGCGTCCGTCTCCAGGCACAGGCAGGGTTCCATCCCAGTTCGATCGGATGGGTGTGAGTCCACCCGTCTTCCAGCCGATATTGCCGTCCGTGTCTGCGTAGACCTGATTTTCGGGCGGAGCACCCCAGCGGTTCATGGCGCCGAGAAACTCGTCCCAGTCGTGGGCTCGCATGTAATCCATGCTTCCGAGGTACGGTGCCATGCCGGGCTCCAGCCACGCCGCGCGTACCGCGAATGCGGTTCCCGCCGTCTCGTCGACGTGAATGACTGGGCCGTGCCGAGTGAAGACGAGCTCGATTTCCACGTCGTCGCCGCCCTTAACCTCAACGGTCTCCCGAACGACCTGCATCGGCTCCCATCGGTTTTGGTAGCGGTACTCTCGGGGGTTTTCAGGGTTGAGCTTGTAGATGTAGAGTTCTTCCTGGTCGATCGCGAAAATCGTCAAACCGAAGGCGATGCGACCGTTGTGGCCGATGCTGATTCCGGGCAGACCCGGCTCGCCGCCGCCGATGACGTCGAAGCCGGGTGCGTTGAGGTGGGCAAGGTAGCGAAGACCCGGGAGCGCCGCGGCTGCACGGTGGGGGTCGTTCGCGAGGAGCGGTCGGCCTGTCGCCGTCCGGCTTCCAGTGACAACCCAGTTGTTGCTTCCCTCGGGAAGAACCTTGCCCTGAGCCGCTCCGGGATCTGGGGTCGTAAACGGCGGAGGGGTGGTCGCGAGGTCGTAAACAGCAAGCACGTCATCAGGGATCAGGGCGACGTCGAGACCTTCTGGAATCGTCAGCTCGTTGAAAGGCTCTCTGCGACGCCGCAATTCCTCGATGTCCTGCCCATGGTCTCGAATCGTCAGGGCACGGGAGACCTTTTCACGCACGTTGTAGAAGAGGCCGTGACTGCGAATCCGGGAGACGTCGGACGGCTCCCAGCATTCAGGCGCATAGCCGAGCTCCTTGAACTCGGTCGGTAAAAGACTGGCGTCGTCCCGGGTCATCTGGATGAACGCGTTGATTCCTTCGACGAAGGCGGTCGTTGCGCGCTTAGTGTCTGAACCGTAGGAAAGCCAGTCAGTATGCATATCGCCCCGATAGAGGAAGAGCCTAGCTGCGCGGTCACGCTCTGCGTACTCCGGACCGAAAACGCTGGACAGTCGTCCCAATCCACGACGACGCCAGAAGTCGATCTGCCAAAGCCTGTCGCGGGCGGCGTTGAAGCCCTGTACCCGAAAGGCGTCATAGGTGTTTGTGGCATAGATATGCGGAACACCCCACTGGTCGACGATGATTTCTGCAGGAGCAGTGAGGCCAGGAAGACTTAGTGACTCCTGGCTCGGCTCCGTTTGGGATGTCATATCGCTACTCCTAGTCGGTCTTCATTGACAGGTACGCTCAGCTATGCAGTTGAGGGAAATCGGCTCTGCCGAACTCCATCGAACAACACCAGTTGAGGCCTGTATCTATTGAGCCCCAGACGCCCGAGATCATGTGGCTAAGCCTGCGAGGCCGATCGGGTAGCGGCCAAATAGCCATTCGGCCAACAAAGACCACCCATTCAGCGCACTTCGATATATCGCGCGCGCTGGATAAATCTGAGCACTGCGGAGGCGTGCGCAAGTCCCCAGTGAGCGCTGAGGATCTACACTGTAAGCCGCAGGCGGATTCAATCGGTCGTCGCAACACTCTATTTTTGTGAGGTGTTGTACGTGTGGTCGAAGTATGAGCTGGTTGAGAAGCAGGTGCGGTTTTGGGTGTTGATCACTCAAGGTTCGATGCTGACTGCAGTGTGCGGTGCCGTGGGGTGAATCGACAGGAACTGGAACTCACTCGGTCGAACGTGTCGAATCGGCGCACAGAACGGGCTCTCACCGCTGACGCCGTGAGAGCCCGTTTTTTGTGTTATCTCGTAGTCGTTACCTAGTGGTTA
>NZ_PJJL01000031.1 GCF_002929505.1 Cryobacterium sp. Y57
CCACTACGGTTATCAACAGCCAGCATGGACAGCGTAGAAGAATCCACTAATTCCGCTGTCCGAAATACCCGCGGCAGGTCATCGGCGGGAGCCCGCGCATCGCGGCCCGATCACGGCTGATGAGGTCGTTGGGTCGGCCCTGGCGGGACCGGGAGAGACGGTTGTTCGCCGTGGGTAACCACGCGGTCAGTTGCTCGTTGAAGTCATCGGGCGAGGTGAACAAGCGCCCTGACATGAAACGCCCGCGGAAGAAACGATTCATGCGTTCAACCATGCCCTTGGACTCCGGATCGCGGGCCTTGAGCAGTTTGATCTGCGTGCCGAGAGTGCCTGCGAACGCGGCGGCTGGCTCGGTGAGTTTCCCTCGTCCGATGCCCGACTCGTTATCCCACGTTAACCGGGCCGGGACAGCTTCGGCTTCCCGAAGCAACGACCGCATCCCACCAAGCAGATCTGGCGTCGTCCGCGACGGCAACATGCGCGCCTGAATGAACCCGGAAAACGTCGACGTCATCACCAAAACCGGCGGCGCCGCCGCTTGGTCATAACCCATCGGCAGGTCCTCGTGCGGGAACCAGAGGTCACATTGAATCTGAAACCCGGGCGGGTGCACCAGTCGATCCGCAGGGTCCGGCACCGCATATTCTGGCCGGAGCTCGGCGACCTTGGCCCGAAACAACGACGGCGACCCCGACCAGCCCACCCGTTCGGCTGCTGTCGCGGCCGCCATCAGGGGCGTGGCCGCGAGCAACACCCGCACTTGGCTGGCGAATGCGTCGAAACTTGACCCCGTCGGCTCCCGTTGATACGTCGGCGACCGATCCACAGCCAACGCCCGATCGACCGTTCCGCGGGACACCCTCACCAGCCGCGCTATCTCCCGTTTCGAATGCTTCCCCGTCGAATGCAGGTGGCGGATCTCAGCCCAATCATCCAATTTGATCACCTTCCATAGTGGTTGGTGGCCCTGTTTTCAGTTGGCGTTTATGGCCCTATTTTCAGTCGGCGTTAACACCGCTCTAGCAACCTTCTGGTCCCGCCCTAATCGCGCTCGCAATCGCACCCTGGCAGCATCAACCTGGCGATGGTTCGAGGTCCCACGCCTCGAGTGGGAGCGTCGAATTGAAGCTAGGCCCTGAACTGCGCACACTTGTGGACGTCGAAAGTAGGCGGACGAGATCCCGAACGTTCACCCCAAAATGGTGGGTGCGGCGATGAGGCCCACCTTCGCGCTTCCAGCTATATTCGGAGTAGAAGCCGCGAGGGGGACAAAATGGTTGAGCGCGTGTCCGTGAATCCCCAACTCCTGACATGGGCTCTTAAACGATCAGGTCTAACCCCAAAAGACAAGCGCTACTCGCGATTTTCTGCGTGGGCAAACGGCATTGAGGAACCAACATTTAAACAACTTGAGGCGTTCGCTCACGCTACTCACGCCCCGCTGGGCTACTTGTTCCTCGATACGCCGCCCATCGAAACGGTTCCGATTCCGGACTTCAGGACGCTGGGTAACAACGGCATTGTTGAGCCGAGTCCTGACCTCCTTGAGACGATCTACGAGTGCCAAGCTAGGCAGGAATGGTTCAGACTCTATTCGGCCGATCAAGGCTACGAATCCTTGCCATTCGTTGGGAGCTCTTCCGTCTCGGATCCGGTCGAGCAAGTCGCCGATGAGATTCGTCGTGTTCTCGGTTTCGGGATGAACCAGCGAGCTCGATTCAGCCGTTGGGAGGATGCGCTTAGGCAGCTTATTGACGCCATTGAGGACCTAGGTGTGCTCGTAATGGTCAGCGGCATCGTTGGCAGCAATACGAAGCGAAGGCTGGATCCAGATGAGTTTCGAGGGTTTGCGCTCGCGGACCCCATGGCGTCGCTAATCTTCGTGAACGGCGCCGACACGAAGTCTGCTCAAATCTTCACGATGGTGCATGAACTAGCTCATATTTGGCTCGGAGACACGGCATTGTCCGACGCAAAGATGGCGGACGCCGTGACTAATGACCACGAGCTTTGGGCCAACAAAGTCGCCGCCGAAGTTCTGGTTCCGATCACGAGTATTCGCGCTGACTATCGAGGCGCCCCCGACACCGGGGAGCTTGAACGATTGGCTCGTCAGTACAAGGTGAGCACCCTTGTAATTCTTAAGCGAATCTTCGATGCGGGTTTCTTGCAGTGGGACGACTACCGCGACCGCTACTCGAAGGAACTTGATCGAATTCGTGGAATTATCGCTGCGCGCTCGGGTAGTGGCGGGGACTACTACAACACCCAGCCGCTTCGAATCAGCCGAAGCTTCGCCCGCGCTGTGATCGTTGACACTATGGAGGGGCGCACCTTGTATCGTGACGCATTCGGGTTATTGGGCGCGGCTAAGCGCAAGACATTTGAAGGTCTAGCGACCAGGCTTGGGGTTGCTTAATGTACTTGCTTGACGCCAACATCTTTATCCAAGCAAATCGCGCTCACTACGGTCTGGACTTTGTGCCGGCGTTCTGGAACTGGCTTGACCTGGCCAACTCGGGTGGGATCGCCCGAAGTATCCACAAGGTCGGTGGAGAGATCGCCGCAGGCACCGACAATCTCACCGCATGGGCGGGGACTCGATCGGGGCTCTTTCTTCCTATGGACGCGGCGTGCATTCCCAGCCTGAGAACTGTCGCAAATTGGGCTAACTCTGGATGGTTCACGCAAGCCGCTGTGAGCGAATTTCTCAGTGCAGCCGATTATGAACTCGTCGCCTACGCGCACGCTTATGGCCACACCGTTGTTACGATGGAAAAGCCAGAGCCAAACAGGAAGTCCCGGGTCAAGATTCCGGACGCTTGCATTGCGCACGGCGTCTCCTGGATGTCCCCGTTCGATATGCTCCGCAAGGAGCACGCGCAGTTCGTGCTCAGTGGAACGCCTTAACACCTCGGTCACGATAGGCGGTCGGCTTGCTGGGCAACGCGCAGTAGGCGAGTACCCCGCGATGGTGAGAATGGCTGCTTCCATATGTCCGTAGGCAGTAACTTCGCTCATTAGCCTTGGCGAGTGGACATCAACGACGAAGAGCTATCGCGCATTTTCGCGCACATGAAAGGGGAGAGGCTTCGCTCCGTGGGAAATCAGCAGCTCCGGGAAGCCCGGCAGCGGGGCATCGAAATCCGTGAACAGATCGACGAAGTGCAGGTAGTGCTTGGTGGAGTGATGGCAGCAGTAGATGGTCGTTTCGCACTGACACGGACGTTTCAACCGTCGACCATGATCCGCACGCAACTCCGTCTTGCGATCCACTACGTACAAGCTGCCGACGAAGGCGGCTTCCCGGGTGACAAGTCGCAGCCCCCGTCGCTATCGTCGTTCGTCGTCTTACGTGCGGCGATCGAATGCACGGCCAGCGCGCATTGGCTCTTGTCCGGAAAGAATCACCGGGAGAGCGTTGAACGAGTACTTAAGCGAATGTGGTGGGACACCACCAGTGCCGCTGAAATGGCGACAATCGCTGACGAAGAGGCTGACCGCACCGGACTGTTAGATCTGACAAAGCGGATATCTCAGATCGCCCGCCCCATAAAGGGTTTGGCCTCCAAAACGATCATGGAATCGAAGCGCATCCCGTTGTCAACGATTGTGGCTGACGCAGGCGCCGCGTTGCATCCGGACTACCCAACCATGATGCGCGCCGGATGGATGCTCTGCTCCGGGATCGCGCATGGCAACCTCGCCGTGTCCGCAGGCACGGGAGTTACAGCCGCATCCGTTCAGCAACCGTCGCAGCATCTGATTGACAACGGTTCATACGGACACATCTTCGCGGCCATCGTTGGCGACATTCATGCGACGGCGCAGCTGTTCGAGCGACGGGCAGCAGAGGCGCACGAGCATCAGCGGCCTGGCGCGACTTAGACTCGAGTCCAAACTCGAATTGCCCGACATCTCCGAGCGGGCTACTTACCGGCGAGTTTCGTCACGGCCTGAAGGGTCTGGAAGGCCGAAGACATCTGCGCCAACGAGGTCGTCGCCAACTAGTCTCGCTTCTCTCCGTCGTGGAAGCCCGAGTTAGACGAAGAGCGATTTCGGCCTTCAACAGGCTCGGCTAATCGTCCGAATAACGGCCATGCGCTGAGGACGTTATCGACCGAGACATGCGCTGTGTCTCTCCATTTCGAGCATTCCACTCAGAACCACATTCCCAGCGCCGATGAGCCGTCTGTCCCGGAGATCGAACAGACCGTCCCGCAGCGTCCAGAGGAAGATATCGCCGCCGCCCCGTGGGCGAAACCGGATGTCGAAGATCACAGCGGGCAGCGGGCGAAAACACCCCCGGCGGCGGGGATGCAATAGCCCCAATTGGGACGTGTCATTTGCGAAAATCCGTTCCGATCCAGCCAGTACGCTGATGGCCGGACTGGGCAGCCTCGATCACCGTTGATCGGGCGCGGTCTCGACGAGCAGGCAGCCTGACCGCCGACACCGGCTTCCTGCGAAATAGGGTTCCGGGCGACTGCCCTCGGCCCCATACTCGAAAGGCCACGCCTCTTGCAGATCGAGGACCCGGCTGTTTCGTCGGTGACGAAACGGTGCAGCCTGGCGCTCCTCCTGAGTATGAGCGACCTGCAGAAATCCACCATCCAACGAATGGCCTCGACCCATTGCGTCCGGTGTGGCGCGGCGCTGCCGCCGGCCGCGAGCACCGGACGACCGCGCGTCTTTTGTGGACCCGGCTGCCGCAAAGCAGCGTACGACGACAGACGGGCTCGTAAACCGGAGGCATTTCACGTGCGAATTGTTGACCGTACTGTCGTGAAGACGGTTGAGATGATTCGGACCATCGATGAAGGGCACGACATCACCGAGTGCGTCCGACAGGTTTGCGGATCACCTCGGGCGGTTGCGAATGTCCTCGCCGCTCTGAATGGGTTGGTCCGTTCGGACACATTGCTGCTGGACAACAAATGGGCTCCCGCCCTGCGTTTGATCGTCGACTTGAACCGCGCCATTCAGAATGCTGCTGAGCGCGCAAGCCGGCGCCGTCGAAGCTGAGATCGTCGCGGGACTGGACCACGGAAAGGATCAAAATTCAGGCTCGCGGCATCTTGCCGGGTTCCGTCTAGAGAAAATACCCACTAGTAGTTTTAGTGAAATAACTCACTAGAAAGAATATGAGGATCACAGTGCCGGCTTCGACGATTTCTGAATCTGACGCAGTTGACCTGCTCATCGCGGCCGGTTTCGACGTGTCCGTGCGTTCCGACCAGCGTCGGGGCGTTGGCCTTCTTGTGAGCCGCGACGGCGAAACCGCTGCCGTGCAAGTGAAGCTGCGGCAAAAGACGATCTATGAATGGGACGCCCTGCATTTGCTTGAGAATGCCCACGAGCGTGTCTTGGTCGTCGTGCCCGTCGCAAGCCGCGGCCTCATCGACGCCGCGAAGCGCGATCGGCGGTTGGGCGTTGTATCGCTCAGGGATCGACTCCTTGTCTGGGACCGCGAGGAGATTCACTCGCCAGACGCGATCGTGGCGGCGCATGCGTCAGAGGCCGTGCCTGGTCGTCGACGCAACCCGTGGGGTCGCTGGGCAATCATGCGTGCGTACCTCCTCGACGGGGAGCCTCGATCCCAAGTCGAGCTGGCGAAGGAAGCCGGCGTGACGCAGTCTGCGGTGTTCAAGTCAAACAGCGCGCTCAGCGGTCTTATTGGCCGCAGTCCCAAGTGGCGTAGGGGTGTGTTGTCGGATAGCGTCGCATTTATTTCGCGGTTCGCGGGCTTGTCCATCTGTGGAGGTGCGCACGCGCAAGCACTTCCATGGCTACGGTTGTAACGAGCACAGTGATTGAGAGCGCGTGATGACGTACAACGTAATTCGAGTTCGCGCGACGCCTGGTGCCTCGCGCTCAGGGCACATGGGTGGCGTGGTCGTGGTTGTTGGTATCGCGGTGGCCGCGTGGATCTCTTTCGGCCGCCACCTCTTCGGGATCGGTGGCGACCTCACCATCATCTACGCGGCGACGCTGGGTGTGATTTTTGCCGCCTTGTTGGTGTTCACGGGGCTCGCGGTACGACGCACGGCACGTCGAGGGTTCGAAACTCGCGCGATAACATACGTGTTTTTCTTTGCATCAGGCGTTAGCGGACTCTTGTTGGGACTCACGCTTCCAGATTCAACACCTCGCGGTTTGCAGACAATCATCAGCGGACCCACACAGCCTGCGTTGGATATCGCTATTGGTATCGCGAACCCCCTGGGCGTTATCGGAATCGCGACCGCGATCATTGCGCTCGTGCTTTCGATTCGCGATTCGCGCGGGCGAATCACGCTTGTTGAGTCTTGGGGCGACGAGGATGACGGCGCCCTTGTCGACCCCGCGTAGCGGCAATTTGTTGCATCGACGCCGCTCCTGAAAGGCCCACGTGCAGCGGGTCAGGCCGGAAACACCGTTTAAGAGACAGCCCCCACCTAGGCTGAGCAGTATGACGGTCGAACAGGTTGAGCAAGGGCCTCGCCAAGTCGCGCGCACTGTTGAGGTGCCGGCTTCGGCCGAAGACGTCTTCGCGTTGGTGGCTGATCCGCACCGTCACGGTGAGCTGGACGGCTCGGGCACCGTCGGCGGTACGGTGTCGGGGCCGCGGCGGCTCACCCAGGGCGCAAAATTCTCGTTAGCGATGAAGCAGTTCGGCGTCCCGTATCGCATCACCAGCACGGTGACGCGTATCGAAGACGGTCGGCTTGTAGAGTGGCGTCACCCCGCGGGACACCGGTGGCGCTGGGAACTCACGCCGCTCACGCCCACGTCTACGCGCGTTACGGAGACGTTTGACTACAGCACCGTCCCAGCCGTTCAGGGAAAGGTCTATGAGCTGCTCGGCTTTCCTCGGCAGAACGCCGCCGGCATCGAAGCCACCCTTCGCCAACTCGCGTCGCGCTCCGCCCGCGCTTGACGTGAGGCCACCGGGCCGGAGTCGGTTACGCGGCCGTGATTACCAGCGCCATTGACTCGTGGGTCGTCCGGCTCAGGCGCCGGACCGCATGGTGGCGAAGTGCTCAGTGACTAGATCCCGCTTAGCGCTTCCGCATCCGCATCCGCATCTGCATCTGCATCTGCATCCGCCGCAACATTCTTCTGCACGGCGAACTGGGTCCGGTGCAATTCCTCATACCGCCCACCCACGGCCAGCAGTTCCTCGTGCGTACCGCGCTCCACGATCGAGCCGTCCTCAACCACGAGGATCAGGTCCGCGCTGCGGATGGTGGAGAGTCGGTGTGCGATCACCATCGCTGTCCGTCCCTTGAGCGCCTCGCTGAGGGCCGCCTGCACGGCTGCCTCAGACGTCGAGTCCAGCGCCGCCGTCGCCTCGTCGAGGATGACGACGCGCGGCTGGGCGAGCAGGAGCCTCGCGATGGTCATCCGCTGGCGCTCACCCCCGGACAATCGGTAGCCACGCTCGCCCACCATGGTGTTCAGCTGGTCGGGCAGGGACCGGATGAGCGGCTCGAGCCGCGCACGGCGGACGGCGTCCCACACCTCATCGTCGGACGCTTCCGGCCTCGCGAGGCGCAGATTGGAGAGGATAGTCTCGTGGAACAGGTGGCCGTCTTGCGTCACCATGCCCAGGGTGTGCCGCATGGAGGCGAAAGTGACATCGCGGACATCCGTTCCCGCGAGGCGCACGGCGCCGCTGTCGACGTCGTACAGGCGCGAGAAGAGCTGCGCAATCGTGGATTTGCCGGCACCGGACGAACCAACGAGGGCAACGGTCTGACCCGGCTCGATCCTGAAGGACACGCCGTGCAGCACCTCCTCGCCGCCGCGGGTGTCGAGCGTGGCAACCTCCTCGAGAGAGGCGAGGGACACCTTGTCCGCGGACGGGTAGGCGAAGCGCACGTTGTCGAACTCGACGGCCACCTGGCCTTCGGGAACGGCGACGGCGTCGGGCTTCTCCTTGATGAGCGGGTCAAGGTCGAGCACCTCGAAGACGCGCTCGAAGCTGACCACCGCGCTCATGATCTCCACCCGTGCGTTTGCCAGGCTGGTGAGCGGCGCGTAGAGGCGGGTGAGGAGAAGCGCCAGGGTGACCACATCGCCGGTATTCAGCTGGTTGGCTAGTGCGAGGGCGCCGCCGAGCCCGTACACGAGCGCGAGGGCGAGAGCGGAGACGAGCATCAGGGCGGTGTAGAAGACGAACTGCAGCATCGCGGTGCGCACCCCGATGTCGCGGACACGGGCGGCGCGGACGCGGAACTCCTCGGCCTCCTCGTCGGGCCGGCCGAACAGCTTGACGAGGGTGGCGCCGGGCGCTGAGAAGCGCTCGGTCATCTGCGTGCTCATGGCGGAATTGTGGTCGGCGGCCTCGCGGCGGAGCGCGGCGAGGCGGCTGCCCATGCGGCGGGCGGGTACCAGGAAGATGGGGAGCATGATCACGGCGAGAACCGTCACGAGCCAGGACGTGCTGAGCATGACGATCAGGGTGAGGATCAGCGCCACCAGGTTCGTGACCACGCCGGACAGCGTGCCGCTGAAGGCCTGCTGAGCGCCGATCACATCGTTGTTGAGGCGGCTCACGAGGGCGCCCGTTCGTGTGCGGGTGAAGAACGCGATCGGCATCTTCTGCACGTGGTTGAAGACGGCGGTGCGAAGGTCGAGGATCACGCCTTCACCGATCCGCGCCGAGTACCAGCGCGTCACGAGTGACACGGCGGCGTCGGCCACGGCCACGAGGGCGATGACGACGGCGAGATACACGATTGTGGTGACCGCGCCCTGGGCAACGATGACGTCGACCACCTGGCCGGCAAATACCGGCGTCGCGACCGCGAGGAAAGCTCCCACGATGGAGAGGGTGATGAAGATCAGCAGCTTGGACCGGTAGGGCACCGCGAACGTCATGATCCGCCGCACGGACTCACGGGAGAAGCCGTGCTTGGCGTCCCTGGCGGTCGAGATCTTGTTCAGCGAGCTCCAGGCCGCGCCTTCCATACTCATGATGGTTCCTTCCGTGGGTACCAGGCCAAGTTTAGATGGCGAGTTGCCCGAGCTCGGGGGTCTCCCCAGCGGCAACGAGCCGGGGTTTTTTCATGAAACGGCTCGCCCGGCAACGAACGTGTGGGCGGTGTTTGCAACGCGGCTGCCGAGGTGACGCGCGGTGCGCCGGTCAGCGTCGGCAATGACATACGCCCGCCAAAAGCGGTTCACAAGGTCATCATTTACCCATCACATTCATCACTAAATGACCCAAAACGATGACGTACAATTGGAGGCAGCGAACCGCCCGGTTCCCTGTAAATACAAGGGAATCCGCGGGTTTCCGGAGACATTCGGTAACGACATAATGAAGGCCAGAACCTCCAAGGGGTCGCAGGTTCGAATCCTGTCATCCCGATCAAAAGTCCGTTCGCGAAACTGTTCACGAAACGGC
Organism: Cryobacterium sp. Y57; assembly: GCF_002929505.1. GTDB lineage: Bacteria > Actinomycetota > Actinomycetes > Actinomycetales > Microbacteriaceae > Cryobacterium. Next base: position 9,395 of record NZ_PJJL01000031.1, read on the forward strand.
CCGGTCGGAACAAAAAGAAATCGCTCCTGAGGATTCTCAGGAGCGATTCTGGTTTAAGCGGGGTGTTCGTGGGGTTGGGTTGGCGATTCATCGACCGGGACCGTGTCGCCGGTGGTTTTTTGTGTTTTAGCGCGCGTCGGATTGTTCGTAATGCGGGGAGGCGTGCCCTCTCGGGCGGTAGTGGTGGCCTACGGGGCCTTTAGGTTCTTCGCGGTGGTCCGCCGCTGCCGTCGCCGTCTGAGCGTTTATGTTTGGTCGGCCGCTCCACATCGGGTGGGTAGGTGTCCGTGTAGGGATTATGGAATTCTCGGTCGCGACGCCGGACGAGTGAGACGTGAGGTTCGCCGTTGACCTGTTTTTTAGCGTCGACAGTTTCAAGCGGTCAATGCAACGATCGCGGCGTTGAAGACCTCGTGAGGAGTCTGCCGCTTTAAAGCTCTACGGGGGCGATTGTTGAGTTCGGTCACGATCTCCGCA
>NZ_PJJL01000034.1 GCF_002929505.1 Cryobacterium sp. Y57
CACCATGAACAACCCCGTCGAGGTCATCGACGAGGCGGTGATTCTCCCCGAACTCGCTGCCGCCTAAACTAAACAAACTGATCCGCACGGTGACGAGGAATTACACCACCCAGCGGGACGTGACCCTCAGCTCATGGTGGGCTTTCGCAGTTTGGCCTGAATTCACGTGGCGTAAGCAAGAGTTAGCTGTTGGATTATTTCGGGTGCACTTTCATGAATGCCCACCGCTTCCCGGTTTAGGACATCAAAGTCCGAAACTATTGAGAGAGACAGGGGCGGCGTACAGAATGCCGACCTCTGGCGGCCTTTGCTCGACCAGATGGCTGGCGTCCATACTGTTTCAATCCTCGAGGGCTTCGCCCTGTTTTTCGGGGAGTCCGAAAGCGCTAAGGGCCGCAACTACGAAGAACATAGCAAACACCGCGAATAGGAGGCCTGTCCCGCCTGTTTCGCGAAGTGACAGCACGGCCAGCGGCGCCAGGATTGCGGCGATCCGCCCGATGCCGGCTGCCCATCCTGCCCCGGTGGCTCGGATGCGGGTGGGATAGAGCTCGGGAGTCACGGCATACAGCGCTCCCCATGCACCGAGGTTGAAGAAAGAGAGCAGCATGCCGGCGCCGATCACCTGAATGGTGTCTCCGGCAACTCCGAAAAGCGCCGCCGAGAGTGCCGAGCCGATGAGGAACATGGCGAGGGTCCGCCGCCGCCCCCACCGTTCAATCAGGTACGCCGAAGCAGCGTATCCCGGCAGTTGCGCCACGGTGATGATGAGCGTGTACGCGAAGGAGCGAACGAGGGAGAATCCCGACGCGACCAGGATGGTCGGAAGCCAGATAAAGGCGCCGTAGTAGGAGAAATTTACGCAGAACCAGACGAGCCACAACGCACTGGTTCGGCGACGCAGGCCAGGCGACCACAGCGCGGTGACGCGTGTTTTGGCCGCGGGAATGGTCAGCCTTGGACTCGTCGTCGCAGGCAGTGCCAAATCATCGGGTGTAGCGGTGACTCCAGCGGCCTTTTCGAAGCGTCGGACGGTCGACTCTGCCTCCTGGAAGCGGCCACGCGACTCGAGGAAACGAACCGACTCCGGCAGCCGCAGCCGCACGACCACCGCGTACACGGCCGGAGCCGCTCCAATAGCCAGCGCCCAGCGCCATCCGTCGGCCGAAGACGGTACAACGAGAAACCCGATCACGGCGGAAAGGGTCCAGCCGATGGCCCAGAACGATTCGAGGAAGACGATGATGCGGCCACGAATTCGTGGCGGCGCGAATTCGCTCACGAGCGTCGAGGCGACCGGAAGCTCACCGCCGAGACCGAGCCCTACGACGAATCGCCAGGCGATGAGTACGGCCACGGAACCGGACAATGCCGACGCTCCCGTCCCGACGCCGTAGACGAGCAGAGTGAGTGCGAAAACATGGCGTCGACCGATGCGGTCGGCCAGCAAACCGCCGAGGACAGCGCCAATGGCCATGCCGATGAACCCGGCAGATGCGATCCAGGACAGTTCCGCGTCTGTGGTATTCCATTGCACTGCCAATTGGGCTAGGACGAAGGAGATGAGCCCGACGTCCATCGCATCCAGGGCCCAGCCCAGGCCGGAACCCACGAGCATACTGCGGTGCTCCCGGGTGAACGGAAGCGCGTCTAATCGCTGGAATCGACTGGAACGTGCGCGAACTTCAGCCATCAGGTGTCCACTTCAGTGTTGGTGGCAATGCAGCAAACTGCAGGTGAAGCGTCCACCGGATAATCGAACTCTATTGCACGCCTTTCCCTCGCCTCCTCGCGGCGGGGATTGTTACGCCGTCGCGGGGCAGTCTGGGCCAGGTAGATTTCCACGGGAATCACACCGAACTGGATTTGGTCGCACTGCACCCAAATTCTATAAAAATTAGGCTCGTCGCGCCGCAACGTGGAGGCATCGAATCCGTGAACACGAAGATCAGATTCATCGCCCCGGTCGCCATCGATGCCGCCACCAAAGCCCCATCGCCCTGGCTAGCCTCAACCTCAGAGACAACGCATCCTCCCTCTCCAGCCGAAAATAACCCGCAACTGTGTAAGGAGAGCCAAAAAAAGATCGTTTTTTTGCGGGTTCATGCTGACGATGCGTAGCGCTTAACTTCGGAGCAGTCAGATGTGTCGTCTCACAGGGTCACCGAGCGACTTCTGCGGTGCTGATCCGACGATGAGTCGTAGCGTCGATAGGGTCTTCCTGACTTCGTGAAGGCCGCGACGAAGGGGGATACGACATGCTTCTCACCGGTTTGGGGTAGGGCATTGCCCTGGGCTTTGCGATGCAACGCGGTCGTTTCTGTGTCACCGGCAACACGCGCTGGCTTACGGCCTTTCTCATCGTGATCGCCGTGCAGAGCATCGGCGTCTTCACCCTGGACGCCGTCGGCGTAATCTCGCTGTCGTCCAGTGCCTTTCCCTGGCTCGCCACGGTTCTCGGCGCTTTCCTCTTCGGCTTCGCCATCGTGCTCGCAGGAAGCTGCGCCACGGGCACCTACTACCGGGCCGGTGAGAGCCTGGTAGGCAGCTGGCTGGCGTTGATCTTCTATGCACTGTTCTCCGCGATCTCGAAGACCGGCGTGCTGGCGACCGGGGTATCCGGCTTGCGCAGCGTGACGGTGGAAGCTTCAACCGTGCACGGGCTGCTTGGCGTCTCGCCCTGGCTCCTGATCGCCGTGCTGGCCAGCGCGGTTGGTTTGTTGACCCGGCATCACCTACGCAAACGCCCGGGAGCTCACCTGGCCACCCTGCCGCCCCGCAAACGCGGCATCGCCCACATCATCTTCGAGAAGCAGTGGGGCGAGTTCACGACCGCGCTCGTGATCGCCGCGCTGGCAATTCTGGCCTGGCCGCTGAGCTGGGCTACCGGCCGTGAAGCGGGTCTCGGAATCACCGGCCCGTCGTCAAACATCGTCAACTATTTCGTCAGCGGCGACGCTGAGGTCATCGACTGGGGTGTCTATCTGGTGATTGGAATCCTCACCGGCGCGTTCATTGCCGCCAAGGGCAGCGGAGAATTCCGTATTCGAATTCCGGATGCCGTCACCACCGTTCGCAGCATCGCCGGCGGAGCCCTCATGGGTATCAGCGCCAGCCTGGCTGGCGGTTGCACCATCGGCAATGCGATGGTCAACACGGCTTCCTTCCAGCTGCAAGGCTGGATGGCCTTCGGCTTTATGATCCTCGGAACCGGCGCCGCCACCCGGCTTTTCATCACCGGGCCATCCAAGGCCCGCTCTGCCCGCAATGCCGCGGCTCGGGAGGGGGCAGGGCAGGGAGCTGCAGCACCGGGCTCGCCCAGCCAGACGGCACCCGGCCACCGCACCGCACGGGTATCCGTTCGCCGCTAGCATCTATCGCCCGGCCCCACGTTCCAGTTCGACAATTCACCGCAAAATAAGGAGATTCACCATGGCAGTTCACGTACTTGAAACCGATGGTCAGGTCTGCCCGTTCCCTATCGTTGAGGCCAAGGAAGCCATTGCCCTGCTCGATCTGGGCGATGAGCTGGTCATCAATTTCGACTGCACCCAGGCGACGGATGCCTTGCCACGCTGGGCCGCGGAGGAAGGCTACCCGGTCACCAATTTTGACCGCGTCGGCGATGCCGCCTGGACCATCACCGTTCAGAAGACCTAACACTGCCGCTGCGCGATCCGAACCGCCAAGACTGAACGGCTCCAAACTTAGCGGATGTTTTCGTTCCATTACTACTTAGACCTCTGGGCGGCCTGGCTGGCAATCATCGGTTTCGCCGCCGTCATGGTCAACTTCGGCGTCGTGAACGTGTTCTCCAAGGGCGTGCACTCGTACTCGGGGTTGTAAACACTTCGCTCCCGCTCCGGCTGGGGACTCAACCCTTCGAAGAATTGATTAAAGCTCTTGCGGGTTGTTCGACGATTAACCTGGGTGCGGCCGCCAATCGTTGAGCTAAGCCGGCTGTCGCAGTGGTCTGTTCCATTGCGCGTGCTGGAACATTGGGTGGCCTCCGACCCAGCCAGCTTGCTGGAGTAGGTTTTAAGGATTGACTTCGCAAAGGATGGGCTGACGTGGTGAAGAATCGACTGAAGGATTACCGCTCGGCGCTAGAGACAGCGACGGAAGCGATTCGTGAGCTGTGCGAGCCAGTTTCCCCGCCTAAACGCACACTTGATTACCGGAACTACTTTTGCGCCAGAAACCTCGATAACAAGGCGGTCGTAGAGCGGAACGAGCCGCGTAGAGCTGCTTTTTACGCAGCTGTAGCCGAGTATTCCCGTGCCTATTCGGACATCTGGGACGAGTTGGAGGCCACCGGATATTCGTCGCGCGAGGCCGTGAGTATTAAGAAGGAAGTCTCTTACTTCCAAGATCTGGAAGAAGAGCTGAAGCGCGCAGCAGGTGACAGCGTCGCGCCAAAGACACCGCTTACTAGACGAACAGATCAACAGATCCACTTAGTCTTAGACCAGCCGCCGACACCGTGACCCAAGCGGCGCTGCCAGTTTGCTTGTGCTTACACCTTGCCGGTCAAGATGGCTTGTTTGACCTCGGCGATGGCCTGGGTCACTTTAATTCCCCGGGGGCAGGCGTCCGTGCAGTTGAAGGTCGTGCGGCAACGCCACACGCCCTCTTTGTCGTTGAGAATGTCGAGGCGCACTTGGGTACCATCGTCGCGTGAGTCGAAGATGAAGCGGTGTGCTGCAACGATCGCGGCCGGACCGAAGTACTGACCGTCGGTCCAGAACACCGGGCAGGCGGTAGTGCAGGCGGCACATAGAATGCACTTTGTGGAGTCGTCAAAGCGGGCGCGCTGGGCAACCGTCTGAATGCGCTCCTTGCCTTTTTCTGGCTTAACGCTGTTCATCATGAACGGCTGCATTTCCTTGAAGGAGTCGAAGAACGGCTCCATGTCAACGATGAGGTCCTTTTCCAGAGGCAGGCCCTTGATGGCCTCCACGTAGATGGGCTTCATGACGTCGAGGTCCTTCATGAGCGTCTTGCAGGCGAGACGGTTGCGGCCGTTGATGCGCATGGCATCCGAGCCGCAGACGCCGTGGGCGCAGGAACGACGGAAGGTCAACGAGCCATCCTGTTCCCACTTGATCTTGTGCAGCGCGTCGAGCAGGCGGTCGGTCGGGTAGAGCTGCACGTCGAAGTCCTGCCAGTGCGGTTCTTCGTCGACCTCCGGGTTGAACCGGCGCACAATGATCGTGGCGGTGAACGGCTTGATTTTTTCGGGGATGATGGGTTTGTTATCGATCGTGGCTGTGCTCATTAATACTTCCTTTCCCTCGGTGGTCGTGCGTGATCGTGACCGGGGAGCGATTTGTTTTCCATAAATAGATTGGGTCCAAGGAACCGTGCGGTTTGCACTGTTACGAAGACTTGCACTCGTAGACGACCACCGCTGTCCTCCTAAAACAGGCTATCTGCTTTAATCGCTCGCGCGCCGGTCGGCAACGACAGGACGCAACCGTGAAGATCGTCGCGTGAGATACCTGCAGTTCGTCCTGGCCGGCGAACGAGACTGCGAGATCGTCACCGATCTGCTGCGGACTCCAGTTCTTCCGTCAGCGTTCCTTAACGACAGCGGCAAGCTGCCGGTCATCGAGCTTGCTTGGTTTGCGTCGGCACGCTTAGATCTCACACCGCAGCGAGTCACGGAATTACGCGGCGAGTTTTGTAGTGTTCGCCGTGTACGCGCCTCTGTAACTCGCTACCGGGTTGGTGATGCGTCGGTGGTATGAAAATTGGATACAGCCGGGTCTCCACGCGGAACCAGTACTCCGAAGCCCAACACGATGCCCTGACTGGGACCGGCAGCGAACAGGCCTGCCTCGATACTGCCTCGGGAAAACTCGCCCGCCGGCCCGAACTCGTCAAAGCTTTACTCTCAGCCAACCGGACTGGCGATCAGCTCGCCGTGACCAAACTCGACCGGCTGGGCAGGCCACTGGAAAACCTCAACGAATTATCCAACACCTTCGAGGCACGGGGCGTTGACTTGGTGGTCTCGAACCAAGGCATCGACACGTCTCTCATCACCAGACGGATGTTCTTCCAGATCCTCGGCTCGATCGCCGAGTTCCAGCACGCATTGATGTCCGCACGAACCCGCGCGGGACTCGCCGCGGCTCAGGCCCGCGAGCGAACCGGCGTGCAGAAACCCAAACTTGGACGCCACCAGGTCAGACTGGCCTGCGACACGTATGAAGAGAAAAACGCCGACGGCAAGCGAGCCCGCACCATCCAGCACATAGCCGAGGAATTCGACGCCACCCGGCCCACGATCTATCGACACCTGGCGAAACCCTGAGCCGCGGTCCGTCCACCGTGGCACGAGAAGAGTGCGTCCCGGCCTGACTCGATGCAATGATCGGCGAGGACGGCGTCATGCTCTCCGGCAGTGAACGCTAGCGTCTCGCGTTCGCGGAGGTACTGCTTGCTTTCCGCGTCGATCCTGCTGCTCGACGGGACGATGATGAGGAGACGCGTGGCGCGATCGACGGGGTCGAGGACACCACTGCGACGAAGCGGGCTGGCTCTCTCCCAGGGACTGTTGCGCCAGCTGTATTTCCTCATGTTTGAATCCCGTGACCTGCACAGGATGCATGCTTATTCTGTGCGCGTGAGGCTCGTCATACTGCTGCAACCGTTACGAGTGTTAGGTTTTTTCTCACTTATCCTTAGTACCGTTCAGTTAAATGCTCGAATGTGATTTCTGGTTTGTTGCGGGGTTGTGGCCAATGTGCGTGGTGGAGGCGTTTGGCGGGTCATTCCGAGACCTTGCCATTGATGACTCGAGGGTTTGACCGTCGGCGAGCGGGATTCAGCCGTCGGATGGGGTCGAGTACGCACTGGCTTTGACCCCGGAGAGTGGACACGGGTTAAGCGGCGAGTTGGATCTCTGCGGCCTGTGACGAGTATCGCAGCTCGAAGTCCACAGGCGTGACATGCCCGATCGAGGAGCGGCGACGGCGACGGTTGTAGCGGTCCTCGATCCACATCGCGACGTCTCGGATTGCTCGGGCCCGGGTGGGCCAGATCCGACTGTAGTAAAACTCGGTTTTCAGCGTCGCTCAGAAGCTCTCGGCCATCGCGTTGTCCCAGCAAATACCGGTCAATCCCATCGAGCGAGTGATGCCATGTGCCAAAGCGAAGTCTGCGATCTGTGCCGAGGCGTATTGGGTGCCGCGGTCGCTGTGAAAATCACGGTCGCCCGGCGGTCCCCACGCAGCACCATGGCCATCTTGAGGGCGTCCTGGATGAGGCCGGTGCGCATGTGATCGGCGATAGCCCAGCCGATGACGCGGCGGCTGTGGGCGTCGACGACGGTCGCCAAATACACCCAGCCCTCCTACGTCCTCAAATAGGTAATATCGCCGACCCAGACCTGGTTCAGCGCCCCAGTGTCCCACTGCCGTTTTACGGCGTCCACTGGGTAGGCGTCAGCGTGGTCGATGATCGTGGTCGTCTTCCATTTCTTCGGGCAGATCCCCGCCAAACCCAGGCGTTTCATGGTCCTGGCCACCGTTTTGCGGGAGATGATCTCCCCGTCTGCGCGCAGGTCGACGAGGATCCGCGAGGCCCCGTAGACCTCGTCAGAATCGCCATGGAAAAAGGCGACTTTCTGTTCGATGAGTTCCCGCCGGATCGCCGCCGGCGAGGGTGCGCGGTCGATCCACGCATAGTAGCCAGAGCGGGAGACCTCAAGGAGGCGGACCATGCGGGTGATGGTGAAGTTGGTCTTCTCCGCCAGCATCAGTTCGAACGCTTGCCGTTCGTATCCGAGGCTTCCTGGGCGAAGAAGATGGACGCTTTTTTTAGAAACGCCCTGTCCATCTTCAGATCCGCGTTTTCCTTCCGCAGCCGCAGCAGCTCGGCCCTCTCGGACTCCGTCACCTCGGCTTGTCCGGTCTCGTTGCGGGCCTTGAACGCCATCACCCACCGGCCCAACGTGGCCTCGTTGATACCGAGCTCGCGGGCGACGGTTGCGACCGCTTTGCCGGTGGTGACGACCAGCTTCACGGCCTCGTCTTTGTACTCAGGGGTGAAGTCCCGACGTGATCTTGCCATAGTGAACATTCTCTCTTGTGAGGTGTCCACACAACAGGGCCAGGGCCCACACTGTGCCAGGTGGCCGTGGGGTGATCAGGGCGTGGAGGGGGGGAAAGCGCCCTGACCGACTGAGCGGCGGGCGATGCGAAGTGCGGCGACGAAGGAAACCCGGTCAGGGTCCCGGCGTGCGTGTTGGGCGACGTCGGCCATGAGAGTGCGGATCGCGTAGTGGCAGCACAGGTGGCCCCAGATTTCCTGTTTGACCAGGTCGGGAGATTTGGATCGCATCACCATGTGCGGGCCGCGCTGGTGGGTTTTCAATTCGTCAAACACCGACTCAATCTCCCACCGTTCGGAATACACCGTGGCGAGTTCTTCGGCCGAAGCCTCGGCCGGATCCAGGATCGTGGTCAGCACTCGGTAGGAGTCAGAATTGTCGTGCCCGTTGTTGATCGTGTAGTCCACGACGCGAACCGTCAACGGTGTTGTCGACTGCCGTCCCGTGCCGGAGGTCGGGATGATCGTCGCCAGCCAGGACCCGTCAGCGAGGGGCTCCTGATGCCGGAGGCGGAGGTTCGTCTTGACCCGCCAGAGCAGGTCAGCTCCCGTCGCTGCTGCTTGTGCCCACAGCTGGAAGCCGTAGAAGCCGCGGTCGGCCAGAACCAGCATGCCCGGTGTGAAACGGCCGGCGAGCTCACGGGAGAGTTCAATTTCTGACGTCGTGCACGGGCCCATCACCGCGTCCAGAATGGCATGCGTTCCGCACTCAGCTAATGCGACCAACCGTGCCTGCGGAAAAGCAGATTGCTCCCTGCGACTGACCGGTGGCCGGCCAAAGAACTCAGCGTTTACGACGCTGTTGGCCAGATCCAGGATTGTTCCATCGATGGACATCACACGGCGCCCTGCCAACCAGGACCCCGGAGTGTCAGGCTCGGCCAGCGGCTGTGCGACGCGGGTAAACAGGTCCCGGACCGGTTCAAACCCCAGCCGTCGACGCGCCTGAAAAATGGCCGACTTCGACGGCGGTGCGTACGTCTCGCACCATCCAGACGACCACGACAGCCCATCCGTCAGCTGAGCATACACATCCTCGTAGGACGCTTCCGTATACAGCCCCATCCCAATCGCGAAATACGCCATCACCCGAGCCGGCAACGCCCGGTTACGCTGCTCAGTTCGCCCCGCCGCGCTGACCACCTCGTCAATGACATTTGCCGGAAAGACGCGAGTCAACAAACCCACCGATACCAAATCCGACAAGCGTCGATCCGAGACCGGCTTTACCCAACCTGTACGCGCCACAACCACAACGTAACACGAGAATAATTAACTGAACGGTATTAGAACGATGCTACACAGCCGTGCCAGCCCATGCTTGGTCAAGGCCGCATCTAGCTGCCGGCGGGCAATGGCCCGTGACCAGCTAACCTCGCCGACAGGCCCTGGCTCGGAGATCTCACCCGTGCCCTTCTTAGACGCCGACGCATGGGCGCGCCCTTGCTTCCTTGTGACCTCCGTGCGTGCAGATAAGGACAACTCATAACCCATCCCTCCAGCACGTCAAAGTGCCCGAGGCGGAGCCAGCGATTTCGCGAGCACTTCCCAAATCGAGAGCTCATCGTCGCCAACCCGAATCAGCAAAGTCTCAACCGACGAAGTCTTGGGTGACCCACCATGTTCCGTTAGTGTCGCGGTAGGCTCCGATGCCCACAGCGGTAAAACGGCAATCGAGGATGTTGGCCGCGTGCGGCGGCGAGGCCATGAAGGCCGTGAACATCGTGTCCGCGTCTTGGCGGCTATTCATGCCAACGTTCTCGCCGACGGTGCGGACGCTACAACTGCTCAGGATGGGCTCCAAATTCTGGTGCGATAACGAGCCGTTGCCGGCCATGACCGGCGACCACCGGTTGGCGAAACCGTCCGGGCATTCGCGCAGCGTCAACGGCGCGATCCCGGCCCCCATGCGGCGGGCGTTGATAAGCGACAACATCCGCAGTTCGTAGGCCGCCGCACTATCGAGCGTCGACAATTGTTGCATCGCGCTGATAGACGGCGTTGTCCTGTCTCCTGGCGAGGCTACGACTCGGCTAGCTGCATCAGACTCGTCCCGTGTGTAGCCGGATCCCGCTGCGAACAGTATTGCTAACAAGACAACGGCAAGCATTAGGGTGACGCAGATCCGGTTGAAGTGCATGAGCGGTCCGTTCTGTACGGCTGATTCCTTAGAGGTTAGCGGTCAAGGTGCGAATCGAGCCACCCGTCTCATTCGGACTGCCGCAGGCCCCCGGAGCGTTTCCGGGCACGCCCAACAACGAGAAGCAAGCCCCCGAGGATGAGCAGCACGGCGCCCAGGGCGAGTTGTCGGCTGAGCAACGGGCTGACGCCGGTAGCGGCGAGGTGGAATTCGGTGCCCGCGACCGCACCGGTGGGTGCCGTCTCCGTACCAGGTGCTGCCTCCGCATCGGTGCCCGCGACCGCACCGGTGGGTGCCGTCTCCGTACCAGGTGCCGTGTCCGCACCGGTGCCCGCGACCGCACCGGTGGGTGCCGTCTCCGTATCAGGTGCCGTCTCCGTACCAGTGTTGCAGCCCGGCATGGTGAAGACATTGTTGTTCAGGGTGACCTCGCCGTTGCGTGCCAGTGCACGGCCCTCGACTACCGTGCTCGTGTTCACCGCGATCGACGTCAGCGCCATGATCGTCCCCTTGAAGGAGGACGCCGTGCCCAACGTCGCGGAAGTACCAACTTGCCAGTATACGTTGCAAGCCTGGGCGCCGTTGAGTATGGTGACGCTGCTGGCCGAGGCGGTGATCAGGGTGGAGGCGATCTGGAAGATGAAGACCGCGTTCGGGTCGCCTTGGCCGTCCAGCGTCAGGGTTCCACTTAACGCGAGCGGGCCGGTGGACTTGTAGACGCCAGCGGTCAACGTTCGTCCAACTAAATCGTCGGCGACGCCAGCGGTCGGAGCTCGACCGGCGGCGTCGTCGTAGGCGATCAACAAATCGGACTGTGCCTGCGCAGCCTGCGCGTCGGCGGCGTGCTTGGTTCCGCGATAAAGACCAGGGGGAAACCCCGGGATCGAGGTGCCGGGGCTGACCCCGAGATCCCCGCCAAGGACGCTGGAGCCGGTGTTGGTGACTGCCTGCCCGCCTAGCACCGCGTAGGTGCCCACTGTGCCCAGCCCCACCGGTGCCTCGGCGGCGTATGCCGGCGGCGGAACGGACTGCATACCCGCCAGCAGCACGGCGCTCATCACTGCGGCGATTCCTACGACTGCGGTCCACCTTGTGTGCCTTAGCCCTCGGTCAGATCTACTCCGATCAACATTGTTATCCAATATTCTGCCTTCCGTCGATTGAAGGCCGCCCCTCGGCGGGATTCTCTGTCAATAAACTCTGGCCCCTACTTCACTCCAATTACAAGGCTCTTCCCTCAAACGCAATACCGTTCAATTAGGGTTCCTTTGCGTAGTTTTTGGGTCTGCCTCGTACTGGTTGGAAAAAGCCTGAGTCGGATCGCCGGTTGTCGGATCTGGTCTCCATCGGTGTCATGACGACGGTGTTCACACCGGGTGTTGTCGATGAGGTGATCGCCTCGTGTGGTCGCACGGAGAAGCGTCGTCGTTCGCTGCCGATAAAATCGATGGCGTATTATGCGACGGGAATGGCGCTACATTCAGATGAGTCCTATGAGGACGTGTTTGCGGCGATCTCGGATGGGTCGGCGTGGGCGGATCGGGCCGAGCACACACCGAAGTTAGCTCTCCGGGCGGCGAGGGTGCGGCTCTAACCGGCCCGCACAATCACGGCGCCCTAAGCGTCGCGGCGAGCGAGGATCGGAGACAACCCCGTTCTGCTTGGTACTGCCGACGAATTCACGCAGCAGGTCTGTTTCGCTGCGCACGTTGGCCTCGACCACGATCATGTTCGGGTGGACGTGCACGACAGCACCCATCCAGGCGGCAGATCGTTGTGCAGGTGAGCCGGGTATTTGTCGATTTCTTTGATGAGCATCCGCTCAGGCTGGTAACCAAGATCGATCATGCGGTCCGCCGGAGTGGCCCCGAGGGAGGCGCGGCGCGCGGATGCTTCGCCGCGAACGCCGGCAACCATGCCTAGCGATAATGCCAGGCGGACAGACGAGTGTTGCCGGTGGCGATCACATATCCCGTCATCCAGTCGCCCGTGTCGACGATGAACGCCAGTTCGGGTTCGATAGCCCGGTATGGTCCGGCGAAGATGTCTAATATCACGTTGTTGTTCATGTGGAGGCGGGTTGCGTCTCCGCCGCTTGTGTCCGTCATCACGCACGCCCGGTATGCGTTGCCCCGGTCGGTCGGATGGTATCGACGAATGACGGGCATTGCTCCATCATGTCTAATGCGGGCGCCAGTAGTCCTCGCTTTCGTGAGTGCTTCCCCGCGCCTGTCCTTGACGGCGCTCAAATAAAGGAGTGGTATGGGGTGACTGCTTTCACGTGGTGATCGCCGTCAACTGACAGCGTCACGACATGACCGGAACAGGTTGCATCGATTCCGGAGGCTTCCGCGAATACATCGCCCAATGGACGGAAAATACAATGTCAGGTAAGAACTTCACGACAAACAATGCCGGTATCCCGGTAGCCAGCGACGAACACTCGTTGACGGTTGGCCCGGACGGTCCGATCCTCCTGCAAGATCACTACGCCATCGAGAAGATGGCGCAGTTCAATCGCGAACGTGTGCCTGAGCGGCAACCTCATGCCAAGGGCGGTGGAGCGTTCGGCCACTTCGAGGTGACGAATGACGTCAGCGCATATACGAAGGCCGATCTTTTCCAGCCTGGACGTAAGACCGACCTGCTCATCAGGTTCTCCACGGTGGCGGGCGAGCGTGGAAGCCCCGACACGTGGCGGGACCCGCGTGGATTCGCCATCAAGTTCTACACCGAGGAGGGCAACTATGACATGGTCGGCAACAACACCCCGATCTTCTTCATGCGTGATCCGATGAAGTTCATGGACTTTATTCGCTCGCAGAAACGCCGCGCGGACACCAACCTGCGTGACAACAATATGCAGTGGGACTACTGGAGCCTCTCACCGGAATCTGCGCATCAAGTCATTTGGCTGATGGGCGACCGCGGCATCCCGCATACCTGGCGGAACATGGACGGTTTCTCCAGCCACACGTACATGTGGGTCAACGCGGCAGGTGAGCAGTTCTGGGTGCGCTATCACTTCAAAACTAACCAGGGTATTGAGTTCTTCACCCAGTCTGAAGCGGACGCGATGGCCGGAACGGATGGGGATTTCCACACCCGTGACCTTCACAACGCCGTTGAGCGCGGCGACTACCCGAGCTGGACCCTGAAAATACAGATCATGCCCTTTGAGGCCGCCAACGATTACCGATTCAACCCGTTCGATATCACCAAGATTATCTCCCAGAAGGATTACCCGCTGATTGAGGTGGGTCACATGACACTTGACCGCAACCCGAGTGACTATCACACGGAGATCGAGCAGGCGGCGTTCGAGGTGAGCAACATGGTGCCGGGGATCGGTCCGAGCCCTGACAAAATGTTGCTCGGCCGGATGTTCGCGTATCCGGATGCGCACCGGGCGCGGATCGGCACCAACTACAACGAGTTACCGGTCAATGCCCCGCACAACGAGGTCCGATCCTATTCCAAAGACGGCCACATGCGGCATCACAACCCAGGGGACCCGACTTACGTGCCTAACTCACAAGGCGGACCGAGCGCGGACGCGGAGCGCTTCGGTGAGCCGGCCGGATGGCACAACGACGGTGACATGGTGCGTGCGGCCGCCACGCTGCACGCAGAGGACGACGATTGGGGCCAAGCTGGGACTCTGGTCCGCGACATAATGGACGACGCTGCCCGGGAGCGGCTGGTTAGCAACATCGTAGGCCAACTTCTCAACGGTGTCAGCGAACCGGTCCTGCTTCGTACCTTCGAGTACTTGCACAACGTGGACAGTACCCTGGGCGACAGAGTTGAGCACGGTGTGCGCGCCGGATAAAACCATCCGTTCACAAACTGTTGCTCATGCAGACAATTGTTCTGGCCTTGCCCCCGGTTAGTGGACACGGGTTAAGCGGCGAGTTGAACTTCCGCGGTGTCTGACGAGCGCTGCAGTTCGAAGTCGACTGGGCTGATCTACCCGATCGAGGAGTGCCGGCGTCGACGGTTGTAGCGATTCTCGATCCAGGCTCCGACTTCCCGGGTGGCGCGGTCGCGAACGGGCCGAACACGGCGGTAGTAGAACTCTGTTTTCAGCGTCGCGAAGAAGCTCTCAGCCACCGAGTTATCCCAGCAAATACCGGTCAATCCCATCGAGCGAGTGATGCCATTCTTGATCGCGAACGCGGTGATCTGAGCCGAGGCATATTGGGTGCCGCGGCCGCTGTGGAAGATGACGTGCCTGGCCTCTCTCCGCGCAGTGTCATGGCCATCATGAGGGCATCCTGGATCAGGTCGGTCCTCATATGGGTGGCGATGGCCCAGCCGATCACTCGGCGGCTGTGGGCGTCGATCACGGTCGCCAAGTAGACGCATCCCTCCCACGTCCTCAGGTAGGTGATGTCGCCCACCCAGACCTGGTTCAGCGCCCCGGTGTCCCATTCTCGTTTGACCGC
>NZ_PJJL01000035.1 GCF_002929505.1 Cryobacterium sp. Y57
CAGCATGACGAGTGGGAAGCCGGCGAACGTCGTTATTTCTCCGAAGCCTCGATGCTCGAGCTGACCACCATGAACAACCCCATCGAGGTCATCGACGAGGCGGTGATTCTCCCCGAACTCGCTGCCGCCTAAACTAAACAAACTGACCCGCACGGTGACGAGGAATTACACCACCCAGCGGGACGTGACCACGCCGCGAGCCGCTTCGACCGCCAGGCTCGCCAGTCGTCGGCTCATGCGGTGCGCAGTTCCCTGGTTGAGCCGCGAGCGTACCGACTGGTGTGACGGATTAAGTCGCGAGTGATGAGGAAGGCTTCGCGAGCGGGTCTGTCGCTCCTAGTTCAGTGTCAAGCGGCTTTTTTGACGGGGAGGGAAGGCGATATTGACGCAATCGCGTTGACATTTGATTTGAGGTTGCCAGACGCTATCGAGTGAATACATATGTCGTTATACGCAACATATTGCATAGCGTGCCGATCGCAACCACGTCAGTTTGCACTCAATGAGGAGTAGACCTATGAAGATGCATGTTCAACGCCTAGTGACCGGGATCGCGGCGGTCGGGCTGATGCTCAGCCTCGGCGCTACTCCGGCATATGCCGACGACGAGTACAGGGTGCTGGTCGTCGGCGACACCCTCGGGTACCGACACTCGAACATCGATGACACGACGCTCGCAGTCATTCAGCTTGGTCAGGAGAACGGGTTCACCGTGGACGTCTGGGATCCGCGTCAGACGACCCAGACCCTTGCCACCACTCCGTTCACCACAGCCGAGGACCTTTCGCAGTACGCGACCATCATCTTTGCCTCACCAGTGGACGGTACGAACGACCTTGACCCGGTCCGTCCGCGGCTCCTCGATGACGTCGAGTTGTCGGCGTTCCAGGGATACATCCGAGGCGGTGGTGGTTTTGTCGGTCTGCACGCAGCGACAGATTCGATGCACACGGTGCCCTGGTACAGCGATCTCACCGGAGGCGGCGCCCGTTTCCGCAGCCACCCCGCGCAACAGACAGCGACGATGCGCGTCGAGAGCCCGACTCATCCGTCGACCGCGATGCTGCCGGCCGAATGGGTGCGCTTTGACGAATGGTACAACTTCACGACCAATCCCCGCGAAGACGTGCACGTGCTGATCACTCTCGACGAGTCAACGTATAACCCGGGCAGTGGTGCGATGGGCGCCGACCACCCCCTCGCGTGGTGCCAGAACTTCGAGGGCGGTCGCTCCTGGTACGAAGGCGCTGGGCATATCGACGCGAACTATTCCGATCCGCTGTTCCTCGCTCATATTCTCGGCGGCATCGAATGGACCGCCGGTGTTGTCAGCGGTGGCGGCGATTGTGTCACTTTTGGTGAGGTCGAGGAAGTTCTGGCGGGATTGAAGGACGCCTCTATGAAGTACGCGCAGCTCTCCGCTCAGCTGGCTGCCTACGTCGACGACGCGGAGATCGCGGCGGACGCTGGCGACCATGCTGTCGCGACCGTTACGCTGCACAAGGCGCGGGCCAAGGCACACGGTCTTCAGGACGACGTCCTGGTGTCCAAGCTCGGGAACCTCATCACGTGGCAGGAGGGCTTGAGCTCCTGAGCCCACGCCGCGGTGGCTCGCTCTCGAGTTCTCACATGCGCACGCAAGTGCTCCATGATCGGTCATGCCCCATCGACAGAGAGCGTGATCGATTTCCGGGCGCTATCTGGCGCCGTCGACTGAGCCAGAAGGCACTCGGTGTTTCGAAACCGTAGTTTCACAAGTCTCAGACGGCTGAGAGCCCAGACGATTGCGGCGGTGACGACGATCAGCACTGCAATGGCCAGGACGTAGGTGAACACGAGTCCATATCCGGTGGCGGGATTGAAGAAGGGGTACGGAACCCACCCGTCGGTGGCTCCCGGATGAGCACGACGATCACCCACACCATCGGGTAGATGAGGAGACCCAAAGGTGCTTCCAGGCCAGCGGCGGGCGGTCGGCGAAGAGGATCCAGTCGAGCACGGCGTAAATGACTTCATCGTAGAGAGTTCGGAATGTGATTTGAAATCACGTTGTCTTCTTCCTTGTCGTGCACGTCGATAAGGAAGTCAGAGTGGTGCCCACGGATGATAATCCGCATAATCTGTGTGCCACAGAGCGTTTTAGATGAATCCCGTCATGACATTGATCTGGACCGCTCGGGGCGCAGGCTATAAGACAGAGCGGAAGAAGGCAGTGTCATGGTGGACAGGATCGGCGACATCGGGGGCACCAGGACGCCCTTTGCTCGAGGCGAGAAGTGGCCGGTACGTGTTGATCAGAAGTTGGCTGATGGCCTCGGTGAGGACGACGTCGATCGTTGGGTGCAGTCGGCTTGCACGCTGTGCAGCAATGGCTGCGTGTGCGACATCGCGGTGAAAGACGGGCGGATGGTCGGAGTGCGGGGGCGAGCCATCGACATCGTCAATCATGCGCGACTCGGGCCGAAGGAGCTCTTCGGCAGTTGGCAGGGTATGTCGAACGACGACCGGCTGACTCGTCCTCTCATCCGGATCGGTGGCGAGTTGGTCGAGACCGACTGGGACACGGCGATGTCCCGGATCGTCGAGCGAAGCAGGCAGCTCTTGGCGGACAAGGGTCCGCTGAGCCCGACCGGCCACGTATTGTCTGCATTGACCCGCGTGAGACTGAGGTGGCGCGGGTCGCGGACGTGCACCTTGCGGTGTGTCCAGGGACGAACCAGGCGCTGATGAATGGTCTGATCCGGGAACTGTTCATGAACGGATGGATTGATGAGGCCTACATCGCAGCCCACACCATCGGAGTCGACAGATTGCGGTCCGGCGTGGAACCATGGACGCCAGAGGCAGTAGCTGAGACCTGCGGTGTCTCGGCCGACGATGTGCGAGAAGCTGCACGAATTTTCGGCACGAGCGCCCGGGTGCTCTCCACCGTTTTGCAGGGCTTCTACCAGTCGGCGCAGGCAACCGCGGCATCGTGTCAGGTGAACAATATGCACTTGCTGCGAGGAAAACTCGGCGCGCCAGGAAGCGGGGTGCTGCAGATGAACGGCCAGCCCACCGCGCAGAACAATCGCGAGTGCGGGGCTGACGGAGACCTTCCCGGATTCCGCAACTGGGAGAATTCGGAGCACGTCCGCGAGCTCGCGACACTGTGGGACGTTGATATTTCGGTCATTCCGCACAAAGGTCCCCCAACCCATGCGATGCAAATCTTTCGCTCTGTCGAGCAAGGCAGCATCGAGTTTCTCTGGATCTCGGCGACGAACCCGGCGGTTTCGATGCCGAAATTGGAACGAATCCGCGCTATCCTCGCCCAAGAGAATGTATTCCTCGTCGTGCAGGACCTCTATCTCACCGAAACAGCGTTGTATGCCGTTGTTGTGCTGCCGGCCGCGGGCTGGGGCGAGAAAGCAGGAACTTTCACCAACGCAGATCGTACGGTGCATCTCTCCGACAAGGCCGTCGAGCCGCCCGGTGAGGCAAGGAGCGACCTGGACATTTTTCTTGACTACTCGGCGCGGATGAATTTTCGCACGAACTCGGGCGCGCCACTTCTCGACTGGGCCGGACCTGAGGATGGATTCCGCGCTTGGCAGGACTGCAGCCGAGGCCGCCCGTGTGACTGCACCGGCATTACCTACGAGCGACTTCGAGGAGGAAGTGGCATTCCGTGGCCGTGTAACGACGAGCATCCGGACGGAACAGTTCGACTCTTCAAAAGTGCGGCTGTGCGGATGGAGAAAATAGCGGATGGTACCGGGCCGTCCCCGGCTCCAACGACCGCAGCATCCCGGTCTGCAGATTTTGGCGGCGTGTCGGTCACGGTCGGCGGCGGGGACGCCGAAGTGAACGAATCAATGTTTCCGATGAAACCACCCGCCGTCGCACCCGAGTAGGGAAGGTCGAATCGGTTGCGGGCACGAAGCGACTCTCTTATCCGTGGAGCATCCACTCAATGGAACGTGACCTTCGAGAAGAATTCAGGATCGCGTCAGGGCCAGCGGTTCACATGGGGGGTGACGGGGGAAACTCCCCACGTACAACGAGGAATTCCCCCTTGTTCCGGGTGTGGCACCGGTCATAGCGTCGGCTAAAGGTCGCCAATCGCTACCTGAAGTATTAAATCAAAGGAGATTGTTGTAATGGCGCAAAGCACCGTGCAAACATTTATCAGCCCAGGTCGGTACGTTCAGGGCAAGGGCGCAATATCGAGGTTGGGGGAGGAACTTGCCCAAATCGGAAAACGTCCACTCATGATTTGCGACGACATGGTCTGGAATATCGTCGAGGATGACGTGACGGCCAGCCTGAAGGCCGCCAAACTGCCCGTTATCCGTGAGAAATTCAACGGTATTCCGCACCCGAAGGAAATCGGACGCTTTGTAGAGCTCCTCAAGAAGCACAACGCGGACATCGCCGTTTCTGTCGGTGGAGGAAGCACCCACGACACGGCCAAGGCCGCGGGCCATAGCGCTGGTATCCGTTGGGTGACCGTGCCCACCACAGCATCGGTCGACGCGCCGACGTCGACGTTGGGTGTCATCTACACCGAGGACCACGCATTCCTGGAGTATCTCTATTTTCCTCGCAACCCTGACCTGGTGCTCGTGGACACGCAGATCGTCGCGAACGCCCCGGCGGAGTTCCTTATCGCTGGCGTCGGTGATGCGCTCGCTACCTGGCTCGAGGCGAAGGCTGTCGCAGGGTCTTTCTCCGACACGATCGCGGGAGACCTTCCTACCCTCACCGGCACGGCGCTCGCACGCCTATCGTGGGATGTCTTGTGGGAGAACGCCATTCCGGCTATCGCGGCGGTGCGCGATCACGTCGTCACACCGGCTCTTGAGAAGGTCATCGAGGCGAACACGTTGCTCTCCGGTCTCGGGTTTGAGTCCGGCGGTCTGGCGGCAGCTCACGCGATCCACAACGGTCTCACTGCCGTACCGCAAACCAGGGGTGTTCAGCACGGCTACAAGGTGAATGTTGGGTCGGTGACGCAGCTCGTCCTTGAGGGCGCACCGTTCGCCGACATTCGGGCGTTTGTGGAGTTCACAACCCGCGTCGGACTGCCGACCACCTTGACCGAGGTTGGTATCGATGTTGACGACGCGGAAACACTGCGCATCGTCGCCGAGGCGGCTACGGCAGAAGGCGAGACCATTCACAACATGTCGTTCGAGGTCACGGCGGAGAGCGTCGTGTACGCGCTTATCTCGGTCGAGCGACTGTCGCGTCAGATCCGTGCCGAGGCAGGCTTGCCTGCACCCGTCAAGTACGTGGCCCACCACTAGGCGCATGACATAACTCGGCATAACAGCGGAGGGGTATCCACCGGCCACAGGCCAGCGGATACCCCTCTGCCATGTTAATCGGCCGGTCGATGCGGGCGGCCTCCCATCATTGATTAGAAAGCGGTGTGCGGAGGCTCCCTTGGTTGAACCGAGGGTGTCTCTCGAAACCGCCTCTTGGCGCATTCCTCGGCTTTGCCAGGGGACAATCACCCTCCGAACCTGACGCGGCTGCCCTGCGAAAAGAGCTGTCGTGCCACGCCACCGTCGTGCGATGCGCAGGCCAAGCCTCCACGCTCGCCGACAAGAGCCTCGGCCGAGTCTTTCTCGGCAATCGTGCGCCCCGCGCACAGACCAGGAGGAATTCCCAGACCTCGACGTAGGGAAAAGGCCTAGGGAAAAGACGTAGGGAAAACCAGCATCGAACATGATTTACTTGGTACTGGCTTAGCTACGCAGGAGCGGTGACGCACGTTGTCCCCGAAACTAGGCCGGCTGTTTGCCCTTCGTCAGAGAGGACGTAATGTGCACGCTTCAGAGGACCTCGTAATCGAGTCTTCAACCGAGTTGCGCGAACAACTCAACACCGTGACAGATCTGGCCCGCGATCTTGCGGGACGCTTCGAGTTGGCGCCGCTCCTTGAGCGCATCCTCGGTCATGCGATCGCACTCCTTGGTTGTGAGAGCGGCTCGATCTCACTGGTCAACGAGGCCAGCGGAATGTATACCAAAAAAGTGGACCTCGGGGTCGGCTGTCACGAAGGGCAGACATTTTCGCTCGACGAGGGCGTCACTGGCGAAGTCGTCCATAGTCGAGGAACTGTCATCCTCGATGAGTACGCATCGGTATTGCGCGCCGGCCACATTGCACCGGATGACCCACGGTTGCACTGCGCGGTCATCGGCGTCCCTATTCAATGGGGTGACAGCATCATTGGAACGTGTGTCATCTTCAGCGCCACTCCTGGGCGTGTGTTCACGACGACAGATGCCAAACTCGTCGAACTTTTCGCGCACCACGCGGCGATTGCGCTCGCGAACTCAAAACTGTACGCGAAGGCCGCTGACCGCACTCGCGAGGCTGCCGTGGCTGCAGAACGAGAGCGGGCCGTACGGGACGTCCACGAGACAGTCGGGAGGTCGCTTGCATCGTTGCTTCTGCACCTCGACGAGGCAGACAGGGCGAACCGCAACGGCGAACCTGCCGCAACATTCATCAGTAGCGCCCGCACGGTCGCCCATGACGCCTTGACCGAGACGCGCCGTACGGCACTCGGACTTGGCCCGGCATCACTGGAGGGTCGAACCCTCGAGGCAGCGATCGGCACGGAGTTAGCCTGGGTGGAGTCCATGTGTATGACCACGACTGGATTCGTTACCGTCGGCACACCGCGCCCTCTCGCGCCAGAGATCGCACACCAGGCATTCAAGATCGTTCAAGAAGCCCTCAGCAACGTTGTCTCACATGCAAGTGCCGGAAGTGCTCGGGTCGGACTCGTCTACGACACCCAGGTACTGTCAGTTTTGATCGATGACGACGGTCGGGGTTTTGACCTCGCCGAGGCGCACGGCGGGCACTTCTCGTCATTGTCTTCCGGCTGCCTCGGGCTCCACGGGATGATGTCGCGCGCAAGTCACCTCGATGGTGAGCTCGACATCGATACGACTCCGGGATGGGGAACGAAGATCAAAGCGACTATCCCGTATATTTCCAGAACCGGCGAAAGCCTCCCGCAGCCGCGCTGGAAGGTTCTCATCGCGAACGACCAACCGATTATCAGTGCCGGACTCGTTCGGCTCCTGAATCTGAGCGAACCTGCAATCCAGGTCACCGCGGAGTTGAGTTCAGGGCATCAGCTGGTCGATGCCTATGAGATGCTCCGTCCGGACGTGCTCATTGTCGACCTGCGGGTGCTCAACGGGGAACTATGCGGCACACTCGCGAAGATACGTGAGTTTGACCCAAACGCCACAATCGTTGTCCTCACAGAAAACCCGACCGTTGACCAGATTCGTTCAGCAACGCAAGCAAACGTCCGCGGATTCCTCAGCCTCAAGTCCGATACGGCAACGATCTCACGTGTGATCATTGCCGCGTGCCGTGGCGAAGCGCTGCTTCAGAACGATATTCTCGATCACCTCACCGGTTTCTCCGCACATGGATCCGACGATGAAACTCTCACTCCGCGGGAGCGTCAGGTGCGCCCACTCGTCGAGCGGGGCATGGCAGATAAGCAGATCGCCAGCGCGTTGTTCATTTCGGTCAAGACGGTCGAAAAGCACGTCGGATCATTGCTCCGAAAGACCGGCGCGCACAATCGCACGATGCTCGTCCACATGAATCGGGAGCATAGTTCGGTAGGCGTGATCGCCGAACATTAGAGAATTCCCCACCCCGAAAAGGCGGGGAAATCCTGTATGGTTCGAGTCGTACCACCTGCCCTACCGTAAAGATATCCAAACACGGAGGTTGCTATGAGTGTCGTGCCAATGAAAGATATCGTCGATCGCGCATTCAGTGAGCGCTACGGTGTCCCTGCCATAAACGTCTTCAACGATTTGACGTTGGAAGCAGTGCTTGCTGGGGCCGTAGAGGCAAGGTCCCCACTGATTGTTCAAACTTCAGTGAAGACCGTTCGGAGCATCGGGAGTGGCGTTTTTGCCAGTCTCTGGCGGTCGATGACGGAGGGAATCGAGGTGCCGGTCTCGTTGCACCTAGACCACTGTCCGGATCGCGCCGTCGTGACAGAGTGCCTCAAGCAGGGGTGGAACTCGGTGCTTTTTGACGCCTCTGCACTACCGGTCGAAGAGAATCAGCGGCAGACGATCGAAGTCGTGAAGGAGGCCCGGCTCTACGGCGCTCATGTCGAGGGTGAGATCGAGGCCATTACGGGTGTCGAAGACGACCACGGATCCGACCAGGAATCGGCGCGACAATCGCTTGAAGTCTCGCTGCGGTTTATCGAGGCGACTGGTGTTGACGTCTTTGCCCCATCGATTGGTAATGCGCACGGCACGTACAAGGCCACACCCGTACTCGACTTCGACCGGGTCACCGACATTGTGGAGCGCCATCCAATCCCGATCGCATTACACGGCGGGAGCGGCCTGACCTCCGAGCAGTTCAGTGACCTGATCGCGCGCGGTTGCGCGAAGGTCAACATATCGACCTCCCTGAAGGAAACCTTCATGAAGTCAAGCCTCGCCTTCCTCACTGAGGCACAGAAAAACGACAAATGGGATCCACCGTCGCTTTTTGCCCACACTCGGGCCGACATCGTGCACCTCGTCGTCAATCTGGCAGGTCAATTCGGTAGCGCTAATAAGGCGTGGTGAAAGCGATGCCTGCTCTGATCTTCGACTGCGATGGCGTACTCGCCGACACGGAGCAGTACGGTCACCTTCCCGCCTTCAACCAAACCTTTCGCGAATTCGGGTTGCCCGTGCAGTGGAGTACCGAAGACTATGCCGACAAGGTGAAAATTAGTGGAGGCAAGGAGCGGTTGATGAGTTTGATCACACCCGAGTTTGCTGAACTGATCGAAATCCCCGACGACCCGACGGCACGCACTGCTCTCATAGCGTCATGGCATCGCCGGAAGACCGAGATCTACACGGACCTGATCGAGAGTGGTGTTGTGCCAGCGCGACCCGGTATCGATCGAATCGTGCGGGAGGCGAGTGCGGCAGGATGGACCCTCGCGGTCGCGTCTACATCGGCGGAGCCATCCGTTCGGGCGGTTCTCACACACGCCGTCGGTCCTGAGCAAGCGTCACGCTTCGCGGTTTTCGCGGGCGACATCGTGGCGAAGAAAAAGCCGGCGCCAGACATCTATCTGCACGCGCTATCCGTGCTTGGAATATCACCAGATGATGCGATCGTTGTCGAGGATAGCCAAAACGGCCTGCGCTCAGCGACGACGGCTGGTCTGCGAACTGTCGTGACGGTGAGTAGCTACACCTCTAGCGAGGACTTCTCCTCCGCCGCCCTCGTGGTCTCTTCACTTGGTGACCCGAATCCCGGCGAGATGACCCAGGTGATCGCGGACCCGTATGACATCAATCCACGGTCGTTCATTCAGCTGGGCGATCTCGCCCGCATGGCGGCGCTCCCTCGCGCCACACCTCAGGAGGCACAATGAAGACCCGCAGCATAATCGACACTGAATTCGTCGTTCGATCGATTGCCGAAACAGCGATTGAAAACGAAGAAGCGTTTTGCGAACTCGACTCCGTCGTGGGAGACGGTGATTTCGGATACTCGCTTGCCCGCGGTTTTGAGAAAGTATTAGAGGAGTGGGACGTCTTCGACCGCACAGACTCGAGCATTTTTCTTAAGAGCATTGCGCATACAATCACGAGCCGTATTGGGGGCACCTCCGGCCCCCTCTGGGGCACCGCCTTCCTGCGTGCTTCCACCGCAGTGCGCGGTCGCGATGCGGTCGGCGGCGCCGATGTCGTCGCGATGCTGCGGGCGGCGATCGCGGGCATCAAGGACCGTGGCAAGTCTGATGTTGGCGACAAGACGCTGCTCGACGCGCTCGTTCCGGCGACTGACGCTCTTGAGGTGGCAGTCGCACAGGGCTCGTCTTTCGAAAAGGCACTCGACGAGGCAGCGAAAGCCGCACGTGTTGCAGCAGACGCGACCAGCTCTCTTCAGGCAAGACGCGGACGCGCCAGTTACACCGGTGAGCGCAGTATCGGCTCGCCCGATGCTGGTGCGGTCGCCGTGGCCATCATCCTCGAGCGCCTCACCGTAGAAGCACGCGCCCGCTAACCCATAGCCCCTCTGCCTTACCTGTACCCGAAGCCCATTCAGCATCACAAAGACGTGGAGAAACCATGAAGAAGTTCATCAACGATCCCAAGAATTTCGTGCCGGAAATGCTCAAGGGCCTCGCCCTCGCAAATCCTGACACGCTGAAGTACGTCCCGGAGTACAACCTCATCCACCGTGCCGATGCACCCAATGCAGACAAGGTGACCATCATCCAGGGTTCTGGATCAGGCCACGAACCCGCCCACGTCATGACTGTTGGCAGGGGAATGCTCGACGCTGCCTGCCCTGGAGATGTCTTCGCTGCCCCTCCCGTCGATTACGTGTACGAGACGACGAAACTGCTCGCCTCGCCGAAGGGAGTGCTACTGCTCGTCAACAATTACACCGGAGACCGAATGGCATTCGAGATGGCGCAGGAAATGGCACGCGCCGACGGTATCAGAGTCGAGATGCTCTTCATTGACGACGACGTTGCGGTGGAGGACTCGCTGTACACGATCGGTCGCCGCGGTGTTGCCGGCAATTTTTTCGTGATGAAGGCAGTAGGAGCGGCCGCGGAAGCCGGCGCCGACCTTGATGAAATTATCCGGATCGGTGAGAAGGTCAATTCGGTCACGCGCACGATGGGCGTCGCACTGACGGCTTGCACCCCGCCCGCAAAAGGGTCACCCCTTTTCGATCTCGGGCCAGACGAGATCGAGATCGGTATCGGTATTCACGGTGAGCCCGGGCGCAGGCGCGGCAAGCTCGTCTCGGCAGACGAAATCGTGGATGACATTCTCGGTGCCGTGATCACGGACTTACCGTTCACGTCCGGAGATCGTGTTGCGCTCATGGTGAACGGCCTCGGTGGCACGCCGATCAGCGAGCTGTACTTGCTGTACGGCCTGGCACACGAGAAACTCGTCAGCGCCGGTATCACCGTCGGGCGTAATTACGTTGGTGAGTACTGCACGTCGCTGGACATGGCGGGCGCGTCAATCACCCTTGTCAAGCTCGATGAGGAAATCGAGGCGCTGCTCGCTGCACCGGCCGAGATCCCGATCCGCGTTTTCTGACTCGAACGTGGGCAGTGGAACTAGCACCAAAGCGGTGATTAGTTCCACTACGGGGCTGGTGATTATCCAGGTGCCCCGTGACCGGGACGGCACGTTCACTCCGGTGATGGTGCCAAAACGACATGGCCGACTGACCGGCGTCGATGAGATCGTGCCGTCCCTGTATGCCCACGGCCTCACGGCCTCACGGCCTCACAGATCTGGCAGTCTGGCCTAGCTCAAATTCCTCCTGTTTTTAGTTGATCCGCGATGTATTCGGCCTGTCGGATGGCCAGCGCTACGATCGTCAGCGTGGGATTGGCGGCCGCGCTGGTGGTGAACACGGACCCATCGCTAATGAATAGGTTGGGTACGTCGTGGGCGCGTCCCCACTTATCGACGACACCATCTTCGGACCGCGCACTCATTCGGGAGGTGCCCATATTGTGCGTGGACGGGTACGGGGGAGTGCGCTGCGCACCGACCGAACCAACGGCTTCATACAGCAGTTCTGCTTGCGCGTATCCGTGTTCTCGCATAGCGATGTCGTTGGCATGGTCGTCGAAGTGCACATTGGGTACGGGGAGGCCATTCTTGTCAGACAACGTCGTGTTCAGAGTGACTCGGTTACTTTCCTGTGGCAGGTCTTCGCCGACGATCCAGAGCCCGGCCGTGTTGGCATACGCTTCGAGAATTTCGGTGAATCCACGTCCCCAGGCCCCGGGATCGCTGAAGCTGGCTAGGAAGGCTGGCCCCAGTGAAATTGTCTCCAAAAAGTAGCCACCGGCGAAGCCTCGATCGGGGTCATGCCGGGACTCGTCCGCGATCACTCCGGCCATGGTTTCACCGCGGTGCATCCTTACCGGATCGTTGAACCTGGCGTAGACCGAACCGGTAGTGTGGCGCATGTAATTGCGACCGACTTGGCCGGAGGAATTGGCCAAGCCATCGGGGAACATTGGGCTGGCAGACTGAAGCAACAGCCGGGGCGTTTCGATAGAGTTCGCAGCTACTGCGACGAGCCGGGCGGCTTGTCGTTGCAAGTTGCCGTCTTTGTCCAGATAAAGCACGGCGTCTGCTCGTCCCGAAGCATCGTGGGTGATCTGCACCGCATGGCTGTCGGGTCGGAGGTCAAGCAACCCCGTTGCTTCTGCACGAGGGATTTCGCGCACCAGCGTCGACCATTTCGACTTGTTCTTATCACCCTGAAAGTTGAAGCCGTCCTGAATGGATGCCGGACGGCCGTCGTACTCCTCAGCATTCGTCGCATACGGGCCCGTCGAATAAAACTTGTATCCCAGCCGTTCGGCGCCGTTTGCGAAGACCGTGTAATTGTTATTCGCGGGTAGCGGCTTGCGACCGTGCACATGCGTCGATCCCATCGCGATTTCCGCTTTGTCGTAGTAGGGCGCGAGCTCGGCCAGGGTGATCGGCCAGTCGAGGAGATTGGCGCCGTCGATTCGACCGTAGGTGCTGCGCGCAGCGAATTCGTGAGCTTTGAATCGCGGTGTCGCACCGGACCAGTGCGTTGTCGTGCCACCGACCGCCTTCACAATCCACGCCGGAAGGTTGGGGAAATCGCGAGCGATTCGCCAGGATCCTGACGTGGTTCGCGGGTCAAGCCAGGCCATCTGGTTGAAGGCCTCCCACTCGTCGTTGACGTAGTCCTCGTTGCGCAGGTACGGACCCGCCTCCAGAACCACAACCGGAAGACCTTTCGCCGTCAGTTCGTAAGCAAGCGTTCCGCCCCCAGCTCCCGATCCGATGATGACGATCGCTGCCTCATCGTGCTCGATAGTGCTCACTTCGTCATCTCCATCATGGTTGCGTCGCGTTTACCGGGTTGATTGCTGGTGTCACGCTCTGTCGCGGGCGTGTTTTCGCCGCCGCGAATTTTTGCCACGGACGCGCTTGTGGCAACTTCGATGAGTTGCTCCGGCCCGTCGTAGCTTTCGATCCGCGCTTCGGGAAGCCAATCAAGGTCGTTGAAGCCACGGTTGATGTATCCACCTTTGTCGAAGCTCGGTCCTTCGTAGCCGAGGATCTTCCAGACGTCCTCGTTGTCATACAGATTCAGCACGGTCGTGCGCCGGATAAAGCCGAAAAACTCCGTGGTCTCGATTCGGCGCAACACCTTGGTGCCGTCTTCGTCGTTCAGGGTGCGGAAATCGCCTCCGGCCAGGTGGCTCAGAGTAATTAGCCCCTGCGTGAGCGCGACCCGAAACCAGGTTGAGCTCTCGGCCTCCCGCAAGATCGTGTCTGCCGTCCGTTCATAGGGAGCATCGGGAAATGACGGGTGAGGAAACGCAACTCGAATAACCCGGATGAGCACTCTCCGCGCTTCATCGGTCAATTCCGTCGCATTCATTTGTGGATACTTGGCGGGAAAAGCCATTATCGAGCTCCTTTGCTCACAGTTGTCGACTCAAGGGTAATTCGTGCTGGTGTTTTAGGGGACGAGAATTCCGCGACCGAGGATCCGTCCGGCAGTTAAATCTGCGATCGCGTCGAGAGCTGCGTCCAGGGGATAGACAGCGGTGTGAAGCGTGACCTTGCCTTGAGCCGTGAGTGTCATGAGCTCGACGAGGTCGTTGTAGGTTCCGACCAAGTTTCCGATGACGTTGATTTCACGCGAAATAATCTCAATAGTGGGGATATTGACCGCGCCACCGTAACCGATCACGTACTGCGATCCACGATTACGCAGAAGACGCGGAGCGAGCAACTCCGCACCGCGCTCTCCAACGAAGTCGAACAGAACGTGTGCTCCACCATCCGTGATCTCGAGCACCTTCTTCTCGACGTCATCGTCGGTCGCTGACAGAACGGTGTGGTGCGCACCGAGTTTCGTAGCGAGCTCGAGAGCAGCCTCACTGCGGTCGACGACCGTTATCGTCGCACTCGTAATAGCCGCGAGCGCCTGAATTCCAATATGTCCGAGACCACCGGCACCGATCACGACCGCGTGGGTTCCCGGAAATAGAACATCTGCAGCCTTACGCACCGCGTGGTACGCGGTCAGACCTGCATCAGCCAGCGCGGCTACGTCCTTCGGTTGCAGCCCGGCGTCCAACCGGACCACCGCCCGTGCATTGGTCAGCAGCTGCTGAGCCATGCCGCCATCCGCGTTGATTCCCGGAAAGGTCGCGTTTTCACAGTGCGAGTCCTGGCCCACTCTGCAGGCCGGGCACAGACCACAACTAGTCAGCGGATGCATGATCACCGCGTCACCCGGTTTCACGTTATGCACCGCACTCCCGATTTCGCGAACCCACCCCGCGTTCTCATGCCCCAACGTATACGGCAGGTGCGGATGCTGGATGGGATCCCACTGCCCTTCAATAATGTGAAGATCCGTGCGGCACAAACCAGCAGCACCAACATCAACAATGACGTCCCACGGCCCGATCAGATTGGGCTCGGCCGCCTCTTCGATCGTCGGATTTTCCCCATAACGGTGCAGACGAACAGCCTTCACAATTTCTCCTCGTCGAGATGACACAAACTACACCCGTGCTGCGCTTCAGTTTGGAACACCTCAAGACACCACACCACGCCGGTTATCACAGAGTGAGAATGCATCGTTCACATTGATACCAGTGAATCCGTCACCTGCGCTGCGGTTCAATCGAACCAATGGCCCACGCCGGGAAAAAGCGGGGTCAGTGTTTTAGATGCCTTGGGATAAACGACTGTGTACTTGTTCCTAATGTCGACTGAAAACAGGGCCATTACTGCGGCGGTTTCTCGGGGAGACCTGAGCCTCCGGGCGACACGTGGTGGTGTTGCGGCCGAAATTTTCACAATGGGACTGCACGACCAAGATCTGGTAGTGCAGTCCCTGCGATGGGTGGCTCTCGGTGAACTAGTCCTTGATGGTGGAACGTTTGAGGCTTGTTGCGTCTTCGAGGGATAGTTCGGAGTCGGCGAAGGTTTGGTCGTCTGCGAATGATTTCATGCGTGCGATGCGGTAGA
>NZ_PJJL01000037.1 GCF_002929505.1 Cryobacterium sp. Y57
CGGCAATGGATGGACGCCGACGTGCAGCAAGCGCTTGAACAGTGCTGGGCACATTTCGACGTCGTGGACTCTGCCAGGGCTTTACGCGCTTCGATCGCCTTGTTCGCCAGGCTTGGCAGGCGTCTCGCGGACGGCCTTGGTTTCCGGTCTTTCAACCACGACCGCGTCCACCGCGAGGTCGAAGTCATCCTCGCCATGCATCCGGATGCCCGCTAGAGGATCGGCGAATTCCAGCGGTCGTCGCGACGAAGGGATGAATTCGTCGAACGTGGAATGGGACGCGAGGAGACTCTATTGACCGCGATCGAGGCCACCTCTTCGGTCCCAAATACCTTTCCCAAATGCGAACCCACGCGGGGCTATTGCGGATGGCCGTAGCTGTGTGTTGTCCGCCGTAATTCTTGGCGTGGGGTTTCGGCCGCCTCGTCCTCCCGCTCGACCTTGTCGGTCACACGCGTCAGCGGCTGCGGCCCGACAGGCTGCGGATAGCCCATGCGATGACTGCGCTGACCAGGAGGACGGCGCCTACCCAGAGCAGGAACTGCAAGGCCTGAACGAAACCACCGACCAGCAGCAAGATAATGGCGACGATGACGACGATGACGAAAATATTCATCTAATGCTCTCTTAGCGTGGTGAGAAACAGCGACGCTACCGGGGTCTGCGGCAATAAATGCTTCGCCGAATTTAGCCAGGGAACGATGCGAAAGTCAAAATGCCCTGGCGTCAGGTCATCGCAACTAGTCATCAGTCGCCGGACCTTCGAGGCGGGAGAGTAGGGCTGCGAGCGCTCGGGCGATATCCATCGCGATGGATATCGCGGCGCCCATCGACGTCGCCGGAGTGGAGTCCTCTATGTTGTCAAGCTCGGCCATGAGGGACGCAAGCGCATCCGCGGCAGCGGAGTGCGCCGTCAGATCCGTATTTCCTGAATCCCAATCACGCAGCGCCGCAGCCATCGCGTCAAGCGCCAGGCTCACCGACGGGCGCAAGTCCTCTCTCAGTTGTACCTTGATCGGGGTGCCCCACATTGCCCCGGCCAGTACCTCCGTGAGATCCCTCACATGAAAGGCAATGGTTTCGAGCGCAGCAAGGTCCTCGTAGTCGGCGCTCAGGTCTCGGTGGCGGTGGATTCGAGCCCGCGGATTGACTTTGCGGCTTTCGTCGGCCTGCTGCAGCGCAGTTCGCAGCCCGCTGGAAAGTTTGATGAGCGAGTCTTTGCGCGACGCCCAGCCATCCCGCTCCGGTGGCCAGTTCTCGGCCAGGGCTTCGGCGACCTCGGATAGGTGATCGGCCAGCGCCGAGCGATAGTTCGAGAGGTTCTGGCCCACGGCCTTGAGGTTCAGCGCGGGAAAGACCAACATGTTGATCAGGAGCCCGATGACGATGCCGAGGCTGATTTGCACGGCATAGCCGATGGAGTAAGAGTCGGCATCGGGCCCACCCACGATCAGCACGAACAAGACCGTCACGGGTATGTATTCGCGGTTGTTGCCGAACCACCCTGTCGCGGCGATCAGCGCGCCGATGCCGACGGCGACCGAAATCGTCACCACGTTCGGCTGGCTGAAGACGAGCACAGCCGCGGCGAGCACAATTCCGACTGCGAGACTGCCGAGGGTCTGCAGAGCATTCCGAACCGAACCCATGAGCGTGGGATACATGCTCACGAGGGCACCGAGAGGTGCGTAGTAGGGGTAGTTGTCGGCGACCCCGGGCAAGTACGGAGCGATTGACCATGAAATGCCGACGGCTACTGCGGCCTTGCCGGCCTGCAGCATGCGCGACCTGGTTATCTGCGATTTCAGCTGCCATGCCGTGTGTATAACTGGTGCCAGCGTGGTGCCTGTCATGATTGTTCCATTCGGTCACCGTGCCCACCGGGTGTTCGTTGCTTCGTTACCGTACCGACCGAACCGGGGAATTTCCAGGCAGTGCACTCCGTTTGAGTTGCCCGGTCATCGTTCGGCTTACGGGAGCTTTGAGTGACCGGCGTGCCGCCGGCTGCGTCAATCGCTCTGGAGCATTGGAGTTCCGGCTTTGGGGATAGCGTCTGCGCCCAACTGCTGGCCGCGAATATGCGCAGTGCAGCCGTCATGGGATGCTGAATTGGTCCCGGTCCTACATTGTGTCTTGGGATCAACCATTTTGGTCACTGATCGTAAAGCAATAAGGAGCCGTAAATCGTGATCCACCCACTCTCGATCGATGATCACACCGCCTTGATCGTCATTGACGCGCAGCAAGGATTTGACCAAGTCGAATGGTGGGGACCTCGAAACAACGCGGACTGTGATCAGAACATCGCAGCGTTAGTGAACGAGTGGCACAGGCTTTCGCGACCGGTCGTCTTCGTGCAGCATAATTCCTCCAATCCGCTCTCCCCCCTTCACCCCAACAACCCAGGCCATACGCTGAAAAGCTATATGTCCGGCACTCCGGATCTATTGGTCCAGAAAACGGTCAACTCGAGTTTTCACGGCACACCTGATCTTGACTCCTGGCTTCGAGAAAACGCTATCTCGACCATTGTGATCTGCGGTATCACCACCAATCACTGCTGCGAAACGACAGCTCGCGTTGGCGGAAACTTGGGATACACCGTCTACTTTGCTGTAGATGCAACTCACACATTTGACAGGACAGACCTCGAAGGTGGAATGATCAGCGCGGCGGAACTTTCCCGAATAACCGCGATCAATCTTCACGACGAGTTCGCCACCGTCGTCCTCTCGCACGAACTTCTCAACCGCTGAAAGAGATCCGTTAGGGGTTGGTGAAACGGACAGTTTCGGCGCCAGTGCACCCGTCCACGACGATGGGGGCCAGCGGCATCGACACATCCTCTTGCGGCGGTCTAAACATCCGGCTGGGCCACCCGATATCGTGGATCTGTCGATGGAATGAGACGGAGCGACAGTGACGAGTCTGTTTGAGCGCTGGAAGAAAACCGATCCGCGAGCGTGGACAACGGAGGCCGTTGAAGGTTGGCTGGAAAAGGAATTTCTGGCCTATGAGATCCCGTTGGCAGCGATTTCCAGTGCGGACTACCGCAATGATGAAGAGGTCCGTGAAGACCTGATCTACAAGCTGTACCCAATCACTCACCCTGATGTACTTCAACGCCTGTACAGCGCAGAAGAGAAAGCGATGAAAGACTGCGGCCCTGAGGCCTACGAGGACTATTGGAGGAGCCTGTTCCTGAGGCAGAATCATCGCCCGGGAGCCGAAACGTCGCATACGGCATTGACGGATGCGACGTGGCTGGCCGGCAACTTGCTGACGATTCAGCACGCGCTGGGGCAGCGCAGATCGATTGTTCTTGAACGCGAAGGTGGTCAGGTAACCGGGGCCAAAGTATATGGAATGTCCGATTACCTCAGCACATTCTTGGTCGCGGTGACGGGGTACAGGGAAGCCGGAACCAACGAGCGTAACTACTATTCCATGGTCACTGGCGACGTGAATGATGTCGGCTTCAACTGGTACCTCGACTGCCTGGCGCGCCACGGAATGATCTAACAGCGCCGGCGGCTGCTCAGTAAGTCCTATCCGCAACGGACCCGAAAACCCCCCGTCCCGCTCAGGGTTCCCAATGCGGGGCAGCGGTACTGCTTTTTGCGGGGAAGCAACACCGCCACGATTTGGCAAAGCCTCCACGTTCACCTTGTGAAAAAAGTGGTCACCGATCTGCTCGTGGCGAAATTGCGCACGTGCTGACTGGTTAGCTGCCATGCTGCTGCCATGAAACTTCTCGTACTTGGAGGGACGGCCTGGGTCGGCCATACTGTCGCCGCGACCGCCCTCGCCGCCGGGCATGAGGTGACGTGCCTCGCTCGCGGGGTTGACGTCCCCGTTGGCTCGATACTGGTACGTGCTGACCGCGACCGCGACGACGCGCTCGCACCCGTTGCCGCCGAGCACTGGGACGCCGTGATCGACGTTGCCCGGCAGCCGGGTCACGTACGACGCGCGGTCCGGGACCTTGAACAGGTGGTGGAGCGGTATGTTTTCCTGTCCAGCGGCAACGCTTACGCCTCCCAGGAGGAGATTGGCCAGAACGAGGACGCGCTCCGACTGGACCCGCTTGACGCGGATGTGATGGCCTCGATGGAGGACTATGGCGCTGCGAAAGTCGCGTGCGAGAACGCAGTCCTCGCGGGCTTCGGTAGCAGCCGGACGGTGATCGTGCGTGCTGGGCTCATCGGCGGACCGGGTGACCTGAGTGGGCGAAGCGGTTACTGGCCGTGGCGATTCGCTCATCCTTCCAGCGAAGAAGGCGCAGTGCTCGTGCCGGATGCGCCCGAGTTGCCGACAGCCATTATCGACGTCCGAGACTTGGCGTCCTGGCTCGTGCAGCGGGCCGAGGGTGGACCCGTCGGGACATTCAATGCGATGGGGATTCCAATCCCTTTCTTTGAACACATTGATG
Source organism: Cryobacterium sp. Y57 (assembly GCF_002929505.1). Taxonomy (GTDB): domain Bacteria; phylum Actinomycetota; class Actinomycetes; order Actinomycetales; family Microbacteriaceae; genus Cryobacterium. The sequence goes on from NZ_PJJL01000037.1 coordinate 4,433, forward strand.
CGGCTCGGGCCGAACACCATCGTCCGTGCGCCAGAGTCCTGGCTTGCTGACCATGGCGTCGGCGAGTGGTCTGGTCCTCGCTCGATGCCTCTCTGGCTAGCGGACCGCTCCTGGCATGGCATGAACGCGCGATCGAACAAGCGCGCCCTCGCCGCTGGCCTTGAACTGCGCCCACTGTCGGACACCCTCGCCGACACCCTCCAATGGGAACTCGATCGAGAGGATGCAGGGCCACACGGCGCTGGCCTTACTGACAGCGACGAACGCGAACTCCTGACGGCACTGACTTAAGGCCGAGCCATCGCTGGGTGGATGATCGCAAACGGCGGCCGTGCGCAATCTCGTCAGTGGGGGCTATCAAGGTGTTGCGTTGATCGTTCCCCTACGGGCATTGGAACGCAGCTGGCCTCCCTATGGAGCTATTGTGGTGGCCTGCGACCAGACGACCATCCAATGGCGATCCTGATACTCGTAAACATCCGTGTGCCAAGCGCGGATTTCAAGCTCATCGGCGGTGCCGACGCTAAGAACTGTTCGTGCGATGTATTTCAGAATCGTGAGGTTTCCTGACGATCTGACGGAGATTTCTGATTCGGGCTCGAATACGAGGTACTCGAGTCGCTTCGATTCCACGTCGCGGAGATAGGCCGATTTCGTCCGTGTGGACCCGTTGGGCGTCACAAGTTGGTATTCGGGTGCATGGAGGCGCTCCGCAGCGACCATGTCGCGTTCGACGAGCGCGCGAAGTCTCTCTCGCTCGATACTCACCACTGTCGCAGGATCAATGTTCATATGCCCTGTCTAACAGCAGCGGCCGCCGCTGGCCTGTACCGAGGGACCAACCCGCAGGTGCTAGACATACTCGGCGTCGTTTAGCGTTTCTCTCCTGGCGGTCTTCGCATCTCGCTTCGTTTGAGCTGCAAGCCATTCGGCGAAGCATGGTCCGAGCTGTTCGACGTCGGAGTTCGGCACCAATCGCCATCACGTAGGGCGCGCCGCGTGGCGCCGGGAATCGGCAGGGCACCTGCACGATGCCGTTGCAAATAAAGGGCTCACCAGCCGGGTCCCGGCTTGGAAGCGTAGCCGCTCAAGTCTCGCGTCGAAGGGTAATGATTCCCACATAGACGAGCAGTGCCGTCCCAAACGTTCCAAGGAGACCAGCGAGGAAGGCCGCATCAACGCTGAACCCTCCGCTGAAGCTGATAACGACGTACCCGACAACCGATAGCAGCACGAGGGCGACATAGGACAGTCGGACGAGCCAGCCCGCCGGTAAGCGAACGACGGACATGAGAATCACTGCCGCCAACGGTGCAAGCATCATCCCGCCGAAAAGCAGAGCGGGCGCCACCCGCACATCGCGGCCAGAGCAGGGACCCATGAGGTTACACGCCGTGGGGAATCCTTGCGCCATCCAGAATACGAGCCAAGTAACGACCACAATGGCCACCGCGGGAAGCACTAATCCGAGGCGACTTTTCAACCGAATATGGGAAGTCATGAAACGAGTGTGGCATTTCGGTGCGCAGCATGAAGCACTACAGAGCCGTATGATGACAACTCGTTACTGCTCAGGCCGGGTGGCCAACTCCACGGGTCCAAAGGCGCTTTTAAGCAAGGCGCACGAGCGCCAAGCCCCGGGACCTCCAGCGCCACGAGCGGAGCGGTCGTGGTGCGGTCGTGGTGCGGCGGCTCAACATCGCTAGAAAACTCGGCGTCCCGTAGAGGGTTGGTCATTCGGCGCAGCTTGGAGCCACGAGTTGAGACTCAAGGTGGGCATCGACTTTCGAGTCTTTCTCCGTCCATTTTATTAATGACATGTTATTCAATAACACGTCATCGAAGTTCGATGTGCCCGTGCGGCCAACAGCCGTGTGCGTGCCGTGCTTTTCAGGTGCACCGTGGGACCTCGAGGTCCTCACCGGTCCCGACGGTCTTCCCGCTCGCACCATGCGACTGCCTGAAGACCTGGCGGATGTCGACGGTTACGCCAACTTTCTGGCCGAACAGGTTCACGACCTCGACTCCTACGTTCTGGTGGGCGATTCCTTCGGCGCCGTCGTCAGGCTCGCTCTTGCCCTCCGCCAGCCAAAAGGCCTCGTGGGGCTTGTTCTATCCGGAGGGTTCACCGCGAATCCTCTTCCGAGGTGGAAGGGCGTCGCGGCCAGGCTGTCTCGGTTTGCCAACGGCGCCCTCTATCGGCACGGCACGCTTCGGTTTCACGCCTCCCAGCTCGCTTCGCATTTCGACGCGGCAGCAGAAGTGCCGCATACTCAAAACGACTATCGACACCTGTTTGTGCAGAACACTCCGCGATCGAGTTACACCGCACTAGTGACGTCCGTCACACAAATCAATCTGATCAACGAGCTGGCTCTGGTTCGGGTACCAACGCTCGTGCTCACGCCGGCCGATGACCGACTGGTCGGCGCGGACGCTGCGCGCCAACTGTTGGACGGTATCCGTCAGTCGTTAGTAATTGTGTTACCGAAAACTGGCCACATGTTCCGTTTCACGCTCCCAACCCTGTACTCCAACACGATCCGCGCTTTCGTGGAGAGCCTGCAACCTGTTGACGCGTCGGCTCACAGTGTCGCGTCGTGAATTCCGTCGAGGAGCTCCGATTTCTCGTTCTTGCCGCCCAGCGCGAAGGTAACCGTATCCTCCTCGATCTCCTCCGGCCCCTTGGAGTGTCACCGTCCCAGGCTGAGGTGATTCGCGTGCTGGCCGATCACGGGCCGCTCTCCCTCGTCGACCTCGGCGCACTGCTGGTCTGTGAGACCGGGAGCCCCAGCCGCTTGGTCGATGGCTTGGTAGCGGCGTCCCTAGTCGAGCGAATGCCGGCAGTTGACGACCGGAGGCGGGTGATTCTCTCCCTGACCGACGCCGGTCGGGAGAAGGAAGTCAGCATTCGAGAGGTCGAAGCGACACTCCACGGCTTCATCGAACAGTCGCTGACCACTGCGGAAATTGCGAGCGTCAACGCCACACTGCATAAATTCGTATCCGGACGCCCCGCCGGCATCGCCGTCGCGAAACGTTCGGCGACTCCCGGTCAGCGCAGATATGCACCATCCACCTGACGAATGCCGTACAGCCGTCATCGGGATTTTCCCCATTACGGTGAAGCGTGCTTGTGGCTCAAGTCGAACTACGCTTTCCGGGACGATCCCGTGGCCGTAGCAAGAAAGGCACAGAGCCGGCCTGACCACAAAGAGCTCGTCCCGTAGAAGGTTCGGCTTACGAAGATCTCAGGACTCTGCCATTGTCAAAGAATGGACTGGCCCACAACTGAACGCATTGTTACTGCACGACTTTTGTTGGAACCGCTGTCGGTGGAGCACGCGCCTTCGATGATCGAGGTTCTGGCCCAACCGTCACTCTATGACTACACCGGCGGAGAAATACCCTCACTGAAGCTGCTGGAGAAACGCTATGCCGCACAAACCGTTGGGCACTCTGAAGATGGTTCGCAGTGGTGGCTGACCTGGGTTGTCATTGAGCGAGACATAGGAAAACCGGTGGGGTTCGTACAGGCAACCGTCGAAGACGACGGGTCGAATCTCGTGGCTGACATTGCTTGGGTCATTTCACCCGACTGGCAAGGGCAAGGAATCGCTTCGGAGGCCGCTCAAGCTATGGTCGCCTGGTTGCGATCAAACGGAGTCTGCCGCCTCACAGCGCACATTCATCCCGATCATCAGGCCTCCATAAAGGTGGCGCAAAATCAAGCCTTACACGCGACCTCATCGAAGAAGGATGGTGAAACTCGCTGGGAATCCCAGCAATCCTAGAGCGCCCGTGAGGGGTTCGGCGGATTCAACCGGTCGTGGGTGCATTCTTTTGGGCCTGCTAGGACTTGATTTATATTGGAAACACTGGCGCGATGAGGTGGTTATTGTGCGATCAAGCGTTGGTCGTTCTCTCGCGGAAGGATTTGCTGTCCGTCGATTTCGAGGATGACGTCGGCCAGCGCGGCGATGTCGTCCTTGTTGTGGCTGGTGAACAGGATTGTCTTTCCGGCAGCCTGGAAGTCACGCAGCAGCTGGAGAAGAATTGCTGAGCTGGATGCATCCAGGCCATTGAAGGGCTCATCGAGGATGAGGACTTGGGGATCGTCCATGAAGGCCTGGGCGAGGGACAATTTCTGTTTCATGCCTAGTGAGAAGGTGCGAACCTTTTTTGGCGAGCCGACGGGGAGTCCTATCTGCTCGAGAGCAGACCGAACCTCGGCTTTGCCGATTCGGTTCTGGATTTTGGCCAGGGTCAGGAGGTTCTTTTCCGCGGTTTCTCCGCCGAGATAGGCCGGGCCGTCAATGGTGACGCCGAATCGATCGGGGAAGGTTCTGTTGGCGGGTAGGAATTCCGGATCGATCCAGACTTCTCCGGAGTCGGGGATCACGAATCCGCAGATGATTTTCATGAGTACCGATTTGCCGGAGCCGTTGGCGCCCACGAGTCCATAGGTCTTGCCGCGTTCCAGGGTGGTCGTGACGTCATTAAAGAGCACATTGCCCTTATAGGCTTTGCCCACGTTCCGTAGTTCGATGACGGCCTCGGCTTGGGTCATTTTCTCTCCGTTCATAGGACAACCAACCTTCTGCGGATCACAAGTGCGAGTAGTGCACTGATCGTGAGGGACCAGACCAGAAGGGACGCTGTCGAGACGAGCACAGTAGACCATCCTCCCGCTGTCAGATACATGTCCGCGGCCTGCACCGGCAGCCACGGTCCTAGTTGAATTTGAGGCGCGCTGAGCGCTGTGATCGTTCCCACTGCCATAAGGCCGGCGAGACGCCGGCCGGACAGCAGCACGGCCACAAACACTGCGGCTAGGTAGACGAGAAGCTGAAGTGTCCAATTCACCACGAAATGGAACAACCACAGCGGCGTGCTTCCCGCAGGGCCGCCGAAGTCTTTGCCACCGAGGAGGACGTAGCTCACCGCGCTGCACGCAAGGATCGCAACGATGAAGAGCGCCGCGGCAATCGACTCGCGCACTGCGACGTGACGCGCCCATCGCGACATCGAGCCTTGCCGGATGAGAAGGAGGAGTGCCCATCCTGATCTGACTTCCGCCAGCCGGCTCGAGAATAGGAAGACGTAACCGACGAGCAGGACGATTCCGCCGGCGTACTGGAGGAGGGTCCCGCCGTCGCCGGAGAAGGCATCTTTTATCACGGTTTGGAAGCTGCGTGTCCATGGCTGCGATTGTGCGACAAGACCAAACACGATGGATGCGCTCAGAATCCCAAAGACGGCAGCTCCAGGGAGCCGGCGGCCTCGGTGTCGGGACCGGGTGTCCAGGTAGAGCGCGGCGACGACGATGGCCACGATCATTGCTCCTGCGGCGGCCAATGCCCCGGCTGACCTGAGCGGATCTGACGGCACAAATCGGAAAATCGCATATGTCTGCGCGCTGAGGAAGGACCCCTCCGTGAACCCGCCCAGTGTGGCGGACGCAGCCCACACCCAGACGGCCAGAGCAGCCGTGACCCGCAGTGCAAAGGGCAGCCCCAGCATGGCCGCCGACATAACAGCGGCGTGAATGATCAGGAGAACGCCCGCGAGCTGCACGGATTGCATGGCCAGAGCCACCCACGGGAGAATTCCATCCGTGCTGTATGCGGCAGTCACCGTTTCGGGCACCAGCAGGTGATGATCGCCTTGGGCGATGAGGGGCAGTCCCGCTGACGCGGTGAGGAGACCCGCGAGCACGGCCGCAGCGGAGACGGCCAACGCCCGAGCTGAGGACTGGATAGACGACGTCAGTGCGGCTCGATAGCTCCCGTGCCGCGTCAATCGGTCCGGAGCGAGCTCGACGCGGGTCGACAGCACTGCACGTCCCAGCCAGGTCGGTACCAGGATGAAGAGCACGAACTGGGGACTGCAGAGCGTTTCCAAGACAACGTCAAGAACCTCAGGAGCGTGCAAGGGGGGAGCCTGCCGGGCGATGGTCGCACGACCATAGAGTCCGTATGCGCAGGCGAGCGCCGCGAGACCGATAAGTGACCCCACGACAAGCCGGGATGGCGGCGGAAAGGACTTCATTGAAGCGTTTCCAACCGCCGAACGTACACGAGTACGTGCACCCACAGGGCCACCACCACAGCGGCCAGGATCGCGGTCGGCACTATCGCCACCCACGCTGACGACTGAATCAGTCCGAATGGGAAAGCGGCATACAGCAGCCCATATTGCGGAGTTCCCAATAAAGCCGCGCCCATGGTCTGAACGAAGTAACCGAGAAAGGGAATGGCCAGGGCGAATACTCGGCTGCTGACCAGAACAAGACAGGCAGTACCGAAAGCCGCGTACAGTGCTGCGGAAAATCCGACCCAGACCGAATAGAAGGCACCGTAGGTCCAGGGGCCGTGGCCCAGCAGGGAGGAGAACGTCACGCGCGTGAGCGAATCCGTGGCGGCCTGAGCCGGCGTCATGCCATAAAGTTCGGGCTGAACCGACGGATTCCCGATCGCCGGACAAACGTAGAACGCTACGACAAAGGCCAGGAACGTGGATAGTCCAAACGTCACGAACGCGAGAAGCGACGCGACCAGTAGCTTCGAGCCGAGATAACGCCTGATACTCACGCGGACTCGTACAGCGACGATGTACCGATTCCCCATCTCCTGGTAGAGACGACTTGACGCGATGAAGACCACGAGGAGCGGGAAGATCAGCGCGATCGGGGAGGACATCATCGCGGAGAACAGGTCCAGCCAATCCCTGAGCGCCACACCAACCGTGCCATTGACGCCGCTCAGAGTCGGCACCATCAGAGCAACGATAATAAGAATGGCCACAGGCCATTTCAGTGAAGTACGCCACGCCAGCCCGAGAAGTCGGAGCCGTAACGTGAATAACCCACCCACCCTGTTATTCACAGGACGTCTCCGCTCGACTCGTCGATCGCCACGTCGCGCTCCGCTAGGAACAGACAGCCTGATGAGGGCGAATCCAGAAACACGAAGTCGCCAACGCCCGACGATCTAAGGCAAGCGCCGTAATGCGCCGTGTCGATGACTGCAACGCTGCCGCTGCCATTCAAGAAACCCGCACGCTCAGCTGATGCCAGCCCCGTTTTTCGTGAACTTTTCATCTCTACCCCCTGAGACCAAGGCGTATTACAAACCACTCCATTACCTGATGATCCAAGGACAGTCTAATAAAAAGCAAGCCTGCCTGTTTTTTTAGGAATGCGGAGTACCGTGTTTATAGCAACCGATGGGATTTAGGAATGGCGCAACAAGAGCGAGCACGAGCCACGCGCGAGAAGATCGTGGATGGCGCCGCCCTCACGTTCTACCGCCTGGGATACGGACTGGCCACGACCGGCGACATTGCGAAAGAAGCTGGCGTAACACGCGGCGCGATGTATTTTCATTTTCAGTCGAAAGAAGACTTAGCCAGGGCCGTCATCGCGAAAGAACAATCGTTGGCACTGTCAGCGAGCAGCCACATTCACGCGAGGAATCGCAGTGCCCTGGAAACGATGATCATTCTCTGCGCTGACCTCGCCCAGCGGCTGTTGGCCGATCCGGTCGTCCGAGCGGGGGTGCGTTTGACGACGGAGGTGACGAACTTTGATCCCCCGCTTCGATCCCCTTATGACGAGTGGATGCGCACCTTCTCACACCTAGCCGCGCAGGCCATTGCCGACGGCGACTTCGGAAGCGACGTCAACCCGGAGAAGTTTGCCCGATTCCTGATTCCCACGTTTACGGGAATCCAACTCGTCTCGGACACGTACACCGGGCGGGAAGACTTGCTGCAGCGCGTGCGTGAAATGTGGGAGTACATTCTCCCCTCAGTAGTGCCTGCTAACAGACTCGAAATCGCCCGGGGATGGCTCGATGAGATTGTCCCCGACCTGACGGGCGACTAATCGCCAACGCGGTTTAAGACCCATGCTGGCGCGTCGCAACTGACTCAGCGGAGTGCTGGCAGTTGAGCGTGTCAAGTGGATCCTGCGCTCGTCCCGTATGGGGTTCGGCGTGCGGAACTCTCTTCCATTAGCACGGCAGACCGATCAGATAGCTATTTTGCCGTTCCACACGATCACGGTGTCGGGCATACACCGACTATCTCGCAGGTCCCTCCGTTGGCAGGAGACAGGCGCTGTCATCCAGCATGATTCGCGGGATGTTGGATGCCACGTACGCCGCGTGTCCACGCCCAGAGCAATCCAGCCACTAGGACCGTTAGACCGAAGCCAGCTGATGCGCTGCTCTCGACAATTCCTGCCGGATAAAGAAGCCAGCAACCGGCCACTGCCACCGTTGTGACAGCCAGAGGGGCGAGAGCCCGTCGATGGACCGTGTTCCACGTTTTTCGGGACTGGAGGGTTGTATTCGTGCGTACTCCAATGACTCGGGTCGGCGGAATCACTCCGAACGCGCAGAGCGAGACGATGAGCAAGGAAAAGAGTGAGGCTATGACAGCAACGAGACTCAAAAGCATTTTCGTTTCACTCTCTTCTTAGGGTGTCCGTTCGCGGGTTCGCACCAGCACGGTGTTATAGGTGCTGCATTCACTCGACCTTATTCGTTCTCTCGTGCAGCGCATTGCCGTTTCGCGCGTCTGTACATGATGGTTCCCACGAACGCGAGGACAAGTGCCGTAGGCAGCCAAGTGAAGAGAAGGTAAGGTCCGAGGATCGCGAAATACGGTTCGTTGGAAGTGGCTGATTTGACCCAGATTCCGATGAGGACACCGACAAACAGTGCCACTTGCATCCCCACAAACAGATTGATCATTGCACGTGGATCGTTGAGGCGCTCGAGTGGCACCTGATGTTTTCCAGTCACGATAAACGTACCCTGTCCCCAGTGAGAACTTGCCGATTGTGAGCTGTGCACCGTAGCTCCTTATTAGCCCAAGAGGGCCTGAGTGTTCTAGAAGTCATGAATATCCTTCGTCTGGGAGATAGATGAAATTGTCAGAGCTACCATTTGCCGTCATCGGGCAGACAGGCAATCGCAACTATTTGCTTTTGGGCTCCGGCCATCACCACGGTATCGGACACGTGTTGTGTCGATGATTCGCCCCGGCGGCGTCACGGAGCGGCTGACCACATCGGGCAACCGGTTCGACAACTCGGATGAGGAAGCCCGTGAAGCAGGAGACGTCGTGGGGAAGCATCGCTTTGGTCCTGTCCACACAGTCGACTCGCTGGCACACGTCGTCTCGCAAAGGGTTCCCGAGTGACACGACGCCGACATGCTTGGCTGCGGGGCCATTCACTCGAGACCTATAGCTTTCGAGGTCCCCGATACGGACGCAGCCGCCGTTCTTGGTTGTGACTTTCGGCGCTGTGTGGCGGCTGGCTATGATCAATATTTTGGCGTCATTGATTTTGTCCCGTGTCAGCTCAAAGCTGGCAGTCCCCCTTCCCGCACGCTGAGAGCACCTTGAATCAACGTCGACCTCGGGTGTGACCAGGGCTTGCTTGGTTCGGTGATGACGAAATGCGGCGCTGTCATGCAATTCCCCCGTTGGGGTCGAGCCCTGAATTTGCTCCGTTGCAATAGAGATGGTGTGCCAGAATTTGCTTCTTCGTTGTGAATACGCAACGATGTCATTATGACAGGCAAGAATTCGAGTGATGGTGCAAGTAAACGGCTGCACAACCGACTGGCGGTCTTGCGCACCGAGCGCGGCATTACGCGACGTCAACTGGCCGAGGCCGTGGGCGTGAACTATCAAACCATCGGCTTTCTTGAACGCGGCGATTACAGACCATCCGTCGAGCTCGCCCTCCAGATCGCGACGCTTTTCTCTCTCCCGGTAGAGGCAATCTTCTCGCTTCACCCGTTTCCGCCGATGTCCGCGCAGCTCTACCGTTCGCACCCCACCGTCGACCTAATGACAGGAATTGACTCATGAGCGACTCTCACTCAAGCATCAATCGACGTGCCGCTGATTTGCGTGTCGAGATGGAAGACCGCTTCGGGGATTCGCGCCAGCGACCGATTCCTGCGTGGATCCGGAGGCCGACCGCTCGGGTCGCGCTGACCTTCACGCCCGCGATCACCTTCAGCTTAGGCGTGGCGGCAGCATTCACCGCACAAGACCCCCTAGGTCTCCTGCTTCTGGGCCTCGCCCTTTTCAGTGGAGCGACGGGAACGATCTTTCTGCGACGTGCCACCAATATGCTCGATAATGCGCCTGAGACGGTACTCGATGAGCGTGAATTAGCTCAGCGCAACCGAGCGTTCGGCCGGGCCTTCAAGTTGGCGCTGGCGATTATCGGGATTCTTTGGGTGCTGGCGGTCGTCGACCAGTTCCTCACTGGACCAACCCACCTTCTTGGAGGTTATTCATGGACCTTCATGACCCTCACCGCGTTGGTCACGATGAGCATGGTGCCCGCCGCAGTACTTCTCTGGAGCTTGGGCCTGGCCTCTGATCACGACGAGTGATCTGCCGGTCGTTCCTCGGATCGGAGAAATGCAGACAATTACCGCCCCGTGCCGCCCGCAACGATAGACGGTACTTTTCTGCGCGGCGACATGCCGGCGCTCCGCTCGACCGATCAGCGGCGCGCGTCGTGACGCTTGCGCTGACTTGGCAAGAGTCCGATCAGTACCGGCACCAGGATTCCGAGTGCGCACACAATAGCCAGAGCTGGGATCATCATGGTTCGGATTATTGCGGGCCAACCTGAGAAGCGCCCGCAGGGGGTTCCGGCTGCGGACACATGTGTCTGTGACGGGTGTGCTGCCCGCCCCACCCCACCGTCCGTAGGCCGATCACCGACCGCTACACTACATCCCGGGGGCTTGACCCCTGGTTCGAGCCCTTCTTGGCCAGGAATACATCGTGTGCCTGCCCACCGAAAAGCCTACATACGGTGCAATTGACATTCGCTACGATCTAGACAAGGAAGCGGTTTGCGCCGCAGTTTGATTCTCAGCTCAATATCGCCCTATGACAATGCGGCTCGCAAGAAGGCGAAGCGTCTGCGAAAACTCAAAAATCACGCAGAACGCTTCTTTGGCGCCGTTCAGACCATCAAAATGGCGGGAGCCAAATTATGAGAGTTGCACGAGCCGTAACGGATCTAGCGATCGGCGGCGTGCTGGCAGCGGCTCTGACAGTGTTTAGCGGGACCGCAGCGATGTTTAGAAGGAACGAAAAGCTCAGCGCACAAGCTCACCGCACACGCGCACAACGCGCAATAGGCCCCCGACCCCGCTTGATCAGGCTTGCCATGGCCATCGCAGCGTTTGGCCTGATCGGCGGTTCGGTGACAGGGTGCACATCTAACGGTGGGCAATCCACAGATGATAGTTCCTGCCTTTTGGGGACGTGGGACCTTGACTTTGTCGCGTCAGCGGAGGTGAACTCCACCGCGGATACGACGACCGGGAACTACACGATCATCTTTGATGACAACACTGTAACGGTCCAGGCGGATGTGACCAGTTCGATGAAAACTGTCGTGGAAGGTGTCGAGGCAACCGTTGACCAGATCATCAAAGGATCCGCGGAACAGCGATACAGCGTTCAGGACTCCGAACTGAATTACGGCGAGGTTGTCTGGACGAAGGGCTCCGGAACGACAACGGTCGCGAAAGGCGGCGAAACAACGACTGACGAGCAGGACTTCACGCCTACGCCGGACACCACCGCCGAGGTGGGATGCGAGAGTGACAAGCTCGTCATAACCAGTACGCCAGAGAGCGACGTTACCGCGGAAATAGCGACGGTAGAACAGATCTTCACCCGCCGGTGAGAATGCCGGGACAAAGCCCCTCATCGGGCCGCCGTGCTCGCCGAACAGACCGACGAATGGGCTGAAGGCCGCCGCTACCTCGGCGTCGACATCCTCGTCAAGTCCCGCCTGACCATAACCTAACGGGCCCCCGAACGCTTTGTAACTTCAAACACCCCGCCAGTCACGGTCACCGAACACCATCATCTGAACTACCAGCTCAAGGCGGATCAAGCACAACAATTCGCCATCACGCACTCGAAAACGCTACTTATGCAACCGCAGCTCGAGCCGACAAGACGCCTCGCAACCCATGGGATGCAAGACGCTGACTACCCGCTCTGAGCTAGCGCAGAAAACCAAGTCGATGCGCCAAATAACGGTCACAGAACGCCGCCACAGAGCACCGAAAGCCCGAAATCATGTACTCAAGCGTCCCGTAGAGGGTGCCCCTTACGGACGGACGGCGGACGCGGGACATAGACGATTGCCTACAGTGCTTGGGTAATCTGAGTGGATGGCTTCTGGTGATCTTTCTACTCTTCCCGACGACTATGCCGAGGTCTTGGCAGCGCTGAAGAATCGGGTACGTGAAGCCAGGTTTACTGTTCAGCGCAGGGTCAACTCGGAATTGATCACTCTGTACTGGGGTATTGGTCAGCAAATACTGGAGCATCAGGAAAGCCAAGGATGGGGTGCCGGTGTTATTCGTCGCTTGGCCGAGGATCTGCGTACGGAGTTTCCACAGATGAAGGGGTTTTCCCAGCGCAACCTGCAGTACATGCGAACTATGGCCAGCGCGTGGGGCTCTGGACCAAATGTGCCACAGCTTGTGGCGCAATTGCCGTGGGGACATATCCGCACCATTCTGGACAAGGCAGAAACACCACCGGAGCGTGATTGGTACGCGGCAGCAGCCGTAGAATTCGGCTGGTCCCGCAACGTGCTGCTGAACATGATGATGAACCGCTCGATGGAGCGCACAGGGACCGCCCCGTCCAACTTTACGAAGCATTTAGCAGCCGCGGACTCAGAACTGGCGCAACAAGTGGCCAAGGACCCCTACGCCTTTGAGTTCTTGGGACTCTCCGGTGAGGTAGCCGAACGAGACCTGGAACAGGCTCTCATGGACCGCATTGTGGAGACACTGAGAGAATTGGGTCCAGGGTTCGCTTTCGTCGGTCGTCAAGTACATCTGGAAGTGGACGGAGACGACTTTTACCTCGATCTCTTGTTCTTCCATGTCGAGCAGCTCCGCTACTTCGTCATCGAGCTCAAAACTGGAAAATTCCAACCTGAGTTCGCCGGGAAGCTGAACTTCTATGTCGCGTTGGTCGATGACAAGTTGCGGCACCAAGTCCATGCACCAACCGTCGGAATCCTCATCTGCGGCAGCAAGAACGATCACACCGTTCGTTACGCACTCGGACGTTCCACCTCCCCCATGGCGGTGGCCGCTTATACCTACGACCAGCTCACTAGCGAGGATCGTGCGATGCTCCCACCAGCGGAACAGCTCACAGCCGCCCTCGATGCTTTCCCCGAGTGAGCGATAGCCGACGCGGAGATAGAGCAGCAGAAAGCCGGCTGCTCTACGACCAGCAAGGCGGCCGAGTCACTGATCGGAGTCTCAACTGGCGTTCCGTGCTCGTCCCGTAGAGAGTTCGGCTAACAGGCGCTCAACCCATGCTCGACACGTGTCATCTATATGTTCGATTACGTGACAACACGATCGTAAACCTCCCAAAGTTGGGAACGGTCACATAACCCGTCCTTTATTCTACGTATCGCAAACGGTACGGAGCGGTCCAATGTGACGTCCGGGGTACCCACCCGTCCCGGCTGCGTTTCAGCCTGACTCCGAGCTGTAGTTGGTCCCACTTGTTCGGGGATCTGTTGGACTGGTCTCCCGGCTGCTAAGCAGAATTGCGTCTATTTGGATGGGCGCTGAGGGGATAGACGTGGGGCGACATGGGCCATGGTCCTAGAGACTAGAACCCGCCCGGGTATTGGGACCGAACCGCGGCCAACACAAGTACACGCCCCGCAATAGCTATTTTGCGACACCGCCACGCGCCCGCAATAGATACGTTTCAATACGGCCACGCGTCCGGTCGAGCAATTTGAACGGCTTGCTGGCCGTCGCCTTAGGCCTCTTCGCTACTCTTTTTCCTCTCGTGCATCCGGACGCCAGCACGGGGTACCGCGGATTCGCATTTACTACCGTCGGCATCACAGCGATCTCCCTCGCCATTCGAGCAACTCAGCTCCGACGAGAAGGCCGAGCCACGAGCCGGCTACTTCCCACAATCGGTGGAACTCTGGGCGTCGCCGGAACACTGCTGTCCATTTGGAGCCTGGCCTTCTTCTACGCACCAAACATCGTGCCTCCCATGCCGAGCTTGGCTTCGCTGACCGCTCTGACTCAGCCGGTAGTCGCCGCGCCTGGTATCTCCACGCAGGCAGTCCCGGCAGCCACGGCACCGAAAGTAGTTCCAGACAGCCTCGCTACGACGCCGTTGGCCACCGCACCTCGGTCTCCGGATGAAACCCGCGCAGCCATGCAATTGGCCGCCGGCACGATCTCGTTTGTCCTCAAGGATCTGAGAACGCCTGGGCAACCGTGGCCGACTGCACTCCTCGTCAACGCGGACAACATGGTGTCGACACCAGAGGGCCATGCGCTCCATCAAATCCCTGTGGGCACAACAGGCGGTTACGCACGGAGCATAAGTGGTGAAAACTACCGCCTCACAATCACCGACGACTCCTCCGGTGCCGGCGTAACCTTCGATTCCGCAACTGGCCTCGTGACCAACAACTGAACCCGCGATGCACCAAGCAAGCCTCGGGAAGCACCACCCCGACAACCGCAACGACAGCTCCGCGACAGACACCAACCCCGTTCACATCGACGCCCGGTCGGCAGCCGTCAACACGCAAAGCCGTCCTCAGCAACGACGACGGACGCGTTCGAGTGCACTCCCCTCCGAACGAAATGGGTAACCGGCAGATGTCCCTCTACCCGCAGCAGCAGATCATCTATCAGCAGGTCATCAAGCCGCCCACCAACGGCATGGCCATCACCTCACTTGTTCCCGGCATAGTGGCCATCGTCACTGGGATCTGGATACCGATCCCGATCCCGATCCTCGGGCTGTTCATGATGTTCTTGGCTTTCCTGCCCCCAGTGCTCGCTGTGATCTTCGGCCACGTTGGATTGCGAAGCGCAACCCGCCTCGGCGGCATCGGACGCGGCGTCTCACTCACAAGGCTCATCCTGGGGTACGTCACGCTCGGTATCTCCGTGATTACGACAGTCCTAATACTGTAGGTCTGCTTCTGATCCCCCGGGGACTTTGGCATAGGCGCCGACAGTTACTTCAACTTACTGCCGGTGCCCCAGCCAGTCATCGCTTCTCTACTCTTGCGGCTGTACTCAGCATCGACCGGCACAGCAGGCACCACAACAGACGCTGCCCTGCCAATCAGCATTCAGGTGGCCCCGTCAACCTGCCCGGCGATCTGACCGGCGAGGGCATAGATTCCTGCGCCAAGCACGTCACACAGGATGAAAAAACAGAGCATTCTCCCGGTTATGTTGCGCTTGAGTTTGCCGGTCGGCTCTGTGGTTCCGGCGTTCAGTACAGTAGTTGCGTCGACGTCGTAGTTCACTGACGGCGCTCAGCTAAATTTCCAGTTCTTCCCATCGAAGCTCCCCAGATCGCGGGTTAGATTAGCGAGATTTCGTGCCCGTTTTCACGCGGCACACCTCGTTGGATGCGGCGGCGTGGTTGCAGAGAGGGCAGGTGCTGCCGTCGAGGGTAACGACATCGGATCGGTGCAGGAGGCGGTCGAGCATCGCGGCGGCGACGGTGGTATCACCGAGGATCTCGCCCCAGGCGCCGATGGGCCTGTTCGAGGTGATTACGATCGACGTTTTCAGGTAGCGCTGCTTGATGACTTGGAATATCGCTGACGCGGCCTCGGCGGGGATTCGGGCAGAGAGAGATCCGTTCCTCGGGATAGGCGCTCTGTCTGAGCGCAATACTCGGCGTGGCGCTCCGCTGTCCCAATGATGATCAAGCAAGGCGAGCCGTCAAGCCCCGACAACATGGCCGCATTTTGCCAAACGTCCAGCCACAGGCCGCACATGGCCTCGTCGACCGCGGCCGAGGACTTCAGATAATGCTTGCAGATCGCAAACGTCGGAACACACAACTGGTCGTAGATCAGTCCGAACGCAGCCTGACTGCCCGAAGCCATGCTCAGCATCAGCTTCCGCTGATCGGATGCCTCGAATAACGGCGCTGATGATTTAGCCACGGCGGTCTCCGCGACCCAAATGGCGATGATTTCAGTCAGGTCGTCTGAGAACTTCAGTGCACTGCCGCGCGTGGCAGAAAGTGGCAACGCCGGCGGGTGATCGGAACCATTCATCGGATCAAGCACAGGAATGACCGCGGTCATGCGCTCACCAACCGGGTGGATCCGGACTCTGCCCTTGATGCCAAATGCGTGACCACATCAAGAAGTGCTGTGAAGGTGGTCCAGCGAAAACCGCCGCCGATTTCCATCACTTCAAAACTCTCGTTTCGTTGCTCTACGCAGCCGAGGATTCCATCAAATTTGCCTACGCGAGGCTCGCGACGCACCAGCCAGCCGTAAGCCGAAACCTGAGTGATTGACATGCAGTGACTACAACAGTAGTTCGCGGCCTCTTCGTTGGGATCGACAGAAGTCGTGTTCTTAGATGCGTCATCGGTGCGTGGATAAAGCCGACTATCAAGCATTTACGCTCCTCGGATCACTACGGATAAACCGCTGCCGAGGGCTAGAGCAACAATTAAACCCTACGGTGGAGCTGCCTGTGAGTCAATCGTCGTCATCCTCAAGGAACGGCCATTTCGCCGTGCCGAACTCAGACGCGTGAACCGGCTTCGCCTTCCTCCCCGACGCGGCTTCCCAAATC
>NZ_PJJL01000040.1 GCF_002929505.1 Cryobacterium sp. Y57
AGACCTCAGCCATACCCATCGCCCGAGGGTTGCCGGAACATTACTCCGCCTCCGACACTCACAACATCGTAAGGAAGGAGACCTCGTCTGCGTGGCGTTCAACCGCTCGGCCATTGCCACGCTCGTGGAACGCACCAGCGGCTTCCTCATGCTCGTGCACCTGGGCGGCAAGCACGAGCAGCAACCGTCCGCGAACGGGTCGGCACGGCGATGTCCGCCCTACCAGCGCACCTCAGGAAAACGCTGACTTGGGATCAAGGATCGGAGATGGCCGAATACCAGCAGTTCAAGGAAGAAACGACGATCCCCGTCTACTTCTGCGACGCACATTCACCGTGGCAACGAGGTTCCAACGAGAACACCAACGGACTCATTCGCCAGTACTTCCCCAAGGGCACTAACCTGGACCTCCACAGCCCCGAACGATTGGCTGAGGTCGCCGCCAAGATCAACGCCCGCCCCCGCGAATTACGCAATTGGGAACCATCGCAAACGCACTTCGATAGGCTCAAAGAACTAGCCCACATTTGACCGTGTGTTGCGACGATGGCTAGAAAACGCCCAGCTTGTCATGGCCACCGACACTTGGGGGCTCTCGATGCTAATTTTCTGCTGGGCGTTGGGACCACCGTAGGCGGTTTTCTACCAGGTTCATGGGACCACTTGAATAGCCAGTTATGGGACCAGTCGGTGAGCTTCGTCGAGTCCTTAGCCCAAATGTTTGACCGTAGCCTTTCACCGTAGAGGTCATCAGCTATAGGGCTTTGGTGCGTCGAAAAGAAGTGCAATGACGGCGAGAATGGGCAGCAAGTGCCAACCCGAAAGGTCGCTGATTATATAAACTGCTCTGCTCGGCCAAATCCACGCGCTGAAAGGCAGCGGCAGGTAGGACGAAGTTTCGCGTCAAGGTCAAGAAAGGTCGGTCACCAGATGACGAACCCGCCATCGACTAGAAGATCTATTCCGGTCACGAATGACGCTGCTTCGCTGAGAAGAAACACAACGGGTCCAACTATGTCTTCAGGCTGAGCATTCCTGCCCAAAGGCGTATCCGCTGCGTAACCGGTCATCGCATGCGCCTGTTCCGGTCTTTTGGTCATGGGTGTATAGGTATAACCGGGGCTGACGCTATTGACTCGGATGCCTCTGTCGGCCCATTCCCACGCCAAGCTCTTGCCCAACTGCACGACTCCGGCTTTCGCGGCGTTATAGTGGGCCTGGTAGAGCCCCCGATTTGCTATCGTGGCCGACATCGAAGCGATGTTTACGATCGCCCCACCACCGTTTCGGAGCATGGCCTGAGCCTCCGCTTGACACGACACGAAGACGCCGGTCAGATCGACATTGATGACTTCTTGCCATTGTGCGAGCGACATGACGTCTGCTGGTGCTGCATTTGCGATTCCAGCCGCGTTGACGGCGAGCGTTAATGGCCCCAGGGCGTCTTCGACTATAGCGAGGCTTGCAGCCATCCCGGTCGGATTCGTAACGTTCGTAGGTGCCGCCTGCGCCTTGCCACCAGCATTTCTTATCTCAGCAACGACGCCGTCCAGGTCGCTGCCCTCAAGGTCGATGCAGCCAACCGACGCCCCCGAGCTTGCAATCCCTCGGGCGATCGCGCGCCCAATCCCACTACTTGCGCCGGTCACTACAGCAACGCGGTTCTGAAGACTGAATACTGGTGCGGTCATGGTACGTTTCCTTTTGGTCAGCGCGGGATTGCGAGTGGGATTCGTTAATTGGTGCATCGTGCTGCGGCTGAATTGTTCAGGTGTTGTTTCGTCGCACGATTGCCTGAAGGTCCTTAAAATTGCCCTCCAGGTTGGAATAGACGTCCTTGTAAAGCTGGAAGTACTCCATATACAGTTCGTGGTTTTGCGCATCGGGCTCGAGATGCTCCCCGTAGCGAGACCACTCCTTCGCCACAGTGAAGTCTTTGAAGACTCCTACGCCGACTCCCGCCAGAATGGCGTCGCCAAGCGGAGCCCCCGTGCGTCCCTTGAGAAGGGCCGTCGGCACGCCGAAAACATCGGTGATAATCCGACGCCACACCTCGCTTTTTGCCCCGCCCTCGTTAAATATGAGGGGATATGTCATCTTCAAGCCGGTGCGCTGAAGCACGGAGTAAGAGTCATACAGCGCATAGGCGACACCCTCGAGGAACGCCCTGAAGACGTGGCCACGGTGGTGATGCAGCGAAAGGCCGAACATGACGCCCCGAGCTGAGGTATCCCAGATCGGAGATCGCTCACCCATGAGATAAGGCAGGACCAACAAACCATCGCTGCCAGGTGGTATATCGCGCGCTTGAAGGGTGATGAGATCGTAAGCGCTGACGTGCAGCTGGCGTTCGACGTCGACTTCTCCACCACCGAAAGTGTCCCTCAGATATCTAAGTGCCTGACCACCCGTGGTGGTGACTGCCACGGCCGAGAACGTATCCCTCGGCGAAGTTGTATAGGGGATGTTGACCATTCGGAGTCCATCCGGAGATTTCAAGAAGTCCGTGTTTTGATGCACCACTCCCAGAACGCCACTGGTTCCCAGGTTCAACTGCATATCCCCCGGCTCGATTGCACCTCCAGCTATCCACCCGGCGTTGCAGTCCACTTGCCCGGCGACGACGGGTGTTCCAATATTAAGCCCGGTCATGTGCGCGGCATCGGCCGTTATTCCCCCGACAGGATCGGTCGGATCGAATACAGTTGGCAGGATGGCTGGGTCTATTCCCAGCTTGTCGAGGATGTCTTCCCGAAAAATGCCTGTGCGGATATCGAATGCCACTCCATAGAAAATGGCCGAACTGCTATTGAGGCTAAAACGCCCAGTTAGTCGGGATACGATGAAACCGTCGATCGTGAGGGCCTTGTACACCCGCCTGTAGATCTGTGGCCTATTCCGCTTATACCAATAGAGATTGACTAAGTTTGGATGGTCCTCGATGCGATTCGCGGTGACTTGCTCGATCGTGGACTCTCCGACGACGTCCCGGATGATGTTGACCTCTTCGAGAGCGCGTCGGTCCATGAGATTGGTGGCGGGCGCGACGGGGTTGCCGTCGCCGTCGACCAGGACCATGGACGGCAGGGCACTGGAGACGGCGATTCCGGCAATCTCGTGAGCCAGACACTGCGATTCGCGGAGCACCTGTTCGACGATCTCGCGGGTGACACGCCAATAGGTCTCGGGGTCGTGTTCCGACCAGCCAGGCCGTGGATGAAGAATGGGGTATTCACGGTACGCGTACGCGAGCACACGGCCCTGGTCATCAACGACACAGGCTTTTGCGCCTCCGGTCCCGAAATCGATGCCGAGCAAATGCGTGACGGCCATTAATTTCCTCCTAAATGGGGTAAGCAGATTGCCTCACGCCCGCGACTCCCTTGTGGATGTGCGACATGGGGCTGGCCTATTTGACGATTGCGACACTGCGCCGGTTGAACGTTAGAAGCACCGCCAGGATGACGACGAGTCCCTGGACGATCTGCTGGGCTGCCGGCGGGAGGCCGATGATTAGCATCCCATTCGTGAGTTCTACCAAGATGAGAGTGCCGACGAGACCTCTGGCAGCACCTCCTTGACCACCCGAGAGGGGCGTACCGCCCATCACGATCGCAGCGATCGAGGGGAGCAGGAACGAGTTGCCGATGTCTGGCGTCGCGGCGGTCGTGGAGAACAGCACGAGGATACCGGCGAGGGCACAGCACAAACCGCCGGCACCGAATGCCACTGCCTTTACCCAGCGAACGTTGACGCCGTTGACTTTAGCCGCCCGTTCGTTCCCTCCGATGGCATAAATGAAACGTCCGGTAGCCGTACGGCGGAGGAACACTATTAATAGCGCCCAGAGGATCAAGGCGTAAATGAGTGGGAGAGGAATTATGCCAAAAAGGCTCCTCTGAAAAAACGCACTCAACGGGCCGCTGACAAGCTGGACAGGGAAGCCACCGGAAACGAGAAGTGCGATCCCCGCAAACGCAAACGACGTTCCCAAGGTGACCAAGAACGAGGGTAGCTTGATATAGGAAATGATGACGCCGTTAAGAAGGCCAATGAGCAGCCCAAGAGGAAGCGCTATTAGCACGGCGGCTTGTCCGAAAGAGTGGGCCAGAAGCGCGGCACACACGGCGCAGAGCGACACGATGGCCCCGACAGAGAGGTCGATCGAACCCATGAGAATCGGAGCCGTACCTGCGGCGACCACGAGAAGCAAGACGGATGTTTGCCTCATCATACTGTCGAGGTTCCCCGGCGACAGATACTGAGGATTGAGGAACGTAAAGAAGATTGGAAGGATCAGCAACGCCGCGACAAGGAACACGGTTTGCAGGCGGTCATGCTTTGCCGTCGCACTCGTAATCCGTAGAGGCATAGGGGTGAAGCTCGGGGCAGGTGCCACCGTGGTTACGGTGGAGTCTGGAGGCCCTACCGGGCGATCTATGCTCATATTTATTCGTCCTTTGTGAATTAAGAGATTGCTGCGGCGAGTTCAGTGAGGCTCGGTTCCGCGCCGGTCCGACAATCAAATTGCGCGCTAATCTGTCCATTTCGGAACGCGATGACGCGATCGCAAATCGGCATAAGTTCTTCGGGTTCGTCGCTGGCGACGATGACGGCTACACCCCGAGCCGACGCTTCAACAATGAGCCGAAAAATTTCTGACTTGGCGTGCACGTCGATACCGCGGGTCGGCTTGTCGAGTACGATCACGCGTGCGGCATCGGTCATGGCCCGGGCGACGAGCAACTTCTGTTGGTTGCCGCCCGAGAGCGATCCGGAGGGCTGCTCAAGACTGGCGACCTTGACGTTGTACTTCGTCACGAGGCCAGTAACGAAACTCTTTTCCGCCTTTGGGCTGCGTGCGAGGTCACGGCGATTTTCGGCAGCAATGGCGCAGAGGGAGAGGTTCGATTGCACGGACTGCAGAAGGGCCAATCCCTCACCTCCTCGGTCGGCCGGGACGAAGCGGACGCCTGCCTTCAGCGATCCACGGACGGAGGACGGTATCTTCGTGCCGCCCAGGGTCGCTGTGCCAGAGATGGGACTTTCGAGACCGGCCAGGCATCGGGCAATTTGAGTCTTTTCCTCCGATTCCCCGATGAGTGCAACGACCTCTCCAGGGTAGATGTCGAGGTTGAAGGGTTTATCGACACCGGACACTGTTAGATCCGTCATTTTGAGCACCGGCGACTGGCTTCGGACCACATCGTTTCGCCGCTCGTGCTGGCTGATGACCGCGTCGCCGACCATGAGTTCAGCGAGCTGCTCCGGCGATGTCCTTTTGGGGTCCGGTTCGCCGACTACGCGCCCATCCCGAAGTACCACAATCCGGTCGCTCCATTCGAGCAGTTCACTGCCTCGGTGTGTCGTGAGGATGATTGCCGTATGTTGACGCAGCCTGTTGACGTGTTCTTCGAGAAAATCGACCTGGTTCTGCGTCAAGCCGCTGGTGGGCTCGTCGAGGAGCAGGACCGGTTTTTCGATCTTTCCTAAACGGGCCATGTATAAGGCCTTGGCGATCTCTAGCAGCTGCCGTTCCGCCATCGTGAGTTTGTCGACCCCGCGCTTTGCGTCTAAGTCGCCGAGTCCGAACTCTTCGAGGAACGCCTTCGCGGTCTTGACGGTTCTTTTCGGCGTGATCAAACCAAAGCGGCGGATGTATTTCTCTGTTCCCAGTGTCAGGTTTTCCGCGACAGTTAGGTTCTCGATGACGGACAGTTCCTGATAGATCCGGAAGACTCCCGCAGAATTTGCGTCTGCGTAGCCGTTCGGCCTGAATTTTTTTCCGCCCAAAACCATGTTTCCCGCATCCGCGGTGAAAACCCCGGACAGGATATTGAGCAGCGTCGACTTGCCGGCCCCATTATGGCCTGCGAGCCCCAAGACCTCGCCCAGTTCCAAGTGCAGAGAAACAGAGTTTAAGGCCTTGACGCCATTGAACGATTTACTGACGCTGTCTAATCGAAGGATCGGTGACGACGACTCCACGGTTATCTCAGCGATCCGAACACGGTGGTCCCCGTCGTGGTCAGGGCGATCGCGGTGGCATAAGGGTTCGTCTTGGCGTGCTGCGCATATAGTTCGGTGTACTTAGCGATCCCGCCGTCGTCCAAGGACTTCTGGAGGGACTCGGGATAGCTGAAGCCGGCCGGACGCGGTGTGTCGAGATCTCCCTCGAAGAAGGCGGTCGGGTCGACGGGTTCAAGCGCGACCTGAGTGTCCCAGCTGTCCGGATTGAGATGGCGGGACATGTTCTTCCAGTCGAATCCCGACGTGGACGCGGATGCGGTCTTCTTGTATTCCTCAGCAGACGCCTGTGTGTCAATGACGAGGGAGTCCTGGAAGATCATTTCCTCGACGGGATCGTACTCGATCCCGTTCGCGAGGTCATAGTTCCGAACGACCATGTATCCACCGAGCCACGTGCCGAAGATGGACTGGACGGCGACGACGTTTGGGCCCTGGATCAGCTTGTCGAGAATGGCTGCCTGCTCGTCAGTACCGCCGACTTTGACGTGATCGTTGCCCTTTTCCTCAAGCACCGAGACTGCTCCTAGCGCGGACGACGAGTTGTGGCAGATGATCGCGTCGATGTTGCCGAAGCGCGACAGCATCGTCTGGACGACGGGCCGGGTGTCTTGGCCGTTCTCCTTGCCATCCTGCTTGGCTAGGACAGTGATTCCAGGGAACTCCGCCACGGCCAGGTCGAAGCCCATCTCTCGGGCGCTCGACGTTCGGTTCGTAGGCGCGCCCTGGATGTAGACGACGTTGCCCGAACCGCCAATGGCCTTGAAGACTGCCACGCTCAGCGCCTTTTGTCCGAGAACTTCCCGAGGTGTGAACAGTGTCGCGTACATGTTGTCAAAGCCGGGTTCCGAAGGCACCATCCACGGCGTGGCAGAGAATGAGGTAGCCATGGAGATATTCTGACCCGCCAAGATTTCACCCATTTGGCGGACAGCGTCGTTATTTATTGGGAACGTCACAACCTGGCTTGCACCCGCAGCACCAGCTGAGCGGAGCTGATCGATCTGGGTTGCTGCTGATCCTTCGTAACTCTGCATCCGGTAATCCAGACCGAGAGCTTTGGCCGCCTCCGTGCCACCGATTTTCCACAGCGTGAAGTACTCGTTCGTGAGGGTAGGGACAGAGGCCATGGCGAACCCGCCCGCTGCTGCACCCGGCGACTTCGTCCCAGAGCCGAGAGGCGCGCTACATGCTGTCAGTGCCGCAACCGACCCCACTGCGGCGGCACCCAAAAGAAACTCACGACGCCCGATGTTGGAGGTCATCGCGCGGCGGATAGTGGCGGGCATGTTACCCACATCAAAATGCCGAGAGTTCATCATTGGATACTCACATTCAGATCAGTTGTGCCTTATCAGGCGCGCCTCGCGGCCGACCCCTCATCAGGCTAGGTCTCCGCTACGGCCTTGTGAACGGAGAGACAAAAGCTTTGGATCACATATGTGATCCAACTCACGTTTGTGATTACACGTTAATAGACGCGGGTTTCGATGTCAACAAAAAACCAGCTGCCTGGTTATGCGTGGGTATGTCCGACCACAAGCAATAAGGTCCTAGTCAAACGAAAATTCGCGCAAGCCGACGCGGGCGCGGGCTGCTCGCTTCATGCAGTTCAAGAGTCGCTAACTGGACCTTCAAGGAGTTCCTTGATGCGGGCAAGGAATGCCGCGCCCGCTGCACCGTCGACAGCGCGGTGGTCACACGTCAGGGTGAGGTCGGCAATCGGACGCCATTCTCCCCTACCGTCGCGCAGGACATAGCGCTGTCGGGTCGAGCCAACAGCCAGGATCGCTACCTGCGGCACATTGAGGATGGCATCGAAACGATCGATTCCCAGCATCCCAAGGTTAGAAATGGTAAACGTCCCGCCGGAGACATCAGCCATGGTCAAGTGTCGTGCGCGCGCGCGCTCGACCACTTCTCGTCGTAGGACCGCAATTTCAGTGATCGTAAGGGTTGCGAGACGGTGCAAGTTGGGTACGGTAAGGCCGGCCTCGGTCGCGACTGCAATCCCGATGCTGATGTCGTCGAACGTTGTAATGCCGTTTTCCGAATAGTGCGCATTGATTCCGGGGTGCTCGGACAGTGCCCTAGTGCACACACCAATGAGCAGATCAGTCACCGTGGAGGTTGGAAACACTGATTTCACGGTCAGAGCGTGAGTCATGTCCACTTCCACATTGAGGTGAAAAGCGGGCGCCTCCCACGCTGCCGTCATCTGCCGGGCGGCAGCGCGACGAATGCCCCGCAGGGCAACTGTAGTTCCTTGGTCTGAAACAGTCATAGTGATTCCTCTTTCGATGTCGGTTGCATTTAGAGATTGATCATTCGGCCGGCGGCGCCGTGCAGCGCCTCCTTGACGGCTTCGCTGAGAGTGGGGTGTGCATGGACGTTACGGGCGATCTTGCGCACGCTCAGTCCTTCGAGTTGGGCAAGGGTCAGTTCGGGCAACAGCTCAGTTACTTCCGGCCCGATGAGGTGTGCGCCAATGATGGACAGATCGGAGACATCCGTTAGTAGCTTCACGAAGCCGCCGGCGTCATTGATAGCATGTGCCTTGGCGTTCGCCAGGAAAGGGAAAACGGTGGCTTCCACAGTTAGGCCTTCAGCCCTAGCATGCTCTTCGGTCAAACCGAAGCTAGCGATCTGGGGCTGAGAGTGGGTGGCTCTCGGCATCATGTTGTAGTCCAGCGCCTTAATCGCGGGCTTGCCGGCGAGGGTGGCGGCCGCGACGAGTCCCATTGCCTCGGCCACGTGTGCAAGCATGAGTTTCGCTGTTACGTCACCTATGGCAGTGATGTGGGGGACGTTGGTACGCATGTCGTCGTCGACGGCGATGGCCCCGGAGCCCGTCAGTTTTACACCGGCCTGTTCAAGACCGAAGCCGAGCACTCGAGGTCTGAACCCAATTGCTTGGAGGAGCTTGTCGGCTGAGAGCACCTCCAGGCCCTTGGCAGTGGCCAGCTCGACCCTGACCGCTTCGCCGTTGTCCTCCACTTTTGTGACTTTCGAAGCCGTGTGGATCTTGATGCCAAGTTTCTTGTATCGCTTCGTCAGCTCCTTCGATACGTCGATGTCTTCAAGGGGCACGATTCTGTCGGCGTACTCGACCAAGGTGACGTCGACGCCGTAGCTGTTCAGAATGTAGGCGAACTCGACTCCGATGGCTCCTGCTCCCGCGATGATGATGCTACTGGGCAGCCTCTCACCAAGTATCTGCTCCTTATAAGTAACGACGCGGTCGGAGAGAGCAGTATCAGGCAGGAGTCGGGTCAGCGCACCCGTGGCGATGATGGCGGCATCGAACGTCAGCGTGTCAATCCGTCCGTCGCTATAGGTCAGCGCCATCGAATGTGCGTCGAGAAAGGCCCCGTGCGCTTCGAACTCCGTGATGTCGTTCTTTTTCATGAGGAAATGGATGCCTTTGACGCGCCCGTCGGCGACGGAGCGGCTGCGCGTGAAGGCCGCCCCGTAGTCATAGGTGACGTCGCCGGCGATGGTGATCCCATACGCCCCAGCTTCCCTAACCGTCCGAACGACCTGCGCACTATGGATGAGGGATTTTGATGGAATGCAGCCAACGTTGAGACACACGCCGCCCCACATGTGTTCTTCAACAATCGCTACACGTTTTCCCAGCTGCGCGGATCGTACAGCCGCGGTGTACCCGCCGGGGCCTGCGCCGAGGACGAGGACGTCGAAATGTAAGTTCATGAAAACCTTCTTTGCTTTTCAAAGGGCATATTGGGAAGTTCGGCGCGTGCCTGATCTGGTGCTTGCCGAATTCATCGATATCACTTTTCCGCGCGTGATTCGCAACCGTCGCGGTCGCGGCTGTATAGCCCATTCGTCGAAAGGCGAGCGAGAAACCCAATTGAGCCATTTCGCCCAGAGGCCCGCGCCACCTTTGAGCGTTGTCCCGCAATGGGCATTGCACTTATTGGCAACAGCATCGTTGGGCGCGAATGGGCGCAGCTCACGGTGGGTAATCATACAAGTCGTCTCGCAATCGAACCGGGCGAAGATCTGGCGTCCAGTGTGTCCCCAAGTGGGGCACGATCCGCGTTGACAGCACCTTCCTTCTCGGTCATACTACATGGTATGAATCACATATGTGAGAACGTGCACAATTGTGAGAAACACGAAGGCGTGGAAGCGGACGCTGTCGATATTCTCGTTATTGGCGGAGGGGTAAACGGACTGGCAATAGCCAGGGAAGCGCAAGTTCGCGGATGGTCTTCGGCCGTCGTCGACGCGGAGGATTTCGGCGCCGGAACGTCAGGGGCATCGAGCCGAATGGTACACGGCGGCATCAGGTACCTGGAGAATTTAGAATTTCACCTGGTGCGCGAGTCGCTGAAGGAGCGTGAGCGGCTTCTATACACAGCGCCCCACTTGGTCAAGCCGTTTGCGCTCCTAATTCCTTTCTACCGGCACAACAAGCGCCACGCTCTCACGCTTCGGCTGGGGATGATTTTGTACGACCTCCTGTCATTCGACAAATCCACTCCGCTCCACAAGGAGTTTTCGAAGAAGCAGGTCGAGCAGGCCTATCCAGGCCTGGAACGGAAAGACCTGTCGGGAGCCGCGCTTTACTACGACGCTCAAGCAGCGAATACAGAGCGTCTGTGCATTGAGCAGGCCATAGATATCTTCGGCCTCGGCGGGTCGGTGCATAATCACTGCCGGGTGACCAGCCTCCATTCGACCGAGACTGGTGTGGAAATCACCCTCCGAGACACCCTCTCCGGGCGGATGATCACCCAGCACGCCGGCGTCGTCGTCAATGCCGCGGGACCCTGGGTGGACCTCGTTCTCGGTCTGTCTCCTGCGGTCAGCCCTCGCCTCATCGGCGGAACGAAGGGATCGCACTTCACCGTAGGTCCATTCCCCGGGGCGCCAGAGACGGGTGTCCATTTCGAGGCGGCGAGCGACGGCCGCGCCATTCTCATCCTCCCGTTACCCGGGGGAAACCTCCTCGTTGGCGCAACAGACCTATTCTTCGACGGCGATCCTGGCGCAGCAGTCATGTCGGATGCCGAGATCACGTATCTGATCAACGAGGTCAACCAGCTCATCCCGGAAGCCCACCTCACTACTGCCGATGTGCTCCACAGTGTTTCCGGCGTTCGACCCCTTCCCTATACACCCAAGGCTCGATCCGCAGCGCAGGTAAGTCGCAGCCATCACCTGGTCCCCCACCCGACCGCGAAAAACCTCTTTAGCATCACCGGGGGCAAGTTAACAACGCATCGGGCTCTCGGCGAGATGGTCATTTCACAATTAGAAAAGCTCGCACGCCGACCCAAGGCGCAAAACCTGATCGCTAGCCCGCGGACGTTAGTCAGGCGAGCAACGAGCACTCGGAGGCTGAAACTGCCCGGCGCGAGATGCGTCGACTGGCCCGAATTCGAAAGACTATTCCTCAGCAGCACTTCACTTCCCGTTAGCACTGCACGGCGCCTCCTCGGACTCTATGGTGTGCGCGCGACGAAGGTGGAGAATCTGGCGAAATCCAATGACGAGTGGGCACGTCCCCTGCCAGGCAATCCGGACAGCGTCTCGGCCGAAGTGATTTTCGCAATCCGGGATGAGTTCGCGCTGACCCTGACAGACATCGTCGCTCGCCGACTGCTCTTGTCCTGGAACAACGACGCAGGCCTCGACTCCATCACCCACGTCGCGGAACTCGCGTCCGCGGAATTCGGATGGAGCGACGAACGCACCGAGCACGAACTGAACGATTACCGGACCTGGATCCAACTTAGACGCCCCGCCGCCTACGAAAACTTATTCACCGATCCAACTGCATAACCCAAGAATCAACGAAGAAATTGGAGAAATTCGCATGCCACTAGTACCCCTCCCTGAGCTCCTGAGCCACGCAGGCAAAAAGAAGTACGCCGTCGGTTACTTCGAATCCTGGGACGTCTACAGCCTCGAAGCCACGGTCGCGGCCGCCGAGGCAAACGGATCACCCGTCATTATCGGAATCGGAGGATTGTCCTCGAATCATGACTGGCTCCAGTCAGGGGGCATCGAACTTTACGGTGCCATCTCGGCATCTTTGGCAGCACGCGCCACGGTCCCGATCGCCACTCTCTTCAATGAGGCCGACAGCTTCCGTGAAGCCGCAGGCGGCCTGGGTGCTGGGTTCAACTCCGTCATGATGCACACACAGGGTTGGGACCAGGAGAAACTCCTCAGCGACACGGCCTCCCTCGTAGCGGCCTCTCATACCGTCAACGTGGCCGTCGAAGGAGAAATCGGCGCCCTTGCGGAAATCAAGGACGGAGTTTTGGATGCTGCGGGCGCTTCATATACTTCTCCGGAAGCGGCAGAGCTGTTCGTTCGGGAGACCGGCGTCGATTGCCTGGCGGTTGCGGTCGGTAACGTCCACTTCGTCACCGGTAGTCACATCCCGACTGTCCAGGTCGATTTGATCAAGCAGATCGGCAACGCTGTCGATGTACCCCTCGTGTTGCACGGCGGATCGGGCACGCCGGACGACCAGACTCGCCAGGCCATCGCAGCCGGTATCACGAAGGTCAACGTCGGCACCAAGCTGAAGTATGTGTTCGGCAACGCACTTGTAGCAGAACTCGGCCAGCCGACCGAGGACCCAAACCTTGCGTTCGGGTCACGATTCGAGGGAGACGTCAACTCTCGCGCCGGTCAGGCCCTCATGCGCGAGATCCAGCGACTCATGGACGTCTTCGGTTCAACCGGACAGGCCACGCGCTGATGACACAGGAACACTTCAGCCTCGACGAGAGCCTCCATCTCCTCGAAGAAATGGTGCTGATTCGTCAGTTCGAGCAGGTGGCCTATCTTCGATACTTACAGGGCGAAATCCCTGGAACGCTCCACCAGTCCCAAGGGCAGGAAGCTGTCGCGGTGGGCGTTTGTTCACTCCTACGCAAGGAGGACTGGATCACCTCTACGCACCGGCCACACGGTCATGCACTCGCCAAGGGCCTGGATCCCTCAGCCGGCATGGCGGAAATCTACGGACGTGCCACCGGATGCCTTGGGGGTCGTGGCGGCTCCATGCACCTTGGTGACCCCGACCTCGGTATCTTGCCCTCCATCGCCATTGTCGGTGGGGGCATCACTCTCGCACCCGGCATTGCGACTGCACTCAAGCAGCGCGGGACCGACAATATCGTCGTGTGTTTTTTCGGCGATGGAGCGGTAAACGAAGGCGCGTTCCACGAGGGCGTCAACTATGCGGCGGCGTTCAACCTCCCAGTCATATTCGTGTGCGAGAACAACATGTACGGTGCGTCGACACCGTTCCATGAGACGACCCGAAACGTGAACGTCGCATCCAGGGGAGCGGCGTATGGCATCCCCTCGGAGCAGGCCGACGGCATGGACATCCGTGCAGTTCGGGCCGCCACACAGCGGGCCGTTGACACCGCCCGAAGCGGAAAGGGTCCCGTCCTCCTCGAATTCCTGACGTACCGGTACGTCGGCCACAGCCGAGGTGACGCGAGAGGATATCGCACCAAGGAAGAAGAAGCCTCCTGGCAGGCCAAGGACCCGATCAAGACATATGGGACAACCTTGGTCGAGGACGGAATTGCGACTGAAGAACAGGTCAAAGAGGCGACCTCTCGCGGAAAGAAGCGCATCGCGGAGGCACTCAAGTACGCGCAGAATGCGCCCTGGCCCGACCCCGAAACAGCGCTAGCCCCAAATATTATCTACGGGAATCCGCCGCAGGAGGTGCAAGGAGCGGGACCGCTGGAACCAGGCGCCGAAGATCGTGTCATTTCCATCGCGGATGCGATTCGGGAGACGCTGGACAGCGAGCTGGAAACCGACCCGTCCCTTATCCTTCTAGGTGAGGACGTCGGCGTTCCGGGAGGCTTCGGCGGTGCGTTCGGCGTCTATCAAGGGCTCGCGGAGAAGTACGGTCGCGACCGCGTGATCGACACGCCGATCAGCGAGAAAGCCATCATCGGCGCTGCCATCGGCGCTGCCATCGGTGGCTTGCGAACGGTGCCTGATCTACAGTACGCGGACTTCGTATTCGAGGCTATGGACGAGCTAGTGAACGAGGCCGCCAAGCAGCGCTACATGTCAAACGGCAAACTCACGATCCCCATGGTGCTCAGGTGCCCGGTCGGCGCTTCCCAGCGTGGAGCCCAGCACGCCCAGTGCCCGGAGAGTTTCTTTATGCATGTTCCTGGGATTAAGGTGCTCTGCATCTCAGATCCCTACACGGCCAAGGGTGCCCTCACCGCCGCGATCCGCGATGACGACCCGGTTCTCGTCTTTGAGCACAAGCTCCTGTACGGGGCGAAGCGCAAAGAGGCTGGCTCGATCGACACGAAGGCGTACGTGCCCGAGGAGAACTTCGAATTGCCGGTAGGACAGGCGCGAATTCGCCGCCGAGGGACGGATGCAACCATCCTCGCCACCTTTACGGAGCTATACGCAGCCCTTGAGCTCGCCGAAAAGTTCGCCGAAGAGGGCATCGAAATCGAGGTCATCGATCCTGTGTGGTTGTCGCCGTTCGACTGGACAACGGTCAAGGACAGCGTGAGGCGGACCGGTCGACTCGTCATCGCTCACGAGGCGCACTTGACGAGCGGCTGGGGCGCCGAAGTGAGCGCGCGTATCTCGGATGAGCTCTACGAGGATCTAAAGGCACCGGTGCGGCGTGTTGCCAGCCGGGACATTCCGATGCCGTTCTCCCCTCCTCTGGAAGCCGCTGTCCTTCCGCAGAAAGAACACATCGAAGCCGCGCTACGCTCGGTCCTCGCCATGGACCACCGTCGAGTCGAACTAGTAGTGGGAGGTTGAAATGGAAGCAATTATCATGCCCGCTCTGGGACAGACCAGTGACGAGGCCACCATCCAAGAATGGTATTTTAAGGAAGGCGACACCGTGGAGATGGGTGACCCACTCCTGAGTGTAGAAACGGATAAGGCGCAATTAGATGTTGAATGCGTCGCCGACGGCATTCTCCTGAAGATCGTCACCCCTGCCGACACGATCGTGACGGCAGGTACGGTGATTGCCTATATCGGGGACGAAGGAGACGTCGTCCCCGAATAAGTCCATCAATAGCATTGAGATCATTGGGTTCGCGCCCTTCCACATTCAGAAGAGGCGCGGACTCGATGTACACATCTTCAAGGAAGAAGCCAATGGTACCCGGGTCTCAGATAGTTGCAATCGATTGCGGTACTCAATCCGTACGGTGCTTAATAGTCGACGTCGAGACCGGAGCTCATCGGGTTGGTGCGTCAGAGCCGATTATTCTCGCCCGATCAGGGATAGATGCTATAGAGGTCGACCCGCTGCACTTGGTCCAAGCCACGGTTCGGGTGTTGCGCGCCACATTGGCACTATGCCGCCAGACGCCGATTTCTGTGGCCATCACCAACATGCGGGAAACGGCGATCGCCTGGTCACGAGAAACAGGACAACCGGTCCACGACGGCATCATGTGGATGTCCCAGCAGAGTCAAAACATTGTGCAGCGCTGGGATAGTGACGGTCTCTCTCCACTAATTCGGGAGCGCACCGGTCTTTCCAATCACACATTTTTCTTCGGGTCGAAAATTGCTTGGTTGCTTGATGCGAACCCGGATCTCGAGAGGCAAGCTCAGGCAGGAAAAATCGCTGTCGGCACCGTCGACGCCTGGCTCCTTTACGTCCTGAGCGGCGGGAGGACGCATGCTACCGATGTATCGAACGCCTCTCGTTACCAACTGTTGAATCTTCGAACATTGCAGTGGGACCCCGACCTTTCGGACGCACTGCGGATACCAATTGCCGCGCTGCCACTCGTCAAGCCTACAAGTGCCGATTTCGGTTTTACTGATGCACGTTTCACTGGCGTACGTATTCCCATCACGGGGATGATCGGTGATCAGCAGGCATCGTTACTAGGACATGACTGCGTTCAAGTCGGCGATGTTAAAGCAACCTTCGGCACGTCGTGCGTCGTCGGAGTGAACCTGGGACGCCGTCCCGCCGAGGCTGCGGGCTTGGTGACTTCCGTAGCATGGGCGGATAACGAGACTGAGGCGGTATACGAGATGGAAGGGTCCGCATTCCATTCTGGCTTCACTATGACATGGCTCACACGCGTGTTGTCGTTGCCATCCGCTGCCCAAGACCAGGTCACGCGCAGCGCGATGCCGCCAAACCGGCGTGTTACGGTCGTACCGTCTTTTACGGAAATGGGGGCACCAACCTGGCTCAAAGGAAATGGGGCTTCGATAAGTGGCCTCACCATGGACACCGCACCCGCGGACATCCTTCGGGCTGGAATTGAGAGCATGGCATACCAGGCATTCGAACTAGTGTCAGCTGCACCCCTCGGCACTAATCAAGATCGAGCATTGTCTGTTGACGGCGGCGCAGCCAACAACGATTATCTGTGCCAGACAATGGCCGACCTGACCGGACGCGTTGTGATGAGGCCACCGAGCTGTGAGCTCACGGGGTTCGGAGCTGCACGCGCTGCAGCGGCAACTCTCGGAATCGACATTCCTGCTGTCGCCACAACCGCCGACCGGAGTCGCGTTTCCGATCGCTTCATCCCCTCCGAGGACACCGCCTACGCCGCGGAAGGATTCGCTCATTGGCAAGAAACCGTCAGAAAGCATCTAAAATAATTAATCATGCTCCGTTCGAGCACACTGGGACTCACCAGGTTGTAATAAGGAAGACGCATGGCAAAGTTGAGGGAAAAGCGGCTCGCTCACGCGGCCTTTCTGTACTACATCGAAGGCTTATCCCAGGCCGACGTCGCGCGAATCCTCGGCGTCACGCGCTCGAACGTGTCACGCATGCTGAGCGCCGCTCGGGAGCAGTACATTGTTCGGTTCGAAATCGCATATCCGCTTGACAGGGACCCCGTACTTGAGCGACGTCTTGCTTCCAAATTTTCATCCGAGGGCGTTCGAGACGTCATCGTTGTACCGAGCCGCAACACCGGTGTCGGTCGAATAAGCCACGGTTTGCTGGCCGTTGGTCAGGCATGCTGTAGCTGGCTCGACATCAACCTGAAGGACCAACAAAGGTTGGGCTTGTGCTGGGGAAGTACCATGGAGGCGATGGTTGAAAGCGCCCATTTCGACCGCAGAATCGACGTTGAGGTCGTCCAAATTGCGGGCGAGTTGAGCATCGATTCCCGGTTCTCGGGACACGACCTTGTGCGCAACCTCGCCGAAAAGCTTGGCGGTCGCTATCAGTACTTCAACGCGCCCGCCATAACCCCAGACGAATTGACGGCGAAGACCCTGACAAAATCACCCCAAGTATCCAGTGCCCTCGCATCCGCCCGGGCCTGTGATGTCGCCATCGTGGGCATCGGCCAATTCGGGATGGGTAGTTCGGACTTGTTTCTGCGGCGGGCCGGCGCCTCAGACGCTGAAATTCAGGAAGCACAGGATAGCGGCGCGGTAGGCCAGATTTCCGGTAGGTTCTACGATGCGGCTGGCAAGCAAATAGACCTGTCGATGAATCGACGAGTGCTGTCCCTCGATTTGGCGGAAATCACAACGATTGAGACCGTCGTCGCCGTGGCAAGCTCGGTAGAGAAAGCTGAGGCCGTCCGCGCGGCCATCAGGGGCGGTTTGGTAAATATTCTCGTTGTCGATGACCTCCTCGCACATGAGTTGGCGATACTTCCCTGACGCGCCTTATGGCACGATGCGTCTAGTACTACAGTCGCGTTTATGGGGCATGTCCGCGGGTTCGATAGTGATGTCGTTTCGCGGTTTGTTGATGTCGACGGCGCTATCGTGAGCGGCTCAGGACGTGTCCGGGGTCCGGCGGCTGGCTGAAGTTCAGACGGACGAGAAGGTGCCTGATCTCGGGCAGGCTCAGGGCGATGAGGTCGCGGTCGCCTGGATGAAGACCCCTCTTTTGACCGGGTCACGGTTAGGAAGGCGTGCGCGAGCATCGAGAGGGTGATGTTGTCCGGTGTATTGCCGCACCTGGAGGTTGTCCAGGCCCGTCTGGCCTATGCTAATTTGGAAACTCTCCTCAATGGCCGCCGACGCCGCGAAGCAACGATAAACGACTATTTCGTGTTTTTATCTTGGCGGAGAAGGCGCTGACTTTCCCCAGGAATTCGATCTCCCTTTTCAGCTCAGCATTCTCCATCTGCAGGGCCTTGTACGAAACCACAACTCGATTTGGTCGGCGATCTGCTCGGGCGTTCCGACCATGGTGCAATGCCCACCGCCGGCGGCGAGCCGGCCTAGCAACTGCCTGACCGTGGGCTGCTCGGCCTGGATAATTCGTAGGATGGTCGCATACCGGCCCTTTGGGCCGGTGAAGCCGGCCAGCGGCGGCAGCGGCGGCACCGGCGCATCCAAATCCCAGTTGCTGCAATCGTGTTGCACGAACATT
Source organism: Cryobacterium sp. Y57 (assembly GCF_002929505.1). Taxonomy (GTDB): domain Bacteria; phylum Actinomycetota; class Actinomycetes; order Actinomycetales; family Microbacteriaceae; genus Cryobacterium. The sequence goes on from NZ_PJJL01000040.1 coordinate 18,413, forward strand.
CCCAGCTGCGCGAGCGACTGCTCGGTCGGCAGGAGGGCGTCGACCTCCGCCTGCTTCGCCTGCGCCTGCGCTTGTGTGGACCCGACATAAGTGACGACCACGTCGATGAATTTGGCGGCGTTGAGGTGGTGGGGTACGGGCGTCGGGGATATACCCGGAGCCTCCCACAACCCGGATCAGATGCTGGCGTACCCGCCGTCGATGAGAATGTTCTCGCCAGTGACCATTGCCGCGGCCTCACTCGCGAGGTACGCGATTAGGGCCGCTACCTCGTCAGGGCGGGCGAAGCGCCCGACCGGGATACGGCCTTTCATGGCTTCTCCTTTCGCTCCAGCCCAGGCTGCCTTGCCGAGCGGAGTCTCAACGACCGTCGGCGAGACCGCGTTCACCGTCACGCCGAACGGCGCCCATTCCATAGACAGCACGCGGGTCATTCCGAGCACGCCAGCCTTGCTTGCGCAGTACGCCACGTGCTGTTCGAGGCCGATCACGCTGGCCTGCGAGGCGAGGTTGACGATGCGACCGAAACCGGCCGCAGTCATCACTGCCCCCGCAGCCTGCGACATCGTGAAGCTCGCTGTGAGGTTGACCGCGAGGGTCGCGTTCCATTTTTCTTCCGACAGATCGAGCGCCGCGTCGAGCAGAGCGACACCGGCGGAATTCACGAGAATGTGCACTTGTCCGGCGACCGCGACGGCCTCGGCAATCACGTCCCGGGCGGCCCCTGGCTCCGTGAGGTTGCGAGCCACGGCATGGTGGCCAGCGCCGGGAAGCTCGGCCACGGCCGTCGTGATCGAGTCGTTCAGGTCCACTCCCACGATCCGGGCTCCACGTTCGGCGAAGTAGTGGGCGACCGCGTTCCCGATGCCGCTCGCCGCTCCGGTAATGATCGCTACTTTTCCGTCGAATTCCTGGACCGCAACGCTCATGATTCGTCCCTTTCGTAGCTGCTGATGGCGGCGACCTTGTGGGCACTCGCGCTGTCGGTATCGAAGGTGTACGTGAGCCACTCCCGCGCGAGGCGGCGCGCCAGTTCGAGGCCGATCACGCGCTGGCCCATGCAGAGCACCTGGGCGTCGTTGCTGAGGACCGAACGCTCCACGCTGTAAGAGTCGTGCGCGGTGACCGCGCGAATGCCTTTGACCGTGTTGGCGGCGATGGCTACGCCGAGTCCGGTGCCGCAGATCAGCAGGGCGCGGTCTGCCTGGCCGGCCGCGATGGTTCGGGCTGCGGCCACGGCCACGTGCGGGTAGGCGGTGTGGTCACCACCGTTCACTCCAGCATCGATCACCTCGCTCACTAGCCCGCTGGCCAGCAGGTCTGCTTTCAGTGCTTCCTTATATTCGTATCCGGCGTCATCCGAACCCACTACAATGCGCATGTTTCTCTCCATCAATCAGTCGGTCAGTCAATCACGAGTGGCTCATCGCACCGAGCGCGGTCACGAGCAGCGCGAGCGAGGTGGCCCCGGCATCCGGGGTTCCGATGCTCTTCGCGGCGAGTGGCCGGGCGCGGCCGAGTTTCGGGGTCAGTACGGCGGTGTCGGCGGCCGCGACGGTGGCGACGACGGATGCCGCGCGCCACGCAGACTGCACACTCGCCCCGGTAGCGACCCGGGCCCGCAGCTCGTCCACGAAGGGAATCAGCGCGTCGACCATGGTCTTGTCCCCGATGGTTGCGCCGCCGAGGTCGACGATGGCCTCGAGGAACGCTTCAGCCCCCGCGACGATGTCACTCGGGAGATACCGGTCGCGGTCATCGGTGAGTACCATTCCAGCGGCTTCGAGCGCCGCGCCCCAGAGCACGCCCGAGGTTCCGCCCGCTTGCTCGGCCCAGGCCTGTCCGGATCGCTGCAGCAGCCAGGCCACCCCGGCGGCGTTGGAGCAGGCGATCGTCGACGCGGCGACGGCCGCGTCGATTCCCTTGACCATCCCGCGTCCGTGGTCGCCGTCACCGGCGATCGCGTCAATATCGCCCAGTCGCTGCTCGTGTTCGTGAAGGCTTGACTGCATCGTGAGTAGGCCGCGGGAGGTGAGCTCGGCCAGTTTGCGGCTTGCCGTACTGGAGTCGGGGGCGCCTGCGGCGACCTCCACCGCGCTGTAGCCCTGCTCCAAAGTGGTGTCGATGCTCACTAGTGGGGCTTTCTGCTTGCGGTAGCCGGGCGTGTAGGCATCCGCTCGCCAGTGCGTTTCGAGTTCGTCGTCGAGCCACATCAGGGTGAGTGAGCAGCCGCCCATGTCGAGGCTGGTCACGATTTCGTCGACCTCCACGTCGACGGTGGTGTGCCCCGCCTTGCGGAGCAGTGGCGCTATGTGGCTCCAGAGAAGGAAAAGCTCCTCATATTTGGTGGTGCCGAGGCCATTGAGGATCACGGCTACGCGCTTGCTTGCAGCACGCGCTGGGGCCTCAGCGAGCACACTATTTACGAGGGTGTGGGCGAGATCGGCCGCGGTGGGCATCGGCTCGTCGCGAATGCCGGGCTCGCCGTGAATGCCGAGGCCGAGCCCGAGGTAGCCTGCGGGCACGTCGAAGAGCGGTTCGTGGGCACCGGGCATGGTGCAGCCGGAAAAGGCCACTCCGAGGGTGCGGGTGGCGGCATTTGCCGCCCGACCGAGTCGTTCGACCTCGTCGAGGTTGACTCCGGTCGCCGCCGCGGCACCCATGACCTTGAAGACGGTGAAGTCTCCGGCGATGCCGCGTCGTAACTGTTCCTCGGCAGCGGATGCGATGTCATCTGTCACGATCACGATGCGGGTGTCGATGCCCTCTTTGCGCAGCCGCTCGGCGGCGATGCCGAAGTTCATGGTGTCGCCGGCGTAGTTGCCGAAGCTCAGCACGACGCCGCGACCCTGATGGGCGGCTTTGGCGACGGAGTACACTCGGGCGGCGCTGGGCGAGGTGAATATGTTGCCCACAACCGCACCGGTCGCGAAACCCGGGCCAACGAGGCCGGCGAATGCCGGATAGTGGCCGGCGCCGCCGCCGACGATCACGGCGACCTGCGGGGGGCCGGATGGGAGGGCGACGACTCCGCCGGGGACGCCCCGCAGACGGTCACGGTAGAGATCGACGAATCCGGCCAACTGATCCTCAGCGAATTCGGCCGGGTCGCCGAACAAGCGGGTCACGAACGTGCTCCCGGCTCGTCTTCGGGCACGCGAAGATAGTTGATCATGATGAACGCGGCGCCGTAGAGGATCACGAACGCCCACACCACACCGATGTTGCCGCCCCAGGGCTGCACGATGGCAACCACGGCTGCGCCCAGGAAGGCCGCACCGCCGGCGGCGGTCGTGTACATGGCCATCGCAGCGCCCTTGTGCTCGGGGGCGAGGGCTGGCATGATCGCGCCCATCGGCACGAACCCGGCGAGCATGATTCCGAAGAATACACCGGCGGCAACAGAGACCCAGAAGCCCCAGTCAGAGCCCGGTTCAACCCAGTGTGGCACGTACCACCAGGCCAGCAGGCCAATCGCGGAGCCGACGATCCCGAACCAGCGAACGGTACGGCGCCAGCCCCACTTGTCACCGATCGCACCGAAGAGAGCATTGAAGGCCACGTTGGAGGCGAACACAATCACGGTCATGGTGAGCCACTGGGCCTGTGTCCAGCCGAGCTCACCGCCGATGATGCTCGGAAGAATGATGAACATGCCGAACTGCGGGGCGGTATTGATGATGCGCACCAGGAAGCCCATCAAAATCTTCGGCTGGGTCGCCGTGAGGCGCAGGCCCGACAATAGCACCCGACTGGTGGTCTCCTCGTGCGGAACCAGCCGCGACCGGCCACGCTGCTCACGGATACCCGCCCAGGCGATCAGAAACCCGATCGTCACGAGGCCCGCAGAGGCCCACATGGTGAGGTACTCCCCGCCGATTCCCGACCCGAAGGCGGGAATGGCAAAGATCGCGAAGAGTGATCCGAGGGTCGGCAGGCCTCCTGTGAACATCACGTAAAACCAGCCAACGGCCCTGCCGTTGCGTTTGGACGGCACTACGGCATTGATCCAGACCAGGAAGGCGAAGGCGAACAGCGGGAAGCCGAATCCACGCAGGAAGTACGAAATTATCACACCCACGGTTGATTCGCCGCTGAGCGCCAGCAGGAACGTCGCTTCGAAGACCATCCAGACCACAAAACCGAGCAGCATGACTCGGCGTGGGCCCCACAGGTCGGAGAGCGCCCCGGACAGGTAGGAGGCCACGAGCACGGCCACGCCGTACATGGTGATGATCGTCGGAACGAGTGCTGCGGCCGTGGGCAGCGCCGCGGCCATGTGTGGTGCGATGAAGTTGGATTCCACACCATTACCGGTCATGAAGACCAGCACGCCGAGGAAGCCCCAGCGTAGGGAGTGAGGAATGCCGATCCGGTCGAGGCGGGTTTCCCGCGTGGGGGCCAGTCGTTCGAGGGTTTGGGTCACAATCATCCGTTCACGTCATCGTGCGGAAGGCCGAGTGAGGTCGGCCTGAAAAGCGTGGCCCGACAGGGCCAGGGGATACACCGCGACAATGACCGCGGTGCACCGGACCGCCGATTACGGAAGGATGCTGACCTTGACCGAGGCGCCCGCGGTATCGCTGACGAGGTCAAGCGCGGCCTGATAGTCGTTGAGGGCGAACTGATTGGTGCAGATGTCGTCCATTGGCAGTACGCCAGACTCGATCATCTTGATCGCGGCAGGCCAGCAGTTGGGGCCAAGGTGCGCGCCGAAGATATCGAGCTCTTTATCGTCGCTGATGATCGACCAGTCCACGGTCACGTCGGAGCCGAAGACGGAGTATTCCACGAAGGTGCCGAGCTTGCGCAGCAGGTTCAGACCCTGCTTCACGCCCGATGGATGCCCGGTGCACTCGATGTAAACATCCGCGCCATAACCGTCTGTCATGGCTGTGATCTTTGCAATGACATCACTCGTGCCCGCATTGAGCAAAATATCGGCGCCGCATTTGCCTGCCAGGGCAAGTTTGTCGTCACTCAGGTCGAGGGCCACGACGACCCGCGCGCCCTTGGCCTTGGCGCCGGCGATGGCGCCCAGACCGATCGGGCCGCACCCGGCGATGACCACCACGTCATCGAAGTGGATGTTGGCACGCTCGACGGCGTGCAGCGAGCAGGCCAGCGGTTCGGCGAAGGCGGCGTGTGCGGCTGGCAGTTCGGGGGAGACGCGGTGAGTAAGAGCCCGAATCGGCACGACAAGGTACTCCGCCATGGCGCCGTTGAAGTTGCGGAAGCCGAACATGTCGTGGGGGCCGCACATCCAGTATTGGCCGCGGGTGCAGTACCGACACTCGCCGCAGGGCACGATTTGTTCGCAGGCGATGCGGTCGCCCACGCTGACCTGATGGTGAGCCTCAGCCACGTCGTCGGCCAGCACAATGGTGCCGACGAATTCGTGGCCGGGCGTGATCCCGGTCTGGGCCCAAGCGGGCCGGTCCTCGTCGCCCCAGAACTTGGTGGCGCCGTGGTAACACTTGAGGTCGCTGGCACACACGCCGACCGCCTCAACCTTGATCAGCATTTCGCCAGGGCCGGGAACCGGCACCGGGAGTCGTTCCATAACGTATTTTTCTGGGCCGTGCACGACGACGGCCTGCATGAAGCTGGGCAGCATTGACGTTGATTCGGATCGTTCGACGGACTGCGTTGTAACCGAAAGTGTTGCGGTGGACATGGACCCCTCCTTGGATCATCCGATAACTTTGATGCTCTCCGACACTATCGACACATCTGTGCAGAACACAATTTCTGTGCTTGCTATGTGCAGAACATTTGTTCACGTCTTTGTTCATGGGTCATGATGGTGGTGTGCACTCCGCGGAAGGATCCCCCCAAATGAGCGAACACCCCCTGGACCCGATCGGCGACCGGCCTGAGGCTCGCTACCCGCTCAGCGCGCTCTATGAAGCGGCCCGCATGTACTATGTCGACGGGGACAACCAGGCGCAAATCGCCGCGGTCCTGAAGATCTCCCGGCCCTTCGTTAGCCGCCTGCTGGCCGAGGCTCGGCGCGTCGGTGTCGTGCGCATCGAGGTCGTCAATCCCGAACAGCACTCGGGGGATGATCTCACCGCGATTCTGCGCGACGCCCTCGGCCTGGCCCAGGTCTACCTCGCCCCGGGCGACCAGTCCGCGCGTATCCGCGGTGGCTTGGCGCCCCAAGTGAACACGGCCCTCGCAGACATGTCGCTTGAGCCCGGCGACGTTTTGCTGGTTTCTTCCGGCCGCACCATCTACGAGCTTAGCCAGGGACCCCTGCCCCGGCTGCCTGGGGTGGTCATCGTCCCGACCGTTGGCGGTCAGACCGAGCCGGAACCGTGGCACCAGTCCAATGAGCTTGCCCGAACGATTGCGGAGCGTAGCGGCGGCGTGCCGGCTTTTCTCTTCGCGCAGGCGCTGCCCTCGTTGGAAATGTGTGAAAGTTTGCAGCGTGATCCTTCTTTCCAACGGGTGCAACGACTCTGGAAGGCCGCCAAAGGCGCTCTCGTGGCGATCGGGTCACCACCCGCCTCGCGCCAGTCGATCTCCCGGTTCATTCCGACCGACGATGACTCGCTGCTGCGGTCGGTCGGCGATGTCTGCCTCAACTTCTTCGACACCGACGGAGCCACCGTGCAGTTCCCGGGCAGTGAACGCATGGTGAACACCTCCGTCGACGTGCTGCGTGGCATTCCGTTCACCGTCGGCGTCGCGGTCGGCACCGATAAGGTTCCTAGTATTGCGAGCGGTGCCAAGACCGGCCTCTTTCGTTGCCTCGTCACCGACACAGCGACCGCAACCGCTGTGCTCGAGCACCTGCACCGCTAGGGCGTGTCTCTTGATGTCTTCGACCAGATGGACTCCGCCGCGATAGCTCAGGGCGAGTTTGTCATAACGGGTGGCGATACTGCCCTACATACCGGCGCAGAGGAACAGTGCTCCCTGAAGGTCAGGATTCCTTCACCACGTTCACGTGCGACAACAAGGTCGGATGCCACCACGGCACGTCCCGCGATCAGGCTCGAAGTGGAGAACGTCTCAAATTGGCGCGAGATACGTCGCACAATGCCTCAACTAACTTGAGACGGATCATGCCAACGCCTCAACTGACTTGAGACGGATCATGCCAATGCCTCAACTAAGTTAAGAAGAAACCCGACGATGCATCAATTGTCTTGAGACAAAATCCCTGATGCCTCGACTAGATTGCGACTGCCTCATGAGGCAGGACAGCTGAATGAAAAAATCAACATAATTGGTTTCTAGAAATAATTCTTTCAAACACGCATTACTTGTCATAATATGTATTATCGGCACGTACGATTCAGTATCTCTGCTATTGGACGGGCTATCCATACGTACATGTCGGACTCTTTGCTAGCACCCTGGCGCCAGTCAGGAGCGTGTCGATACCCCGCTCAATAATTTGTCCGATGCAATTTACGCCCTGCGCCTCACGAGGAATGGGCAGCCGCGACGCTTTCGACAGAACCCAAGGCTTATCTGCGGGCGTGGCAACATTTTGGCAACATTTGAACGAGATCGCTCCGTTCTCTAGCATGGTCAAATAATTGAAAAGCCGCGTAATCATGCGGATTTGAGGGCTGATCCGCTGTCTCATTGGGGGCGCCTTAGGTTTCAAATCCCACCGGTACCGCCACGAAAAAGGCTCCTACTTCCCCGGATTTGCAGGGAAGTAGGAGCCTTTTTCGTTGAAATGCGTTGATAACCGACAACTTTCCGACAGCCTCTTGCCGACTGGTCCGCGTCTAGGTCACCTGGGGGTTCAGCCGTTCTCTTCAGCTGCGCATGGATCGCCCCGTAAGGTCGAGGCCCTGCTGGCATTTTGCACTAGCGATGAGCTCCGAGAGTTGCTCGTCTGACGCACCCTCCCGTCGCCCCAGGCGAAGGTTGTTGGCAAAGTTTCGGGCCCAGATTGTCAGCGCTCGTTGAAAAGTAGGCCAGTTTCGCTGACAGTTTCGGCACGATCACCGGACTGAACGTGCCGTCCCGGTCGCGGGGCACCTGAATGGTCACCGGCCCGGTCGTGGGACTGATCACCGTTTTGGGCCGAGTCCCATTGCGCACGTCCGAGGCGTCACGCAGAAAGGCTGGCTGCCGCGACTGCCGTCACGAAACAGCACGCGTTGGCGGGCTCGGTCTCGAAAGCACCCATAGGGTTTCGGGACATGGTGAGTGAGCGCAGTAGGCTTCGAGCATGACACGTCCTGACCTTGTTGAGTCCGAAATAGATTCGAAGCGCACTAGCACCGCTTATCTCGGCGGCGCCATCGTCATCATCGCATTTTCGATTCTTACCATTGGGAATGCGTCACAATAGTTCGACTACGTTTCCGGGGCCATCTTCCTTTGCATCGCAGGCATGCTTGCGTACAAGGGAATCCAGTCGGTCATCAAACGTCGGCACTCTGCTGATACGCACGCAGCCCAGTAGTTCCCCGGTACAAATTCCTGGTTCGCGCCCGGGATGGACAAGCCTTCACTCCAGCGGTCGCCCGGCGCGTTTGCCCACTCGTGCAGGCGTGAGCCGATAGTACCCGGCGCCTCGGTCAACGCCGCGGGCCATGTCCCGTTGAGTGGTGTTGTTTCCCGCTCCTGAGTGTTGCTGCGTTAACGTAGCGAGCCACCGTGGGATGGTCAGTGA
>NZ_PJJL01000042.1 GCF_002929505.1 Cryobacterium sp. Y57
AAGTACGGCACACTAGAACCACACGAAAGTGGCCCTGTTTTCAGTTGGCACAAATGGCCCCATTTTCAGTTGGCGTTAACATTGCTTTACCGTTTCCGGATTGATAGGCAGGTGGATCCCTTTCAAGCGGTGACCGACATCATGGCATACCCGGGTCAGTTGGCCCTCGTGACCGTCGCGCTCATTCTCATCGTCACCATGATTACGCAGACTTTTTCGTGGGGGGCTCTGCGCGCCTTGCAAGGGACTTGGCGCGGGTGGGGTCCGAGCGCGCTGTTACGCACGGCCCTCATCAATCATCATGTCCGGAGAAAGGAAAAGCTCCGGCAGGAGCGCTTGGATATAATGCGTAAAGCATTTACTCTGGCCCGTCCTCGCTTAGTTTCCTCGCAGATTCCCCAGGAAGTCATCGAGATTCTCAAATCCTTGGCGGGCGAGGAATCGCCACCACAAGGCGTTTCGAATGAAAATTTAAAGATCGCTCTTTCTATGACGTGGCGATCTCATTGCGATACCCGCCAGCTGGCAGAAGTAGACTCTTTGTTACGCCGGGAATTTCAATATCCGGCCAAAAGCCGCGTTATGCCGACCATGCTAGGGAACGTCCTCCTTGCCACGCTCGATGAGCTGCAGCCAAACGACTTTCATATGGATGTCGCTGCTGTGAAAGTGGATAACAGAGTCCCTGCCGCGTTGCAAGTCCAGCTAGGAATGACCCGGGGTCGGTTGGGCATGTTCGGTACGTTTGTGTTCATCTGGGCGCTCCTGGCAGTGAGCAGCCCATTGATCTTGATTGGTGCTGTCACTGATGGCGTAGCCATCGCGGCTGTCTTCCTCCTATTTCTACTTTTGAGCCTCGGCAGCTACAAAGCCGCCATCGCCAGCGCGGAGGAATACTGCATGCTCCTTCGGAGAATAAGTTGGCTGCAATCGAGCGCACATTAATAGGAAGCATGATCTGCGGTTCCGAGACGAGGCGTTGGTTAAGAGACGGAGTGAATCTCAAGTCTAAGATTCTTTTGCTCCCGCGTCACCTTGTGGGATCTAACCTAACTTTGATCGTCACCCGTTGTCGTAAAAACTTGCGGATTTCCTGGTGTTTGAATAGGAACCGGATGGTTCGATGCGGCTGATACAATTCGCCTGACTTCGGTCCTTTGCGGGTGAATTTTGATGGGATCTCCGGGACGTTCGACCAGTGAGTTACAGATGATGACAGTTGTATGGTTCACGGGCGACGTAGGGGCCAACGTAGTGCAGCGAAGCAGTCGATGTGGCCGCTTCGTGCCGAGTGACCTTGGCGTAGATAGCTCAAAGCCTCTCACTGAAGATTCTTGTCGGCCCGCTCGGAGAAAGCCACTGGAGTGGGGGCGGGGTCTTTTTAGTGGGGGTCTGTTTGGTAGCGCAAGGCCGGCGGGTATCGGCGAAGCATGGCAGCGAGTGGCGACGGTGGCAGATTCGGTTGGGGGATGGAGGTGCCTCGGCGGGTTGCAGAGATGTCAGGAATGGCGCTTCGCAGCGCCACGATGCTGCTTGTCGCCGATGGCTTCGGGCTCACGGGTTGATGAGCTGCCGCGTCATTCTCACTAGAACTCCTGCTCCGTGCACACCGTAAACGTGACGGTCCTCCGCGAGATGCTGCACGTTCAGCGTCAATGCGGCCGATGTGTTTGCCGAGGAGGCACCGCTGGTCGAGGTGTCTCTGGCCGTTGAGAACGCGATCTCTCTGTTCACCCTGCTCGGCTGGCCGGCCGACCACGCCCGTGATGGCATCGAGTATGTCTGCAGTCGGTTAGCGGATGCCCCGTCACGACCGTCTGCCTTCGAGTCGCTGCGGCGCGACTACGCCGCTCGTGCTTTGCTCGACGTTTCTCAACCGGCCTGGATGAGCATGCTGCGCACACTTCTGGGATCCGGCAACCCGTTGCACGCGCACACCGCCGCGGGGCGCGGCATCCTTCTTGGCCTACTGGTCGGCGAGCCGCTGCACGCCCTGCTCGGCGACGACGACCTGGTCTCAGACATTGTTCTGAACTCGCCACGTGTGTTCGCATGACCATCACCCCGGGTCACATCGAGTTGGAGCGGTCGATCGACTCCATCCGCATCGGGTCGCGGCACCGCACCGATCTGGGCGACATCGACGCGCTCGCCGCCTCGATCAAGCGGCAGGGGCTGCTGCAGCCCATCACGGTGACGCCCGACGGCACCCTCATCTGCGGTGCCCGCCGCCTGGCGGCGCTGCGGCAGCTCGGCGTGCGCAAGCTCAACGTCTGGGTACGCTCCGGCATTTCGGACCACCTCGCCCAACTGCTCGCCGAGCATGACGAGAACGCGCTGCACAAGGCCTTCGCCCCCACCGAGGCGGCCGCCCTGTATCGCGAGGTGAAGATGCTTCTCGCTGAGGATGCCCAGCGGCGGCAGGCCGCAACACGCTTCGGTACGGAAAAGCCCAGATCAGACGGTGCTGCCACGGTGGCAGCACCGCAGCCGGATGGTTACGTGCGCGCGCAAGCGGCCCTGCTCGTAACCGGTCGGCGCTCCTATACAACGTTGGAACGCATCGGCCAACTGCAGCGGATGACGGACGACGAAAGTCTCGATGAGACGTTGCGCAGTCGCGCGAGGGAGGAGTTGGCGGTGATTCAGAACGGCGGATCGGTGACGGCTGCACACAGCAGGGTCGCTGCCGAAGTTGACCGGTTGGGGACCACGGCGCCCATTCGCTCGCTGGTTCTGGCCGTGCCGACCGCTGGGCGTTCGGTGGCCGACCTCGAGCAGCTGGCCAGGGAAGCACTTGCCCGTGCGAAGGCGACGACGCGCGCCAAGAAGACCCGCTCTTTGGCTGCGGCCGACTCAATATTGCCCACGCGTTCCTTCGTCTTTCTCTGGAGCGACCTGCGCGACTGGTGGCTGCGCTACGACGACGCCGAGGTCGCCGCCGAACTCTCCGACGACCAGTGGCACCAATTCGACGCGACCCTCGCCGGCACCGTTGCCTTCTTCGAGCGGATGCGCACCCTCCACGACTCCCCCGACGTCCAGCAGATCTCCGCCACCGTTACCCGCATTCGTTAGGAGCCCACCATGCAATTCCTTCGACGCCGTCGTCTTGTCATCGCCATAGTTGGCGCTGGCGTCGCCCTGATCGTGCTGGCGGCCGTCGGATTGTTTGGGCTGCTCCGTGGACCCACGAAAGCGAACCAGCATGAGCGGTCGGCGCCCCCTGCATCCGCTGCGGCTGTTGTGCCGACCGACCAACCGCAGCCGGTACTCGAAACGTCGAGCCCGGAGCTGTTTGCTCGCAGCGTCGCGCACGCGCTGTTTGATTGGGACACGCGTCAGGATGCTGGCCTCGCCGACTGGGTGCAGGTGCTGGTGGACGTGGCAGATGCGGAGGAAGCGGCGGCTGTGGCTGCCGATGTGCGGGAGTATTTGCCTGGCGCCGAGATGTGGCAGCGACTCGCTACCTACGGCACGCGTCAGTGGCTCGATGTGGAGTCGGTGGTGGTGCCGGTCGCGTGGGCGACGGCGTTGGAGCAGGCGGCGGCCGGGCAGATTCCGCGGGGTGCGGCGGCGCTCACTGTTGTGGGTACGCGTCATCGCGCGGGAACGTGGGACACCGACGAGATGCGCACTGAGCGGCAGGTGTCGTTCACGGTCTTCGTGGTGTGCCCGGGCCAGAAGTCGTGCACGCTGCTGCGGCTGTCGAAGCTCGACCATCCGCTGGAGTAGGCGATGAAGCTGCTCATCGGAATGATCGTGGTGCTGATGCTCGCTTGCCCGGTGGGTGGTTTGGTGGGTGTGGCCGCGCTGGTGACCACGGTCGCGAGCTCGTGCGGATCGCTGGTCGTCGGGACGATTCCTGATTCGCTGACCGCTCAGACTTTAGCTGGCCGATCGATAATCTTGGATCGGCGACAGCTGACCCATGCGGGAACGATCATCACTGTGGGCGGGCAGACGGCCGACGTCGGTCGTGCGGGAGTGCTCGTGGCGTTGATGGCCGCGCTCACGGAGTCGACGTTGCGTCTATTGGCAAACACCAGTGCGTATCCGGAATCTGCTTTTTACCCTCACGACGGAGTCGGTTCTGATCACGACTCGCTGGGGCTGTTTCAGATGCGGCCCTCTTCGGGGTGGGGAACGGTCGCTGAGCTGATGGACCCGGCGTACCAAGCACGTGCGTTCTTCGGTGGGGTGTCGGGGCCCAACGCCGGGTCGCCACGCGGGCTACTCGATGTTGCTGGCTGGCAGATGCTCGCCCCGGGCGCGGCGGCTCAGGCTGTCGAGGTCAGTGCTTATCCGGATCGGTATGCGAACTTTGAGCCAGTTGCCGAGGCGATTCTCGTTGAGCTGACTCGGAGTGCGAGCGTTTCCGAGTCATCGCGGATCGTGTTTCCGCTTCCCGCGGGCACGTCCACGAATACCGACAGCTTCGGGTGGCGCATCGATCCCTACACTGGCGAACGGAGGTTCCACGCCGGCAGCGATCTCGCCGCGCCGTTGGGCACCCCGATCCTCGCGGTCGCCGATGGTGTCGTGAGCTTCGCCGGGCAACGCGGAACCTACGGCGGCCTGATCACCATCGAGCACACGGTCGGCGGCGAGCAGGTCACCTCGTACTACGCCCACATGTACGACCAGGGCATGCACGTCGCGGTCGGTGACAGCGTCGTCGCCGGTCAGCACATCGGTGACGTCGGTTCCGTGGGCAAGTCAACCGGCCCGCATCTGCATCTTGAGATCCATCCTGGCGGGGCGAGCCAACCCGCTGTTGACGCGGTGGATTGGCTCACGGCCCATGGTGCCGCCGACCTGACCGCCGCAACAAGCGGATGCCCGGTGGCGTGATATAGACATCTTCCCGACTTCGGCGCCGTCGGCGGCGCTTCAGAGTTGAAGAGCATCGTCGGCGCCCTGCTGACGTTCGTGCTCATCATTGCGGTGCTCATGATGCTGATCAGCGGAGTCACGTGGGCGCTGGCTTCGGCGCACGGCAACTTTCACACCGCCACGCGGGCTCGGCTCGGGCTCTGGGTCGCCTGCGGTACCGCGGCACTCGCGGGTGCAGGTGTCGCATGGGTGAACTTCCTTCTTCGCGTGGGCCATTCGCTCTAGGAAACTCACGGCGGTGACCCAGATCTATCACGGAACGAGGGAATTCCCGCCCCGCATCAGGCGTGGGTAATGTCCGTGCTAGCTGTCTCGGAATTCTCGTATGCGCCCTCGCTATCACCAACTTTCAGACGGCCAATCGACCCCGGCTCGCGTTTGAGATCGCCTGCAGTGCACCCTCTCCCGCGACTCGGAGTCGGAGTGGGCCGGGTTACGTCGTGCAACGGAAATCCGCTCGCGCGGCACCGCGTACTCTTTTCCCATGACTGCACTCATGAGAGATATTCAGAACGCACTCGACGCGAAGCTGTGGGTGATAGCCCTCCACGCAGCCTTCATTCTGCCCGATGTGAATGCCGCCGTTCGAGCCGAAGACGGCGAGACGAGCGGCAATCGGTATGCCGCTTGGTACGACACCTACATGACGCCTAAGTACCCGCTCTTTCCTGGAAAGGATGCCTACAGAGTTCGATGTAAGTTGCTTCACCAAGGACTTGCCTCGGCACATTCCTACCGCACTATTCTGTTTACAACCAGGGATGAGGGATTCTTCCTTCATAACAACGCGATGGGTGGGACGCAGGCGCACCCAGACATGCTAAACATTGATATCGAACAGTTTTGCACCGACATGCTAGAGGCCACTGAACTTTTCAACGCTGAGGAATTCAACAACCCGGTAGTGATCAGTAATTTCGAGAAGGCTGCGCGCTGGACGACCGTTACCTTCCATCCTCATACGGGTGTGGGAACCATTCGAGTTTTCACGTCAGACGTTCCGACCTCCGTCAAGGAAACCGCGACGCAATTTGAGCCGTGGGACGGGTCCAAACTGGTACCACTCGGACCGGATTCCGTTGCGGAGGTGGTGAATCCAGACGGCACGACGCGCTCTATCTACGCAGCGGAGTAGCGTCGATAGGAGCCTGGAGTTATGTGCCTGGAGTTATGTGCCCTAACGCCAATTTTTATGAAAGCTGTCACCTTCGAGGTACGAGTCTTCTTTCGACCAAATGTGAATTTCACCGCACGCTGAACAGACCGAGGAGTTCTGAACAAGCGTTAGCGTGAGGAATGACACCCTGGTTGCCTCTAGGCCGGTCGCAACAGACCGCTTCGTGACTGGGCAAACGATCATTATGCTGGGCACGAAAATATCGTAGTTCATGTGATGGGACCGGTATCGATAAGGTTTACTTCTAAGTCCAGGACACCTCGTCAAACGATGATGGCTTGTGAAAATCCCTTCTCGAATCCCTCATTGCACGCTCTTCGAGGCAAGGGACGAACCAACGCGGTAACCTCAACTTCACTGGCGCCACGCTTTGGTAAGGGCGCATCGAGGTCTCGGCCTGAAACGCGCTGCGGCACTAGCCGGGGACTTTCTCTTCGACCGTGTAACCCTCCCGAAGCGTCCCGTCATAGGCGACCACGTCTAACTGTCGTACCTCGGTTTCGCGGAGTGTCTGCCCTAAAGCGGCATCCTTCGCCCACTCATACAAGTCCGCCAACGCGGGACTCGCAATCACCCCTGCGGCGAAAACCGCAACAGCCCAAATCGCTGTGAGCACTTTCCCCCGACAAATCGGCGCTGCCGATTTCGGGAGGGCGGCGAACTGGGCTTGTCTTGACGTGCCATCGTCTAGCTCCAAAGTGGCCTTGCCCCGGCGGCGATCAACTGGGGGTCGGACCGCTCGGTTTTCGTGCTGACAAATACACGTTTCTCAAATCGTCAAACGCTTCCATGAAGCCATTTGGTATTTTCACGGGAACGGGGCCAGATTAGCGCCCACCAAAGGGATGCACTACTCGAAAATTCCACTCCACGAGGCGACGTGCCATGAGCGCAGGTGGAAATATGAAATTGATCCTGGATACCATGTCCTGTCCCGCGCACCTCCCTGTCGTACCCACCAAACGACACAGGGAGCCACCGATGATCGACATCAACCCCAACGGCACCGGACTTCCCGGCATCGAGCAGCTGCGCGTCATCGTCGGCGCGGTCATGACCATCGGCCTCGTACTGAGCGTTCTCGCCCTCATTGTCGCCGCGATCGTCTGGAGATTCGGCGCCAACTCATCCAACCCACACCTCGCCTCCCGCGGCAAGACCGGCGTCATGGTGGCCTGCGGTGCCGCGATAATCTGCGGCGCGGCCGTTACCCTCGTTAACTTCTTCTGGAACGTCGGCCGGTCCGTCTAACCCCGAATCCGAGCAGGAAACCGATGAGCGTGTGCGATGTGCCGGTCGTAGCGGATGTCTGCACCGGCGTCGGCGACGTCGCATCCTCTGTCGTCGCGGCACCGTTCGATTGGCTCGCCGGTTCGATGGGCTCCACTGCCGCCTGGCTCTTCGAATCCGTCTGGGCCGCCTTCGACACGACCACCCTCGTCGACCTCACCGACCCGACCTACATCGACGTCTACAACGTACTCTTCGGCGTCGCCGTCTTCGTCACGCTGATCTCCTTCTGCCTGCAACTGATCACCGGGCTCGTGCACCGCGACCCCACGGCGCTCTCCCGCGCCGTGATCGGCGTCGCCAAATCGGTCCTTGGATCCTTCGTCATCATCACCATCACCGGCCTGCTGCTCGAAATCACCGACCAGCTCTCCATCGGCATAGTCCAGGCCAGCGGCAACACCATGGCAGGAATGGGTGACCGCATAGCCCTCCTCGCCGTGGGCCTCACCGCGATCAGCCCCGGCGCCCCGGGCGTCGGCGCCATCCTCACGATCTTCCTCGCCGGCCTCGCCATATGCGGCGCTGCCATCGTCTGGTTCTCCCTCCTCATCCGCAAAGCACTGCTCCTGGTAGCCATCGTCTTCGGACCAATCGCCCTCGCCGGCGCCACCTGGGACGCCGTCAAAGGCTGGTTCTCCAAATGGGTCACCTTCGTCATCGCCCTCATCCTCTCCAAGCTCGTACTCGTCGTCATCTTCCTGGTCGCCGTCGCGCAGGTCTCAGCCCCGATCGATGCGGATCTAGCCTCCGTCAGCGACCCCATCGCCGGCATCGTGCTGATGTTCATCGCCGCCTTCGCGCCCTACATCACCTACAAGTTCCTCAACTTCGTCGGTCTCGACATGTACCACGCGATGTCCAGCGAACAAGAGGCCAAGTCCGCGCTGAACCGGCCGGTGCCGGTGCCCAGCGCACCAATGATGAGCACGGCTCAGAAGGTCCTGGGCCCGGGCGGCAGCGGTGGAGCGACACAGGCTAGCCCTGCATCAATGGCACCGTCCAGCAGCGGCGGACCGGGTCCCACGTCGTCGGCGGCCGGTGCCTCGGGTGCTGGCGCATCTGCGAACGCTGGTGCCGGTTCGAGCGTCGGAGCGGGCGGCGCAGCAGTTGGGGCTGGCGCCGGCGTGGCCACCGCGGGAGTCGCAACCGGAGCTGCCGTCGTCAGCGCCACAGCCAAGGCCGGCCCGAAGATCGGCAACGCGGTCGCTCAGAATGCGGATGCCCACACCCAGTCCACCGGCAATGCCAGCGCCCCGAGTGCGCTGGCATCCAAGCCAAGGCGACCACCGGCATCCGCTTCACCGCAGGAACTGCCAGCCGGACGAAAAATCAAGGACGCGTGGCCATGGAAACTGACAGGAACCGCGCAGACTACCGACTCCCCCCGATGCAGTTCTCACGACTGACCAAGCGCGGCATCATGCTCGGCCTGTCACTGCCGCAACTGATCGCCCTGTCGATCGGCACGCTCACCATCGTCACCGCGCTGTACACGTCCGGTGCCTCGGGCGTCGCGTGGAGCAGCCCTATCTGGGGCACCGCGGCGGTGATCGCCGGCATCCCGGTCGGCGGACGCAAGATCGTCGAGTGGATGCCGGTGGTCACCCGCTGGGCATGGCGGTCGAGCCATGAGCAGCTGACCTACCGGCGCCGCATCATCCGCCCGCGCCCGGTTGGAACCCTGTCGCTGCCGGGCGATTCGGCTTCCCTGCGGGAGTGGAACGACCCTGAGTCGGGGGCGGTCATGATTCACGACCCGCACGCGCAAACCTTGACCGCGGTCGTGATGGTGTCGCACCCCGCATTCGCACTGCTCGACCCCGATGAGCAACATCGGCGCGTGGTCGGGTGGGGGCGAGTACTGGCCGGGGCCTGCCGATCGGGGCGCATCGCGCGTCTGCAGGTGTCAGAGCGCACGCTGCCGGATTCCGGCACTGGACTGTCCGAGTGGTGGGAGCGGCACGGCATCAATGATGAGAGCTGGGCCGCCACCACCTACAGTGACCTCATCGAGCGGGCCGGGCCCGCCGGCGAACGCCATGCGACGACGATCGCCCTCGCCCTTGATCTCCATGCGGCCTCCCGTCAAGTCCGCACGCAGGGCGGCAGCATTCGCGGCGCGGCGACGGTGCTGCGCCAGGAGATGACTGCCCTGACCGCTACACTGCGCGCTGCAGACCTCATCGTCGGCGGCTGGCTCACCGCCGACGAGCTCGCGGTAATCCTGCGCACGGCATACGACCCCGCCGTCGGCGTCGACCTGGAGCGGCATCCGTTGGTAGGGCGGTCGCTAGCCACTGCAGGACCGGTCGCGGTCGCCGAGAGCTGGAATCATCTCCGCACCGATAGCGCGTTTCATGCGGTGCTGTGGATCAGCGAATGGCCCAGGTCACAGGTGTTCCCCGGGTTTCTGTCCCCCCTTGTCTTCACGAGCGGCATCCTGCGCACTGTGTCTCTGCACTACCTGCCTGTTAGCGCCGACCAGGCCGCGCGCGACCTGCGCAAGAAGAAGACCGAGCTGATCAGCGACGCCCATCAACGCACCCGAATCGGCCAAATAGAGGATGCCTCCGCCACCGCCGAGTACGATGACCTCCTGCACCAGGAGGCCAACCTCACCGCCGGGCACGGCGTGCTGCGAACGACCGGCCTGGTGTGTGTCACCGCGCCCACGGTCGACGAGCTCGACGCCGCGGTGGCGTCGATCGAGCAGGCAGCGATTCAGGCCTCGTGCGAAACGCGACGGCTCGTGGGTCAGCAGGCACAAGCGTTTACGGCGGCAGCGTTGCCGTTGTGCCGGAGCGTATGACTATCGCCTCGCCGTCGAGGTCGGCGACGGTGAAAACTGAGCCAGAGCGACGGTGAAAATTGAGCCACTCTCTGCCTATGATCCGACAGTTTGAGAGACCTCAGTCAGTGCTGATCGTGCCCTAGAGGATCGGACCGCAGCCGGAGCGCGACCCGCAGCCCGCAGCCCGCAGCGACGGCAAATGTAGACGTTGTCGCTCAGTGCGTGCAGCCTGCGGCGCGAATAGATGCGACCGCAGCAGGAACAGTTGAATTCTGCTGCGTCATCCATAAGCGGCGAGCGCTGCTTCTATTTGTTGCTGGGTCGGAGCTCGGGCCATGCCGTTCGGTGTGAGATAGATCCGGCAGGCGAGGTCGTTGGTGCGACCATCCTTCGGGAAGAGGTCCACACCGTTGACGAGGATCGTCGGGGAACCAGCGAAGGGAAACTTTTCGGCTGTCTCGGCGGAATCGATCAAAGTGGTTTTGATGGACGTGCTCGACGGCATCGTTTTATCCACGGCGTGCTGCAGACGACGAAGGGCTTGTTCCGAGTTCGGACAGCCTGCAATGTAGAGCAGTTCGATTGTCGCCATGGATATTCTTCCTCTGCATACGGCCCTTGATCCAACTCGTCGGACGGGCGCGGAGCCTCGTCACCCAATTCTGTCACCGTCGACTCAGGCCGCGTAGTGCCCCGCGCACCTCCAATGCGAAGCAAAAACGTGATGGGAGCGACGCATGGCTGGGTACGAAACCAAGGAACGCACATCTCGATGGATCAGTGTCGCCTTCCTGCAAGGAACGGAGGCCGACGCTGCGATCGGCCTGATCGACCGAAGCGGAGCATCCGCTGCGTTCGATTACCTGCAGCCACGGGATCTCGGCGAGGCCACGACCGATGCCGCCCTCGAGAATGGGTACGTCTACGACCGCATCCCGGCCGGCCGGACCGACCACATCATCGAGCGCGACGGCTCTCCGTACGCGCTGACCTACAGCAGGACATACCGGTACGTTTCGCTGTTGCGATGGCATCCGCTTGAATCTGAAGTGCAGTCGGCGCGGAACGCTCCCCGTCGAGACGACATCTGGGCCGCCCCGCGGTCAACGCGCCAGCCCGAGCGCACGGTCACGCTGTGAAAGAGACCCCGACCGAGCGGATGCATACGGCCGCGTTGGTCGAACCGCGCGGCGAGCTGCGCCGCGACCGTCGCGCTCGTCGCCGCGAGGCCGCCAGGATCGAAGCGGATGCGCAGAAGGCCAAGACTCTCGCCGCCCGCACGCGCTGGCGCGCCGAGCGGGACGAAGCACGATCGGGTGCCTACCTGCCGAAAGCCGGCGAGGCCGGTCCCGCTCAGCTGCGAACGCCCGGGCGACTGAAACTCCCCAAACACCAAGATACGACCGCGACGCTGTCCGGCCACTACCCGTTTCTCGCCGAGGCAGGACTCGGCTCGGCCGGCGTCTTCGTCGGGCAGGACCTGTACTCCGGCGGATCCTTCGTCTACGACCCGTGGGTGCTCTACCAACGTGGCCTCATCACCGCGCCGAACATCGTGCTGGCCGGAATCGTCGGCTCCGGCAAATCCTCGCTGGCGAAGTCGCTCTACACCCGCTCGCTCCCCTTCGGCCGGCGCGTGTACGTACCGGGCGATCCGAAGGGCGAGCATACCGCCGTCGCCGAAGCTGTCGGCGGCAAAGCGATCATCCTCGGCCACGGACTACGCAACCGGCTGAACCCGCTCGACGAGGGTCATCGGGCGGCCTCCGCGTCGGATGCCGAATGGTCGGCCCAGCTAGCCGCACGGCGTCGCGACCTGATCGGCGCCCTCGCCGAAACCGTGCTCGATCGAGTGCTCAGTCCGCTTGAGCACACCGCAATCGACCTCGCACTGGCCGATGCTGTTCGGAGCGCCGAGGTTCCCATCCTGCCGATGGTGGTGGATCGCATCCTCTCCCCCAATCCCGAGGACGACGAAGGTCGGCTGGCCGAAGACGGGCGGCTCGTCGGCCATGCCCTGCGACGGCTGGTGGCCGGCGACCTCGCCGGGCTCTTCGACGGACCCTCCACCGTGCGCTTCGACCCCTCGCTACCCATGGTTTCGCTCGACCTGTCGCGGGTGGCCGAGAACTCGACGCTCATCTCCGTGCTCATGACGTGCTCGTCGGCCTGGATGGAGTCCGCCCTCGCCGACCCGGCCGGCGGCCAGCGCTGGGTCATCTACGACGAGGCTTGGCGGCTCATGGCGTATCCGGCGCTGCTGCGCCGAATGGATGCCCAGTGGCGGCTTGCGCGCCACTTCGGCATCGCCAACATGCTGATCTTTCACAAGCTGAGCGACCTCGACAATGTCGGCGACTCCGGATCCGCCATGCGCGCGCTCGCGTCATCGCTGCTAGCCAACGCGGAAACGCGCATCGTCTACCGGCAAGAACCGGACCAGCTCGGATCCACGGCGACCGCGCTCGGTCTCAGCCGCACCGAACAGAAGCTGCTGCCTGCACTCGGCACCGGTCAGAGACTGTGGCGGGTGAAGGATCGCAGTTTTGTTGTGCAGCACCAGCTGCATCCTGATGAGCTCTCGGCGTTCGACACGACAGCGCGGATGACGTCGGGGCAATAGCCGCGCACCTTGTACTTATTGAGGAGGCCTTTTCATGGAACGGGATGCGAGTCAGACCCTCGCCGACCGACCCAAGACCGGCACCGTCTCCTTCCGACGTGCGGAACTTCTCTCGCGCCCCACGAAACCGTTCAGCCGCACCGGCCCGAAATCCATAAGCGGATGACTACCCAGCGACCGCAGACCGAACTCGGCGATGAGCTAGCCAATCTTGGTATTGGGCTCCTGATCGGTGCGGCGGTGTTAGCGCTACTGATTCGCGGCGCGGGTGCTGTTACGGCCTGGGTAGGGCCGCGTGCCCTTGATGCTCGCTCGCGCGTAGTCTTACGCGAGCGAGCAGCAAGGGCGCGTGAGGCGCTGCGCACGGGTAAAGGTACCCCTTCGACTCGTTCAGTTATTTGACGTCGAACCCATAGGTGGTGACCACAGGTTTGTGGTCGGACGGTGCAATATCTCCGTGGAAAAAGTCAACGATCTCGGTCGTTAGGGCTCGAATGCTGCCCCGATGAAACTGAAAATCGATGACCCATGGCGCGGTGGCGGCTGGCCATGTAGGAACCGTTGGCCAGGTGGGCCCGGGAACGACTCCGAGGGCGGAGTAGGAGTCGTGCAGGCCGGCGGCGTGCAATATACGGAGAACGTGCCACGATTCGTTCAGGTCACCCATGAACAGCACGGGTTCATTTGGTTCCCCCAATGTGGCCAGGGCGACTCCGGCTGCTTCCGATTGGGCGATCCGGGGGTTGACATGTTCGGTGAGCTCACGCTTTGTCCCTGGAAATGCGAAGTGCGCGGTGCTCACGACGATGGTTGTGCCGTCTTCCGTGGCCAGCCGTACCCAGAAAAGTTTCCGGTGCCGGTGGATTTCATCCACACCGATTCCGATGTCCAACGAGCCGTGTTCAACCTCTGTGAATAGCTCAGCGTTCCACCAGATCGAGCTTTCGTGGCTCCATCCGTGTTCGTCGTCTTCCACACGGCGGTGCCCGGTGAGCACACTGTCGATGACGTCACGCGTAACTGGACGGAGCTCTTGGACGGCGTAGATGTCGGGGCGACGCGTGACAAGCAACGAGCGCAGTGCTGGTTCACGGTCCGGCCAGCGGTTGTCCGCCCAAATATTGTGTGTCATTACTACAAAACGCATGGAATCATGGTCCTTTCGGAGTCTGCGCTGCGCGTTCCGAGCGCAGGCGCGATGGGCTGAGAGAGCGTGAAGGACTGCCCGCGCACAGGGAGTATGAGCGGCGCTGAGGTGCGCGGAAAGAGCTGCGGGTGCGCGCTATGCACGGCCGCAATTGCCCCCGGACGCACGGTTTCAACCAGCCAGGCGAGGTCGTCGGGAGTGGCATGTCCGCCGGAGTCGAGCCAAACAAAGTCAAGCCCGAGCGTCTCAACCCATGCAGTGAGGGACGTCCATTCTGGGTCCCAGGAACCCAACGGTTGTCCGTTGCTGTGAATCAGCACGTCGTCAGGACCCGCCCCGACGGCCAACGCCACCCAACGGTCGGGAACCTGCAGTTCTACTAGGAAATCTCCTCGATTGGCCCTTATATCGTCAATCGTGACCTGGGTGTGGCCAGCCAGGAGGTTCGTGTCCGAATCCCCGGTCGCTAACACTGCGATAGGCGCATCTATATCGTCCAGTTGCGGCACAGATAATCCGTGTCTAACGGCGGCACGCCATCCGGCCAGAGTCTCGTGCCGCAGCACCAGGGTCCGACCGTTTGCGGTGGCGGCATCACGCAGGCCTGCTAAGCGGCGAAGATTGCGCGGGTAGGGAGTGACGAAAGCTAGGCCAGCGGTCGCAGCTAGCATCCGGTCAACTCTCTCGGCGATTTCGACCTCCGAAAGCGGCTTAGACGGGCTTGAGTCAGGACGAAGCGTTGTGCCTTCCGTGATCAGCAGGTCGACTCCAGCCGCACGCTCGGCAAAGGCTGCCATGCGTTCAGGTGCGTGGCCGTGACCACGCCAGTCCCCAGTCCAAGCAATCCGCCGGTTCCCCGCCTGAAGGATGAAACCCGCCGCCCCGGGTATGTCGTGATCAACGTGCACGAGCTCGAGGTCCATCCCACCGATGGCGACGTGTTCGCCCTCAACCAAGCCTCGGACCGCAGCCGGCGTGGCGCGCAGCGCCCCTACTTCCGTCAGTCCGGTATACAGAGCGGCACTGTCGGCACTCATAAGGACTGGCACATCGGGACTAACAAATGGGAGGAGTTCACAATGGTCGTTGTGAATGTGGCTGACGAATATTGCCGTATTTTCCGCGTGGTCCAAGACAGATGTCTGGCTCAACATGCGACCAGTTCCGGCCATCGGCTCGATGGTAGAAGCAACGCTTCCGCCGGTCGGTGTGAGCTGTGTCAGATCGTAGAGCCCTTCAACATGCGGGGCCATTCCTGCGCGCAGATGCGCGGCGAGGCTCCCCTCAACGGGCGCGGGTGAGGACCGGGAAAACAGAGCCCCGGACGGATTCGGCGTCACGCCAAAATCGAAGAAGACCTCCGAATTTCCGGAGCGAACCGAGACCTGGACCCCCCCGATCGTGCTGGTTCCGTTGAAGAACGTGATAGTTGGTTCCAGTTCAGCATTCATCGGGAAGCTCCTTCAGCGCGGCCGCGAAGGCCGCAAAATTATCAAATCGGGCGCTGGACCAGCGTGCGGCGCGGTCTGTTCCTAACGGGTCTATATGCACTGTTCGGCAGCCTAGTTCGGCCGGGGGAAGCAAGTCATTCCACAGATTGTCGCCAATCACCAAAATTTCCGAAGGCGCAATGTTCCACTGCTCGCGAGCGTGGGAGATCAGCTCCGCGCAGCCGGCGGGCTTGCGCGCATCGAAACGGATTATCTCAAAAGGCGGCTGCAGTCGAAGTCGATCAACCAACGGACGGGCTAACTCTTCGGTGGTGTTGGTCGCCAGCAGAAACCGGCGCCCCTGGCTCAAGCGGTGGAGGACCTCATCCAAGTACTCGGAACGGATGAGGGTAGTGCTTGGATCATTCCCGAAACGGCGAGCACGCACGAATGCATCACGAAGCATGTGGACATCGACGCCGCGCCGCGCAGCCAAGGCTCCAATGATTTGCCACTGATCGCCCAGGTAGCGGAGGGCTCCATCATGTTGAATCGGACCGAGAAGGCCGTCATCAACCAAAGAAACCGGATTGCCCATCCAATCCACTGCTTTCTCCGCAACCCAGTGTGGGGCGCTGATCGCGATACCGCGGGACGGTTCCACAAAACTACCGGGTTGCGCGGCGGGGTGGCGCCCCTGGATGACGTCCGCAACTTCGTCTTGAAGGCCGAGGCCTGTGCCATCAACCATTTTCTCCTCCAGAACTCTCGCGTAAAAGTCGGTGATTCGAGGGTCATCGTGGAGTGTGCCGTCTAGGTCGAAGAGCACAACTTTTATGTCACCCAGGTTCTCCAGCGGGGCCGGCCAGTTGAGGCCACTCCTCATTGGAATTGACTGCGTCGAGGTTGTTAGCATCGTCACTGCTCAGTTCTGAGGTGATGCTTGAAGAAGGCTGGCCGCTTCAGCGTCCATCCGTTCGGCCGCTTCCTGCGGAGTCACCCAACCGAGGACGACCTCTTCAAGAACTCCCGTGACCATATCGTCGATTGCATTGCCAGCAGCAGTCGGAGGCATGATCTGCGCGTTGACAAAAACACTCTTGAAAGCATCCGCTTTCTGGGGATTCTCACCGTAGTCCGCGCTCAACAATGCAGTGTCCAAAGCGCTCTTGACTGCGGGCGAATAACCGGTTCGAGCAGCGTAGATGGATTGAGCGTCAGTATCGGCAAACCAGCGCATGAATAGCCAAGCGGCAAGTTCTTGCTCGGGCTCCCCGGATGCCAGAATGACGTGGTTTCCACCAAACAACTGGGTAATGGGCTCATCGGTTTCTTGGGGAGTCAGTGCCACAGACCATTCGAACTTGTCCCCGATCTGATCGATTTTCGTCGAGGTCCGCGCCGTGGTTCCGATCTCGGTGGCAGTGCGCTCGTTAGTAAATTCCTGCTCGGTGTCTGTTGCCGTGTAAACGAGCTCGTCTTTAAAGAGTGCAGCCAACAATTCCAGTGACTCAATGGACTCCGGTGAAGTGAATTCGGTCGTTGCGGCGACGGCGTCGAAGGGAGTGATGCCCTTGGAACGCAGCATGTTGTAGTAGATACCGTTCTTTGCGGGCCCCATAGCGGAGTACGCCAATCCGGTCGTGTCCTTCAGCTGACGCGCCTGGTCGAGGAATTCATCCCAGCTGGTGGGTGGCCCGTCAATACCGGCCGTCTCGAACAGGTCAGCGTTATAGTACAGACCCATGCTCGAGTTTCCGTGGGGCCATGACAGGGTGAGCCCCTTGTAGGCATCCACTTGTTGCCTGGCTAGGACACCGTCGACGAGGTCGGCAAAGTCGTCTTTCGAGACACCGAATTGGTCGCTGTCCAGATACGCGTCCAGCGGCACAATCACATCGTTTGCCACATACTCAAGCACATCGTTTTCATAGGCCATCGAGACATCGGGGGCGCCGCCACCGGCGAGAGAAGCCCTTACGGCCTGATTCAGCTCCTGGTAGGACCCCTTGAAGGACTCGTTCACCACAATCCCCCACTCGTTTGTGGCGTTGAATTCCTGAACCATCTCAGTTATCGCTTCCCCGTAGACGGTCGCCTGGATGTGCCAGAAATCGATCTCCACTCCCGTGGGCAAGTCGATGTCATCAATATTTGCTGCGCTGACGGCCGCCTCTCCGGAGCTGGTAGCAGCTCCGAGGCCACAGGAAGTAAGCAGCAGGGTTCCCGCGAGGAAAAAGAAAGTTAGAGCTGATTTCTTTATCATATTCATATGATTTGTACCTCCGGTAAAGTTAGTGGAATGGGTTGTGGTCAGTCTGGAAACGTTGCGAAACCTAGTTGAACTGGTCAGCCTTTTACGCCGAAGGCTGTGAGGCCTTCGATGAAGCGACGTTGAACGAACAGGAAGAATATAATTCCCGGGACCGCGACCAATGTCGTGGCGGCCATGAGCAGGTGGTAGAGCGAACCCTCATCACCGGAAAAGAGCATCAGCCCAAGTTGCACGGGCCGAATGGATTCACTCTGCGTAGCAATCAATGGCCACAAGAGCTCGTTCCATCGCCCGATAAATCCGAACAACACCACGGTCAGTACCGCCGGCATGGTCATGGGAATGAGGACTCGCCAGAGGAATGTCCAGTGAGATGCGCCGTCCATGCGCAGGGCATCCCAGTAGTCGCGAGGAACAGCCATGAACGCTTGGCGAAGTAGAAAGACGGCAAACGCACTGGCGACACCGGGCAAGATCATTCCGGCATACGTGTCATATAATCCGGAGCCACCCTCCCCAAAGATGCTATTTCCGCCAACCAAGGGGATCTGTCGAATCAGAACATAATTGGGGACAATTCTTGTTTCGAACGGAATCATCATGGTCGCTAATACGAGCATAAAAAGCAGGTTATTGAATCGGAACTTCAACCGGGCAAAAGCGTAAGCCGCCATAATTCCCGTGAATAGCTGTATGGCAGTACCAACGACGGCGACTACGAGACTATTGAAGAAATAGCGTCCGAATCCTGAAGGCGGAGATCCCCACGCTTCAGCGTAATTCGCCCATTGTGGATCTGTCGGAAGCAAGGTGGGCGGCGATAGATTCACCTCTTGGAAAGTTTTGAGGGAACTGGAAACCATCCAAAAGAACGGGAAGAGCATTACCATCGCTCCGGCGATCAGGGCGGTGTACAAGACCACTCGGCTCGCTACTCGGTACCAGCGCTTAGCCGCATGTTTTCGTCTTGACCTCGTTGGAATACCGGCGTCTAGGTGCGGTCGAATTGCCTGACTCGGCGCTCTCTCAGTCGTCTGAAGTGCCACAGTGATGTTCCGCCTCTTTAATGTAATGGGATGTTGGCGAAAGAGTTCGGAGAGATCTACTCATAGTGGACACGCCGCTCAGCGAGTCGAAACTGCAAAAGTACAACACCCAGCACTACAACAAACAGCAGCATGGACAATGCCGCCGCAAATCCCACCGAGCTGGGACGTTCGTATAGGTGACGGAAAATGAGCACAGGTAGCGTCAGAGTGGAATCCAGCGGTGAGCCGGCCCCGGCCCCATAGCCACCACCGCTGGTCAACACGTAGACCTCGTTGAAACTCTGAAAGGCGCTGATTGTAGAAACGATCAAGAGAAGAAAAAGAGTGGGCGATACCAACGGCATCGTGATGCGGGTCGCCATTTGCCAAGAGTTCACGCCGTCCATCCGGGCAGCCTCTTTCACTTGGGGATCAATCGTGATCAGCCCAGCAAGGATGATGACGACAGCAAAACCCAACGAATTCCACACGCTAAAGGCAATGACGCAGACCAGAGCTACGCTCGGTCCTTCCAGGAATTCCGGCAGACTTTCTGACCAACCAATACCGAGTGCTGCAAGCACCTTCGGAGCGGCGGGTTCTGGATCCAGCAACCACTGTTGTGGTGGTAGGCCAACAGACTCGAGAGCCGAATTCAATACACCTATTTGAGGGTTGAGGAGCCAAACGAAGGCTAGGCCCGCGGCAACAGTCGATGTGACATACGGGACAAAGTATGCGGTACGCAGAATGCCTGAGAAACGTATCTTTGAATTCAGCATATTGGCAATTACAAAGGCGATAATTATCGTTACCGGCACGGTACCGATCACATAAAAAGCCGTAACGAGAAGACTGTTACCAACCTCGCCCGTGGCCCCGCCGGGGCCGCTGCCAATGTCCTCGAAAACTCTCTTGTAATTATCCAGACCAATGAATTCTTCTGCCTTTATCCCCCAGCGCCAAAGACTCATCCACGCGGAAAGAAAAATAGGGTATATATCAAAAGCCCACATGAGCAAAAGAGTCGGCGCTAAGTAAAGTGCCGGTAACCAAATCCGCTCTTTCCGTCGCTGTTTGCTTCGTCGGCGCATGATGATTTCTGCTGACATATTCGATTCCCTAGCCTCCAATACTTGATAGACATCAAACTAAGAAAGTTTGGTGAACCGGACAAGAAGTAAAAGTGGCACATAAGAAGACACAAGGTTACGTCGTCGTAAACAACTGGGCTATATCTCATTGAATAACGTGACAACTCGAATAGTGACTTAATATCACTTGCGACGAACGCGGGAGTTTTGGCTGAATCGGGGCGACAGCCGCATGACAAACGGTGAGACGCGCAGCGCATGCCGGCAAGAACTTGACGAGCTCAGATCCTGTGAAACGCTCTCGCGGTCATCTCCGGGCACGCATCATAGCGAGTGAAGGACCGCATCGTTGTCGTGCAAGTTCAGCTACATCCGGACGAACTCGCGGCGTTCGGCACGACGGCGCACGAACCCGCAAGGCAGTAGATACGCACCTTCTATATGGCTGAGGAGGTGCGTCGATGGAAAGAAAAGTGTGGAGGTCCTTCCCAACTGTCCGAATCCCGGGTTGCGACTTCAGGCTTCTCTCGATAGCAAGCCCCTGCTCACTCCCCCATAAGTCGCTTCTACAGCACCTGCCCGGACCTGGAGATCAAAGCGGATGATGACCCAACGACCGCAGACCGATCTCGGCGACGAGCTGACCAACCTCGGTATCGGCCTCCTGATCGGTGCGGCAGCGTTGGCCCTGCTCCTTCGTGGCTCGCGTGCTGTTGCGGCCTGGGCAACTGGTATCGCGCCGCCCACTGGCGGGCCGGAAACTGGGCTCGCGGTGCTCCTAAACCCGGGCGGCCCCGCGACAGCGCTGAGGGCACCGGGTCTGAACCCGGTCGCCTACTGGGTGACGACGATTGTATTAGTCGGTCTGGCATCCGCTTTAGCGATTGGATTGTGGCTCATGTTCAGGGGCGTCACGACGAAGGTCGACCCTCTCCGCATCGCTGGCATTGCGACACGGGCAGAGGTTGCCCGCGCCGCGTCGCATTCGGCCATCATGAAACGCGCGACGCACCTTCGAGCGTCGCTCGCGAAGGCCAGCCCGAGCGATGTCGGTTATCGGATCGGGCGATCGCGGGGTAGCGCGGTGTGGGCGTGCGTGGAGGACTCGATCCTGGTGATCGGCCCGCCGCGCTCCGGCAAGGGCGCGCACATTGTGATCAACGCTATTCTCGATGCGCCGGGCCCGGTTGTGACCACGTCGACGCGACCCGATAACCTCACGACAACCCTGCGAGCGCGGCAACGGCTAGGGCCAGTGGCCGTGTTCGATCCGCAGCAGCTCGCTGCGGGGGTTCCTGTGGGACTGCGGTGGTCGCCCATTCGCGGGTGTGAGGATCCGCTCACGGCGATGATCCGCCCTGCGGGGCTCGCCGCTGGAACCGGACTGGCCGCGGGCGGTGTCGACGGTGGCGGATTCTGGGAAGCCAAGACCCGCACGGCCCTGCAAGCGCTGCTGCATGCGGCAGCGCTCGACCATTGCCCGCCAGCGGAGCTGTTTCGCTGGACCCTCGACCCGGCCGCCGCCCACGACGCGGTCGCGATCCTGCTGAGCACTCCCGCAGCGGCCACCGGCTGGGGCGACTCGCTCCGGGCCACGCTCGAGGCCGACCCGCGCACGCGCGACTCCATCTGGCAAGGTGTCTCGCTGTCCTTGGGCGCCCTGGCCGACCCCCGAGTCTTGGATGCCGTCTCACCACCCGAGGGCGAGGCGTTCGACCCCGAAGGATTCCTGCGCAGCAACGGCACGCTGTACCTGCTGGCGACCGGTGCCGGCTCGAACAACTCTGCGGCGCTGGTCTCGGCGTTCGTCGAGGACCTCGTTGAGACCGCCCGCCGCATCGCCGCCCGAAGCGCGGGCGCACGGCTCGACCCGCCCCTTCTGCTCGCGCTCGACGAAATCGGCAACCTCGCGCCACTCCCCTCGCTCCCCACGCTGATGGCCGAGGGTGGTGGCACGGGCATCACGACCATGCCGGTCCTGCAATCCCTCGCGCAGGCGCGCACGAAGTGGAGCGATAACGCCGCCAGCACCATCTGGGACTCCTCGATCGTCAAGATCGTGCTCGGCGGTGGATCCAACTCTCGAGACCTGCACGATCTCTCGACTTTGATCGGTGACCGCGACGAGCTGACCGACTCGACGACGGTCGGCGATCGCGGTTCGCGGTCATCGCAGCGGTCCATCCGCCGGGTCCCGATCATGCCGCCCGACACGATCCGCACCCTGCCCTTCGGCACCGGCCTGATCATGCTCCGCGCGGCGCCGCCGATCATCGCGACCCTACAGATGTGGACCGCGCGGTCTGATGCCAAAGAGTTGCGTACGAACCGCGAGGAAATCGAAGGGTTGATGCGGGCGCCAATTCGGAACACGCCCGCTCCGGAGCCGGTCGAGCCGGAATGACGACCAGCCGAACCCTGCGATATCTCTCGACCGCACTCCTATACAGAGGGTCTCGTTACCGAGCTGCGGGCATCCGCTCTACGTGCGTCACCACGCCCTCAACGGGATTACCCCGGCGTCAGGACGCAGAACTCATTTCCCTCGGTGTCGGTGAGCACCACCCACGGCACAACGCCCTGCCCACTGTCAGCATCGAGCGCGCCTAGTGTTCGCAACCGGGCCACCTCAGCCGCCTAGTCATCACGAAGGTACGGACGCAGGTCGAGGTGGACGCGGGTCCACACGGTGATGTCGGGCACGCGAATGAACTCCAGATACGGACCGACCCCCGCGGCCGACCGTAGCCGTGCAAAATCGTCGGTCACCTCGTGCAGGGTCCAATCCATCGCCCCGTTCCAGAACCGGGCGATCGCCCGCGGGTCCGCACAACTGACTACCACCGCGGCGATCGGTCCGGTGTCCGTGTAGATCGCTCGCGGTTCGAGCACGCAGAACGCGTTGCCCTCCGGGTCGGCCAGAACCGTCCACGGTACGTCGCCCTGGCCAATATCAGCGGATGTCGCACCCAGCGCTTTCAATCGCGCCACCAGTTCCGCTTGATGAGCCAAGGAAGAGGTGGCGAGGTCCAGGTGTGCGCGGTACTTCACCGTTTCGGGATCTGGAACTATGACGACGTCGACGCAGACTGCGACCGGATCCGGCAGGACCACGCCGGGCGGTTCAACGTTAGTCACGCCCGGACCTTCGCTGGACACACCCCAGCCGAGCGCAAACGCCCAAAACTGGCCGAGCACCGAATCATCCCGGGCCTTGAAATTCACCTGAACCAGCCGAAGGGCCATGGCGCCCAAGCCTATTCGCCTGCCAGACGTGCGACCAGGTAATGTCCGCGGAAAGTTTTCAGTGCCAGTACTGCCTCGCTGACCGGATTTCCTCGAGTACCGGCGCGATCGCAATGGTGCGCCTGGTGCACCTCCTAATGAGCGCGGATCACAACGGTCTGCTGAAAATACAGGAGGCAAAGTCCCATGGCACTTCACACCCAGCAATCGCTATCCGGTTTCATCGCTTCAGACCCGCAACAAACGGTCACTGAAAACGGCGACACACGATTCCACGTGCGCATCGGTCAGCCGCACTTCCGCCACGAATATAGCGGCAGCTTCACCGCGCTCGAGCCCACCTTCCACGACCTCGTCGCCTACCGCGCCACCGCCGAACGGGCGCTCACCCGATTCGCCAAAGGCGACAGCTTCGTCGCCGAGGGGTATGTGCGCACCTTCCAGGTCGATCGCGACGGCGAAGCCATCCAACGCGAAGAGTTTGTCGCCAAGAAGATCGGCCACGACCTTGCGCGAACCAACTATGAGGTCGACCGTACCCATCGCACAGGTGCGGACATCGAGGTCGAGCACGAGGCGGCAGCGGAACACACCGGCTCGAGGCGGTGAACTGGCGATGGCAGATTCACTCGTCGAGCGGGCTTCTGACGATCACGACGACGCATTCGGAGTGAGCTCGTTGGACGATCTCGACGGGCCGCTCGTGGCGGAGCCGCCGCATCCGATCAACTGGAACCTGCTCAGCGCCGACGACGCCGAAATCGAATGGATCGAACTCAACCGATGGGTGAACTGACTTCGACGCACGTACGGGCTGCCGGCATCCGTCGTGCCTCCGTTCTGGCATCGGCACCCCGAACTCGTCTGGGAACTCTCCGCACTGCACCTGCACTGGCTCGGCGCCTACGACCCCGACCAACACGGCTCCGCCCCGCTCGGCTGGCATCGCGACTTCGCGGATGCCCGCCAGCGGCTCCGCGACTAGGTCGCGATGTCAGGGACCCGCCTGGAGCGGGACCGGGCTACGCGGCAGACCGCGTGGCCGGGAGAACCTCCGGCCGACTCTGTCGAGGATGTGGTCATCGGCGATCGCGACGAGGACTTCGTTCAGTTTGTCGTTGATGACGTGGCCAGGCGACGCGAGGCAGAAGCTCGCATCAATGATGGACCCGACTTTCACTGATTCGCCTATGAGCATCCGGGGCAGCACGACTCGTCGTGTGCTCTCCATCGTGGCACTCGATCGGCCGCATCAGCAGGAGAAGTCCTCGGCGCATTTCCTGCTGTACCGGTGGGATTTGAACCCTAATACTGCCTCAACTGGGTAGCGGGACTCGCCAACGAACCGCAGAATTACGCGCTTGTTCAATCATATGAGCCCGGTTGGAATGGAAGCAATTTCGTTCAAATGTTGCCAAAATGTTGCCACACTCTTCCTCCGCGTCTCGACATTTCGACTCGTCTCGGTCTACGTGATCATCCGTTGATCGCGAGGCACTGAGCTTCCGAACGCAGTAACGAGCCGAAGAAGTGGTTATCGACAAAAAAGCGGTCGCGCAACCCCTGACATCGGTCAAAGGAAGCCCCGAACCTGCGATAAATGCGAAGCACTTTCGACCGGTTTGATTCCGACCGGCCGCACCCTGGGGCCGCAACGCCCGCGCATCTCCGATTCAGCGGAGCATCAATTTCTTCGCTGCTTCAAGTGCTTTTATTACCAGCGGACGCGTTGCTGGCACTGCATAGAGCACGACCCCACCGACGACCATAGCTGGAACAATCAGCTTGGGACCGGCTTCATTGCCGGCATTGCGCAGTTGCTGGCCATCGCGAATCGCTCCCCGCCATCGGGGCGCACATACTTCTTGTCGACCGGAGTCGATTCCGAGTGGCGCATGCAACTGAGTGACTGCCGCCCCCACGTTGTTGGCCGAAGCCGAAATGGCTTTTGCTGCCTTGTTATGAAGGACCACGTGAGAATTCGCGGTGCCCGCGCCCTCGTCGATACGCGCAACTACTCGCTTCGACGCTTCCAAGATGTCCGACCGCTTTTCTTGCCGATACTTCTCCAAAGCGCTGCGTTGAGCGTTGAGTTTGTCTGGTGACTCCTCCAAGACTCGGTCAAGCCTCATCACGTCGAGCGCGTCGTGCATCTCAAAGCAATGGGCGATAACAGCCAGAAACTCCGCAACATCGTTTTCGGCGCTCTTGGCGATCCTCACGCGCTCGCCCGCGTGGGCCACTCCATCAAGCTTGATGGCCACTCGATCGAGACCTAAGATCGCCCAACTCAACAGGTCATCGACGGCCCCAACTCGGTCCTGCACTGTGGACCATGTTGTCCGGTCCGTTCGTCCGCCCTGTTCTTCTCGCACGCTCATGGCCCGCTCGATACTACGACGGGTTCCGAACAGTCTTGCAAGCTCCGCATCCTTCTGAGCACGAAGTACCGCAGCTACTTTCGTGTCTATCTGGCCCAAGTACGCCTGGATTTCACGCATTTCTTGTTGACGCGCAATTTGCGCCATAACTCCGGCGGCTCCAGCGAGAACGGCGGGGTTAGTAACGAGGGCTCCACTTCCGCTGTCAATCTGGAGCCACTTGCTTATCGAACCTCGGTCGCCGATCATCGCGTGCTTTACGCCCCGAGTCGTCGACTCCATGAGCCCAAACTCCTTGACAAGCTCCGCGGACTCTTTAGTTAATTTGACCCACCTGCCAGAACTCGCTGCAATCTCTGATAACCCGTTGGCCATGGCCTCAGCTACCTGAACCGAGCTGCGGACCTTATCAAGCGAGAAATTCTCTGAGCTGGGGAGCAGGCCCCGGTCACGAAGAAACCGCTCAACTGCGGACTTCTTGCCAAGAATCGCCAAGCCCTCGCCATCACTTACCAGCTCAATCTCGTCACTCACAGCGTGACCTCCTTTGGCCGACTAAATTGGCATCATTATCGGGGGGACTGCCACGACCCATGTCGCCCAATTTAGCGCACGGCTCTGACAGCGACGTTTTCAAGGCACCCAGCCCACAAATCAACCCGTGACTCTATGTTGCTCACGGAATCGGTGAGAGCGTCGCTCATGGCGTGGCCCTGCATCTATTTTTTGACGGACGAGTTTTAGGCCCAGTTTGTCTGCGGAGCAGCGATAGTCGGGCGCCGAGCCGCAGGGCCGCCGGCCAGATTTGGAGATCGTCCATCAGGGTGCACCCAGTTGAGCAGTTCAAGGGTGCATCGGAATGTGACCGCGAGCGCTTTGTGGCGACGATCTGCGATCGCTCCTTAGGACATCGAACTGATCTCCGGCACCGGATTAGGTCAGGGTGATCGTCTTGTACGCGATGGGTTGTAGGACGGTTAGATTGCGAGGTAGGACCACCTTGATCGCTCGTTTGGCAATTCCCTTTTCACAGAGCGTGTCGAGAGCAGCGAGCAGGCTCACGAGAGCATCGACAAGGACAACGTTGTACCGATTCGGCCGAGGTACCAGAGTTCCAAACTCACCTGTCGAGCAGGTATCGGGAAGCTGACCAAAACCGTGGCTGGCCGCTGGCTAGCTTAGGCACCGGTCTCATCCGGTGAGCGGCTTACGTAATCAGAGATGAAGGTCGAAAGATCGGCGAGACCTCGATGGGGTCGCGGGCCTTCTTGTTGACGAAGTGTTCATGCATTGGGCGACCATGACGACCCGTACAGGGAACTGTTTGATGAACACGCTTGGTCCTGACGCGGGATGAGTGGATCAGTGCCGCCCTACCACCCGTATCCGTCACCTCCTTAACGCCGTGCTCGTCGAGCGCACACTCACTTTTCCTTGTGGTGACCAATACTCCTGTGTTTGAGTGTAAGTACCTAATTTGGGTTTTGCAGGACAAAGGCGTCTTTGTAAAAACGTACGCGGTGGGTTATTCAATGGAGATAAAGGAGAAGTGACTATGAAACGAGTTTCAAATAAGAAGGCTGTAGTGCTTGTTGTAGTACTGGCACTGGCCTTCATGAACATCGCGGCGGCGAATCCTGCGGCGAATACCAGCCTGCCAGATAACGGAACGAATGTTATCCCGGCGGATCGGATCATCGATCGAATATCCGACAAAATACCTGTGGATGAAGCCGCGACAAAGAAGTTACAGGAGTTCCAACAGAGGGAATCTTCGAGTCGTCAGTCGGTGACAGTCCGCACGCCGATCCCTCTACCCGATGGAGTCGCGCTGGGGACCGGCGAATTGGTTCAAGTGAATTACAGCGACGGCGTGGTTACGTATCAGGCTGTCGCTGCCGCATGCACCGTCACATCGAGCGTCACAAATCCGAAAGTCGTAAATGGGTCTGCAAGGTCAAGCCACTCCTATGGGCTCAGTTCAGACTGTTCAGAAACAACATCGGTGAACGCCATCCTGTCGTCCTATGCGGCACCCTGGTGGCATCAGAGAAGTTTCAAAACAACCACGGTGCGTCCAGGTATAACTGCTTACTGGTCAACGTCCAAGACATGCGTGAACACCAGCAGTAGGACTTGGCACGCGGAGAATGCAGTTGGTTCGTCTGTCGTCGGGCTCTCGGCCGATGTCAATCTGGCATGCAATCCGGGATGATAGTGAGAGTACTTCAACGAGGAGGGCATCCTGATTGAATCCCCGGCAACTTCACCATCAGCCCTCTGACGTTAATCATCATCGGTATCATCGGGGCATTGGTTGTTGCTATCGGATGGCACTGGCCAATTGTCGGTCTGACTGCCGGCATCGTCGTCGTCGCGGTTATCGCGGTTATCGTATTTGCTGTAGTAGGGCGAATCGCGTGGTCTGGGAACAGCTGGTTGGATCCGTTCAACGAAATAGGATTCGGCGCAGCGAGCGGATACCCGGCAATTGTCGGGGCCACGATGTTCACCGCGTCTGCTCTGAAAATGCGCTCTCACCGGATCCATTAGAGGTCTGCCTCATAAAGTGAGTGGGGGCAGCTGGTCGGGTTTGTTCGTCGCCCCAGTTCAATATTTTGCAACATGGAGCCAAAACGACTACACGCCGCAGCAGGAGCTGTGGGGTGTAGTCGTTGTTGGTGAGAACGCGATAAAGCGACATAGCACGCGCTGGGTTCACTGGACAGCTGAGTGGCGCAGACAGCTAGGGTCATATCTCTGATGAGATGCACGTCGCGGCCGGCCACTAACGTTTTTGCAACATGAGCAGTTACGATGTCTCGAATCCTTAGGGATATAAGACGTCTCACGGCCGTGATCTGCGCTTCCTGAAATTGGCGGAATCTGGCGGTGCGGCGAGTCTTGTAACTACGTCGCATAACCTACTGCTTGAATTGCGGTACTCACCGTGTTATGAGACACCCAGGAGCACAGTGACAAAGCTGATCGGCTACGCGCGCGTATCCACGCGCCAACAATCCACCGACCGGCAGCAAGTCGATATCTTGGCCTCCGGTGTGCGACGCGATGACCTTTACGTCGACCACGGCATCTCAGGCGCTCGAGCATCACGGCCGTACTTCGATCGCGCGCTCGACGCTCTCGAGGACGGCGACACCCTCGTCATCACAACCTTGGATCGGCTGGGCCGATCGACGCAGAACATGCTCGTCTTCGCCGAAGAGCTCCGCGGTCGCGGCGCCGGCCTTCGCGTACTAAACCTCGGCGGCGGCGACGTCGATACAGCAACACCGATGGGGTCCATGCTGTTCACGATCATGGCTGCACTCGGACAAATGGAACACGAAATCAAGCGAGAGCGTGTTGTCGACTCCATCAACAAACGCCGCGAAGCCGGCAAGGATTTATTAGGCGGCCGCCCGCGGCTCATCACCGACAGCCAGATTCGCAACGCCCGTCGACTCATCGACGGTGGAGAACCAGTGACAACGGTTGCCCGTGACCTTGGAATGTCTCGAGCAACGTTCTATCGCCGAACTCGGTCATTGGACCTCACCGGAGAGTCATCTGAGGCGTCCAAACGTGCCCCGTATAGCCTCCGCGGGATTCTATTGATCGAAGCAACACCTATTTTTAGGTGGTTTGAAATGTTTCGTAGTTCTTCCTCAGCAGCAGGTGTC
>NZ_PJJL01000045.1 GCF_002929505.1 Cryobacterium sp. Y57
ACCACACCACTTATCAGGAACGAGTCCCCCTCCCCACGCTCACAACTACTTGACAAAGACATTGAGATTCCCAATGACCGGGGATGATGCGGTCGTCGACTTCGGCGGGTCGTTCACTCAGGAGCGGCCCCGAGAAGCGTGAACGCCTCGCGGTGGTGCTGCGGCGGGGTAGGCGTCCACGTCGCCCGGTGCGCAGGTGACGCGTCATTTCCCGGGTTAGCCCGTGGTTCTGCGGCGAGTACAGGGCCTGGTAGATGCTCTCGTGGACGACGTTCATGGCCGGCTGGTCGGGGAAGTCGACGCTCAGCTGGTGACTGATCTGTCGTGGGCTCCACTGTTCCTTCAGCATCTTCTGGATCGCGTCGCGCAACGGCGTACTCGTGGCGAGCTTGCTTTGTCGAGGGCGTTTACGTGCCGCGTCGGCGAACGTTTGAGCAGCTCGGGGAGCGTATCTCTTGGCGCGCGGGGCTCGGTTACGGCGCACTTCTCGGCTGATGGTGGATGGGCTTCGCCCCAGCTTTGCGGCGATCTGGCGCAGGGACGTGCCGGCGTGCAGCGCACCGGCGATGTGCACCCGCTCGTCCTCGGACAGGTATCGTGGCGAGATGACAGTGGGAGCGATCCGGGAGATTGGGGCGTAGGTCGTCTCGCGGCCGTGTGCCTTTTTCACGGTCCGGCCGTGGCGCCAGCGCATCCCCGTTCGCCGATTAATTTTCAGTGTTCGACATGCTTCAGCGTTGCTGATTCCTTGCCTCATGAGCCGAGCATATTCAACTCGTGTCTCGGCCATCAGCAGCGCGCCGGTGCCCTTTTTCCGAGTTCGTGAATTGTCTTCCATCGCTACTCCTAAACGTTAGGTGTTGCGACGTTGACTGGAATACGCCCATCGAGTCTTACGCCACGACGAGCGGCAAGCGCTATCGAGTAATCTACCGGCGTCCCGATCATCTGCAGACTCAGAAGCGCGGGTTCCGAACGAAAAGAGACGCCGAGCTCTACCTGTCGGCCATAGAGATCAAGAAGGCTACCGGTGAATACATCGATGCCACCGCATCGAAGGCCCTGATCACCGTGTTGGGTGCTGACTGGCTGGCATCTCAGACACACCTCAAGCCGTCTTCGCTTCACCCCGTTGAGGTTGCGTGGAGGCGATACGTCCTTCCGACCTGGGGCACCTACAAGGTCGGCCAGATTCGCCACAGCGACGTGCAGATTTGGATCTCGCAGCTGATTGCGGGCCGCAGCGCGACAACCGTTTTACGGATTTATGGTGTGCTGGCCGCGATCCTTGATGTTGCGGTCAAGGATCGCCGCATTCCCTCGAATCCTGCGCGGGGCGTCACCCTGCCGCGTAAGACGAAGGGTCAGCACGCATACCTATCGCACCGACAGGTCGCTCTGCTCGCACAAAACTCCCGTAAGCACTCGACTCTCGTTCTCGCCTTGGCCTATACCGGGTTGCGCTGGGGCGAAGCGACCGCCTTGCGAATTCGCGACGTGGACACGGTGCGCCGGCGCCTCCAGGTGCACGAAAATGCGGTGAGCGTCAGTGGGACGATCCACGTCGGCACACCCAAGACGCATCAAGCGCGCGCGGTCCCCTATCCCACGTTTCTCAATCCGCTCTTCGTCGAACTCATGAAAAACTCCACAGGGGGCACTCGCGGTCGCGGCGAGCTGCTTTTCGGAAGTGGCCTCGATTACGTCCGCAGCCCCGATTCCCGGCGCGGTTGGTTTGTGTCGGCGGTGCGCAAATCGCAGACTGCCGACAGCACGTTTCCGCGAATGACTTTGCACGATCTACGCCACACCGCAGCGAGCCTGGCCATCTCCGCCGGCGCCAATGTGAAAGCCATCCAACGAATGCTTGGCCACGCGTCGGCAGCAATGACTCTCGACACCTACGCCGACCTTTTCGACGATGATCTTGACTCGGTGGCCGACGCGCTCGACGACGCTCGACGACGCTCGAACTCTCAGCATCGACTGAGTCTCGATCCACCGATCAGCTTGGAGGCCGTGTGCAGATCATGTCCTTGGACAGGCCAGGACGTCGGTGACAGTTCGCTCGGCAGGTACAGCGGATGACTTGGATGCCCTCGCTTCGTCGTCCGCAGGCAGGTGAGCATGTCGAATCCAGGAATTGACAGCACCTCTTTGACGCGCTCTGGCTTGGCGTGCATGCCCCAGGCGGCGACCAGTACTTCACCGCTCGCGCCAGCGTCTTCCAGATAGCGGTCGTTGTCTGGACCAATGGGATCAGCTGCGGTCCACAAGTCGGCCGGCTGCGTTGCCCGGAACGCGTAGAGGTTCACGACGTTCAGCCCTCCGAGCCCCCAATGCCGGGCGAATCCGATACATCGCCGAAGCGTTGGATCATCCGAGTGCTCATCCGCGGTGGATGGGTTCAGCATTACGAAAGTCGCGCGCGGACCGTCAGACCACACTCTGGAAAGTCGATAGCGATACATTCGATTTTTCGAAAGTTCAGCTCGCTTGTCGACTTCGATCATTCATCACTATCTCACGGTGATCCGAGCCGGCGAAAACGGGCCTGGACCTGCCCCGTGAGCGTGCTCCCGCGATGCGCAGCACGAGGCTTAATATGCCACTTTTCATCACGTTGATCCTCGTTTTCCACACCAAAATTTTTTCAAGTGTTGCCAAAATGTTGCCAAAACGGCCATTCGGGCAAAGAAGAACCCCCTGCTCCCCAGTGAAACACTGGGTTGTAGGGGGTTTTTCGTGGCGGTACCGGTGGGATTTGAACCCACGGTGGAGTCTCCCCCACACGACTTTTCGAGAGTCGCACCTTCGGCCGCTCGGACACGGTACCGCCGTCGATTCTAGTAGAGACTCGGAGTCGACGCGAATCGGCCAACATGCAGCAGACACACGGATGCTGCGGAGTAGCCTCAGCGAATGACCTCACCGACCCCGCGCATCCGCTCTTTTATTACTGCCGGTGCCGCCGCCGTCACAACCGGCGCGGTTCTCTACACGACCTGGTTCCGCCGTGACCTCGAACAACAGAAGGTCATTCTCAACGACACCCTTCCGGTGCACTCGGCATGGTGGCGCGACAACGCCAAACACCCAGGCGAACTGCTCTACGTCGCGATCGGCGACAGTGCCGCGCAGGGTATCGGGGCCTCCAGCCCGAACAAAAGCTACGTCGGCGTTCTCGCCGACCACGTACGGCTGGCGACCGGACGGACCGTCCGCGTCGTGAACCTCAGCGTGTCTGGCGCAACCGTGGCTTTGGCTGTGCGCGACCAGCTTCCGCGTTTCGACAAGCTGACGCCCGACCTCGTCACGGTCGCGATCGGTGCGAATGACATCGCCCAGTGGAATCCGAAAGAGTTTGAAGCTGGCATTCGCACGGTGTTCGCCGACCTGCCTCCGCACGCCCTCGTCGCCGACCTCCCCTGCTTTCACCTGCCGCACAACGAAATCAAGGTGGCGGCAGCCAACGAGATCATTCGCCGGATCGCCGCCGAGCACAAACTGACGGTGGTTTCGCTGCACGCAACGACCAAACGGGCCGGACTTCGCAGCATCTTGACCCACGTCGCCAAGGATCTCTTTCACCCCAATGACCGTGGCTACCGGTCCTGGGCGGAAGCGTTCCTGCCGTCGATGAGCGCTGACATTGCGCATCGTTTTTCAGCGGTCAGCCCTACGTCAACCGAGGCCGACTAAAGCACGCGCCGCGTGCGCGGCCACCTGTCGGCGGCCACGGCTAGGCTCGGAATATGGCAAAATCCGTCTCCTCTTTTCGCTGCTCTGAGTGCGGCTGGACCACTCTCAAATGGGCAGGTCGTTGCGGCGAATGCCAGCAGTGGGGCACCGTCGTCGATGCTGGCCAGAGCATCGGCATCACCCGCAAGCTCAAGGCCATCACGCTGGTCGGCGACGGCATCGCACGCCCCATCACCCATGTTGAGACGGATGCCGCCGCTCACTGGCCGACGGGTATCAACGAGTTCGACCGGGTGCTCGGCGGTGGCATCGTGCCCGGGTCGGTGGTTCTGCTCAGCGGCGAGCCGGGCGTCGGCAAGTCTACGCTGCTGCTCGAAGTCGCCTCCAAGGCAGCGGCGGCGAAGAGCCGCGTGCTCTACGTCAGCGCCGAAGAGTCCGTGAGCCAGGTGCGATTGCGCGCCGAACGCACCAACGCGCTCGAACCCGAACTGTACATCGCCGCCGAAACCGACCTCGGGGTCATTCTTGGGCAGATCGACGCGGTCAAGCCCGACCTCATCATCATCGACTCCGTGCAGACCGTGTCGAGTGCGCTCTCCGACGGTTCGCCGGGCATGCCCAGCCAGGTACGGGAGGTGGCCTCCACTCTGATTCGGGTGGCCAAAGACCGCAATCTACCGGTCCTGCTGGTCGGTCACGTCACCAAAGACGGCTCGATTGCCGGGCCGCGGGTGCTGGAGCACCTGGTCGATGTGGTTTGCCAGTTCGAGGGGGATCGCCAAACGTCGCTCCGATTCATTCGGGCGCTGAAAAATCGGTTCGGACCGACCGACGAGGTCGGCTGCTTCGAGATGACCGGTGATGGCATCGCCGAGGTGCCCGACCCCAGCGGGTTGTTCCTGAGCCGAGCC
The DNA here is from genome assembly GCF_002929505.1 of Cryobacterium sp. Y57. Lineage (GTDB taxonomy): Bacteria > Actinomycetota > Actinomycetes > Actinomycetales > Microbacteriaceae > Cryobacterium. The sequence continues at coordinate 4,614 of NZ_PJJL01000045.1, forward strand.
ACCGAGCCGGTCGATGGCACCTGTGTCACGGTCGCTCTGGAGGGCCGACGTGCCATGCCGGTCGAAGTGCAGGCGCTCGTCACCGACACCCAGGCTCCGAACCCGCGCCGCGTCACGAGCGGCGTCGATTCAGCCCGCGTCGCCATGTTGCTTGCGGTGTTGCAGGAGCGCGCGGGCATGAATCTGTCGACCAAAGATGTCTACGTGTCGACGGTCGGCGGTATCCGTCTGAATGAGCCGGCAGCCGATCTGGCAATTGCGCTAGCCATCGCCTCGGCGTTCACCGGTCTCGCGGTGGCGCACAACGTGGTCGCGTTCGGCGAGATCAGCCTGGCCGGCGAGGTTCGAGGCGCGCTCATGTCCAAGCAACGCGTGAACGAGGCAATGCGCCTGGGCTTCACCACCCAGATCGACGCTGCCTGCGGCTCGATTCATGCGGCGGTTGCCCTCGCGCTCGGCACCACCCGCAATTCACGCGACGCCGAACTCGATCGGGCGTGGGGATAGGCCAGCGCGGTTCAGCGGATCGGTGACGCACGGAACATGCACAATGCGCGATTCAGACGCGCGTTAGGCACGCGCGTTAGGCACGCGCGTTAGGCACGCGCCGTTATTCGCCGTCGCTGCGGCCGAGCTGCGGGCTCAGTGCCTTCAGCAGGTCAGCCGGAGCGGCCTGCATGACATTCGGCCCGGCGATGTCGAAGAAGACCATTTCCAGCGTCGCGGCGTGCACGGTGAGAAACTCCCGCAGCCACTGGCCATCGCAGACCATGACCTGCGGGTTGATGTCGTCGGGAACCACACGCACGTAGTTCTCCGCCGCGGAGAAGAGCAGCAGCATGCGCTTGTCGGAGCCTTCGCGGCCGAAAACCCGGACCTGTGCCGCCTCGCCGTTGACGACGAGTTGAGGCACGATCATATAGTCGTTACGCAGCGCATAGGCGACGGCGACGACGTCCTGCGCCGCCAGTGCAGCGGCAAGAGCCTCGGAACGGGTGTTGGCAGTCGTATCGGTCACTCATCCATTCAATCAGGCGTGGCCGTGCGGGCCCAACTGGCGGCGCATGCCACGAGCGAACGGATGCGAAAGTCTCCATGCCAACGCTAGGTATGCACTACCGAGAGATTTTGCGACGCCCCGTAATTTCGACATGAACGCATCGAAGCGGCTCAATTCTGCCGGTCATACGGACCGTTCTTTGGCACCGGTCCCTAATTCAAAATCATGAGCGCCGGGGTGGCCGCCTTGATGCCGTCCACGGTCACGTGCAGGTAATAGGACGCTCCGCCGGCCGGAACCGCAGTGCGGGTTGCGGCTTCACAGGTATCAACGGCCGAGCGGGTGCGATCCCAGGTGATCGGCGTAGCGAGTGGCATGACAACCCCGGGCTTGAGGGTCACCTGGGCGTCGATCGGGTTGGTCTGGCAGTCGGTCGAGGTCCAGTACACGTCCGTTCCGCTCATCACGGTGAATACCTGCCTGGCGTTACCGGCATTGATCACACAGTCGGTCGTGCCGATGTTGGTCAGGCCTAGCGACAACTGCGGCAGGACGTCGGCTGCGTAATTCGTCGCGTCGGTGATGGCCGCGACCTCTACCGCAGAGGGGTCGCAGGCAGTGCCGTTGACGGCGGTGGCCGTCTCGGGAATCGTGCTGGCGGCATCCGTCGGTGCGGCCGACTCGGTCGAGGCTGCCGCGGGTGATTTCGAGGTTTCCGCGTCGCCCTTGCTGGCTCCCGGTCGCACAATGATGAGGAAGAGAATGACGAGCACGGCGAGAAGCCCGAGCCCCACTACGAAACGCCGGCGCCGGTACACCTTGCTGGACTGGCGGCCGACCGATTGCTTGATCGTCGACATGCCCCAAGGTTATTGAAGACGGTGCCAGAAGCCGGTAATGGTGTGCGTGTCGGCAGCAATTGGTGCCGGAAGAATTGAGAGCCCGCCCGCAACCGACGCGGTGCGGACGGGCCCGCGCAATAGCGGGGCTAGCGGGGTGCGTTCTTCAGCGGCTTTTTGGGGTGGTCGATTTTGACATCGGTCCAACCGATCACGTCACCGCTCGCATTCTGCACAGAGACGCTGTACCGGCCGTGCTTGAGGTCCTCGGCGAGAGTGACGCTCACAGTACCCTCGGCGCTCACGAGCAACCAACCACCGAGGTTGTGGGCTTTCTTCTTGGAGTAGGCCCATACCGACACATATTCTCCGGCGTGCTTCATTCCGACCTCGACGACAGCCGCGTCACCGGCCCGATAGGAATTCTGGTCGGTGTCGATCGCGTTTTTGAGCTTCTTCGTCAACTCTTTCGCTGAGGCAGCGGCGGGTGCCTCTCCCGGTTCGGCATTCACGGCCACCGCGACAGCCAGGCGCACGATGGTGCCCGATTCGACGGCCGTCATCTCCAGCACGCTGTTTTCGATCGCATCGGCCGGTACCGTAACGGTCACGGTGGCCGTACCCGTCGAATCAACGGATACCGTACCCACGTCGGCACCTGACCACTTCAGCGCGAGTTGCGTGTTTTTCGGGGCGCCGAGCGAGGTGAGGTTGAGATCTCCGACGGTGAGGGTGAGAGCGTCACCCGGGTTGACCGCTGCCATGGGGGCCCCGGTGATCGAGGCCTGGTTGGCATTGAACGACGGTGACAGCGGGCTGTTCTGTTGGATGTAGGAAATCCAGGCGTCCCGGTCGACGAGGCCGGAGTCCCGGGTATCCGTTCCATTTGCGAACTCGCGAAAATTGTCGCCGCCGGTGAGGAGAAAGTTGAACGAACCGATGCGGTAGGACTGTGCCGGGTCGAGCTGCGTCCCGTCGATCCAGATGCCCGTCACACGGTCGCCCGCGGCACGAGCGGCATCGAAGGTGTAATTCACGTTGTCACTCAGGCCGAGTTGCAGGAACGGGCGGCTCGGAATCGTGCCATCGGCGTTGGTCTGCCACTGCTGTTCGAGAACGGACTTGAACTGTGCGCCGGTGAGACTTGTCGTCCACAGGTTGTTCAGGAACGGCAGGACCGCGTTCGCCTCGGCATACGTCACGACACTGTCGGGAGCGAGCGAGAGGTCGGCACGGATACCACCGGGGTTGACGATGCCGATCTCGGCGTCGCCGATGGCAGGGTCGGCCAGGGATGCGCGCAGCGAGTTGGCGACGAGGGAACCCAGGGAAGAGGGAGCCATACGATTTTCGGCGCACGGGGCGACTCCGCCGAGGCAGGCCCGGGTGATGTCGGCGCTGATCGACCCCACGGGCACGTTACCCTGGAGCGCCGCCTCCGCCAGCGCGGCATTCGTTATCGCCTGCACTTCGGCAACGCGCGGATAGCCGGCCGCGAGGTCGGCATCGGGCGCGGTGGAGCGGGCTACGTTGCGGTTGGCCACGGTGGTCGTATCACCTGAGGCGATGTCGTAGCGGAGCACGACCTGCCCGATGTTCTCGCCGTAGCTGCCGGTCTGAAGCACGGGGCGAGTCACGCCAGCGGCCGCGCCGGGGACTTGGGCGTTCCACGCATACTGCTTGTGCGTGTGGCCGGTGAAGATCGCGTCGACCGCGGCCGACGTGTCATTCACGATGCTCGCAAAGGCTCCGCCAGCAGCGAGTTCCTGCTCGAGCGTTGCACCGTCTGGCATTCCCGCGCCGGCGCCCTCGTGGTATTCGGCGATCAGCACATCCGCTTCGCCGTTGGACGGGTCACCGTCGGTCAGTTGGGATGCCACTCGGTTGACAGCCGCGACCGGGTCGCCGAAGCTCAGGGTCGCAATTCCGTTGGGTGACACGAGCGCGGGGGTCTCTTCGGTGACCGCGCCGATTACACCCACGGTGATGCCGGCCACGTCGAGCAGGGCGTATTCCTTCATCGCGGGCGTTTCCGTGCCGACGTTGTATACGTTCGCTCCGAGATAGTCGAAGTCGGCCGCGTCGGCCACCCGCCCGGTCAGGTCGCCGAAGCCCTGGTCGAACTCGTGGTTGCCCACGCCGGAAACAGCGAGGTCGAGGGCGTTGAGCACGTCAATGGTGGGGCGGTCATTTTGCGACGCCGATGCGAACAACGAGGCGCCGATGTTGTCGCCGTTCGACAGGAACAGCGAGTTCGCGTCGCCGTACTCGGCGCGAAGCTGTTCGACGGTTCCCGCGAACTTGACGGTGTTCGCGTCAATGCGTCCGTGGAAATCGTTGATGTTGAGCAGGTTGAGTTCGACAGCAGTCGGTGTCTTGAGGTTGAGACCAAGCACAACCGGGTCGTGATCCGAGGAGCGGAATGCGTCGGCGGCGTAGAAGTCGGTCACGTTGTTGTTGTACCGGCTGTACTCGAGGGCGACCGACTCTACCGAGTTGATGTTCCAAACATCGACGGCGTTCACCACGGCATCCGCTTCGGGCGAGGCGAAGACGTGGTCAAGCGAACCAACCGTGCCGCCGAAGGCATAGGTGTATTCGCCGCTGTTGTCGCCCTGGTTGATATAGCCGGCCTCGAGCAGTACCCGAATCGGGTCTTCCATGTCGTAGGCGTTGAAGTCTCCGGTGAGGAAGACCCGGTCGATGCCGGAATCGGTCTTGACCTCGTCGGCGAAGGCCACGAGCGCGCGGGCTTGCTCGATGCGGGTCGGGTTGGATGCTCCCTGGCCGTCACCCTGGTCGGCATTGTCTCCAGTGCCCGACCCCTTTGATTTGAAGTGGTTGACGATGGCGAGGAAGCTGCTCTCGTCATCGCCGATGAGCTGAAATGCCTGGGCCAGCGGTTCGCGCGCACGACCGTTGAAGGCGACGGACTCGGTCAGGATGATCGAATCCCCCACCGTTTCGACGACAGCCGGCTTGTAGATGAACGCGGTGCGAATGACATCTTCACTGGCTGGGACAGCGGTCGGTGAAGCCACGAACGCCCACACGTTGCTACCCGCTGAAGCGTTCAGCGCCGCGGTCAGGTTCGCGAGGGCATCGTCGCGATCCTTGCCGAACGCGGCCGAATTCTCGATCTCTTCGAGCGACACCACGTCGGCGTCGAGAGCGTTGATGGCCGAGACGATCTTGGCCTGCTGGCGTTCGAAACTGATCTGGGTCGCGGCGCCGCGGGCGTCGCATCCGCCGCTCACCGTGGTCGGCACGCCGGCCCGGTCGTTGTAATACCGGCAGCCATCGAGCGTGTCTCCCGTGGTGGAGAAATAGTTCAGAACGTTGAAACTGGCCAAGCGGATGTCCCCACCCACGTCTTCCGGCGCGTTCGTGCGGGTATCGGCAAAGGTCACCGGCTGCGCGGTCGCGGCGTTGGCCGGGACGAGGGCCGTGGTCGGCTGAAACTTCCAGGCGTCGTTGCGAAAGTCGAAGACGACCGGAGACAGAAACGACACCGCAGCGCCGATGCGCACCGGAGCGGTCGTCGACAGGTACGGAACCGGGCTGCCCTGGTTGGCGGCGGCGAGGTAGTTGGTGGTAGCCCCGTCGTCGAGCGTGACCGCGCGGCCGGCGTTCTCGGCGAGCGCTGTCTGGTACTGGGCTGATCCGGGCAGTGCGGTCACGCTCGGATTGACCAGCGGCGTCGTTCCGGTGGCGAGTCCGATCTCGGCGTACTGGTTGGTCCGATAGTTATTGGTGACGGTGAAGTCGCCCTGCGGCGCGAGCAGCATACCCTCAAGGGTTTCCCGCTGTTGTGTGGTGGTCGGCACTGAGACCGCGGCGGGTGTCACGGCCACAGCGCTGTCGGTGAGCTGGGTGACATCGCCCACCGTGCCGAAGGTGACCTCGGTCATGCCGAAGAATTCTACGACGGTGCCCACGACTTGCACGTAGTCGCCGACCTGAACGTTGGCTTTCGCGGATTTCGAGTACGCGAAGACACCGTGCGAAGCGGTGTGGCTGGACAGGTCGATCTCACCACCGGTACCAGCGGTCTGCAGATAGAACCCGTCGAAGCCTCCGGTCGGGTAGGCGGCCGTGACCACACCGGAAGTCTTGACGACGGTTCCGGCGAGCGGGCTCGTGTCGGTCGTGCCTTGGATTGCGTCGATCGCTGTCAGGTCGTCGGGCACCGGGGTCGGCTCGGGGTCTGGCCCCGGTTCAACCGGGCTTCCCGTGTCACCGGCCGTGTTCGTCGGCGTGGGCTCGTTCAAGCGGAAATCAGCGGCGTTCACGTCGGTGTCGGCAAACGTCGTGCGATTCACTGAGCTGGTGACGGATGCTGCGGCTGCGGCCGTCCCCTCAAACGTGTTCGAGGTTCCGTAGCCGATCAGGTCGAGAATTTGCGCCTGACCGGTGAGCGAACCCGTGGCGGGGGCATTCAGCGCCGTGGACTGGTTGGCGAAGAAGATCGTGCCGCCGCCGGCGGCGAAGGAGGCGCCGAGTGAAGCATCCGGCGTCGGCAATACGGCACCGTTGGCGGCGTTCGAGCTGCCCTGCACGAGATAGTAGCCGCCGGCCGCGATCGTGCCGGTCAGAGCAACGACCCCGGTTGGGTTCGATGATCCGCCGGCCGAGCGGTATTGAATCGAAGTGCCGACGAGGGACACATCGGCGTCAGTCGGGTTGTACAGCTCGACGAACTTGTTCAGGTAGGTCGCGCCCGAGCTTCCCCCGTTCAGGTACGCCTCATTGATGACGACTCCGGTGCCGGCAGTATTGGCGTTGGCCGGTATGGCGATGATCGGAGCGGCCGCGAGGCTCACCCCGAGAAGCGTGGCGAAAACCAACCTGGAGCGGCGGCGAACGGCGGATGACATGGATCTCCTCATTCATAGGTCGTGTCATCGCACCCGGGGCCGTGCGATCCAAAGACTTCCCGGCCCATGGAGTGGCGGGTGCAATTAAGCGCAGCCTAGCGACGGCCCATGTCCGGGGGGTAAACACCGCCTACTTTGCTCGTATGAGCACCGTTCAATGCCCGATTCGACCGCTCCGGCCCCAATTCGTCAGTTCAGTCGCTTCACCATGCGGGTGTTGCCGAGAGTGTTCGGCTTCACCCGGGCCAGGTCGAGAAACTCGGCCACACCCTCATCGGGCGACCGCACGAGCTCGGCATAGACGGCTGGGTCGACGGTTTCGGTGCCCATATCACTGAACCCGTTGCGAGCGAAGAAACCCACCTCGAAGGTGAGGCAGAACAGTCGGCTGAGGCCGAGGCCCTGGGCATCCGCTTCGAGGCGTTGCATTATCGCGTAGCCGACGCCGCGACCGAGCCATTTCGCGTCGACGGCGAGGGTGCGCACCTCGCCGAGATCCTCCCACATGACGTGGAGGGCGCCGCAACCGATCAGAGCGCCGGAAGCATCAACGGCCACCCGAAATTCCTGCACCGCCTCGTAGAACACGACGCGATCCTTGCCGAGCAGAATGCGCTGCTGCACGAGCGGTTCGACGAGCGCTTCTATGCCGGGCACGTCACTCGTGCGAGCGCGGCGCACCGTATATCCCGTTTCCAAATTCACTCTTCCAGTCTATTGATCCCCCTTCCACCGACTCTCCCCGCGCGTAACTCCTGCAATTCATGTTCGCTTCGACCGGCAACCCTTGGAAAGACGCGGAACTTGACTCGATGCTCCACAATTTGCAGGAGTTGTGCGCACGCAGGGCCGCCCCGGGCACAGAAAAGGCCCGGCAGACGAAATCTGCCGGGCCTTATTCACTGAAACTTCTAGTCGCTGGTGATAGCCAGGTCGGGGGTGGCCGGACCGGTGCCGATCGCGGCGGACGTGTTCACTCCGACGCCGACCGGGTCAACCCTGGTCGTCGTGGTGAAGATGTACGCGCCATCGACGTAATCCACGTGCACGTGGTCGCCAGCATTGAGCTCGCCCTGCAGGATCTTCTCCGACAGTCGATCCTCCACCTCGCGCTGAATCGCACGACGCAGCGGCCGAGCACCGAGCGTTGGGTCGAAACCGACCTCGATCAGGTGTTCCTTCGCCGGAACGGTGACCTCGACGGTCATGTCACGGTCGAGCAGACGCACACCAAGTCGTTTGATGAACAGGTCGACGATCTGCAGCAACTCGGGCTTGGTCAGCTGCGGGAACACGATGATCTCGTCCACGCGGTTCAGGAACTCGGGCTTGAAGTGCTTCTTCAGCTCATCCTTCACCTTGCCGGCCATGCGCTCATACCCGGTGGTGCTGTCGCCTTCCAGCTGGAAGCCGACCGGTCCGCCCGAGATGTCCTTGGTACCGAGGTTGGTGGTCATGATGATGACGGTGTTCTTGAAGTCGACCACGCGACCCTGGCCATCCGTCAACCGGCCCTCTTCCAGAATCTGGAGCAGGGAGTTGAAGATGTCGGGGTGAGCCTTCTCGATCTCGTCGAACAGCACCACGGAGAACGGCTTACGGCGCACCTTCTCGGTGAGCTGACCACCCTCTTCGAAGCCGACGAACCCGGGAGGCGCACCGAACAGGCGCGACACGGTGTGCTTCTCGCCGTACTCACTCATATCGAGCGAGATCATGGCGGCCTCGTCGTCGAACAGGAACTCGGCGAGCGCCTTGGCGAGCTCGGTCTTTCCAACACCGGTGGGGCCGGCGAAGACGAACGAACCAGAGGGACGCTTCGGGTCTTTCAAGCCGGCCCGGGTGCGACGGATGGTCTTGGCGAGTGCCGAGATGGCCTCTTCCTGACCGATGACGCGCTGGTGCAGTGCCTTTTCCATGAAGACCAGCCGCGAGGATTCTTCCTCGGTGAGCTTGAACACCGGAATACCGGTGGCCTGGGCCAGAACTTCGGCGATCAGGCCTTCGTCGACGACCGCGGTGGTCTTGACGTCGCCGGACTTCCACTTCTTCTCGAGGCGCAGACGCTCGCCGAGGAGGTCCTTCTCCTCGTCGCGCAGGCCGGCAGCCTTCTCAAAGTCCTGCTCTTCGATGGCGAGTTCCTTGGCGGCGCGCACCACGGCGATCTTTTCGTCGAATTCGCGCAGCTCCGGTGGGCTCGAGAGGATCGACAGACGCAGGCGGGCGCCGGCCTCGTCGATCAGGTCGATGGCCTTGTCGGGCAGGAACCGGTCGGAAACGTAACGGTCGGCAAGGTTCGCCGCAGCCACGAGTGCACCATCGGTGATGGACACCTTGTGGTGTGCCTCGTAACGGTCGCGCAGTCCCTTCAGGATGTTGATGGTGTGCGGCAGCGACGGCTCATCCACCTGAATCGACTGGAAGCGGCGCTCGAGGGCGGCATCCTTCTCGAAGTGCTTGCGGTACTCGTCGAGGGTGGTCGCACCGATGGTCTGCAACTCACCACGGGCGAGGAGTGGCTTCAAGATCGACGCGGCATCGATGGCGCCCTCGGCGGCACCGGCACCGACCAGGGTGTGGATCTCGTCGATGAAGACGATGATGTCGCCGCGGGTGCGGATCTCCTTGGTGACCTTTTTCAGGCGCTCTTCGAAGTCACCGCGGTAGCGGCTGCCGGCGATGAGCGAACCGAGGTCGAGCGAGTAGAGCTGCTTGTCCTTGAGCGTCTCGGGCACATCTCCCTTGACAATCGCTTGGGCGAGGCCCTCCACGACGGCGGTCTTGCCGACGCCAGGCTCACCGATCAGTACGGGGTTGTTCTTGGTGCGACGTGAGAGGATCTGCATGACCCGCTCGATTTCTTTCTCGCGCCCGATGACCGGGTCGAGTTTGTTGTCGCGGGCCATCTGGGTGAGGTTGCGACCGAACTGATCGAGCACCTGGCTGCCGGCCGTGTTCGCCGCCTGCTCGTTGGCACCGACCTGCACCTGCTCCTTCCCCTGATATCCGGAGAGGAGCTGGATGACCTGCTGGCGCACACGGTTGAGGTCGGCGCCGAGCTTCACGAGAACCTGAGCGGCGACGCCCTCACCCTCGCGAATGAGGCCGAGCAGAATGTGCTCGGTTCCGATGTAGTTGTGGCCGAGCTGCAGCGCTTCGCGCAGGCTCAGCTCGAGAACCTTCTTCGCCCGCGGCGTGAAGGGGATGTGGCCGGTGGGCTGCTGCTGCCCCTGGCCGATGATGTCCTGAACCTGCTCGCGCACGGCGTCCAGCGAGATGCCGAGGCTCTCCAGAGCCTTGGCGGCGACGCCTTCACCCTCGTGAATCAGCCCGAGCAGAATGTGCTCGGTACCGATGTAGTTGTGGTTGAGCATCTTGGCCTCTTCCTGGGCCAAAACGACGACGCGACGAGCTCGGTCGGTAAATCTTTCAAACATGTGATCGCTCCCTTGGCGCCAGGGCAGTTGGTGCCGTTACATTGAGAGTAGCCAGCCTGCGCCGCTTCCGGGCGTTTGTTCGCCCTAGGCGTGACGGATGCTGTGAGCCGCCCCTGCCGGCAGGTCGTCATTGCACCGCGGAGGTCAGCCTGGCGAGGTTGTCGAGAATGGTGGAGCGCAGCGGCTGCTTGCGCCATTCTTCCAGGGTCAGCTCGCGGCTGTTCAAGCGGTTCTCGTCTTCCATGGCACGCAGGTTGCGCACAAACGACCGCCCGCGCACCATGAGTGACACCTCCATGTTCAGGCTGAACGAGCGCTGGTCCATATTGCTCGACCCGACAACGGCGACCTCATCGTCGATGGTGAAGTGCTTGGCGTGCAGAATGTAGGGCGCCTTGTACATGTAGATGCGCACTCCCGCAGTCAGCAACTCCTCGTAGTAGGAGCGTTGGGCGTGATAGACGACGGCCTGATCACCGATCTCCGACACGATCAACTCCACGTGAAGACCCCGTTGCACGGCGGTCGTGATGGCGTACATGATCGATTCGTCCGGCACGAAGTACGGGCTCGTGATGATGATGCGATCCTGCGCGTAATACAGCAGCGCAAGGAACAGGCGCAGGTTGTTCTCGCCCTTGAACCCAGGGCCGCTCGGTACGACCTGGCAGTCGAGCGCATCCGTGACCGGCCGCGGATGCACCGGCTCGATGTCGCGGGTGAGCAGCTCGTTGGTCTCGCTGTACCAGTCGGTGATGAAGATGGCATTGAGCCCCGACACGATCGGGCCCTCCAAGCGGGTCATGACGTCCTTCCACTTCAAACCGCGACGAATATTGCCTCTCATGTTGTAGCTGCGGTCGATGATGTTCTGCGATCCCATGAACCCGACCAGGCCATCGACGATGAGCAGTTTGCGGTGGTTGCGCAAGTCGGGCCGTTGCCATTTCCCCTTGAACGGTTGCACCGGCAGCATGAGCTCCCACTTGATTCCAGCATCCGTCAATCGTTTCTTGGTTTGGCGAAAACCGGGCTTGCGCATGGACTGGATATGGTCCATAAGCACGCGCACACTCACACCGCGCTTGTGTGCATTCTCGAGGGCATCGAAGAAGGGGGCGGTGGTGTGGTCGAGCGAGAGAATGTAGAACTCGACGTGCACATATTTCTGGGCCCGGTCGATGTCGGCGATCATGGTGTCGAAGGCCACTTGGTATTCGCCGATCAGGCTCGCCGTATTGTCGCCGACCAGGGGCATCGCTCCGAGGTTGCGGTTGAGCTCGACGACTGACTCCAGCCAGCTCGGCCACGGGTGGTCATGCTGGACGCGTTCCATGCCCTCGGTGCTGTCCAGGATGAACTGGTTGATCTCTTCCTGCATGGCGAGGCGTTTTCGGGGCAGAACGCGGTAGCCGATCAGCAAAAAAAGCAATACGCCTACGTACGGAATGAAAAAGATGGTCAGCAACCACGCCATGCCCGACATGGGACGGCGGTTGCGCGGAACCACGATGATGGCCACGACACGAACGGAAAAGTCAACGATCAAGGCCAGCAGAACGGTGATGGTCAGGCCGTCGATGCCGCGCATCGGTACTTAGGTGACCGGTTTGTCGAGACCGAGTCGGGCGCGTTCTTCGGCTTCGATTTGGGCATACACCTTACGTTCAGTGCGATCGGCGCGCAGAATTGAGCGCAGCATCAACCAGAACATCAGGGCAAGCGCAATGGTGGGCACGACCGAAAAGACCGCGTTACCCCAAAAGTTCTCAATCACGCTTTCAGCTTACGTGCAAAGGCTGGGAGGGTAGCTATTTGCTGAGCAGTCCGACGATGCCGCTACCGAGAAAATAGACGCCGACGCCACCCACAATCACCCAGATCGCGATGCGGTTCATCGACGGCGGTTTACGCCCCCCTCGGTCACCCTTGAGCGCGTCATCGGACAGATACATCATCGCAACCTACTTCACCAGTGGAAAGAGAATCGTCTCACGAATACCGAGACCGGTCAGTGCCATCAGCATGCGGTCAATGCCCATACCCATACCCCCGGTTGGCGGCATGCCGTATTCGAGCGCGCGCAGAAATTCTTCGTCGAGGCGCATGGCCTCCGTGTCTCCCCCGGCGGCGAGGCTCGCCTGCTCGATGAAGCGTTCACGCTGCACAACCGGGTCCACCAGTTCGGAGTAGCCGGTGGCCAGTTCAAATCCGCGCACGTAGAGGTCCCACTTCTCGACCACGCCGACCACAGAGCGGTGCCCGCGCACGAGCGGACTGGTGTCGATGGGAAAGTCCAAGACGAAGGTCGGGCGCACCAGATCGCCCTTGACGAAGTGCTCCCACAGCTCTTCGACATACTTGCCGTGAATGGGGTGGTCGATCTCGATGCCTTCACGTGCGGCGAGCCGGGCCAGGTCGGCGAGGGGCGTCTCGGGCGTGATCATGATGCCGGCTGCTGCCGACAGGCTGTCGTACATGCCAATGCGGTCCCAGTCACCACCGAGGTCGAACAGGGTCCCGTCGGCCCAGGTGACCACGTGCGAACCGGCGATCGCGAAGGCGGCATCCTGAATCAGCTTCTGGGTGAGATCGGCGATGGAATTGTAATCGCCGTACGCCTCATACGCTTCGAGCATCGCGAACTCGGGCGAGTGAGTGGAGTCGGCGCCCTCGTTACGGAAGTTGCGGTTGATCTCGTAGACCCGGTCGATGCCGCCGACGACCGCGCGCTTCAAGAACAGTTCGGGGGCGATCCGCAAAAAAAGTTCGGTATCGAAGGCGTTGCTGTGGGTTTGGAATGGCCGAGCGGATGCCCCGCCATGCATCGTTTGCAGCATCGGGGTCTCTATTTCGATGAACTCAAGGTCGGTGAACGTCTTGCGCAGGCTCGCCACCGCCTTGGATCGGGACAATACGTTGGTGCGGGCCTGTTCCCGGCTGATCAGATCGAGGTAGCGGCTGCGCACCCGGGTCTCTTCGCTGAGTTCGGAGTGCAGGTTGGGCAGCGGCAACAGGGCCTTCGCGGCGACCGTCCAGTCGACGACCATGATCGACAGCTCACCGCGGCGGCTGGAGATGACCTCGCCCGCCACGAACACGTGGTCACCAAGGTCGACGAGGTCTTTCCAGGCGGTGAGGGATTCATCGCCGACGGCAGCGAGGGAGACCATGGCCTGGATGCGGGTGCCATCGCCGCTTTGCAGGCTCGCGAAGCACAGTTTGCCGGTGCTGCGCAGGTGCACGATGCGGCCGGCCAGTCCCACGGTGACGCCGCTGGTGGCATCCGCTTCGAGCTGGCCGAATTCGGCGCGCACGGCCGGAATGGTGTGGGTGACCGGAACCGACACCGGGTACGCACCACCGGCCGGGCTCGCAGCGGCCGCGTTCAGGCGGTCGCGTTTGCCGAGGCGCACGGCCTTTTGCTCGTTCATCTCCGCGTCGGAGAAGCCTTCGTCGTTCGAGGCTGGCGTAGGGTTCTGGCTCATGCGGTTCTCCGTTGGTGCTGTTGTTTCACAAAAAAGCGGATGCTGCGACTCACCCCAGGTTGAGCGACACGTTGTCGATCAACCGGGTCCTGCCAACGCGCGCGGCCACGAGCAACCGCGCCGGCCCGCGATAATCGTCGTGCACGGCCAGAAGGGTGTCCGGGTGCACGATCACAAGATAGTCCAGTTTAACCAACGGCCGGGCGGCAATGCGTGCGTGCGCAGCGGCGAGGGCGGCGGCGGCGCCGGTCTCTGCCGCTTCCACGGCCGCGGTGAGCGCGGCGAACAGTGCCTGCGCGGCCGTGTGCTGCGCCTCGTCGAGGTAGCGATTACGACTGGACAGTGCCAGCCCACCCGGCTCCCGCACGGTCTCGACGACCTCGATGGCGCTACGCACGCTGAGCTCGTCTACCAAGCGCTGCACGAGAAAAGCCTGCTGGCCGTCTTTCTGGCCGAAAACTGCGACATCCGGGGTCACGATGCCCAGCAATTTCGCCACAACGGTGAGCATTCCGTCGAAGTGCCCTGGTCGCGCGGCACCCTCATAGAGGGCGCCGACTGGGCCGGCGGTGACGCGGATGCCGCTCCCCCCGCCCGGAAACATCTCACGCGCACTCGGCGCGAACACACACGAGACGTTCTCCGCTCCCAGCGCGACGAGGTCAGCGTCGAGCGTGCGCGGGTAACTGTCGAGGTCTTCGCCGGCACCGAACTGCAGCGGGTTGACGAAAATCGACACCACCACGATGCCGCCCAATGCGTGCGCTCGTCGCACCAGCGCGAGATGGCCGGCGTGCAGGGCGCCCATTGTCGGCACGAGCACGATGCGCGTATCACCACCGGTCAGCGCAGCACTGTCGCGGGCCCGCCCCAGACGGTCCTGCAATTCGGCGATGGTATTCACTACTTGGATGGTGCTCATTCGACCTCCCGGTCGTCGTCAATCGGACGCTGCCGCTTCGCTATTTCGTCGAACCCGGCGAGGTCCAACCGTTTTGGGCTCGTGCGCGCAAGAGCGTTTTCCATCGCGGAGCGCAGCAGCGGACCAAGAATAGCCCCCGGATGTTCCAGACCGATCCCGGCGAGCAGGTGCGTGGCCTGCTCGACGATCGAGGTGGAGAAGGCGGTAGCGATTTGGATGGCTTCGGCGTAGCTGGCCCGGTCGGCCTCGGCGACGATGAGCGGTTCGCCGCCCATCTCCACGGCGAGCGCCTGTCCAATCGGCAGCACCGGGCTGGGGGCGGTCACGGCGAAGTAGCTGTCGGCAAGCCGGGCCAGGTCGAGGCTGGTACCGGTGAACGCCATGGCCGGGTGGATGGCCAACGGAATAGCGCCGGCGGCCTGCGCCGGCGCGAGCACCGTGGTGCCGTAGCGAGCGGAGGTGTGCAGCACCAGCTGGCCGGGCTGCCAGGTGTTTGTTGCCGCGAGCCCCTTCACGAGGCTATCCAGCTGAGCGTCGGGCACGGCAATAATGACCAGTTCGCTGCGTTCGACGACTTCGGGCACCGTCAGGATCGGCACGAGCGGCAAGATGGCTTCGGCCCGATCACGGCTGGCCTGCGAGATCGCGGAGATGCCGACGATCGCGTGCCCGGCACCCGCGAGCGCGGCACCGAGAATAGGGCCGACGTGGCCGGCGCCGATGATACCGACGCCGAGGCGTCCCGGTTTGGAATTCATTCCGATGCTTTCTGCGTTGGTGGGGTGGTGCGGCTCCAGTGGTGGCTGGTGTCGGCGAGCGCCGACCGTACCGCCCCGGTGGACATCCACTCGAACAGTACGAGGGCTTCGTCGACGTCGATGACGCTGAGTGAGGCGGTGACCGGGCCGGAGACCGTGTGCAGGGCAGCCGACGCGAGCCGCAGGCGACGACGAATCGCGCCCTGGCTGATGCGCACTCCCTGCATGCGGGCCAAGGGTACCAGAATCAGGTCGCGAGAGAGGACGCCACGCCGGATCAGGGCGACGCTGCCCGACACCGCCCAGCCGGTGCGCCACCAGGAGAACGGGCGCAGCCAGACGGCCCGGGCGGGCGCATTGCTGTAGAAATCGGCGACGCCGGCGTTACGCTTGCGGCCGCCGAGCATGCCGTTTTCGATCAGGGCACGATGGGTGTCCGTGTCAAAGCCGGGCAGCGCGAGTTGCAGTACCTTTTCAACGTCGGCCAGGGTCCCGACCGGCAGCAGCGTGGTTCCCGTCACCGCGGTCGAGCTGCGACCGGAGGCCTGCCCGGCCGTGTTGATGCTGATCTTCCACCAGCCGAATCGACGCCAAAGAATGGGCTGCGACACCTCGATAGCATGGATACGCCCCGGAGGCAGGGTCTGACTGCTGGTCGAGAGCAGCCCGTAACCGACACGTACGCCATCAGGGGTGCCCGCAATGCTGAACCGCAGCGTCTTGGTGATGCGGGAGAAGTAATACCCGACACTGCCGATAAGGCCGGGCAGCACGGCCACGAGCACCCAGCCGCTGCTTCCGGCGACGACGCTGATAACCAGGCCGATACCGGCCAGCAGCAGGAAGACGGTGAAGCCGCTGAGTACGACCGACCCGATCAGGCGGCGCAGTGGAATACGCACCACCGAGTGCGGTAAAGCGGCATCGGGGTCGAGTTCCGGTGCCCGAAACTCGTGGAATCGCGCGCTCGCGAAGTCGCTGAGGGCGGAATGAGCAGCGGGCACTCCGTCTATGGCCGGCGCTTGGTCGACCGGCGCTTGGTCGACCGGCGCAGCGGGCGCCGCGGCTTGCTGTTTGGCCTGCCGCAGGCCGGAGGCGAGATGCAGGATATCGCGGCGCAGGTCATCCGCGAGTTTCGAACCGAGGTAGGCGAGCTGCACGTTGCCGTCCTGCCCAGCGACGGTGATTTCGAGCCGAGCAGCGCCAAACAGCCGCGGAATCAGCGGCCGGGTCAGGTTGACGCCCTGCACTCGATCGAGACGGGCTTTGCGATTACTGCGAAAGACAAGGCCGCTGCGCACGTCAACGATTTCTCCGGTCACGCGAAAGGTATGCGTGCGCCAGGACAGGTAGAAGACCACCAGAATCACCAGCAGCACGCCAGCGATGATGAGCAAAGCCCACCCGGTTGCTCCGCGCTCGTAGATGGTATCGATCGGATCGCCGCCGTAATTCTCTTCGCCGATGAACAGGTCGATGAGGCGTTCGCGCAGGTTCGCGATGATGAAACCGATGATGGCCACCATGAAAATGCCGCCGCGCAGCAGCGGTGTCGCCGGGTGGAGGCGGTGCCATTCGCCATCGGTGAGATCGGTGCGCGGCGCGGCGAAGGGCGGCCGTGAGCGAGCAACCGGTTCCTTGTTCACAGCCCCGCCCGGCGGCTCTCCGCCAGTTCCACCAGCCGGTCACGCAGGCTCTCCGCATCGGCCTCGGCCAGGCCGGGAATAGACACGCCGGCACTCGCAGCGGCCGTCACGAACTTGAGGTCTGCCAGGCCGAGCCAGCGCGCGACCGGGCCGCGAGTGATGTCGATGAGTTGCATGCGCCCGTAGGGCACCGCCACGAAACGTTGAAAGAGGATACCCCGGCGAAAGAGCAGGTCATCCGCGCGCAGCAGGTATCCGATGGAGCGCACCCGGCGCGGCTCGAACACGAGGTTGATGATTGACACGGCGAGGACCACGATCCCCACCCACATCGCCCAGGTCTGCTCGAGCAGCAGCCACAGCAGGGTCGCTCCGCCGCAGACCACGACGGCGTTGACGACGGTGCCGACGATCTCCACCACCACGTACTTCGGAGACACCCGCTTCCATTCGCCGGTCCCGGCCAGTTCGAGCCGAGCGGACGATGCAGGGGTCGGTTCAGCCTGCTGGCCGGCGCAGGGGTTGAGTTCGCGATCAAGCACGGGTACCTCCCAAGTCGTCGATATCGTCGTCGGTGTCGTCGTCGGGAGGGAGGGTGCAGAAGTGTTCGGCCACGAGACCGGCCGTGAGCATGAGGGCCGCGCCAATGGCCGTGCCGACCGCGAGCCACAATGACGTGACAGCGGGAACGACCGATCGAGTGAGAATGTACAGCACGATGCCGAGGGCTGCGCCAAAAAGCAGCGATGCCGAAAGCGAGGTCGCCTTCGACAATACGGCGACCCGCATAGCCCAGAACGGGTCGATGCGGCGCAGCGCCTTACGACGGCTGCCCTGGCGCACCTGCCATGCCAGGCTGACGATCACGACGCCCAGCAGAATCAGAGTCAACGGCAGGGTGACCGGCGGGACCACGATCGGGGCACCGGAGGCCGCGAAGGCGATCTCGACGAGAAAGCCGACGACGAGACCGATAAGCAGAACGGCCAACAACCCCGTCGCCTGTGAACGCTTCATTGCCGTGTTCCGAGAGTCGGTGCCAGTGCGGCGGTATCCGGCGCTCGTCGCACCGTGTTGCCGGTTGCGGCCAGCAGGTCGCGCACCACCCCGCGGCCGGGGATAGCGGCCTTGGGGTCGAGATCAAGCCAGGGTGCGAGTACGAAATCACGTTCCGCCGCGCGTGGGTGCGGCAGGGTCAGACGGTCGTCGTCGACCCTCAGTTCTCCGAACACGATGAGGTCGATGTCGAGCGTGCGGTCGCCCCAGCGTTCAGCGCGCACCCGGCCGTGCTCCGCCTCGATGGCGTTGACAGCGTCGAGCAGGGTGTACGGGTCACCGCTGTAGTCGATGGTCAGCACCGCGTTGAGGTACTGCGGAGCGGTCTCGTCGACGCCGTCGAGTTTCACCGCAGCGGATTCGTAGACGGGTGAGAGGCCAATCAGCGTGGCACCGGCCAGGCCGGCGATATCGTGCACGGCGTCGGCCAGCGTGGCCGTCCGGTCACCGAGATTGCTGCCGAGGGCGAGTACGACGCGTTCACTGCGACCGGTCATGGCCGCGACCGGGTGATCTGCACGGCGACGTCGGTGAATGGAACCGAAATGGGAGCCTGTGGTTTGTGCACCGTGACCTGCACGCGCAGCGCCGGCGGGTGGGCCAGCACGACCTTCGCGATGCGTTCGGCAACGGTTTCGATGAGGTCGACCGGGTTGTGCGCCGCCGCTGCGGTGACCTCCTCCGCGAGGGTGCCGTAGTGGATGGTCTGGGTCACGTCATCGCTGGCAGCCGCCTGGAGCAGGTCGAGCCAGACCGTCACGTCGATGACGAAGTCCTGACCGTTTTCTTTCTCAAAATCGTAGACACCGTGGTGGGCGTTCACCCGCAGGCCGGTGAGGGTGATCGAATCAGTCATAGGTCTATTGTGACGGACGCGACGCGGCGCCCGGCACCTGCCTCGTACCCGGGGGCGTCCACTGGCGCACGCTGGCGAGCACGTTGAGGGCCGTGCGCGTTGCGGCGACGTCGTGTACGCGCACGGCCCAGGCTCCGGCCTGGGCAGCCAGCACGCTGATCACCGCCGTTGGCAGGTCACGACCCAGCACGGGCGCGTCGACCGGCAGTACACCGGCGAGAAAGCGTTTGCGCGATGCCCCGACCATGACCGGGAGGCCTAGTTCGGCGAAAGCGTCGAGCCGGTTGATGAGTTGCCAGTTGTGTTCGGTCGTTTTGGAGAATCCGAGACCGGGGTCGAGCACGATGTTCTCTCGAGCTACTCCGGCGGCAGTCAAGGCGTCGACGCGGGCGCGCAGTTCGGCAATGACATCGGTGACGACATCACCGTAGTCGGAACGAGCGTCCATCTGCTGGGCATGAGCGCGCCAGTGCATGGCCACATAGGTCAGGCCGGTGTCGGCGGCGACGGCAGCCATGCCGGGGTCCGCGAGCCCGCCCGACACGTCATTGATGATGCTCGCACCCGCTTTCGCAGCCGCGAGTGCTGTGGCGGCATTGAGCGTGTCGATGCTCAGGCGCAGCCCCTGACTGGCGAGCTCCGTGACCACCGGAAGGATTCGGCGCTGCTCGTGTTCCGGCGCGACACGGGAAGCGCCGGGCCGGGTGGACTCGCCGCCCACATCGATCAGGTCGGCACCCTGGGCGTGCAGCAGCAGTCCGTGCTCGATGGCGGCATCCGTTGACGCCCACTGGCCACCATCACTGAAGGAGTCGGGGGTGACATTGAGCACGCCCATGATGAGCGTCACCCGCCAGCCGAAATCAGCGCAATGATCTCGGCGCGGGCTGTCGGTTCCATCAGGGTGCCGCGGGAGGCCATAGTCACGGTAGAACTCGCGGCTTGGCGCGAGCCACGGGTGCCGACGCAGCCGTGCACGGCGTCGAGCACGACCAACACCCCGACCGGGTCGAGTCCTTCCTGCAGGGCGTCAGCGATCTCCTCGGTCAGACGCTCCTGCAGCTGCGGCCGGGCGGCGATGGTCTCCACCACAGCCGGCAGCCGTCCGAGGCCGACGACGCGATCCCGTGGCAGATACGCCACGTGGGCGGTGCCGAGAAATGGCAGCAAGTGGTGTTCACACATCGAACGAAAGGCGATATCGCGCAGCAGCACGAGTTCACCGGTACTGCCTTCGACCGGAACGAAGTCCTGCAGCAGGTCTTGCGGATTCTGATCGAGCCCGGCGAAGAACTCGGCGTAAGCATCCGCTACCCGTCGTGGGGTGCTCTCCAGCCCGGCCCGCTCGGGGTCCTCACCGATTGCGGCGAGAATCTCCGAGACGGCTACTTGGATGCGCGCCCTGTCCACTGCCACGAGCGCCTAGGCGGTCGCGGGGCGGGGGTTGAGAGCCGGCGCGCGTTTTGGTTTGGCGTGGGGTGCGTCGCCGCTGGAGATGCCGCCATCAACGGCGTCGCCTTCGATGGGGGCCTTCGGGGCGGGCATTGCGATCGGCGGCACGTCCGAGACGGGGCGCTTGTCGCTGGAGAGCCACTGCGGACGGGGCGGCAGCTGCTCGACATTGGCGAAGATCTCGGCGAGGGCACTCTGATCAAGCGTTTCATGCTCCAGCAGGGCCGTAGCCAGCTCGTCCAGGATCACGCGGTTCTTGATGAGTACCTCATAGGCCTCGTCGTGGGCGTCTTCGAGCAGTTGGCGCACCTCGCGGTCGACGCTCTCGGCGACCCGCTCCGAGTAGTCGCGTTGGTGACCCATGTCGCGGCCGAGAAAAACCTCGCCCGAGCCCTGACCGAGCTTGAGCGGACCGACGACGCTGCTCATGCCGAACTCGGTCACCATCTTGCGGGCGGTCGCCGTGGCTTTCTCAATGTCGTTGGAGGCACCACTGGTTGGGTCGTGGAAAATGATTTCTTCGGCGACACGGCCGCCCATGGCATAGGCCAGCTGGTCGAGCAGTTCGTTGCGCGTGACCGAATAACGGTCTTCGAGCGGCATGACCATGGTGTAGCCGAGGGCCCGGCCGCGCGGAAGAATCGTGATCTTGGTCACCGGGTCAGTAAAGTTCATCGCGGTGGCGACGAGGGCGTGTCCTCCCTCGTGGTACGCGGTGATGAGCTTTTCCTTGTCGCGCATGACACGCGTGCGTCGTTGCGGTCCCGCCATGACCCGATCGACGGCCTCGTCGAGAGCACGGTTGTCGATGAGTTGGGCGTTGGACCGGGCAGTGAGCAGCGCGGCTTCGTTGAGCACGTTGGCGAGGTCGGCTCCGGTGAAGCCGGGCGTCTTGCGGGCGAGCACTTCGAGGTTGACGCCTTCAGCCATGGGCTTGCCCTTGGAGTGCACTTCCAGAATGCGCTTGCGGCCGAGCATGTCGGGTGCGTCGACGCCGATCTGGCGGTCGAACCGGCCAGGGCGCAGCAGCGCCGGGTCGAGAATATCGGGGCGGTTGGTGGCGGCGATAAGAATGACGTTGGCTTTCACATCGAAGCCGTCCATCTCGACCAAAAGCTGGTTGAGGGTCTGCTCGCGTTCGTCGTGTCCGCCACCCATGCCGGCACCACGGTGCCGGCCAACTGCGTCGATCTCGTCGATGAAGATGATGGCGGGCGCGTTTTCCTTGGCCTGGCTGAACAGGTCGCGCACCCGGCTGGCACCGACTCCGACGAACATCTCGACGAAGTCCGAGCCGCTGATGGCGTAGAACGGCACGTTGGCCTCGCCGGCCACCGCGCGGGCAAGCAAAGTTTTACCGGTGCCGGGAGGGCCGTAGAGCAGCACGCCCTTGGGAATACGCGCGCCGACCGCCTGGAACTTGGCTGGCTCCTTGAGGAAGTCTTTGATCTCTTCGAGCTCTTCGATGGCTTCGTCGGTACCGGCGACATCGGCGAACGTGACCTGCGGGCTCTCCTTGGAGACGAGCTTGGCTTTGGACTTGCCAAACTTCATGACCTTGCTGCCACCGCCCTGCATCGAGATCATGAGCCAGAAGAAGGCACCGATGAGCAAGACAGGAAGCAGGAAGCTGAGCACGCCCAGGATCCAGTTGGGCTGCGGCACCTCGTCGGTGAAGCCGTCCCTGGGGTTGGCCGCAGTCACGGCGGTGATGATCTCTTCGCCACGCGGGGCGACGTAGTAGAACTGCACCTGGGTGCCGAGAT
Organism: Cryobacterium sp. Y57; assembly: GCF_002929505.1. Taxonomy (GTDB): domain Bacteria; phylum Actinomycetota; class Actinomycetes; order Actinomycetales; family Microbacteriaceae; genus Cryobacterium. The sequence continues at coordinate 26,711 of NZ_PJJL01000045.1, forward strand.
CGCCGCTGGCCTTGGTCAGCGTGAGGTCGACGCGTTGTTCGCCGTCGACGATAGTGGCTTCGGCGACATTGCCCGACTTGAGGAAGCCGAGGCCCTCTTGCGTGCTGACCTCGCGGAATCCGCTCATGGTGATGAGGCTTGACCCCACCCAGACGGCGATGACGGCGAGCACAATGTAGAGAATCGGACCGCGTAGTAGCTTCTTGACGTTCATGGTGACCTCAGGCTAGCGCTCGATTACAGGGGAAAAGCCGTGTGTTCGCTTTAGGGGAAACTCCGACCGGTGCGCAGGCTGTGATTAGAGCGAGGGCGCGGCAACGGTGGAGTACACGTGCGGGGCGAGAATACCCACCGAGCGTAGGTTGCGGTACTTCTCGTCGTAGTCGAGTCCGTAGCCGACCACAAACTTGTTCGGAATGTTGAAACCGATGTATTTCACGTCGATATCCACGCGCGCGGCATCCGGCTTGCGCAGTAAGGCGCAGATCTCTATGGATGCCGGACCGCGGGTTTTCAGGTTCGCCAACAGCCATGACAGGGTCAGCCCGCTGTCGATGATGTCCTCGACGATGAGCACGTTACGACCGGAGAGGTCGGTATCGAGGTCCTTGAGAATGCGCACCACGCCGCTGGACTGCGTACCGGAGCCGTAGGAGCTGACAGCCATCCAGTCCATGGTCACCGGGTGATGCAGTTCGCGGGCCAGATCGGCCATGACCATGACCGCGCCCTTGAGCACTCCGACCAGCAGCAGGTCGGTGCCGGCGTAGTCGACTTCGATCTGGCGTGACATCTCGGCCAGGCGAGCCCGAATCTGCTCCTCGCTGATCAGGATCTCGGTGAGGTCGCCATCAATGTCGCGAGGTTCCATGTGGAAAAAGCATTCCTTTGTCTCAGGTGAGTCCAGGCGCGGAGAAGATTAAAATGCCGCCCTGTCGTTTAACTCTAATACCTGGCAGGCTGAGCGCCCCCTGTCCGTGCCACTGCGTCACGAGCGCCGCCACGGCCAAAGTCTGACCGCGATTCAGCCACACCCCACACATCGCCTCGACTCCGAACCGAATCACTCGCTGCCTCACCGCGGCCGGAACAGACGCCAGCACGGACGCTGCAATCTCGCCGTTGGCAAAATGGTCCTGCAGCATCGTGCGCGCCAGCTCGTCGAGAGCGTCCGAGTCCTCCCGCAGTGCATCGGCGGTGCGGGCAAGCGCCACCCCGACGCCAGGGCCGAGCTCGTTCTCGAGCAACGGCAGCACCGTCTCGCGCACCCGTACTCGAGCGTAACGCGGGTCGAAATTCTGCGGGTCGCTCCACGGCCGAAGGCCCGCATCGGCGCAGAATTGGCGGGTTTGGGCCCGACGGATGCCGAGCAATGGTCGCAGAATTGGCCCGGTTCGCGCTGCCATGCCCCGCAGGCTGGTTGGTCCGGAACCACGGGAGAGCCCGAGCAGCACGGTTTCAGCCTGATCGTCGAGGGTGTGGCCGAGCAGCACACTGCTCGCCCCGGTGCGTTCGAGGGCCAGGTCGAAAGCCGCGTACCGTGCGGTGCGGGCGGCCGCCTCCGGGCCCGTTCCTGCGCTGTCGACCGTAACGCTCAACACCAGCACCGGGTCGAGGCCGAGCTGTCGGGCGGCCATGGCGGCCCGCTCCGCGACATCCGCTGATCCGGTTTGCAGATTGTGATCGACGATGACCGCTCCGGCACGGATGCCCGCCCGACCGGCTTCAAAGGCGGTCGCGGCAGCGAGCGCGAGCGAATCAGCGCCGCCGCTCAGGCCGACCAGGACGAGCCCCTTCGACGGGAGCAGGTCGCGCACGGCCCGGCGAATATCAGCCCGGGCCGGAGTCAGGCGCGGACGGTGGACAGATTCCATCCAGTAACGTTAGCGGCAGACTTTGATCAAGGGAGAAACCAGCCATGGCCGAATATGACGCAGTCATCGAAATCCCTCGCGGGAGCCGCAATAAGTACGAGGTAGACCACGAAACCGGTCGCGTGTACCTCGACCGCGTGCTCTACACGAGCTTCATGTACCCCACCGACTACGGCTACTTCGAGAACACGCTCGGCCTCGACGGCGATCCCGTTGACGTTCTCGTACTGCTCGACTACCCGCTGTTTCCCGGCGTGGGCGTCTCCGTGCGTCCGGTGGGCGTCTTCAATATGACCGATGACGGCGGCTCCGACGCGAAGGTCATCGCCGTTCCGGCTGGTGACCCGCGCTGGGATCACATTCAGGATGTTCTCGACATCCCGGAATATACCCGCAAGGAAATCGAGCACTTCTTCGAGCACTACAAGGACCTCGAACCCAATAAATGGGTCAAGACGGAGGGCTGGGGCGACGCTGCCGAAGCCAACCAGATCGTGGTCGACGGTATTGCGAAGCTGGCCGACGAGGGCCACTAACCCGCACCCCCAATGAAGGCCCCCTGGTTGCCCTGGGGGCCTTCATTCTGCCTACGGCCAGGCCGACGGGGCTAATTCAGCAAATTTTGCCGGCGACCTGTGGCTATCGCACTGGTCGGCAGCCACCGCGCGGATCTCCTGAATCACCCTCGCGCGTCATCCGGCGGTCAGAAACCGGAGCTAGGCGGCGGGGCGGCCAACGTACGGCGCGACGGCCCACGACGACCAGATGCTGTGCACACGCACGCGCGCCGAGGGGTTGGGGGCTTCGAGGACCTGGCCGTTACCGACGTAGATCGCCACGTGGTAATAGTTGCCCGGGCTGCCCCAGAACACCAGGTCGCCTACCTGAACCTGGGCGAAAGAGACGAGATTGCCCTGCCGGGCCATGGTGTTGTACTGGTCCGTGGCTGAGTGGGTACCGATATAAACGCCGGCGGCTGCGTAGGCGGCCTTGGTCAGCCCGGAGCAGTCCCACGCGTCGGGGCCAGAGCCTCCGAAGACGTAGCGGTCACCGAGCTGGCCGCGGGCGAACGCGAGTGCTGCATCGACGACGCTTGCGTTGGGTACCGCAGCCGGCGCGGCCGGTGCAGCGGGCGTGGCGGGCGTGGCTGGCGTGGCCGGTGCAGCGGGCGTCACCGGCATGGCCGGCGTGGAACCAGATCCTGAACCCGAACCGGCGGTTGCCCCGGGATCGCGAGCGGGTTGCGCGGGTGCGGCATCCGCTATTGCAGCAGCGGATGCCTGCGCCTGTGCGAACGCTTCAGCCGCAGCGGCCGCGTCTTCGCCGGCGTGAAAGCTGCGCTCGGCTTCTGCCGTAGTGTCTTTGAGCAGGGCGAGTTGTTCGAAGAGCTCACTCGACTTGCGCTGTTGGGAGTCGTAGGCGACCTCGGCCGCGTTCGAACTCGACGTGGCCGTGTCAAACGTGGTCTTGGACTCTTCGGTGAGCTGTTCGCGTTGCTCGGTCGCTGATGCCGCCTGCTCGCCGAGAGACTCCGCCGCATTCTTGTCCTGCACAGCCTCGGTGTAGATCTGCTCGGACTGTTCGCTCAGCTTGCTGGCCGTTCCCAGCTGGCTAAGCAAGTCATCCGCGCTGCTGCCGTTCAAAAACAGGTTGAGTGATAGACCGCTGGCACCTGATTTGGCGAGGTGTGCGGCGATGAGACCGGCACGCATCTTCGATGTTGCGGCGGTGGCTTCGGCGCTGGCAGCCTGCTCGCTGAGGCTGGTTTCGCGCAGGGTGGCGGCAGCGAGGGCGTCCTGCGTCACACGGTAAGCCTCGGCCGCAATCTGTGCGGTTGTGACAGCCTTCGCGGCCTGGCTCGCCAAACCGTCGAGCAGCTCGCCGAGAGTCGCGATCTCGGCGAGCTTGGTCGACTCGTTCTGCTTGGCCTTCTCGACGTCGTTCCAGCTCGGAAAGTCCGGGACGGCAAAGGCGGCCCCACCGGCGGCGGCAACGGATGCTGTGACAGCCGAGACCGCGCCGATCGCCACGGCGGAAAGAAGACGTTTCGACGTGGTGCGAACGCGTGCGCGCGTGCTGGAGTTGCCCTGTGCGGAGTTGCCCTGTGCGGAGTTGCCCTGTGCGGAGTTACTTTGTGCGGTGGTGCTCTCAGCCAAGTGATGCTCCCCGGTCGGCCATGAATGGAACGGGATTGATGCGGTTTCCACCAATCCACACTTCGAAGTGCAGGTGACAGCCGTTGGCTGCGCCGGTGTCGCCGGAACTGGCGATGACCTGCCCGGCCGACACTGACTGTCCAACACTCACGTTGTAGCCCCCATTGCGAATGTGGGCGTAGCCAGTGGAGACGTTGTCGCCATGGCTGATCTTCACGAAGTTTCCGTATGTGCCGAGGCGACCAGCCCAGGTGACGACGCCAGCATTGGCGGCATAGATTGGTGCACCGCAGCCGGTGCCGAGGTCGGTGGCGTAGTGAAAGCTTCCGCTGCAGTCACCACCGTTACAGATGACCGCCCGGGGGCCGTAGCCACCGGTGATGCGGCCGCCAGCCGGAACGGCCCAACCGGTCATGCTCACCGAGCCACCGGAACCACCGGATCTACCGGAACCACCAGAACCACCGCTACCGGTACGCGCCGCGGCTGCTGCCGCTTCCCGTGCCGCTTTTTCAGCTGCAATACGGGCCGCTTCAATCCGGGCGCGTTCGGCGACTCCGGCTTCATACCCCGCTGTTGTTGTGGCCTGGGCGTCGCGCATAAATTGCAGCTGCTGTTCGAGTTCGACGCTCTTGGCTTCGGACTCGGCGAGGGCGTTCGCTGCTGCTTCGGCCGCAGCCTGGGCCGTGGCGAGTGCAGCCTCCGCGGCGACGCGCAGCGTCTCACGTTCGGCTTGAGCGGCTTTGGCCTGGTCTCCGAGCGATTGAGCGTTATTGGTGGCCGATTGTGCTGATTCGTAGACGTCGGAGCTGCGTTCAACGAGCTTGCTCATGTTGCCGAGTTTTGCCAGCAGCAAGTCAGCATCGGCTCCGTCGCCTTCGCCCTCGAGGAACAGATTCACGCTGAGATCGGTGCCGCCGGTGCGGTAGAGCTGGGCGGCGAGCTGGCCGGCCTGCTTGGTGGCGGCATCCGCTGTGGCCTTGCTCGCATCGGCCTGTGCCTGGATATCTTCAGCACGGCGGGTGGCGTCGTCAAATTCCTGCTGCGCGACCTCGAGTTCGCTGGCGCTTTTTTCGGCAGCGGCTTGGGTTTCTTGCACCTGCACCTGTAGGCCGGCAATGAGATTCTCAATGGCGGTCACCTGCGCCGTGGCAGTGGCCGTGTTCGCCTTGGCGTTTTGCAGGTCCTGCCAGGAGGGGTAATCGACGGCGCTCGCTGGAGCTACCGGGCTGACCAGGGTGACCAACAGCGTCATGGCGGCCATAATGCTGGTCAATGTCAGGGTGTGCCTGGGCCACCGATTGGTTGCGCGCAAGCGGCGGGTGGGCAGGTCAGTCTCGCGGCCGTCCACGGTTTTCATGCGAATCATTGTTTCCCAACAGGCTTATAGCAGTTGCCACGTGCGCCGAGGCAGATTCTCCAGCGTAACAAGGTGGGCAGGATTCCCCCACTTTCACCATCGAATCTAACTCGCGAAATAACCGCTGGCCCATCCATTTGCGGGCGCGCTGCGAATTGGTGTCGAAAATTAGTTGCCATTCATCCAAATGCTGCGCGTGCCGATTTGGCCTTCGCCGCACAAGACCGTATGCTTACTCTTCGGCAGCCATGAACATTGTGGCTCACGGCCCCATCGTTTAGCGGCCTAGGACGGCGCCCTTTCACGGCGTTAACACGGGTTCGAATCCCGTTGGGGCTACGCAAACTGCACGTGCACGAAGTAGCAAAATAAATAGAATAGTCTTACCAAGTGCCTCGCACACAGATTCACATTTTCACATCGAGGCCCTGTAGCGCAGTTGGTTAGCGCGCCGCCCTGTCACGGCGGAGGTCGCCGGTTCAAGTCCGGTCAGGGTCGCACAGAAAATAGCCCTTTCGAAAGGAAGGGCTTTTTTCTTAGAAGAGGCGTTTATTGCGCAGCTTCGGGGCCCTGTAGCTCAGTTGGTAGAGCGTTCGACTGAAAATTGAAAGGTCACCGGATCGACGCCGGTCGGGGCCACCAAAATCCTCGTAAGCCTTGTGCTTACGGGGATTTTTTCATTTTCTCGTGACCGAGGTAGTCGGCTCTCTCCGTGGCCGACAACCCCTTTTTTGTCCAGGATCCTCGCCACGGTCTCGCGAAACAAATGCATAGAAAGTTCGGGATAGCCAAGCACGTCGCGCCGGTCGCGAATCTCGCTGAGTATTCGACGGATCACGTAGGCGCATCAGCGGCGTGGGGAATAGGAGCGTCGTGAACTCCCGCGATACTTCGTGACGGCGGCGGAGCAACTCCATCATCTGCGCCGGCAGGGGCGTAATGCGTGCTGACTTCGCATCTGGGGTTGGGTCAGCGGTTGGGTCAGCGGCGGGCGCGTACTCGTGTGAGCCACGCACCGGACAATAATCCCCCGAGAAGCCTAAGCTCCCGAGGGATTATTTTGCTGATCGAGCGCGCCACCTGGATGGTGACGTGGCCCGAATTTCCTCATCTACCGCTGGTAGATGAGGTGATTGTGGGTGGTCTTGGAGCTGAGACCGACTAGAAACGAACACCTGTTCCGTTGCCGTCTACGGTCCAGCAGACATCGCCGCCCTGATCGACCATGCCAACGCCTCCACCGCCAGGCTGAACATGGCTAGCCCATCGAAATGGTGGGTTAGGGATATAGGCAGGTGCGATTAGTGAGGTTCGAGTGGTCGGCGAGGGTCGAACACGGGTACTCATCTATGCGTGCTTTCAGCGTTCCCGGGCAACTACAGTGTTGCAGCAATACGATTGGCCTTGCCCCCGGTTAGTGGACACGGGGTAGGCGACGAGTTGAACTTACGCGATCTCTGACGAGTATTACTGCTCGAAGTCGACTGGAGTGACATCTTCAATCGAGGTCGGAAGAGACACTTCCATAGGCAGGTCTGCCGCCCGCGGCGCGCAAGGGGGCACCGACAACGCTCGACTAAGCCAGAATCGACCCACAGGCTTTAGAGCTCGCATCAACAAAATACCTCCGCAACGCCCCGCCTCGGCTGACACTGAAGGCAGCCACTCAAAATCATCCTGATTTCGTTAAGTGATCGGCACAATGTGGGCACGGTGCGCGTGGACAACTCTGAGCACCGATCGCCGGCACCGCTCACTGCGGGTCAGGATTGGTTCGTGGCGTCACGATCATGAGGGCAACTGACTGGGCGCTTGGCGGCGGGTCGGTGTCCGCCTCCAACCTGAGCGAATACCCACCGCGGCTGTAATACCGCTCGATGCTTTCCTCCATCGGGGAAAACTCGTCCGGCACCTGTACCCAGCCTTGTTCCTCGAGCCACGGCTTCAAATCATCAGCGAACTCGATTGGGGTCCGAGCACCCTCAAGATGAAGTTCAACGATTTTGTGCCAAACATAGTGCCTCGGCCAGTGTTCATAGTTGTCACCAGCCTGACGACCGCCACCGAAGTTGCTCGAGATGGTCTCGGTTTCGTCAGCGGGAAACTGCGCGATGATGTCTGCGCCCCACGCATCCGCCTAATCAACAAATTCCCCCAGTTGAACCTCCTGAGACGCCACCACTTCCGCCTTCAGCGACTCCGACATCACGGACACCACGATCCCGGTCATCACCACCGCCACCACGGCACGGCACGGCAC
>NZ_PJJL01000047.1 GCF_002929505.1 Cryobacterium sp. Y57
AAGTACGGCACACTAGAACCACACGAAAGTGGCCCTGTTTTCAGTTGGCACAAATGGCCCCATTTTCAGTTGGCGTTAACACGGCCTCGTCGAAACTCGACGCTCGCAAGGAACCCTCGTGCGCTTGGACCACCTCGAAACAGTCCGTGGAGCGTTCCGGCTGCGAGCGACGGGCGAATCGTGTCGAGTTGGCGTTCAAGCGGCGGGACGCGAGTTGCAGAGCTTTTTCGTTTCGCTCCGCCACGAGTTGAGTACCTTTCGGGCGTTGTCGATCGATCCTACGTCTAGGGCTTGGCGTGCTGCGGAGAGCGATGTCAGCTCGCCGTCGTTCGGAGCGAACAAGGGCGTGGATTTCTGCAGGAGCGCCGTCGTTCCGGCACCTACGAGCATCGTGAGGGCGTACTGAGCCCGCAGCGCTTGCCAGGCAGCGTCTGCAGTTTGGGTAGCGTCGCCGCAGGAGATCGACTCCAGAAGACCAGTAGCGTATGCGGTCTTGATCTGCTGTGTGGATGCTCCCGGTCCCGGAAGGGATGTGATATAGCTCACATCAGCGTTGCGGTGTGAGGTGAAGGCCGACGACGACGCTTCGACGCGGTCGGGTAGGGTGAGACCAGTCTTGCTCGCTTGGACTCGTGCTTCGACTACCGCGTTCCGGATGCGCGCGCCGTCAACTGCGTCTTGTTCGGGCCAGAGACAGACAGCGGTTGCGTCGCCGGAGCAGACGAGTTCGGCCTCCGGTCGCGGCGCGTATGGAGCCTGTCCGATGCCGGCAACGAGTACGTTCCCCACCAGCATGGCCGCAGTCACAAGCACGGCTCCTGCGGCGTATCCGAGCACGGCGCGGCGCAGAACCAGCACCAGGGCGAAGGTGGCGACGATGGCCACCGAGAGAAGAACAGGCGCTAGCAGCGCCCCGGTGGCGGGAACAAAGGAGAAATCGAACGAGGATTGGGGAAGCCCAAAACCAGTGATGTTGAGCCAGGATGGGTTGCTGGCACCCTGCGCCGACGGCAAGGCGAACCAGAGGTAGCTGGCTACCAGCGCGGTAGGCACGGCAATTGCGGTGTGGGAGAGTCGGCCGAGCAGCGCTCCGAACGCGAACGCCGACAGCAACACGGCCAGGGATGCGGCCGGCACCAACAGGTTCGGAGTGCCCGCCTTGGGGACTCCGCTGTTTTGTACGAGGAGCGCCAGCGTCACCAAATAACCGGCGATCGATCCCACTAACGTCGGCCACACCCGTCGCGACAGCCGGGCGAGATATGCCGTTGCGGGAACCGGTTGATCCGTGCTGGCGTAACGTCGCATTCGGCTCGACTCCCATGTGGTGACGACCGCCGCGGTCAGCACTGCGATGGGAAGACCGTAGCAAGCGACGGAGACCACGGCGTTCCAGTACGGCAGGGTCGTCCAGGTTGCGTTCGCAGTTCGAGTGCCCCACACCATGAGAGCGATCAGTATCGGCGCGGTCCAGACGGCCGGTGCGCTCACCATGCGGGCGAGACGCCGGGGTACGGCGATGCCGCTACGAAGAAGCCACGCCCACAGTGCGACGGCACTCGCAGCAACGACAGTCAGCCCGGCCAGGACAGAGGCCGAGACGAGGGAACCAACGACGTCCTCGGCAAAATATCCGGCAAACCAGAGCACGGCCCACGGCAGTGTGGCAGCGGCAAGCCCTGCCGCCGCGACCTTCAAGCGCAACGCGGCCAGGATTCCTACCGTCGCCAGCGCGAACACCAGCGCTACGCCGACATTACTTGGGGAAAGGACCGTCTCGAAGACCCACCGCTCAGGGTAATACCGGCCGCCGAAACCGCCCGCGACTGCGACGCCGCCAGCGAAGACGGCGAACGCGAGCGCGGCGATGGAGGCAACACCGCGGGTACCCCGCCAGACGAGGGGCGAGGCGATGAGCGCCATAACCGCGAGGGACACCATAAAAGCCAGCGCGATCCAGCTCGGCAGTGAGTACGTCGCTTGCGTCGTCGAGCGCACGACGGCCAGCGCGACCACGCTGGCGAGCACGGCAACCATCGACCAACGGGCCGTGCGACGGTGGCCGGCCACGGCGAAGACACACGCAATCAGCCAGAGCGCATAGGGCAGGGCCCCAGCCGGATCCGACGGGCCAACCCACCACGGCGGGACAATCTGTCTGGCGAGCGGACCAAGATAGGACACGAGCAAGATCGTGAGCGACAGCGCCGTACCACACGCGAACGCCACAGCGGATGCCACCTCCCGCGCCCGCGCCGGCAGCACCGGGTCGATTCGCCGCAACAGACCGCACACGGCGAGATTCAGCAGCTCGGCCACCTGTGGGCGTGTCCGATGCTCCGCGTCCGCGACGTCGAGGAGGGTTCCAACGACAGCGTCCTCATTGTCAACGCGCCACCCGCGCGGATACCAGCGCAACGTTGCGCGATACGCGGCCTCCAGGTCCGCCGGCGGGGTGCTCATCCGTGTGCAGCCATCAGTGCCGGACGCAAGCGAAGACGCGACAACGCCTGCTCGGCGTTGGCCTGCATCCTGGCAACCTCGGCCCGCAACGCCGAGGCTCCATCATCCGTCAGCTCGTAATAACGCCTGAGCCGGCCGTCGACAACTTCTTCACCGGCGCCAGTGACCAGACCCTGCTGCTTGAGGCGATCAAGGGCTGCGTACAGCGTTCCGACCTTAAGGTGCACTCGCCCCTCTGACAACTGCTCGGCATCAGTAATAAGTGCGTATCCGTGCTTGCGCCGATCGGCAAGGGCGGCGAGTACAAAGAACGTCGGTTCGCGCATTTCTGAATCAGCCATAGCAGCAGCATAGTACGAACCTCGATATATAGCGGTCACTTGACTTGATCGGCGGATCCTTATACGATGATCGACATGATATTGCGACCATCTGACTATGATATTCCCGGCGACGGCGACGGCGACGGCGACGACGGCTGACCGCGATGTGCCACGCCCCAGTGCGACATGGCGTGTGCTGCGGTCAGGTCGGGTCCACAACAACAATTTTGACTTCGTACGCCTGCTCGGAGCGCTACTCGTTCTGATCGGGCACGCCTTCGTGCTCACCGCACATTTCCCGGTGCCCCGGTTCGTCGGCATTCCCATTCACACACTCGGAGTCGCCGTATTCTTCTGCGTCAGCGGGTATCTTGTGGAGGGAAGCTGGCTCCGGCGGCCGTGCGCCGGCGGCTTTCTGCGCAACCGCTGTCTGCGAATCTTTCCAGGCCTTATCGCCGTGGTGCTAGTCACTGTGTTCCTCTTGGGCCCATTGGTCACGAATGCAGGGCTGGAATACTTTCAGAATCCGCAGACGTATCAATACCTTCTCTCCATCACGCTGGATGCCCAGTACTTCCTTCCTGGCGTGTTCGGGGATGCTGTCCACGCCAGCAGAGCCGTGAACGGTTCGCTCTGGAGCCTCGGAGTCGAGTTCATCTGTTATCTCGTCGTTCTAGGTGCCGGCCTCGCGTTGCGGCAGCGCGGATACGTAATATTCGCGATCCTCGCCGCCCTCTGCGCCGCCGCCACATTCGCACCAGAGGAGTCGCCACTTGACGGGCTCAAGCCAGCCGCATCCATGGTCGTCTTCTTCGCCGTCGGGGCCATCCTGCGCGCGGTCAAGCCCAGCGTGCGCACGCTCGCGAGCATGACCATTGCCGGTCTCGTCGTGTGGCTCGGGATCGCGATCGCGCTTCCGTCGGGGGCAATCCTTGGCGCGTGGGTCACGCTTCCTGGACTGCTCATCCTGTTAGGGCGCTCGACAACTCCAGGTCTGCGATCGGCCGCGCGGTTTGGGGACCTTTCCTATGGAATCTACCTGTGGGCGTTCCCCGTGCAGCAACTCGTCCTTCATTACTTCGGACATGTGCCACTCGCGTTGAATCTCATTCTCGTATTCGTGTTTACACTACCGCTGGCCTTCATCTCCTGGCATCTGATCGAACGGAGGGCGCTCACCTTCGCGGTGACAACAAGCAGAACCCATCCTGTCCCGGCGTGGCATCCGCGTTGGCACGTAGAAGTAGACGAAGGTAATAGGGGGAAAAGTGGGTAGACGGGCACGAGTAACCGGGCATCAGAGAGCTCGATAGCGGCCGGGAACGCGGTGATCTGCGCTGCGGTGCCGGCGCATTCCCGCTAGGTCCCGAGGAACGGGTCGACGAGGTACTCGGAACACCCCACGGTCGAATTGTCTTGCTCAGGGTTCCCCGTGCGGGAAAGTTGAGAGTCACCTGGTCGAGCGTCCCATCGCCGACGATGATGCCAGGCAACGATGCGGGGAGGTCCACTGCCACGGATCGCATTCCGAGGGCGTTCAGGATGTGAAGGCGGTTCGCTGGCTGGGCTTCAGCAGCAAGGTCGAAGTCATCGCCGACGCGCGTCTGGTCGACCGAGGAAATGGCGATGTTGGAGTCCGTAGTCGCAGATGTCGCCTGCACGCTGAATGCGGGCCGATACAGACGCGCCTCGCCGGTTAGCAACAAAACCATCCACCCAGAATTCAACGCTATCGGGCCCAGCGATGGAACGCCGGACGGGATCGGTGACCGGTGACCGGCCAGCGTTCGTCTTTCGGGACGGGAACGAAAGCGGTTGGTGTGTTTTCATAAGCTCTCTCGCCGAGGAGTCGGCGGTGGATCGTGTCGGTGATCACGAGTCTGCCGATCTCGTTACCGATCGGGATATCGGAGCCAAGGACCAGGCTTCCAGCCTGAACCACCTCGCCGACGCGGTCCCGACCGTTTGCAGTTACGACTCCGGAAACGTTCAAGCGGAAGTCCTCCAGCGCCACGTCGAACCCGCCGTTTCCCGCAGTGATCACAGCGATTCCGGCGATGGTGTTGTCTCCCGAGGCTATGGTGAGCTCGGTCGTGCCGATGACACCGTCGGGGATGACGATGTTGGCCGCGTCGACAGGTACTTTCCGTCTCGGAAAATGGTATGTTTTCTGAAACGGAAAGTCCTTACCAGAAAATGGAGTGCACATGCTCAATGAAGATCAAATCCCTGTTTCTGCACATGATGCCTTGATATCTGCGCGTGCCGCGGAGGACGCGATGCGACAGCGTGCCCGTTCGATTAGACCGTTCATTGCCACCGGCGGTGTCGCGAGTGGCGCTGTCACGGCCGCCGTTCTCCTGCCTGAACCCTGGACATTCGCCGTCAGCGTCGGCGCGTTCGTCGCCATTGTCACCTCTGTCTGGCTGTTCCAGCGCTCTGGACCTCGCCGGCTGATCGCTCAGCCTGGTCAGCACGTAGCCGGACGCCTGGTTCTCGTCGCAGTTATGGTCATGTTTCCGATCGGCGGGCTTCTCATCGGGACCTATACGGATAACGTCTGGGCCATCGCGGCGCTAGCCCTTGCACTTCCCGCCATCATGGTGGTGATCCCATGGTGGTGGGAAAGAAACCTACCCAGCACAGTGGCAGGAAAATAAGCATGCACGCCGCATTCGATGACGTAATTCACGCGCCCAACCGGCTTCGCATCACGGCCGCCCTCTCGGCAGTTGTGAGCGCCGACTTCTCCGTAATCAGAGACTTGTTGAGCGTGAGCGATTCCGTCCTCAGCAAGCACGTCAAGCCGCTCAGTGAAGCAGGCTACGTCGACGTTGTGAAGACCGTGATTAATTCCCATGTCAGGACGTCTCTCACTCTGACCGTGAAGGGCCGAAAAGCCTACCGAGGCCATATTGAAGCCTTGCGAGAACTCACCGCGAATATGGGTGAGGTAGACACGACTGTCGACCAGATTTCCGAACTATAAAAGTTGAAAAGCCGCCGTAGCGCTCATCCTATTTTCACAGTTGCTCTGATCGCCCCGCACAGCGTTCCCTTCTCTAGACGCGAAGTTTTTTCGTCGATTTTCTGGGTGAGTGTCACACTTGGACCTCGGTTGGTCATGGTCTCGTCTGGGGCTCCCCGTCCGGGCAGTGCTCAAGCAGTTCTGCAGTCTGCCAAACTAGGCCCGTGAATGACTGGGAAGAACGGATTAGAACATTCTGGCTTGACGCCAATGGCGCCGACCAGGAGTTCACTTTCGACTCTATGCAGGCCCTGATCGCAGAGCGACGTGACGATGATCCGGCCGCCATCTTCGAGTGGGCGTCGGTGCATGACTTTCTGGGACGGGAAGCGGATGCGATTTCGTTATACCGCCGTGCGCTGAAACTTGGTCTCGATCCTGTCCGCAACTCTCAAGCTCAAATTCAGCTGGCCAGCTCACTTCGCAACGTCGGTGAGACCACCGAAGCGGTCAGGATTCTCGAAGGCCTGAAACAGAACGCAACGGTCGGCGACGCCCACGAAGCTTTTCTGGCTTTAGCGCTCTTCGACGCTGGGCGGCCCGGCGATGCTTTACGAGTCGCCCTCAAGGCTTTGGGAAAGACCCTGCCCCTCTATAGCGGTGCGATTGACCACTACGCTGACGCGATTGTCGACTCCAAGTAGCCGCCTGCGCTCCCGGTGGACAGAGATCCAACCGTCCCGGCGAGGGTTGGGCGTGCGGGGCGTTTTTCTTCGCTCCGGCCTCCGCCACCACCGTTCCCCTATCGGGAATGAATATAAGGTGCCGGATCACTGGCGCCGTTTCTCGGTGGAGGTGCTCCGAATAATGCCGGCGGCGGTGATTGAGACCCTGGCACGTCGCTGATTGGGGCGCGTCGGCGAAGCGGCGGCCGGCCGCGAGCATCCGCTCAGTCATTTCATCATGGCCTTGGTGTCCACTTGCACCAATCACGTGCAGGGTCGCATCGGGCCAGGCCTGCGTCAGCAGCCAGGGCACATCGACGGGGCCGCCGAGGTCGAGCTGGCCGTGGAGCAGCACGCCGGGGATTCCGACAAGACGGTGCGCATTGCGTAGCAGTTGGCCCTCCTCAAGCCGGGCACCGTGCGAGAAATCGTGCAAGACGATGCGGGCGAACTGTAGCCGGAACTGCGGGCCGGTGCAGCTGCGGCACCCGAGAGCGCTCCTCGTCTGAGTCCAAATAGAGAACGACGACGCGCGGACCAAACTCTCGCTGAGCGTCTGCGGCGAGCAGGTAGCCGTCAACGACGAACGCAAGGTGCTCTTTTGGTGACGGCCACTCGAGATTAAACCCCATGAGTGTTTCGAAGGGCACGCTCCAGCGGACGAGTCGTGTTTCAAGCTTTTTCGAGAGTCCGAGTGCCCCGAGTTCAAAAGGCCCGAACCACATATCAGGAGAGGGGGACTTGTCCCAAAGCGGCAGCAACTGGCCATACTCCGCGATCAGAATGACCCTGGTTGGAAATGGCACAAACTCCATCTCCCACCGAGTACCGCAAAACGTCCCCTGTGTGAGCCGGCGGGCTGGCCTCAGAACGGAGACCACGGGAACCGCGAGCTGCGTCGCACATCATCTTCATCACGAACGCCTTGATCGGAAACCACTCCGGGATGAGTAGTTGGCCCAACAGAATCTTTTCACCGAAAAAAGCGATGAGATGTCCTAACCCTTCACTGCTGTTCTATCTGCCGAGGAGAACTCCGTGCACGAAGATGATCGCCGGAAATGTCGCGGTGAAGGCCCAAAAGAAAGTGTCGAGGCCAATCAGCACGGCTGTTCCGAGATGGAGCATGACCCCGGCAAAAAGCAGCGCTACCAGGACGCCAGGGGGAGCCACAAGGGCTACGGGAAAAATGATCTCCACGACGATAACTGACCATCCGACGAAGCCTCCCAGCCAAGGTCGTCTACGAAGTATGGCTGCGGCCGTGGAGTGTCCATAAGTAGCGGTGTTGAGAATGCTTCGCAGCGCTGACCCTTGACGCCACTGTGCGTTGGATGCCTTCGATACTCCCGCAGCGAAATATGCCAACAAAGCCTGCGCCGCGATGAAATACAAACCCACGGCTTGAAAAGGACTCGACGTTGGGAGCAGGAAGGTGAATGCCAAGCCCGCAAGGATGATGACCGATATTTGATTGGAGCCATCTTTGCCATAGCGAATTTGATAGGCCAGGAAAAGACTTGATAGCAAAATGATCGTTGCGTAACTGGCGTAGAGCAGGTTGCTTTGAAACGGAGTGATTAGCGCTATGGAACAGACGATTCGAGCAACCACAACAATACGCAGCCACACTGAGCCGCTGTGCCCGACCATCCATCCACGTGACGCACCGTGTGACCTAGCGAGGATCTGTCTGCTATTCCAGTCAAACAGCCCGCTCGAGCCGAATTCTTTTAAACTGAAAAGCAATTGTAAAGAACCTTGAAGAATTCCTATGCTCACGATGATGGCGGTAATTCGTGCGGCGCTTTCGATTGTCAACATGGCTTATGACACCGGGTGAGTCAGCGAATAAAAACGAACGCGTGGCACAGAAGCTCCGCTCGGACCGCGTGTTTCAACCAAAGCAAACTGGTAAAACGCCTGCGACGACAACGAACCTCCGAGTCGTTTGCGCGCAACGTCAAGCAAGATTACGTATGGCGCGGTGAACTGAAGACGCTCTGCAGGACAGTTGATACTGGAAAGCGCCAGCAGCTGAAACAATTCGATCATGTCCTCTCGGTAGCGTTTTCGCGGGTTCCAAAGGGGAAAGAGAATCCCTCTCGGGGATAAATTCAACTCCAACCATGGACTGACGCCCGTTTCATCGTCGCGACTGCGATAAACAAAGTGATAGTTACTCGCGCCGGGATCTGGCGTAAAAAATGACCATTTTGGTATGAGTGTGAACCGGTCAAACCGTGTAGTTAGCCGGCTGAGCCGATTATTTTTCTGAAATGCGATCGTCAGTAAAAACCAGACAGAGAAAACAACGATTCCAATAACGCCGAATACGGAGCTTGCAATATCGATTATCATGTAACCTTCCTCAGAACGAATCGGTCGGCGAACAGTTTGTAGCGGAAGCGACTTGACGAACGAACTCGTGGCGGGATCGTCTACCGATGCTGGTAGCAGCCAGCTCTTGATGATTTGAGAATACGAAGCAGAGTTCGGGTCATTTCAATCGGGCGGCACGTGCATCCGCTTGGTAGGCCCGAAGGGCCTCCAACGTCTGTGCCGATCGTTGCTCTACAGGAACTTCTGCAAGCTCTTCGCTCATACGCTCTATGTCGCAACGGATA
The DNA here is from genome assembly GCF_002929505.1 of Cryobacterium sp. Y57. GTDB lineage: Bacteria > Actinomycetota > Actinomycetes > Actinomycetales > Microbacteriaceae > Cryobacterium. Next base: position 9,107 of record NZ_PJJL01000047.1, read on the forward strand.
GCCGAACCGCCGTCCGTGACGATCCAGTCGTCATTGGGGTCGACAGGGGTGATGAGGCTGTCGAGGGTGGAGAGTTCGAGATCGGTGAGGCTGATAGCCATGTGCGTTCCGTCTTTCGGGCTCAGAGAAATCGTGTCAACGCTCACTATGAATCCAGGATGACTTGCGGCCGCTCATAATCAAGCGGGCCGGTCCACAGAAAGACGAGGCGTATCGGTTCAACTCCTTAATGTTTATCTGAAAATCATCTTTCGTCAACTATGAAAACGATGAGCAGTGTAGACATATCAGCTCGTTATGGGGAGGCCCTGCAGCGATGTGTTCTGGGGTAGCGGAGCATCAAACCGCCATCCCTGCTGAGTGCGATTGCCTCCTGACGGCCGGGAACCTCTGGCATGCCTGGCCTTGCCCCGGTTAGTCGGCCCAACCCTCCAAGACAGTGAGGGCATGTGCCAGAACGTTGGCCTGATCCGCACAGCTGAGCTTTCCGACGTGGCCCAGTATGCCTACGCGGCAACAGCTCGCGCTGACGCGCGCCTTATCTTTCTGGCCGGTTCCTGCCCGCTGAATCTTGATGGCAGCACCGCAGAAGTCGGAGACTACTCGGCGCAGGCCAGCAAGGCGATGGAAAACCTCGTTATTGCCCTGAAGGCAGCAGGTGCCCAACTCGATGATGTTTTGAGCACGCGAGTTCTCGTCGCATCCTCCAATCAGAGCGACCTCAACAAGGCGGGGGCTGTCGTTCGCGAGGCCTTTGGCACGCATGACGTACCGAGCACACTTCGGGGAGTCACCGTCCTCGGCTCCACGGATCAGCTCGTTGAGTTCGAAGCCGTTGCTGCGAGCCCGACGATGGTCACATAGCCGGCTTTGTCCATGTTCTCGAGGTCGACGGCCTCTGCCACTTGGAGCAGCTGTCCGTAGCACCGGGGGATGCGCGAAAGGGCTGGGGTCGAGCGCTCGTCGAGGCCGCTAAAATTCAAGCGCAGAAGCGCGGCTACCACCGAATTTCGCTTCGCACCTACGCAGACGTCCCTTGGAACGCTCCGTTCTACGCGAGCGCCGGTTTTGTGGAGGAAGAACCAGCAACGCAATTCCATCGTTCCCTTGTCGGCATCGAGGGTGAACTTGGGCTTGACCGATATGGGCGCCGGGTGCAGATGGTTGCCCACGTTGAGGCGCCAGGTTGCATATGTCGTGCAGTAGCGTCGGGAATACGCGCGTCTGAGCGTGGTCGAATGGGATGGATCCAACATGAGCAGTAGTGTCCTCGTTTATACCGGGCGCATCGGGGACCATAATGATCGAGGGATGAAGGGCGCTGCCATCGTGGGAGCCGCCCTTGGTCGTTGGCTGGGGATTGAGCCGACTGTCCTCGGGCATCCCGAACCGGTAATTAACGGTAATTGGGACGTCGAGTTGAAAGAGGCATTGCCCGGGCTCCGGTCGTTGCAAGCGGCTCACGCTGCCGCCCTGAATTTGGGAGGCCATCCTGTGTTCGCGTGGCCGCGGTGCGCCGCAGCCATCGCCACTCTCCCCAACGTTGCCGCACAGCATCCTGACGCCGTCGTGGTGTGGTTTGATGCCCATGCCGATTTGAACACCCCGGAGAACACCACAACTGGTTACCTCGGTGGGCTGGCCTTGAGTGCGTCACTTGGCTGGTGGGACTCCGGACTTGGAGCTGGCCTCGACTCCCGAAACGTAGTTCTCGGAGGGACTCGCGATCTGGACCCAGCGGAGCAGGCACACGTCGACGATGGCACGATCTCCCTCGCGGCCGGACCTGACATGCTCACGCAGCTCGATCGACTCGTTTCGGACCGACCGATCTATTTCCATCTCGATTGCGATGTGCTCGATCCCGGAATCATGCCAACCGACTACAGCGTGCCTCGTGGTCTCACGCTCGATGATCTCACTGCCGTTGCCACACGCCTCGCGCACAATCCCATTGTCGGTGTCGAAATTAGTGAATTCGAAGACCACGGCGATGCGGAGCTGGCCCACTCCCAGGCAGAGCGCCTTGTCTCCGCACTTGCCCCGCTTCTGGGCACCAATCGCTGAAAGCCGCACCGGATGGTCGGTTTCTGTGCACTGCTTAAAGCAGTCGAAACGGTTCGGAACAAAACCCTGTGATGAGCGGTTTTGCTGCACAACGTCGCTAGAAAGGTTGATGGCAAGCGCGAAGGGAACAGCGCACACACGTCAACTGTGGAGCAGGCGAGCAGGCGCGGTCGTAGCGCTCCTGTTCCGCGTTCACCGATTAATCGAAATTCCGATAGAAAGTGCCCTTTGTGGGGAATCGTCACACCAAGTTCATGATCCGTTCGTTCGCGCCTTGACGGCTTTCGAAACGCTGTCCGGCTGCATTACCCTGGTCGATGAGCACCTTCGCTAACGAGCAACGGGAGGTTGGGGAGCCCGAGCAACCCGAGCAGGAAAACTCGCAGGTCCGCATCAGTATGCTTATCGGCATGGATGTGTTTGGGTGGATTGCGGCAGTCGTGGGAGCGATGGGAGCCGTGCTCTTCATCGCATCCTTGATTCGTACTATTCGGGCCAACCCCGACACGAGAATCCCCTTCAATCGGAATCCTGCGCTCATTCCGGCCGGATCCATTGCGATGCGGAGCATTGGCGCAGGACTCCTTGTCTTCGGCGGGGCAGCACTGACTAATACCCTCGGAATATGGAGCGTGATCGTTGTCGTCGGTGTTGTTCTCGTCACACTGGCCATAATCATCGTTCACAACCATCGCCTCATTGTCACAGCAAACCACTGACTGCTACGGGTCCCGTTCCCGGTCAAGGTTCGACTTGCGGGACTGGAGCGAGAGGTGTCGATGGCCGGCTCGAAGTTCCCGGTCGCTGTTCGGCTTACGGGTTCAGATTTCGGAATGCCGTATCTGATCGGTGCCTCGATGCAACCTGGGTGGAGTCGAGATGGCTGGAACGGTAACGCACCGGAGTGTTCTCCATCAAAACGCGGTTCCGAAATCAAATTCTTTGAAACCGCACGCTTTAGGTCGATGGATCGGCGGGGTCATCAGCCTGCGGTATCGTGGCGCGGATGACCGAAATCGAAGCATCAAGTGTCGATTGTCCGTTCTGCCGGATTGTGACGGGATCGCTTCCGCATCACGTCATTGACGAGGATGACGACTGGATTGCCTTCCTCAACATCACGCCGGCTGCGCCCGGCCATACCCTTGTCGTTCCGAAACAGCACGTGGCGTATCTGTGGGATCTGAACCCGGAGATAGCTGCGGGTCTCGGAGTGGGCTTGCAACGAGTGGCTCGGCGACTGGAAGATCGCCTAAAACCCGATGGGCTGACCGTTTTCCAGTCCAACCGATCGGCTGGGTGGCAGACAGTGTTTCATGCTCATTTTCACCTCGTACCTCGTTCCGAAGGCGACGAATTGGTCCCCTCTTGGACGAAACGGGATAGTGACCCGAATGAGCTTGCTGTTATCGCTGGCAAGCTGACGTAGCGGGTGCGATTTCCCTGCGGAATCTGGACGCGACCACCGGACACGATTTCGTATTGCGCAAAGTGGGCGTCCTTTCCCGTCTGACTTGTGGGGCGATAAACGGTTGACCGCAAAGCGTTGAAAAGCTCCGCCAATTCCGCGCTGGAATGTAGACCGCGTGCGAGTCTGTCGAGTTCGGCATTGACGAGGGTGTCCCCAGTACGGCAGGCGGCCAGCACTTCGCGAAGCCCCGGCCGGGCGCGGTTCGTTCCGGTCAGGCCATAATCGGTGTAGATCAGTGCCGATCTAACGCCAGTCGGTCTGGGGCATTTTGTTGGGAGGTTCCTCGCTCAAAACTTGATCGTGTTCCACCATGTCTGACGTTGTCGTCGGATTGTCGTGGTGGTGTCGTGGTGGTGTCGTGGTGCTGGCGTGGCGTGGCGGCCGGGTTGTCTTCTAGGTTGAGTGCATGAACAAGACACACATTGGTGAACTTCGTCGGGCCCGCGGATGGACTCAGGAGCGGCTGGCGGCGGAGAGCGGGGTCGCGGGGCGAACGATCCAACGGTTGGAAGCAGGTAACGATGCCAGTGTGGAAACGGTGGCTTTGATTGCGAATGCGCTAGAGGTACCTGTCAGGGACCTCTTTGTGAGCGTTGAGAGCATCGACTTCGGTGAGGCGGTGGAACAGTTAGATGCTCGCACGAGCGCGCAGCAAGCCCGCCGTGATTCCATCACGCACGCGTACACTTATCTGTTCCAAGGCATCGGAGTCCTGGTCACCTTCGCGACGATCGTTCTGGCATTCACCGGGACGTTTTCGTGGCTGGGATGGTTCATCATTCCTGCCTACTGGGCTGGAGTCCGGTTGCTCTTCGGCTTTCTCTTCCGAATCGTCATCGGCCCACGGTTGGATGCGAAATATCCCCTTTCGCTTCCCTCGCGGGCCGCTGCAGACTACTGACCAGTTTTCGCGCCCGCGACGGAATCTCATGTATATCGGTCACTACGCAGCTGCTGCAGTGTTGGTTACGCTCGTGCCGGCCTCGCCGGTGATCCCGATCGCTGTCGGCGTCGCCTGGCCGGACCTGGTGTGGCCCGTACTCGTCCTCATGGGCCGCGAACGCGTCACGGTGGGGCGGAACGACCCACTGCAACGTTCTATCCGATTCGAGTCCTACCCGTTCTCCCACTCGCTGGTGCTCGGCAACCTGTTCACGCTTGTGCCCGCCGCGATCGTCGCTCTTCTCTATGACAGCGTTTTGATTGGGATGCTGTTCTGGGTCGCCGCCATCTCACACTGGGTCCTCGATCTCGTGGTGCACATGCACGGCCTGCCTGTCCTTGGCTTCGGCGGCAAAGACCACAAGCTCGGATTCGGACTGTGGCAGTACCCGAGAACAGCCTTCGTCACCGAGTACATCTTCTTCGCCACCGTCGTCCTCCTTACCGCTCGACCGACGGCGTATGTGGGTGTGCTCAGCGGGGGTTTGTTTCTGCACCTCCTGAACGCGAACTCGTTCTTCGGGTTCAGCAGACGTAACCCGTTCAGCACGCCAACCCGGTTAGCGCTCATCACTCTCGTTGGGTATATCGGCGCCATCGCCTGGTTCACACTCGCCTGGCAATGAGCGACAGAGATCGAGATGTCTCTCCCGCCGATCACCGTATCAACGGCTAGAGACGCCTCTTTCGCTCGATATTCGCCACTGTCGCAGGATCAATGTTCATAAGCCCTGTCTAACAGCACCAGCGACCGCCGGCCGGCACCGAGAAGACCGACCCGCGCGTACTCGACATGCTCGGCGTCGTTTAGCGTTCTGCTTGCGGGCGCTATGAACGTGCGTGGCGCTCCGATCCTCCGATTCAATGACTGGATGACACCGCGCACAATCACTCACGTCCCCAAGGCCACGGTCGGCGATCGACTCGCGACTGGGCTGAGTGGCGACGGGCTTTCGGAGGATTCAATGATCGAATATCCTCGTGCGCGGAGTCGGCGACGCTCCTCGGACAAGTGGTTCAGCAGCCGGACGCGGGTTCCTCGGCTGTGGGATAGAACAAGTGCCGCTGCCCGTGCTGCATCTCTCGATTGGACGGCTGCGATGATCTCCAAATGTTCCGTGCGGGCGTGTGCGCGAGACTCGGCCGTGCGGACTTCGAGCCAGCGGGTACGGCTGAGCCGGGTGAGCGCCCCATTCATCGCAGCAGCGAAAAATTTGTTGCGGGACAACCGCGAGGGCGCCACGTGGAAGTCTCCGCCATCTCGAAGCCCAGTCTCTTCGTTTTCTTTCCCGGGGATGACGCAATGATGGAACGCAGAGCGGTCAGTTCATCCTCAACGACACGCTCGATCACCAGCGTGATCGCGGCCGCTTCGACCGCTTCGACCGCTTCACGGTATTCCATGACCGCACGAACGGGGTATCACAACGGTCGGTCTACTACCGAGCTGTGTTGGGTCGAAACGTGCCGGACATTCGTGCGGATGACGGATTAACTCGACTCCTCGTGAAACTGGACCCTGCGTTAAAAAGATCAAACCGAAGCCTGAAGCACCCCTTGTTGCCGTGCACCACGACCGCAATGATTGATTCATGGTAGACAAAGCGAACGATGTCGATGCGGTCTGGGATGACTGGAAAAAGGCGGTCACGATGACCGCCAGTGAGATCACGTCGTGGCTCGACACCGACGAATCGCGGGAGGTCGGCCAGAAAGACGATGGCAGTGGAGAGTCCATCGGGCATAGGTCTGGCCGCAGGATCGTGACGATTCTTGGAAAGAAGAAAGCCGATCTGACCGCCTCTGATATTGAACACATGCATAAGGTGGTCGGCTACGTGAAGCGGCATGGAGCCCAGGGACCAGAGTCCGATGTCGAGCACTCACGGTGGCGCTATTCGCTCATGAACTGGGGAAACGATCCGCTGAAATAGGTCTCAGAGTTCCGGAGGGAGCAGCGGTCGATCGGCGTGGGGTGGTCGGTCATGATGTCGGCCCATCAGCCAGATCTGGGCAGCACCAAATCAGTCCCTGCGCGGGCCGTAGGTGAGCAGGGCGTTGCCATTACTCGTCATCACAGATGACTGAAGCGTCAGCCGAGTCACCGGGTCGGTCGGCTCGAACAAATGACGTCCCCCTCCTGCGACTACCGGGTGTGTCATAAGTGAGAGCGAGTCGAGCAGCCCGGCAAACAAGAGCTGCCGCACCAAAGAGATACCGCCGATCAGGGAGATCTCACCGCCCTCTGTGCGCTTCAGGTCGGTCACGAATTCGGTGAGGTCGCCGGTGACCAGCGTTGAATTCTGCCAGGCCAGGTCGCCGGTCAGTGTGCGCGAGGCGACGAATTTTTGCACCGCATTGATGAATGCTCCGAACGGGTCATCGTTCTCGGTACCGGGCCAGTAGCCGGCCCATTCCTCATAGCCGACTCGCCCGAGCAGAACCGTGTCGACGCGGCTCATCATGGCGGTCATTTCGACACCCAGCTCCTCGTCAAAGCTGTCGAACTGCCAGAGGTTCGGCGACTCGACCACGCCATCGAGAGACATGAATAGGCCGGCAGTCAGTTTTCGCATCAGAGTTCTCCCAAGGTCGGTCGAATGCTAGTACCAATCAGCGCAGACGGTCGAGGTAGCGCAGAATAACGCCCTCGCGCAGTGCCCACGGCGACACCTCGAGTTCTGCAGCCCCGAACGCGGCCATCGCCGCGCTGAGCACAATGCCGCCGGCCACGATCTGAAAGGTGCGATCGGCGGTGATGCCGGGCAGCGCCGGGCGGGCTTCGGCGGGAATGCGGGCGAGACGCGGCACCCAGTCATCGAGTTCGGTACGGCTGAGGCGCAGCCGGTCAGCGGCTCCGACACCGTCCGAGGTCGACCCGGCCAAGCGGGCCAGCGACCGAATCGCTTTTGACGACCCGACAATGTGGTGTGGTGCCGGCAGATGCGCGAACGCTCCGACGACATCGTGTAAAACGGATGCTGCGTGCTTGCGCAACGCAGTCACCTCGTTCGGCAGCGGAGGATCGTGATGCAGAAATCCGACGGTGCTGCGCCCGGCACCCAGCGGCAGGGACAGGGCGACCTCGGGAAACTCAGCTCCGCCGGCGGCGATCTCCAGCGACCCGCCGCCGATGTCGAACAGAAGAATATTGCCGGCCGACCAGCCGTACCAGCGTCGCACGGCCAAAAAAGTTAGCCGGGCCTCGTCCTCACCCGACAACACCTGCAGGGACACACCGGTTTCTTGTTCTACTTGGTCGAGCAGCTCTGGACCGTTGGTCGCCTCACGCAGCGCCGAGGTGGCGAACGGCAGCAGTTCGTCGATGTTGTGCTGCTGGGCAACATCCGCTGCATGCTGCACAGATTTTAGAACCGCAGCGACACCCTCATCGTTGATGGCACCCTCGGGCGTGATGTAGCGCATGAGGCGCAGCACGCTCTTATCGGCGGCCATCGGCACGGGCGGGGCCCCTTCGTGCGCGTCGACAACCAGCAGGTGGACGGTATTCGAACCGACATCGAGGACTCCAAGGCGCACATGTGTACGATACCGCCTGCAGCGAGCTAACGCTGTGTCGGGGCGACGAAGCGCTGCCAGACCCACGCGCTCGCGCACAGCGCTGCGAAGGTAGCGGCAGCGATCCAGAGTGTCATCCCGCTGCTGTCGTTCCCGAGCTGCTCAATCACGGGGGCGAGCGCCGCGAACAGCATGCCATAGGTGATGACGGTCAGACCTGCCCACAGCGGAGGCGACCAGGCCAGGATACGGCGACCGCTGGTGTGGCCGATCGGCACCAGAATCAGCACAGCTGAGCCGATGGCAGCGAGCACGATCGTGTTGATGGTCTCCGCGGCGAGCGACGTGGTGAAATCAGTGGCGCCAGGCATTAGCGACCCGAGGAACCAGGCGAGAACGGCGAAGGCTGTGAGCGCGCCCACCCGGACCGCGGCGAGCTGGCCGCGCTGCGCGCCCGTGGGCTGCGGGCCAGCCTGGCCCGAGGCATCCGTTGTGGCCGAGAGGGTGATACTGCCCAGCAGCCCGAACAATAGGGCGGGATGCACGTCGAACATTCGGGAGGCGATCGCGGCGGCCGCGATGATCAGCAGGTAACGCGGCAAAAAAGTGGCTGTTGCGTTCTGGCGCAACACGCGCGAACTCCACCAGAGCGGAACCAGAATGGCCACCGCGTTGACCAGGACCAGCCCGATGATCACGGCGACGAGCAGGCGCAGGTAGGCCGGCTGGTCGACAACGGGACCTGACAGCATGACAAAGGTCGCGGCGGCCAACAAAGCCGTGCCACCGCGCAGCCATCGGCTGGGGTTTATCGTCGGTGCGACCTCGAACTCTTCACGCACTCGGTTTCGTCCCGCTAATGACGGCAGCGCCCGAAGCGGTCGGCCGCCGCGGGTGCGAGAAATGGCGCCCGCGAGCATTCGAAGCGGCACCGCGATCAACAGCAGCGCGCCGACGGCGAGCAGTCCGGCCTGCAACCAGAGAAACGGAGAGTCGTTGCCGGTCGGACCGATGGCCGCAGCAAACCGGGTCGGGTCATTCCACTGGCCGGGGAAAACGGATGCCGTGTCACCATTGCGCTTCGGTTCCGCAGCTTCCGGGTCGGGCGCGTTGGTACCCGGCGCCGCGCTGGGCGAAGGCTGTGAAGGCTGTGAAGGCTGTGGAGGAGCTCCGGGCACGGCAACGGAACCGTCTGGTGGCGGCGAGGCCGCCGCGCCCGGTGTCGCCGCGCTCGGTGTCGGCGTGACCGGTGGCGTTGCCGGGGCTGACTCAGACGGCGTCGGGGCCGCTGTCGTCTCGGCGACGTAGCTGATCGACAGGGGAGCGCTGCCCGGACCGACGTTGCCGGCGTCATCTTTCTGCACGGCGATGACCGAGTAAGACCCGGCGGCCACGCCGCCAGCCGAGCAGGTCCACGTTCCGCCGGTCACGGGTGCAGAACACACCGAATAGGCGCCGGCGAACACCGTGACGGTGGCACCGGTTTCTCCGGTTCCGGAGTATTGGGTGCCGGCGACCAAAACCTGCGTTCCGGCGCTGGGAGCCGTGACGATCGGGGCATCCGGTGCGGCGATATCGAACACGATTGTCACCGGCGCGCTCGCGTTCGACGTTGACGGGCTGCTGAACGTTGAAATCTGGCTGGCGGTGACGTCCTGGCTGCCGTTCGTGAGCGTGCCGGAGAACAGGCAGGCCCAGGCACCGGAACCGTCGACCTGACTGGAGCAGGTGACATCATTTGGCAAGGATGCCGTCACGGTGGCCTGCGGGTGACCGGTCCCGCGCACCCAGCCGTTGGATTCCAACCCGGTCAGGCCGCCGAGCACCGTTGGGGCGCCGAGTACGGCGACGGCAATGTCGTCACTCAGGCTGGGAACACCGGTCACCACAACGCGCAGGGTGATGTTGGGGCCGTTCGGCAGGTAGACGTTGCCGCAGCTCCATGAGGTCGATGAGTCGTCGACGATGCACAGCGGGTCTCCGCCGCGCGGTGACAGCAACTGAATCTCCTGGTCGGCAGCTTTCGACCCCGAAACAGTGGTGCGGTTACTGCTGATGAATTGCCCGATGCTCGGGGTCTCGATCCGAGGGATCGGCGCGGAGGTGGTCGTCGTGTTTGGGATCGGTTCCTCGGCGGCCGCGGGGGTCGCGTCGGGCGTCGTTTGCTGCCCGCTAGCTGGAGCTGGAGCCGTGGCCTCGTCGGCCTGCGCCGTCGAGGGTGCGGGTGTCGCCAGGGCCAGGCCGCAGGCGAGCAGGAGGGCGACGATGGCCGCGACGCTGCGGGACTGTCGCGGGCGCACCGTTTTGCCCCGGATTGCGATTCGAGCCGATTCGGACACAACTAACCCCCTACCCCAATTTGAGGGGCAGACGGTGAGAAAGTCAACCTCTTCCGCCCGGATTACGGTAACAAACCGGAGGAACTCTTCGAGGCGTTTCCACCCGGCTCTAAACGTGACACCCTTTATACGAAGCGGATGCTCCGCATCACCCGCCGAAAAGAGTCTCGCCGCCATGAATCCCACGCCTCGTACGCCGGCAGCACCATCGAATCGCGCTGTCGCTGCCCGCGATTGGGAGCACCGCGCTGCTGAGCTCGGTGATCGCCTGCCGACCGGGTTCGAGGTGGCCGTGGCGAGCTCAGCCTTTCAGATCGAGGGCGCTGCCCGTGATGGCGGTCGCGGTGACAGCGTCTGGGACGCCTTCAGCCAGGTTGCCGGGCGCATTCGCGACGGTTCGAACGCCTCCGTCTCGGCCGACCATGTGAAGAACTCCGCCGCTGACACCGCTCTGCTGCGCGAGCTCGGCGTCGATTGCTATGCGTTCTCTTTTGGCTGGACCCGGTTGCAGCCGGAGGGCCGTGGCGCCCTCAACCGAAACGGACTCGCGTTCTATGACCGTTTGCTCGACGCGTTGCTGGCCGACGGCATCCGTTCGACCGCCACGCTCTCACACTGGGACCTGCCAGCAGCCCTGCGCGGCGGCTGGCTGAACCGCGACACCGCCGGTCGGTTCGCCGACTATGCCCACACGGTGGCGGAGGCGTTCGGCGACCGCATCGACGCCTGGGTGACCCTTGCTGAGCCGGCCACGGTCACCGTGAAGGGCTACGCGCTGGGCACCCACGCGCCCGGCCGTACCCTGCTCTTCGACGCGTTGCCGACGGCGCACCACCAGCTGGTCGGGCATGGACTCGCCGTGCAGGCCCTGCGCGCCGCCGATGTGCGCGGCCGTATCGGCCTGATCAACTCCCACACGCCGGTACAGTGCGCAACCGACCGCGACCAGGACCGCTCGTACGCCGCGCTCCACGATCTGCTGACCAACCGCCTGTTCGCCGACCCCGTGCTGCTCGGCCACTACCCTGACCCGCTTGAACCATTCGCGCTCGAACTACGAACCCTGCTCGAGGCCGACCCCGACGACCTGCGCACGATCCACCAGCCGCTGGACTTCTACGGCGTGAGCTACACCGAGCCCGCCCGTGTTGCCGCCGGTCCGACGGTGCTGAAAGCGCCCGACGGCCAGTTGATTCCCACCACGTCGTGGCCGTTTCACCTTGAGCCGTTTCGAGAACACCCCACCACCTCGGCCGGTGCTGTCAACGCCCCGGAATACGTGGCCGTGGCGCTCGTCGAACTGGCTGAGCGTTACCCCGACCTCCCGCCGGTCTATCTCTCGTTGGCCGGCGGCGCCTTCGCTGACCATGCGGATGCCCGCCACAACGTGAACGACACAGCCCGCGTTGACTACCTGGCCGAGCACCTTCTGGCCGCCCTCGACGCCGCCGCGCCCATCGACCTTGCCGGCATCACGTTCTGGTCACTGCTCGACGCGTTCGAGTGGGATTGCGGCTACACCCAGCCCACCGGCCTCGTGCACGTTGACTTCGTTAACGACCCCCGCACGCGCACTCCCAAGCTGAGCTACCGCTGGCTGCAGCATGCCCTGGCCAATCGGTAGCTCAGCTACGGCGTGCGCCGCCGCAGCGTCACCGAGCCGAACACCACGGCACCCGCGATCCAGGCGGCCATGATCAGCAACTCCCCGCCGATGTAGGAGGCGTCCTGCGAATCGGTCGCGACCGCCTGCAATGCGTCGATCGCGTGGGACAGCGGCAGCCAGTCACTGATGTAGCGCAGCACCTCGGGTAGTTGGTCGCGCGGAAGAAAGATGCCGCCGAGCAGAATCTGCGAAAACACGAGCGCCGGCATGAAGTGCACGACCTGAAACTCCGTGCGCGCGAACGCGCTCGCGAGTAGGCCGAGCGTCGTGCCGAGTACCGCATCTGCTACAGCGACGGCGAGCAACAGCCAGATCGATCCGCTGATCGTCAGCCCGCACACCCACACCGCGAACCCCACAGCGAGAGCCGATTGCGCCACCGCGAGCAGCCCGAAAGCGAGCGTGTAACCGAGAATGAGATCGCCCTTGCCGAGCGGCATCGACAGCAGGCGCTCGAGCGTGCCGGTGCGACGCTCACGCAGGTCGTGATGCTCGTAACGAGAAACATCACGATAAACGGGAACAGCGCGATCATGCCCGGCCCGATCGTGGAGAACACGGGCGTGTCGGAGAAAATCCAGGCCAACAGCCCGATCAGAAGGCTCGGCACTACGAGCAACAGCACGATCGTGCGCGGGTCGTGTCGCACCTGGTTGAGCACCCGGCCGGCGGTCGCGAGGGTGCGTTGTGGGTTCACGAGGCGATCCCGTTGGTCGTGTCTTTGGGCGGATGCCGCGCGATCAGCGCTAGGAAGGCCCCCTCGGTATCGCTGGCTCCGGTTGAAACCGGCAACCCGGCGGGGGTGTCATCGGCCAGAATCTCACCGTCCCGCATGAGCAAAAGGCGGTCACAGCGGCTGGCTTAGTCCATCACGTGGCTGGATACGAGCAGGCTCGTTCCCGAGACGGCGAGCTGATGAAACAAGGTCCACAGTTCGACCCGCAACAGCGGGTCGAGGCCCACGGTCGGTTCGTCGAGCACGAGCAGGTCGGGGGAGCCGAGCAGAGCACCAGCCAACGACACCCGGCTGCGCTGCCCGCCGGACAGCGATCCCACCAGCTGCCGCGCCTGACTCGTGAGATCTGTCAGGGCCAGCACCCGGTCGACGTCGCTGCGCGGAGCGCCGAGAACAGCCCGATAATACTGCAGGTTCTGCCGCACGGTGAGGTCGTCATACACGCTGGCATCCTGCGTCACATAACCCACCCGGTGGCGCAGCGATGCCGATCCAGCCTCCCGGCCGAGCACCATCACGGTGCCGGACTGTACGACCTGCACGCCGACGATTGTTCTCAGGAGCGTGGTTTTGCCGCATCCGCTTGGGCCGAGCAGCCCCACCACGACTCCGCGGGGAATACTCACCGACAACCCGTGCAGCACCGGATGCTTGCCTCGTCGCACATGCAGATCGGTCGCGTCGACCGCGGGGGCGGACTTGTTCGCCATGACCGAACTCTTCGCCGTGGTACCCGCCCCGTCAAGTCCATAATCGGTGATTTTGTTGCCACTCGAACACTCAGTGCGCGGCGATCTGCGTGACCAAAACTGATCTCGAACTAGTGTGGAATGCATGATGCCAGTGCTGCCGATCCTTGTGTCTGCCGCGGCGCCGGCATCCGCTGAAGCTGAGAGCGTGTCGCTTCGCTACTACGACGACATCGTGAGTCGTTACCACGGGCGACCTGCACTGCAGCAGGAAATTCTCGCCGCCCAGGCGGGGTACCCAAGCGACGACCTCGTTGCACCAACCGGGCTGCTGTTGCTCGCCCGCCAGGGGCACGCCGTGCTCGGCTGTGCCGGAATGCGCATTCGCCCTGGCGATATCGGCGAGGTGACCAGGGTCTTCGTCGAACCAACTGCCCGAGGTCAGGGGGTGGGCCGACTCCTCATGCAGAATCTGGAAAGTGAATCTCGCGCGCTGGGGCTCACGGCACTGCGGTTGGATACGCGAACTGACCTCATCGAGGCGCGCAGCCTCTATGCCTCGGTCGGTTTCATCGAGGGTGAAGCGTACAACACCGACCCGTACGCGAATCACTGGTTCCGAAAAGAATTGCGTTGAATCTATGATTATCGCGCGCAGCATACCGGAACCTGCCCTCGTGCCGGAGCTTCTCGTGACGTCGCTTGCGAAGAGTGTGGATTTCTGGTGCGGTCTCGGCGGTTTCGAGGTGCGATATGACCGTCCCGCCGATGGGTTTGCCTACATTGCGCGAGGCGCGGCCCATGTGATGATCGAGCAGCGGGGCGCGGGCCGAAACTGGCTTCCGGGGGCGCTGGAGAGTCTGGCGTCGCTCAATTTCTCGTGCAGGACCCGGATGGATACCTGATCCGTTTCCAGGCCTCCGTGGGCCGACGCTCGTCATCCCGGTAGACTGCCGGGCGCTTTGATCACAGGTGGGAGCGGGAACCCAGCCACCTGCAGTAGCTTCGGTGCATGACCGAGCAGCAGCCCTATCAAGTCGTGAAGAGTTACGATGATGTCGAGTTGCGCCGATACCCAGCGCATCTGGTGGCGGAGGTCATTACCGATGGCCCGTTTGAAGACGCTGGTAATCGTGCCTTCCGATATTTGTTCGCGTACATCACCGGGGCCAACCGCTCGCTCCAGAAAGTCGCCATGACGGCGCCGGTGGTGCAAACTGATGCCGCAGAAAAGATAGCGATGACCGCGCCAGTGCTGCAGGAGAGTGTGGAAGATTCCTCTGGCGCAGCAGCCGGTGAACGATTCCGGGTCGCTTTCGTGCTTCCCAAAGGCCTGACGGCCCAAACAGCGCCGGAACCCACGGACCCCGCCGTGCACCTGCGCACGGTACCCGCGAGCCTGGCCGGTGTACTTCGCTTCAGCGGACGCTGGAGTCAGACTCGTTATGAACAGCATCTTGACCAGTTAAGCGGGGCGCTCGCCGCCGCCGGTTTCAGCGCCTTGGGCTCACCGAGATTCGCACGATTCGATCCGCCGTTCAAGCCATCGTTCCTGCGCCGCAACGAGATTTTACTCGACGTCGAAGAGCCCGGCTGACCAGCGCTCACCCTGCTGTCGCGGGATCCCTGTGCGCCTTGAGCTTGCTAGGAGTGTCATGAGAGGCGGGTGGGAGCCTCCGGGGTCGCCGTTAGTATAAGCAGGTACGCACGGGGGTCGTTTGGCCAGTTCATGTCTCCGTGCCAACGTACACATCGTGCCAATTTGCAAGGAGACGCTGCCATGGAATGGCTCATCCCGGTTTTAATCGTTGTCGCACTCGTCGCCATTGTGGGCATCTACCTCTGGTCGACCTACAACTCCCTCGTAACGCTCAACGTGCGCGTTGACGAAGCCTGGAGCGACATCACGGTGATGCTCAAGCGTCGTGCCGACCTGCTGCCCAACCTGATCGAAACGGTCAAGGGCTACGCGGCGCACGAGAAGAGCGTGTTTGAGAACGTGACCAAGGCGCGGGCCGAAACGCTCTCTGCCCAGGGCCCGGCCGACGCATCCGCTGCTGAGAACCACATGCAGACCGCGCTGAAGAGCATCTTCGCCGTCGCTGAGGCCTACCCGCAGCTGCAGGCCAGCCAGAACTACCTGCAACTGCAGGGTGCGATCGTCGACACCGAGGACAAGATCCAGGCTGCGCGTCGGTTCTACAACGGTGGCGTGCGTGAGATGAACACCAAGATCAAGGTCTTCCCCAACCACCTGTTCGCCGTCAACCTCGGGTTCACCGAACGCGAATTCTTTGAGGTGGCCGATTCCGCAGCGATTGCGGAGCCGCCCCGCGTGCAGTTCTAACGGAGCACTAGATGTACAGCGCGATAGCTAAAAACAAACGCAACACTGTTTTTATTATGATCTTCTTCTTCGCACTCATCGCGGGGCTCGGCTGGCTGGCCAATGCTGTCTACGGCCGTGGCGGCTACGGCATTCTCATCGCCACGGTCGTCATCACCGCCCTGTACGTCATCATTCAGTACTACGCGGCGGGTCGCCAGGCCATCTCCATGAGCGGCGGCATCAGGGTCAACAGCCAGTCCGATCATCCCAGGCTGTGGCGTATCGTCGAGAACCTGTCGATCACGACCGGCACCCCGATGCCCGAGGTCTATATCATCAACGACCCGGCACCGAACGCGTTCGCCACCGGCCGCGACCCAAAACACGCGATCGTCGCCGCCACCACCGGACTGCTCGACATCATGGACGATTCCGAGCTTGAGGGCGTCATGGCCCACGAGATCGGCCATGTGCGCAACTACGACATTCGGGTTTCGATGGTCGTGTTCGGCCTCGTCGTGGCGATTGGGTTCATCTCCGATATGTTCCTGCGCATGGCGTTCTTCGGCCGCAATAACAACAGCAACGGCAACCCCGTCGTCATGGTGTTCGGCCTCGTCGCCATGATCGTAGCTCCGCTCATCGCAACTGTGGTGCAGCTCGCCATCTCCCGCCAGCGCGAATACCTGGCAGATGCGACGAGCGCGTTGACGACGCGCCACCCCGACGCGCTCGCGTCGGCGCTGGCCAAACTCGGCGAGTACGGTCGCCCGATGCAGAAGCAGAACAGCTCGATGGCGCACCTCTGGATCTCCGACCCGCTGAAGAAGGGTGCCATGGGCAAGCTGTTCGCGACGCACCCGCCGATCGCCGATCGCATTGAGCGCCTCACGGCCATGGGCAGCAAGTTCTAAGTCGGTGCGCAGTTGCACCCCGTGACCACGTGTGGTCTCGCGCGGAACGTTAGCGGGGGATTTTCAGCCAGGTCATGCCCCGCAGTTCGATGCAGAACCGATCGGGCGCCTGCACAATAGCCATGAGCACGTCGTCACAGTTCACACAGCGAACGACGAGAGTGTCCGGTTCGGCGTAAACCATCGCACGCGCAAGAACCGATACGTCACCGCATCCGGAACAGCGAGCGGATGCGGTGGTCGGGTCGAACGTGAACAGGTCCGACAGGGGGCCTGCGAGGGCGTTCCCGTCGATGTGCTCGCCCATTATGCGCCTCCGAACCGTTCGGTCTTGACGCGGTCCGGTTCGTGCCCGAGGGCGACGAGCGCGGTCGCGACAGTCTCGACGAATCCGGTTGGCCCGCACACGAACACCGTTGGTGCCAGGGCGGCCGGAAAACCGTGCGCCTCCAGGTCGGCGGCGGTGATACGCCCGGCGGGCCGGGAATATCCGCTCGGCGCGTGGCGAGTGAAGATCCAGGTGACCTCGAGGTTGGCCGACGGGGACTCGAGCTCAGCGCGAAAGAATGCGTCTAGCGGCGTGCGCACCGAGTAGAGCAGCCGGAACGGCGTCGTACTGCCGGATGCCTCGTGCGAGCGGATCATTGCCATCAGGGGAACGATCCCCGATCCGCCGCCGATGAGCTGCACGTTCTCGGCCTGCTGCGGTGTCCAGACGAACCAGCCGCCCAGGGGGCCGCGCAGCTCGAGTTCGTCGCCCTCGCGGAGCGTGTCGACTAGGTACGGCGATACCTCACCGCTGGGCAGGCGGTCGACCGCGAGCTCGATGCGGTCACCGACACCGGCCGACGCCACGGAATAGGAGCGCACCGCGGTGTAGCCATTGGAAGCGGTCAGCCGCACATCAGTGTGCTGACCGGCGATGTTGCCGCCCCACCCCGGAACGTCGATCGTGATGCTGCGGCCGGAAGCGCTCTCCCGACGGATCGAGGTCACGACGCCCACCTTCCAGTTGCCGATGCGGCCGTCCCTGGCCTCACTCGTACCCGTCACCAATAGCGCTGTTCGAGCCAGGGATCGCCGTACATGTTGTAGCCGTTCTGTTCCCAGAATCCGGGTTCATCCTGGCTCTGCATTTCCAGGCCGTGAATCCATTTGGCGCTTTTCCAGAAATACAGGTGGGGGATGAGCAGCCTCGCCGGACCACCATGCTCCGGATCGAGCTGGTCACCGTCGAACTCAAGGGCAATCCAGGCCTGGCCACCCAGTAGGTCGGCGAGCGGAACATTTGTGGTGTACCCACCGTAGGACTGTGCCATCACGAATTTGTCGCTCGTTGTGACGTTCGCGAACAGGGTGTCGAGAGAGACGCCCCGCCAGCTCGTCCCGAGCTTCGACCAGCGAGTGACACAGTGAATATCGGTGTGGATATCCTCGATGGGCAGCGCGTGCAACTCGTCCCAACTCCACGTGTGCAGGGTCTCCGAGTCCGTGCGGATACTGAACTGCCAGTCGACGGTGTCGATGTGGGGGGTAGGCCCGGCGGACAGCACCGGGAAGTCTGCGGTGAGGTACTGCCCGGCCGGAAGGTCTGGGTTCGCTTCGCCACCGCGACCGATGAAGCCACGAGAAATGACTGCCACAGGATGCTCCTTCGATTGCTGACCAGAATAACAGAGAGGGCCCAGCGGTCGCCAACCTCGCTGGCTGATCCGGGCTGGTCTGGGCTGATCGACGGCACGGAGCCGGGGCAGACAAACAAATCCGGCCAGTCACCACGTGGACGGAAGCGAACCTAGCCCAGCTCCGCGGCGAGTCCCGCCGCGAGGTTGCCGCGCGGCGCCACGATGATCTCGTCAAGCCCCTGCCATGTGGCGGCCTCCCGCAGCACGAGTGCGAGCCTCGCGGCGGCATCCGCTGGCGACGCCGGTTCGGCCCAGGCCGATTGCACACGAAGCACGCCGGCCTGCCGGTCGTTTTTGAGGTCTACCCGGCCGACCACCGTGTCGCCGAGCAGAATCGGCAGCGAGTAATAGCCGAACACACGCTTTGGCTTCGGAGTGTAGATCTCGATGCGGTAATGAAAATCGAACAGGCGCAGGGCACGGGCGCGCTCCCAAACCACCGGGTCGAACGGTGACAAGACCGCCTGCGCGTCCATGCTGCGCGGCAGTCGGGCATCGCGGTGTAGCCAGGCCGCTCCCGGAGTGCGCCCCGAACCCCAGCCGAGCACCTGCACCGGGATCAATTCGCCGGCCTCTTCAAGATCACGGATCGCGACCAGGGTCGGTGCTGACTTCAGTCGAAAGTAATCGGCGAAATCCTTCATCGTGCCGATCCCGTGGGCCCGGGCTGATCGGCTGACCAACTCGCGATGGGCATCCGTACTCGAAATGCCCTGACCGAGCAGCTCGGGGGAGAAGACCTGCCCGGGCAGGGCGTAGACCCGTTCGAAGCGGATGCGTCCGGCGCTGACCACGTCACCCCAGCGGAACAGCGTCTCCAGCCCGGTCTTCACGTCGGACCAGCCCCACCACGGCCCACGGCGTTTGTTGGCATCGTGCTCGATCGCACTCGCGGGTATCGGCCCATTGGCGGCAAGCTCGGCCAGGAGCCAATCAAGCATCGGACGGTTGGCGTTCGACCAATCGTTGGTGTTTTGTGCTGAGCGGTCGCGAAAGTGCTGCATTCGCCAGTGGAACAGCGGCCACATCTCGACCGGCAGAAACGATGCCTCGTGCGCCCAGTACTCTGTGAAGCGGGCCTCGCGCCCGGTGGTCAAACGGTCGAGCTGTGCCTTGTCGTAAGCGCCGAGCCGGCTGAATGCCGGCATATAGTGGCTGCGTTCGAAGACATTGACCGAGTCGATCTGTAACAGTTCGATCCGGTTGACGAGGCCGGTGAGCTGACGGATGCCGATTGCCGTGGCGGTTCGTGAGCCGAACCCCTGCGCGGCCAATGCGATGCGGCGCGCCAGAGCGGGGGAGATGGTCTCTGGCATTGGTTCGATTCTAGCGGCCGGGGGTCTGAGTAGGACGTATCCAGTGTCGGTTGACCGTTGCGGCGTTCGCTGCTCCTGGACTCCGTTGCGTGTTATTCGCCTGGAAGCTTGGGCCGGAAACCGGCGGAGTCACCCTCCCCGTCATCGAAGCGCACACGCGCAAGCGCCGGGGCCGTACCGAGTAGTAAATGTTGACGGTCAGTTGGTGCGGAAGCCGAAGCGGCGCGTAACCTGTGCGGTACACCAAGCGGTCTTAGAATGAGCGAGTGAGTGAATCCACGGGCAATCCAGGCGCACACGCACAACTGCGGCTGCGCCGCCGGCGTGTAGCCGTTCGAGCGCGCGAGAGCACCGATCAGTCCGGATCCGATCTCGGCGCTGCGCCGGTCGAGCGGGTGGCCGCGACGCCTGCCCTTAACGGCGTCGATGAGAACCTGCCGGCCGGCATCCGCTTGGCTGGAGCCTGGTCCTGGCGGTTGATTGTGGTCGCCGCGGCCATCGCCATTTTGATTTTTCTCATCATTCAGCTGCGCCTCATAGTCATTCCCCTGCTCGTCGCCGTGCTCGTATCGGCCCTGCTGATTCCCTTCGTGGCTTTTCTGGTGCGGCACCACTGGCGGAAGGGTGTGGCCGTCGCCGTTGCGATGCTGGGTACGCTGGTGCTTGTCGCCGGACTGGTCACGCTGGCATCCACGCAGATAGCCGAGGGTACTGTCGGGTTGAGCGATCGCCTCACCGCGAGTTTTGACAGTCTCAAATCGGTGCTCGCGGCGTCTCCTCTGCAATTGTCGGATACCGAGATCACCAACTATCTGCGGCAGGCCTGGACCGCGATCCAGAATGACAGCGCCGTGTTCATCAGCGGTGCCCTCTCGGTGGGAACCACCCTGGGGCACTTGCTCACCGGGCTGTTGCTCGCGCTGTTCAGTTTGCTGTTCATCCTCATCGATGGCAAAGCGATCTGGGGCTGGATTGTGCGATTCTTTCCCCTGCGGGCCCGCGCTGCCGTCGATGGCGCCGGTATCGCCGGGTGGACCACGCTCGGCAACTTCGCCCGAGTGCAGATTCTGGTCGCCTCCATCGACGCGGTCGGCATTGGCGTCGGTGCCGCTCTGCTTGGCGTGCCGATGGCCATACCGATTGGAATCTTGGTGTTCCTCGGCTCGTTCATCCCCATTGTCGGCGCCGTAGCCACCGGTTCCGTCGCCGTCATCATCGCTCTCATCTTCAATAACTGGGCCGTCGCCCTCGCCATGCTCGGCGTCGTACTGCTCGTGCAGCAGGTCGAAGGACACGTTCTGCAGCCGCTCATCATGGGAACAGCCGTCAAGGTGCATCCGCTGGCCGTTGTGCTGGTCGTCGCATCCGGTGCCCTGCTCGCCGGAATCCCCGGCGCTCTGTTCGCCGTGCCCATTGCCGCCGTGTTGAACGCGATGACCAGCTACATCGCTGGGGGTGCGTGGCGCCAGAATCCGCCGGCGGCGGTGCCGACGAGAGGTTCGGTGCTGTGGCAGACGGTACCGCAAAGCCGACCGGGCTATCGCTCCGGCACTGCGCTCGCCCGCACGGCACGGGGGCGTCCACGGAGCATCCCTACGACCGGTGGCGGATCCCCCCGCAGCACGCCCTCAGCTTTTAGCGCACCTGGCGCCCAGCACGACAGTTCGGAGAACTAAGACATGCCAGAGACCACCCTTGTTGCACCCACCCTTGCTGAATTCGAGGCCGCGCGCGCAGTTGTCGCGAAGGTCGCCGATGTGACCCCGATGGAGAGCTCGCGGTACCTCGCCGACGTGCTGGGAGCGCCGGTATACCTCAAGTGTGAGAACCTGCAACGCACCGGCTCGTACAAAATTCGGGGCGCCTACAACCGACTGTCCAAGCTCACCGACGAGGAGAAAGCCCGTGGCGTCGTCGCGGCCTCGGCCGGCAACCACGCCCAGGGCGTGGCTTTCGCCGCCCGGGAGCTCGGCATCAAGGCCACCATCTTCATGCCGGTCGGGGTCGCGCTGCCTAAGCTGTCCGCCACGCGTGACTACGGGGCCGAGGTGATTTTGCGCGGTACGACCGTCACCGAACCGCTGCTCGCCGCAGCCAGATACGCCCGCGAGACCGGCGCGATCCTCATTCCGCCGTTCGATCACGTGGATGTCGTCACCGGGCAGGGCACCCTGGGCCTGGAGATCCTTGACCAGGTTCCTGATCTTGAAACGGTCATCGTTCCCATCGGGGGCGGTGGGCTCATCTCCGGCGTGGCCAGTGCGCTCCAGCAGCGTGCTGCACGCGAGGGGCGTGTCATCCGGGTGATCGGAGTGCAGGCGGAAAACGCGGCTGCCTACCCGCCCTCCCTCGAGGCAGGGGAGGCCACGATGATCAGCATCCTGCCGACCATCGCTGACGGCATCGCCGTTGCCATGCCAGGATTGCTCAACTTCGAGATCGTGCGTGACGCCGTCGATGAGATCGTCACCGTCAGCGAAGACGACACTGCGCGGGCGCTGCTCGTGCTGCTCGAACGCGCCAAACTCGTCGTCGAACCCGCTGGAGCAGTGGCGGTTGCCGCGATTCTCGCCGGAAAAGTCACCCCGACCGGGCCGACAGTGGCGATCCTCTCGGGTGGCAACATCGACCCGCTGCTCATGCAGCGCGTGATCAGCCACGGTCTCGCGGCGTCGGGACGGTACCTCACGCTGCGCATCATGCTGCCGGACCGCCCGGGCCAGTTGGCCCGCATTTCCGAGCTGCTCGCCGAGGCTACCGCCAACGTCATCGAGGTGCTGCACACGAGGCACGGGGCTGGCCTGCGCATCAGCGAGGTCGAACTCGACGTCAGTGTTGAGACGCGCGGGCCCGAGCATCGCCAGCATGTCGTCGACACGCTGCGGGCCGCCGGCTACGATCCGCAGATCGACTAACCGCCCGCATTCGGGCGCCCCTGACCAATCGGGGCATAACTCCTGCAATTAGTGGTGGTGTCCCAGCGGATGCCCAAAATTCCGGGCAACTTTTTGGCCGCGGCGGTAAATTGCAGGAGTTATGGTGCGGGGCCCATCGCACGGGTGACGGTGACGGTGATGGTGACGGGTCAGGCTCCGGTGAACGTCTCCACGTTGGTGACGTGCACGGTGATTTCCTTGCCGTTCGGCGTGGTGTAGCTCGTCTTCGCGCCAACCTTGAGTCCGATGATGGCTGCGCCGAGCGGGCTTTGCTCACTGAACACATCAAGGTCGCTGTTAGCGCCGATTTCGCGGCTGCCGATGAGAAAACGACTCTCATCACCGGCGATTGTTGCGGTAATGACCGTGCCGGGAACGACGACGCCGTTACTCTCGGGAGCATGACCGACTTCAGCGGTGCGCAGCAGCACGGTGAGAGTGCGGATGCGCGCCTCCATCTTGCCCTGCTCTTCTTTCGCCGCGTGGTAGCCGGCGTTCTCCTTGAGGTCGCCTTCTTCGCGGGCGGACTCGATCTTCTTCGCGATGTCGCCTCGGCCGAAATTGCTCAGTGTCGCCAGTTCCGCTGCGAGGCGGTCGTGGGCCTCCTGAGTTAGCCAAGTGACCGTTGTCTCGGTACTCACGAGTGATCTCCTTTATTACGCTCGAGCGAAGAAAGGCCGGTGAGGCTGCGCGAACATAGCCGATACCCCAACGATTGCCGGGGCGAATACGTCAGTTTAGGTCAGCCAGCACTGGTAAATCAAACCCGTGTTGCTCAGGTCGGTGGTGCGCAGAATCTCGGTAAACGACCGGTTGTACAGCGTCGATGCCGGCAGATCGATGATCTTCCAGCCGACCACAGAGTAGCTCTCGTTGAGCGCCTGTACGGCGCAACTCGCTGTCCGGTTCACCGGCAGCGCCACCTCGAAGGTCACGCTGACACTGTGCGCGTCGATAATGGTGTGGCCGATATCGCGCGCTTCGATTTGAGTGGATGCCCCGTCCAGACCGGTCCACACCACCCACGCCCCCAGCACCAGCACAAAAATACCGCCCAGGCCCCAAAGGATTCGGCGGTCCCGTTTCTTGCGGCTGGGCGTGCGACCGTAGCGTGATTGAATCACGGCACTCTCAATGGGCGCTGGCACGCTCGAGACAGCTGATTCGTCGAGGCGGTGGGGCTCACGGCTCGATTGGACTCCGGTGGACGTGCTGTTAAAGGGCACTGGTGATTTCACACTTTCCATGGAGCGATTAGGCTTGGTCTTTAGGTTATCTGGCCTAAGGTTATCCGGCATTCCTGAGGAGTATGGTGACGCTGCGACTGATGGCTGTACATGCCCATCCCGACGACGAATCGAGCAAGGGCGCGGCTACATACGCCTACTACCGCAGCCTCGGCGCTGAGGTGCTCATCGTGAGTTGCACTGGAGGCGAGCGTGGAAGCATTCTCAATCCCGCTTTTGCCGGCCATGCGATGGCCGAACGAGACATATCAGGCTTACGCCGCCTGGAGATGCAGGGCGCACAGCAGACACTCGGCGTGCAGCACCGCTGGCTTGGCTTCGAAGACTCCGGCATGAACGAGGACGAGTCTGTGCCGCCGAACTCCTTTGCCGATATTCCGCTGGAGCATGCGGCCGAACCCCTGGTCACTCTTGTGCGTGAGTTTCGCCCCCAGGTGCTCATCACCTACGATGAAAACGGCGGCTACCCGCACCCCGACCACATCCGCTGTCACGAGGTCTCCCTGGAAGCATTTCGCGCGGCCGCCGACCCTGAGCGGTACCCGGATTCGGGAGCGCCCTGGCAGATCGGCAAGCTCTACTACGACCGTATCTTCAACCTCGAACGCATCGACGCGATGTACCTCGCGCTCAGCGTGGCCGAGCCGGATTCTCCGCTTCTGGAACCGCTCGAGGCGGCGCGGGAGCGCATGGAGGATTACCCCAAGCTCGCCACCACCCATGTTCCGGCCGGGGATTTTCTCGACGTACGCGATGCGGCCCTACGCTCGCACGCGAGCCAGGTTTCGCCCGACAGCAGCTTCTTCTTCTGGCCCAACGATTTGGTACGCGAGGCCTGGCCGTACGAAGACTTCCAACTTGTCGAATCGAAAGTAGACACCGAAATGCCCGAATCTGATCTCTTCGCCGGAATCTTGGACGACGCATGATCGTGTCACTCAACGCCTCGATCAACGTCGTGCTCGCCGTCACACCGACCCCCGACCCCAACTTCGATCCGAACACCGTCACACCGGGTGTCATCGGGTTCGTGGTTTTCTTCCTCATCGCGGCAGCGACGGTGCTGTTGTGTTTGGACGTGGTGCGTCGCATCCGTCGCACCACGTACCGTGCTGAGATCAAAGAGCGGCTCCAAGCGGAAC
The DNA here is from genome assembly GCF_002929505.1 of Cryobacterium sp. Y57. Taxonomy (GTDB): domain Bacteria; phylum Actinomycetota; class Actinomycetes; order Actinomycetales; family Microbacteriaceae; genus Cryobacterium. Next base: position 34,105 of record NZ_PJJL01000047.1, read on the forward strand.
AGGCGGAGCGCGACGGCGACGAGGGCGCTTCGAACGACAAGCCCGAGTAGCAACGCTCTACGGGTAGAGCGGATGCCTGGCGATCAGTAGGATCGCTGCGAAATGACAGAGGAATGCCACCACCGTGAGGGTGTGGAAGATCTCGTGGAAGCCGAACACGCCCGGAATCGGGTTGGGCTTTTTCAGCCCGTAGATGACCGCGCCGACCGTGTAGCAGAGTCCGCCGATCAGAATCAACGTCATCATGGGGGCGTTGGCGTGAAAGAAGTCCACGATGAACAACAGTGCGCCGTAGCCGAGCACCAGGTAGAGCGGCACGTACAGCCAGCGCGGAGCGTGGATCCAGAACACCCGAAAGATAATGCCGAGTCCGGCGCCGCCCCAGACCAGCCAGAGCAGCAGCGTCGCCTTCGCTGGCGGCAGCGCCAGCACGGTGATCGGCGTGTACGAACCGGCGATCAACAGAAATATGTTGGCGTGGTCGATGCGCTTGAGCATGATGCGGGTGCGCGGCTGCCAGTTGAAACGGTGGTAAAGCGCCGAATTGCCGAACAGCAGCATCGAACTGAGCACGAACACGGCAGAGCTGATCTTGGCCGCTGACCCCTCGGCGAGCACGAGCAGCACGATGCCGGCCACAATCGTCACGGGAAAAGTACCGGCGTGGATCCAACCGCGCCAGGTCGGTTTGACGTCCTCCGGATGGGTGTCAGCGGCCTCGATCAGTGGCAGATTGGGGATATCGTGCTCGGTGGCCATGCTGCAAGGATACGACAGAGCACGGCCGACGTGCCGCGAACGCTCGCCGGAGTGGACTAGCGTAACTGTGTGCAGAAACCCCAAGTCCCCTCAGCGCGCGGCCTCCTCTACAGGCTGTATCAGCGTCGGCTGAGGCGCGGACTCACGCCGGAGCACCTGCCCCGTCACGTCGCCATGATCATCGACGGCAACAGGCGCTGGGCCAGGCAGCTGGGCTTTCAGACGGCTGCACACGGGCATCGAGCCGGTGCCGCAAAAATGCGCGAATTTTTGGAATGGTGCGACGACCTCAAAATTTCGGTCGTCACCCTGTACCTGCTCTCCTCCGACAACCTCACCCAGCGGCCGGCTGATGAACTGGCCGATCTGATCGAGATCATCGCCGATCTGGCCGAGGAGCTCTCGCACTATCGCGATTGGCGGGTGCAGCAGATGGGGTCCAAGGCTGGCCTGCCCCTTTCGCTCGTCGCAGCCCTCGATGCAGCGGATGCCCGCACCAGCGAGCACAAGGGACTGCACGTGAATCTCGCGGTCGGCTACGGCGGGCGCACGGAGATCACCGACGCGATGCGCAGCATTGTTTCCACCCACCACGCGCACGGCGGAACGTTGGAGGACCTCGCGGAGACCCTCACGCCGGAGCTGATCGGCCAGCACCTCTATACCGGTGGTCAGCCCGACCCCGACCTCGTCATCCGCACCTCGGGCGAGCAGCGGCTGAGCGACTTTATGCTGTGGCAGAGCGCGCATAGTGAGTTTTACTTCGTCGAAGCCCTGGGACCCGACCTGCGTCAGATCGATTTTCTGCGTGCCCTCCGCGATTTTTCCCGACGCCAGCGGCGGTTCGGGGGGTAGCCCGGGCCAGGGGTGCGAACGCCAGGGTGAGAACGCCAGGGGGTGAGAGCGGCAGGGGGGATATTTGTTTGACAACCGATTGGACCTGCATGAATTCGCTCCAGAACTTCACCGATGGCTTTCGTAACGAGCCCGGTTACCTCGACTTCGGTCGGGTCGGCCCACTGTCCGAGGTCGTTGTGGCAGAGACCCTCGGCCAGAATGAGGTGCTGTCCCGCGCCCGATTCGGCAGCCTCGATCACCTGGCTGAGCAGGATTTGCGTGCCCGCACCGCGGTATCCGCTCTCACCGGTTTCACTCCCGACCAGGTTGTGCTGCAGCCCAACACCAGCTCGGGCCTGATGCAGGCCATGTTCGGTCTGACTGGTTCCGTGCTGCTGTCGCCTGCCGACTTTCCCAGCGTGCCGTTTGCGGCGGTCCGCGCTGCTGAGACCCTGCACGTGGTCACCCCAGTGTGGTTGGAGACCGTGCGGGGTCGCGTCACTCCCGGCCAGATCCGCGACCAGCTCACCCCCGCCGTCGCGGCTGTCGCGGTGTGTCTCGTCGATTCCCGCACGGGCTATCGCGCCGACCTCGACGGTATCCGACAGGTGATCGGCGATCGCCTGCTCATTGTTGACGCGATCCAGGGCTTCGGCGTCGTTGACGCAGCCTTTGAGGCAGCGGATGTTGTTGCTTCCGGTGGACAGAAATGGACGCGGGCCGGTTGGGGCACCGGTTTTCTGGCCCTGAGTGAGCGGGCCCTCGAACGCCTCGTTCCGGTCTACTCCGGCTATGTCGGAACCGACACTGCGGAGCCCTGGGACGAGGTCACCCCGCCCAGCCACAGCGCCAAGGCCTTTCGGGTAACCAACGGTGACTCTATTGCGCAGGCGCGATTCGCGGCAGCCTTGGAACAGACCGCTGATGTTGGCGTCGACGTCATCCAGGCGGCCATGAATGACAACGTCTCTCAAATAATCGAACTCGTCGACGAATTCGTCATCGATATCGTCTCGCCCCGCGATGTCCGGGAGCGCGCGGGCCTCGTGGTGCTCGAACCGCCGGCGGAACTGCTCACCACACTCGTGGCGAGCCTGCACAACCACGGTATTTCGTCCACCATGCGCGATACCACCGTGCGGCTGAGCGTGCACGCGGCCCTCGACCCCGACACGGTCACTATGTTGAGGGCGGCCCTCACCGCCTATGCTCTCACCGCCACGTACTAGCATTCTGCAGCGCAGACCGGTCGTCTGACTCAACGTAAGGTGAACGACAGATTTCCGTGGGCGTGTCGGGTTTCTTTTTGGGCCGGTAGGTCGTAGCGTCGCTTTCATCAGGTACGGCACCTGATCGAGACGGCCATATAAGTACGGCTCGAGAATTGCTTGATGGCCAGCTTGCCAAAGTGATCCGCGTCCGTGTGACGCAGGGTAGGAGTGGCTGTGACCGCTAATCGAACCGACCTGAATGCGACCGACCGGGTGGAGGCATCCGCTTCGCAAGTCGAGCGCACCTTTGTGTTGGACACCTCGGTGCTTCTGTCAGATCCGAAAGCAATTTTTCGCTTTGCCGAGCATGCCGTTGTGTTGCCCGTGGTGGTGATCAGCGAACTGGAGTCCAAGCGCAATGACCCGGAGATCGGGTATTTTGCGCGGCAGGCGTTGCGCAATCTCGATGAACTGCGGCTCAAGCATGAGCGCCTCGACTTTCCAATTCCGGTCGGCGATGGCGGTAGTTTGCGGGTGGAACTCAACCACTCCAATATGTCGGTGCTGCCGTCTGGCCTGCAATTGCGTGACAACGATTCGCGCATTCTGGCCGTGGCTCTCAACCTGGCCAATGACGGAATGACCGTGACCGTCGTTTCCAAGGACCTGCCGCTACGGGTGAAGGCCGCTTCTCTCGGTCTCGCTGCCGATGAATACCGGCACGAGCTCGCTGTTGATTCCGGTTGGACCGGCATGGACGAGATCACCCTCAGCGCCGAGCAGATGAGCGTGCTCTATGACAAAGAGATGCTGGACTCCCGCGCGGTGCAGGACATGCCAATCAACACGGGCCTGGTCATTCACTCCGACCGCGGGTCGGCCCTCGGCCGGGTGACCAGCCGGGGCACGCTCAAGCTGGTGCGCGGCGACCGTGACGTCTTTGGACTGCACGGTCGTTCGGCCGAGCAGCGGCTGGCCATTGACCTGCTGCTCGACCCGGAGATCGGCATTCTCTCGCTCGGCGGGCGGGCTGGGACCGGCAAGTCGGCACTCGCTCTCTGCGCGGGCCTAGAGGCCGTGCTGGAACGCCAGCAGTATCGCAAGATCATGGTGTTCCGGCCCCTGTATGCGGTCGGCGGCCAGGACCTCGGCTTTCTTCCCGGTGACCAGGGCGAGAAAATGGGGCCGTGGGCGCAGGCGGTGTTCGACACACTCGGCGCGATCGTGTCGGAGAACGTGGTCGAGGAGGTGATGGAGCGCGGCATCCTCGAAGTGCTTCCGCTGACCCACATTCGCGGCCGTTCACTGCACGACGCCTTCGTGATCGTCGACGAGGCGCAGTCGCTTGAGCGCAACGTGCTGCTGACCGTGCTGAGCCGCATCGGTCAGAACTCGCGCGTGGTGCTCACCCACGACGTCGCCCAGCGTGACAACCTGCGGGTCGGGCGCTTCGACGGCGTGGCCAGCGTGATCGAAACGCTGAAGGGGCATCCACTGTTCGCGCATATGACCCTGACCCGGTCGGAGCGCAGCGCGATCGCAGCGCTGGTGACGGAAATGTTGGAGGGTAACGAGGTCATGTAAGTCGGTGGGGAGCGGATGTTTTCAACTCGCGTGATCTCGCTAGCCGCCGCAGTGACAGATCATTCGCCCCGCCCTTCGAACCTTTTCCTCATGTTCGACAGTGAACCTGCCGAACACTCGTAACACGGGCGCTCACAATGCCGGCGCTCACAATACGAAGCAGGGCCTGCGCGGCCGATTTCTGGCGCCGCAGGCCCTGCTCCTAGCTCTCACTACGATGTGCGGATCTGTTGAGGTTTGTTGCGTCTTCGAGGGATAGTTCGGAGTCGGCGAAGGTTTGGTCGTCTGCGAATGATTTCATGCGTGCGATGCGGTAGA
>NZ_PJJL01000048.1 GCF_002929505.1 Cryobacterium sp. Y57
AGCAGCACCGGCGCCAGCAGCACCGGCGCCAGCAGCACCGGTCGCGGCCGCCGCGCCGGTCGCGGCCGCCGCGCCGGTCGCGCAGACCGCTCCCGGGGCGGCAGCTCCGGCTCCGGTGACCGAGAACCAGCCGACGGCACGCACCACTTCGAGTGCGCCCAAACCGGCCCCCGTTCCCGCTGACGCTCCCGTGACCAGCCCGCAGGCCATCATCGTCGATGCTTCCGAGCCGGTCAAACAAGATCAGGTCTCGCCGCTGCGCGGTATGGCGAAGTCACTCGCGACCAACATGGTCACCAGCCTGACCGTGCCGACGGCCACCAGCGTGCGCACCATCCCGGCCAAGCTGCTCATCGACAACCGCATCGTCATGAACAACCACATGAAGCGGGCGCGTGGTGGCAAAGTCTCCTTCACCCACCTGATCGGTTGGGCGCTCATCCGTGCGCTCAAGATGTTCCCCAGTCAGAACGTCTACTACGACGAGGTCGACGGCAAGCCTTCGGTCGTCGCCCCCGCCCACGTCGGCATGGGACTGGCCATCGATATGCCCAAGCCCGACGGCACCCGCGCCCTGCTCGTCCCGGCGATCAAGCGCGCCGACACGATGACCTTCGGCGAGTATCTGGCCGCCTACGAAGACCTGGTCACGCGGGCACGTAAGAACAAGCTCACCGCCGATGACTTCGCCGGAGCGACCCTGTCGCTGACCAACCCCGGCGGCATCGGCACCGTTCACTCGGTGCCTCGCCTCATGAAGGGCCAGGGCTGCATCATCGGCGCCGGCGCCCTCGACTACCCGGCCGAATTCCAGGGTTCGAGCGTCAAGACCCTCACCGGCCTGGCCATCTCCAAGACCATCACCCTCACCAGCACCTACGATCACCGGGTCATCCAGGGCGCCGGTTCGGGCGAGTTCCTCAAGATCGTGCACGAGCTTCTGATCGGCCAGCACAACTTCTACGAAGAGATCTTCTCGGCGCTGCGCATTCCGTACGACCCGATCCACTGGGCACCGGACATTAGCGTCGACCTCACGAGCGCCGTCGACAAGACCGCACGCGTGCAGGAACTGATCAACTCGTTCCGCGTGCGCGGCCACCTGATGGCCGACATCGACCCGCTCGAGTACTCGCAGCGCAGTCACCCCGACCTCGATATCGCCACCCACGGGCTCACCTTCTGGGACCTCGACCGTTCGTTCGTGACCGGTAATTTCGGTTCGCAGCGCCAAATGCTGCTGCGCGACATTTTGGGAGTGCTGCGCGACTCGTACTGCCGCACCACCGGCATCGAGTACATGCACATTCAAGACCCAGCCCAACGCAAGTGGGTGCAGGAAAAAATCGAGAAGTCGTACGTCAAGCCCACGCACCACGAGCAGATGCGAATTCTGGCCAAGCTCAACGAGGCCGAAGCTTTCGAAACGTTCCTGCAGACCAAGTATGTCGGCCAGAAACGCTTCAGCCTCGAGGGCGGCGAGTGCACCATTCCGCTGCTCGACACTATTCTGCAGGGCGCTGCCGAACAGGGCCTCGACGAGGTCGCGATCGGCATGGCCCACCGTGGTCGCCTGAACGTGCTCACCAACATTGCCGGCAAGACCTATGGCGAAATCTTCCGCGAGTTCGAGGGAACACAAGACCCGCGCACCGTGCACGGTTCCGGGGACGTGAAATATCACCTCGGCACCATGGGTTTGTTCCGCGGTGAAGACGGCGCCGAAATTCCGGTCTCGCTGGCCGCAAACCCGTCGCACCTCGAGGCCGGCGACGGCGTGCTCGAAGGCATCGTCCGCGCCAAGCAGGACCGCAAGCCGATCGGCACCTTCTCCACCCTGCCCATCCTCATTCACGGTGACGCCGCGATGGCCGGCCAGGGCGTTGTGCTCGAAACCCTGCAGATGTCCCAGCTGCGCGGCTACCGTACCGGCGGCACCGTGCACATCGTGGTCAACAACCAGCTCGGTTTCACGACCCTGCCGCAGGATGCCCGCACCAGCGTCTACGCCACAGACGTCGCCAAGACCATTCAGGCTCCTATCTTCCACGTCAACGGGGACGACCCCGAGGCAGTGGTGCGTGCCGGCGAGCTCGCGTTCGCCTACCGCCAGGAGTTCAAGAAGGATGTCGTCGTCGACCTCATCTGCTACCGCCGTCGTGGACACAACGAGGGCGACGACCCCTCGATGACCCAGCCGCTGATGTACAACCTGGTCGAGGCCAAGCGCAGCGTGCGCAAGCTCTACACCGAGGCGCTCGTCGGCCGTGGCGATATCACCGTGGAGGAATACGAAGCAGCCCACCGCGACTTCCAGGACCGCCTCGAACGTGCGTTCCTCGAAACGCACGCCGCACAGACCGCGTCGATTCCGATCATCACCCCAGAGATGGCCGCCACTGCGAAGGCCGAAGCTGAGGCACAGGAACGCGAGGACGCCGCTGGCGAGCCAGAGACGACCGGCGTTCCCGAAAGTGTCATCCAGCTCATCGGTGACGCATTCAACAACAAGCCGGTCGGTTTCACAGTGCACAGCAAGCTGCAGCAGCTGTTGCAAAAGCGTCTCGACATGAGCCGCAACGGCAATATCGACTGGAGCTTCGGCGAGTTGCTCGCGCTGGGTTCACTGCTGGTCGAGGGCACCCCGGTACGTTTCGCCGGACAGGACAGCCGCCGTGGCACGTTCGTGCAGCGTCACGCCGTTCTGCACGACCGGGTGAACGGCCAGGAATGGCTACCGCTGGCCAACCTGAAGGACAACCAGGCCCGGTTCTGGATCTACGACTCTCTGCTGAGCGAATACGCCGCCATGGGCTTCGAGTACGGCTACTCGGTGGAACGTGCCGACGCTTTGGTACTCTGGGAAGCCCAATTCGGTGATTTCGCCAATGGGGCGCAGACCATCATCGATCAGTTCGTCTCCTCGGCCGAGCAGAAGTGGGGGCAGCGGTCATCCGTTGTGTTGCTGCTGCCGCACGGCTATGAGGGCCAGGGGCCTGACCACTCGTCAGCTCGCATCGAACGGTTCCTGCAGCTGTGCGCCGAAGAGAACATGACCGTGGCGCGACCGTCGACGCCCGCGTCATACTTTCACCTGCTGCGTCGCCAGGCGTACATGCGTCCGCGTCGCCCGTTGATCGTGTTCACGCCCAAGTCGATGTTGCGGCTGCGCGGCGCGACGAGCGCCGTGGCCGAGTTGACCAGCGGCAAGTTCGAGACGGTCATCGATGACGCCCGTATCGCCGACAAGAGTGCCGTCAAGCGCGTCTTGTTCATGGCCGGCAAGATCTACTACGACCTGCTGAACGAGCTCGAGAAGAACCCGAACCCGGCGATCGCCCTCGTACGCGTCGAGCAGTACTACCCGCTGCCCGCCGTGGAGCTGAAGAACGTGGCCGCCCAGTACCCCAACGCCGAGCTGGCGTGGGTGCAGGACGAACCAGAGAACCAGGGCGCCTGGCCGTTCTTCTACCTGGAGACCAGCAAGCTCGGCCCGCGCGCTGTGCGTCTGTTCTCCCGTCCGGCTTCGGCCTCGCCGGCCGCGGGTTCGGCCAAGCGCCACGCGATCGAGCAGGCCAAGCTGCAGCGCGACGCTTTGACCCTGTAACAGTCACAGCGAGGCTCTAACACTGGGGGTGGCGAGAGTCCCCCCAGTATTGTGTCCGAGGCGACTGGATGGATGGGCCGGCGGGGTTGTACGAGCTGGCACGGCGGCATCGGTTCGTCCCGCCGTGGTGCCGATACCGTTGTGTTGCCAGAGTGCGCCGACGGTTCTAGGCTCAGGGCAACCCGAGGAGAAACCATGCCCGTTCGCACTGTGAACCAGCTCGGGGAGCCGTGCTGGATTGACCTGATGACAAGCGACCCGGCCCGGTCGATCGCGTTCTACACCGAACTGCTCGGCTGGCGAGCCGTCGACACCGGGGCGGGAAGCGGCCGCTACACGATGCTCTTCCTCGGCGACGCCGCCATCGCTGGTCTCACCGCCCAGGAGCGCGGAAACCGCGACTTCTGGACCACCTATCTCGCGATCGACAGTGTCGACGAAACCGTGCGCGCCGCGAGGGCCGCGGGCGCGACCGTGCTCGTGCGCCCGCAGACTGTCGGGGACCAGGGACGGCTCGCCGTGCTGACCGACCCGGCGGGAGCGGCCGTCGGTGTGTGGCAGGCCGCCGGCCACCGAGGCTTTCACGTCGACAACGAGATCGGGACGCCGGTTTGGCACGAGCTGATCACCCTTGACTTTAACGCAACGATCGCCTTCTACGAGGAAGTGTTCGGCTGGACGCCGATTCCGTTGAGCGACACCGCCGATTTTCGCTACAGCACCTTCGGCCACGACGAATCCATGACCGGAGGGGTGTACGACGCTGACGCCATACTGCCAGCCGGGGTACCGGCATACTGGCAGGTGTACCTGGGCGTCGCCGACGTGTGCGCATCCGCGAAGAGGGTGAGTGAACTCGGTGGCACAGTGCTGCGAGAACCGTGGGAATCCGACTTCGGAACCTTCGCTCAGGTAGCGGATGCGACGGGCGCCGCGTTCCTGCTCGGGCAGGTCGAACCGTCGCCGCAACCTCCGACTAGTGTGAGGCTTGCAGAGAGCGCAGCTTGAGCAAAACCTGGTCGCGCAGGTCTTCTGGCGCGGTCTCCTTGCATGCGCGCTGCATGACCTCGGTCAGGGTGCGACCAACAAGATGTTCGCTGCTGCAGTCTGGGCAACTAGCGAGATGCTCTCGAATGTCGGCCGCATCATTCTTGCGAAGTTCGTTGTGCAGGTATTCCTCGAGTTCAGCCTTGGCCTTCTCGCAACCACAATCGGTCATTTTTCTGTGCTCCTGGATGTTTTCTGGTCCTGGCCCGTGCCCAGCCCGCGTTCAGCCGCGTAGCCGGCCAACAGCTCGCGTAACAGTCGCCGGCCACGGTGCAGGCGACTCATTACGGTGCCGATGGGGGTCTTCATGATTTCGGCGATCTCCTGGTAGGAGAACCCTTCAACGTCGGCGAAGTACACGGCGAGTCTGAAGTCTTCGGGAATTGACTGCAGGGCGTTTTTGACGGCGCTGTCCGGCAGGTGGTCGATGGCCTCGGCCTCGGCCGAACGCCCCGACGTGGCGGTGGTTGATTCGGCGCCGCCGAGCTGCCAGTCTTCCAACTCATCAATCGTGCCCTGGTACGGCTCGCGCTGCTTCTTACGGTACGCATTGATAAAAGTGTTGGTGAGGATGCGGTACAGCCACGCTTTGAGATTGGTTCCCTGCTCGTACTGTGCGAAGGCGGCGAAAGCCTTCACGAAGGTTTCCTGCACAAGATCCTGCGCATCCGACGGGTTGCGTGTCATGCGCATGGCCGCCGCGTACAGCTGGTCGAGAAAAGGCAACGCCTGTTCCTCGAACAAGCCGCGGGTCTGTTCGCGCAGTTCCGCCTTGGTCGGGGACAGTGTCGTACGTTCTGTGTCGCTGCTCGAAAGATCTCCCGAGTTCGCGGGCGTGTCTGAAGTCATTACCCCTGATTCTAAGCCGTTACCCACGGACAGGGGTCGCTCCAGCAGCATTGACACCGTTATACATCTCCCTTAAATTGTTATCACCGACTATTCTGATAACCGATGTTGATCTCGAGATATTCCAAGCCGGAGTTCGATCCGTACGGCGATAATTCACCGACCGAAGAAAATGCCTGGTGGCCGGCGCCGAACACAGACATGCCCCTCCAGGCGGTGCTGGCCCTACCGGGCTCGAAATCGTTGACCAACAGGGAGCTCGTCGCATCCGCTTTGGCCAGCGAACCGTCCCTGCTCCGGTCGCCGCTGCATTCCCGCGACAGCGATCTCATGGTCGCCGCGCTGCGCCAGCTGGGCACCACGATCGAGGCTGTGGCCGGCGCGGGTGCGTTCGGCTCCGACCTGTTAGTGACCCCGCCCGAGGAACTGCTCGGTTCCACCACGATCGACTGCGGCCTGGCCGGAACCGTTATGCGTTTTCTGCCACCGCTGGCCGCCCTCGCCCTCGGCCCGACGACGTTCGACGGCGATGTCGGTGCCCGCCGTCGCCCCATGGGTCCGATCATCGGCGCGCTGCGCGACCTCAGCGGCGATATCAACGACGATGGCAAGCGCGCCTTGCCCTTCACCGTTCACGGCCGCGGAGCGGTGACTGGCGGCGCCACGACCATTGACGCGGGCACGTCCAGCCAGTTCGTCTCCGGCCTGCTGCTGGCCGGCGCACGTTTCGAGCACGGGCTGCACCTCACGCACTCCGGCGAACGACTGCCCAGCCTGCCGCACATCGAGATGACCATCGAGGTGTTGCGCGCTCGCGGAGTCATCGTGGCCACGCCGAACGTCGGCGAATGGATCATCGAACCCGGTCTTCTCGCGGGGCGTACGGTCGATATCGAACCCGATCTTTCCAACGCCGCGCCGTTCCTCTGCGCCGCCCTCGTGGCCGGGGGCAGCGTCAGCATCACCGGCTGGCCACAGACGACCACTCAGGTAGGCGCCGATCTCGAGCAGCTCCTGCCGCTGTTCGGCGCGACCGTGACCCATGTAGGCGACCGCCTCACCGTAACCGGCGGCGAGCGCATCCTCGGTGTCGACCTGGACCTGTCGAGCGGCGGCGAGCTCGCCTGCACCCTCGTCGCCCTCGCTGCCCTGGCCGAGACGCCGAGCACGATCACGGGAATCGGGCACATTCGCAACCACGAGACCGACCGCCTCGCTGCGCTGGCCACCGAGATCAACCGACTCGGAGGCCAGGTCACGGAGCTGCCTGACGGACTGCAGATCGAGCCGGCCCCCCTGCACGGCGGCCAGTGGCTCAGTTACGACGACCACCGGATGGCCACGGCCGGCGCACTGATCGGCCTCGCCGTACCCGGCGTTGACGTGGAGAACATCGGCACGACCGCGAAAACCCTCCCCCAGTTTCCGCAGCTCTGGCATGCGATGATCACCGAAGCGGCGCTGTAGATGGCGGTGGCGGGCAATGCGACTTCGCCGGGCGACGGCGAGGATCGCGATCGTCTCAGCGTTCATGAGGCCGCCGACGCACCGTCCACGGACTACGCCCATTACGCCGACCTCGCCGGTGATCCTGGCGACACCTGGTGGGCCTCTGCCGACGACGACGAGCCTGAGTTCGATGAGTCGAACGTGCATGTGCGTCCCGGCCGCAAGGGCAGTAAACCGCGCTCCAAAACCCGGCCGAGCCATGAGGACGCGCTGACCGGCCGCATCCTCTCGGTCGACCGCGGCCGTTATACGGTCATGCTCGATGAAAACCTGCCAACCGAGCGGCGGATCACAACCGCCAGGGCCAGTGAACTGCGCAAGAAGGCCGTCGTCAACGGCGACCGGGTCGACATCGTCGGCGACACGACCGGGGCAGAAGGCAGCCTGGCCCGAATCGTGCGCATCGTTCCACGCGACACGCTGCTACGGCGAAGCGCCGACGACACGGACGCCGTTGAGCGCGTGATCGTGGCCAATGCCGACCAGATGCTGATCGTGGTCGCTGCGGCCAACCCGGAGCCGCGCATCCGCTTGGTGGATCGCTACCTGGTCGCGGCCTACGACGCCGGCGTGACGCCCATCCTGTGCATCACCAAGACCGACCTCGCCGACCCCGCCGTATTTCTGGCCAATTTCGCCGGGCTCGACCTGCCCGTATTCCAGAGCGGCGAGGGCGGCATGCCGATCGAAGCGATCTCGGCGGCACTGGTCGGTCACGACACCGTCTTCGTCGGGCACTCCGGGGTGGGCAAATCCACGCTGGTGAACGCGCTCGTGCCGGGCACCAACCGGGCCATCGGCGTCGTCAACACCGTCACCGGGCGTGGCCGCCACACCTCGTCGTCGACCGTGTCACTGCGTCTTCAGACGGATGGCGGCCGCGGCTGGGTGATCGACACTCCCGGTGTGCGGTCCTTCGGCCTCGGGCACATCAACACCGACAACATTCTCAAGGCCTTCACCGATCTCGCGACGATCGCCGAGCGCTGCCCACGCGGCTGCACGCACTTACCCGACTCGCCGGACTGCGCCATCATCGAGGCCGTCGAGGCTGATGAACTCGGCGAGACCGGCCGGGTGCGCCTCGACTCCCTGCAGCGCCTTCTGGCCACCTTTGCGCCCACTCGCTGAGCTCATGTCCCTAAACGCAGTTACGATGGAGGGATGACGTATCTAGCGCGCCTTGCAGTGGGCGATACAGCCCCCCAGTTCACCCTGACCGATCAGGATGGGACATCCGTTTCGCTGGCCGACTTTTCGGGCAGCAAGGTCGTCGTCTATTTTTACCCGGCCGCGATGAGCCCCGGCTGCACGACCCAGGCCTGCGACTTTCGCGACAACCTCGGGTCGCTCAAATCGGCCGGTTACCAGGTACTCGGACTGTCGAAAGATGCTCCGGCCAAGCTGAAGAAGTTTCAAGAAAACGACGCCGTGAACTTTCCCCTACTCAGCGACACCGACCTCGCTGTGCACCGCGCCTACGGCGCCTATGGCGAGAAGAATCTGTACGGCAAGATCGTGACCGGTGTGCTGCGGTCGACGCTCGTGCTCGATGAGGCCGGAAACATCACCCACGCCCTCTACAACGTCAAGGCCACCGGGCACGTCGCGAGCCTGCGTAAGAAGCTCGGTATCGACGCCTAGGTTCGGGCCTGATCGGGTCTTCACGGCCCGCGCAGCGCCGCTTAGTCGGCTTCGGGCTCGGGTTCGTGGCTGGTCGCAGCTACGACACGTGGAGTGAACACCAAAACGAGCACGATAATGGATGGCAGCAGCAGCGCCCAGCCGACGTCAGGCCGAGCGTAGATCCCCTGAAAACAACCGATCGCGATCATGACCTGCACGAGCTGCCACGTGAGGGCACCGCCGCGAATCCACGGACGCCGACGGAGAGCGCCGACGGTGATCGCACTGACCCACACGGCAGCGACCACGAGGAGGGCCAACAGGGCGAGCGCGGCTCCCATCGAGGTCGGGGTGGCAATGAGCAGTTCGAGCACCCACCAGGCGCTGAAGATCCACAGGGCGAGCGCTTCCAGGGCGAGGAACGCGATCAACACCCCCAACAGGGGGGCACGACGAAGCGCCCGGAGGTCGATCCAGGTTGGGCGCCCTGCACCAGAGCTGCTGTTCACAGCGAAAAACCATACGAAACTATTGATTTGATACCTCTATTATGGGACGATATTCAAGGTCTGGTTGACGCTCACAGGGACGTGAGCTATTTCAACGCGGTCATCGCGCAGATCCCACATTCCTGCAACCGGCCATCACCCCTGCAACTCTGGCCAATCGGCCGTGCACCCATGTAACAAAAGGAGCATCCCTATGGACTGGCGCGATAAAGCTGCCTGCCTCACCGCCGACCCGGAACTTTTCTTTCCGGTCGGCAACACTGGACCCGCAGTGGACCAGATCGAGAAGGCAAAGTCGGTGTGTGCACGATGCAACGTCACCGAGGTGTGCCTCCAGTACGCACTGGAAACCGGCCAGGACTCGGGAGTCTGGGGCGGTCTGAGCGAAGACGAACGCCGCGCGCTCAAGCGTCGCGCAGCACGCGCCCGCCGAGCTTCCTAGCGAGCCAGCACGACCACAGAACGCGAGCCCGCGGCCATCCGGTATTCCCGGAGGCCGTCGGCTCGTTTTTTTGTTCCCGCCACCGAACCACGCGAAACCGCACCCGCTCGCGGGCCCACCTTATGACCGCGGGCCACGTCTATAAACTGGGCCCGCGCTTCGGGCCCGGGCCCCGTCCCAAAAAATCGGGGGTTAGCCTGCCTGCATGAAACGCAGGGGAATCTCGATCGTCACCTCGGTGCCGCTACCCATCATGGTGTGCCAGTCGATGGTGCCGCCAAGTTCACCCTGAATGAGTGTGCGTACAATCTGCGTGCCGAGGCCAGAGCCGACCTTGCCCTCCGGCAGGCCGACACCGGTGTCGCGCACCATGACGGTGAGTGTCTCGTCGCTGCGCTGCGCTTCGATCGACACTTCACCCTCACGCCCGGCGAGGCCGTGCTCGACCGCGTTGGTGACCAGCTCCGTCAGCACGAGCGCGAGCGGCGTCGCATAAGCACTCGGCAAGGTACCGAAGCTGCCGAAGGATTTCGGATGCACGGTCGTGTTGTGAGCGGATGCCACCTCTACCGTCAACAGCAACACCCGTTCGAAGACAGCGTCGAAGTCGACGATCTGGCTGAGCCCCTCCGACAGGGTGTCGTGCACAACAGCGATGGCGGCAACCCGCCGCATCGCCTGGGTCAGTGCCTCGCGCGCCCGATCGGACTGGGTGCGCCTCGCCTGGATTCGCAGCAGGGAGGCCACGGTCTGCAGATTGTTCTTGACCCGATGGTGGATCTCTCGGATGGTCGCATCCTTGGTGATCAACTCACGTTCCTGGTGGCGCAACTCGCTGACGTCACGGGACAAGATGATGGCACCAACGCGTTCTCCGCGGTTGCGAATGGGAATCGCGCGGAGCGACACCGTCACCCCGCGCGCCTCGATATCGGTGCGCCACGGCGCGCGCCCGGTGACGATCAGGGGCAGGGACTCGTCGACGACGGCAGTGCCGGTGAGCAGGCTCGTGGTGACCTCGGCGAGGGACTCCCCCTCGAGCTCTTCGGCGAAACCCATACGGTTGAAGGCGGAAAGCGCATTCGGGCTGGCAAAGGTGGTCAGGCCGTCGACATCAAGTCGCAGCAGGCCGTCCGAAGCGCGCGGCGCGCCGCGGCGCGGTCCGGTCGGGGCCCCGAGATCGGGAAAGTCGCCGGAGGCGATCATGGCGAAGAGGTCGTTCGCGCAGTCGTTGAAGGTCAACTCCTGACGGCTCGGCGTGCGCGCCTCACTCAGGTTGGTGTGACGGGTGAGCACCGCTACCGGGACAGCGGTCACCTCGGATCCGCTCGTGCTCAGTCGGCGCAATACCGGAATGGCTCGCACGCGGGTGGGAGTCTCCTCAAACCAGGCAGGGGCATCACGGTCGACGATCTTCGCAGCCTCGAAGGCTTCAGTGACCTGGTTGCGCCACTCCGCTTTGATGTGCTGGCCGACGAAGTCCCGATAGAACAGGGTGGCCGCGCTGGATGGGCGTGCGTGCGCTACCGCGACGAAACTGTCGGAGGTCGTCGGAACCCACACGACGATGTCCGCGAACGCGAGGTCGGCCAGCAGCTGGCCATCCGCGACCAGCATGTGCAGCCAGTCCACGTCTTCCGCGCTGCTGCGGCCCTGGGCAAGTACGAGATCACTGAGCGTCGACACTCTCCATAGCCTAGGTGTATCTGTGGGGTCACCTCGCCGTGGCCTCAGATGACCGGGGCTGCCTTTCGTCCGCGCCAGGTGACGCGCCGCGGCTTGCGCGTGGATTCCGTGGCCGGAAGAACGATCAAGTCCTCCAGAACAAAACGACGGATGCTCACGCGCGCCGCAGACTTCGGGCTCGCGTCCCGCAGCGTGCGGCCCGTCAATACCGCCGCGTCCAGGGCACCTTGGTCGTGCGGCACCAGAATCGATGATTCGATGCCGCCGAAACGCAACAGCATCGCCGTGACCTGCGCCCGTGGATTCAGCCCAACAGCACTCGCCCGCACCTGGTTCATCACGACGCTGACCGCACTGGTGCCGATCACCTCGATGAGATCGCTCCAGGCGCGAAGAAACCGGGCCATCCCCACCGGGTCTGCCAGCCCACAGGCGACAACGTGATCGGCCACGCGCAGGGCAGTGACGGTGGCGGCGTTCCGCCTTGGCACCAACACGTCACTGGTCAGTTCTTCATCGCTCTCCAGACTGAACCCGGTATCGACCACCACGTAGTCCACCCAGTGCCGTAACGCGTCAATGGTGCGGGTGACCCGTTCCGTCGACAGTTCCGGCCAGCGCGACGGCCTGCCGAGGCCGGTGAGCACCCAGAAAGCGCCCTTGGGCGAGTTGTAGCGTTGCGCGATTCGTTCAAGCTCCGATTGGTTGAGACTGTCGCTGCCGGCCAGCCGGCAGGCGGCAGCGAAGCCCGGTGCTTCGTCGAGCATGCCCAGGCTCGGGGCGATCGAGGCACTGTAGGTATCAACGTCGGCCAACACGACGGTGTGACCAGCAGCCGCGATTTCCGCCGCGATGTTAATGGCGAGGGTGGTGCGCCCCGGGGCTCCGCATGGACCCCAGACCGCGATCACCGACCCGGTGTTGAGCGCGCCACCGGTGAAATGCCGTTCCCCCACCCGCAACGGCACGACAACGCCCGACACGAGCAGATCTTCGATCTCCGACCAGTCGCAGGGTATCGCAACCGTTTCGTACAGGCCGAGCGTGCCCGCGTGCCGTCGCTCCTGGTCGGTTGCGGTCAGGGCGACGACCCGGATGCCGCGCTCGTCGCACGCGGCGATCAGCTGCCCGGTCAGGGACTCGCGGCGACCACTGACGACGACGACGTGCGGCTGGCCATGCGAGAGCGTCTCGAGAAACTCACGAGCGGTATCAACGCGCGTGACGACACTGTGCCCACAATCCACGATCTCGGCCAGCATCCGCTGCTCGGTCGCTCGATCCAGCACGAGCGCGAGCCTGGCCATCAGGGCACCACCGGGGTGTTCACGGGCACGATCGCGACGGCATCACCGTTCATGATCGCTTCCAGCACCACGCCCACACTGGCCTTGGGCACGAGCATCTCGACGGATTGACCGTTGTCGGCCGCGATGATGCCGGTCGGTTCAACGATACGCACGATAACGGCCTGCCCCACGAGAATCGTCGGCGGAGCGTATTCGCTGGGTCCGGTCGCCCGCGCCGACCAGATATCGACGACGGAGCCCGCCGCGATGGACACGGCCAGCCTTCCGGGGATATCGACGACGACACTGGTCACGTCGCTCCCCGACGCTTGCCCGACCGCAGAGCGTGCCACGAGTTCGCCGGCCAGGATGGTCTGGGTGACCAGCAGGCCGCGTTTCAGGTCGGCCGCCGGCACCAGGTATAGGTCGGCCGTGCCGCCGAGCTGCACCCGGCTCTCCACGAGGTCGGCCGATCTGATCTGATCGCCAACGGTCAGTGTGTGCCGTGCGGTGTAGACCGCCGTGGTGCGATCACTGCCGGCGACGATCGCGCCGACGCCCGCGATCGACGCAGCGACCAGCACCAGCCCGATGCTAAAACGGGGATCGACTAAGAACCGGCGGCGCGTACGTGTGGGACCGGTTGTTTTCATCCGTTACCTCGCTTGTCTGTAGCGCTTTTGATGATGTGTTGGGCCTTATCGTGCCCGACTGAGGAAAATCGTGAAAAAGTTATCCACAACTACCCGAGCCGGATGATGTGAATTTGCCAGAACGGCACGAGACGGAAGTGCAGGATTTCCGGCGCGCGGCGCAGCGTTCCAAGCGGATGCACTGCCAGATCGAGGTGGTCACGCGCAACCCGGTCGATGGTGCCGGCCAGGACACCACCGCGGGTCGCAATCTCCACGCTGCGCCGTCGCCGGCACAGGTCCCGAAGCACAAAAGGGAAACCGACTCGTTCGATCAGCTTTCCGGTAGATTCTGACTCGACCGCGAGCGAGGCCAGATTCTGCTCGTCACTGAGCACGACACCGGCGATGGCCGAGAGCGGAATCACGCACTGAACCCGACCGTTTCCAGCGCCCGGTAAGTCGGCCGCGAGCCAGTCTCGGCCGAGCGTCGTCGGGCGAACCACGATCGTCTCACCGGAGACCAGCACGATGCGCAGCTGCAGCGCGCCACCCAGGCCAACCGACCGCACCACGTTACTCAATCGGATGCGCAGGGAGAGCTTGTCCAACCGCTGGCGTTCTTCCTTCCGGCGCAGGTCGGTAGCTTCGGAGTGCAACTCGCGTTCGAGTTGCCCTTCGAGGTCATCAAACAAATCATCCCAGCGCACACGTCGAAAGTAGCCGAGGCGAGACGATCTCGCTCACGTTGTGCACAGGCTCTTTAAGCGCTAGACAACGCCGTGACCAAGCTGATTGAGTGTGGCGCTACAAGAGTTGCACGTTCGATTTCAGGAGGAACGATGACGTCATCTGGTTCCGGTGCTTCCAGCGCACAGGTTCACCCGTTGGAGGCTCGCATCGATGCGCGCGGAGTCAGCCCGAAGCCGATTGGACAGGCACACCGGCCCGAAACGGAGCAGGTATTGCGCGCCCTCGCCCTGCGGGCTGTCGAAATCATCGCCGGAGCCAGAGACCTCGAGCAGCTCGCACGATGGGTTACCGACGACGTCTACGCCCATCTGCGCGTGCGCGTGTCGATCGCCGCTCGCGCCAGAGCCATCACGGGAGTCGTCGCTGAACGGCCCAGGCTGTGGATCGACCATGTCAAGACCTGGCCAACCGACACCGGCGGTGTCAATGCAGTGATTCTGGTGTACGATAAACGCCGCGCGCACGTCGTCTCGGTGCAAATGGAGGGCTTGGATCAGCGCTGGCGTGCGACTGTTCTCGTTGTGCTGTGATGCACCGGCAGCAGACGAATGCCCCGCTCACGACCCGTGCGACAACGCTCGCCCACGAGTGGGCGTGCGTTGTCGGCTTGCGTCGGGGCTAGATCGTTTTCTTGCCCTGGGCGCGGCGCTCGGCCCGGTTCACCGGTGCGGCACCCTCGGTTTTCTGCCCAAATGCTCCACGCTGGGGCGGGCTGGCTGCTTCTTCCGCCTCGTTATCGCTCGCCGCGATCGTCGCCGTGCGCCTGGCCCGATCAGTGGCAGCCTGCTGAATCTGGCCGCGCTGATTGCGCACCTCGACTCCACCGGAATCGCTCGGCGCAGTGTAACTGAGCTTCTCGTCCGATGAGTCAGCTGGGCTGAGCCCCTTCCCCGCGATGGCCGGCCCGTTGACGGCACCAGCGCCGGCAGTCACCTCAACGTCGAGGTTGAACAGGAACCCAACGGTTTCCTCGCGAATCTGGCCCATCATCTGCTGAAACATGGCGAAACCCTCGCGCTGGTATTCGACCAGCGGGTCGCGCTGCGCCATCGCGCGCAGCCCGATGCCATCTTTCAGGTAGTCCATCTCATAGAGGTGGTCGCGCCAGCGGCGGTCGATCACCGAAAGCACCACACGACGCTCCAATTCGCGCATCGCGGGGGCACCCAGGGAATCTTCACGACGTGAGTAGGCGAGCTTGGCGTCGGAGAGAATCTCGCGGCGCATGAAATCGCGATTGATTCTGCCCTTGTCGCCGGCCTCAGAAACGACCTCGTCGATGGTCAATCCCACCGGGTAGAGGGTCTTCAGTTCGGTCCACATCGCGTCGAAGTCCCAGTCGTCGCCGTTGCCGTTGCCGGCATGCACGTCGAGCACCTCGTCTATGACGTTGGTGAGGAAAGTCTGGGTGCGTTCATGCAGGTCGTCACCTTCGAGGATGTGTCGACGGTCGCCGTAAATGGCTTCACGTTGGCGGTTGAGAACATCGTCGTACTTGAGCACGTTCTTACGAATCTCGGCGTTACGACCCTCGACCTGTGACTGTGCGCTGCGGATGGCGCGGCTGACCACCTTGGATTCGATCGCCATGTCGTCTGGCACGCCCGAGCGGCCCATCAGGGCTTCGGCTGCGCCGGCGTTGAACAGGCGCATGAGGTCGTCGGTGAGCGAGAGGTAGAACCGGCTCTCGCCCGGGTCTCCCTGGCGTCCGCTGCGGCCGCGCAGCTGGTTGTCGATGCGGCGTGATTCGTGCCGTTCGGTACCGAGCACGTACAGGCCGCCGGCAGCGATGACTTTCTCGGCCTCTTCACTGACGCCGGCCTTGACAGCGGTGAAGACATCGTCCCAGGCGAGTTCGTACTCGTCAGGGGTTTCTACCGGGCTGAGGCCCTTCGCGTTCATCTCGGCGACAGCGAGGAACTCGGCGTTCCCGCCGAGCATCACGTCGGTGCCGCGGCCGGCCATGTTGGTGGCGACGGTCACCGAGCCGAGCCGACCGGCTTGCGCGACGATCGCGGCTTCACGGGCGTGGTTCTTGGCGTTGAGGACTTCGTGTCGCACACCCATCTTGGCGAGCAGGCGGGACAGGTACTCGCTCTTCTCGACGCTGGTCGTGCCGACCAGAACCGGCTGGCCGGCTTCGTGGCGCAGGGCGATGTCTTCAACGACCTGGCGAAACTTGGACTCTTCGTTCTTATAGATCAGGTCGGACTGGTCGATGCGCTGCATCGGCTTGTTGGTGGGAATGGCCACGACGCCGAGTTTGTAGGTACTCATGAACTCAGCAGCTTCGGTCTCGGCCGTACCGGTCATGCCGGAGATCTTCGAGTACAGGCGGAAGTAGTTCTGCAGGGTGACGGTGGCCAGGGTCTGGTTCTCGGCTTTGACGGCGACACCCTCCTTGGCCTCGATCGCCTGGTGGATGCCCTCGTTGTAGCGGCGTCCCATGAGGATACGGCCAGTGTGCTCATCGACGATGAGCACCTCCCCGTTCATGACGACGTAGTCCTTGTCCTTCTTGAACAAAGAATTCGCCTTGATGGCGTTGTTCAAAAAAGAGATCAGCGGCGTGTTGGCTGATTCGTAGAGGTTGTCGATGCCGAGATAATCCTCGACCTTTTCGATGCCGGGCTCGAGCACCCCGATGGTGCGCTTCTTCTCGTCGACCTCGAAGTCTTCGTCGGCGATGAGGCGCTTGGCCAGGCTGGCGAACTCGTTGAACCAGCGGTTAGCTTCGCCCGACGCCGGCCCGGAGATGATCAGCGGAGTGCGAGCCTCGTCGATGAGGATCGAGTCGACTTCGTCGACGATGGCGAAGTAGTGCCCGCGCTGCACCATATCGCTGGCCTGCCACGCCATGTTGTCGCGCAGGTAGTCGAAACCGAACTCGTTGTTGGTGCCATAGGTGATGTCGGCGGCATACATTTCGCGCCGCTGCGCCGGAGTCTGACCCGAAACGATACATCCGGTCGTCATACCGAGGGCACGGAAAACGCGGCCCATGAGTTCGCTCTGGTAGCTTGCTAGGTAGTCGTTGACCGTGATGACATGCACACCGCGGCTGCTGATGGCGTTGAGGTAGGCAGCGGTGGTGGCGACGAGGGTCTTGCCCTCTCCGGTCTTCATCTCGGCAATGTTGCCGAGATGCAGGGCGGCGCCACCCATCAGCTGCACGTCGAAGTGCCGCAGTCCCAGGGTGCGAGTGCTCGCCTCGCGCACTGCGGCAAAGGCCTCGGGCAGCAGATCATCGAGCGATTCCCCGTTGGAGTACCGTTCCCGCAGGGTGACGGTCTCGTTTTTCAGCTCCTCGTCGGTGAGCTCATGGAAGTCTTCTTCCAGCGCGTTGATGGCTTTCGCATAGTTTTCCAGGCGGCGCAGAACGCGACCTTCACCAACACGAAGAACCTTTTCAAGAATTGACGCCACGAATGTACTCCACTAGTCAAACGGTGCAGGCACGCACTGTGGCAGCCCAATCGGACTGCCACAGCACACGCCTGCGCCTCTCGTCTGGCAGATGCCAGAGCACCGACCTGGTCGGCGGCTAAGGTAATGCTAGTTGGTCAGTTGGCACGCCCGCTGGTAACGGGCACAGCCTCCTGCAGCTCACCGACCGAACCGTCGAGTTCGATGACTCCGTAGTCCCAGCCCTTGCGGCGGTAGACCACACTGGCTCGTTTGGTTTCGATGTCCTGGAACAGGTAGAAATCGTGGCCGACGAGCTCCATGAAGTAGAGGGCATCATCGACGGACATGGGGGCCGCCGCGAAGACCTTGCGACGGATGACGACGGGGCAATAATCCTCCTCGGTGGAGGCCTCGGGGGCATCCGCGTGCACGATGGGAATCGCACCGGTTCGCACCCGCTCGAGCGTCTCGGGGTTGGCCGGTGTGATGTCGATGACGCTGAAGCCGACCGCAGACGCTTCGTGGAGCGAGGTGGGCCGGTGGGCGCCGCCGCGGTGCACCTTCTTGCGGTCCTTGGCGCGACGAACACGCTCGAGCAGACGACCCAGCGCCACGTCAAAAGCGGCGTATTTGTCGGAACCGTCGGCTTCGGCCCGCACCAACGGACCCTTGCCGATCAGGGTGAGTTCAACCCGGTCGTTGCCGACGGCCGCCCCGTTCTTCTCGTGGTGGCGACTGACCTTGATCTCGAGCGCGAGGGCCTTGTCGGCGAGAAGGGCAATTTTCTCGGCCTTCTCCGTCGCGTAATCCCGGAAGCGATCGGTGATCCCAAGGTTGCGTCCGACAATGTTAGTTTCCATGACGACCTCCAGTTCGGCGGACCGCCCAAAACCGGGCGATCAGTGCACGCCTTTGTCTCCACCGTAGCCGTGGGAGTGGAATAAGTCACAGTATTTGTCGACGAGTTTCCCAAGAGGACGATTACGGGGACAGCAGACGCCGTGTTTCCGCGAGTGTGGCCAGACCGACGACGGTACCCCCGGCAGCAGCCACGGCGCGGCGCGCCTCGAGCAGCGTCGCTCCCGTGGTGACGATGTCGTCGACCAGGATCACCAGCACGCCGTCGAGCGAACGTCTGGCGACGAGACTGTTGCTCTTGTTCGCGGCTCGCGCCGCCCGGCCGAGGCCCACTTGGTCGAGGGCCTCCGTGCGCTGCGCGAGCGCCGGAAACGGGTGCAGGCCGGCGCGGTGGAGCAGGGCATCGACCGGGTGGTAGCCCCGAACGCGCCAGGCCCGACGAGACGACGGGATGGTCACAAGCTGGATTCCGGGGCCGGTATCGCAATGCCCAGCATCACGACCCTGACGGCCGCCGGGCACGGCGGCCAGCGCGGCCACGATGGCCGCCCGCAGCGGCCCGGCGAGCGCGGCGGCGGCATCCGTTCGGCCGCCGTCTTTGTACGCCACGATCGCATGACGGGCAGCGCCCTCGTAGGTCAGTGCGGCCCAGATGACGGCGTCGTCGCGGACGACCGGGTGCACGGAAGGCACCAACGCCCGCCGGCACTCGGCGCAGAGAGCACGGTCGACCACACCACAGCCACTGCACTCGGTCGGCAGCACGGTTGCCCAGGCATCCCGGCTCGCAGCGGCCAGACGAGCGCGCAGCCGTCGACTCATGGCCTCAGTGTGCCGCGAGCTATCGGCCGGGCCGGCCCGAACGCATCAGCGGTGGATAAGCGCGCCGCGGCGCCTCCTGGGGAGAAGCGACGGGTTGCTCAGCCGCCGAGGCCTTGCTGGGTGGCGAGCAGGGTCACGCCGCCGATGCGGGCCTGCCAGCCTGCTCCACGTTGCACAGCGAGGCTGCCGCTGTCCGTGAGGGCTCGCAGATCACGCACCGAGTTGCTGCCGACAATGAACCGGCTACTCACCGGGGATTCGAGAATGGTGCTGACTCCACCAATCTGTTGCGCGACGACGCGGGCTTCGCCGCTGGGCAGCGTGCTGAGCGAGGCGACGGTCAATTCATTGATCCAGGTTGCGTCACGGCCGACTCCGCCGCCCGACGCCAGCAATACGGGCGCACCGATTCCGGTCGGCGCCGCGCCGGTACGAATGATGGAGGCGATGACGAATCGGGTCTCAGAACCGGTGCCGAGGAGCGCGATCAGCCGAGAGCCATCTCGGGACACTTTCAGTGCCGCGATCGACGTGGCCTCTGGCCACGGGGTAGGCAGCAGGGTCGCTTCCCCGGTGGGGCTGTAGACGACGAGTGCACTGGGATCGTCAGCCGGCACCGACCAGACGAAGCGGTCAGTGTCGATCGATGGCGCGAGCAGCCCCGCGCGCGCATCGAGCAGCTCGGGTTCATCGCGCGCCCGAACGACGTAAACGCCGTCGCTGGCGAGTACGGCCGCCGACCCCTGGCCCGATGCGAGCGTCACAGCGGTCGGAGCCAGCTGGGCGATGGGCTCAGAGAGCCCATCCAGCAGAGTGATGCTCTGCCCGGTCGCGGCGAGAAAACCGAACTCGTCACCGCGCAGCACGAGCGCCCGGGCATCTACCCGCGGATCCACGAGTGGCGCCCCTGATTCCAGATCAGTAATGGCCTGGGAGTTCTGGTCGATGGTGATTTCGACTGTCAGGCCCGTCGGCAGACTCGCCGCCAACTGCGCCTTCATGCGTTGGAGGGTCTGCCGATCGGCGTTGAGGGCTTCGCTGTTCAGATCGACCATGGCCTGACGCCCGACAATCCGCACGGCATCGGCGGTGAGCGCGGATCCTTGCGGAAACGCCGTGGCCACGGCACCGGTCAGCCAGGCGCTCGGTCCGTTCAAGACCGCGTTGACCAGTTTCGTCGGAGCGGATGCGCCGCGCGGAAACCAGCGCAGGTCCGGCACCAAAAACCGAAATCCCGGATCATAAAAATAGACCGGCTGGGCACTGAAGACCTCACTGAAGGTGTTTTCGTCAATCACCGTGCCATCCGGAGCCGCGCTGATGCGCCACTGGCCACCGATCTGCGCAAATTCGTAGCGCAACGGTACCGGGCTCGCGTCGACCTCGCGGTATTCCCCGGACTGGTCCACTTCGGCGATCGGCGTGACCGCCACGAGGGTGGTGGCCTCGTCGATAACGGTCAGGGTGCGCCCTGACCCGTTGTCGACGGTGACGCCCGAGGTGGGGTCCCAACTGGATTGAAACGCCGGAGTGAGAAACTGGCGGGCGATGTCGTAGTTGTTCTCCGGACTTGACGAAGCGTCGATGAAGCCGCGCAGAATAGCCTCCGTCGAGGCGTCCTTCTGCGGGAGCGCCGGCAGAAAAACCGGGGCCGGATTATCGTCCGGCGCAATGTCATTGCCGGCGTGCACGACACCGTCGCGCGGAATACCGGTACAGCCACCGAGCCCAACGGCGAGACTGACGGCCACCAACAGCGCCGGAACGACCCGCCAGATTGAACCACGCGCTCTGTGATCAGTCATGCTGATCTCCGCCTATTCCACGCACATGCCCGACGTCGCCCAACGCGGCCGTTGCGTCGTCGGGCGGCAGTGGGATCGGGGAGGATTCGAGCACAGCTCCGGCCGTGCGCGGCAGGGTCAGCCGAAAACATGACCCCTCGCCCGGACTCGACCAGACCTGGAGCCAGCCGTTGTGCACGCTCGCGTCTTCGCGCGAGATGGCCAGTCCGAGTCCGGTGCCCCCGATCGTGCGTTGGCGAGACGGATCAGCACGCCAAAACCGGTCGAACACGTGCGCGACTTCGACCTGGGTCATGCCGAGCCCGTAGTCCCGCACGGCGAGCGCGACCGCGTTCGCGTCACTGTCGACTGATACCACGACGGGTTTACCCTCACCGTGCTCGATGGCGTTGCCAATGAGGTTGTGCAGAACCCGCCGAATGCGTCGCGGGTCGACGTCGGCATTGAGATACCCGCCCGGCGCTACGATCCGCAGGTCACTCCCCTTCGACTCGGCCAGTGACTTCAGACTGTCGATGGCGTCTTCGGCGAGATAGACCAGGTTCGTCGGTTCACTCTCGAGTTCCACCGACCCGGCATCGTACCGGCTGATTTCGAGCAGGTCGCTCAACAGCAACTCAAAGCGTTCCACCTGGGTGTGCAGCAACTCAGCGGTGCGGCTGGTGGCTGGCGGAAAAGCCGCCCGCTGGTCGTAGAGCACATCACCGGCCAAGCGGATGGTCGTGAGCGGCGTTCGCAATTCGTGCGAGACATCCGATACAAAACGTTGTTGCACCTCGGACAGGTCGGCGAGCTTACGAATCTGGCTCTGCAAACTGTCGGCCATGCCGTTGAACGAGCGGGCAAGCGTGGCGATGACGTCTTCGCCCTTCTCGGGAATGCGCACTTCAAGGTCGCCGGAGGCGAGTTTCTGGCTCGTCTCGGCGGCCACCCGCAATGGCGTGACGACGAAGCGCACCACGATCCACGATACGGCCCCGATCAGCAGGACGAGCGCGACACCGGCCACCCCGAGGGTCTGTTGCACGAAGAGCAGCGTCGCTTCGGAATCCTGCAGACTGTAGGCGATGTACAGCTCGTACCGGCCGGCCACGGGAACCGTGATCTGGGACCCGACCACGATTCCGGGCATGGTGGTGGCCTCGTCACCGGTCAGGGTGACGGACTGCCAAAACTGATCACCGTCGTTCGCCTGCACCTCGGTGCGCAGGTCGGCTCCGATCACGCCGGTCGATTGCCCAAACGTCGACGAATCCAGCGGCGCGACGGTCGACGGATCCTGGCCAGGCACCCGCAGCACGGCGACCAGTCGGCTCGACGAGGCAGCGGAGATCGAGGTGCGGGCCGAACTGAGCAGGTTTTGCACCTCGACCCGGTCGGTGGCATCGGAGGAATCGAAGAGGCTCTGCGCGGAACTGCTCGCACGGTCTGATTCCAGCAGAACCTGGCTGAGCCGCGACTGGAACAGGTCAGTACCGATACTGACCGACATGTACACGCCCACGACCAGAATGGCCAGCCCGGACAGCGCGACGGAAATCGTCACCGTACGAAATTGCAGCGACGAGCGCCACGACGCGCGCACGAGCCTCGGCCAGTTGCGCGGCCGGCGCCAATAGGTCAGCTGAGGCACGGTTTCGGAAACCGTTTCTCTGGGCGTCGCCGGGGGGACATCTGTGGTCTGCGATTTCTAACTGATCGTGCCGGCGCGATAGCCGACGCCACGCACCGTCATGACGATCTTGGGATTATCGGGATCGTGCTCGACCTTGGATCGCAGCCGCTGCACGTGCACGTTCACGAGCCGGGTGTCTGCCTTGTAGTGATAACCCCAGACCTGCTCCAGCAACATTTCGCGGGTGAAAACCTGCTGGGGTTTGGAGGCGAGGGCCAGCAGCAGGTCGAATTCGAGCGGCGTGAGGTTGATCGCCGCCGTGCCGCGGGTGACTTCATGGCCGACGGCGTTCACCACGAGGTCACCAACGTGCAGGGACAACGCGCCGTCGACAGCGGGTGGGCGCAAGCGTGTGCGAATGCGAGCGACCAGTTCCTTGGGGTTGAACGGCTTGACCATGTAGTCGTCGGCGCCGGACTCGAGCCCCTTGACTACGTCGGTGGTGTCAGACCGGGCGGTGAGCATGATGATCGGCACCCCTGATTCTGCGCGGATCAGCCGGCACACTTCGATGCCGTCGAGGCCGGGCAGCATGAGGTCGAGCAGGATCAGGTCGGGCTTCTCGGTACGAAACGCTTCGAAGGCGAGCGATCCATCGACACAAAAACCCGGAGTGAAGCCCTCGCCTTGCAAAACGAT
Organism: Cryobacterium sp. Y57; assembly: GCF_002929505.1. GTDB lineage: Bacteria > Actinomycetota > Actinomycetes > Actinomycetales > Microbacteriaceae > Cryobacterium. Next base: position 23,157 of record NZ_PJJL01000048.1, read on the forward strand.
GCCGATCATCTCGGACAGGGCGGTATCATCATCGATAACCAAAATACGTGCAGTCATGGGTCTCTTTCCAGAACGTCAGCTCCGTGTGTTCTGATGTCGTTCGCTCAGCAGATTGCCCGGTGAGTAGGGCAAAGTCTCGCATAAGAGTAGCTGAGTGCGCTGACAGAGTGCGTGCGAGCGCATTTCTCGATCGACCTGTGCCAGCATTGAAGGGTGACCGACCCCTGGCTAGCCCCCGACGCCCCCGTTCCACCGCGCTATGGGGAGCGGGCGACACCATCCTCTCCGTATCAAAGCGCGCCGCACCCGAACGGACCTTTTCCAGGCGGCAACCCCGGCCAGGCCTGGTCGCCTCCGCCCAAGCCGGGACTGATTCCACTGCGGCCGATCGGATTCGGTACGCTGCTCGGCGCGTCTTTCCGGGTCCTGCGCCGCAATCCCAAGGCCACCTTCGGCAGTGGCCTGATCGTGCAGTCGGTAATTATGCTCGTCACCGTGGTCATCGTCGGGCTCGTCACGTTCTGGGTCCTTGACCGCATTGACAGCGCCCCGCTCGACCAAAAGGATGCCGTCATGGCCGGCTCGGTGCTGGCTGGCTTGCTGACCGCCATCATTCCGATCACTCTGTCGCTCATCGCTTCTGCGCTGCTGCAGGCCGTGATCGTGGTCGAGGTGGCCCGCGCGACCCTGGGCGAGAAACTACGGCTCGGCACTCTGTGGCGCCGGGCGGCGACTCGTCTCTGGCCGCTCACCCTGTGGACCCTGCTGCTGGGCGGTGCGCTGCTCGTCGGCGTGGCCGTGCTGGCCGGTATCGTCGTGCTCCTGATCAGCGTCGGCGGTGCCGTCGGCCTCGTCGTCGGCGTTCTCATCGGTGTCTTCGGCGGTCTGCTGCTCGCGGCCGCGAGCGCGTTCCTCTTCACGAAAACCAGTGTGGTCCCGAGCCTGATCGTGCTGGAGGAGCTGGGCGTGCGGGCATCTGTTATTCGGTCGTGGTCGCTGACGCGCGGCTACTTCTGGCGCACCCTGGGCATTCTGCTACTGATCACCGTGATCGTGCAGGTCATCGGCCAGATCATCAGCATGCCCGTGTCGCTGCTCATGGGAATCGGCACGACGCTCGTCGACCCGGCCGGGGCGTTCATGGAGCAGTCGTCCATCATCCTCACCGTTGTCAGCCTGATCATCGCCATTCCCGTAGCGGCGGTGGCGGCTGTTGTGCAGTCAGCGACCATAGCGCTGGTCTATCTCGACCTGCGCATGCGCAAGGAGGGCCTCGACCTCGAGCTGGCCCGCTACGTCGAATCGGCAGCGCAGGGCGGCGACGTACCCGACCCGTATCTGGCGCCAACCGGTTCCGGCGGATACTCGGCGGCATGACCGCGGTGGGCCTCACGCAGTTCGGATCGGTGGTCGAATCATTCCTTGATCGCTTCACGTTCGGCGTGCCGCGTGATGTTCCGGTGGTTCCTGACGCGCCAGACGCCCGCCAGTGGCTGCGCGAAGAGCTCGTCAAAGCCCCATACGCAGCGGCCCGGCCGACCTGGTTCGACCGGGCATCTCAGGCTTTTCTCGAGTGGCTGAATTCACTGGCTGGCAGCGGCGACGGCAGCCTGACCGGTTGGGTGCCGATTGTCGCGGCCGTGCTCGTGGTCGCGGTGCTCGTGGCGGGCTGGCTGCTGTTCGGCGCGCCAAAACTGGCCCGGCGCCGCCGGGCAGATCTCGACCTGTTCGGCGCGATCGAGCAGCGCAGCAGCTCCGAGATGCGTACGGCGGCCGACGCGGCGGCCGGTCGCGGCGACTGGAGCTTAGCCTGCGAGGAGATTTTTCGCGCCCTGGCCCGCGGCTTGGCTGAACGCACGGTGCTCTCCGTCACGCCCGGCACGACCGCGCATGATTTCGCTGCCCGGGCTCAGCTGGCGTTTCCGTCCCACGGTCCGGCACTGGCCCGTGCTGCGGACACCTTTGATCGGGTGCGCTACCTCGAACAGGTCGGTCTCGAGCCCGACTACCGCGCCCTCGCCGTGCTCGAGGCCGAGGTACGGGCTGCGGCGCCCGCCGTACTCGCCCCGCTGACCGAGGCGGGTCGGTCATGAGCGCAACGCTCGGTTCCTCAACCGATGCGCCTGCTCGCTTGACTGGTGCTGCCGGCGGTGCTGCCGGCGGTGCTGCCGGCGGCACGACCGTGGCTACCCCGACCCTGCGTGCGCTGCTGGGCCGCTCCTCATTCTGGCTGATCGCCGCTGCCTGCATTCTGGCCATCGCGCTTGTCGCCGCGCTCGTGTCCGGCGGCAGCCAGGCGGCTGGCCGAGCGCTTGCCGGGGACAACGCTGCTCCGGCCGGCTCGATGGCGCTCGTGGAGGTGCTTCGCCAGCAGGGCGTCACCGTGACTCTCGCCGGTTCCCTGGCCGAGGTGCGGGGCGCAGTCGGAACAAATTCAACCGTGCTCCTGTATGACGAGAACAGCTACCTCGATCAGTCGCAGTTGCGCGAACTGGGCGACCTCGCTACGCGCACCGTTGTCGCGGCACCGGATTTTCTGGCCCTTCAGGCGCTGGCCCCGACCGTGGGCTTTGGCGGTGTGTCCGAATTCGACACTCTCACCGCTGACTGCTCTGTGCCGGCCGCCAATCGAGCCGGGGAACTGTCACCGGGCGGGGACACCCTGTCCATTCCGCCCGGGAGCGCGCATCCGCTTCTCACCGGTTGTTTTGCCAGCGGCACCAACACTTTCTCGCTGGTTCAAGTGCAGAACGACACGACCGGCGGGATCATCTCCCTCGTGCCTGACGCCCGCCTGTTCAGTAATGAGCACATCGCTGACTACGGAAATGCAGCGCTCGCACTCGGGTTGCTTGGGCCGAGCGACTCGCTGATCTGTTACCTGCCAACACTGGCCGATCTGCCCCGCACCGGGCCCCCGTCACTGGCCGACTTGACGCCCGGCTGGGTCACCCCGGTGCTCGTTCTACTCATCCTCGCCGCCGCCGCCGCCGCGTTCTGGCGGGGAGCACGGTTCGGGCCGCTCGTGGCCGAGAACCTGCCGGTCACGGTGAAAGCGAGCGAGACCATGGAGGGTCGCGCCCGGTTGTACGCGCGCAGCAATGCCCGGCTGAGGGCGCTGGACGCCCTGCGCGTCGGCGCTGTGCAGCGACTCGCCCTCGCTGTCGGCCTGGGCCGCCTCGCTCAGCTGGAGGAGATCATCGGCTCGGTCGCCCATTTCACCGGCCGCACTCCCGACGACGTGCGGCGGGTGTTGGTGGGCGCGATTCCCAAATCGGATGCGCAGCTGACGGCACTCTCCCACGCTGTACAGGCTCTCGAACACGCGACCGGTCAGGCCGTGCGAGCCGGGGCCGCTCCGGCTGCTCGCGCGTCGGCATCCGCTTCTCCTGAATCACCACCCCCTCCAGCCGAAAGAATGGACCCATGACCACTCCTGCCACTCCAATCACGCCCGCTGACTCGCTCAAAGCGGCGGCGCCCTCGACCGCAGAGGATGCCGCCGCGCTGCGGGCCGCGCTCAACCGGGTGCGCTCAGAGGTCACAAAGGCCGTCGTTGGGCAGGACGGCGCGGTGACCGGGCTGATCATCGCGTTGCTCGCGCGCGGCCACGTGTTGCTCGAGGGTGTGCCCGGGGTGGCCAAAACGCTGCTCGTGCGTACGCTCAGCCATGCACTGAGCCTCGACACGAAGCGCATCCAGTTCACGCCCGACCTGATGCCGGGGGACGTGACCGGGTCGCTCATCTACGATGCTCGCGCGGGTGAGTTTGAGTTTCGGCAGGGCCCGGTGTTCACCAACATCATGCTCGCCGACGAGATCAACCGGACGCCGCCGAAGACGCAGTCCGCACTGCTTGAGGCCATGGAGGAACGCCAGGTCAGCGTTGACGGCGCATCGCTCAAGCTGCCGGAGCCGTTCATCGTGGCGGCGACCATGAACCCGATCGAGTACGAGGGCACCTATACGCTGCCGGAGGCGCAACTGGACCGGTTTCTGCTCAAGCTCGTGCTCGAAGTCCCCCAACGGGTCGATGAGATCGAGGTGCTGCGCCGCCACGCTGCCGGTTTCAATCCGCGCGACCTGGCCGGGGCCGGAGTGAGCGCGGTGCTCGGCCAGGTCGAACTTGCCGCCGCACAGGCCGCGGTGGCGCGGGTCGGTTCGAGTGCGGATGTGCTCGCCTACATCGTCGACCTGGCCCGCGCCACGCGCACGAGTCCCTCGGTCAAGCTCGGGGTCAGTCCCCGCGGAACGACCGCGCTGCTCGCCGCCACCAAGGCGTGGGCCTGGCTGAGCGGCTACGACTCGATCACGCCCGATCATGTGCAGGCGATGGCGTTGCCGGTCTGGCGACACCGGGTGCAGCTGCGCCCGGAAGCCGAACTCGAAGGCGTCTCGGTGGATGCTATTCTGCGCGGCGTGCTGCAGCAGGTTCAGGTTCCGATCTAACGATGACGCTCAGCGGACGGTTCGTTCTTCTCCTCGCCCTCGGGGTGGTGCCTATCGTGCTGTTCGGGCCCGATCCAAAGGCCGCCACCGGCATTCTCCTTCTCTGGCTGCTGCTGGTGTTCGTGCTGGGTGGCCTTGACCTTGCGTTGGCGGCGTCTCCGCGTGCCGTGACAGTCGAGCGGATGCTGCCCGCCCGGGTTCGACTCGGGGAATCCGTCACGAGCGAGCTGTACCTCACCAACACCGGCCGCCGCCGCCTGGTCGGCGTCGTGCGGGATGCCTGGCAGCCGTCGGCAGGCGCCGGACGCAATCGCAGCCGCGTCGTGATCCCATCCGGGGAACGACGGCTCGTCTCGCTCACGCTCACCCCGTTTCGGCGCGGGGAACGACGAGTCGAACAGGTGACGGTGCGCTCGCGCGGGCCGCTCGGCCTGTGGAACCGCCAGGCCACACTGAATGCGCCGGGACGCATCCGGGTATTGCCGCCCTTTCACGCCCGTAAACACCTGCCCGCGAGAATTACGCGACTCAAGGAGCTCGACGGACGCACGAGCGTGATGGTGCGCGGGCAGGGCACCGAGTTCGATTCGTTGCGCGAATACGTACGCGGCGACGACGTGCGCTCGATCGACTGGCGGGCCACTGCCAGGCGCAACGAAGTGATGGTGCGCACTTGGCGACCGGAGCGCGATCGCCGCGTCGTCATCCTGCTCGACACCGGTCGAACCTCGGCGGCGCGGGTCGATAACGAGCCACGCCTCGACACCGCCTTCGAGGCTTCCCTGCTGCTCGCCGCGCTCACCTCGGTTGCCGGTGACCGGGTGGATTTTCTTGCGTTCGACCGCCGGGTGCGCGGCCGTGTGCAGGGGGCCAGCGGGGCCGCTCTGCTCTCGCAGCTGGTCGATTCGATGGCCCTGATCGACCCGGAACTGATCGAGATGGACTGGGCCGCCGTTCCCGGGCAGGTGCGGTCCATCACGAGCCAACATGCCCTGGTCGTGGTGCTCACCTCGGTCGATGCCGCGGGGGCGTCGACCGGGCTGCTGTCGGTGCTGCCCCAGCTCACCAAACGACACACGGTGATCGTGGCCTCCGTGCTCGACCCTGCCACCGTGCTCGCCGCCGCCAGCCGCGGTGGTCGCGACGAGATTTACCGGGCCGCGGCGGCGGAACGGGCCCTGCTCGACGTGGCACGCGTATCAGCTGCTATCCGTCGGCTGGGAGCGGATGTTGTCACCGCCTCGCCCGCACAGCTCCCGCCGGCCCTGGCCGACCGGTACATCGCCCTCAAGGCTGCCGGCCGGCTCTGACGACCAACGGCTGCGGGGACACCTTCGGCACCGTCTGCGTCAACGCCACTCCCGCCACTCAAGATCGTGGAGATCACCAGCGATGACCAGCCTCGAGGTTCGGCGATCGGCAGCGAGGCGCGGCGAAGTGTCAGGCAGCGTAGATGCGGGTGCTTCCGGCCTCAAACTCACTCAGGTCGCCGGTTTCACCGGCGCGAGTGGCGCGGCCGCCGACCACGATCAGGTACGTCAAAAATGCGCCGAGCGCAACGGCTCCGATCCCGATCTTGATCGGCCATGGCCACGCTTGCGGGGTGACGAATCCCTCGATGATGCCCGACACCAGCAACACGAAAACAAGGCCGATGGCCACCGTGAACAGCGCGCGGCCGTCTTCGGCGAGTGCCTGCCCGCGGGTGCGGGCGCCGGGGGCGATCCAGGCCCAGAAAATGAGCAGTCCGCCAGCCGCTGCCACGAAGATAGCGGTCAGTTCGAGCAGCCCGTGCGGAGCGATGTAGAGAAAGAATACGTCACCCTTGTCATAGGCGAACATGATCGCCGCTGTGGTGCCGAGGCTCATGGCGTTTTGCAGAATAATATATGGCACGTAGACCCCGGTGATGCCAAAGGCGATGCATTGTGCGGCGATCCAGGCATTGTTCGTCCAGACAAATCCGGTGAATGACGCCGCAGGGTTCGCCGAGTAATAGCCGACGAAATCCTCGTTGGCGAGCTGAGCGAGTTGGGTCTCCGTTCCCAGATTCGCGAGCACCTCTGGATCGTTGTAGGCCCACACCGCGTACAGTCCGGCGACCAGAAAGGTCACCACGGCGACCACGAGTGTGAGCCAGCGCAGCCGATAGAGGGCCGCCGGCAGCTGGGCGACGAAAAAACGCGGAATTTGCGCCAACACATTGGCATTCACGCCGGTGAAACGCAGCCGGGCACGCGAGAGACCGACCGACAGCCGGTCACCTTCGAGAGTCGACCCGGCAGTGGACTTGATCGCTGAGAGCTGGGTGGCACCGGCCTGATAGCGCTCGATGAGTTCGTCGGACTGGGCACCGCTCAACTCCCGCCGGGCTCCGAGCTCGGTCAGGCGGTCCCAGTCGGCGCGATGCGCGGCCGTGTAAGCATCGAGATCCATCTGCTTCAATAGTAGACATGAACGAGACCGGGCGTCCCGCCGATCGTGCCGACCGTCACAGTGATCTGATTGGCGACGACGAGCTCATCACCGGCGAGGCAGTCGCGCTCGACGTGCGCCCGGCCAGCGTCATTCTGCGCGCTGCCGGCTCGATCATCGATACGATCGCCTATCTAGCCTTATACCTGCTCATTCTCCTGGCCTTCTCTCTGACCGTCGCGAGCTCTACCGACTCGGCGCTCACCCAGGCCATCTCGATTGCCGCGCTCGTCTTCGCCGTACTGATCGTGCCGGTGCTGGTCGAGACCCTCACTCACGGTCGATCGCTCGGCAAGCTCGCCATCGGTGCCCGCATCGTGCGCGACGACGGCGGAGCGATCTCCCTACGCCACGCATTCATTCGCGCCTTGACCGGGGTGCTGGAGATCATCATGACGCTCGGCGGGCTCGCCGCCATCACAGCTTTGCTCAACGGCCGATCGAAGCGCCTCGGCGACCTGCTGGCTGGCACCTACAGCCAACACGAGCGCGTCCAACGGAACAACGAGATTCCGCGCCCGATGCCCGAAGCACTGCTGCCGTGGTCCCAGACCGTCGATATCGCCCGGCTGCCCGACCAGCTGGCCCGGCGCGTCGCCCAGTACCTCCGGCAGTCATCTCATCTGACCCCGCTGACTCGCGAACGTCTGGGTCAGTCTCTGGCTGCGGAAGTCACTCCGTTCGTCTCCCCTCTGCCCGATGCTCCGGCCGAATTCTTACTCACCGGAGTCGCCGCCGTGCGCCGAGAACGCGAATACACCGCCCTCCTCCTCGAGCGCGAGCGCCTGGCTCGCCTGGCCCCGGTCTTGACCGGCCTCCCCCACGGCTTCCCCAACCGCTGATGTCGTCATCGCGTGTGGGTCGAGCGCTACGCCGCAGGCAGCCGCTCGCATGCTCGGTGTCGTCAAGCGCGACTTCACCCGACACGTCCCGAGTGAAATCCGCCGCGGGCTGCGGCTTCGAGTCGTCATAATTCGCGGTGTGGCCTGCCCGGTGTCAGACTTGAACCATGGTGTTTTCACTCCCAATCCTCGATTTCTCGCAACTCGACGCTGGCGAGGCCGAAGCTGCGGCATTCCGCGCTGAACTTCTGCGCGTCACCCACGAGGTCGGGTTCTTCTCTCTGACCGGCCACGGAGTCGACCCGCAGCTGACGCAGGAGCTTCTCGCCGTCTCGCACAAGTTCTTCGACTTGCCGGCCGAGCAGAAACTCGCGCTGGAAAACATCCACAGTCCCCAGTTTCGCGGTTATACCCGTGTCGGCGGGGAGCTCACCGCCAACGCCGTCGACTGGCGTGAACAAATTGACATCGGGGTGGACCGCAAGCCTGTGCCCCTCGCTGTGGGAACTCCAGATTATTGGCGCCTGGAGGGCCCGAACCTTTGGCCGGAGTCCCTGCCCGAGCTGAAGACCGTCGCCCTGCGCTGGAATGCGGAGCTGAGCCGCATCGCGCTTCGCCTGCTGCGCGCCTGGGCGCTCGCCCTCGGCAGCCCCGAGAACGTCTTCGACGCTGCCTTCGCCGAGAACGCTTTTCTCCTGACCAAGATCGTGCGCTATCCCGGCCAGCCTGTAGGGGCTCAGGGTGTGGGCGAGCACCGCGATGGTGGGGTGCTTACGCTGCTGCTCGTCGAACCGCACAAAGACGGTCTGCAAGTCGAACACGACGGCGAGTGGATCGACGCTCCCCCGCTCGAGGGCGCCTTCGTCGTGAACATCGGCGAAATGCTCGAACTGGCAACGGATGGCTACCTCAAGGCCACCCTGCACCGCGTCTTCTCTCCTGAAGACGGATCCGACCGTATCTCCGTGCCGTTCTTCTTCAATCCAGCACTCGACACCGTAATGCCCAGACTGCACCTCGACGAGAACCTGTCTCGCGAGGCCCGCGGGCTCTCCGCCGACCCGACCAACAGTCCCATTCTCGAAACCACCTACGGTGACAACGCGCTGCGCTACCGCCTGCGCGCCCACCCCAACGTGGCCGCCGCCCACCACGCCGATCTGCTCTAACACCAGACGACGGATGAGGCAGAGGCCGAAGCATTCGTCATGACAAGCCCCGGCACGACAAGCCCCGGGTTGTGGACACTCGATTAGGCGCGTCGACGAGTGGTGGCGATCTTTACGGAAATGGCTGATGGGCCTGGCGTAAATGGGTTTTCAGGAAGAGGGCTGTGCGCTGGAATGCGTCTGCTGTCTCGTCTGCGGCGTGGCGTGGAAGGTCCGGGTCCAGGGCGAAGCCGTGGCGAACTTTGGGGTAGACCACCACCGCGGATTGCGTGGTGGTGTGGGTCAGGATTTCGCGCAGCTGTTGAATGTCGCGGGCGGGAGTGCTGGCGTCTTTGCCGGCATATATTCCCAGCCAGGGTGCCTTGAGCGCGCGTGCGGCATCGATTCCACTGAGGATGCCAGGCCACCGGGGAGACGCCAAATTGGCGCCGTAGAAGGTGACGGCGGCATCGATGTGCAGTGTTGCTGCCGCCCACAATGCGAGGGTGCCTCCCATGGAGAAACCTACTATCGCTACTTTCTGTGCCCCCTGGGCGCGAATCCAGGCCTGGGCGCTCTCGATGTCAGAGGTGAGGCCTGCCGTTGTGAGGGTGTTGTGGTACCGGCGGGCTTTCGCGAATTTTCCATCGGTGACGACGGGATCTGTGATGCGATGGTAGAGGTGCGGCGCTGCGGTGATATAACCGCAGTCGGCCAGGCGAACGACGAGATCGGTAACGGGCGCGGAGAGACCCCACACCTCATGGAGCACGATGACTCCAGCCCGTGCTACGCCGGCCGGCACTGACACTGTCAGTGGGACACCGTTCGCCCCTGCAGTGTTGATCGTGCGCGAATAGTCGGAACGGTTCGGGATCGGTTGCATGCTTTCTCCGTTCGTTCAAGGACACCCATGGCCGCGATGCCATCGGGGATATCCGCGCCTAGCTCGTGTGAACCGGCGAACCGGAACGAGGAAGCCTCCTGCACTAATCAGGTTAGCGACGGCTTCGAAATGGCAACAGGGCGATAGCCAACGTGCAGGGGCTCCCCGTTATCGCGGAGCCGAGTGTCGGGCGCACACATCTGATATTCCTGATGCGGGCTGTAGTAGGTGCGGTTCAATGGGAGCATGGCTGAAACCTGTGTGTACACGATCGGGCACTCGACTCATCCCCTTGAGGAGTTCGTCGAAATGTTGAATAGACACGGTGTCGAACGACTCATCGACGTGCGCACCGTTCCGGGGTCTCGTCACAACCCGCAATTTGGGGAACACGAACTTATCGCCAGCATGCCGAACGCAGGTATCGACTATCAGCGACTGCCCGAGATCGGCGGGCTACGGCACACCCCGGCGGCAGAAGCGTCTATCAACGGAGCATGGCGTAACAGGAGCTTTCGCAACTACGCCGACTACATGCAAACGCCCGAGTTCGTTGCCGGTATCGATGAGTTGATGGCGCTGGCGAGGAAGCAGACCGTAGCGATCATGTGTGCCGAGGCCGTGCCCTGGCGTTGTCATCGATCACTGATCGGAGATGCGTTGCTGGCGCGGGGCCTTCACGTTGCCGACATCATGAGCCTGACCTCGACCAAGCCGCACACCCTGACCAGCTTTGCCCAAGTCGACGGTGACCGTGTCTGGTACCCACCGGAAGAGTGATCAACGAGGGTGCACATCAGATCGGGGCGTCTCGGAGCACACACACCACAAAAGCAGACAGACAATTCAGGCCGTCAGCTGTGTATAAACGCCGATCTAAAGCTCAAACCCATTCGCTTCTTGGCAGCTGAGAACCTTCGACGCTTCGGCTGTCGGGTGTGTGGCAGTCGACTTCAACGCGTCAACCTTTGGTCGCGGCATTTTGGTGATCATAGGAACGATCAACGAGAGCAGGGCAATAATGCCCATGACGGTGTACCCCAGCGTGTAGTCCTTATCCGAACCGATAAGAGCAGCGATGATTGGCGAACCGATGATCCCACCGAGGCTCCACCCGATGATCATGAGCCCGTAGATCGCACCAGCGTGTTTGACTCCGAAGAAGTCGCCCGCCGTTGCAGGCATGGTGCCGAACCCGCCCCCGAAGCAGAGGTAGACGATGGCGGCGAGGACGAAGAACAGCACAGCGTTGCTGGCGTGGGGAATGACCAGCAAACAGATACCTTGCAGGCCGAGCATCAGACCGAATGTCGTCATCCGACCGGTCTTCCCAGAAACCCACGCCCAGAAGACACGGCCACCTCCATTGAACAGCGCCAGCACTCCGACGAGCGCGGCGGCACCGCCGATGCTGTAGCCGGCGATGTCGATCGCACTCGAGTTGGCCTGGGCGACCAACGAAATGCCGACAGTGACGTTGAGGGTGAGAATTGCCGCCAGAAAATACCACTGCGGTGTCCGTAGGGCCTCCTTTTCGGTGAACTGCTTGTAGCTGTCCTGCGCCCTGCCCGTAGAGGCCGGCACCCAACCTGGAACCGTGTATCCCGCAGGCGGGTTACGGAAGAATGCCGCGCCGATCAGCGCGAGCACAAGGTAGCTGATGCCGAGAGGCAAAAAAGCACGGTTCGAATCCGTCGGAGTCATAGCGATCAGCCACTGGGCGATGGGTGCGGTCAGGACCGCTCCAAATCCGAAGCCGGCTACTGCAAGTCCGGTGATGAGACCGCGTTTGTCTGGGAACCACTTCTGCAACATTGCAATCGGAACGATGTACGCCAAGCCGAGGCCGAATCCGCTGATGACTCCGTAGCCGAGGATCAGGAGCCACAGCTGGGTGTTGTCGTGTGAGAGAGCGAACGAGGCGAGGATGCATCCGAGGGCATAGATGGTGCCTCCGGCGAGGGCTACCGGCCGCGGCCCTTTCTTATCCTGGATCTTCCCACCGATGTAGCTGCCGATGAAAATCATGCCGATTGTCACGGTGAACGGCACAGATGCTTCCGGGTTAGTGAGTCCCATGGCGTCCGGGCTCTGCAATGCTGAACTGAACACACTCCACGCGTAAACAGCGCCAATCGAGAACTGTAGCAAAAGCGCTGCAATCACGATCCCCCAACGCCCCGCCGTCGGCTGTTTGGTCGTTCCGCCGGTCACAGTAGCTGATGAATACATAGTTCTACCCTTCTCATGATTATGGGTGAGCTCCCCATATAAACATTCGTGGCGCACGGCCCATCGCTAACTGGACTTTGGGTTCCCGCAGAGGAATTTCTCAAAAATAAAATCGGTAACACCCGGAATCGATTATCATCTCATCGTCGCTCACTTTGTCTGGAGACTACGTACGCCGCTGTCAACACTGGCCTAACTGCAGGCACCACGAAAATTCGTGGCACACGAATTGTTATCCAAACGCGGATTTCGCTGCGGGACGCCAGCGGCCAGCCTGACATTTCAGGTCGCTATTCGTGTTCAGCCGCTTTCGGGCGTCTGTTATCGCGAGTAACGAAACATCACTCTAAGAAGGCGACTTGTCGTCGAGTCGTAACCCACTCACCTATTTGGTCCTATCAGCTAAGTGAGTGCTACGCAAATACCAGGTCCCGATCTGGAGGGAGCGGAGACCGATTTCCACTCAATCTGCATGTGGTCAAGCGTCCGAATTCCCTTCGCCGCAGTGGGTTTTGGTCGCGCCCACCCGGTGTCGATTCCGGTTCAGTTCGACCCAGATCCAGACATCGCATATCAATAAAAAGCTTACGCCCCCACTGATAGCCACATTGTCACGCCTATGCGAACTTTGTGATGCGGATGGCTCTTGTGAAAAGCAGATACCGGAAAATAGTGCACGTCCACAGCGCCGAAAATATTTTTCACGGGGTTTTGTTGTCTCGACGATTCATTTTTAGGAGCAGGATAGATATATGAAACGTGCAGCACCGGTAAATGACATCAACGAAAGCAATCTCGTCGTTAAGAAGCCAAGAACTCACGCCGCGGGCCTCGAAGCCGTCGTGGTGGCCCTTGACCGCGGAATCGCTCAGGCTGGACTGTCCCGCACAGCCCGCTCTTTGCTCCGCCTGAATCAGCGTGACGGCACCGACTGCCCCGGATGCGCCTGGCCCGAATCCCAAGGGCACCGAAAAACTGCTGAGTTCTGCGAAAACGGCGCCAAGGCCGTGGCCGAGGAGAGCACTACCCGCACGGTCGGTCCGTCTTGGTGGGCGCAGCATTCCGTCGAGGAGCTCGCAACCAAGACCGAATACTGGCTGGGCAATCAGGGCCGTATCACCCACCCTGTGGTCGTCCGTCCCGGTGACACGCACTACTCACAAATCAGCTGGGATGATGCCTTCGAGCTCGTCGGGCAGAAAATTCGCGAGAGCACTCCGCAGCGCACCGTCTTCTACACCTCGGGTCGAACGGCCAATGAGTCGGCGTTCATGTACCAGCTTTTTGCCCGGTCCATCGGCACCAACAACCTGCCGGACTGTTCGAATATGTGCCACGAATCTTCGGGGTCGGCGCTGAACCCCACGATCGGCATCGGCAAGGGCACGGTCTCGCTTGACGATATCCATCAGGCTGAACTCATTTTCGTCGTCGGTCAGAACCCCGGCACAAACCACCCCCGAATGCTGTCCGCCCTGGCCGCGTGCAAGGATAACGGTGGAAAAATCGTCGCTGTCAACCCTCTGCCCGAGGCGGGACTGTTCAACTTCAAGGACCCGCAGACCCCTTCCGGACTGATCGGAAGCGGCACCAACCTCGCCGACGAATTTCTGCAGATCAAGGTCGGCGCCGACCTGGCCCTGTTTCAGGCACTCGGTCACCTCCTACTCGAAGAGGAAGAGCGCGTGCCAGGCTCCGTCGTGGATCACGCCTTCATCGCTGAGAACACCGATGGGATAAACGCCTACCGGGCCGCCCGCAAAACCCTCGACTGGGACGTGACCGAATCCGCTACTGGCCTGTCACGCGCACAGATCACCACGGTTGCTCAGATGATGGTCAACTCCAAAGCCACCATCATCTGCTGGGCCCTCGGACTCACGCAGCAGCCGCACTCCGTAAACACGCTCAAGGAGATCATCAATCTGCTCCTGCTGCAGGGAAACTTCGGCAAGCCCGGCGCGGGGGCATGCCCGGTGCGGGGACACTCCAACGTACAGGGCGACCGCACTATGGGCGTCTGGGAAAAGCCGAAGGAGCCGATGCTCGCGGCCCTGGACAAGGAATTCTCGATTGAATCTCCGCGCGAACATGGCCTCGACTCAGTCGATACCGTGAACGCGTTCGAGCAGAACAATGTTGACGTCTTCATTTCCATGGGCGGTAATTTCGCGTTGGCATGCTCGGACACCGCTCTACTCGAGGCAGCGATGCAGCGGGTAGGCCTGACAGTGAGCGTGTCGACCAAGCCCAACCGGTCGCACGTCCGCCACGGGCTGACCTCGTTGATTCTGCCGACCCTGGGCCGCACGGATACCGATGACAAGCATCCCGGTGGCCGTCAGGTGCTCAGCGTCGAAGATTCCATGTCCGTTGTGCGCACCACCCAAGGACGCCTGAAACCAGTTTCCGATCACCTGCTGGCCGAGCCCGTGATCATCGCCCGCATGGCTAACGCCACCCTCGGCGCCGACCACGTCATCGATTGGAAGGCCATGTCTGACGACTATGACGTCATCCGCGACCACATCTCGCGGGTGCTGCCAGGTTTCACTGACTTCAACGCCCGACTCAAGACGAAGAACGGCTTTGTATTGCCCAACCCGCCACGAGATACCCGCAGCTTCAAGACCGACATTGGGCTTGCCCGCTTCACGGTAAGCCCGTTGGAGTACCTCACTCCGCCGGCCGGCCACCTCATCTTGCAGACCATGCGCAGCCACGACCAATACAACACCACGTTCTACGGTCTTGACGACCGCTACCGCGGCATCTCCAACGGTCGCCGGGTGATTCTGATCAATGCCGAGGACGCGATAGAAATGGGTTTCTCTGATCGTGCGGCGGTCGATGTGATTAGTACCTTCCAGGGTGCCGAACGACGCGCGGATGCCTTTCGTCTCGTGTTCTATCCGACTCCACGCGGTTGCGCCGCGGCGTACTTCCCAGAGGCCAACGCGTTGATGCACCGCGAGCTCGTAGCAAGAGAATCGAACACTCCCGGTTACAAGGCCATGGCGGTGCGGTTCGTGGCACGTACCGAGTAATCCGTCTTGCTGAGCTCACCGACTGAACCCGGCCGTTCCCACCACTGAGGTGGGCGGCCGGGTTCTGTTCAGGCCGTGGCCGGCGGCAACGGTGCCTCCCGCGCCACAGATCACCGTGAGTAGTGCTGCGCCCCACGCGAAAACTCTGCGCGCCAGGATGCCTACTCACGAGTCGGTGAGTGCCTCCCAAGACGCTAGCTCTATCGTCGACACAACGGGCGTCCCGTGTCACTATGGCAGCACCAACAAAGCGCACGACACTGGTCAGCGTCAGCTTCGAGGACTACCGTGGTGAGAACACGCGCTGATGAACGTCCTCGTTTGATCGCTCGCTCCTTGACGCGCTTACACGCAACGCTTGTGGCGAATCCGATGAAGAGAAGGAAAGAATGACCGACGACAGCGGCACCCAAGACGAACCCGTTCAGGACCAACATTTTCAACCAATTGACGCCAAGGCGGCCGGGATCCTGATGCAACAAGAAGCTGATCTCGCCGGTCATGACGAGGCGCACGTTCTCACCGCTCTACGTCAGCGCTTTACGGACATCGGAGTGCAGATCGACGAGGACTCGCTCCATGCCCATGCGCATCGCATCGCGAGCCTCAGCCCGAATGATTTCTCAAAAAAATAAATCCTGCTCGAAGAAGCCAACACCGTCATCTTCACTATCGCCCGCCCCCTTGCGTCAACGTCGTCGACGCAAACGAGGAAAGTGTCCCGCCATAAACGGACGTATTCGTAATACAACGTGAGGTGGAATAGATTGCACCAATTAAGACGCAACAAATGTGCTCATGTTGTGGGCGGGGTGGTGGGATATTCGCGGGGTGTCGAGTTTTTGGGTGGTTTTGGGGGTTTCCGCACGTTCTTCGCGGAAGGCCCCCCAAACCACCCGAATGTGTGAGCTGAGGAGCGAGTATCCCGCCACCCCGCCCTGCCCTGCCCTGGGCTAGGAGGAGCTTTCGTGAAGCGTGGGTTAACGCAGAACAACCACCCGAGGGTGGTTGTTAA
>NZ_PJJL01000049.1 GCF_002929505.1 Cryobacterium sp. Y57
CGCCGTCGGCATCGAAGTGTTCCATGATTTCGCCGAGATAGCTCGCACCGAGCTGCTCGTGATCGATAAGACCACCACCCAACGTGATTTCACGCGCGAAGTGCGTTGGAACCAGGCCTACTACCGACTGGCACAAGGCCTGTAAGGGGCGGTGGGGAATGAGGACCTTTACCGGTGCCAGTAGTGTGCAATACGAGATCGAGGGCTTCGGCTACCGCGCTGTCGTCACCGAAATAGGCGCGTGCCTGCGCGAGCTGGAATTTCTGGGCCGCGAACTCATCGTCAGCTTCGCCGTCGACGAACCCATGATTGCGTACCGCGGAGCGGTGGCAGCACCCTGGCCCAACAGGATTGCGGATGGGGAGTACGAAGTGAATGGCGTCGTGCATCACCTACCGATCAATGAACCGATCCGCAATTGTGCACTTCACGGCCTGGTATTTGGCGAGCGGTGGCATCTCCTCTCCCACACGGCAGATGAAGTTACTCTTGGTCTGGATTTGCTGCCCAGCGTCGGCTATCCGTTTCACTTGGCAATGACCGTGACATATTCTGTGACTCTCGCTGGGCTTTCAACGTCGGTCGCTGCAACGAATGTGGGTGCAGCCACTGCCCCGTATGGGGTCTGCCCGCATCCCTATCTGCGGGCCGGAGACTCAACACTGAATAGCTGGATTCTGTCACTCCCCGCAGAACAGTACCTTCAGGTCAGCGACGACCGGCTACTCCCGCTTGCGCTTGCTCCGGTGCAAGAAAGCACCTTTGATTTTCGTGAACCGCGCGAGATCGGCTGGACACAAATTGACCATGCCTTCACCGCTTTGAGCCGCGACAACGGCTTGGTGACCATCGAACTAAGAGAACGCGACGGGGGAGGTGTGTCGATGACTTTTGATGCCTCATGCTCGTGGGTTCAAATTCACACCGCTGATCTCCCCGGATCAGAGAACGACCGGGTGGGTCTCGCTGTCGAACCGATGACGTGCGCGCCGGACGCTTTCAATTCCCATGACGGTCTCGTGAGCCTGGCAGCTGGCCAATCGCATCGCGCGGGTTGGACAATCAGCGCCATCCAGTAGGGGACCCGTCGCACTGATGCGGATTATGCCATCGTCGATCCGGCACTGGGTGCCGGGCCGATCTCAAACCGGCCGCGGGTGTAAAGCCGAGGGAGTCAGGGAATCGACGCTCAGCCAGAAATTCCCAATGGCCGCCGCGCCTACACGGTCACAACGTCCAGTAGCGACATCACCAATGGGCCGCGGTGACGGTAAGAGTATTCGCCCCAGACCGTAGTCAGGAACGATCTGCTTCGCGTCAGACGACCGCAGCGTCGCCCTCGGTCGGTAGCCACACACGCATGGACGACGGGCCACGGTTCGCCCAAGAGTAATACGGCAAGAGCTGCACGCTCTGGATCTCCGGCGATACTTCCGGTGCGTCAATCCCGTACGGCCATGCAAGGTCCGGTGCCACCATGCCGCGCACGCCGATGGTCACGACACCGTCGACGTCGTTCAGCTCCCCAGTGATTCGCAGATTGTCGACGCTGCCGGCGAATGGGACATCCGTCGATTCAAGACAGAGGACCACCGGCCCCCGCTCGACAGCCCGCTGGCCGCGGAGCGCGTCAATCCGCGGGTCCGGTGTGGTCCAACGAGCTGCCACGGGGAGGATGAGCGTGATCTCATCGCCGATGGTGAAC
The DNA here is from genome assembly GCF_002929505.1 of Cryobacterium sp. Y57. Classification (GTDB taxonomy): domain Bacteria; phylum Actinomycetota; class Actinomycetes; order Actinomycetales; family Microbacteriaceae; genus Cryobacterium. Next base: position 1,706 of record NZ_PJJL01000049.1, read on the forward strand.
ACTCGGCGGGTCAAGACTGTGCCCGGGGCCACATCCCGGGACTCGCCATCCACCCGGAGCTGCGCTCCAGTTGTCGCCCAGGCGGGCACACGAAGGGAGAGGTCCCACTCGGCGTCGAGGGTCTCGGTCACGACCATCCGAATCTCGCCATCGCGGGGGTAGTTCGTCTCAACGCGCACGACAACCGGACCGCCATCGAGGGCCGCGGACACTTCCCCGGCCGCGTACTGGTGCAGTTGAAGTCCGTTTGAAGTCGACGTGGCAAAGTAAGATCCCAGCGTTGCCAGGGTGCGGGCGACATTGGTGGGGCAGCAGGACACATCGAACCACGGCGCGCGCAAGCTGGAGGATGCTCGTGGACTCGGATCCTCAGCGGACGGCGTTGAACCCGGCACCCGCTGATGGAGGGTATTGGTGTAGTAGAACGCGCGCCCATCAGCCGCGGGAGACGTCGCGACCACGTTGTACAAGGTGCGTTCGATCATGTCGGCGTAGCGTTCTTCACCGGTCGCCAGAAGTAGACGGTAGTTGAGCATGATTGAACCGATACCGGCGCAGGTTTCGGAGTACGCACGATCGCTCGGCAGCTCGAAGTCCGAACCAAACGATTCGCCCTCATGGTGGGCGCCCATCCCTCCGGTTATATAGGTCCGCCGGGCGACGGTGCGCGCCAGCTGCGTCGACACCGCGGCGATCAGCCCGGCATCGTCGTCTTCCACGCCCAGATCAACGGCACCAGCGGCAAGATAGACCGCTCGCACGGCGTGCCCGCGCAACACTTCGGCGTCACGCACGGGAGTCTCGTCCTGGTAGTAGCTCGGGCCGAGCTCGATGTCGCCGAGCAGGCCGTGCCCACGACGGTCGATGAACAACCGAGCCTGGTCGATGTAACGGTTCTCTCCCGTGTATCGGCCGAACTCGACCAGCGCCATCTCTACCTCGGGGTGCCCGCAGATCGATTCGATGCCACCCACGCCGAAGACCTCGCAGAGGTGGTCGGCGGCGCGGCGGGCGATGGTGACGAGTGCGTCGTCGCCCGCCGTGCGCCCTCGCGCCACGGCGGCCTGCAGGAGGTGGCCGTAGCAGTACAGCTCGTGGCCCCACTGGAGATCGGAGTAGCGCGGCCCTTGGCCGGGCCGGCCGAAGCGGGTATTGAGATAGCCATCCGTCTCCTGGGCAGCTCCGACGCGTGCGACGAGCGCACGCAGACGGGCGTCAAGTTCTTCGTCCTGGGTGCGGCCGACCTCCCAGGCCATCGCCTCGAGAAGCTTGTACACGTCGGAGTCCGAGAACTCGCGACCACGCCGATCCGCTGGCAAACGTCCCTCCACGGCGGCGTCGAAGTTGCCGATCCAGCCGACCTTCTCCATCCAGGCTTCGCAGTGGCCAATTATGGCCGAGGCGTTCAGGTCTTGCATGTCTGCCCAGAAACCGCTCTCGATCCGCACCGCTGACAGCGCGAGAGGGCGGAGCGCACCTCGTGACGGGGAGACGGGAAACGCGGTTGCTGGCAGGGGGGTGCGTACGGTCATGGTGGTCTCCAGTGCGGATTATCGGCGAAAAGTTGGCTACTTGACCGCGCCGAGCGTGAGTCCTTCACGCAGCAGCCGGTAAGTGAAAACAAAGAGGATGAGAATGGGCACCGATGTGATGACGGCCAATGCCATCAGCCCGGGCCAGTTGATGCCGAACGCAGAAACTTGCTGGGCCAGCAGCGCACTCAGCGGGTAATTCCCGGGTGAGAGGAAGAAATTGACCGCATAGAGAAATTCGCCCCAGGACATCAGGAAGACGAGAGTGCCGGTCGTGGCGACGCCGTTGCGGGCGATCGGAAGCATAACCGACCAGAAGGTGCGCATTGTGCTCGCGCCGTCGATCGATGCGGCTTCTTCGAGCGCTTCAGGCACCGAGCGGAAGAACGGCCGCAGCAGCAGGGTGGCGAATGGTACCAGAAGAGCAGTATCGGCGACGATCACGCCGAGGTTCTGGTCGAGCAATCCCCACGCCCCGAAAATCTGGTACAGCGGGATGACGTTGGCGGTCTGTGGAACCATCTGCAACACGATCAGCAGGCCGAGGCCGATAGTCGTGATGCGGGAGTCGACCCGCGCCAGTCCATAGCCGGCCGGAATCGCCACGAGTAGCGTGAGCGCCGTTGTTCCTGTTGCGATCGTCAGCGACTGCTGCATGGCTATGAAGAGACCCTGGTTGGCGAGCACGGCCGTGTAAGCCTCGAGCGTGGGTGTGAACAGGAACGACGACTGCGAGGAGATGACGTCACTCGGGTCCTTCAACGACGTCAACACGATGAACAAGATAGGGATGGCGTAGACGAGCAGGAGCACCACGCGCAACGGGCCGGCGATGGGTTCGAATCGACGACGAAGTCGCCGTGGGCGTGGGCGTGGGTGTGGGGTGGCCGACGGTACGGCTGCCGCATCCCGCGTGGGGATCATGATGCTCATGAGTTGGCCTCCTCGGCGCGAACGCTGCGTGCGTAGATCACGGCGAGCACGAGCACGAGTAGCACCGAGATGACTGCGGTCGCGGCCCCCATGCCGAAATCGAACCGTACGAACGCCTGCAGGTAGCTCAGGAACGGCAGTGTGTTGGTTGAGACGCCCGGTCCGCCGTAGGTCATGACGAAGATGAAGTCGAAGGACCGGAACGCGTACACGATCGTGAGAACGGCGAGCACAAGCGTGGTCGGCCGCACGGCGGGGATGATCATGTACCGGATCTCCTGCCACCGGCTCGCGCCGTCGATCCGTGCCGCTTCGAAGGTTTCCGCGGGAATGCCGAGAATTCCGGCACGGAAGACGAGCGCGTTGAACGGCACCACGGCCCAGGAGTTGACGATCGCCACCGACAAGAGCGCGAATCTGTCGTCGTAGAGAAACGGCACGGCGTCTTGCGTGAGCCCCACCCCGGTGATGACGGAGTTGATCAGGCCGGCGTCGCCAAGCAGAAACTTCCAGACGCTTCCGTTCACCACAGGCGGAAGGGCCCAGATGAAGACCATGAGGCCGAGCACGAAGGCAGAGAGCAGGTTGCTCGTGCTGAGCAAGATCGCAGCGGCCAGCCCTCCGACCAGTCCGATGATAGTGACGATCAGAACGAACGCGATGGTGTTGCCCAGAGTCGGGAAGAGAGAACCCTGGGCCGCGCTGCCAACGAAGTTGTCCACTCCGACGAATTCCCACGGTTGGTTGAGCGTTCGCGCGGTCACGTCGCTGACACTCATGCGTGCCAGCTGGGCCAACGGAAAGAACGAGAAGACGAGGAGGAAGATCCCTGCTGGCAGGGCGAAGGCGAGCCTCTTGCGTTTGGCTGCGTGCCAGCGTGCGCCCGACCGGGGCGCCCGGCCGGGCGGCGCTGGAGTACGCCGTGCCGGCCCTGAGACCGTCAGATCTGTTGACATGGACTTCCTACCTCGCCTCGTTGTGTACCGGGTCTACTGCGCGAGCAACTGCTCAAGGTCAGTGACGAGCTTCGTTGCGGCCTCGGCAGGTGTCATCTGGCCACCGATGACGGCGCTCCAGATTTGTCCCACGACGAGCTGCTGGTCTGCGATAGACACCGCCGGCACGGCCGGTGACGGATAGTTCGCCCCGTTTTGCTCGAGCGACTGGGCAAACGCCGCGAGGATCGGATCCTCGGTCACCTCGGGGGCGGATGCGGCATCCAGGCGGCTCGGGATGCTGCCGACCCCGCTCAGCGCGATGGCCTGTCCTTCCTCGCTGAAGTAGGTCTGCTCTAAGTAGTCCCAGGCGAGTTCCGGGTTCGCGCTGAACGCCCCGATGCTCTGGCCCTCGCCACCGAGATAGACCTTTCCGCTGTCGCCGACTGGAAGTGGCACGACGCCATACTTGAAGTCGGCGTCGCTGCGAGCGGTTCCGAGCTGCCAGTTCCCGTTCTGGGCGAACGCCACGTTTCCCGCCGCCCAAGTCTGGAACGGAACCGTCTGGTCCCAGGTCACGGCCTCGCGCGTGAGTGAACCCGACCCGGTCCAGGACTGGATCATCGTGAAGGCGTCCTCGAGCGGTGCGGCCTCGGGCTTGTCGTAGTTGAATCCGAAGCTCGTCAGCCACGGGTACGCCTGCCACTCTCCCTGTGACTGGGGCAAGCCAGACAACGTGATGCCGCTCTTGCCTGCGGCGGTCACGGTCGCCAGAGCGGCGTTCAGTTCATCCATCGTCGTGGGCGGCTCAACGCCAACCTCATCGAGGATGTCCTGGTTGTACCAAAGGCCCAGCAGATTGACGTAGCCCTGAACGGCATAGACATCGTCCTCGAGAGAGTGCACGACGGCCTCGGGGAACTGGTTCTTGTCGGCGAAGGCACCCCACTGTTCGGTGATGGGGGCGAGAGCGCCGCCCAGAGCCAGCGCCGAGGCGTCTGCACCGTTGAACACGACCACGTCGGGTCCGGTCTTCGAACCCACTGCGGTGATGAGCTTCGAGTTCAGTTGGTCATAGGGAACAAAGACGTTCTCAACTGTGACACCGTCATTGTTCTTCTCAAAGAGGTCTTTATAGTCGGTCATGACCTTGACCTGGTTCTCATCGCTGAAGTAGTGCCACACCGTGATGGTGTCGCTGTCGCCAGCGGATCCACCTGATGATGTCGGGGTGCACCCGGTGAGGGCGAGCGCTGCCGAAACGGCAATTGCACCGCCCGCCAAAGAGAATGCGCGGATGCGGCTGTTGCGCGCGGATTTCACTGCCATGTGAGTTCCTTGTCTGGAATCGTCGTTGATTGGTGCGTCGCGATGCGAATAACATCCACGAAATGTACCGAAAAGGTTTTCGGCGAATGTATCAGCCAGCAATGGCTGCCGTCAACCGTGTACTGTCGACTCAACCGAAAAACTTTTGGTTCCGTCTTTTCGCGGAGACTTGCCCGCGGTCCGGATCGTGCCGCCGAGCATCCGCAGTAATCGAAACGCTAGGGGGCGCCGCTATGGTGACCACAGACAAGCCGCAACCCCGCTCCACCCTGCGCGATGTCGCCAGGCTGGCCGGTGTCTCAGTCGCCACCGCCTCGAAAGCACTGAACGGTCGCGACCAAGTGCATCCGGACACCCGTGCCCGCGTACTCGTTGCTGCGGAGCGGATCTCGTTCACTCCCAACGCGCTCGCTCGCGGGCTGCTGGCCGGGCAGACCGGCACCGTCGGGCTAATAACCGGCGACCTCGACGGTCGCTTCTCCCTGCCGATTCTGATGGGAGCCGAGGATGCGTTTGGCAAAGGGAAAATGTCGGTTTTCCTGTGCGATGCGCGCGGCGATGCCATCCGGGAGAAGTACCACCTCGACGCACTGCTTAGCCGGCGCGTTGACGGTCTGATCGTGGTGGGCTCGCGTACGGATCCACGGCCATCACTTGGTCGGAACTTGCCGGTACCTGTCGTATATGTCTACGCCCCCTCAACCGACGAGAATGATCTCTCCCTCGTGCCCGATAACGTGCAAGGAGGCGCAGATTCCGCAGAGTTCCTGGTTTCTCGAGGCCGGCGTCATATCGCCCACATCACCGGTGAAACCGGTTATGCAGCATCACAGGATCGCGTGCGCGGCATCGAAAGAGCCATGTCGAGTCATGGCCTGCCACTGGTCGGTGGCGCCCAGTTCGGCTCCTGGACTGAACAATGGGGACGCAACGCAGCAGCCCAGTTGATCGAGCAGCATCCCGAGGTCGACGGAATCCTGTGCGGGAATGACCAGATCGCCCGCGGCGTACTCGAAACCGTGCGGGAGGCGGGCTGGACCGTGCCCGGGCGGGTCGCAGTGATGGGTTACGACAACTGGGAGGTCTTCACGACTGGATCTCGGCCCCAGCTAACGAGCGTGGACATGAACCTGGAGGCGCTTGGTGCATTGGCAGCGCGCCGACTATTTGATGCCATCAACGGTGATTCTCGGTCCGGTGTCGAGCTGCTGCCATGCCGAATCGTTCCACGCGAGACCACCTAGCTGTACTGCCCAGGGAGGTTGGTTGAGTAAATATGACGACATGCTGTAGTCACTGAACGTGGGTGAGGACCTCCGGTTGTGGAGTGAAGTGTCGCTAGCCAGGGATAGGGGACCACCCTGTTGACAGGAGTATGGGACCACCTGGAGTGGTCACTGAGCATTGCGGACACCTCGATCCGTGTCAAGGGCGACACGCTGGCGTTGCCGGTATGGGGGCCCTCGACGATGAGGTGGTGCGCTCCGGAGGTGAGGCGGTCGACGGCGGATTGGGCCAGGAGCGCGTCGATGGTCATCGTGAGCTATTCGGAGGGTTCGCGGTTGGACACCCAGATGGTGCTCTTCTTGCGGTGGCGTTCGACGACGAGTTCGTAGAAGTCGCTGGTCTGGGTAGCGTCGAGCGGCTTGAGGGCGAAGTCGTCGAGAATCAGGAGGTCGACGGCGGTGATGCGGCGTATTTCGGCGTCGAGGGTGTTGTCGAGGCGGGCGGCGCGGAGCCGGGTGAAGAGCTTGTCGGCCCGCGAGTAGCTCACGCTGAGATGCCGGCGGATTGCCGTGTGGCCCAGGGCCGTGGCGAGGGGGGTTTTCCCGACGCCGACGGGGCCGAGGATGAGGGCATTGGTGGCGGCCTCGGTAAGGCGGAGGCTGGCCATATCGGACCAGAGCATGCGGTCTTAGCGGAGGTCCGCTGATTCATCCCAGGTCTCGATGCGCATGGTGGGGTCGAGGCCGGCTTTGGCGGCACGGAGGGTTCCGGAGCGCCCCTCGCGCCGGGTGCCCTCGTCCATGAGGAGCAGCTCGAGAAACGTGGCGTGGCCCATGCTGTGTTAACGCGCGAGGGCGAAGCGTTCAGGGACAGTGTCCTTCAGGCCGGAGAGCTTGAATGTGCGCAACGTGTGGGCGAGGTTGGTGCTGATGGGATCGACCGGCCGGGGCGCGGTCGGTGTGGGTTTGGTCGTCGTGACGCTCATGAGGGGATCTCTATTTCGGTGTCGGGAACGATGAGGGTGAACAGGCCGGGGCTCAGAGTCAAGCCAGTGCCGGACGTCGCTCGGGCCGTGGCCGTGGCCCTGGCGGTGGGGATCATTCGTTCAACGACCGGGGTGGTCCCAAGACTGGTGAGGCTGGTCCCGGAACTGGCCAGATCGGCGCGCCGCCGGGCGGCATATTCGGCGGGGGATCGAGCGAACCGGGCGCTGTTGGCGTTGTCGGTCCGGGCGGGCAGCAGCGGGATCGTGTTCTCTGTCGCGCGTTGCAGCATCGACTCGATCTTCATGACCGAGACCACGTCGAGCTCCAACGCCCGGGCGCAAGCCGTCTCGACGGGGTCGGCGCCGTAACGACGCACCAAACCCAGCAGCCGGTAAACGGCCCGCATGCGCGCCCACGGCCGTGGGTCATCGAGGATCTGGGCTGTATAAGATGCGTGGGCCGTGGGCCGTGGGCCGTGGCCCGCAGCCGTCGCGACGAGGAGATCGAGGTCACGGAGCGCATATCTTGCCTTGCCTGTGGGGATGTCGGCCGGGTCGGTGGACCGCCCGCCGGGCTCCTGCCGCGGGTGGATCCGCACCAGCTTGCCGCTGTCATAAAGCTTGACGAGAGCTCGGTCAGCGCGGGCGTCGTGGTCCCGGCCGAGGTAGCTGCCCGGCACCGAATACAACGCCTTCCCCACCTCGACGTGCAGGTCCAGGTGCACCTTCACCCGGGTGAACATCGGCACGTCATACACCGGCGGGACCGGCAGCAAGACCTGTGCCTCGGCCTGGGCAAACAGCTCAGCGGGGCGGGCCTGGGTGCTGCCATGGATCCGCATCCCCGGCCGATCAGGGCACCACCGGGTGACGGCGTCCTGGGCTTGTTCGAGGGTGGCGAAGGTCTCTCCGGCCCAGACATTGCGCGCACGTATTGCACCGCCCGCTCGAACTTGGGTTTGTCCTTAGGTGCCCTCACGCGGGCAGGGTCGGTGACGAACCCGGCGTGCTGGGCGTAGTCGAGCCACCCTGACGACAACTTCGGGTTGACTGCGTCGGCAGCGATGACGACGGGCTTGAAATTATCGGGGATGAGGACCCTAAATACCCCGTTAAAGAAGGCGCACGCCGCTTCGCACTCGGCGAGCACCGCGGCGAGGGTCTGCGAGTAAGACAGCCAGACGAACATGCGACGTGAGTACGCGGAGGTGAAAATCAGCGCGTGCACGCGCCGGCGTTTCCCAGTGTCCGCGTCAGTGATGAATCCCATCTGACCGAAGTCGAGCTGCAACTCCGAGCCCGGCTCGCCAGCGTTGACGCGGACCGTGACGTCGCGGAGCCGATACCCGCAGCGTTCTGTCGCGAAGCGATGCAACGTCCGATACGGCACCATGCAGCCCGACCGGGCAAGCAGCTCCTCGATCTTCACGATCGAGAGCGCCGGATGGTCACGGCCATCACCAGCGACCCAGACCTTGATCTGCGCCTCGCGCTCCAGTAATGCCTCCCAGGCGCTGCCGTGGCCGTTGGGCCGGGCTGGTCGCACCGCGGCAACGACCGCACCGACGATCTCGTCCGTTAGCGCCGTGACACTGGCCGATCGCTCCAACCCCGCCTTTTGCGCCGCGAGCACATAGCGCCGCACGGTCTTGCGATCCACGCAGGCACGCTCGGCGACGACGCGCAGCCCGACCCTGTCCAGCCACCCCCACAGCACTTCCCTGATCTCATTCACACTGACCTCCCTGAATCCCATAGCCGATGACTCCTCCACGGCGAGAAACGCTGACGCGATGATCAAACAGCTGCGCGAAGAACCCACCGGCACGACTCGCCGGGTGGTCCTATAACTGGCTATTCAGGTGGTCCCATGAACCTGGCAGAAAACCGCCTACGGTGGTCCCATATTCATGGCAAACGACAGGTACCAGTGGCCCATCGTATGCACGAGGTGCAGCAGTCCAAGCTGATTGTTTGTGGTCTCTCCCGAGTAGCGGCGGCTCGGGCGATTCCCTGCTGGCGATTGTTTTGACCACTGGCGCAGCTGGCGCCGCAGGGATACATGGCCTAAATCAGAATCAGATTGTTGATCACGTCAGCGGCGCTTCTGTGCATCGGCTCCTGGCGTGAACGGGCGTGCGCGCGGAGACGCTTGAAGGCCTCATCCATATTGATGTTGTTGCGTGCCGCAATGACGCCCTTTGCCTGCTCGATGAAAACTCGGCTGTTCAGTGCGTGTTGAAGCTGAGCGTTCACCGTCGCGTTTTTTCGAGCAGTGCGTTCGTGAAGGAGAGTGATGGTCGCCACGTCGGCCAAGGCCTGCCCGATGACCGCATCCTCATCGCTCAACGCACCTTTGTGACTTCGAAACAGATTCAGTGCGCCGATTGTACTTGGACGAAAGCGCATCGGAATGGCGTGTACGGATTGAAAACCTTGGGCTAGCGCTGCTGCCTGAAAATCGGGATAGTCGTTACCATCCGCTGCAATATCGCTCAGGGTGACGACCGTGCCGGATCGATAAGCGTCGACGCATGGACCGGCACCGGCCTCGTTTTGCAGTACTTCAACCCGACGGCTTTCCTCACTCGTGGAGGCGATGACCTGAAGATTGCCGTGTTGGTCCGCCAGGAGAAGACCCGCTGCCGTGGCGTCGAGCAGCACGACACATTGATCGACCAAAGTACGCAGGAGGTCAGCAGAGTCGTACTCTCCCACCAGCGCGTCAGCCAGTTGCACAAATGCTCCGCTCACCAGCGAGGCGCGAGACAGTTTCGTCATGCTTATCATTCTGGACTCGTTCCCACAATTGATAACGAGCTCCGCCCGAATCTCAGTATTTTGGGAGGAAGGCGTCTTTCTTCCCGGCAATGCCCTGCTGTTGGTCAGTGACGTTCTCACTTCAGCGACGTTCTCACCTTGGGCGGGGCGATCAGCTGGCCGCTCTGGGTCGTGATCCCGGCCAAGCGCTCTCGGCGGCGCTGGGCGACCAGCTCGGCTACGGCATCGGCCGACCGAACCGCGTTCATCCCCGCGACGGCGGCCGGTGATATTTTGCCAAGCTCGCCGACCAAGCTCGCCGACCAAGCTCGCCGACCAAGCTCGCCGACCATCATTCTCGAGTTCTTCGAACAGCACCACTGGTCCATTGGACCCAGCGCCGCCGTCGAATTCTTCACGGCCTTCGTGCTCAGTCGGGTAGGCCGTTGGGTCTGAACCAGGGCAGGTTCTTGACAGACCTTTGGGGGGCGTGCCACACTCGACCAAGGCCGCATGGTCGATCAGCTTATGAATAAATATGCTACGAGCCGTGAACTGTTTCAAAGGAGAAACGCATGCAGAGTTTTAAATTTCGCCCAAAACGTATGATCGCGACCGCAGCGGCTTTATCGGCCGCTCTACTCTTCACCGGCTGCAGCCCGACTGTCTCCTCGACAGGCGCTTCCGGAAGCGGCAGTGATAATGGCAAAACGATTGGGATTGCAGTCGCGGACCAAAAATCACTGTTCTACGTCGCAGCCGTAGACGGAATGAAGCAGGCTGCAGACGAAGCCGGTTATAAACTCGTCACGCTCTCCGCCAATAACAATTCCGGTCAACAGGTCAACCAGGTTCAGGATTTGATCACTCAGCAGGTCGACGTGATCATTTTCATCGCCCAAGACGCGACGTCAGCAGCAGCCGGCGTCAAGCTGGCCAATGACGCCGGTATTCCGATCGTTGCCGTCGACCAAAAGCCTGAGTCTGGCAACGGCAAACTGGCGACCTACATCGCGACGGACAGCGTCGCGGCAGCCGAGAAGCTGTGCACCTGGATGTTCGACCAGTTCGGCGGCACCGGCGACATAGCGATCCTCCAAGGCCCGCTTGGCTCCACCGCAGAGTTGCAGCGCAGCGAAGGCTGCGCAAAAGCACTGGCCAACTATCCCGACGTCAAGGTCGTCGCTCAAGAATCAGCCGGTTGGGACGAAACCAAGGCATTCACCGCCGCACAGAATATCCTGACGGCAAATCCCAACTTGAAAGCAATTTTCGGCGAAAGCGACGCCATGGCTCTGGGCGCAGCCAAGGCTGCACAGCAGGAAGGCCGCACCGGCCTGGTCTTCGTCGGTATCGACGGATTCCCGACAATGTTCACGGCGGTCGCAGACGGATTGACCCAGGCCACAATGGCGCAGCAGCCGTACCTTATGGGGCAGCTGTCGGTCCAGGACGCGGTGAAGATTGCCGAGGGAAACGGCGGAGACATTCCCAAACTCCAGTACCAGGACACGGTGCTCGTCACCGGTGAGAACGTCGCTGACAACGATCCCGCGAAGTTCTACGGTCCTAACTTCAAGTAATCGAACAGCCGCCGGTGGAAGACGCGTCAACCGCGTTTGACCGTCTTCCACCGGTTCTATTGCGATCGCAATGAATGGATGACAGTGGTACAGACACTCGCACACACGATTCACGACGGCCAGGCAAACGAAGATTCTTCGGGTCTCATTTGTATGGGGCTCTCCAAAAGCTACTGGGGAGTTCCGGTACTCAAGGGCGTTGACATTACGCTCCGGCCTGGAACTGTCATTGGACTTATCGGCGAGAACGGGGCCGGAAAGTCGACAACGTCGTCGATTATCGCGGGCATAGTTGAAGCCAACGGCGGTTCGATGACCATTGACGGCGTTCCTTACGAACCAACTCGGCCCTCAGATGCCTTAAAAAATGGTGTCGCGCTTATTCATCAAGAGATTCGTATGGTTCCGGAGCTGTCGGTAGCGGAGAACATCTTTATCGGGAGGCTGCCTCGTCGACGAGGAGTGATCGATCGCAATCGCATCAACGACGAGGCGAGGGAATACCTCGAGCTTGTCGGTTCACAGACTGATCCGCGCCGCCCCGTTGCCGGACTTTCCATCGCGGCGCAGCAGGAAATCGAGATCGCACGCGCCCTCTCCCGCGAACCGAAATACATCATTTTCGATGAGCCATCGGCTTCCCTCGGTCAGTCCGAAACTCAACATGTTTTCGCTCAGATCGCAGCGTTGAGACAACGTGGCGTAGGAATCGTGTACATTTCCCACCGCTTGGAAGAGATCAAAGAAGTCGCGGATACGATCGTGTGCCTCAGGGACGGTGCGTTGGTCGGAAATTGGCCGGCAAGCGAGATCACGAAAGAAGAAATGGTCAAGGCGATGGTCGGCCGCGACTTTGTTTTTTCCCACCGTGCGCCACAGCCCGCTACCGGCGAAGTTGCACTGTCCGTCACAGGATTGAGCAAAGCTGGAGTATTCGCGGGCATCGACTTCGATGTTCACCGGGGCGAAATATTCGGTTTCGCTGGACTCGTGGGAGCTGGCCGAACCGAGGTCGTGCGAACCATCGCCGGGGCGGATCAAGCCGACGCCGGGGAAATCAAGGTGCACGGCGAGGTCGTTCAGATCAGGAACCCACGGTCGGGAATCGACGCTGGGATCGCGATGGTTCCCGAAGACCGGAAAGGCCAAGGACTCAACCTGGACCGAACCGGTGCCGAAAACATCACCCTCCCGTGGGAAAAAGAGCTGAGTTCAGCCGGAATTATCACCAAGAAGAAGGTGACATCCACCGCGAACAAGCTGCGCGACTTCCTGGACATCCGCGGACGGCTCGACATCCCAGTGGGCTCTCTCTCCGGCGGAAATCAGCAGAAGGTCCTGCTGGCGAAGTGGCTGGTGAACGAGCCCAAAGTACTCATCCTCGACGAGCCCACCAGGGGGGTCGACGTCGGAGCGAAGATGACGATCTACGAGACCATCAGAGCCTTGGCCGAAACCGGCGTCGGCGTCATCGTCGTTTCATCAGAACTCGAAGAAGTACTCGGTCTGTCGCACCGCGTGCTCGTGATGTCCGGTGGCCTCCAGCGGGCGATTCTCGATCGCGCCGACGCGACACCGGAAGCCGTCATGGCCCTCGCGCTCAGCAACGTCCCAAAAGAATCCCCACTGGAGTCGCCGATCGACGGCGAAGCAGAGTATCAAACGACGATCAGAACGCAGGAGAACTGAACCATGGCCATAATCGACCGCAACGTCACGCCGCCTCGGCCAGACTCTTCTTCCGCCCACGACGAGGTCGCGCCTGCGTCTGCTGGGTCCGTCAACACGAACCGGTTCCGGCGAATAATGAGCCAAATTCCCGGTCCCCTGATCGGCCTGATCGTGATATTCGTCGCACTCTCATTTCTGTCCCCATACTTCCTGACTCCTCGCAACTTGCTCAATATCCTGAGCCAGGTTTCCGCTGTCGGCGTCATGTCGGTCGGAGCGCTACTGATCATCCTCCTGGGCGGTATCGACCTTTCCGTTGGCTCCGTGCTGGCGCTCAGCTCGATGTCCATGGCCGCAATGTACAAAATGGCCGGTTGGCCTTTCGAAGTCGCGCTCCTTGCGGGCCTTATCGTGGGCGCCCTCGTCGGCCTCATCAACGGCATCCTGACCGCCTACGGCAAACTGCAACCGTTCATCGCAACGCTGGCAACTATGTCCGCAGCGGCTGGCCTCGCGTTGTTCATCACGAATGGCAACCCAATCACGGGGTTCCCCGACTGGTTCATTGCGATCACAGCTACGAGCATTCTCGGCGTCCCGATCGAGGGCGTAATTCTCGTCGCGATATTCGCTATTGCCGCATTCTGGCTCAAGTTCCGGCCGTCGGGCCGTGCGCTCTATGCGATCGGCGGAAATGAGGAGGTGGCTCGACTTTCCGGACTTCCCGTGCGCCGCGCCAAAATCTTGGTGTACACCATCGCCGGATTATTAGCGGCAGTAGCAGGTCTCCTGGTCACCTCACGACTCGACTCCGCTCAGCCCACCGCTGGCGCTGCTGACCTCCTGAACGTTATCGCTGTCGTGGTCATCGGCGGTGCCAGCCTCTCTGGCGGGTCGGGCAGTCTTCTGGGCACGTTCGTCGGACTCCTCATCATCGGAGTCCTGAATAACGGAATGTCGCTTCTGAACGTCTCCGCCAACCTCCAGCCCGTGGTTATTGGCGCCGTTATCGCCGCCGCGGTTCTCACTGACCGAAAGTCGAGTAGAAGGCACACATGAGTACATTCGCCTCAATCACCGATCCCACCGACCTCGACGCGATTCGCGCGGTCATCGCCTCTACAGCCGATGCGGTCGACCTGGTTCCGCTCGGCATCCGCGCACTCGTGATCTCGCCTCAAGCAAGCTTCGGTTTAGTCCCAGCGGTGAAAAGCCTGGTAGCCGACGGACCGACAGGAACGCGTCGAGTCGCAGTGCTGGTCGATGAGACGGCCATCCTGCGCGATGGCCGTGACCTGAAACAGCAACTGTGCGAACTTCTTGCCGAAGCGTTCACGATCGAGATTGTCGTGCTCGGCCACGGGGGACAGCTGCACGCCGACGAGGACGCGCTCCACACTGCGACGGCGGCAATTGACGGGTATGACTGCGCCGTCGCGATCGGTAGCGGTACTGTTTCCGACATCGGAAAAGTGGCCACTGACCGCCTGGGTGGAATCCCGCTCGTGATCGTGCAAACCGCAGCATCCGTCGACGGCTTTACCGACAACGTCTCGGTGGTCCTGCGCAACGGAGTGAAGCGCACTATCCCCTCCCGATGGCCCGACGTCGTGCTCGCCGACATCACGACAATCGCAGACGCACCCGTTGCCATGAACACTGCCGGTTTTGGTGAGGTGCTCTCGCTCTACACCGCTCCTGCTGACTGGGAACTCGCCAACCGCTTGGGCTTCGATAACAGTTTTCGGCTGACCCCGAGGGATTTCCTGCTCGAGTTTGCCGGCGACCCCGCCACCTGGGTGGACGGCCTCGCCGACGGCGCCCCCGAAGCCGTGCTTGATTTGACCCGGATGCTCGCCATTCGTGGAATGGGCACAGGGATTGCGGGTACCACGGCCTGCCTCTCCGGTGTCGAGCACGTCGTTTCGCACATGCTCGACATGTATGCCGCCGCCCACAATTTACCGATCGGCCTCCACGGAGCTCAGGTTGGCGTCGCAACTCAGGTTGCGTCCGCAGCATGGGACCTCTTGCGCCGCCGAGTGGCCGAGGGTGAGATCACAGTACGTTTCCCCGCTGCGAGCGACCTCGAACAGCACGTGAAACGAGCGTTCGAGGTATGCGATGAGACCGGCGGTCGCGGTGAGGAATGCTGGTCCGATTACGCCCGCAAGATCAAGGCGTGGAACGCCGACCCGGAACGCATGAAGGGCCTCGTCGCCAACGCGATCTCCGATGGCGTCGCGATTGCTGCCACGGTTCCCACGCCCGCGTCGTTGTCTGCCGGTCTGCTCGCTGCGGGGTCACCCACAACGCCGGGTGACCTTGTCGAATGGGTCACCCCGGATATCTGGCGGTGGGCTGTCGCGAATTGCCTGTTCATGCGCGACCGCTTCACGGTCATTGACCTGCTCTTCCTCCTCGGTTGGTGGACGCCGGCCGACGTGGACGTGGTGATTGAGCAGGCCTTTCAGGCGCAGAGTGAGCCGACGTCATGAGCGATGAGCGCGTGGTCATCGCGGTGGACTGCTCAACTACCGGCGCGAAAGCGAGTGTCTGGAACGCGGATGGCACCGAGGTATCGAGTGGTCGGGCCGAACTTGACTTGAGCATCCCCGCGCCGGGGCGCGGCGAACAAGATCCGCGCCAATGGTGGACAGCCATGCAAAGCGCGGTGCGCAGTGCGGTCGCGGGCCTCGACCTCAGACGTGTTATGTCCTTGACCGTAACTCACCAGCGAGAGAGTTTCGTGTGCCTCGACGACGACGGCGAAGCCGTGCGACCCGCGATGCTGTGGCTGGATTCCCGGGCTGGCGAGCAAGTGGACCGGTTTGGTTCGGCCGATGTACACGACCGCACCGGCAAGCCACCAAACACAACCGTTTCGTACTATAAATTGCTCTGGATGGCCGAGCATGAACCCGAGAATTTGCGTCGTACGGCGCACGTCGTCGAGGTGCATGGCTATCTGGTGCACTGCATGACCGGCCTCTGGGCAACCTCGACCGCAAGCATGGACCCTACCGGCCTCGTCGACATTCGAACCGGCGACTACGACGCAGCCGTCCTGACGCACCTCGGTCTCGACCGCTCTCAACTGTCGACGCTGCACCTTCCCGGAGACGTCATCGGAGGCCTCACCGTCGATGCCGCCGAGCTTCTCGGTCTGCTCCCTGGCACGCTCATCGTCGCGGGAGCCGGTGACGGACAGTGCGCAGGCCTCGGCGCCGGGGTCGCGGCGCCGGGGCGGGCGTACCTTAATATCGGTACCGGCCTGATCTCTGGAACGTATTCTTCTCAGTACCAGCCCGACAGGGCGTATCGAGCAATGCTGGGTACGATTCCGGGCAGCTTCGCGTACGAGACCTTCGTGGGGGCAGGTACGTACATGATCTCCTGGTTCATCGATACGTTCACCCATTGCTCGGAGGAGTTTCGCGGCGGGGTCGAGGTGACCCTCGAGTCCGAAGCGGCGGTCGTGCCTCGCGGCAGTCACGGCCTGTACGTTGTCCCCTACTGGAACGGAGCGCTTACGCCGTACTGGGACCATGAGGCCCGCGGCATCATGGTGGGCCTTCAGGGCGTGCACCGTCGCGCCCACATCTACCGCGCCGTACTGGAGGGCGTCGCCTTCGAACTGCGGCTGAGTCAAGACCAGGTTGAGCAAGCAACGGGGGACACCGTGCAAGAGTTCGTCGCTATGGGAGGCGGCTCGCAATGCCCGCTCTGGTGTCAGATAATCGCGGATGTTCTGCGCCGGCCCGTTGTATTGTCGCGCCAGAGGGAGACAACCTGTCTGGGCGCTGGCATGCTCGCGGCCTTCGGGGCGGGACTTTTTCCCAGCATCCGCCACGCCGCCGAGGCCATGAGTGCCACCGAGTTCCGATATGAACCCGACCCGAAAGCGGCCGACGACTACGAAGCTCTCTACCGCCGATACGCAGCGATCTACCCCGCGTTCCGCTCCTTCTTCCACGACCGGATCGAAGTGATGGCGTGAGTAAAACGACGGTGACCGGCCTGAGCGTACCCGCGGCGCAGACGGATGACGATGAACCGCGGGTGCTGCCCGAACGGGTCTACGACGCTTACCTGTTCGACCTGGACGGCACCATCTATCTGGGCGAGGAACTTCTCCCCGGAGCGCTCCAGCTTTTGACGCACCTCCGCGAGACGAAACGACGCGTGGTGTTTCTCTCGAACAACCCAACGCTCGACCGGGCAATGTACGTCTCCAAACTCACGAAACTCGGCATTCAGGTGGCTCCCGAGGAGGTTGTCAACTCAGTGGTGAGCATGGTCGCCTGGCTCAGGCGTGAACACCCTGGCAAAACGGTCTACCCGATTGCCGAACAACCGCTGATCACGGCACTGCAGAATGCGGGCATCCCGACGTCGTCTAACCCCGCTGAGATAGACATCGTCTTGGCGAGCTATGACCGAGGGTTCGACTATTCCAAGCTTCAAATCGCATTCGACGCTTTGTGGAAGCGGGAAGCGATCCTGGTGGCGACCAACTTGGATCGCTATTGCCCGTTTCCTGGTGGACGCGGTGAACCTGACGCGGCGGCGATTGTCGCGGCGATCGAGGCGTGCACCGGTGTGTCGTGCGTCGCCAACGCCGGTAAGCCCAGCGTGATCATGCTGGACACGGTGATGGCGACCCTGGGGCTGCGGCCTGAGCAATGCCTCATGACGGGCGATCGGCTCTACACGGATGTGAAAATGGCCGTGGATGCCCGGATGGACTCTGCGCTCGTGCTCACCGGAGACGCCGACCTCGACTCGGTGGCGCGCACCGCTGCAGCGGACCAGCCCACGTACATTCTTGACCGAGTGGACCATGTCATTCCAGCGGCTGTGCGGCATCAACTCGGTTGGTCTGATGTCCCATCAAAATCGCTTGCAGTGGGACAGAGAAGTGCGTAGCATAGAGTTTCATAACACGAATGAATATTCACTCCTTAACGCAGACGAAGAAGTCGAGAGAAAGGCGGTTCCCAATGGCCGAACTGGCACACGATACCCTGCGTGAAATGCAGCTGCGAATGTTGAGAATCCGAGCGTTCGACGAGCGCGCATCCAAGATGGTGAAACGAGGCCACATTCCCGGCACTGTTCACACCAGCATCGGGCAGGAAGCGCAGGTTGTCGGCGCCACGATGGCCCTGGGTGCCGGTGACTACATGAGCGGAAACCACCGCAGCCACGGGCACCCCATCGGAAAAGGCTCACCGCTCGGCCCACTCATGGCTGAACTTGCAGGCAAGGCGACGGGCGTCTGCAAAGGCAAGGGCGGCTCGCTCCACCTTGCTGACTTCGCGGTAGGAAGTCTCGGAGAGTCCGGCATTGTGGGGTCGTCCATCCCGATTGCCAATGGAGCAGCCCTGTCGTCGAAGGTGCTGAACAACGGCAAAGTAGCGCTTGCCTTCTTCGGCGACGGAGCCGCCAATCAGGGGGTCCTCTACGAGTCGATGAACATGGCCGGCGTGTGGGACCTCCCGATGATCTTTCTGTGCGAAAACAACCAGTACGCGCTGAGCACTCCGGCACACACCGTAACATCGGGCGTCATCTCCCAACGTGCCGCTGGATTCGGGATGCCCGGAATCAGAGTTGAAGAAGGCCAGGATGTTCTGGCTGTCTACGACGCCGTCTCCGAAGCGGTTGCACGGGCGCGCGCCGGGGACGGCCCCACCCTGGTAGAGGTCATGACCTACCGGTATAACGAACACTCCGAAGGGCTGAGACTAGGCACGGACTACCGAGACGCCGGCGAGCGCGAGGCCTGGTTGAAAAAGGATCCCATCATCCTCTTTCGTCACTATCTGGCATCTCAGGGATTCTCTGACGATGAGCTCGATGGTCTCCAGGCCACGGCGCTCGCCGAGGTCGACGCGGCTGTCGCATTCTCGGACGCGAGTCCCTACCCCGATCTTTCGGTCGCCTTCGACGACCTCTACACCGACAAGGAGTCCGCAGCATGACTGTGATGAGCTATTTGGGGGCTATCGGCGCAGCCCAGCGCGAGGCCATGGACGCCGACGAGCGCGTCATCATCATCGGCGAAGACGTCGAAGCGAATGTCTATGGCACTACCGGCGGCGGCAAATCCCGCAGCGACAAGGGTGATTTTCTGCAGCGGTATGGCAAGAACCGCATTCGCAACACCCCGATCTCCGAGGAGGGCATTGTTGGCGCGGCCGCCGGTGCTGCGATGACCGGGCTGCGCCCGATAGTCGACCTCTCCTACTCGAGCTTCTTGTACATGGCCATGGACCAGTTCGTGAACCAGGTGGCGAAAAACCGGTACATGTTCGGCGGCCAGGCCTCGATGCCCGTAGTCTTCCGTTCCGCCATGTTCTACGGACTGAACACCGGCGCGCACCACTCGGACCGTCCGTATCCGATGTTCATGAACGTCCCGGGACTGAAAATCATTGCCCCTGCCACGCCCTCAGACGCAAAAGGGCTGCTCCGCTCCGCGGTCGACTCCGACGACCCAATCCTCAGCTTCGAGGCCTGCCTCCTGTGGAGTGCAAAGGAGGACGTCGACGAGAACGAGTTTTGGATTCCGCTTGGGGTCGCACGCACGGCGAGAGAAGGAACGGACGTCACCGTCGTCGCTATCTCGAGCTCAGTGCCCGAGGCTGTGGCTGCAGCGGAAGAACTCGCACAGGAAGGCGTGTCCGTCGAGGTCATTGATCCGAGAACGCTCGTGCCACTCGACCGTGATGCCATTTTGCGGTCGGTGGCGAAGACTGGGCGCTTGGTGGTAGCCGAGCCCGCGCACCGCACCTGCGGCGCAGCGGCCGAGATCAGTGCGCTCGTCGCGGAAGAAATCTTTGATTCTCTCAAAGCCCCGATTATTCGTGTGACGGCACCGGACATGCAAATTCCCTTCAGCCCCTCGCTCGAAAAGCAGATGTACCCGACGAAGGCCACCATCGCGGCCGCCATTCGGCGCGTCGTCGACCTGCCGGCGCTTCAGCCGGTCGCAGCCGCAGTTTAATAACGAAAGAGAATCCAAATGGCGCGTATAGATGTGTTGCTTCCCCAGTGGGGAATGGGAATGAGTGAAGGGGCAATCGTCGAGTGGCTCAAGAAGGTGGGCGACCACGTCGATGAAGACGAACCTCTGGCGGAGGTCGAGGCGGAGAAGGTAGAGGAAACCCTCGAGTCACCTGCCACGGGAACCCTGGTTGAGATCCTGGTCGAGGAAGGTTCCTCAGTCGAGGTCCGCACCATTCTCGCTGTGATCGAAACCGACTAAACGCGGGCCTCAACGAAAACAACGAAGGAGGAGGAGCCATGAGCGCATCTTCAGTGAACGCCGGCGACACCCGCGTACCCTACGACCTCGTCGTCGTGGGTGCTGGCATTAACGGACTCGGCATTGCGCGCGACGCTGCTGCGCGAGGCTTGCGAACCATCGTCATCGACCAGGAGGACATTTGCAGCGGCGTGTCCGCGTGGTCGGGGCGACTCATCCACGGTGGTCTCCGATACCTGGAGCATAAGGACTTCGCTCTGGTGCGCGAATCCCTGAAGGAGCGCGAGCGCCTCTTCAAACTTGCTCCGCACCTGGTCAAGCCGGTGCCGCTTCTCATGCCCTTCTACGCCCGCAACAAGCGGCCGTCGTGGTTGATCCGCCTCGGCATGATCGCCTACGACGTACTCTCATGGGACAAGAAGCAACCCAATCACAGCATTCTGACGAAGCGCGCGGTGCTATCCCGCTTCACCGGCATGGAACCTGCCGGACTCACCGGTTCCGCGGTCTTCATCGACGGTCAGGTTGAATATGCTGAGCGCCTCTGTGTTGAACTGGCGGTAGCAGCTCAAAGTGACGGAGCCGACATCGTCACCCACTCCCGAGTCGATGGGCTGTTGAAGTCCGATTCTCGAGTGACCGGCGTCGAGTACACCGATTCGATCACAGGAGAACGTCATTCCGTGCGCGGACGGGTGGTCATGAACGCCGCTGGACCGTGGGTCGACCGCCTGCTGGCTGATTTTGGGGGAGTCAGTTCACCCCGATTCATCGGCGGCTCCAAAGGCAGCCATATCATCGTGGCTCCCTTCCCCGGGGCGCCGCGCGACGTCGTGTACTACGAGTCGCAGGCCGATGGCCGTCTGGTCCTCGTCATACCGTGGATGGGCAGATACCTCATCGGGTGCACGGACAACCTCTACGACGAGGAGCCGGACTCTGCTCGCGCAGAACAGTCGGAAATCGACTACCTTCTCAACGAGGTCAACACTCTGGTGCCGGGCGCAAAACTGAGCACCGACGATGTTCTCTACACGTACAGCGGAGTGCGACCACTGCCCTACGCTCCGGGTGTGCCCGAATGGAAGATTCCGCGCAGCCATATCATCCACGACCACGCTGAAGACGGCGTCGAGGGCCTCTTTTCCGTCATCGGGGGTAAGCTCACGACGTTCCGGCAGCTCTCAG
Source organism: Cryobacterium sp. Y57 (assembly GCF_002929505.1). GTDB lineage: Bacteria > Actinomycetota > Actinomycetes > Actinomycetales > Microbacteriaceae > Cryobacterium. The sequence goes on from NZ_PJJL01000049.1 coordinate 23,122, forward strand.
AAGACGCCGTCGACCTGGCGCTTCGCAGTCTGGGCGCCAAGAAGGTCAAAACAATCACTCTGACCAGCCCACTTCCTGGTGCTCGAGTCGCAAACTATGAGACGTTCTCGAAGGCGTTCATTGCGAACGGCGCTTTGCCACCGTTAGTGGCGAAGCGCCTCCTCGCTCTGTATGGAGTGCGGGCAGCGAACATAGCGGCTCTCGTGAGTAACGACGTCAGTCTTGCTGAGATCGTCGACGAGAAGTCGGGGGCTCTGGCTGCTGAAGTGGTCTTCGCCATCACTGAAGAGTTCGCTCGCACTCTCACGGACGTCATGGCGAGACGACTCCTGCTGGCGTTCGAACCGGATCACGGCATCGAGGGCGCCGAGCGGATCGCGACGATCATGGCGGCGATCAACGGCTGGGATGAAGACCGTATCCAGGATGAGATCGAGGGCTACGTTGAATGGCTCGGCCACCTGGCAGTCCCCGGCCGACCCGCAGCGCACATTCCCGTTCGCGTGACATCCGGAGAACGGGAAAGTGAGTTGACCGTCGACGACGTCGCCCTCCAGAGCGGGGCGGACCTATGACAGGCCGCTATGTTCTCGCGCTCGACGAAGGGTCGAGCAGCGCGCGGGCGGTACTCGTCGATACGGACGGGCGGATCATCGCGGAGGCATCAAATTCACTCACGCCCCTTTTTCCCAACCACGGCTGGGTCGAGCTTGACCCAGCTCAGCTGTGGACTGCGATGCGGGCAGCGATCGACGAGGTCATGGCCCGGTCGGGGCTGACAGCGCGTGATATCGCAACGGTCGGGGTGACAACTCACCGGGAAACCTGTCTGATCTGGAATCGTTCTACCTCCATCCCCGTGCACAACGCGATCATGTGGTCTTCGCATCAGACCGATGAGATCGTGCAGCGCTGGTCAGACCTGGGGCTCGACGCCGAGATCCGGATGCGCACCGGCCTCCGGAACGACTCGTTTTTCTCAGCCCCCAAACTGGCGTGGTTCATCGAAAATGTTCCGGGACTCAAAGCACTTGCCGGCACGGGCGCCTACGCTGCCGGAACAGTCGACACCTGGCTGGTCTGGAACCTCACGGGCGGGCGTGAGCACGTCACCGATGCGACATCAGCGTCGCGAACGGCACTGCTCAACATCGACGAACTCATGTGGGACGACCGACTGTGCGACGTCTTCGGAATCCCACAGGAGCTTCTCCCCGAGGTGCGTGCGTCCAATTCACATTTCGGCTATCTTGACCCCAGTATTCTGCCCGGCGGCGTCGGCCATTACATCCCGATCCACGCGGTCGTCGCTGATCAACAGGCCGGGCTCTTTGGGCAGGGATGTTTCAACGAGGGTTCTGTCAAGAACACGTTTGGAACCGCTGGCGTGCTCGTCGCCAACGTCGGGAGCAGTCCACTGCTTTTGCCCGGAATGACCACCAGTGTGGCGATGAACATTCCCGGGCTCACCAGCTACGAAGTCGAAGGGGTGGTGTTCCACAGCGGGCAGACACTGCATTGGCTGCGTGACAAGATGCGCGCAGTTGGATCCATAGCGGAGATGGAGCGCATCGCAGAACGGGTCACAGATACTCAGGGCGTCTACTTTGTTCCCGCATTCGCCGGCCTCTGCGACCCTTACTGGGACAAAGACGTCCGCGCATCAATTTTTGGATTGACTCTCGACACGGGCATCGACCAAATCGTTCGCGCGGCGCTTGAAGCCATGGCCTACCAGACGCGCGACAACCTTGACGCGTTGCGCGCCGGCGGTATGAACGTGACGTCGCTGAAGGTGGATGGAAAAGCAGTCTGTAACAACTTCCTGTGCCAGTTCCAAGCAGACATCCTCGGCCTGCCGGTTGTTCGGCCGGAGGGCCTCGAACGCACCGCTCTCGGAGTCGCCTATATCGCCGGGGCAGAAATAGGTCTGTGGAACGCGCAAGATCTCGTGCGCGAGACGTGGCGCGCGGAGCGAGTATTCGAGCCTCGTATGAGCAGCGATCGTCGCGACCAGCTCTACGGCGGTTGGCAGGCCGCTGTACGGTCCGCCCGCATGATGCCACCGGCACCACCTCACCCGACTAACGGGACGGTTGAAAATTCCGTTCCGATACTGGCCGCGCACTGACGTGCTGGTCACGCAACTGAACCAATCGAGAGGATCATGATGACCACGAAGACAGCCGAAAACTATGTTGCCCGCGCCCGAGCAGGTGGCTATGCAGTAGGTGGTTTCAATATGCACAACCCCGAGACCACGCAAGCACTGATCGAAGCGTCGATTCGCGCCCAATCACCAGTGTTCCTGCAGGTCGGGCGGGCGATCGTTCCACATCTGGGCCTGGAGGCCGCGTACCTCATGACCCGTCATGAACTCGACGGTACGGGAGCGGATGCGGTCATCCACCTCGACCACGGTACCTACGACGAGGTCTTCGAAGCCCTGCGTCTCGGATTTGACTCGATCATGTTCGACGGCTCCCACTTGCCGTTCGAAGAAAACGTGAAAACTACCCGGTACGTCGTTCAGGTCGCACATTCATTCGGCGTTCCGGTGGAAGCCGAACTGGGCAGCATTCCCGATGCATCCAACGGGATCGACTGGTCGGCGCACTACACCAACGTCGACGAAGCCGAAAGATTCGTCGCGGAAACCGGTGTCGACTTCCTGGCGATCTCGGCAGGCGTGATGCACGGCATCACGTCCGGTGACCCCCTGCCCCTGGATATCGAACGAATCCAGCGCATTCGGGATGTCACGGGTGTTCCCCTCGTTCTGCACGGAGCGTCAGGAGTACCGGAGTCGGATATCAGCGCCGCGATCGCGGCTGGTGTGCACAAGCTGAACGCCGATACCGATCTGCGCCATGCCTTTCGCCGCGGTATTGAAGAGACCTGGGCCCAGGGTGACCGCCAGCTCGAAGATGCCCTGTCTGAAGGAAAGCGCCAGATGATCGAAGCGACGATCGCAAAGATGCGCGAGTACGGGTGTGCCGGCGCCTCGACGACCGCCGTCTTGACCGAAGCGCGGGCGTGATGCCGCAAGCACTCGATCTCGACGAGGGTGCGCGCACCGAGTTGAAGGGCATGCGTCGAACCGCAGCGCGGCGCATGGTCACGGCGTGGGAAGCGCCGGTGTTCCACCTCACGGTGGAGGTCGACATGACGGAGGCAGGGCGTGCCAAGGTCGTCGTACCGGGGGCGACAGTGACTGACGTGCTTGTTCGCGCAACCGCGCATGCTCTGACCGTGGTGCCGGCAGTGAATGTCCACGTCGACGGCGAAGCGGTCATATCTTTCCCCCGAGCTCACGTCGGGATAGCGGTCGCCACAGAGAAAGGTCTGACAGTACCGATTATTCACAATGCCGATCAGTTGGATCTTGAAGAGATCGCTCAGCGCAGGCGCGACATCGTCGGGCGTGCACGTTCCGGCGGACTGGGGCGCGACGATATCACCGGAGGGACGTTCACGATTTCGAATCTCGGCATGCTCGGGGTGACCCGCTTCGATGCCATCGTGAATGCGCCCCAGGCCGCGATCCTGGCGGTTGGAGCCACGATCCGCCGAAATGTCTGGACTGAGGATGGCGGGGGTTGGCGCCCGATCGCCGAACTGACCCTGACGTCAGATCACCGCGCCCTGGATGGCGCGGTTGCGGCCGAGTTCCTCGCGGCGTTGAAGACGAAACTGGAAGCGCCGCTCTAACAACGTGCATTCGTCGGTGATGGTTATAGTGACGGCGGCGGCTCGCGGTGCGGGCCGCCGCTCTGGGCGTTTACTCCTGCAAGAGTCGCTCTGCCGTTTCCATGTCCGTGATCAGGGTGTCGATCCAGTGACCGCGCAGGGCCGCGCGCACAGCCTCGTATTTCGACCTTCCACCAGCGACGGCAAATCGTCCGCCCTTGGCGGGAAGCTGGGCCAGGGTCACACCGATCACCAGGGAATCAAGCTCGCTCTCGAGCGGGATTCCGTCCGCGTCGATGAACCTGAGGTTGATCTGTCCGACGGCGCCGAGCGACTGTGCCATTGCAAATTGTTCGACTGTGAAAAAGTTGCCGCCCGGCTCCAACGGTGCATCGATATTGCAGGTACCGATACCGACAAGGGCAACGTCCAACTCATCCAACGCCGCGATCGCTTCGCGGGTGTGCGCGTCATAGCTGATCATTGCTTCACGCACTTCCGCAGAAGACAGAACGCCGGGGGCGCGGATGAACAGGGGAGTCCCACCGATCAGGTCGGCAAAGCGCTGCGTGGAACGGGTGGAATCATGCTGCAACTGTGGCGGGCCGACGTCCCCGAGCATCTCGACGATGCGAGTGGCACCGGACTTCTTTTTTTTCGACGGTTCGAGGGCGGCCACGAGTGAACGCAGCGACCGGCTCCATGACGTGAAGCCGATAGTTTTCCCTGATAACTGCATTGCCGAGAGGATGAGCGCGGCGGCCTCTCCGAGGTCTCGATTGATGCCGGCCTCATCGTTTGGATCCAGCGCCTCCACGATGTGAACCTGAGACAAGCCGTAGCGCTTCTGGAGATCTTCTTCGACCTCCGCGTGCAGTCCTTCAGGGATGACGACAATCGTTCGCACAATTTTCGCTTGCTCGGCGGCTTGAAGCAGCCGGGAAACGCGGGCCTGCGATATGCCCAAGGTCGCCGCGATCTCGATCTGTCGAATGCCGTGGGTGTAGTACATCCGCGCCACCTTTGTCATGAACCGGCGCGGTTCAAGGTCAGTAGCCACAGCTTCTCCTATCGCTCAGTTACGCAATTGTATCAAGATTCGTCAGTTGCAAGAATATCCAATTCGCTCTAGACTTCGAGTCTAGGTTAGGTCAGTTCATGGGGTGGGGAAATCGACGGATGACGATCCCACACCGGTGGCTTCAGGCTGGTCTTGATGGAACGCACCTCTCGGTGCAGGGGCGCATCCGCCAGCCGATCGAACAATCTATCGATCGCCTCTTCCCCGATTCAGATTCTGAGTCCTGCACGTGATGACGGAGGGGAACCAGAAGTTGCTCACTCGCGGTCCGAAATTATCACTGGGTCGGGTCGGCGACACAGCGCAAGACGACATCGATGAATCCTTACGCGTGCTCCGCGAGATGCAAGAAGACGCCAACCCTCAGGCTCGGATCAGGGCCTATCGCCCAATTCCCACCGTGGCATTCAGTCGACGTGAAAGCTTGATGCCTGAATTCGCCGCAGCCTCGGCGGTGGCTCGTGGGTTCGGCTTTGAGCCAGTGATCCGCCTCGCAGGGGGACGTGCAGTGGCGTACGACCAGACGTGCCTGATCGTCGATCTCATGGCCCCCTTGAAGTTCTACGGTGATCACATAGCGGCCTTTGAAGCGGGAGCTGGTTGTTTTCGGGAGGTGCTGGGCGACCTCGGCCTCGACGCTCGAGTCGGTCCCGTCGTCGGGGAATACTGTGCGGGGGACCATAGCGTCAACGCGCGAGGGCAGGTGAAGGTCGTGGGAATCGCTCAGCGCGCCATGCATAGTGCCAGGCTGCTCACCGCTTGTATCGTGCTGGAAAAACCCGAGCGACTGCGGCCGGTCGTCGACGCGGTCTACGGTGCAATGAAGCTGGACTGGTCGCCTTCGAGTTTGGGGAGCATCCGCGGCGAGGGGGTCCAGGGGACAGTCGACGAAATCGTGCATGCGCTTGTGACCGGGCTCCAACAACGACACTCGGAATGGGCGTTTCCGCGGGTAACTCATACTGACGATGCTCGTGCGTAAATAGTCGCGCATTCGAGCGCAGGGGGCTGCGCGAAATACTCCCGTCAATTGTGCATCATCGAATGTTGTACAGAGCCCTCGCCTCGTCCGGCGTTGCTATGGGCCGGCCGACTTCCCTGGCGATTTCCTGGGCCTGCTGCAGCAGCTCCAGGTTCGTCGGATTGCGAGCCGGATCATAAAACAGTTCCAGGCCGGTCTTGATGTGGCCCCCGAGCTCGATCGCCCTGCGGAGGATCGAGGTGTCGTCGAGGGCGCCCTGACCCCAGATCGAGATGTACCAGGGGTGTGTGACTTTCGCTTCCTCGATCATCCAGAGGTAGTAGTACAGGCTCTCGAGACTTGGCTTCATACCGTTCGTTCCGATGGGATCTGTGGCAGTGAGACCGTAATCCCCGATGAGGTAGAAATCCCACATGGAGCCTGGCGTAGAGAGTCCCTTGTTGACGTAGTGCATGGCGTGGCGAAGATGGCCTGGTTCGTAGACGCCGAAGACCATGGGAGTGCCGTGCGCCCGCAGCATCCTGATTTGACTGCCAACGCGTTCGTAGTTGAACCCGAATTCGGGGCCGGCGAGGTATCCCTCGGCATCCGTTTCTGTAGCGAATAGGGTGAGCCCGGTGTCGACACAGGCAATCCGAACGTTTGCCTTCTCGACGAGGAAGGGGACGTGCTGAAGGCCGTTCTCGTCGCCTTTGAGACGGAGGTTGTTGCAGGTCGTGGGGTACCAGGTGATGTCAGGGTGCTTCTGCAACACCTTGTCCCAAGTGCGCATGTAGTCCTTGTACGCATCTTTGCCCATGAGGTCGAAACTGGTGTTGTGGGCGTGGATCGCACCGGCTCCGGCTTCCCAGCAGCGAATTGCGTCTTCCGCAATCTCGTCGTAGGAAATCGGGGTGTTCGGGTTCATTTCTTTCGTACGAATGCCGTTGATATGAGACTCGATTATGACTGGGTAGTCCCAGTTGGGCTTCATATCCGCATACTTGTCGAGGGCAGTGACCATGGTTCACTTCTCTTTCTCGAGATGATTGCATCCGAAACGGTCTAGTGCTTCGTCCAAACCGGACGACGATGCTTGGGCCCGGTTCGCCTGTACCTTCCGGGCTGCCGCGATTCGTTGACAGATGGACTGCGGATGAGATATAAAATGAATATACACGCAGTCACTGAATAAAAAAATACCCCGCGTGTGCGACACGGAACAAGGAGGTTCTAGTTTGTTGGACTCGTTTGATGTTCGTCCGTACGAGATCCGCATCCCCGACGCGGATCTTGACGACATGATGGAGCGGCTGAAACGGACTCGATTCCCCCAGGACTTTGGGAACGAAGACTGGCGCTATGGCTACAATACCCAGTACCACCGCACCCTCATCGACTACTGGATCAATGAGTACGACTGGCGCGCTGTCGAGCGTCAGATGAACGAACTCCCACACTTCAAGGTCGACGTGATGGGCGTTCCCCTGCACTTCATCCATGTACGTGGCAAAGGAACCAATCCGAAGCCGCTGCTTCTCCACCATGGCTGGCCGTGGACTTTCTGGGACGTCCGCAAGATCATCGAACCTCTCACGGATCCGGTTAAATTCGGCGGCGTGGAGTCTGACTCCTTTGATGTGGTTCTCATCTCCCTGCCCGGCTATGGGTTCTCCTCGCCGCTCACAGAGACAGGGTGGAATTTCTGGAAGACCGCTGATCTTGAGAACGTACTCATGAAGCAGATCCTCGGGTATGACCGCTACGCCACCGCGGGAGGGGATTGGGGTGCGCTGATCGCACAGCAGCACGGGCATAAGTACGAGTCCGACGTCATCGGCGTCTATACGCACTTTCCCGCGCAGATGTCGCACTATCTCGCACAACATCCCGACCAACCCGAGGGCATCGAGTACGACTCCGCTTTGGGATTGCCGGCGGCGAGCGAGTACTCTGCTGACGAATCCGGCTGGTTCGATCGGGGAAAGTTGTTCGTCGAGAATGAGAGCGGCTACGGTGAGCTCCAATTGACGAAGCCACAGACGCTCGCGGCGCTCGTCACCGACTCACCTGCAGCCCAGCTGGCCTGGATCACCGAAAAGCGGTACTTCTGGGGCCTCGCGGAACGCGGTAGCGGCACAGAGGCATTTGAGAGTGTCTGGCCCAAGGACGACCTGATCACGACCGCCGCGGTGTACTTCCTCACCGGAACAGGCGGAACGTCCTCCCGGTACTACTGGGAATGCCGAGGAAACCCGTGGACTCCGAGTCACAACCGATTCCCGGTCGTGGGAGTACCGACCGCCGTGTCGATCTACCCGGGCGAGATATACAAGCCGCCGAAAACCTGGACGGAGAAATACTTCAACCTTCAGCAATACCGGGTTCATCAGAGCGGTGGGCACTTCGCTCCTTTGGAGGAACCGGAAATCTACGTGACCGACGTCCGTGATTTCTTCCGCACTTTGCACTGATGCACGCTTTGCCGGAGCCCAATTCTAACGAATCGGTTACAGGTGAACTATCAAGCGAAATGGTCTTGTGTGCGCGCCTCATCGCCTCTATCCTCACAATGAATCAAAAATGCCTTATTGAATAAAGATGCACGGGACGTAGTCCAAGCCTCACTCACCAACAAGGAGTCAAAGATGTCTCTGAAACACAATCGCGGTGCGCTCGTTCGATTCGCCGCTATCGCCGCTGTCGCTGCGCTCGCACTCGCCGGGTGCACGTCGACCGCGAGTGGAGCTGGCGGATCTTCTTCCTCCGGCCCCATTGCCAAGGAGGACCTGGTCCTCGTCGCCTCTGTCATCAACACAACCAACCCCTACTTCATCGCCAATATTGAGGGGGCGAAGGCGCTGTCCAAAAAACTGGACATTCCGCTCGAGATCATCGACTCGCAGGGCTCGTCGCAGACTGAAATCTCAAAGATTCAGGCAATTCTGGCGCAGGGCAAGAAGGTCGTGATGTTCGTCAACACCGTCGCGAGTTCGGACACCCCGACGATCGTGGACGCTGTGAAGCGTGCCGGCGGCTACGTGTCGATCTGGTGGAACAAGCCGGACAATTTCGAGCCCTGGGACTCGGGCAACAATTTTGTGGCCTTCCAGAAGCACCCCGGCGTGGACTCGGGCCGCTGCAACGCTCAGGCGATCGGTGATGCGCTCGGCGGTAAGGGCAACGTCATCATGTTCCCCGGCGTCCAGGACAGCACAACGAGCCAGACGCGTGTTGCCGGCTTTGAAGCTGAAATGCGTGAAAACTACCCAGGGATCAAGATTCTCGAGAACCAGCCCTCGAATTGGGACCCGCAGCTCGCGAATCAGAATGCCAAGGACTTGATTGCAAAGTACGGAGACCAGATCAATGGTGTCTGGAGCGCCGACGACGGCATGCAGCTCGGTGCGATCCAGGCCTTCGACGACGCGGGTTTGCTGGACAAGGTGAAGTTCGCCTCTGACGGCCTGTACCCCGACACGGTGGCACTGATGGAGAAAGGCTATGGCAACAACGCCATCGTCGGCGAGACCTTCCACCGCGGCTACATGGCCTCCGCTATCGGTCTGTATACGGCCTACCTGGCAGCGACCGGAGAAATCGTTCCGTCTGAACTGCCCAAGGAAAAGCGCACGAGTTTTTTCGACATCAAGTGTGTGACGCCCGAAACCCTGGGGGACTACCTAAAGTACGACACCCCCACCGCTGCAGCTGATTTCGTCGACCAGCTCGTCGAGAAGGGCCCGTGGGACACCGAGCCGGCAACTCTGATCGGCGGCGGTGGACCCGAAGTCCTGCCCAAGCCGTAGCATTGCGGCCACCTGATCCGGCCCTCGTCTGATCGACGAGGGCCGGATCAGGTACATCACCATTATGTGATCGGTATCAACGAGGAGATTTCTCATGGTTCACAAAGTCTTGTCGGAACAGGGCGCGGGGAGCATAACCACCACCGCGATCAGGATCCGCGAGTCCGGCATCGAGCGCCGCGCTCGGTTTCGCGGTCTCGCCGAGCCGTTGAGTTTACTCGTGGCCCTTGCCGTTCTTATCGGTGTGTTCTCCCTACTCAATGAACGTTTTCTGACCACGTCCAACATCCAAAACGTGCTCACCCAGTCCGCCATCCCCTTGATTGTGGCCGTGGGAGCGACTTTAGTCATTCTCCTCGGCTCCATCGACTTGTCAGTGGAGGGAGTCATGGGGGCAACCGGGATGACCTGGATACTCCTGAGTAATAACTCGCGCGGGGGAGCGGACCTGGGGCCGTGGGCTTGGGTTATCGCCCTCGGCGTAGCCCTCCTGCTCGGAATCGCCAGCGGTCTCATTTTCACCGCCCTGAAGGTTCCCTCATTTATCGTCACCCTGGGTATGTGGTACGTCGGGCTAGGGATCGCCACCATGCTCTATGGAACCGACCTTCTCCCTCGTCTGCAAGACGAAGGGCTCAAGGGCTGGACCTCGCGAATAAGTTTTGGCCTTCCTAATTCCTTCTGGGTGGCGCTGCTCGTCATCGGGCTGGGCATACTCGTTCTGCGCAGCACCCGGATCGGCCGTGTGACCCTTGCCATTGGAAACAGCGAGACGATCGTTCGCTCGGCGGGCCTTCCTGCTTTCCCTGTGAAGGTCGCCGTCTTTGCCATCGCCGCTGTACTGAGTGGACTCGGCGGTATCCTCGCTACTGTTCAACTCGACATCGGGTCGCCCACAGTCGGCTCCGGAGTGCTCTTCATCGTCATCCCTGCAGTTGTCATCGGAGGAACTCACCTCGCCGGCGGCAAAGGGGGGATCCTGCGCACCGTATTGGGCGTATTCCTCCTGACGATCCTTAACAACGGGCTCATCCTCTCCGGCGTTGAGTCGAGCTATCAGTCGGCCGTCACCGGCGCGATCCTGGTCGCAGCCATTGTGTTCGCCGCATGGTCGCAGCGTGACAGATTGCGGGTGGCGAAGTGAGCAACCTGACCACAACTCCTGCAGTGCTTCACCTGAACAATGTCTCCAAAAGCTTTGGATCTAACCGTGCCGTTCGTGGAGTGTCCCTGAGTATCCAACCCGGTGAGGTTATCGGACTTATCGGCGAGAACGGCGCGGGCAAGTCCACGCTGCTGAAGATCTTGTCGGGCAACTATCGGCACGATGAAGGAACAATCGCGGTCAACGGACGGGAAGTCCAGTTCCGCGGGCCAGCTGATGCCCTACGCGCGGGGATCGGTGTCGTTCACCAGGAGCAATCACTATTCACGAATCTCACTATTGCCGAAAATATTGAGGTGAACACCCCAATCGGCCGGGGCGGTGTCAACCGGCTGGGGCTCTACAACTGGCGACGCCTCTACGCGGACGCGGCACAGGCTCTCGACCTGATCGGATCGCACTTGAATCCGAAGACGCGGGTCAGCGACCTCTCGTTCGTTGATCGCCAGATGGTCGAAATCGCCCGGGCGATCCGGGTGAGTGCCGCCAGTCACACGACTCCTCTCGTGATCCTCGACGAACCGACCGCGATTTTAGAGAGGACGGAGACCGCGATTTTGGAGAGGGAAATCTCCAAGCTTCGCGATATCGGCTCGGTGATCTTCGTCTCGCACCGACTCGACGAGGTGATGCGGATTTGCGATCGCGTCGTCGTCATGCGCGACGGTGAATTGATCGCCGACCGCACCGTCGATGACGTAACCGAAGAGGAACTGTTCCGTCTCATGGTCGGTCGGGAAACTCACGCTGCCGTTCGAAGTCGGCGCAGTATCGATCCGGCGAATAGTCCAGTCATCTCGATCCACGACCTCACCCGGGCAGGCTCCTACGCGGATGTGTCGATCGATGCCTACCCCGGCCGGGTCCTGGCCATTCTGGGTACCAGCGGCTCCGGCCGCGAGTCCGTGGCGCGAGCGATATTCGGCGCCGAAGGCTTCGATTCCGGATCGGTGTCGATCGCGGGCTATTCCGGGCGCCAGTTGACCATCAAGAAGGCCGTTGCTCTTGGTGTGGGCTACGTTCCCGCGGAGCGCAAGACAGAGGGAATGGTGGGGGAAATGCCGGCGGATCAAAACATCACGCTCACGCATCCCGGCTCCGCAGCCCTCGGGCCGTTCGAGCTTCCCCGGCGCAGGCTGTCTCTGGCACGTGCGTGGTTTGAGAAGCTCGACATCCGGCCTCGCGAGCCGGGGCACACGCTGCAGGACTTCTCTGGCGGCAACCAGCAGAAGGTCGTCCTCGCCAAGTGGTTGAACTCCTCGCATCTGAAGGCCCTCGTGCTGGACCATCCGCTTCGAGGCCTCGACCCGGGCGCGGCCGAAACAGTGAATGCGCAGATTCGGTCGGTATGCGATGAAGGAACCGCGATCATCCTCATTCCCGACACGATCGATGAGGCGCTAGACATCGCCGACGACATCGTGGTGATGCGAGACGGCCGGATCTCAGGCGTCTTCGACCTCGGGCACGACAATCCCGCGACCCTGGACCTGCTCGAAAGGATGCTGTGATGACCAAGATTGACAGCGAGAGAACGAAGGTCGCCGTCCCTGCCCGCGGAAAGATGCCGTCCGTGAAGCGCATCGGAGGCTGGCATGCGATTGGCCCGATCGTCATCTTCCTCGCGATACTCGTCGTCGTTGCCATCCTCACGCCGGCCTTCATCGGGAGTGGAGGACTGGCGATAATCGCGTCGTCGTCGGCCCCTATCCTTTTGCTGGCACTCGGGCAGGCCATGGTGCTCAACGTCGGGTCGATCGACCTGTCGAATGCCGCGATTGGCCTGCTGGGAGCAATCCTGCTCGCGCTCACACTTGGGCCCGTAGCGGGACTATCGCCGGTAATCGTGCTCCTGGCCACGACCGCTTTCGGAGCCGTGAACGGTTTGATCGTCGCCTACGCGCAGGTACCGTCCTTCGCCCTGACACTGGGCACGCTGGGAATCTTTCAGGCAGTCGCGCTCGTGGCCAGCGGCCGGACGACCGTCTACGTCGCCAGTAACGGGGAAGGCGTTCACGCGCTGTACGAAAGCGGAATCGCGAATGTGCCGATGACGTTCTGGATGGGCGTGTGTCTTGCGGTCTTTCTCTGGGTGCTTTTGCGCTATACCCGCATCGGCCGCGGAATGACGGCCATCGGCAAGAACGAGTCGGCCGCGATCTTCTCTGCGGTTCGTACCCGGTCCCTCAAGGTGCTGGCCTTCGCGCTCTCGGGGTTCGCCGCCGGACTCGCCGGCATCGCGATCATCGCCCAGGCGGGGTCTGCGTCACCCACAGGGCTGGGAAGCGACCTGCTGCTTCCCGCCATCGCCGCAGCTCTGATCGGAGGAACGTCGATCTCCGGAGGTGTCGTCAATCCGCTCACGGTAATTTTCGGAGCGTTGACCGTTGCCCTGGTTCCCATCGCGACGACCGCAGTCGGCATCGACGCTCAGGCCCAGAGCTTGGTCTACGGCGCGGTCATTATCGGGGTAGTTGCCCTCACCATGTCGCGCAACAAATCAAGCATTGTCAAGTAACAAACGAGAGGGATCACATATGTCTGCAGTGGACGTCCTAGAAGCGACCAACTCTGGCGTGCTCAGAGACCTCGAACCCCGCGAGGTATTTCGATTCTTCGAAGTGCTCACGGGCATCCCGCGAGGGTCAGGGAACGAGAAACAGGTCGCCACCTGGGTCGTGGATTTCGCGCGATCGCTCGGACTCGAGGCGACCCAGGATGACCTGCACTGCGTACTCGTCAAAAAGCCGGGGCAGGGAGGCCTGGAGAAAGCAGCGCCGCTCATCCTGCACGGCCACCTGGATATGGTCTGCGAAAAGGCCGAAGGTGTCGAATTCGACTTCGTGAACCAACCGTTGAGCCTCGTCGTCGACGGCGAGTACATCTCGGCAACGGGAACGTCTCTGGGGGCGGACAACGGAATCGGAGTGTCCTACATCCTCGCACTGCTGGAATCGACGGACATTCCTCATCCGCCGCTGGAGGCAGTGCTCACAGCCATGGAAGAGAAGGGAAAGGTGGGGGCCGGACAGTTCAACGTCACGCAACTCGCTGGGCGCCGCATGATCGACTTCAACTGGATCACCGACGAAGAGATCCTCGCGGGGTGCAGCGGAGACGTGACGTTCACAATCGATGTCCCGGGGGAGTTCGAACCGATACCGACTACCTTGACCCGCGCGCGCTCGCTGGAGGTGCACGGGCTCAATGGTGGTCACTGCGAATTCGACATTCAGTTGGAGCGGGCGAACGCCCTGCAGGTGCTGGCCCGCGCGGTTCACAGGCTGTCCGGTACGCACGAGGTGCGCATTTCCGATCCGTTTGGCGGTGCTCAAAATAGTGCGATCCCGGCCGATGCATCCGCTGTCATCGTCTTTAATGACGCGGACACGGATTCGATCGAGGCTCTCATCGCCGAGCTCGATGTACATCTCAAGAGTGAATACCAGATTTCTGACCCCGCCATTCGCGTCGAACTGAAGAACGCGATACGTCCTAATGTCGCATTTTCGCATGCCGCCGGACTCCGGCTCATGACCGTTTTGCGGCTTATCCCGCAGGGGGTGGTCAGCTGGAATCTGCACGTCCCCGGTCGTGTGGAAACGTCGAACAATGTCGGAACGTTGCGACCGACGGCTGACGGTGCACGGATCATGTCGACGGTCACGTCGGCCCTGACCACGAGGAAACACGAGTTGATCGAGCGAGTACAAGCGCTCGTGGCGCTCGCCGGCGGTGGTGTCGTCTGTGAGCTCTACGGCCTGGACGCGCCGGAGTTTCCGTATCGTCCGCAATCCCAACTCCTGGCCACGGCATCCGCGGCCTACCGTGACGTGCTCGGCAAGGAGCCCAACGTCGAGGTGTCTCAGTGCTCACTTGAGCTCGGTATGTTCAGCAGAAGGGTGCCCGTCGCCGATATTATCTCGATCGGCACCGAGCTTCAGGCCCTGCATTCTGCCGCGGAGAGGGTGAATCACAAGTCCGTGGCACGTGTCTGGCCGCTGATCAAGATGGTCGTTTCGCGACTGGGATAGGCACGGATGGTGCAGGGGCAACGAGGTTGCGGGCCATTCCCGCCTGTCACACAGAGAACGCGATTCTGCGACGCGAAGATGACTCAGGGCGGCCGCCCGACTTGACCTCGACGATCGGGTTGTGAAGACGGAGGACTGTAGACGCATTTAGGTTATCCTTACCTAACAAGCTCCTACGTATCGTTCGAAAGTGTTCCGTGTTCCAGTCCGTTCCCGCTCCACGACTCAGGCTCCTCAATGGCGCTGACGAGGACATCGCCTTCGTCACTGGCAGTGGAACCGTCAGCTATTCCCAGGTGGCCCAGCTGGCCGCTGCACGTCGACACGAGCTGGGCAGTGTGCGGCGACTGGTGATGCTGGAGGCGACCAACGCCGTCGAGTCGATCGTCACGTACCTTGCAGCGTTGGAAGGCGGACACCCCGTACTTCTAGTCCCGCCGGGTGACGACGAAGCATCGCGGACTCTTCGTACGTCGCTCGTCGACCGGTTCAATCCTGATGTCCTTTTTGCCGGCAGTGGGGGTGACGCGGCTCTGCAGGAGATACGGCCCGGCTCCGCGCACAGCTTCGCTGATGACCTCGCTCTGCTGGTGAGCACGTCCGGGTCGACCGGGACGCCCAAACTCGTGCGTTTATCGCGACAGAACGTGTTGAGCAATGCACACGCCATAACGTCATATCTGCGTCTTACCCCCGCTGACCGGGCAGTGACCACGCTCCCATTGCATTACTGTTACGGGCTCTCCGTGGTGAACAGTCATCTCGTGGCGGGAGCGAGCGTTGTCCTCACTGAACGGTCAGTAGCCGACGCGGCGTTCTGGGACGAGGCCGCGATGCACCGGATCACCTCCATCGCTGGCGTCCCGTATACCTTCGAGCTTCTCGAGGCGGGCCAGTTCACTGATCGGTTGCCCGCGAGCATCCGCTACCTCACCCAAGCCGGTGGCCGCCTCGCTCCCGACGCGGTGCGCCGCTTTGCGCACCTCGGGGAACGTCGCGGATTCCAATTCTTCGTTATGTACGGGCAGACAGAGGCAACCGCGCGCATGGCGTACGTCCCCGCGGAGTTCGCCTCCCATTCCGCTGGCACAATCGGCCGCGCCATCCCAGGCGGTCACCTACGCATCGATGCTGCGCCGGGAACGGATGTCGGCGAGCTGGTCTACCAGGGCCCCAACGTCATGCTCGGTTACGCAGAAACACCCGCAGATTTCGCCCTCGGGCGCACCGTCCACGAGCTTCGCACCGGCGATCTTGCCCGGCACCGCGACGACGGCATGTTCGAGGTCGTGGGCCGGCTGAACCGTTTTGTGAAGGTGTACGGACTCCGGGTCGACCTCGATTCCGTTCAACGACTCCTTACCCAGGAGGGATTCGAAGCCCGTACCGCGAGCACCGGAGAAGACGTCCTCGTATTCGTCCGAGCGGCCCGCTTCGTTGACCGCGCACGAATCCGCGCCGCTGCACTACTCGGCATTCCCGCTCACGCGATACGTGTCTACTCGATCAGTGAGTTTCCGCATACGGTCACTGGCAAGCCCGATTTTGCCGCGCTCGTGCGGTATGCCGAAATGATTGACGCTCACAAGGCGTCGATAGGGGTGAACGGCGGGCAGGGCGCAACTGCCGACATGATTCGTGACCTGTTCATCGTGTTTCTCGAGCGACCCGATGCCACGATCAACGACTCGTTCGCCGGGCTTGGTGGGGATTCATTGAGCTACGTTGAGGTGACCTTGCGGCTGGAAGATTTGCTCGGGACCCTGCCACGAAATTGGCCCAGCCAATCGGCTCAGACCCTCGTTTGCTTGGCCGAAGGATCTTCCCCCCATGCTGATCGCACTGTTCCGGGCGAATCGGAGAAACGAAAAGCGGCGACAGGCAGGGGATGGTGGGACCGTTTTTCCCGAGTAGAAACTCCCGCCGTACTTCGCGCTGTGGCTATCGTGCTGATCGTTGCCACCCATGCCGATCTGATCACACTGCAGGGCGGCGCGCATCTGCTGCTCGCCGTCGCCGGGTACAACCTTGCCAGGTTCCAGCTTGCCAACGTGGCGGGGGCGACGCGCGTTCGCCGCCTGTTCACGAGCGCAGCCCAAATCGCGGTTCCGGCCGTGCTGTGGATCGGTGCCGTCGCGGTGTTCACCGGCAAGTACACCTGGACCACCACTTTGTTGGTCAACAATATTGTTCCCGGCGACGGTAGCTGGAACGAGCAATGGCAATTCTGGTTCCTCGAAGCCGCCGTGTGGACAATACTCGGCTTGGCGGCCATGTTCCTCATTCGCCCAATCGATCGTCTTGAGCGCCGACATCCCTGGATGTTTTCCGTTGCTCTCTTTGTGGCAGCGGTCACGCTCCGGTTCGCGCTCGTGGGGATCGAAGCTGAAGGTGTTGAACGCTACGCCGGGATCACCGTGCTGTGGTCTCTCCTGCTCGGGTGGGTCATCGCCCGGGCCGACAGCCGGGGAAAGCGACTGGCAGTGTCCGTGGCGGCGATCGTCGCCACGGCCGGTTTCTTCGGGGATCCAGCGCGCGAAGCGGTTGTAGTGGGCGGAATACTGTTATTGATCTGGGCACAGCAGCTACGAATACACCGGGTTCTCGTGCCGGCCGTGCGACTTCTGGCCAGCGCATCCCTGTTCATCTACCTCACCCACTGGGTCGTCTACCCAGCTTGGGAGATCAGCGCTCCCTGGTTCGGAACGGTCTTGTCTCTCGCCATCGGAGTTGCGGCGTGGTACCTGTATCGCCTGGGCGGCCGAGCGCTGAATCACTCTGTCCCCACTGGTATCAGGGGCCAGAAGTTTGCTGTGTCACGCCGAGACGAATCGCCACATGCAACCGACGAAACGCCACCAGATACCAGTGCGGTACGACGCCGCAACTACTGGCGGTGACACCACCCCTGGCGTCACGTCCCGCTGAATGACGGCGTCTTTCAACACTGTGCAGGTCAGTGGTTCCAATTCGGGAGGCGCCGAAAGTGCGGTGCAAACGCTCGACTCTGCCGTTCGTCTGTGAGCGGTGGGGCAGCATGCTATCGACGTCGATGTTTGGGTCGCGACAGGTGTCGTGCTCAATGTCAGTCGAAGACTGAGCCAATATCGACGACAACCATGCGGTGGCGGCGAAGCGAAGACAGCGATCAAAGACGTCGTAGGGCTGTCTCGCCGTTTTGCAAGGCCAGGCGCACACCTGCGAACCCGGCCTCGCCAATTCCCTGACCCGAATCATGGACAATTGACCTGCGGGTCGATGCCGACAGGGAAGCATTCGTCGGCGTTTTCGGCCACGCTCTCCGCTTTCGTCGCTTTAGAAAGGTCACCCAAGTATGAAGTACACCACCCTCGGACGCTCCGGGCTGGCCGTTTCCTCGCTCGCGTTGGGAACGATGACTTTCGGCGCCGAAACTGACGCCGAGCAGGCGCATGCCCAGCTGGATCTATACACGGAGGCCGGCGGCACCATGCTCGAGACCGCCGATGTGTACAGCAGTGGACAGTCGGAGGAGATCGTTGGTGAATGGCTGCGCGGCCAAAGTGCGCTCGCGCGGAACCGACTCGTGATTGCGGGCAAGGGGCGGTTTCCCGTCGGCGTGGACCCGCGCGATTCCGGCACGTCGCGCCGGCACTTGCGGCGCGCGCTCGACGGCACGTTGCGGCGGCTGGGCGTCGACCACATCGACCTGTATCAGGTGCATTCGTGGGACCCCATAACCCCGCTTGATGAGACCCTCGGGTTTCTTGAATTTGCGGTTCAGTCGGGCAAAATTAGTTACGCCGGCCTCTCAAACTTCCTTGGCTGGCAGATTGCTCAGGCAGCGTCGGCCGCTCGCGGACGGTTCCCGCTCATCTCAATGCAGCCGCAATACAATCTGCTGGCGCGCGAGGTGGAGTGGGAGATCTTGCCTGCCTGCGAAGCCAACGGCCTAGGGGTGCTTCCGTGGTCGCCCCTCGGTGGCGGCTGGCTGGCTGGCAAGTACTCACAGCACCAGCGCCCCTCCGGCGCGACTCGCTTGGGCGAGGATCCCCAGCGCGGCGTCGAGGCCTACGACCTGCGCTCCGCTCAGGCGAGAACGTGGCGTGTACTCGAGGCGCTGCAAGGTCTCGCTGACGTTCACAGTCAGTCGATGTCGCGTATCGCACTGGCCTGGTTGAGTGCGCAACCGGCGGTCAGCTCGGTCATTCTCGGCGCACGCACCACCGAGCAGCTTGCTGACAACCTCGGCAGCGTCGACGTCACGCTCACCGCAGTGGACCTTGCAACGCTCAACACAGCAAGCGACCCGGAGCCCTCGGCGTGGCCGTACGGCGAAGCGGGACGCGATCAGCGCTCCCGCATGCTCGACTAGATGTAGAAGCCCGCAATTGGCCGGTTCATTTTCGGCGCGCTTTCCACTGCCCTGACAGAGTTGCCATGGCCTGCTCCAGGCGCGACTCGCCGTCCTCCTCCCGATAGTGGGTGTGAGCCTCGACTGTTGCCACGCGCGGGAAGCTGACAGGGTAAAACGGTGCGAGAGTATTTCGCCTGAAATCCCCGCGCCCGTGCCGGACAGACCTCAGTATGAGAGTTGTGACTGACACCGAGCGCGAGAAGCGGATGCGCAACCTCGTCGTGCTCGTCATCGACCCGGTCCGCCGTTACCTGCACCGCCGTACCGACGCCGCGACGGCCGACGACGTGATCGGGGACACCCTGCTGGTGTGCTGGCGCCGCCTCGACGAAGTGCCCGACGACGCCCTGCCGTGGGCGATCGTCGTCGCGCGGCAGTGCCTCAGCAACGCCCGACGTGCCGAGCGTCGCCGCACCCGTCTCATCGGCCGCATCATCGCGATCGACCCGCCACCGGCCGCTGCGGACGAGAGCCCCGCCGCATCCACCGAAGATGGCACAGCCGAGACGGCCCGGTTGACCGCAGCCCTCGCCAGCCTGCGTCGAAACGACGCCGAAATCCTGCGGCTGTGGGCGTGGGACGAATTGACGAGCCCCCAGCTTGCCGTTGTGCTCGGCATCAGCGCAAACGCAGCGGCGATCCGACTTCACCGTGCAAAGGCGCGACTCAAGCAGGAGCTACTGAAATCCGGCAACCCGACCGGACATATAACTTACGACGAAGGGAGCGAAGATGCACGACGATGACCGTGCGCTGCGCGATCAGCTGCGCGCCGCCGATCCGGCCCGCGCGCTGCCCCCTGCCTCGCCGACGTGGCTCGACCACAGAATGGAGCAGATCATGACCGACGAGTCTTCCAGCACCACGACCGTCACCCCCGAGGCGCCGCGACGCGACTTTCGGCGGTGGAGGCCGGTAATCGGTATCGCCGCCGGCCTCGCCATCGCCGCTGCGATCGTTGCGCCCCTCGTGCTCGGCGGCGCGGAACCCACCGTCGAGACGTTGCAGCCTCCCAGCGGCGGAGGCCTCGCGAGCGGCAGCTGCCTCGTGCTCGAGCCGGCGACCGTCGCGGCGCAGCAGCAGGCGTTCGCCGCGACGGTGCTGCAGATCCAGGGCAAGACCATTTTGTTGGAGGTCACGGAGCGCTTCACCGGCGACGTCGCCGACCGCGTGGAGGTAGCACAGGTTGATGCGGTGACCTCCGACTTCTCGGGCGTGCCCTTCGAGGTCGGCCAGAGCTTCCTCGTCGGCGCGGTCGATGGAACGATCACCGGCTGCGGCGTGACCGGGGCCGACAGCACCGAGCTCCGCGCGATTTACGGCGCAGCGTTCCCTGGCTGATCCAGGCCCGCACAGCAGGCGATCGCCAATAATTCCAACCCTGCCGTGCTAGCCCAGATCCCTCTCCGTCCGTATGCTTCGAGGATGACAGACTTCAGTACAGGCGACCGGGTGAGTTGGGCAACAGCTCAAGGACGAACTCAGGGGGAGATAGTCGAGAAGAAGACGAGCGACTTCGACTTTGCGGGCCACACGTTTCACGCCTCGAAAGATGAGCCAGCGTTTATCGTGAAATCTGAAAAGACGGATGCCGAAGCCGCGCACAAGGCCAGCGCCCTGCGCAAGCTGTCGCCACGTTAGAGGCAATGGAGCGTGCGACCGCTGCCCCGTCATACCCGGCCGGACTGCGATGAATATACAGCAGCACTTCCTCAACGATTCGAAACTCAGCCTTGCCCAGCGGCAAATCTAGACCTGCCGCTGGGCCGGTGCGCCAGGAACCAGCCCTGGTTTTTCGGGCGTCGGCGCATCGGCAAGGGTCACGTCCCGCTGGGTGGTGTAATTCCTCGTCACCGTGCGGATCAGTTTGTTTAGTTTAGGCGGCAGCGAGTTCGGGGAGAATCACCGCCTCGTCGATGATCTCGACGGGGTTGTTCATGGTGGTCAGCTCGAGCATCGAGGCTTCGGAGAAATAACGACGTTCGCCGGCTTCCCACTCGTC
>NZ_PJJL01000052.1 GCF_002929505.1 Cryobacterium sp. Y57
GTCGACGAGATCACCGACACCCACTCCAACAAAACCCGTGAGACCTGGGGCCAGGGCGTCGCCAACATCCTGAGCGGCTTGCTGCGAGCACTAGCACGAGCGTCGCACCCTGACCCATTAGTGAGATAACGTCACACCCCAGTAATGGGGGTAATGGAAAATTATAGGCTCAATGCGAGCATTCTTTGAGCCGAAGCGCCCTCGATCGCACAACTGAAACGCACTCCCAGCGCTTACTCCGTGGTCCCGGCACCGTCCAGAGCACTGTTATCGGTGCAATTGCTCGATCATCACCCCCGCTTGGGGAATTCTCCCCATCGCCTTGTCCCTTCATTTCGGGCACTCTATCCACCATTAGGGTTGCTTTTGAACGGGGAGGAACGGGATGTTTCGACGCATTGTGCGCCAACATCGCTCGCTCATGGGCGTGGGCATCGTCACATCGGCGACTCTCGCGGTATCCCTGCTGGCCTTCGCCTATCAGGGCATAAGCACCGCCGACGTGCGACTCAATGACGGCGGCGTCTGGGTTACCAAACCCAGCGGGCTGCTAGTGGGCCACCTCAACTACCAAGCTCAGGTTCTCGATACCGGGTTGCGCGCCAAGACAAACGACTTTGACATTCTGCAGTCGGGCAACATCGTGCTCACGCATGATCGTGCCAATGCGACGCTCAGCCTGGTCGATCCGGCCAATGTGACTTTCGGTGCTGACGTGGCGCTGCCGGCAGATGCCGAGGTCGCACTCGGTGCCGACACCGTCGCCATCCTGGATCGTTCCACCGGTGCCCTCTTCGCTCTGACCGTGGCAGACATAGAAACTTTCAGTCTCGAGAACAGCGAACCGGTGGTCCAGTTGGGGGCCGGCGGCGCCGTCACCGTCGGTTCCAACGGCACGGTGCACGCTGTCGCCGTCGGCGATGGGCAACTGGTCACGGTGACGCGCAGCGCCGGGACGACCCGTTTCAACGCCCCCGTTATCAGCGACCAGTCGGTTTTCAACAACCTCCCGGACCGGCCGAAACTGACAATTGCAGCGGTGGGTGAGGCATCCGTCGTGCTGGAGAGCACCTCAGGAACCCTGATCCTGCCGGGAGGACGCAGGGTCAAGATCGCTCCGGGTTCTGCGTTGCAGCAAAGTACCACCGGTACGGCAACCACGACCTGCTCGTGGGCACTCCCGACGCCCTGCTGATCCAGCCCCTCGACGGTAGCGACGCCACCCGCATCGAGGCCGGTGGTGATGGCATTCCCGTTGCCCCAGTCTTTTTGAACGAATGCGCCTACGCAGCCTGGTCAACCAGTGCACGCTATGTGCGCGACTGCCCCGGAACCGACGACGATGCAGCCCGGGACATCGACCGCAGCACCACTACCGCGCCCCTCACTTTTCGCGTCAACCGCAACGTCGTCGTGCTTAATGACCTCAGCACGGGTCTCGTCTGGCTGGTCGATCAGGACATGGTCGTGATCGAAAATTGGGCCGACATCACGCCCCCGCCCGACGAAAGCGATGAGCAAGACGACCAGGACGCTGTCACAGAGTCGGTCGAGAACGTGCTGCCCGAACGCACCGAAGAGAACACGGCACCGGTGGCCGTCGATGACGCGTTGGGGGTGCGGGCTGGCCGCAGCGTGATTTTGCCCATACTTGACAATGACACGGATGCCGATGGCGACATTCTCACCGCGACCATTGTCGGAGACACCCCCGCGCTGGGTAGGGTGCAACCGATCTTCGGTGGTGCGGCGCTGCAGATCACCGTGGCCGACGAGGCGACCGGCACCGAGAGTTTTCGCTATGCAGTGAGCGACGTACGTGGCGAAACGGCCGAGGCAACCGTCGTTTTGACGGTGAGCGCGGCCGGTACGAATAGCCCGCCCGTGCAGAAACGCACGAGCAGTTTCGTGGTGGAGCAGGGCGCTTCAACCACTCACAATGTGCTGCCCGACTGGATCGACCCCGATGGCGACGACCTGTTATTGCAGGCCGCCGCACCCGCCGATGACGATACCGTGCAGTTCACTGCCGATGGCGTGCTCAGTTACGCGGCAATCGGCCAGAACCTCGGTCGCAAAGACGTGTTCATCGTCGTATCGGATGGGGTCGATACCGGCGAGGGCTTGGTGCGGGTCGATGTGCGGGCATCCGAAAGCACCAAACCGGTCACCAACCCCGACCATGTCTCGACTACCGTCGGCCAGACCGTCACCGTGTCACCACTGCTCAACGATGCGAGCTCTGGTGGCGCTCCCCTGCGCCTCGCGAAAATCGATGATGTGCCCGGCGCCACCATCGTGCCGGATTTTGTCACCGGTACTTTCACCTTCAGCGCAGCCGAATCACGCACCTATTACCTGCAGTATCTGGCCACTGACGGCCCCAATACCGTGCTCGGTCTGGTGCGCGTCGACGTGACGGATGCAGCGGCGAGCGACCTTCCGCCCGTCGCGGTTCGCGACGTGGCCCTGTTGCCGGTGGGGCGCGATGTGCTCGTGGACGTACTCGCCAACGACACCGACCCGGCAGGTGGAATTCTCGTGGTGCAGTCGCTGACCATTCCCGACAACCTTGGCATCACGGTTGCGGTGTTGGAACACCGGGTGCTGCACGTGATCGACCAGAGCGGTCTGAAGGCGCCGGTCACAATCGGATACACCGTCTCGAACGGGTCACTGAGCGCCGAAGGCGAGGTTCTGGTCGTTCCGGTGCCCGCGCCGGCAAAGCTGCTGCCGCCGGTCGCGGTGGACGACACCGTGACCGTGCGCGCCGGCGACATCGTGTCGATCCCGGTCTTAGCCAATGATTCGCACCCCAATGGCGACACGATGACGCTCGCGCCCGCCCTCGTAGAACCGCTCGTGGACCCGGCAGACGGCGATCTCTTCGTGTCGGAAAACATGCTGCGATTTCAGGCGGGACCGACCGCGAAGACGGTCTACGCCACCTATGAGGTCGTCGACAGTCTCGGTCAGAAGGACTCCGGCTACGTCACCATTCAGGTTCTCGCCCTCGATGCCGCGACGAATTCCCCGCCGCGCCCGCAGGACCTCACCGCCCGGGTACTCTCGGGCAACACCGTGCGTATTCCCATTCCACTGAGCCAGATCGACCCGGACGGCGACTCCGTGCAACTCGTGGGGCAGGGCAGCGCGCCCGCCAAAGGCCGCATCGTGGAGGTAGGCGACTCTTGGCTGGGCTATCAAGCCTTCGCCGATTTGGTCGGTACCGACTCGTTCAGCTACGTGGTGCGTGACCAACTCGGGGCCGAAGCCCGGGCCAGCATTCTCGTCGGAATCGCCCGCCCCGGCTCCACCAACCAGAAGCCCTACGCCGTGAAAGACGCCGTCAGCGCCCGACCCGACCGCCAGCTGGCCGTTCCCGTGCTCGTCAATGACACCGACCCCGACGGTGACCCCGTCACCCTGGTCGCCGACGGCCTGACCGTGCCCGACGGGCTGGACGCGACGATCGCGGGCAACCGCATCGTGCTGCGCTCGCCCGCCCAGCCGGGCGAGTTCAGCATCGCGTACACCGCCTCCGACCCGTGGGGTGCGACCGCGATCGGCACCCTGCAACTGAGCATCACAGCGGATGCCTCGCTCTTGACCCCCATCGCCCGCGACGACCGTGTGGCCGCTGCCGACGTGGCCGGCCAGACCAGCGTCGACGTGCCCGTGCTCACCAACGACGAAGACCCAGACGGATCGGCCACGGAACTGCGCGTCGCGACCGACAACTCCGCAGCGACGGTCACGAGCGACGGCTCGGTGCGGGTGGCTCTCACCGCGACCACCCAAATCGTTCGCTACACGGTCACCGACGCCGACGGCCTACAGGCCAGCGCGTTCGTGCTCGTGCCTGGGGTGGAAGACCAGCGTCCCACGCTCACGGCCGGTGTGGCGGCGGTCGAAGTGAAAAGCGGCGAGACGGTGACCCTGACCCTGGACGATTTCGTGACGGTGGCCGACGGAAAGAGCCCCCGCATCACCGTGGCCGACAAGGTCTCGGCGACGCACGGCAACGGCGATTCGCTCATTCAGAACGAAACCACGCTCGTGTACACCTCGTCGGCCGACTATTTCGGCCCGGAGGCCCTGAGCTTCGAAGTGACCGACGGCAGCGGTCCCGATGACCCGGACGGACGCACGGCGACCCTGGCGATCCCGATCACCGTACTTGCCCCCGAGAATCAGCAGCCGGCCTTCGTTGGCGGCACGGTCGAGGTCGCGCCCGGTGAAGACGCGGTCACCGTCGACCTGGCTGCCATGTCGACAGATGCTGATCCCGGTGACCTGGAGAAGCTCGCTTTTCGCATCGACGGGGAGGTGCCCGCCGGCTTCAAAGCCATAATCACGGGCCAGACCCTGTCGGCGAGCGCGCCATCCGGCACCGTCAAGGGCCAGTCCGGTTCGCTGGCGTTACTCATCGACGACGGCACGACCGCCCCCGTCTCGGCGACCCTGCAGCTGAGCGTCATCGCCTCGACTCGTCCGCTGGTTTCGACGACCGATGACGCGGTGCCGGAGGCCGATCAAGGCGAGAGCGTGATGGTGTCGGTGCTCGACAATGATACGAATCCATATCCTGATGAACCGCTGCGGCTGGTATCGGCGACGGTGGAGACTGGCGCGGGTAGGGCATCCGTTGTGGGAAGCGACGTGAAGGTGACACCGGCGGGTGATTTCATCGGCACTATGGTGGTGCGGTATCGGGTAGCCGACGCGACGAACGATACCGAGCGTGAGGTCGAGGGCCGCATCCGCCTGACCGTGCAGGGCCGGCCCGACGCGCCGTCAACGCCGAGCGTCACCTCGATTCAGGACCGCACGGTTGTGCTGTCGTGGACGCCGCCGAGCAATAACGGCGCCGAAATCACCGGCTATACCGTGTCGGCATCGGGCTTTTCCCAGAAGTGCGCGTCGACAACCTGCACACTCACGAACCTGACCAACGACACCGAGTACCGCTTCACGGTGACGGCCACGAACATGGTCGGGGTGTCCGACCCTTCGACGGCGTCGGCCATGGCCCGGCCCGATGCCCGCCCCGACGCTCCGCAGCCGCCCACCCTGGTCTTTGGCGATGGCGCCCTCGACGTGTCATGGGCCACGCCGGGCAGCACGGGCAGCGCGGTGGAGTCGTACCTGCTCGAAATCTCGCCGCTGCCACAGTTTGGGGGCCTGCAGCGCACCGCGACGGGCAACTCCCTCACCTGGGACGGCCTCGAGAACGGGGTCGCCTATACGGTGAGGGTGCAGGCGGTGAACCGCGCCCCGGAGCCGAGCGACTGGAGTTCGTTCGGGGCCGCGATGGTGCCGGCCGGAGTTCCCGATGCTGCGGCAGCGCCGACCACGACCCGTCTCGATCCCGTTGGCGCGCAGGCCCAGATGCAGGTGTCCTGGACCGCTCCGGTCGACAATGGTGACGCCATCACGGGTTACGTGCTCACGATAAAGAGCGGGACGACTTCGCGAACGGTTTCGGTCGCAGGCGGCACGACCTCACAGGCCGTCGTCGTCGATACTTCGACCAATGACTACACGTTTACGGTGGTCGCCAGCAACAAGGCTGGAGATTCCGCGTCGAGTGCGGAATCGGCCGCGCGCCGCGCATTCGTCGCGCCGGGCGCTCCGACCAATGTGGTGGCGACCGAGGGCGACAACACGGTTTCGGTGACGTACAACGCGGCGGCGGCAAACGGCGCGACGTCCAGCGAGCTCACTTACGAGTACAACGTCAGCGGGACGGGGTGGCGCACGGACTGGGTCGCCGACGGCGGGAACGGTTCTGGAACAATTGGCAATGGACAGGTCGACAACAACGGCAGTTACACCATTGCTGTACGGGCCGTCACCCAACTGGACGGCCAGCGGTACGACGGAGCCGGCAGCGCGTCGTCCAACTCCGTCGCTCCGTTCGGCGCACCGAACATACCGGTAGCCGGTGCCTCCGGTAGCGGCGCCCAGGTCAACTTGTATTGGGGTCTCCCCAGCCGCAATGGCCGGGATATCACGAAACTGGAAATTTCAATCGATGGCGGCCGCTACGAAAACGTGGCGCTCGGCAGCAACAATCGCAACGTCGGTTCTTACAGCGAAACACATACGATTGCCGTGCGTGCAACCGACTCGGCCGGTCGGCTGAACACTAATTCCGCCTCCGCCACCTCTGGTGCGCCGCCGCCGCCGCCGCCGACGAGCTGGGTGGTGACGGTCGATAACGCTGCGTCGTGCGCTCAGGACCAGTTGATGACCACCAGATTCGATGGCAGGAACTGCAACTCCCCGGGGTACTGGATAGCAGCCAACGCCTCCGTGACCGTGACCTGCTGGGCGACTTCACCAAGTATCAACGTAAACGGTGACCGTACCTGGCTTCGAATGAATGATGGCTTCTATGTCTCCCGGTACACGCTCAAGGCCGGGCAGGACACGACCATCCCTGCGGGGATGCCCCAATGCTGAAAGTGGAGAAACGACCATGACCATGACATCAGAACAAGCAACCTGGTTCGCCGGAACCTTTGGCCGTCTCGTCGACAATGTGAGTCTCGCCGTGCTCGGCAAGAGCCAGGTGATTCGACTCGTCCTTACGGCGATGCTCGCCGAGGGTCACGTGCTGCTCGAGGATGCCCCGGGCACCGGAAAGACCTCCCTCGCTAAGGCACTCGCGGCGACCGTGCAGGGCACCAACAATCGCATCCAGTTCACGCCAGACCTGCTGCCGAGCGACGTGACCGGCGTCACCATCTACGACCAGCAGAGCCACAAATTCGAGTTTCACCGGGGCCCCATCTTTGCGTCGATCGTGCTCGCCGACGAGATCAACCGGGCGAGCCCGAAAACCCAGTCGGCGCTGCTCGAGGTTATGGAAGAGAGCCGCATCACGGTCGACGGCATCGGCCACGAAGTTGGGCGGCCCTTCATGGTGATCGCCACCCAGAACCCGATCGAGCAGGCCGGCACCTACCGACTGCCAGAGGCCCAGCTCGACCGCTTTCTCATCAAGACGTCGATCGGCTACCCCGACCTCGCCTCGACTGAGCTAATCCTGGCCGGCGCGGCCAACCGCAACCCGGCCGCCGGCCTCACCGCAATGATCACTACGAGTGCGGTGGCCGACATGGCCGACCTGGCGTCGAGCGTGCACACCGACGCCGCTATTTTGCGCTACGTCGCCGTGCTCACCCAGGAGACCCGATTTACCGCCGAGACCCGGGTGGGGGTGTCGGTGCGCGGGGCACTCTCGATGATTCGGGCCGCCAAGGTCTGGGCCGCCGCCCAGGGCCGCAACTTCGTGCTGCCCGACGACGTCAAGGACCTTGCCGCTGCGGTCTGGACCCACCGTCGCGTGCTCGACCCGGAGGCCGAGTTCTCGGGCATGACCGCGGAAAAGATCATCAGCCGAGTGCTCGCCGACGTGGCCGCGCCACTATCCAGAAAGCCGGCGGCATGAGCGCGGCGGCGGGTCAGCACCCACTGAACCGGCTGCATCCGCTTCGCACGCTCTGGATCGACGCGGTCTGGCCAGTACTGAAACCGGTGTGGCGGCGCCTGAGCCGGCTGCTCGCGGTCGTGACCGGGTTCGGCTGGGCCGTGCTCGGGGCATCCGCTGTGGCGTGGCTGCTCGGCGAACGATTCGGCTGGCAGGAATTCACGGCGCTCGCGCTCGTCGGCGTCGTGCTGCTCGTACTCGCGATGCCGTTCATGCTGGGGCGCAGCGCCTACGCGATCAGCCTGGGGCTTGCGAATACCCATGTGGTGGTCGGCGACCGTGCGGTTGGCAGCGTGACCGTGACCAACCCGTCCGCCCACACCATGCTGCCGGCGCGCATCGAGCTGCCCGTCGGCGCCGGGCTCGCCGCGTTTCACCTGCCGCGGCTCGCTCCCGGCGCCGAGCACGACGATCTCTTCACGATTCCCACGCAGCGCCGTACGGTGCTGTCGGTCGGTCCGGTGCGCTCGGTACGTGGTGACGCACTTGGGCTGTTTCGCCGCGTGATCGAGTGGACTCCGGCCGAGGATCTCTTCGTGCATCCGCGCACCGTGCACCTCGACGGATCCAGCTCCGGGTTTCTGCGGGACCTTGAGGGCCTGCCAACGAGCGATCTCAGCAATGATGACGTGTCGTTTCACGCCCTGCGCGAGTATCTGCCGGGCGACGACCTGCGCAACGTGCACTGGCGCTCCTCGGCGCGCACCGGAACCATCATGGTGCGTCAGTTCGAAGAAACCCGCCGCTCCCACCTGGCCATCGCGCTCAGCCGCAACCCGCTCGATTATTCGCCCTCAACGATGACAGCGGATGCCGCAGCCCTTCCGACCGGGATCGACGAGTTCGAACTCGCCGTTTCGGTCTGTGGGTCGCTCGGACTGCAAGCCCTCACCGAGGAGAAACAACTGACCGTGCTCGCGCAGGAGCAGGTTCTCCCCACCCGAACCGGTAAGCGCCTGCTCGACGGGCTGTCGGCGATCGAACCCGGTGGTTCCCGGGCGGACATCGTGCAGTTGGCGCGGCAGACCGGGGTCAGGGTACCGAACGCATCCGTTGTGGTGCTGGTATTCGGCAGCACGGTGGAGCCGGGGCGCATTCGTTCAGCGGCAAGCCACCTGCCAAGCGGCGTGCGCGTGATCGCGGTGCGCTGCGAGGTCGGGGCCGCCCTGTCGCGGCGGTCGATCGCCGCGACGACCGTGCTGACGGTTGGCAGGCTACCGGATCTACCCTTCGGAATGCGTCGGGTGAACGAATGAGCGCCTCCGGCCTGACCGTTCGCCGCGGGCGCCGCCTGCCCGCGCAGTTCGGCGACGTGTTCGCGCTCGTGCTGTTATTTGGTCTCGGCGTGCTCGGCTTCGGTCCGGTCTTCGGCGGAACCGACTACCTGCTGGCCGGCTTCGGCGGGCTGTTCCTCGGTCTGGGCGTTGCCGCGCTCGGCGCCCGCCTGCGCTGGGGCACGCTCTTGGTCGCGGCGACGACCGCGCTCACCTACTTCGCCTTCGGCGGTGCGCTCGCGGTACTCCCGAGCACGATCGCCGGTGTCGTTCCCACTCTCGATACGCTGCGCGTGTTGGCCCTCGGCATCGTCTTCTCCTGGAAGCAACTTCTCACCGCCCCGGCGCCGGTCGCCGGGTTCGAAGCCCTGTTGATCGTTCCTTACCTCGCCACGCTACTCGCCGCCGTGCTGGCCGGAAGCTTCGCGCTGCGTCTGCGTCGGCCGGCTTTCGCGCTGCTGCCGGCAGCAGCCCTGTTTGCCGTGTCGATCGGCTTCGGCACGCACGAAACCGTGCTGCCGCTGGTGCGTGGCCTGCTGCTCGCCGGCGTCGCCATCGCGTGGAGCGCGTGGCGCCTTGCCGAAACCCGAAACGGAACGGATGTCGGCGCGGGCAATGGCAGCGCAGCATCCGCTGGCGAAACTGCCGATCCGGCGAGCGCGCGCCGGCTGTGCACCCGTCGTTTGGCCGCCGGATCCGCCCTGCTGGTCGGTGCACTGCTGGTCGGGGTTGGCCTCGGCAGTGTCGCCGAGCCCGCGACCGCCCGCCAGGTACTGCGCGACACCGTGGTGCCGCCGCTCGACCTGCACGCCTACGCCAGCCCGCTCGTTGGCTTTCGCAAATACGTGCGCGATTTCAAGGACGAGACTCTGTTCACCGTCAGCGGGCTACCCGAGGGCGCCCGGTTGCGACTGGCCACCCTGGACCGGTTCGACGGCGTGGTCTACAACGTTTCCGGTGACGGCAGCGCCGGCTCCGGCACATTCGCGCGGGTCGGCACGAGCATCGCCGACCCGCGGGCCGGCGACGCGGCCACCCTCACGATCACGATCGACCAGCTCACCGGCGTGTGGGTTCCCGGCGCCGGCTATCTCACCGCGCTCACCCCGACCAGTGCTCGGGCCGCTCAGCTCGCCCCGAGTCTGCACTACAACCGCACCACCGGCGCGGCCGTTTCGACTCTCGGGTTGCAGTCGGGCGACAGCTACACCGTCACGGTCGTTCTACCGCCGAGCTACACCAACGAGCAGCTGGCTGCCCGACAGGTCGCCACCCTCGCCATGCCGGAGTCAGCACCGGTTCCCGAAATTGTGACGACCACAGCGGATGCCGCCATCACTGACGCCGCGACGCCCATCGAACAGGTGCGGGCCATTGAAACGGCCCTGCACACCGGAGGATTCTTCAGCCACGGCCTCGAGGGCGAAACTGCCTCCCGAGCCGGGCACGGCGCCGAACGCATCGGCGTGCTACTTGGCAGCGACCAGATGATCGGCGATGACGAGCAGTACGCCGTGGCCATGGCGTTGCAGGTTTCTCAGCTGGGTATTCCGGCCCGCGTGGTCATGGGCTTCTACCCCGCCGAAACGGATGCCGCCACCACCGACACCCTCACGATCACCGGCGCCGATCTGCATGCCTGGGTCGAGGTGGCCTTCGACGGGGTTGGCTGGGTGAGCTTTGACCCGACACCGCCGATCGACCAGGTTCCGCAAGCTGAGCAGCCCAAACCCAAGAGTGAGCCGAAAGCGCAGGTCTTGCAGCCGCCACTGCCGCCACTGGCCCCGGTCGAGCTACCGGCGGACGTGCTGCCGACGACTCGGCCACCGACCCCGTCACAGACCGGTAGTCGACGATCTGGGTGGTCGCTGGCATCGCCGGCGGGGTATTCGCGCTGCTTCTAGTTCTACTCGGGCCGGGGCTGCTCGTGGCGGCGCTGCGCAAGCGTCGTCGTCGAGGTCGCGCGCGCGCGCGTCAAGGCCGGCCGACCGGCTGAGCGGCGGCTGGAGCGAAGTCGTCGACACGGCGACCGACCTGGGTCTGAATTTGTCGCCCGGCGCGACCCGCCGGGAAGGTTCCCTGACGCTGGCCGAACGCTATCCGACAGCTGGCCTGACGCTGCTCGCCGCCCGCGTCGACTCGGGCGTGTTCGGCCCGGTCGACCCGACCGAGCAGCAGCTCACCGAGTTCTGGACTGAGGTCGACGGCATCGTCGCCACCCTCAATAGCTCAGTCCGCGGCTGGGCCCGACTGCGTGCCCGGCATTCCGTACGGTCATTCCTGGCCAGCTGGAGCGCCCGAACACAGCACCGCGCTCGACCACTCAGACCGGCCCTCCGTAAACCTCGATCGCCCCGCCTGACCACCCTCGCCAAGAAGTGGAGACGCACGACATGACCCAGCAACTCGCGGCCTTTGATGGCCCCTTTACCCATACCGGCCAGGTGAACGCCAGCATCGGCGCGCGCATCGGCGCCTACCTGCTCGACGGTCTGATCTTTGGCGGCCTGGGTGTTCTTCTCGCCCTCATCTACTACGGGCTCGGCGGCGAATTCATCGGCTTCCTGATTTATCTGCTGGGTACGATCGCGCTGGCGATCTACTACTGGGTCCGCTTAAGTCGTGGCCAAACTCCGGGAATGAAGGCCAACGGCGTGCGCCTGATTCGGGTGCAGCCGGGAATGGATATCGACGCGAGCGGTCCCGGCTTCGGCGTTGTGCTCGGCCGCAGCATTGTCTTCACACTCAGCAGCTACATCATCATCGGCCCGCTTTCCCCGCTGTTCGACGGTACCGGCGCCAACCGCGGCTGGCACGACAAGGCATCCGGCACCTGGATGATCGATGCGCGAACGGATGCCGCGCAGCGCGTCTTCGGCCAGGTCAGGGCTCCGAGTTTGCCGCCGGCACCGAGCACTCAGTGGCTACCGCCGCCTCCGCCACCTCCAGCCGCGCCGCCGGCAGTGTCACCAGCTCGGCCGGTCGACTACCTGCCTCTGCCTGTTCCGGGGGCACCGCTACTGGTCGAGTCGGAGTCACAACTCGAGACGGTCATCGCGCCGGCGCGCGGCCGCGCTGGCCGGGTACCGCCACCGCCCGCTTCTCCCTCTCCACTGAGCGCCCCGACGCCACCGCCAGTACCGCCATCCGTTGGCGTCATCTCTGCCGTTCCCGCATTCGCCGCTCACCCGCCGCAGCCACCGGTTGTTGCTCCTCCGGCTGGAGGCTACTTCGCTGCCCGGCCGATCAGCTCCCCCGCTCTTCCCGCCCTGATCATCGACCGGGACCTCGACGAAACCCGCGCGGCTGCCCCGGCAGCCGGGTCCCAGTGGACCCTCCGCCTGGACACCGGTGAACCCGTCGACGTGGCGAACAGTGGTTTCATCGGGCGCAATCCCACCGCGCCGGACGACCGTCCGGCCCAGCTCGTGGTGTACCCGGACGACACCAAATCCATCTCCAAAACGCATCTGAGCTTCGGCCTCGACGGCACCCGGCTGTGGGTGATGGATCGCCGATCGACCAACGGCACCAAGCTCATCCGTTCGGGAAAGCCGGAAACAGTCGTGGATGTCGATCGCCCGACGTTTCTGGAGGCCGGCGATACGCTGGCCCTCGGCGACCGACGCATCACCGTGGAGACCCGATGACGCCCCGCCACCCGAGCGCTGAGCCGGGCACGGTCGCGCCGATTCAGGTGCGTGCGGGCGCAGCAACGGATACCGGGCGACGACGGCCGAACAACGAAGACGCTTTTCTCGCCCAGGGATCGCTCTACCTCGTGGCCGATGGCATGGGCGGGCATGCCGCCGGCGAGATTGCCAGCGCTACGGTCATCGAGGCGTTCGCCGCACTTGCCGACCAACCAAGCGTGACCCTCGATGAGTTGCGGGCCGGCGTAGCGCTAGCAATCAACCGCGTGTTGGCGCTGCCAGTGGGCGCCGGGGCCGGAGCCGGCACGACCCTCAGCGGGGTCGCCCTCGCCGCGCTGGATGGGAACGCTTACTGGCTGCTCCTGAACCTGGGCGATTCCCGCACCTACCGCATGGCTGGCGGGGTACTCGAGCAGATCAGCGTCGACCATTCCGTCGTGCAGGAATTGGTGGAGACCGGTGACCTCACGCCCGCCCAGGCCGCCCTGCACCGGGAGCGCAATGTGATCACCCGGGCTATCGGGGCGGGCAGCGCTGGCGAACCGGACTACTGGTTTCTGCCGGCCGCACCCGGAGACCGCATTCTCATCTGCTCTGACGGACTCACCGGGGAGCTCGACGACGACCAGATTCGCCAGATTCTCGCCACCGAGACCGCGCCTCAGGCCGCCGCGACTCGTCTCGTTCACGAGGCGCTGCTGCACGGCGGGCGTGACAACGTGACAACCGTCATCGTCGACGCGCTCAGCACCATCGATGCGACCGGCGATGAGACCACGCCGAGCGGCGCCACGGATGCCGAGGGTCTGATCGCCGACTTCGACGATACAATCCCACGCGATGAGTTGCCCCCGCCGGTTGCCCCCGGTCCGGTTGCTCCCGTGCTTGTTCCGCGCGCGCTTGTTTCCCGCGCGCTCGTTCCTCGCTCCGAGGCCAGCTGATGCGCCGCTACGTTCCCGGCACCTGGTTCGGTGTCGTCACCGACGCCGGAATCGCCGTGCTGCCCGGCGATATCGACCCCGCCCTGCTCGAGCGCATCTTTACCGATCTGACGGCCGGCCACGGTCTCAGCGCCCTGCTCGACGCCCTCACCGCCGAATTCGGCACCGGTCTGGCCAGCTTGCCCGCCTTCGCCATCGTCACGTTCGTCGGCGACGAAGCCCGCCTCGCGGTGCGCGGCCCACTTGCGGTCACGGCCGAGGGCGACGCCGAGCAGGGCCACCTGCGCGTTTCGGGCACCCGCGTCACTACCTGGAGCGAAAGCGTTTCAGTCACCCCCGGCAGCATTGCCGTCGAAACGGATGCCGCGACCCCCCACGTTGATTTCGCACCATCCGCAGACTCCGCGTCGACATCCGCGGGAGAGAGTCTGCCGATCGTGGCGGGGGTCGTGCTCTGCAGCTCACTCGTGATCACCCTGCGCCCGGACGCTCAAGCGCATTCGGGCGAGCTCGCCGCGAGTGCGCGCGGCGCCGGGGTGGGCGGCACTGAGACGGACGTCGCTGATTCGGGCGGCAGTGATTCAAACTATACCGATTCGAGCAACCTCGTTGCTGCAGCCGACCCAGGCGTCACGCCGCCGCCAGCGGTTCGAGATGTGCCTGAGCGGATAGTTACCTCGACGACGACCGATTTGCCACACGTTTCGCGGCTGGTGCCGACGGTCCTCCCGCCACTGCCCGAGACCGCCTTGGACCACGCGGAGCACACAATTCACATGGAGGCCGACTCGAACAACGAGACGCTGGCGGTGCCGGAATTCACGCAGGGCCGGGACTACGACGGTCTCTGGGGTGCGGACGCCGCCGTGCCGGAGAAACCGGCCGCTGGCGCCCCAGGTAGCGCCGCCCAAACCAGTGCCGCGCAAACCAGTGCCCGTCCAATCACTACCATGCACGCCACTGCGATGCACACCACCGCGGAGACGCGCACCCAGATCGACCCCGAAATCAACCCCGATCTCCACACCGAGATCGACCCCGAAATCAACCCCGATCTCCACACCGAGATCGACCCCGACCACGACGGGGAGACCCTGTCGCTCGAGCAGCTGCGGGCGCTCGGACTGGCCGCGCCGGCAGCATCCGTTTTGGCGGGTGTGCCGGCGTGGGCGGGTGTACCAGCCCTGCGTTACGGTCGGCTGCTGGTCTCGGGCGGCACCGAGGTGGTGCTCGATCGAAGCGCAGTGATCGGGCGCAAACCGAGCGCTGCAAGGTTCACTGCGGACCGCATGCCGCACCTCGTAACGGTGCCGAGCCCCCAGCAAGACATCTCGCGCAGCCACCTCGAGGTGCGCTGCGAGGGTTAAAACGTGCTCGCCGTTGACCTTGGCACCACCAACGGCACCAGACTGCTGCGAGCCGGGGTCGATCCGGTGCGATTGCACCCGCAGGAACCCACCATGCTCGTGCACGGTGACGTGCTCGAGCTGGGCGATGCCGTGACCGTGACCTATCGGGAGCCCGCATGAGTGCCGCACGAGCACCGAGCACCCCGCCGACCCTGCCCGGATTCGACTTTGTCGAACTGCTCGGTTCCGGCGGATTCGCCGACGTGTTTTTGTACCAGCAGCACATGCCGCGGCGCCGCGTTGCTGTGAAGGTGCTGCTGGCCGAGCAGCTTCGCACCGGATCGGCCGGTGAGTTCACGGCCGAGGCCAACGTGATGGCGATGCTGTCAACGCATCCGTCGATCGTTACGATCTACCAGGCCGGGGTGAGTGGCGACGGCCGCCCCTATCTCGCCATGGAGTATTGCCCCAAGCCGAACCTGCAGGTGCGCTACCGTCGGGAACGCTTCGATGTGGGCGAAGCGCTCCGCATTGCAATCCAGGTCGCCGGGGCCGTGGAGACCTCGCACCGGGCCGGAATCCTGCACCGCGACATCAAGCCCGCGAACATTCTGGTGACCGAATACAACCGGCCAGCCCTGACCGACTTTGGTATCTCGGCAACCTTCGGCGCCGAAGAGTCGACCCCCGTGGGCATGTCGATTCCCTGGTCTCCGCCGGAATCGTTTGCGAACCCACCGTGGAGCGGGCCGGCCAGCGATGTCTACGCACTGGCCGCGACGACCTACACCCTGCTCGCCGGCCGGTCCCCATTCCAGCTGCCGGGTGCTTCAAACACCAGCGCCGACGTCATCAACCGCATCGGCGCCTACGCACTGCCGGCCCTCGGCCGCGCCGACGTGCCCGCCTCCCTCGACGTGGCGTTCGCGCGGGCCATGAGCAAGAATCCGAGTGACCG
Organism: Cryobacterium sp. Y57; assembly: GCF_002929505.1. Classification (GTDB taxonomy): domain Bacteria; phylum Actinomycetota; class Actinomycetes; order Actinomycetales; family Microbacteriaceae; genus Cryobacterium. The sequence continues at coordinate 15,674 of NZ_PJJL01000052.1, forward strand.
GTACGCCTCCGCGCTCGACTTCGCGCGGGCGCTGCAGAAGGTGCAGATCGAGCTCGCGATGTCGGTCACCACGATCGACGTAATCGACGACGCCGTCGACGGTCCAGACGACCGGGATGACGATGACGGCCTCACCCGGGTGCGTAACATTGTCAGCATCGATCCGGAAGCTCAGCCCGCCGCGGTCATCACCCCCAAGCTCACCGCGACCACCCCCTGGCCCACGGCGCCCCTGGACGTGCCAGTCGAAGCTGGCAGTTTCGACGCGACAATCCCGCCCCACGCCCTCGACTTCACCCGGGGCCCGGCCGCCCAACGGGCCGCACTCGACGAGACCTACCGCCGCCCGATACCGCCGCCGGCAGTACCGGGCGAGCCGATGCGCATCCGTCGCCGCCGGTGGCTCGCTCCGGTGATCGTCGGAGCACTGCTGCTGATTGGAGGTGGCGGGGTCGCGGCTGCGCTCGCGCTGGGGGGCACCGATCCAGGTTCGGCCGCCCCCCAACCGATCCGGCGGCGCCCGTCGATGCCGTCGTGGAGGCGTCGGTGCCCGCTGTAACCGATCTCGTGGGTACGGTCTCGGGCAGCGAGGTGGCGTTCACCTGGACGAACCCAGCGCCCGAAGCCGGCGACCTCTACCTGTGGCGGGTCGTCGAAACCGGGCAGGACAACGCGGTCTCCAGCGTCGACGAACCGACCGTGGCCGTGCCGATAGGCCCGGCTCGCCCGACCTGCATCGAGGTGTCGCTGCGCCGCGATGACGGCCGTTCCGGGGCCGAGGCCGTGCTCGGGTGCACCCCGTGACCGGCACCAACGCGATGCTCCCCTTAGCGATCGACCAAGCGCTGACCACGGTGATCGACGGCGTGAGCGTTGAGTACTGCGGTGAGTGGTTTCGCGCAGACCCGCAGGCGGTGTTCGGCATCGGTCGGGAGGCCGAACTGAGCGTCGATGACAACCCGTTTCTGCACCGCCGTTTTCTGGAGATCAGCCGATTCGACGATTTGTGGTGGCTCGCCAACGTGGGGTCGCGGCTCGCTGCGACCGTCACCGACGGTAACGGCCGTGTGCAGGCCTGGCTCGCGCCGGGAGCTCGCCTGCCGATCGTCTTCGGCCTGCTCACCGTGATTTTCACGGCCGGGCCGACCACCTACGAGATCACCGTGCATTCCAGTCAGCCCGCGTTTCAGGACAATGATCCGGTCGACAGCCGCAACGGGATCACGACCGTTGGCACCATCTCGTTCACCCCCACCCAAAAGCTGCTGATTCTCGCCCTCGCCGAACCGATGCTGGCACGTGAGGGCAGCGGACGCAGTGATATCCCCACCTCGGCCACGGCGGCGAAGCGTCTCGGCTGGGCGACGACTCGCTTCAATCGCAAACTCGACAACGTCTGCGACAAGCTTGACCGGGCCGGTGTGCAGGGGTTACACGGTGGCGTCAGCACCCATGCTACCAACCGGCGCGCCCGCCTCGTGGAGTACGCCATCGCTTCACGCATCGTCACCCGCGTTGACCTTCTGCTGCTCGCTGAGGCCCGCCCTGGGGATCCGCTGAACGCGGCCGACCTACCCTAGCAGGAAGCCTGATATGCGCGTCAAAGTTACCCTTCAGCGAGCCGGGCAGGTTCCGATCAACATTGCCATCACCGCGGATGCCACGGCTCTGCTCGGCGACATCGCTTCCGCCCTCTTCGCGGCCGACCCCGCTCGGGCCGGCTCAGTGCTACCCGAACGACTCACCCTGCAGGTCAGTGGTGAAACCGTAGACGGCTCCCCCCTGCCCGTGCGGGTCCTCAACCCCGCGGTCGACCTCACCGAGTCGGGGCTGCGCTCCGGCGCGGTGGTTGAGCTGGTGCAGGCTAGCGACGACTTTACCCGTCCCGGCGAAAACCGCGGGCCAGCCGCAGCCCGAATTACGATTTTGGCCGGACCTGATGCTGGTCGCGAATTCGACGTTCCGTTCGGAGCGAGCACCATCGGCCGCGACTACGGCGCCGAGATACGCCTTGGCGACCCGCTCGTGTCAAAACGACACGCTCGCCTCAACGTGGCCGACACCGTGGAGATTCTCGACCTCGGGTCGGCGAACGGCCTGCTCATGGGCGGCCTGCTCGTCTCCCGCACGGTGCTAACCCCCGCCGACGTTGTGTCGCTCGGTGACACTGACCTGAGCGTCGCGCCACTGCAGCAGCTCGGGACCGCACCCACGAGCACACCGGTCGTCGAATTCGTGCGCCCTCCGCGCGTGGTCGCGCGGTTCCCCGGCCTCGAGCTGCTCGCGCCGACACCGCCGAAAACACCGCAGCCGATGCGGTTTCCCTACCTATCGATCGTGGCGCCGATCATCATGGGCGTCGTGCTCTACCTGGTGACCAAAAACATTCTCAGCCTGGCTTTCATCGCCCTGAGTCCGCTCCTGGTGATCGGAGCATTCATCGACGCCACGGTCACCGCCAAGCGGGTCCTCAAGGCACAAATCAAACAATTCGACGAAGGAATGCGCGTCTCGGAGACCGCTCGCACGGCGGCGCACACTGCGGAACAGCTCGTCCGCGCAGCCGAGACTCCCGCCCTTGCCGAGGTGGTTGACGCCGTGCGGCGCCACGGTGCCCTGCTCTGGACCCATCGCCCCGAACACGAGGCGTTCGTCACCGCCCGGCTCGGCCTCGGCCAGGCGCCATCGCGCTCGACATTCACCCTGCCGGGCACGAATGATTCGCTACCCGAGTATTGGGCGCGACTCGAGGCCGCTGCCGCAGACTTTCACCTGATCGATAAAGTGCCCGTGCTCGTGGACTGGCGAGAATCGGGCGCTCTGGGGCTGGCCGGGCCGAGCGAGACCCGGGACGGCGTCGCGCGCGGCTTGGTATTCCAGGCCGTCGGGTTGCATTCCCCCGCTGAGCTAGTGATCGCCGCCTTCACCAGCCCCGCCTCGCGCCCCGGCTGGGACTGGCTCGAATGGCTGCCGCACACCAGCTCAGCGCACAGCCCGCTGGCCGGTGAACACCTCGCCGACAACCCCGGAAGCGGGCAGGCCTTGCTCGCCCGATTGGAGGCGCTGGTCGAAACGAGGGTGGAGGCATCCGCTTCGTTGCGTGGTGCACTGACTGAAAAGGATCAGACGAATGCCCGCCAGCCCGCGCTGGTTCCGGCCGTGCTGGTCGTGATCGAAAACGATGCTCCCCTGGACCGCGGCCGGGCCACCCGACTGGCCGAACGCGGCGCCGACGCCAACGTGCACGTGATCTGGTGTGCCGGATCGCTCGATCGGCTGCCGGCGGTGTGCCGCACCTTCTTGGTGCTGGGGTCCGACCCGGGTGCGTCGACCGGCCACGTGCGCTGGGGCGAGCAGACCATCCCGGTTGAGACCGAGTCGCTCGACCTGGAGACCGCGCGACGACTTGCCAGGGCGCTGGCCCCGGTCGTCGATGTCGGCACGCCGATCAGTGACGATTCCGACCTGCCGAGAGCAATCTCCTATGCCGCCTTGAGCGGGCTCGATCTCATCGCTGAACCGACGGCAGTCATCGACCGGTGGCGGGAGAATCATTCGCTCACCGTGCGGGACGGCTCCCCGCCGGTGCGTCGCAAGAAGGAAGGCACTCTGCGAGCGCTCGTGGGGCACACCGGCACCGAACCGTTTCACCTCGATCTGCGCGCCCAAGGACCGCACGCCCTGGTTGGTGGCACGACTGGGGCCGGCAAGAGCGAGTTTTTGCAGTCCTGGGTGCTCGGCATGGCGGCCGCGCACAGCCCCGACCGGGTCGCCTTTCTGTTCGTTGACTATAAGGGAGGTGCGGCTTTCGCCGATTGCGTCGGTCTGCCGCACACGGTCGGACTCGTCACCGACCTGTCGCCCCACCTGGTGCGGCGAGCCCTCACCTCGCTGCGCGCCGAGCTGCGCTACCGGGAGCACCTGCTCAATCGCAAGAGCGCGAAGGATCTGGTGTCGCTTGAGAAAACGGGTGACCCCGAGACGCCGCCGAGCCTGCTCATCATCGTGGACGAGTTCGCGGCGCTGGCGACCGAGGTGCCCGAGTTCGTCGACGGCGTCGTCGATGTGGCCCAGCGCGGCCGGTCGCTCGGCCTGCACCTCCTTTTGGCGACGCAGCGGCCGGCCGGCGTGATCAAGGACAATCTGCGAGCGAACACGAACCTGCGCATCGCCCTGCGCATGGCCGACGCCGAAGACTCCAACGACATTCTCGGCACCCCCCAGGCCGCGCATTTCGACCCGTCGATTCCCGGTCGCGGCGCGGCCAAGACCGGGCCGGGGCGCATCGCGGCATTCCAGACGGGGTATGCCGGCGGTTACACCACGAACACTCCGCCACGCCCCCGCATCGACCTCCAGCACTTGAACTTCGGGTCGAGCACGACGTGGGACGTGCCCGAAGGCGAAGTCGCCGAGATACGAGACCCCGGCCCGACCGATATTGCCCGCCTGGTGACGACCATCCAGGCAGCGGCGGCCCAGGCAGCAGTGCCGCCCCCACGCAAGCCGTGGCTCGACGAACTCGCCGCCGTCTACGACTTTATGGAACAGCCGCATCCGCGCACCGACGAGCGATTGCTGCTCGGCGTCATCGACGATCCGGCGACGCAGTCGCAGCCAGCGATGTTTTATGAACCCGATCGCGACGGCAACATGGCCATCTTCGGCGCCGGGGGTTCCGGCAAGAGCGCTGCCCTGCGCCTGCTCGCCATCGCCGCCGCGGTCATCTTGAACGGCGGCCCGATTCAGGTCTATGGTCTCGATTTCGGTGCGGGCGGCCTGCGCATGCTCGAGGACCTGCCCCACGTCGGTGCGATCATCTCGGGTGACGACGGCGAGCGCGTCGTGCGCCTGCTGCGCACCCTTCGTGATCTGGTCGACGACCGAGCCGTGCGGTATGCGGAGGTTCGAGCGGGCACAATCGGCGAGTACCGCAAGCTGGCGAACCGGCCAGCCGAGCCGCGCGTCCTCTTGCTTGTCGACGGGATCGGGGCATTTCGAGAAGCCTACGAATACGCCTCCACGTCGCAGTGGTTCACCGTGTTTGCCCAGATCGCCGCGGACGGGCGGCAGCTCGGCGTGCATGTGGTGATGACCGGGGGCCGGCCGAACTCAATTCCTACCTCGATCAGCTCCACCGTGCAGAAGCGACTCGTACTGCGGCAAGCCACCGAAGATGACTATATGCTTCTGGGCGCGCCGAAAGACGTGTTGAGCGTCACGAGCCCTCCCGGCCGGGGCATCATCGACGGCAACGAGGTACAGCTCGCGGTGCTGGGCGCCAGCTCGAACCTCGCGGTGCAGTCGCGGGAGGTTCAGCGCCTGGCCGCGAGCATGCGTCGCCAGTCGCCGATCGAGGCGCCACGCATCGGGCGGCTCCCCGAACACGTTTCTCTCCTCTCACTACCCACAACGGATGCTCAGGGTCGCGCCGTCATCGGACTGGCCGACGATACCTTGGCCGCGATCGGGGTCGAGCAGCGGGGAACGTTCATCATCTCCGGGCCGCCCGGCAGCGGTCGCACCACAGCGCTCGCGACTCTCGTGGCAGCTCTCGGGCGATCACGACAGCACCCGCAGTTAGCATTGTTCGCGCCGCGGCGCACGGCGCTGAGCGGCGCGTCTGCAGGGCAGCTCGGCACAGTCGGCTCCAACGGCTCCGACGGTTTCGTTCTCGTGGCGGACACCATCGATGCGGTCGTGACCGCGGTAACCCGGCTCACGGAACGCATTGAGGCGGGTGCATTTACGGCGGGGCAACTCGCGGTGGTAATCGAGGGCGTGACCGATTTCACCGGGACCGACGCGGAGCATCCGCTCGCCCAGCTCGAGAAAGGCGGCGGCGCGGGCCGAGCTGTTTGTGGTCGGCGAGGCGGAGAGCTCCACCTGGTCCCAGGCATACACGCTCGCCGGTCCGTTCAAATCCGGCCGGAGGGGCCTGTTGCTCGTACCGGGCGAGATGGACGGCGACATGCTGCTCGGAACCCCGCTCGGGCGCCTGAAGCGCAGCGAATTTCCTTCTGGCCGGGGTTTTCTCATCGTCAACGGCCACGCAGCGCGCCTGCAGGCGGCGATGGTGAATTGACACCATCGACAGCTGTTGGCCGCCGCCATAGATTTGCCCTGTTGCACCACACCGGGGCAAAACACCGAGATCGAACCGTCGATCTCGGCCAGCACCACCCTCACGAACTACCGAAACGAAGGAATAGATCATGGCCGTATGGGGTCTCGATGTAGAACAGGTTCGTACACTCAGCAGCCAGCTTTCGCAGAAAGCCAGCGACATTGAAGGGGTGCTGAGCACCCTCACCAACACCTTGGGCAACACGGAATGGACCGGCCCGGATGCTTCAGGATTCCGCAGTGACTGGAACGGCCAGCACTCTGCTGCTCTCCGCCAGGTCATCAATGCTCTGAATGAGGCCTCGCAGAAGGCCTCCCAGAACGCTCAGGCGCAGGAGCAAACCTCGAACGCCTGACCGGCCGAGTTTGTGTAGGCCGCCGGTTCGACCGGCGGCCCGCACAAACCGCACCACTACCGATCGACAGTAGAAGGGACCTGCCATGGCAGGAAAATATGGGGCCGATGTCGAGCAACTTCGAGATCTGGCAGAACGAATGAGCCATGCGAGCGAAAAGCTTGACCGCAGTCGACTCACCGTCGGCAACCAGATCAAAATCAGCGCGTGGGTCGGCCCCTTCGCAGCAACCTTCAAGGCACAGTGGGAGTCCGAGCACAGCCTGCACGTCGCGACGGTTGCACGAGTATTGGAGGCAAACGCGACCCAACTGCGCAAGAACGCCGACGAGCAAGAGGCCGCCAGCGCCGCCGACGGCTCAGCTGGTAGCCGGATCGTCGAGGGCTCAGCTGTAGGAAGGGCCATCGCGGATCTCATAGGCGGTGGCAGACCCGACGAGACTATCGAAAAGCTCCTGAATCTCCTCGGTGGATCGTTAACACTGCTTGATCTAGCGACGATCGCACGCGAGATGTCGAACCTACCCACCGCAACGTTCTTGCAAAAGCTCTTGGGCCCGATCGCTCTTGTGCTGGAGGGCAACGAAATTGTTGACCTCATCAAGTCCGGCGATGTCGGAGGAGCCCTCGGCCACCTGGGCTCCGGAGCCGTCTCCCTGACCAGTTATGTTATGGCTTTCACTCCTGGCGCGGCCCATGCTGGCGGAGTTGCCGGGCTCACCGCCGGGCTGCAGAGACTGTCTCCCCTTGTTTTGGGCATCTCGGCGCTGGTTACATTCGTGGACATGACGATTCCCAGAACGCAAACGGAGCAGAACGAAACATATGAGATGGGAGCGCAACACCTCTTCGGGAGAAACGTCGACGTTGACAACCTGTCGCAAGAACAGACGTCTCAAATGAGTCGACGATATGAAGGCGTGTGGGGTGCGATGACAATGATCAGCGACAAGATGGACACTACTGCCGAGAAAATTTTCCCGTGGAACTGGGGTAAGTGATGACTGCACAACTCGCCGACGGTGAGAACTACCTACTGGTTTCCGTTGCCGAAATAGCTGGCTATTTGTCGCGAAGCGGCACAGGTGGGCAATTCAGCGCAGAACAGCTTGAGCTTGCTCCGTTTTTGGCCGCGCCTGAGTACGTCGACCTTGGTCGGTCGCTTTTGCTCTATCGCGCCAGGCTCCTGAGCGAAGCCGAGCGCGTCGTTTTCCTGCAGCGCATCCTTGAAATCCTTGAGTCCCTCAAAACCGCAACAACGTGCATCTCACTCAACCCCGTAGGCGGAGAAAAATCTCTCCTCTTTCTGGGACCGGAGACCAGCGTCGAACTGATAATCGCACCCGAGGGCTGGTTTGCAAGCCAGATGTGGGGCCGCATCGAACCAACCGCACACGAGCTGGCCGAACATTTCGCTGGTCGGCTGGACGGCGAATTCGTGATCAAGATGCACAACGTCGCTGGTGTTTATTCCGGCGCGGCGTGGGGTAAGGGACTCCTGTATAGCCAGTCGAGCGAATCCAATCGTTGGGTTGAAAAAGGACCTGTGCCCCAGTCTGACGCTCCGCTCGCGGCCTTTGCGCACGTGAATTCCGAGCAAGGCTTACCGCTCGAGTCGTAGCGGAAGCTTGCAGTGCAGATGGCCGGAACCAATGAGCGTTGTGACAGAAATGGGTGAGCATGTACTTATGGGTCATCACCGGGCAGAACGAAAACTCGATCATTTTCGAAGCGGACCAGACCGACCGCGTGGTGGCGATCACGGTCAACACGGTGCCCTCCAGCCTGTACGAGGTCTGCGCGTAAGCCCCGCAGCAGGGGCTACGGCAAGTCTGGCCCGGGGCGCGCGGTGCCCCGGTAGTCTGGACCTTAAGTTGCGACCGGCAGCTGTGAGGGGCAGGTCGGGGGACGTGACGTCGGAGTTGGAGCGCACCCAAACATCGTCGCAACCGCTCGACCGACTCGTCGAGGACCTCCAGCGCCTGCGCAACACGGCGGGCGATGTCTCATACGCCGAGATCGCCGCACTGATAGCGCGCACGCGTGAGGCGCACGGGACCACCCCGGCTGCGGCCCGGATCGCCCGCTCGTCGGTCTTCGATGCCTTCCGTACGGGCCGTCGACGCATCAACGCGGTCCTGGTCGAGGAGATCGTGCGGGCCCTCGGAGAGGATGACGTCGCTGCCGCGCTCTGGCGCAAGCGGTGCCTCGATGCCCAGTTCTCCGCGCGGCGTTCGGCCGGCTCGGTAGGCATGGACCGACCGGATGCGTCGGGTGGGCCTGCAGAGTCGGCTGCCCCGCATCCGCCGGTCGCGCCGCTGACCTCGCACCCGGATAGCCGGACCCTGACCGTCACGCTCACCGTCGCCCTGCTGGTCGGTTGCGTGGGCGTGAACCTGTTTGGCGACGGCGTCGTAGACAAATTCCACCTCCCGGTCTGGTTGGACATGATCGGCACGGCGACCGCGGCGATCGCGCTCGGCCCGTGGCACGGAGCCCTCGTAGGGGTGCTGACAAACCTGCTCGGCGGGCTGCAAGGCAACCCGGAGACACTGCCATTTGCGCCCGTCAATGTCGTGGGGGCGCTCGTCTGGGGCTACGGCTACCGTCTCTTCCGCCGGAACCGCGGCGCTCTACGTTTCCTGCTCCTCAACGTGGCGGTCGCGGTCGCCTGCACGCTCGTCGCGGTGCCGATCAACGTGCTGGTCTATAACGGCGTTGCCGGCCATGCCAGTGATCTGGTGGCGTCGACGATCGGCGCCATCGGGGCCATCGGCGAGGGACTCTGGGTCGCCGTGTTCTCGGCGAACCTGATGCTTTCGCTCCTCGACAAACTTATCGCCGGGTATATCGCCCTGCTGCTCGCCCGTTTTCTGCTGCCATTGGGCCTGAGCCGCAGCCCCGGGCTTGGCCGGAAATGACGCTGCCGAGGTGTCCGAGATTGTCCGAGAACGGCATCCGCTGCCCTCACGGCCCCGAGCAGGGCACACGCTCGGCCCACAATGGTACCCATGGACACAACCCTGACACCTGATCTGACGTTGACGGAGCAGATCGAGAACGCGGGTCTGCGGTATGCCTACGCGCGGGCTTTCCGTATCACGGTGCCCGACGCGCCCGCCGACGTGGACCCGTCGCTGCTCCTGCTTCTGCGCGAACGAGGGCTCACGGAAGCCGACGCCCTGTGCGTTCTCGCGGCCAACCAGGCGATGGCTGCACTGCCGAAGGACGATACACGACCGTGGACGGCGACGGCCTACAACATCCCGACCCGACAGACGATCGTGCAGGAATTCAGCGCGAACTCCGGAAAGAGGGTGACCTGGCCCCCTCGCCACAACAAATTCAGCCAGCAATGGTCGGAGTCGATGACATCCGCCGGGCTGCCCTTTCGGATACCCAGCCTCATCTTGCCTCGCAAAGAGGTTGCGGTCGCCCAGCTCCGGGAATTTCTAAATGCTCCAGAGGGCAGCAGGAGCACGGGTGACTACGTCGTGTGGCGCAGGAACAGACAGCAGGACGATACCGTCAACACGCCGCCGTCCCTCGAAGAGTTCAACCGTGTCTTCGGCTCGTGGAGCCAGGCACTCGACGCTGCGGGAATGGCGGCGCCCGTGATCTCCACATCGGCACAACACGCCGAGGACGCAGTGGCTAAGCTCGCCGCTGATCTGGAGCGGCACCAGGCTGACGCGGAAGAACTGCGCAAGCAGTTGGGCATATCCGGCGGGGCATCTCCCGATGTGCTCGCGCACCACACCGAGCTTGCATACCTCGTCGCGTTGGAGACGCACGCGCTGGAGAGCTCGCGTGTCAACGAATACCTCCTGAAAGAGCGGGAGAAGAACGCGAAGACGCTCAAGCGCTGGGCCATTGCCGGAGGCGCGGCTCTGGCGATTGTGCCTCCCCTCATTGAGTTTTTCCTGACGAAGTACCTGTAGTGCACGTTGCATTGCAGACGCGACAGACCAGGACCAAGGACACCGAGCAGGCGGTCAGACCGTGAGCGTCGATGCACCCAGAGTTTCGGGAAACTGGCTGTATACCGTCGTTGGAGCGCTGAAGAAGGCCCCAGGAATCAGTATCTGGGGGCCGCTGCTGGGGTTCACGCCATGGTTCGCCGTGAGTGTCGCGGTAGTGTTTCTGCTCAGCTTCGCGATCGTCGCGGCCTACGGATCGTTGTTCGGTGGCGTGACCGGCGCGGCACCGGCCATGGAGAGGTGGATGCTGTTCATACTCACCCCGCTGTGGCCCTTCGTGAGCATCGGAGTGCCGGTCACAGCCCGAGTGATCACCCATGACACAGATCCGCTCTCTGCGCGCATAGGTTTTTGGCTCACGGCCCCCGGCCGGTTCTGGGGCCGCTTCACCTGGTTCGCAGTGCGTTTGGTCGCGAGGCAACCTTTCCTTATCGGCTTTGTCGGGCTCGCCCTCCTCTTCATCGGGTTCGTTGTCGGGCTGTCTGTTGAAAGCGGCAGTCTGCTCGGTGGCCTGGTCGGCGGGGTAGTCGGGGGCAGCCTTCTGCTCGTGTCCGGATGGGGACTTCAGAACCGGGGCAACCGCTACGGGAGCTTCGTCACTCCCGGTTTCCGCAATCCTGTGTCCTGGCTCCTGATCCCGCTCTTTCTCCTCTGCTGGCTGGCGCCCTTGGGCGTGCTTCTCATCGTTTTTGCCCTGCCGGTCATATTCGGTATGTTCGTGCTGTCGTACGTCGCGGCAGCGGATGCGACGGGCTGGTTTGCGTCGTTATGGCATCCGATGGAGTCCTTTGGCCCCGATTGGCTGCTGTTGACCGATGGCGCCTCCGGAGGGGGCCTGAATTTTGTCGCGGTACTCGTGGCCGTCCTGCTGTTCAGCGGAATACCCGCGATCTTGGATGCCCAGACGAGGGGTACCTGACTTCCGGGTCATCCACTTCGGGTTATCAACACGGCCGCTCAGGCGCATGGTCATTGCCCCCACCGCGTCGTAGGTGGCGGCGCAAGGGGCTCATCGTGGTTGCCGTTGCTGATCCCGACCTTGTACGACTGCTGCATGGCGACGCCGCGTCCTGGTCAGTGCCCTCGGATACTCATCAGGAAGATTGTGCTGGGACTTGGGCTCACTTGGGATATCCCGGGCATGTTGACCGCCCCGACCGACGGCTTTGTCGGGTAATGGCGCTCACGCCGACCAACCCCAGCGGCACCGACTCTTCGATGCCGCCAGCAGGGTTAGTCAGTCACCCCAATCAGCCCGCGCGCGCCCTTCTCTGCATCCGACATCACGTGGCTCATAAACGGATAGGTACCCGCTTCGGTAAACGTGAGCTCGACGAAGCCGCCCTGGGCGGGTGCGAGCGCGAGCGTCTGCGCCCCACCCGTTCCGGTACTGCCACCGGTCCGCAGCAGGTATTCACCCTCCGAGAACACGGTATCGAACTGACCTCCGACCACGTGAAAGGAGCTCCCAACGTTCGGACCCGCGTCGAGCACCCAGATGCGCACCTTCTCGCCAACGGTCGCAGTCAGCGGCGCGGCGACATACTGATTCGCGTAGCCGTTGAAGGTGAGCAGGTCAGGCAGCTGCGTCTGCACCTTGACCGGGTCGCCTTCCTCGCCCTGCTGGCCCAGATAAAACTCGGACTGGACCAGCACATATTCCTGCTCGACGGCGGTCAGTCCGGGCGGGTCGATGATGACCGCACCGAACATACCGTTCGCGATGTGGACCGACATGGGCATCGTCGAGCAGTGATACATCCAGATTCCCGAGCGCGTGGCGGTGAACCGGTAGGTGAGCTCCTCCCCGGGGTCGATGGTCTGCATCGGCTTGTCCGGTGCAAGCGAGCCGGCGTGAAAGTCGAGCGAATGGCCAATGGTTCCCGCGTTGACGAAGGTGATCTCGAAGACGTCACCGACAGTGCCGTGCAGCGTCGGCCCGGGCGCCGTGTGGTTGTAGGTCCACAGCATCTGTGTGATGCCCGGCGCAACTTCGGTCTCGGTATTGCTGACGGTCATCGTGCTCGTGTGCACGGTAGCGGATGCCACGGGCGCCAGTCGCGCATCACGCGCGACGAAATCGTTTCCCGGCTCGGCCATGAGGTCTATTTCGTCGGATGCCGCCGCGTCGCTATGCAGTGGGTTTGCGTGCGAATCGGCAGTGGCGGTCGACTCCGCACCGATCGCGTTCACGGTCAGCAGCATTCCGAGCAGCCGGTGGCCCCCCAGGGAACACCAACCGCCCAGGTCGGCGCCGATCATGCCGACGTCGACGCTCGTCGTGGCCTGGGGCTCGACCGAGCCGGACTCCACTCCGTTGTCGAATACCAGATCGTGGAGCATGCCGTCGGCGTTGGTGAGGGTGATCACCAGGTTGTCGCCCACCGGAACGTTGATCGTGTCGGGACTAAACCGGGTGTCAATCATCGTGACATCGACGGTCGTTGTGTGGCCGGTCGCGCCCGCGCCCGAGCCGAGGCTCGTGTTGGAAGGCTCGAGGGCGACGCCGACGGCGAGGGTCAAAGCCAGGGTCGCCGCCGCCGCGATGAGCATGCTGGCGCGAGGGGTCGGCTGCGGCGCGGGACTCTCCGCGACGTCACGCACCAAGGGCGGAAGCTGCGCCCCCGGAGGGGTGCGGTTCTTTCGATTGATGCGCAGCGCCCGCACCATCAGAATGATGAACGCCGCAAGGGTCGTGAGCAGAACGGCCCAGAGCAGAGCGGCGACGACGTCGGGCACCGGCAGAAGGGTGAGAACGAGTGCGCCATTGACGACGCTGACTCGGAACAGGCCGGCCCGATCGAGTTCGTGCGCGGTGGCCTTGGACGCCCGCGGTCCGCCGCCGAGCACGACCGGAATGAGAAAGCTCAACGCGCCGATCATGATCTGGCCGCCGAAGCCGACCGCGAAGTACGGCACGAGCGTTTTGAGGCCGGCCGCGGCATTCGCCCAGCTGGCAGCGGTGACGACGACGGTGCCAAAACCGAGCGCGCACACCGCAAACCAGGCAAGGGCTGCGGTGATAGACCACCCGGCGTAGCTGACGGCGGGCGAACGGCGCACGTGCCCGGCCAACTCCCCGAGCACCCGGGCGAAGCCGACCAGGTAGATGAGTACACCCGCCGCAGTGATGATTCGCGAGTCGGCGTAGGCCCCAGCGCCCAAAACCACCAGTCCGGCCAGAAGAGTCGGCAGGGTGGGGCGTGCGGCCGCCCGCGTGGCGGACAGCACTCGGGAACGCAGCACGGTCGGGAGCAGCAGGGCGACGGTGCCGATGACGGTCAGGCCGACCCAGCCGAGCAGGTTCAGCCCGATATGCGTGATGTAGAGCCGGTCGTAAGAGTCACTCGACGCCGCACTGTCGGGGTGGGCCATCCAAATTCCGAGAGTGACACCGACCACGAGGCATCCGGCTGCAGCAATGTAGTACCGCACGAGCGGAGCGAACCGGGCCGGGAGTGCGCCGCGCAGTTGCCGCACGAGAATGGTGGCGTGCACGACGGCATTGAGCCCGACCAGGATTCCTCCGGTGAGTACGACATGCCACCACGCGCCGGTGATCCCGATCATCACCAGCGCCGCACCGACCGTGTGAACGGTCAGTCGAACGCCCAGCCAGTACCGGCCGCCGGGCGCCACGTTCTTCAGCAGGCTGTCGGCGAAATGCTGGCTCCAGACCAGGATCGCAGTCGAGAGGGCCCCCAGCAGCAGATGCACCATGAGCCAGGGGCCAAACGACGATCCTCGGTAGAGGATGACGCTGACGATCCCGAGGATCAACCAGACGGGCACGAGCATGCCGGTGATCTGGTGCCACAGCCGGCGCTTGAGGCTCGGTTTCATCTCGAACCGCTACAGAATGCGGGTCAGGTGCAGAGTCCACACATCGGGACCACTCTCGAGGTAGGTGATGCTGAAAGCGTTCGGGTGGTTTCGCTCGAGCTGGGCCAGTAGCGGCAGCGGGTCGTGCGACGCCATGAGGTCGAGCGATATTCCGGGCTGAATCGCCTCCAATGCACCGAAAATCGCGGCGTGGCGGATCGCGTGCGGGATGGTGCGGCTGTCAAGAACAATCGATTCGCTGTCGTCGTGACCGCAGGTACATGGGGCCGCGGCGGGTTCGCGCTCATGGGCGTTCGGCCCGGCAGTGATACGGATCGGTTCGGCGGTCATGGTGTCTCCTCGGCTCGGTGCAAACTACGGCACGCCCTTATTTTAGAGCACGTTCTTCCGTTTAATACACCGGCCCTCGGGAGAGCGGATGAATCGCACTTTCACAGCATCGGTCGTCGACGTGTGCTCGGTGGCGGGTCGCATTCGTTTCACCGACAGTCATGTCGCCAGCGTGTGCTAGCTCGAGGTACCGTGCGGTCGCGGAACCGCTGCGCCGGGCGAAATGATTCCAATGCTGGGAGAATTCGGCTTCCGCGGGTAACGTTGCAAAATACTAGGAGGTTTGTCATGAAAGCCGTACTGAACGACACCGTCATCGCCGAGGCACCCGAGCAGGATCTGATCCGCATCGAGGGAAATTGGTACTTTCCGCCCGCGAGCGTGAAGAGCGATCTGTTCGTCGAGAGCGACACCCCGTACACCTGCCCGTGGAAGGGCGAATGCCAGTACTTCAGCGTGAAAGACGGTGACACCGTGCTGCAGGATCGTGCCTTCAGCTACCCGCACCCGTACCCGACGGCGTTCGAACGCGTCGGCAAGGACTTCAGTGGCTACGTGGCGTTCTCGAAAGACGTGCAGGTCACCGAATAGGCGGTAGCTCAATGCCGCCCCGAGCGGCATCCGGGTGCGTTCGTTCGAGCGAGGCACCCTCCACGTCAACGTTGGGCAGCATGCGATCAAGCCATTTCGGCAACCACCACGCTGCGTCCCCCAGCAAGTGCATCACGGCCGGGATGATCAGCAGCCGCACCACGAACGCGTCAAGCAGCACGCCGCCGGCGAGCCCGAAACCGATCGACTGGATCATGACCGAGTTCGAGAAGATGAATCCGGAAAAGACCGAGGCCATGATGAGCGCGGCAGCGATGACCACCGTGTGCCCGGCGTGCACCCCGCGCTGCACGGCGAGGCGCGCCGATGCACCATGCACGTACGATTCGCGCATCCCACTAACCAGAAATAGCTGGTAGTCCATCGCCAGCCCGAACAGAACCCCGACAACGAGAATAGGCAGGAAGCTCAAGATCGGCCCGGGATCATGGATGCCGAACACGGCACCCAGCCAGCCCCATTGGAAGACCGCCGTGATCGCCCCAAAGGATGCGAACAGCGACAAGACAAAGCCCAGCGTCGCAGTTACGGGCACCAGGATCGATCGGAACACGAAGATCAGAATAATCAGGGAGAGCCCCACGACAACGAGAAGGTACAGCGGGAGCGCGGCGGCGAGTTTTTCACTCACATCGATGTTTCCGGAGGCGTTGCCGGCGACACCGAGGGAAGCGACTCCGACGAGGTCGATTCCTCGGAGGTCACGTACGAGCTGCTCGGTCGATTCGCTGTTCGGCCCCTCGGCGGGAATGACCTGGAAAGCGAGAAGCAGGTCGTCATCGGATGCTCCGATCGGCGCGACAGCGACGACGTCGTTCTCGGCACGCAGCGCTGTTCCGATGCGTACCTGTTCAGCGAGCAGGTCGTCATCCGTGACGGCGGTCTCAAGATCGGCAACGACGAGCAGCGGGCCGTTCACACCCGGCCCGAATTTGTCGTCGGCGAGTTTGTAAGCGTTGTACGCGCTCGAGCCCAGCGGTTCGGACGAACCGGCAGGGAGTCCGAGGCGCATCGAGAGCGCCGGGATGGCCACGACAAGAAGAACGACGATGCCTACGACCACCGTGACGACGGCGCGGAGGGAGTTCATCGGCTTGACCGGCACCCGGGCATGGTTGCTGGCGTGGCCGACCCGGGCGCGGGCCTTCTTCGTGAGGATCTTTGTGCCGACCAGGCCCAGCACCGCCGGTGTGAGCGTGATCGCTATGAGAATGGCGACGAAGACGCAGACGGCACCGACCGTGCCCATGAGCCCGAGAAAGGGGATGCCGGTGAGGTTGAGGGCGAGCAAAGCGATGAGCACGGTGGCGCCCGCGAACACGACCGCGTTGCCGGAGGTGCCGTTGGCCAGCCCGATCGATTCCTGCAGGGGCAGCCCGTTACGCAGTTGCGTTCGATGCCGGTTGAGAATGAAGAGTGAGTAGTCGATGCCGACGGCGAGCCCGAGCATCACTCCCAGAACCGGAGTGACGGAGAGCATTTCGACGGCCCCGGACAATGCGAGTGAAGCGAGCACGCCAACGCCCACGCCGATCAACGCGTTCAATAATGGCAGCCCTGCACCGATCAGGGTGCCCAGCATGACCCACAACACGATGGCCGCGAAGATGACGCCGCCGATCTCTCCGGGACCGAGGATCTCGGGGAGGCTCGCAGCAATGTCGTTGGAGACCTCAGCCCTGACGCCGGCAATGCCGGCATCGTTCATCTCCGCAACGACCGCCTTCTTCGACTCGGGCGAAACCTGGTTGAGCGACGTGTCGAACTGGATACTCGCGACTGCTGTCGTCTCGTCAGTCGAAACCTGACGGATGCCCGCGGCCAGGTCGAGCAGGTCGGCTCCCTGTTCGAGCGTGGTGCTCGAGGCCTCGAGCTCGCTACGGCTTGCCGTGAGTGCCGTCTGTTGCCCGGCAATCGCAGTGCGACCCGCATCGATCTGCGCCTGCTGGGCATCGAGCATCCGCCCAGCACCAGCGAGTTGACCCGCCGCCTCGGCCTGCGCGCGGCCGGCATCGAGCTGGCTCTGTGCCGCCGCGGCCTCAGCCGTTGCCGCATCGATCTGCGCCTGCCCCGCATCGATCTGCGCCGTTCCAGCGGCGATCTTCTGCCGTCCGTCGACGACCTGCTGCGTCTGGTCATCGATCTGGGCTTGGGTGTCGAAGGGATTCGTCACCGATTTCACGCTGTCGAGACCGATCGTGCGTGTCAGGAGGGCGCCGATGGCGGTTTTCTGCGCGCCGGTGAAGATGGAGTTGTCGGTCGTGGTGAACAGGACCGTTCCTCGCCCGCCGCTGGCCGCCGGGAACTTAGCCTTGAGCTCGTCGCTGACCTTCTGGGTGGCGGTACCGGGGATGCTGACGGACGACGTGAGTGTTCCGCCGAAGGCAGAGAATGCACCGACGGCGAAACCGAGAACGACCACCCACGCAACGATGACCAACCACGCTCGGCGGGCGGAGAACCGACCCAGTCGGTAGAGAAGCGATGCCATATTCTCAATTTCTGTGTATGAGCAAGGTGTGGTCGGATGACCGAAGTGGCGTCGTGCATCCCGTCATCGGGAGTCGAGGTGGTGGATCACCAGCGGAATGCGTTTGGTCAGTTGGACGGGGCGTATCCGATACGGATCGTGACGATGAGGCGGTCGAGCAGTTCGTACCAGACAGTTCGGGAGGATGCGTCGAGCGTGCCGCCCGTTCGAGCCAACCAGTGCGCCGATACGATGGCGATGCCGTTCATCACCGAACTGACCAGGATGGAAACCTCGAAATCGTCGATCGCGCTCGTGCGACCGGCGATCTCCGCTGAGAGCTGTTCGGTCGTGCGGGTAAAGACGTCGCCGATACTGTGCCGGGAGCGACCGTTCTCGCCCTCGACCGTGAGCACGCCGGCGAGGTAGGCGACCACGGGCGGCAGGTCGATGGCGCGCAGTGCCGTCGTGATCTGGTCGAACAGGCCGTCGCGACGTCCGTCTCCGAGTGGGGTGGATGCCGTTGCCGCCCGAAATTCGTCGACGGTGGCACTGAGCACCTGCGTGCAGGTGGTCATGATCACATCGTCGAGCGATGAGAAATGATTGAAAACCGTGCGCCGGGAGACGTCGGCGCGCTCCGCGAGTTCGTCGACGCTGAATTGTGGTTTGCCCCGCTCGCGAATGAGCGAGTCGGCGGCATCCAAAATGGCCTGGCGGTACCGCGCCTTGAGGTCGGCGCGGCGATCGGGTCCGGCGTCAAGCGACATCATGTACTTACACTAAGTGCAACGACGCACAAAGTGCAAAGCGAACTCGAGCGAGTTCCTTCTTGCTCAGTGCCCGCGGGCGATCCACTCTTCGACGTGGCCCGCCTCGTCGCCGATCAGGGTGGACTGACCGTGCCCGGTACGCACCACGGTGGCAGCCGGCAGCGTGAGCAGGGTGGTGGTGATCGAGTCGATGATCGTCGGGAAATCGCTGAACGACCGGCCGGTTGCACCCGGCCCACCGTGGAAGAGCGTGTCGCCGCTAAATACCGTGCCGAGTGCCGGCGCAGAGAAGCAGACCGCTCCGGGCGAGTGCCCGGGTGTGTGCAGCACTTCGAGTTCGATGCCGGCGACGGCGATGCGCTGGCCATTTTTCAGCGCGTTCGGTTGCGTGGCCGCCGCAGCAGCATCCCCGGGAAAGACCATCTCCCACAGCATGGTGTCAGCTGGGTGCAGCCAGACCGGTGCGCCCGTTGCGGCGCTCACGCTGACGGCTGCATCGATGTGGTCGTTGTGCCCGTGGGTGCACAGAATGGCCAGCAGTTTACGGTCGCCTACTGCCTTCAGGATCGCGTCGGCGTCGTGCGCGGCATCAATGACGACGCATTCGGTGTCATCGCCGACGATCCAGACGTTATTGTCGAGGTCCCAGGTGCCGCCGTCGAGGCTGAAGGTGCCGACGGTGACGAGGTGGTCGACGCGTGCGGTCATCAGAGCACCACCACCGAGCGCAGCACGTCGCCGCGTGCCATTTTTTCAAATGCAGCTTCGATTTCGCCGATGCCGATCTTCTCGCTGACGAATTCGTCAAGCGGTAGCCGTCCCTGCAGGTACAGGTCGGTCAGCATGGGAAAGTCGCGCTCCGGCAGGCAGTCGCCGTACCAACTCGATTTGAGCGAGCCGCCGCGCCCAAAGACGTCGATCAGTGGGATTTCGAGCATCATCTCGGGGTTGGGCACCCCGACCAGCACGACCGTTCCGGCGAGGTCCCTGGCATAGAACGCTTGCCGCCAGGTTTCGGGACGCCCGACCGCGTCGATGACGACGTTGGCGCCGAATCCACCGGTCAGTGCCTGCACGGCTGCGACGACGCCAGCCTCATCCAGGTTCAACGAATCGATGGCGTGCGTGGCCCCGAGCTGTTTGGCCTGGGCGAGCTTCTTGGGGTCGCGGTCAATGGCGATGATGACGGATGCGCCAGCCAGGCGTGATCCCACAATCGCAGCATCCCCCACTCCGCCGCAGCCGATCACGGCCACCGAGTCGCCTCGGCTGACATTGCCCGTGTTCATGGCCGCGCCGATGCCCGCCATGATGCCGCAGCCCAGGAGGCCGACGGCCGCAGGGTCGGCATCCGGATTCACCTTGGTGCACTGCTTGGCGTGTACGAGGGTCTTCTCGGCAAAAGCGCCGATGCCGAGGGCCGGGCTGAGCTCGGTGCCGTCGGTGAGGGTCATCTTCTGGGTGGCGTTGAAGGTGTTGAAGCAGTACCAGGGTTCGGCCCGCTTACAGGCTCGGCATTCGCCGCAGACGGCGCGCCAGTTGAGCACCACGAAGTCGCCGACCGCGACGTGCGTGACGCCTTCGCCGATGACGCTGACGCGTCCGGCGGCTTCATGCCCGAGCAAGAAGGGGAAGTCGTCATTGATGCCACCCTCTGTATAGTGGAAGTCGGTATGGCAGACGCCACACGTTTCGATGTCCACGATGACTTCGCCGGGACCGGGATCGGGAATGACGATTTCGACCAGTTCGACTGGCGCGCCCTTCGAGCGGGCGATGACGCCGGTGACTGTGGTGGACATGGAGCTCCTCCGATCGACGGGTGCCGGGTATGGCGGGGACGCTTTTAACCTTATCGGAGGCATGCGAGGCACGAACGCCCGCGGTAACCTCTCCCACCGACTGGTCCACGCTCGACAGCCCGATTGCGGCAGCCGCCATCGTCGGAAACGTCACGCTGAATGGCCTGACCGCCACTCTCCGAGTCAGCTGAGGATGCCCTCGCTCACCCTGTCAACGCTCGGCCGCTGACGGTAACCATGTCGACATCCTGATGGAAGCCCCGCCGGAATCTTCCGGTGGGGCTTTTTCACACCCCAGATCGGCTTCGGATATGATGCGGTCATCGTCAAAAACGCGACGGGTGACAATCCATGATCGCCGATAGAATCCAGCCCTAAAATCGCTCGACGACACGAGAAGCATCCACCCAGCATGCCAGGACCAGATGCGACGAGCGCTGATGACGTTCGGTCGGAATTCACAATAATTTTTGAGGCGTAAGGTGTGCTCGTGAACATACCGCGGGCTTCGGCCGGGAGCTTCAAAGCCTGGCTCCTGCAAGACAGTGGAGACCGGCAGGGTGTCCAGGTGGGTCCCCACGCGGCCACGACCGACAAGACTCATTCATGGTGGCGTGTGATGTGCCTGACCGGTGTCGACTATTTCTCCACGTTGGGTTATCAGCCGGCGATCGCGGCGCTAGCCGCGGGACTAGTCTCGCCCATCGCCACCATCGTGCTGGTCGCCCTCACCCTGTTCGGTGCTTTGCCGGTGTACCGGCGGGTGGCTGCCGAAAGCTTCCGCGGATCCGGCTCCATTCATATGCTGGAAAAACTGCTGCCGTGGTGGTCCGGCAAGATCTTCGTGCTGGTTCTGCTCGGATTCGCTGCGACAGACTTTATGATCACCATCACCCTGTCGGCGGCCGACGCCACGGCTCACGCAATTGAGAATCCGTTTACACCACCGTGGCTGCAGGGCCAGGAGGTACCCGTCACATTATTCATAATCGCGTTGCTGGGGATTGTCTTCCTCCGTGGCTTCAAAGACGCCATCGGCATCGCCGTCATCCTCGTCGCGGTGTACCTACTGCTCAACTCCGTCGTCATCCTGGTCGCAATCGCGCATGTAGCCATGAACAGTGTTCTGATCACGGACTGGTGGGCGGCGCTGACCGTGCAGCACGGAAATCCGCTCGTCATGGTGGGAATCGCGCTGCTGGTGTTTCCTAAACTGGCCTTGGCCTGTCCGGATTCGAGACCGGGGTGGCTGTCATGCCGCAGATCAAAGGCAGCCCGACCGACACTGACGATGATCCGGCGGGCCGCATCCGCGGCACGAAGCGGCTCCTCACCACGGCGGCACTCATCATGAGCGGTTTCCTGATCACCTCCAGCATCGTCACCACACTTTTGATCCCGCTAGCCGACTTCCAACCCGGTGGGCCAGCCAATGGTCGCGCTCTGGCCTACCTCGCCCACGAATTCCTCGGGCCACTTTTTGGATCCGCCTACGATGTCAGCACCATCTGTATCCTCTGGTTCGCGGGGGCGTCGGCCCTGGCCGGCCTGCTCAACCTCGTACCCCGATATCTACCGCGGTATGGATTGGCTCCGCAATGGGCCCGTGCCACCGGTCCCCTCGTGCTGGTGTTCGTCGGGATCGATTTCGTGATCACGATTGCCTTTCAAGCCAGCGTCGACGCTCAGGGTGGCGCGTACGCAACGGGTGTTCTCGTGCTGATGACGTCTGCCTCGGTCGCCGTCACCCTCTCGGCCCGGAGCAAAAGGCAGCGCTGGCCGACCATCGGTTTCGGTGCCATCGCGGCGATCATGGCATACACGACCGTCGCGAACGTCGTCGAACGCCCTGACGGGGTGCGTATCGCAGCGCTCTTCATCCTCGGCATCATGGTGACCTCCCTTATCTCGCGCGTACGTCGATCCTTCGAGCTCAGGGCGACGTCCATCGTTCTGGATCCTTCTGCTCTCGATTTCGTGACCAATGACGCCGAGGACTACGACGTCATCCGTCTCATCTCCCATGAACCTGACGAAGACACCGAAGTCGAGTACCGCAACAAGAGCCGCGATGAACACCGATTCGGCAACATCCCGGGCAACTCACCCATCATCTTCCTGGAGGTGTTGCCCTCCGACCCGTCAGACTTCGAAGAAGACCTCCTCGTACGCGGCGTGGTGAAACACGGGTACCGGGTCCTCCAAGTGACCAGCGGTAACGTGCCCAACACGATCGCAGCCGTACTGCTGGAGATCCGCGACCAGACCGGGACCATCCCGGAGATCTACTTCGAATGGACCCAGGACAACCCCATTTCCAACATGTTCAAATTCCTCTTCACCGGCCATGGCGAGATCGCCCCGGTAACCCGCGAGGTCCTGCGCGAATCGGAACCCAACGCCAAACGCCGCCCCCATGTGCACGTCAGCTGACCAAGCCCATGCGAACCCAACACCAAACTCCAACGAGTGACCTTACGGTTGCTCCTGGTCTGCGATGGAAAAGTCCTGAATTGCAGCGCACGGCAGTAGGGTTCCCGCGAGCCATCTTTCAACCAGGGGAACTGAACTCACAAACGACAACGCAGATAGGAGACTCATGAACGATCTCAGTACAGCCCTGTTGCGCATCGACATTGTCACTGGCCCACTGCTCTACGTCGTGCTCGGCCTGGCCGGTGTGCTGCTCGTGTTTCTTTTACTCCGCGCCCCGACCAGAACGTGGATCGTGACGGTCGCGATCGCGATCGCCGGCGGCGTCGGTATCGCCGGTGTGACATGGTTCGTTGTGGTGACGATTGTTGACGCTTTCGGAATGTCGCCCGGGCTGGTCAGCTTCCTCTGGTTTGCCGGGACGTGCACGGCGGTCGCAATTGCTCTGGCAAATCTTCGGAAGTCGCGCCTTCATCGCAAGTTCATCGCCGCGGCCTCCGTGGTGCTCTTCGTTGCGGCTGGGACGCTAGCAATCAATGCGGGCTTTGGGCTAAACCGCACGTTGGGTTCGCTCTTCGGGATCACGACAGAGTCGGCAATTGCGCTACCCGCCGTCAGCGGGGCCAAGGGAAGTGGGCCGCTCTATCAGCGCTGGGTGGCTTCGGCTGGCCTACCCGTAAAGGGCACTACCGGTAGCCAAGTCATTCCAAACATAGTCTCAGGATTCACCTCTCGGCCGGCCGGGATTTATCTGCCGCCCGCAGCGCTCATCTCCGACGCGCCAGCGCTACCACTGGTCATTCTCCTTATGGGGCAGCCCGGTAACCCCGATCCGTCCTTCGTCGCGGCGACGCTCGACCGTGAGGCTGCCACTCACAGCGGTCTGGCACCGATAGTCATCGTCGCGGACCAGCTTGGCGAACCGTCGAAAGACCCGCTGTGTCTTGATACCCCGAACTACGGCAGCGCCGAGACCTTTATCACGACGGATGTCGTCAACTGGGCGAGGGCGCACCTGAACGTCATCAACGACCCTCGATATTGGACCATCGCCGGGTACTCGAACGGCGGACAGTGCGCTATCTCCCTCGCCGTCAAGCACCCAGATCTCTTTGCCAACGTCGTGGACATTTCCGGCGAAGAATTCCCCGGATCAGAGATTGAGGCATCGACGCTGGCCGATGTCTTCCATGGTGACCAAGCCGCCTATGACGCGGTGAAGCCTCTCAACCTGCTCGCATCGAAGAAATTCTCCGACACGGTCGCGGTATTCACCGTGGGGTCTAACGATGCAGGATTCATACCCGGACAGCAACGGATGGCCTCCGCTGCCTCGGCAGCAGGTATGACGGTCACGTATTGGGAATCTCCCAACGGTGGGCACGCACTTCCTGCCTTCACCGACGGTCTCGACGAGGCATTCGCCGTGCTCTACCCGCGCCTCGGACTCGCGCCGCCCACAGGGTGATGCCTCGAGGACAGTGCGATTCAGGTAAAGGCAAAGTGTGCCCGCAGCGATAGATAAGAGCGCTCCGGTTGGGCTGCTGACTCAAGCCGTGATGCCCACTGGTGGAAACCAGACGTGAACACGACCAGCCAGGTACATTTTCACCATCGAATTCTGGGTTAGTCGACCTCGCGTGCGCGACTGAAGAGAAAGCGACGGCGCCGTGTTCGGCGTGTTTGGTTTTCGACCGCTAGAGGTGCGGCAAGAGTTGATGATGCGGGTGTCCGCACGAGTTCGACATGGGAATACACCGAACATTGAATAATGAATTCGTGAACAGATAAACCGCGCCCGAAGAATGGATTCCGACGGAACCTCGCCTCTTTCCCGCATGTTTTGCACCGACAAATTAGATGAATGAGTTCGGGCGCAACACTCCTAGCCTTTCTCGGACCCCATTTCCCAGTTCGGACTCTGATGTACAAGGTGCCGTGAGCATGGTCGTCGAGATCCGCGCCCAGCCAGATTCCGTCAACAACAAGGCCCTTACGGTCTATCGGGTCGATAAGCACAGCAGGAACGTGTCCGAACTGGTTGACCCGGACCAGAACGATCGAGGGCGCGCGGGAGGCTTCCTCGTGACGAAGAACAACTGTCACAACACGTGCATTTATCAACAGATCGTTCCTTTGAAATAGCAGAACACGGAGGACCATCGACCGATGATCTTCCGCAAACGCGCCGCTCCCGGTCATCGAAACACACAGAATGGGCCACCTACCGCCCAATCAAACCCACCAGGCATGTCCAAGCCGCGCGTGGCGATCTTTAGGACGACCGCGCGGTCGCAAGTTCACTGTCATGCCGTGAATCCGAGTGCATCATGCACTCGATTTTCGTGCCATCGATCCGGTCACGCCCACGGCGTGGTTTTATGGAAATTGTGCGGCCTGCGCTTGACGGTTAGAACACAAGGCAGGACTCAAAAAGCCTATATATATTTTAGCAACTGCCTCACATTTCAGATTGTAGGTTCGGCATGTATATAACGGTGCAATTGTTGCGGTCGGCCTGTTCGATATTCCGCCGCTCAGCGAATGCGCCGCGAGAGACGGAAAGACGAGAGCAATGCAAAAACAAGGCATATTATGGCCAGCGCGGTGGATGCTCCCGCGCTCGAAACATCAAAGTCCCCGACAGAGATGGCTATTCCGTAAAAATCGTTCAGCGCGGATACTGCCTCGGATTGCCCGTCAGTGAGGGCGTCCGCCGAATGCGCGGTGAACGGCTGCCGAAGGAGCATCGCCGCCTGGGCGAAAGGCATCGCGTTCATCACATTCACGACGCCTGCCGGAAGAGTGCCGGCAGGAATATAGGCGCCCGCCAGAAAACCAATGACTGTTCCAACAATGGTGCTCATCGCTGCGAAGGCGCTATTGGACCGAACCAACGTCACGATAAATCCCGAGAGAGCAGAGAACGCGGCGGCAGCGACAACGACATAGCCAAGGGTAAGAAGCAGTTCGGTCGGCGTCATCATAGCGTTGCCGCGAATGGCCGTATATCCCTGCGCTATCGCGACGACAACCACGGTCATGACGATAGCAACGATGAAGCTAGAGGTCATGTAGCCGAAGATCAGGCTGGCGCGCCGAATAGGCGAGACGAGAAAGTCTTTGAAGCGACCGCTCGAGGAATCTTCAATGAAAACACTCAACGCAGCGAGTCCGGTCGTCAGGATTGTGATCATTGTGATTCCAGCAAAGACCCACGCGTCAACGAAAGCCTGAACCTGAGCATTTGTTGCAGTTGGAAAGCGCGATTGCAGGTTGTCGACCTGCAGACTGCCCAAAACCAGTGCATAAAGACCGATGAGGATCAGCGCAGAAAGCAGCGAAAAGAAAACCGCGGTCCGATCCCGGAAAAAAATGCGCAAGTTACGGCGAGCGAGAATCAGTGCACTCATGCGGTCGCTCGATTCGCGGTCACAGACAGGAATACATCGTCCATCGTTCCGTGCCGGAACTCGAAGTCATCCACGATCAGTCGGTTGTCATGCAAAAATTTAAAAGCTTCCGCGGATCCGCCAACCGCGATGCGCGCAGCTCCGGCTGCACGGGTGACCGCAAATCCGTGGCTTGCGCACGCCTCGTGCAGTTGCTCCACATCGTCGGACGTAACGGAAAGAATACTCGAGCTGTACGTCTTGCGGAGATCAGCAGGGGTGCCCTGGACAACTAATTCGCCTGCATGAATAATTGAAATTTGATCCGCCTCTTCTGTCTCCTCCATGTAATGCGTTGTGAGAAACACAGTCATACCGTGAGTTGAACGCAGGGAACGGATTGTCTCCCATACCTGCTCGCGGCTTTGCGGATCGAGCCCCGCTGTTGGCTCGTCTAAGAACAGTAAAACGGGCTCATGTATGAGCGCTCGCGCAATGTCGACCCGGCGCTTCTGGCCGCCTGAGAGCAGCCCATACGGGCGGTCAAGGAAGTCTCCCAGGTCGATCATGTCGGCGAGTTCTGCGATTCGTCGCGCGCGGTCGACTCTCCGCATTGCATAAAAGGCTGCTCGATCGGCGAGGTTCTCCCGGACTGTCAGACTGGGGTCCAAAAGGGACGCTTGAAAAACGACGCCGATCTTTCGACGGATCTGATCATCATCACGGCCAACCGTCAAGCCAGCGATCTTGATCGTTCCGGAGTCGGCAGACGACATCGTCGTCAAACACGAAATAGTTGTACTTTTTCCAGCACCGTTTGTGCCGAGAAAAGCAAATATTCTGCCCTTCGATACTGAGAAAGACA
Source organism: Cryobacterium sp. Y57 (assembly GCF_002929505.1). Taxonomy (GTDB): domain Bacteria; phylum Actinomycetota; class Actinomycetes; order Actinomycetales; family Microbacteriaceae; genus Cryobacterium. Next base: position 42,655 of record NZ_PJJL01000052.1, read on the forward strand.
GGTCTTTTACGGCCTTGAGCGATCCAAAACTCTTGGATAAATGACTAACGTGAATCACGCGTGTTGTTCCCCCGGATAAATCGCCCAATTGTTTCGGGCCAGGGGTGTGACATAGCAACTCCCCCAGCGCCGACAAAACTCTAACAGGCAGCGAGTCTGGTATCAATACATCCTTCGCGATCTCGATATCATCGGCGTATCTCCGGTGAGAATCGCGTCTCGTATCCCATGGATACGCGATATGTGATTGCTTTCAAATCTGACGGATTTTGCGCGCACGATCCCACATCATCGCGACTGCTCAGGATTTGTAGCACGTTTTCTGATCCCATCCCAAGTCGTCGGTATCATCTGCATGTGATAGATCACGACGTTTGACCTTGGCACCTCTGGGTCAAGCGTATTATGGCGATTTGCGGAGTCATCGTCACCGCCGGCGCCGCCTTCGCAACTGGAGCGCTGCTGATTCACGGGCATCCGGCGTACATCGTTCTGCTCGCGGCGTCTCTCGTCATGAGTTTGGCTGCCGCAGTGGGGTCGTGGTCCTCACCCGCACCGCGCATCATCCGGTCACTCGCTGGGTTGTTGGCGGTCACTCCCTCGGCGGACTTGTGGCGGCGACAGACGCTGAAACTTTTGCCGAGACCGCTCGCGACCCGGTCGTCGGGCTGTTGCTCTTTGCATCCTACCCAGCGATGAACATAGCTCAGATGAACGTCGCCGTGTTGTAGATCTCGGGGTCGAACGATGGCTTGTCGACCCCAGCCAAAATTGCTGCAGCGAAGCCGGCACTCCCGGCCACCGCCCGCTATCTCATGATGGAAGGCGGAGTTCACGCGTTCTTCGGAGACTACGGGCGTCAGGACGGGGACGGCACACCCACCATCAGTCACGATCAGTCTCGCACGGAAATTTCTGCCGGGAGCATCGCGTTTGTGAACGGGATCGGCGGCCAATCATTCTCGCCCACCGTGCAGGGCGCCCCGGCTGGTTCGAATCCGGCACACACAGAGCGGGCCGTGTTCTCGGCACCAACGGTGTCAGATTCCGTGGCGTGGGAATCTTCCACTTAAAAAAAGATTGGACCCCTAAGATTTAGGCGAATTACGGATTTTCCGCTACTGACACCACTGATCGAAGGCAAATCGTGAAATATCTTGTAGCTACGGTCCGACTATCTGTCGCGGCACTGGGCACGGTGGCGATTCTGTCGACATTTTTCGACACGGCCACGCGCGCGACGATCAACCCGTTCAACTTCTTCGGGTTTTTCACCATGCAAAGCAACATTATTCTGGTCGTTGTGCTGCTGGTCGCCGCGGTCGTGTCCTTCTCCGGACGACCCCAATCCCGGTCGTTGATGTTGGCGCGAGGTTGTGCAACAACCTACATAGTCATCACCGGCGTCGTGTATAACGTTTTGCTGGCTGGACTTGAAGGTGGCGTGTCCCTCGCGTGGGCCAACTCCGTCTTGCACGTAATCCTGCCCCTCTATGCCGCACTGGATTGGGTGATTTTCAGCGACCGCAGTGCCCTTCCGCTCAATAAAATATGGGTTGCGCTGGTCTACCCCATCGTGTGGATCATCGTCGTCACCATTCGCGGGGCAACCGACGGATGGGTGCCCTACCCATTCCTCGATCCCACACAGGGCTACGGCGTCGTCATGATCTACGCTCTGGCCATTGCTATCGCAACTGTCGTCTTTGCTGCAGTTATCTGGGCCATCAGTCGATTGCATCTCATCCGCAATTTCACACCTGGCGATGTTTCCACGTGATGCTCTTATAGTCGTCAATTGATTTTTTGGGCTTCTTTTTGCTCGTGGAGCCAGTCCCGGAATTGGCTCGCGAGGCTGTCGTCTCGGCTGAGTCCTCGTTCGTCGGGAGAGGGTGTCCGGCCAGGTGTTGAAGTATCCGGCCGCTTCGCGGAGGGTGATGTGGAGGTCTTCGCGCGCGGTGCGTGCGTCGGTGATCGAGGGCGCCGCTTGTGGGTTGGTGAATTGACGGTAGAGCCCTCGGGCGACGTATCGTTTGAGGCAGCGCATGATTTCCTTTTTGGTCTCGCCTTGAGCCGTTCGTCGGGCCGCATAGTCTCTCGTACGGGAGTCGGTCGCGAGGCGTGAGACGACGACGTGGTGGATAGTCCTATGAGTAGTCCCGGACCCCGAGCTGGTGGTCCGACGTCGAGAAGGTCGTTCAGCCCAGTGCAGAAGCTTGCCCATTTGGCTGCGTATGACGCGGCGAACAAGAACAACGCGGGCGGAGCGTATCTGCGCACCGAACGGCTCTATACCTCGCAGGTCACGGAGTGGCGAAAGCTTCGTGACGCCGGTAATCTTGCGGGGAAAAAACCCGGGGAGAAGATTGGCCGGTTAACGCCGGAGCAAGCTGAAATCGCCCAGCTGCGCCGCCAGCTGAGCAAGACCGAGCAGCGCCTCGAAACGACGGGGGGGGGGACGTTGGAGATCATGTCAAAAATGCACGAGCTACTCGTAAGTCTTTCGAACAGCTCGCGGGACGAAACACCGCATGCGTTGCCGTAATGATCGCCTACCGCGAACTAGCCAGCCGAGGGATCTCGACACGCGTCGCGGCCGACCTGGTCGGGATCCCTCGAGCGACCGCGACCCGAAAACCACGCATTCCGGTGGCCGGGCCGGCGTCGATCCCGGCGAACAAGATCGGTAGTGTCGACCGCCGGCAAATTTTCGACATCGTCAATTCGGAGTCGTTCGTGGACCTGCCACCGATCCAGATCTACGCGCAGCTGCCGGCTGCCGGCACGTACTTGTACTCCATTTCAACGATGTACCGCGTGTTGAACGAGAACCAGCGCAACATCTGCTGATGCGGTAGCAGTCTGGGACGCTGCTGAAGCAGCCGCGTTCGGGCGACCGGAAGTGATCTTGTCAGTCATAGTCATCCTCTCCGTCTTCGGGTTACTTGTGCTGGGTTGAGCCAGCGTGGACCGGCTGCGCCCACAGGCTACAGTTAGACGCCGAAACCGGGGCAGGTGCCCCAGAGTCCAGTTTGATTGGACTTGATGAGCTCTTGACGGTTAAACTCTCCGTCCTCTGAATCTGCGATGTAAGCAAGGCCCGCATGGAGCATGTTCGACCAATAACCGACCGACTGAAGTCCCTCGGGGGACGACGCGACGTCATTGGTATCGGCGAAGTACTGTTTCGTTGCTGCGAGGGCCTCGTCGTAACCGCACTCACCAACACTCGGTACGACGATGCTGCGTGATGTCCACAATTTGACAGTCGCTTCTCCTGAGAATTTGGCATTTCCCGGTACGGCAGGGTTCGGCGTGATGAGGGCCGTGTGAGTGTCGATGAAGTCAACGATCTTCACGGCCACATAGCCCTCAGCAATTGCATTAACGAAGGCTTCTTCACCATTCTTAGCTTCAGACGCATCTGCCGCGGCGTTGGACGTGGGGTGGACTCCGTCAGTGGACGGAGTCGCCGTGTCGTTTACGGACGGGGTTGTGGAGCAGCCGGCGATCAGGATAGTCGCAAGGACCACCATGGTGGCAACGCTCACTTTTGTGGTGATGTTCATGGTGGGGTGTCGCTTTCTCTGTGAAGTATGCGCAGTAATGAAAAATCAACGCGGTGGTCGTCTTAGTCTCGCACCGCGCGTGGCACCACAAATTCATTTGGGAATGTGGTCGCGATTGGGATCGGCCCGAACACCCCAGCAGACGTCCACTACGGCCTCGCCGAGGCGAAGACCGTCGAATGGGGCGCGACGCTAGACGCGGCACGCGCATGATTCCCCAGCGATTCAGCACGACCCAGGCACCGGTGATCCTGTCCATTCCCCCAACGGCATGGATCAATAAACCCTCCGAGAATGACCGCCTCGAACTAGCCGCATAAAATCCCATTGGTCACATTCACTTTGACGGTGATGATGGAAGTAGGCCGTGGAATGGTGTGACTCCAACCTTGACTGACACTTCTTGAAGCTGTCCTTAATTTGATCCGTCCACCGTTCCGCGGCCTGTATCAAACGCATTCCTATCAGGCCGCCGAATCTGTCCTCGCCCACCGCGGCACCTCTACACCAAAAGCCCGCGACGGTAACGTCGAAGCCCTCCGGGTGCTGCGCACCGCGCGCACCAGCGCGATGAAGGCACGCACCGCGGTACTAACGCAGATCAGCGCCGTACTGACATCGGCCCCGGAGAGTATCCACGCCAAATATCGGGGCAAAACCAGCGAATCCCGTGCCAAAAGATGGCCACCTCGCACCCGACCGGAGACATCACAGACCCCCTCGTCGCGAACGCCATCACGCTCAAACGCATGGCCGCCCGCCATGCCTACCTCACCACCGAGATCGATGACTGCGACGCCGAGCTCGCCCGCATTATCGCCGAGCACGCCCCAGCCCTGACCCTGATCAAAGATGTCGGCACCGGCTCTCCCGCGGTGGCGACCGCGCCGCGAACTCCGCGATTCACCGCATCGTTCTAGTGCGCATGGCGAAGGACCAACGCACCCAGGATTACGTCGTCAAACGCACCAGCGAGGGCAAAAGCAAAAAGGAGATCAGGCGCTGCCTCAGGCGCTACGTCGCCCGCGAAATATACCGCGTCCTGCAGAACCCACGGCCCGGCCTGCTAACCAACGACCTGCGTCCACGGCGCCTCGCATTGCACCTCACCCAGACCGCAGTAGCACTCGAACTGAGCGCCTGGCCCAAAGCCATCTCGCGGATTGAACGCGGCGCCACCCAAGATCGCGTCCTTTCTGAGCGCTACCGCACATGGCTCAGTGAACAACCGAAAGTCAGCGCTTGACAACAATAGGAGAATCAAATTCCATGGTCCCGAAACCCGTCTCTCGAAACTTGGGCTGCCCCATCATTGACAGAAGACAGCCCCGATAGACGATAAACACTTCGACGTAGTTGCGCGTCGGACACCAGTCATATTCCTCACGGTCCCCGAAGTGCAATCTGTTTTATCACCGATGTGTTTCGCCACACTGAGGGCACGAGACACCGCCCGTCTGAACCGAATCGGAATGAAGCTACCCGCCGAGACTCCACTTCGCGATCAATGAGACGGCCGTCGCGAATGCATCGTGATCGGGTCTGTTCAAGAATGCATGACGAGTGCCCTGCAGGACGTGGTGCTGTACGTCCACTCCGTAGGTGGAAAGTTCTAATGCGAATGTGTCGCCGGACGCGCGCATGTTGTCCTTCTCTGCGTTGATTGAGAGGGTTCTCGGAAACCGGTGAAGGTCGTGACCGCCGGGGAACGCGAGTCTATTGGCGAGTGCGGCCTCTGAACCGGCGTAGTTGCGATTCATCGTATTCAGGCCCCAGACGGAATGTGTGATCCGGCGGTGACCGCGAGCCCGCTGCTGGACGTCATCTGTTCGCTGATGCCTGGCATGGAAGAACCCGTATGCAAGCACGGCACCGACCGGGGGTAGGCCGTCGTCGATGGCGCGCAGGGTTGCGGCAGCGGCGAGGCAGGCGCCAGCGCTCGCTCCACCCAGAATCACTCCCTAGGGTGACCGCGCACCCACCTTGCGGTACGCGGCGAGCACATCGTTGAGGGGCAACGGAAAGCGCCCCTTGGGCAGGCCCGTACGTGTCTTCATCCAGCTCAAACCCGGAGGCGGAGCAAGTCGGTAGTCCACTGTCGCGACCGTCATCCCGTGCCGGGCGAGCGACTGTGCAACGGCATGTGCTTCAGGCTGATCGAGACCGCCTCGGAAAAAACCGCCTCCATGCAGCCAGAGCACGGTTGGCCCAGCCGCTGTCGGGCCGATGGGCGTTGGGTGGTACCAACGAACTGGAACCAAATCGTGGGAACTGACATCGGTTGCGGAGACGGTCCGCGCCGGGCTACGCAACCGCAACGTCGCCGGCTGCAGGGGTATCGGCGTTGCGAATCTTGGGTGCCCATCCTGAGAGGACGGCTGCAGTAGCTAGTGCCAATTGACCGACGTACGGCAGGACTGCCGAAACGATCGACGAACTAACGCCATTCGTTCCGAAGGTGTCAGCTATCGACATCCCAATACTGAAACCCGCGGAGAAGCGGAAGAAGACCGCGCCCCCGATGATGCTCAGCAAGAGCATCGACACTCGTCTTGGTATCATCCACATCTGGCTCCGTCGTGCCGCGAGAATAAAGACAGTCACCGCTAAACCAGCCCAGAATGCCGCCCACAACGTCACGCCGACTATTGCCGTCGATGGACTGAACTGATCGACCTCAATCATCCGCGCAGAGATAGCGTCGAAACTCAGCGCCGGCACTTTCGCCTGCGGGTTCCACACCAGAAGATCGACCGCACCAATCACGATCACCACGCCAACTGCAGCAACACCGAGCACAGCGACGGGGATCCTCTGTGAACGGCTGGCTACACGTCGTTCTAGTGAGATCGGGGATTGCCCGGTCACCACCACGAGCCCCACCAGGAACCCGAATGCTAACAAGAGGATTCCGGCCAGCATCACGGTCCAGTGGGGGTCGAAGGTGACGGCAAGGGCGATTGTAACGGGGCCTGTCACGGCAGCCGCTGTAGCAATTCTGGCCAGGGTTGATTGGGCCATGACCGCAGCACAGCTAAAGTACAGCACGCCGACCAAGACGGCCAGTATCGCCAGACGAAGGCTGATCCACGCAACTGCGCTGAGTGTGTCGAGCGCCTGCGCAGAGATATCGCGTCCGTCCGGCACGATTCCACCGTTGGTGAGCCACGCTCCCGTGAGAACAACCGCCGCGGCCGCGAAAAGTCCAAGTCCTCGGCGTGTGAGACGGCGCGGCACCGCGCCGCGAGGCTCCTGTGTGTGTGCGGGCAGATCGCGGTCAATCGTCAAAGTGAGCACTGCAGCGCCGCGAGCGATGTCGCGTCGCCGGAGACCGGCATCCGCCGCGGCCAGTGAGTCTGTGCGCCATTCCTCGAGATAGCGGGCTCGTACGGGGCCGGGCAGCATAAGCGCAATGATGCGAAGGACCACGTCGCTCTTCATGCGAGAGTCCCAGCCGCGATCTCACTCGGGACGGCAACGACTCGGGCCGCCCGTGCGTGATCGCGCAATTCAGCCGCGGCGACCACTTCCCTCGCGGCCGCAGCTCCCTCTGAAGTCAACTCGTAAAGGCGTCGACGTGGACCAGTCCGTTCGGAATCGTCCTCCCAATTTGATGTCACCCATCCTGATCCTTCCAACCGCTCCAAAATGGGGTACACACTGCCTGCCGGACGCCCCGTCCTTTTCACGACGAACAGCCCCCAGATGGGCGCTTCGCCACTAAGAAAGGCATTCAGCACATCGACGGTGGCCGGAGTGACACGACTGAGAGGAACCATGAAGTGAAACTATCACTATATATATAGAGATGCATAGTCCGATTTCTAATAGCGCTCTCGATGGCCTCGACGCACCCCGACGCGCTCTCGATTGGGGAGCAAATAGTCGGTCAGTTCCCCGCCACGCCGCCACGCCGCCACGCCG
>NZ_PJJL01000053.1 GCF_002929505.1 Cryobacterium sp. Y57
AGAGCGGTGAGAACGGAGGGTTCCGCTCGGTAACGGTTGGGCGCGGTGGATTTGTGAACAATGGCCATGAGGCCTCCAGAAGCTGGGCCGGCCGTGCGGCCGAAATGGATAGGGAAGAGTTGGGTGGGCGCCGCGGTGCGCACCTCCACCGGTCATCGAGGACAATGGTGGGAGAGTGGGCTCACAGAGGAATGTCAGCCGACTCCTGCAACACTACCCTAACGTTAGGGTTGATTGTGACTGAGAGAAAGAAGGTTCCCGGTGATACCAGGCGCGACCGGGTCCGTGGTCACGATGCACATCGGCGAACTCGCCGAGAAGACCGGGCTGTCGCTACGCACGATTCGCCACTATGACGAGGTTGGCCTGCTGAAAGCATCCGCTCGCACCGACGGTGGTTTTCGGCTGTACTCGCCCGACGACTTCACGCGGCTGATGCTCATTCGCCGCATGAAACCCCTCGGCTTCACCCTCGACGAGATGACGGCCCTGCTCGCGGTCATCGACCTGCGGCAAGGCGGTGGAGCGGATGCCGACAACGTCGAGTCCAGGCACCAGCTGGATGCCTTCATCACCGACACCGTTACGCGACGCTAGAGACTCCAAGACCAGCTCGGCATGGCCGATGAGTTCCTTGCACTGCTGCGCGCGCAATAGCACGCGCCGTAGTAAACGCATTCACCGATAAAATGGAGTTCACCTGCACGAGGAAGTGGTGGCGCAATCATTTGGAACCGGTCCCGGCGTCGTGCTGACGCTCACGCGCACGTCAGTGAACCCGATGTGAACGCTGAGCTGCCCGACCTCGAGCGCACGGTCGATGAAGGCCTGCTCATCGCGTTGTCAGCCGTGCGGATGGCCGTGAAAAACGACATCATCGTCGGAGCGCTGCGGGAGCACTTCGACTACGACTTTGCGCGATACGCCGACAATGCTCGCAGCGAACTGCATCGGCTGGCTCGGCAGAACGAAGAGTATGCCCGACGGGTGAGCCGAATGGGGCGAGATCTCGCAGCGATGAAGTGGCGGTCGAGTTTTACCGACGACCAGCGCCACGATCTCAAACAGTTCGCCCTCAGGGTTCGCGTGCACGAGCGGTTGACGCTCGCCCTCGACGCCGTGGCCGCCGACACTAACCAGGTGGCCCGGATAGTGGCGAGCTCACAACGATCAGCGAGCGAAGAGGTCAGCTCGGCGGTGTCGTCCAAACTCATCGAATTGGCCGTCGACCCGCGTGCGCCCGACTATGCCGCACACCGGAGCGAACGTCTGGAAGCCTTCGTTCTGATCAACCTCGCTATTTTGCAGGCCAAGCACGACGCGGCGACCAGCCCTGAATTCAATGAGTATTAGAGAGCGCTGAAGCCGGTGATCGCCTGCGCGATCAGCCGGTCACATGCCGGAGTGCTCAGCAGGGCGAAGAGAACGACGTTGACGATGACCGTAGCCCAGAATGCGTTTCGAAAGCTCTTCTTCTGGGTTTTGTGGCGCAGCAGCTGCTGCGCCACAATCGCGCCCGGCCAGCCGCCGATGACGCCCCAGAACAGCAGGGTGCGTTCCGATATCCGCCACCCGCCACATGTCGCCCGCCGCTTGTCGATCGCGTAGAGCGAGAAACAGGTGAGGCCCGTGACCAGGTAGAGCCCGACCACCCAGAGCGGCCTGGGCCAGTACACGGCGCCGACGAGGTAAACCAGGACGAACATGGCGATCGCGAGGTAGCTGCCCCTGCCCGCTGCACGGCGGGAGCGAACGAAGGCCATACACCCATGCTAAAGGTTACGGGGCCCCCACCAGTGCCGCGCACCACCGGTGAGAAGCACGTCAGGGCGTTTGGCGTGTGTATGAATGGAACGACGAGCAATCTGTTCAGAGTGTCTGGTGTACCGCGGGTTCCCTGATCTGCTGATAGCTACCGATATTCCGGGTTCGGTTCGAACCCAAAGCGTTCGCCGCGGTCCCAGTCCTGGCGAAGATTGCCAAAGGCTGGAATGCCACCGTTCTTTTTCAGGATCGAGGCGAGATGCATGAGGTTCCAGCTCATGAAGGTCACGTTGCGGTTGGTGAATTCATTCTGAGGTCCACCGGATCCTTCGTCGAGGTAGCTCGGGCCGGGGCCGATCTCGCCGATCCAGCCGGCATCGGCAGCGGGCGGAATGGAGTAACCGATGTGCTGCAGGCTGTACAGCAGGTTCGCCGCGCAGTGTTTCACGCCGTCTTCGTTGCCGGTGATGATGGCGCCGCCAACCTTGCCGTAGAAAACATACTGGCCCTCGTCGTTGAATTCGCCAGAGTGGGCATAGAGCCGTTCCACGATGCGTTTGGTCACCGAGCCGTTGTCGCCGAGCCAGATGGGCCCGGCTAGCACCAGAATATCGGCGGCCTGCACCGTGGAAAACAGTGACGGCCAGTCATCCTTTTTCCAGCCGTGTTCGGTCATGTCGGGGTAAACGCCGGTGGCGATGTCATGGTCGACGGCCCGAACCAGGTCTACGTGCACACCCTGCTCCCGCATGATGCGGGCACTGAGATCGACGATGCCCTGGCTGTTGCTGACCTCGGGGCTGCGTTTGAGGGTGCAATTAATGAAGACGGCGCGCAGACCGGAGTAGTCAAAGGATTCACGTTGCATCTGGTCAGTAAAGCACCGGCTGAACAACGAGAAAAGGGGTTGATTTCTGCTGGACCGAACGCGCTGCGCCCCGGATCGGCACGGAGCGCTCCCGATAGCTGGTATAGTTTTCAAGTTGTCTCCGGGCGTAACAGCTCGGAAGATTGACATGCGCTCGTAGCTCAACGGATAGAGCATCTGACTACGGATCAGAAGGTTGGGGGTTCGAATCCCTTCGGGCGCACATCTGGGCCCCGTTCGACATGTGTCGGGCGGGGTTTTTTGTGTCTTTTAGCGGCGGGGATAGAATCGGCAGCATGTCCCTGCCGCGCTTTCTGTTTGCCGACCAGCTCGGCCCGCACTTCGACGACGGTGGGTCGATTGTGCTGGTCGAGGCGACGGCCGTGCTGGGGCGACGCACGTACCACCGAGCCAAAGCCCACCTCATACTCAGCGCACTCCGCCACCGCGCGCGGGAGCTGGGCGATCGCGTCGAATTTCTGCGAGCGGAGCACTACCGCGACGTGCTTGCTGGTCGTGACCTCGAGGTCATCAACCCCACCTCGTGGGGTGCACGCGCGTTGGTCGCCGAGCTGGGGGCATCCGTTCTGCCGAGTCGAGGCTTCGTGACGAGCGAGCAGGACTTCGCAGGCTGGGCCGACGGCCGGCCCGCATCCCGGCTCGTGATGGAAAAGTTCTACCAACACGTGCGTACAACCACCGGCATACTCATGCGTGGCCCTGAGCCCGAGGGTGGACGCTTCAACTTCGATCACGACAATCGACAGCCGCCCCCGAAGCGTGCGGCCAATCTCGGCCTGCCCGACCCGTGGGCTCCCGTCGAAGACGATATCGACGAGGAGGTGCGCCGAGACCTTGACCGCCTTGTCGCCGAGGGCCGAGTGCACCTGATCGGAGCAGATAGCCCGCGCCGGTTTGCGGCTACCCGCAAGGAAGCGCTCGCGGCGTTGGATGATTTCATCGAAACGCGGCTGTCGGACTTCGGGCCCTACGAGGATGCCTCGCTGATCGGGGATAGCACGATGGCCCACTCGCGGTTGAGCGTCCCGCTCAACCTGGGCCTCCTGCATCCGCAGGAAGTGATCGACGCGGTCGTCACGGCGTATCACTCCGACCAGGTTCCGCTGCCGAGCACCGAGGCCGTGGTGCGCCAGATCATGGGCTGGCGGGACTGGGTCTGGCACCTGTACTGGCACCTCGGCGAGAACTACGTCGCGGAGAGCAACTTTCTTGGAGCGCACGAGCCGCTTCCGCCGGCGTTTCTGGAATTGGATGGTGGCGCCGTCGAAGCGCGGTGCTTGAGCCACGTGCTCGATGAGGTTTCCCGCACCGGGTATGCGCATCATATTCAGCGCCTCATGATTCTGGGCAACTGGTCGTTGCAGCGAGGCTACGAACCCTCAGCATTGTCGGATTGGTTTATCAATGCCTTCGTCGACGGAACACCGTGGGTCATGCCGGCCAATGTTGTCGGCATGTCGCAGCACGCCGACGGCGGCATTGTCGCGACGAAGCCCTACGCCGCCGGTGGCGCGTACATCTCGAAGATGACCGATTTCTGCGGGGGCTGTCGGTTCAATCCGAAAATTCGGCTGGGGCCGGAGGCTTGCCCGTTCACGGCCGGATATTGGGCATTCCTGGATCGAGTGGAGCCGCGCATTCGCGGTAATCACCGCATGGCCCAGCCGCTCGCCGGTCTGCGGCGTCTTGTGGACCGCGACGAGGTGGTGGCTCAGGAACGCACGCGCACGAACTGGTAGGGCCTATCCGGCGAAGGCGGTGCTCGGCAGGTCACGCTCGCCCGAGATGATCGCATCGACGATGCGTCGGGCGACATCCGCTGGCCGGTAACCGGCAGGCAGCGGCGGCGCTGAACCCTGGATTGGCCTGGTGGCCAGCCCCGTCTCGGTGTGGCCGGGTCGTGCATCAAGAAAGCGGATGCCGTCCCGCCGCATTTCCCGGCCCGCCGCTTGCGCGAATGCCGCGAGGGCTGCCTTCGAGGCCGAGTACGCCGCCATGTTCGCGGTCGGGCGCTCGCTCACAATTCCACTGAGCGTGACAAAGAACGGATCACGATGCCCGCCGGACGATTCAGTCAGAGCGGGGAACGCTGCTCGGAGCAGGCGCATCGGTGCCGTCGCGTTCACCGCCATCAGGGTATCGATGGTTTCGTCAGCGACATCCGCCATGGGGCCGAACGCGACGACTCCGGCGGCGTTGATGATTCCGTCGAGGCGGCCATGAGCGGCGAGGGCGGCGGACACGAGCTGTGCGGCCGTGTCCGAATCGCTCAGGTCGCCAGCGACCGTCGCCCCAACGTTGCCGAGTTCGGCGAGGCGCTCTGCGCTACGCCCGTGCAGCGTGAGCAAGGCGCCTTCTTGGCTCAGAAGCTGAACAATTTCGCGGCCCAAGCCACCGGTAGCGCCGACGACGAGAACGGATGAACCGGAGAGGGAAGTCATGGCTACAGAGTAGACGAGATGCTGAGTGCTTGCGCAGGATTAGGGTTTCGACCCCCGAGCTGGGGTACCATCGTGCAGCGTGAGCATTCCTCAGGTGATCTGCGTTCGGTTTATTCGCGGAGATCGGTATGTGCTTGCGTCCAAGTTTCTCACCGGGCAATGTTCGGGCGCCCGGTGAGGAAGGCATTCCTGCGAGGGATTGCCTCGGTGGGACGAGGGGTAGGGCCCTCGTTCCATCGCCCTGTTTCCCGACTAACCTTGGCGCGCCGCATCGTCGACTGGGCAATCGATGCGCAACTTGTCGCAGAGCATCGTCAACTGTTGCAGTTCGCTTTCATTGAGCGTCTCGCCGATGCGCTGGGTAATAGAGTCCATGTGGTCAACGGCGACCCGCCGAAATAGCGCGAGGCCCGACTCTGTTAGTTCGATGATGGCGCCGCGCCCGTCGGTTGGGTCGGAGTGCTTGAGCAGGTATCCACGAGAAACCAGTCGGTCGACGAGGCGGCTTACGCTTGGTTGGGTGAGCAGCACGTGCTGGTTGAGTTCACGCAAGCGGATGCACCGGTCCGGCTGCCGAGACAGGTTGAACATCACGTCGTACTCGTTGAGCGAAATGTCTTTTGAAGGGAAATCCGCCGCCAGGCTACGCATAATGGCGACCTGAGCCCGAAAAAGGGACTCCCATGCACCCACCGCAATCATTCGATCCACCACCTGCGGCTCCTCGTTTCGTTCACCACGCCGTTCTTCAAGAATAGAGACTCGGCACGGTCGGCGGGCACTGCCGACAACGGTGACGACGGTGACGGCGGCGTGAGTTCGATCGGAGATTGTCAGGTGCCTGGCATGAAACTAGCAGGGGATTCACTCGATGAGAGGTGGCGCCCGTTACCTATTCGTTATATGTTTTAAGCGCGTCAACCGTTTGCTGTGGCGGACGACGTGAAATGTGATTGCAGGACACTCTTGGTGCAAGGGAAGAGGGTCAGTCGTAGCCTCTGCGACTGGCCCTCAGTCCTGCTAGCAGGCGCCGTGCGGGGCGTCTAGAACAGGTCGGGACTCGGTGTGGTCGACTGGCGAATGGCAACGTCCGCATGGCGGTCGAAGCGGTAGCCCACACCACGCACTGTACGCACGATGTCTTCGTAGCGGCCGAGCTTGGAGCGCAGGCGGCGTACGTGCACGTCAATGGTGCGCTCGTTCGGGATATCGTCCTCGTCAGCGGAGTTCCACAGTGAGGCAATGATCTCGGCACGATCGACCGTGCGGCCCTCGCGCAGTACAAGGTACTGCAACAACTCGAACTCTTTGTAGGTCAGTGCCGCGGTCTCGTTGTCCAGAATGACGCGCTTCCGGGAGATGTCGACGACCACGCCGCTGCGGGCACGGTCCTGTTCCTGCGGCTCGGCTCGGTGCTGGGCCAGGGCAGCGGGGTCCTGGAGGGCCAGGCGCACGACGTCGACGTCCCGTCCGCCAGCGCCCTCGGGAGCCAGAGCAACGGCGGCGTACGTCTCGGCGGACGGAGCGATGTCGGCGGCGAGGGCCTTCAGCGCCTCAACGATGCGGTTCAAGCTCGTGCCGGCTGCGGCCGCTTTGGCCTCATCGATACCGACGTAGAGCACGAAGCCGCGAGCCTCGGTACCGGTCGGCACTGCGCGAATACGTGGGGCGGCGACGGTCGGCGCCAGCGTCAGGTCGGGGCGGTTGAAAGGTGTGGGGCGATTGGCGTGGATGTGTGCGAGAGACATGAGGGGTCCTTGACTGTTCGATCGAAGGGAGCCCGACGAAGCGCGAAACGCGATCTCCGTCTGTAAAAGCTCCAGTTGGCCCGTGGGGCCGGAGGGCGAGTGCCGTACAAAGCACTCGAGGCGTCGGCCTGACGATTCAGAATTCAGTCAGGCGAAGGACGCGGAGGGAAGTCTCGGCTAGCGGCACATTCGGCAACAGCGCATGGCGGGGATGCCGGCCATCATCATGGCGGCAGTCCCGGGGGCCTCGAGGGAGGTCAGGGGGCGTGCGCTTGTTGTCATAACTGCGAGTAAAGCGGATTGTGACGCCGTGTGTCAATTCAACGTCGCGGTAAGTCTCCGCATGACGCGCACCACGTTCGCGAGGCCGCGTCCATTTAGGCGATTCGTTGCACCATCACATCATTGTGAAATTTTCCCAGACGAAATGTCAAGAAATCGAAGATTATTGATGTAAACCCGGCCTGGCGTGTCGCTGGTCGCAGGACCTGCATACGTCGGCCGGGTTTCATCGATCAGGTCGTCAGACCACGCCGTAGAGGCGGTCGCCGGCGTCGCCGAGACCGGGCACGATGTAACCCTGTTCGTCAAGTTTCTCGTCCACGGCGCCCAGTACGATCGTGACTTCGCGGCCCGCCAGGGCTTGCTCCACGGCGTCGAGGCCTTCCGGTGCGGCCAGAATGCAGATCGCGGTCACGTCGACAGCGCCACGGTCGAACAGAAAATTGATAGCGGCGATGAGTGACCCGCCGGTGGCGAGCATCGGGTCGAGCACAAAACATTGCCGATCCGAGAGGTCATCGGGCAGCCGCTCGGCGTAGGTTGTGGGCTGCAGTGTTTCTTCGTTGCGGGCCATGCCGAGAAAACCGACCTCGGCGGTGGGCAGTAACTTGACCATGCCCTCGAGCATCCCGAGTCCGGCGCGCAGAATCGGCACGACCAGCGGCTTGGGGTCGCTGATGCGCACGCCCTGAGCCGCCGACACGGGGGTTTGCACGGTGACCGCCTCTACGCGCACGCCGCGCGTGCCCTCATAGGCGAGTAGCGTCATGAGTTCTTCCACGAGCGATCTGAACACCGGTGAGGGTGTGTCTTTATCGCGAAGCACGGTGAGCTTGTGCGTGATGAGCGGGTGGTCGGCAACATGGACTCGCATAGGCTCAATTCTACTAGAGGCAATCCCCCCGGTTTGAGGTGACAGATGAGCGCACGAGATCAGCACGCCGAGTGGATGCTGCTCGCCCTGACCGAGGCGCGCTCCGCCCTGGTCTCGGATGACGTTCCTGTCGGGGCCATCGTCGTCGACGCCGCGGGCACAGTGATCGGCCGGGGCCGCAACGAACGGGAACGGCATCAGGACCCGACCCTGCACGCCGAAGTCGTTGCCATACGGCAGGCGGCCGAGCACAGCGGCGACTGGCACCTGACCGACTGCACCCTCATCGTTACGCTCGAACCCTGCGTCATGTGCGCTGGTGCGATCCTCGCCGCACGGGTGCCCACGGTCGTGTTCGGCGCCTGGGATGCAAAGGCGGGCGCGGTCGGATCGGTTTACGACGTGCTGCGCGACCGTCGACTCAACCATCGCGTTGAAGTCTTCGCCGGCGTCAACGACGCGGAATGCGGCAAGATCCTCCGCGAGTTTTTCGACGATCCCGCCCGGCGGGCGGCCTGGTGAGGCCTACTCCAGTCCCTTGATCACAAAAGTGTCGGTTGGCGGATTGGCCAGGTTTGGATCGAAGAAGATATCCGGCTCGAGATAGATCGTGCGTGCGAGCGGTACCGCAGCGCGAATACGAGTTTCGACGGCGTTGATGTCGGCGGCGATGTCGGCAAACCGGTGCTCGCCGTCGAAGGCGATCTTGGCGCCGACCAGAATCTCATCCGGGCCGAGGTAGAGGGTCTTGAGGTGGATAATGCGCTTGGTCTGTGGGCCATTCAGAATGGCGGCCTCGATTGCGTCGAGGTCTTTCCTGCTGGCGCCCTCGCCCACGAGCAGGCTTTTGGTTTCAATGCCGAGGATAATCGCGACCAAAACGAGCAGTGCGCCAATGGCGAGCGTACCGACGGCATCCCAGAGCGGCTCATCCGTGATGATGGTCAGGCCGACGCCCACGAAGGCGAAGGTAAGGCCGGTGAGGGCCGCGACGTCTTCGAGCAGCACGACGGGCAGCTCGGGCGCCTTGGCGTGGCGAATGAACTGCGCCCAGGTCTCATTTCCTCGCACATGGTTCGACTCTTTGATCGCGGTGCGCAGCGAGAAGCCTTCCAGCACCATCGCGATGGCGAGGACCAGAATCGGCACCCAGGCATTCTCCAGCGGATGCGGGTGCTGCAGCTTGTCGAAGCCTTCATAGAGTGAGAACACCCCGCCGATCGAGAACAGAATGATCGACACTACGAACGCGTAGACGTAGCGTTCGCGCCCATAGCCAAACGGATGCTCCAGGTCGGCCCGCTTCTTTGCCTTGCGACCGCCCAGTAGCAGGAGGAGCTGGTTGCCGGCATCCGCTACCGAGTGCACGCCCTCGGCGAGCATCGAAGACGACCCCGATAGGCCCCACGCCACGAACTTGGTGACGGCGATGCCCAGATTGGCCGCGAATGCTGCCACGATTGCCTTATTTCCGCCGGATGCGCTCATGAAATCATCCTAGAACTGCACGTCGCCCCGGTGCAGGCTGCGCCCGGGGCGACAGTTTTGGGCACCCCGAGTGCGGAAAAAGTAGACTATTCGAATGACTTCTCCCTCGAATGTGACTCTGCCCACGATCGCTTTCCTCGGCGCGGGATCCATGGCCCGCGCCATTCTGGCCGGCCTGCAGAAGCCCGGCGTGACCGTTGAGGGTGGCATTCGGGTCACCAACCGCACCGCAGAAAAGGCCGCTGAACTCGCCGACACCGAAGGCGTCACCGCTTACGCGACCGAGATCGACGCCGCAGCCAACCTCAAGGCCATCGACGGCGCCCAGATCGTTATCGTCGCGGTCAAGCCGTACATGGTCGCCGACCTGCTGGCCGAAATCGGCGACTCCCTGGCTCCCGGCACGCTCGTGCTCAGCGTCGCGGCCGGCGTGACCATCGAGACCTTCGAAGCGCTCCTGCCGAGCGCCGTGCATGTCATCCGCACCATGCCCAACACCCCCGCCATCGTCGGCATGGCCGTCACCGGCATCAGTGCCGGCACCCGATCCAGTGACGCTGACCTTGAACTCACCCGAGCCCTGTTCGCAACCGTCGGCGACGTGCTGGTCGTGCCCGAGAGCAAGCTCGACGCCCTCAGCACCATCTCCGGCTCCGGCCCGGCCTACGTGTTCTACCTCATCGAACAGCTCACCGAAACGGCCATCAGCAAGGGCTTCACCCCCGAAGAGGCCGCGGTCATGGTCAATGGCACCTTCCTCGGCACGAGCGCGCTGCTCGCTGTGTCCGACAAGTCACCGAGCGAGTTGCGACGCCAGGTGACCAGCCCGGCCGGTACGACCGAGCGAGCCGTCCAGGAGCTCGAAAAGGGCGGCCTGAAAGAACTCTTCGACACCGCAACGGATGCCGCCCTCTCTCGCGCGACAGAACTCGCAGCCTCGTAGGGAGGCCTACAGCCCTTCGGCGATGGCCGCCGTCGCCTCCACCCAAGCCGCGCGGGTGCGCGGTGCCAGTGCGTCGATTTTGAGCGGTCCGCCACCGACCAGCGAGGCATCGTAGGGAACGTCGACGACCGTGCGGGTGAGCTGCCGAAAGTGGTCGTGCAGGCGCTTCGACAACTGCTCATCGGCGGTTTTTGACGGCGATGCGAGCACGGTGACCGCCTCGGCGACTTTGTCGGCATGACCCTTCTGCCGCAGGCCGTCGATCAGCGAGGCCGCACCGTAGCCGGTATCTTCGCGAATGGTCGACACGATCACGAGCTGGTCGGCGGTATCGACCGCGGCTTCCCAGTTGCTGGCGCGCATATTGTTGCCAGTGTCGATGACAAGCACCCGGTAGAAGCGACTCAGGGTCGTGTGAAGTTTGCGAAAAGCGTCGTCGTCGATGCTCGCGGCGCCCGCCGGATCGAGGTCGGAGGCGAGGGCGTCGAACTGGGCATCACCCTGCGATCGCACGTAGTTGTCGAGGTCACCCACCCGGGAGCGGGCATCGCCGAACCGGTCGAGGTCGCGCAGCAGGTCGACCGCCGTGTTGGTGTGCCGGGCGGCCTGGGCCCGCACGCCTAGCGTGCCCATGGTCTCGTTGTTGTCCCAGGCCAAGGTGTAGCCGCCGCGGTAGATGCCGAACGTGGCCGCGATGAGCAGCGTCGCCGTCGTCTTGTGCGCTCCTCCTTTAGGGTTGAGTACCACGATCGTGCGCGGGCCGTTCAGGCTGCGCTGCACGGCCGCGATGGCGGTGCGGTGCCGTTGTTCGGCGGGACTCGGCGTGGGCGAGACGAACCCGCCGCTGAGACGGCGCAGGGCGCCCTGCCAGCCCAGCGCGGCCGGTCCGGCGGGGGCCGGTGGCCGCGAACTGAGAAAATCGGCCAGATTCGGCACAGCGGACGCGGTATCCGCTGCCGGTGTCACCAGAGATTCGAACAGGGCGGTAGGCGGCGCCGTAACGGTTGGTTGCATCAGCGTGGCAAACGGTATCGGCCCCTCGTGGGGGATCACGACTGGAACGGGCGCGGTGCTCGCCGGTTTTGGTCGGTCGGCCACGACAACCGGCCCGGCCGATTCGACCCGCCCGTTGGGGTGCACAGTCAACGGCCAATCGCCCTGCTCGTCGCTGACCTGCAAGAGAACCGATTGCCCGCGACGGCGAGCGGTCTCGACCACGAGGCCGATGATTTCCTCGCGAACGCCGGCCTCATCGGCACTGGTGACGCGGTGCGAGGACCCGTCAATGGTCACCTCGCCCGTCGTGTCAGTCTGAACCGTGGCGACGATGTCGGCCGGGGTGTTGGCGAGAGCGGGTACGTTGGGTGACATAGAAGAGCCTTTCCATCCACGCACACGAGCCGGCGTGCAGGCTCAGGTGAGCCGCGGCGAGAAGTGTCCGTACTAGCAGAATAGCCGGTCGACTCCCCCGAATAGGGGGAGAACTATGAACCGAGAGCGGCAAACCGTTCAATATCAGCCTCAGCGCCCGACACGATGATGAGGTCATGGTTGGACACCACGGTCTCCGGGGTCGCATAGGTGAACGGCTTTCCCGGACTCTTGACGCCGACGACGGTCACGTTGTAGTTGCGACGCACGCCGGAATCGACGAGCGCGAGGCCACGAATGGGCTTCGGCGGGTACATCTTCACGAGGGCGAAATCATCGTCGAATTCGATGAAGTCGAGCATGCGACCAGACACCAGGTGGGCGACGCGCTCGCCGGCTTCGGCCTCGGGGTAGATGACGTGGTTGGCACCGATGCGTTCGAGAATCTTGCCGTGTGACTTGGAGATAGCCTTGGCCCAGATCTGTTGAATCTTCAGGTCCACCAGATTGGCGACGATCAGCACGCTGGCTTCCACCGAGGACCCGACCGCGCAGACGGCGATCGAGAAGTCCTGGGCGCCGATTTGTTGCAGGGCCTCGAGCGAACGGCCATCCGCTTGTACGGCATGCGTGACCCGTTCTGACCACTTCGACACGAGCGCCTCGCTCGTGTCGACGACGAGCACTTCGCGGCCTAGTCGATCGAGCTGGCCGGCGGTGGCCGCGCCAAACCGTCCGAGCCCGACGATGAGCACGGGGGCGTCGTGTTTAATGCGATCAACCAACGATGGGTCTCTCTTCCGGGCGTTTGAACAGTTGCCTGCTGTGGCTTGCGGCCAGAGCCGCCGCGAGAGTCACTGTACCAACCCGGCCCATGAACATCGTTGCCGCCATGACGTAGACGCCCTCCGGCGGCAGATTGGCGGTAAGCCCGGTCGACAGGCCGCAGGTAGCGAAAGCGCTGATCACGTCGAAGAGGACGACGTCCAAGGGTTGTTTCGAGATGTGCAGAATGAGGATACTCGCCACCGCGACGGTGGTCGCGCCCCACAGCACGACGCTGACCGACAGGCGCAGGATATCGCTTGGAATACGGCGGCCGAACGCCTCCATTTCCTGCTTGCCGCGTGCTTCGGCAAAGGCGGCCAGAAAGAGGATGGCCAGGGTCGTGACCTTGATGCCGCCAGCGGTCGACGCCGACCCTCCGCCAATGAACATGAGCATGTCGGTCAGGAGCAAGCTGGACCCGTTCAGGTCGCTCACCTCAATGGTCGCGAAGCCGCCCGAGCGCGTCATCACCGACATGAACAACGATTGAAAAATGGTGTCGCCGGCATTGAGTGACCCGAAAGTCTTGGGATTATCGAACTCGAGAATGATGTAAAAGATCATTCCGAGGATCATCAGGGCGATTGTCGTGACGAGTGTCAGCTTGACGTGTACGGACCAGCGGCGCGGCTTGCGCCAGCCGCGCGCGAACGCGTAGATCACCGGAAACCCGAGGCTACCCAGAAAAACACCGATCATGAGCGCGCCGAGAAACCAATAGTCATCGGCGAACGGGCTGAGGCCGCCGGGGTTCGGGTTGAAACCGGTATTGGTGAAGGCCATGGCAGCGTAGTAGAAGCTGTGCCAGATCGCTTCGCCGAGGGGCGCACCGGCTTGCAGCATGCGGGGAAAGAGCAGCGCTGCCACGCCGACCTCGATGACGAACGCGCTGATTGCCACGGTGAGCAGCAGGCTGCCGACCTCGCCGAGGCGCACGGTCTGGCCCTCATTGACCGGTCCGGCGTGAATGCGGGAGGGGTTGGAATCGCTCGCCGCCATCAGTTTTGCGCGCAGCCCGAGTCTGCGTGAGATGACCAGTCCCATCAGTGACGCGAGCGTCAATACGCCGATGCCGCCGATATTGACACCGACGAATACCAGAATATTACCGAACGCCGACCAGTGGGTGGCCATGTCGACCGTGGTCAATCCGGTCACGCAGATGACCGATACTGCCGTGAAGACGGCGTCGTGCAGTGGGGTGATCGTGCGATCCGCTGCGGCGATCGGTAGCGAGAACAACACGGTGAACACCATGATGAGCGCGGAAAACACCAGAATGGCGAACCGCGATGGTGACTTGTGGGCGAGCGAGTCCACTTCGTCGCGCATCCGCCTCACAATGGCGACCGGGCGCGGAAAGAACGGTTCAGTTCCAGTTCTCAACGACACCTGGAACCCCCGATAAGCCTGCGACTATTGCCAGGTTGAAACTGTACTACCCGGCGTTGGTTATTACCCAGTAGTAATGACTACCCTGAGGTTATGGCAGACATCTTCACCGTGGTGGCGGACTCGGCGCGACGAGACATCTTGCGCATCCTCTTGGAGCGCGCAGTTCCCTCCGGTGAAATTCGCGGTGCGTCCCGGGACCTGCGTGGCGAACTGAGCGTGTCCGACATCGTCGGGCACCTCGGGCTGAGTCAGCCCACCGTCTCTAAGCACCTCAAAGTGTTGCGCGAGGCCGGTTTGGTCACCGTTCGCGAAGAGGGGCAGCACCGCTTCTACCATCTGGAGTACTCGCCGCTCGAAGAGATTGAGGATTGGTTGATTCCCTTCCTGAGTGTCGACTTCGACCAGGCCGTCAAGGACGTGGATCTGGAGGCCGATGCCGGCCTGAAAGATGAACAGCGTGCCTTCGCCTCGGCTATTGGCAAGGCCTTTGCCGATGCCTCGCAAATGTCGCATGTCGTCAAAGATGCCACGGCGAAAAAGTGGCGCAGAAACGGCTGAACGAGGCCCGATCCGGCAGCTGAGTAGTCGGAGCTGGTTTTGTCCGGTAGAATGGTGTTTTCGTGTCAGTCGCGGGCCCCGCGACTAAACCAATACTTGTGAGGTCCGTGTGGGTTCTGTAATTAAGAAGCGACGCAAGCGTATGGCGAAGAAGAAGCACCGCAAGCTGCTTCGCAAGACCCGCCACCAGCGTCGCAATAAGAAGTAGATCGACTGCGTAGTTATCTAGCTGCTCGTTGAGCAAAGCGCTAGCCCTTCGGGACTGGCGCTTTTTGCTGTCTACCACTCGGGGTGTCGTGCCCGTGCGCCCCGGCACGAAGTCGCCGTAGGCTGGGACCATGCCCACCTCACACCTGACCCTGATCGGCAAGCCCGGTTGTCACCTCTGCGACGACGCACGTGATCTGGTCGGTAGTGTCGTGGCCAAGCTCGCTGACGACGTGTCGGCCCCAGAGATCACGTTCGAGGAACGTTCCATTCTCGATGACGCCGAGCTGCACGAGCGCTACCTGGAGGACATCCCGGTGCTCCTCATCAACGGCAAAGTGCACAATTATTGGCGCATCGATCCCGTGCGTCTGCGAACCGCCCTACTGGAGGTCTCATGACCATTCGTCACATCGTTTGCTGGAAGCTCAACGCGCTGACCCCGCGCAAGAAGGCTGAGGATGCCGCGGGCATCGTGGCCGGCCTCGAGGCCCTCGTAGGTGTCGTTCCCGAGATTCGAGGCTTGACGGTCGGGCTGGATGTTGCCGGCAACGAAAACTGGGACGTCGCCCTCATCGCCGACTTCGACGATATCGAGGCCCTCGACCGCTATCAGAGGCACCCGGAGCACAAGAAGGTCGGCGCATTCATCCGCACCGTCGTCGCCGATCGCTTGGCCGTCGACCTCCAGGTCTAGCCCGGCGCCAGCGGTACGTCCCGGGCGCCAGCGCCAGCGGGCGTAGCGCATGCCGGTCAGTTCGCGATTCGCCGCGCCAAACGGATGCTGCTGCCGGCGTGTCGCAAATTATGCCGGCTTTACGTACCCTGCGGCCCGAACGAGAAGCCGAAGCTACGGCTCCAGACGGGTCGGGCCGCGGAACAGGTAGGTGACCTCGCGAATCGACGCCTGGTGCAGCATGAGCATCAAGACCCGGGCCAGGCCCATGCCGAAACCGCCGTGCGAAGGAACCCCGTAGCGGAAGAAGTCGAGGTAGCCCTCGATTTCCTTCGGGTCGAGGCCCTTCTCGATGGCCTGAGCTTCGAGCACGTCGATGCGGTGCTCACGCTGGGCGCCGGTGGAGATCTCGGTGCCGTTGAAGATGAGGTCATAGCTCTTGGTGATCGACGCGTCGCCGTCGTGACGCATGTGATAAAACGGGCGGATGCTCGAGGCGTAGTCGGTGAGGAACACGAACTCGTGCCCATATTTCTCGGCCACGTAGGCGGCGATCTGGCGTTCGCCCTCCGGGTCCATGTCGTCGTCATCGCGGGGAACCTCGTAGCCGCGGCTCTTGACGATCTCCTTGGCCTCGGCCAGGGGAATACGTGGGAACGGAGTGCTCGGAACGGTCACTTCAACGTCGAACAGGGCCTTGACCTCGTCTCCGTGCTTTTTCTGTACGGCGGTGAACCCGGCGACCATGAGGTCTTCGTGCAGCGTCATGACGTCGTCGTGGCTGTCGATCCAGCTGATCTCACTGTCAACGCTCGTGAACTCCGTAGCGTGCCGGCTCGTGAACGAAGGGTCGGCTCGGAATGCCGGGCCCACCTCGAAGATTTTGCCGAAGCCAGCGGACTGGGCCATCTGCTTGAAGAACTGCGGGCTCTGCGCCAGGTAGGCCTTGGTGTCGAAATAGCCCACCTCGAACAATTCGGCGCGCGACTCACTCGCACTCGCCATGAGCTTGGGGGTGTGCAGTTCGATGAAGTCGTGCTCGATCCAGTACGTGCGCAGCGCATGCTCGAACGTCGTCTGGATGCGGAAAATGAGGTTCTGCTTGGGGTTGCGCAGGTCGAGAAAGCGCCAGTCCATGCGCTTGTCGAGACTCGAGTCGGCCGCGATCGGCGTCTCCGGAATAGCGGCCGACACTACCGTCAGTGTGCTGAGCTTGATCTCGATACCGCCGAGCTTGACCCGTTCGTCATGCTTGAGCTGGCCCGTCACGGTGACGAAGGTGCCCTGGGCGAGGCCCGAAATGCTGGTGGCTGGCTCGTCGGCGACGACGACGCCATCGGCATCCGTCGTGCGAGGGTTGACCAGCTGCACGGCGCCGGATTCGTCGCGCAGAACGACGAATTGCACCTTTTTCTGGTCTCGAACGGTATCGACCCAGCCGGACACCGATACGGGGCCGTCGTCGAGAGCGGACAGGTTCTTGATCAATACGCGCGAAGTCACAATCCAAGTTTAGCCGGAGCCGCCCGAGCGGCCCGCTCACGGCGGTTTCTAGGCTGACCCCTCCGTAGAATAGTAAGGTGGTAGCCAGTCAAGTGCATCTCGTGCGTCACGGTGAGGTTTTCAACCCCGAACGCGTGCTCTACGGACGGTTGCCGCAGTACCGACTCTCCGAGCGGGGCGTGCTTATGGCTGCTGCTGCCGCGGAGGAATTAGTGGAACGTGGCCGCGCGGTCGTGCGCGTCGTCGCTTCGCCCCTGCAACGTGCGCAAGAATCAGCCGCGCCGATCGCCGCAGCCTTCGCGCTTTCGATCGACACCGATGAACGTATCATCGAACCGACGAATGCCTTCGAGGGCAAACGGATGCGTGGCCCCGACGGCGCGCTGCGCGACCTCCGCAACTGGCCGGCCCTGATCAACCCAATAAAGCCGAGTTGGGGAGAACCCTTCCGTTCAATCTCCGCCCGCATGCTCGCAGCGATCGACGACGCCTGGAACTCGGTCGATGAGGGTGACGTCGTGCTGGTCAGCCACCAGCTGCCGATCTGGATGGTGCATCGAGCCCTGGCTTATGAACGCCTCGCCCACGACCCGCGCAAACGCCGGTGCGACCTGTCGAGTATCACCACCCTGTGCTGGCACGGCGATCATTTCGCCGAAACCGCCTACGTCAGCCCGGCGCTGGCACTTCTTGACCCAAGCAACGATGTGGGTGCCGTATGAACCGCCAGCGTGTGAACCAACGCCGCCGCCTCGGCCCCCTGCTGGCCGGGCTGGCCGCCGGTGCCTTGTTGCTCTCGGGTTGCTCCGCTGACCCGCTCGCGGATCAGTACCGGGAAGGCTCGAACAAGGGTTTCATCGCCGGAGACGGAAGCGTCACCGAGATTGCCGTCGCCGATCGCGGTGACGCCATTGACTTCTCCGGCGTGACCGAGACGGGCGAGCCGGTCACGAGCGCCGACACGCTCGGTGAAGTTCTCGTGGTCAACTTTTGGTACGCGAGCTGTGCACCGTGCCGCGCCGAGGCATCCGACCTACAGGCCCTCAACGCGAAGTTTGAAAACAAGGGCGCGAGTTTTCTCGGTGTCAATGTGCGGGACCAGGCCCCAAACGCCATCGCGTTCAACGAGACCTACAGCGTGACCTACCCCTCGGTGCTCGACGTTGATACCGGCGCCATGCAACTCGCGTTCAGCGGCAGTATTCCGCCGAATGCGGTGCCGACCACCCTGGTGCTCGACGCCGAAGGGCGGATCGCGGCGCGCATTCTGGGCCAGGTCACCTCACCGTCCATTCTGGAGACCCTGATTCGGGACACGATCGCGGAGACTGGCACGACCGAGTGAACAATCCCTTTGGAGAGATCGTCTTCAGCGGCCAGCTACTCTTCGCTATCCCCATCGCACTCCTCGCCGGCCTCGTTTCGTTCGCCTCACCGTGTATCCTGCCGCTCGTTCCCGGTTACCTCGCCTACATCGGCGGCTTCGCGGACGGACGCACCGGCGCCTCCCAGCGTCATCGTCGCGGCCGCACCCGGCTCCTGGCCGGGGTTGGCCTGTTCGTGCTCGGCTTCACCGTGGTGTTCGTGCTCACCGGTGTGGTCTTCGGTGCCGCCGGATTTTGGCTCAACTCCTACCGCGACCTGATCACGCGCCTCGCTGGCGTGGTGGTCATCCTGCTGGGTTTGGTCTTCGTCGGCCAGTTCGGTGCCATGCAACGCACGATCAAGACCAACTGGCGTCCCAAAATGGGTCTCGCCGGCGCCCCCGTTCTCGGTGCGGTTTTCGCGGTGGGCTGGACGCCGTGCACCGGGCCCACGCTCACGGCCATCAACTCGCTCAGTCTCGGCACCGGGTCGCCTTGGCAGGGCGGGCTGCTCGCCCTTTTCTACTCTCTCGGCCTCGGAATTCCCTTCCTCCTGATTGCTCTCGGCCTCAACTGGGCCACCGGATCGGTCGCATTCCTCAAACGGCATATTCGTGCCATCAACCTGTTCGGCGGTGTTCTGCTCGTC
This sequence comes from Cryobacterium sp. Y57, assembly GCF_002929505.1. Classification (GTDB taxonomy): domain Bacteria; phylum Actinomycetota; class Actinomycetes; order Actinomycetales; family Microbacteriaceae; genus Cryobacterium. Next base: position 18,981 of record NZ_PJJL01000053.1, read on the forward strand.
GTCATCGGAGTACTCATGGTGAGTGGCATCTGGAACGCCTGGCTCCTCGATTTGCAAGGGGTGATTGGCAACTTTGTCCCGGCCATCTGACCACTACGATTCCCGCCGCGAGGCGCCGCAGACCGGTGTCGTGCAGCCCAAGCTCGGCCTGACCGGCTGGCTGCGTTGGTTCTGGCGTCAGCTCACGAGCATGCGAACGGCCCTCTTTCTGCTGCTCATGCTCGCGATCGCGTCCATTCCGGGCTCACTCGTGCCGCAACGAACGAGCGACCCGAACGGGGTCACCCAGTACTTCACCGACCACCCCGACCTGGCGCCGATTCTCGATAAAGTGCAGGCCTTCGACGTCTACACCTCGGCCTGGTTCTCGTCGATCTACCTGCTCCTGTTCATCTCGCTCATCGGCTGCGTCATTCCGCGCACCAAGCATCACTTCCAGGCCCTGCGCGCTAAACCGCCGACCACGCCGGCTCGCCTCGGACGCCTGTTTGGTTTCACCACACAAGACGCGCCGCCGCACTCGGATGCCCGCGCCGCCATCACGCACGCCCGCACCGTCCTGAAATCCAGCGGCTACCGCGTCGCGCGCTTTGATTCCGACACCGAGTCATCCGTTTCGGCCGAGCGTGGCTACCTGCGGGAGACCGGCAACCTTGTCTTTCACGCTGCGCTTGTGGGAATTCTCGTGACCGTTGGATTTGGCGGCGGCTACGGCTTCGCCGGCCAGCGCGTGCTGGTCGAAGGGCAGACCTTCGTGAACACGCTGCTCGCCTACGACTCCTTCAATCCGGGACGATTCTTCGACGACACCACTCTCGACCCCTACACGCTGAGCCTGGATGACTTCTCGGTCTCCTACGAACAACGGAACCTGCAGGCCTACGGCCAGCCGATCGACTTCACCGCCGACGTGACCGTCACGCCCAAGGGCGAGGCGGCTGAGCCCGGCGCCGTCAAGGTCAACGGACCGCTACGCACCAACGGCACGAGCATCTACCTGCTCGGCAACGGGTACGCACCGACCATTCAGGTGACGGCACCCGACGGTACCGTTGTCTTTTCAGACTCGGTGCCATTTCTGCCGCAGGACGCCAACCTCACCTCGCTCGGTATTGTGAAAGTGCCCGACGGACTGGCCGAGCAGCTCGGCATGATCGGCTTCTTCTATCCCACTCAGGACAAAGCGGCCTCCGGCGCGAACTTCTCCAGCTACCCCGACCTCGAATACCCGCTGCTCACTCTGAATGTCTATACCGGTGACCTCGGTCTCAATGCCGGAGTGCCGACATCCGTCTATTCGCTGGTCACCGATACCCTGACCCAGCAGACCGGCGGTAAGACCGGCGTTGCCTCGATCGAGCTGAAGCCGGGTGCATCGGCCGAGCTGCCGGGCGGCCTCGGCACCGTCAGCTTCATCGACAACAATCCGGCCGCCTCGGCGGCGGGCGATTTCACCCAGTCGGTTCCGCGTTTTGCGAGCTTTGACATTCATCACGACCCCACACAGATCTGGCTGATCTCCTTCTCCATGCTCGTACTGTTCGGCCTGTTCACCGGGCTGCTCGTGCCGCGTCGCCGTGTTTGGGTGAAAGCAACGACCCGAGCCGACGGAACCGTGCACCTCGAATACGCGGGCCTGGCCCGTGGTGACGACCCGGCCCTCGAGGCCGCCGTCAGCGCGGTGGCCGCGCGTCATCTCAAGCTGTTGAAGACCCACCAAACCGTCGTCGCCACCCCCGAATCGACTTAGGATTGCACCGTGAATCTGACTGACTCCGCACTGCTCAACTCGTACTCGCTCTACGCGCTGTATTCGGCAATGGCCATCTACGCCTTCGCTTTCATTGCTTTCGCAGTCGACCTCGCGCGTCGTTCGAGCGCTGTGGGGGCGATTGAAGCCGCTGACCTGGTCGAAACGGATGCTGCCTCCTCGGCCGGGTTTGCCGCGTCCGCCGGCAGTACCGTCACCCTGAAGCGACCCGTGCTGTCGCGCATCAGCGCCCGCATGGACGACGACGCGGCGCTCCCGTACGGCCGCTCGTCGAGCCTGCGCGTGGGAGTTGCACTCACCGTACTGGGCTGGGCGTTGCACCTCGCGGCTACCATCATGCGCGGCTTCGCAGCCGACCGGGTGCCGTGGGCGAACATGTACGAGTTCGCACTGACGGGCACGCTGCTCATCATGACGGTGTTCCTGGTCGTGCTGATCCGCGCCGACCTGCGTTTTCTCGGCACCTTCGTCACCGGTCTCGTGCTGGTACTGCTCGGCGTGGCGGCCCTGCAGTTCTATGTGGAGGTTGCTCCACTGCCGCCGGCACTGCAGTCGGCCTGGCTGGTCATCCACGTCTTCGTCGCGTCGTTGGCCACCGGCATGTTCGCGCTGGGCTTCGCGCTGTCGACCGTGCAACTGCTGCAGTTCCGGCGCGAGAACAGAACACTCGAGGCCGCCGCACCGCGTTCGGCCCTAGCACCCGGTCAGCGCCTGCGCTTTCTGGCCACCTTGCCGTCGTCGGCGACACTGGAAAACCTGGCCTACCGCATCAACATCATCGGCTTCATTCTGTGGACCTTCACCCTCATGGCGGGTTCGATCTGGGCCGAACAGGCCTGGGGACGTTACTGGGGCTGGGACACCAAAGAGGTGTGGACCTTCATCATCTGGGTCATCTATGCCGGTTACATCCACGCCCGCGCAACCCGTGGCTGGCGCGGGTCGCGTTCGGCCTGGCTGGCGATCATCGGTTTTTCCGCGGTCATGTTCAACTTCGGCATCGTCAACGTGTTCTTCAAGGGCCTGCACGCTTACTCGGGCCTGTAGCCCTCCGTGTGCCGCTACTCAGCGGCCACCAGCGCATGCGAGCGCGCGAGGCGCGCGAGCCACCAGTCGCGACGCTCAGGACTAGCAGCATGCTGGTCGAGGAGAGCAGCGTCTGGCACGACTCGGCGCACCGGGATGGCCCCCGCGACCGGGAGCAGCGGATTGTCCGTGACATCCTCGGCGAGCAGTGAGGCGGTGCCGAGACCACAGTCGAAGTACAGTCCAGGAACAGATGCCGCGAGGTGTGCGCCCATCGAGAGCCCGATCGACGTATCGAGGGCGCTGGAGACCACGACAGGCAGCCCGGTCTGACCGATGATCGATAGTGCGGCGCGAATGCCCCCAAGTGGCTGCGCCTTGATGACGAGAATGTCGGCGGCGCCGGCCCGCGCCACGGCGAGCGGGTCGCCGCTCTTGCGCACGCTCTCGTCGGCGGCGATCGGTACGCTCAGGTAGGTGGTGCGCTGGCGAATCTCGGCCAGTTCAGGCACGCTCATGCACGGCTGTTCGACGTATTCCAGGTCGAAAGCGCTCAGTGCGTGAATGGCGTGTTCGGCTTCGTCCACGTTCCACAGGCCGTTCGCATCGATGCGGATACGACCCTCCGGACCGAGTACGCGACGCACCTCGGCCACCCGGGCGACATCATCGGCCAGGGTTTGATCCGGGCTGGCGACCTTGACTTTCGCCGTGCGACAACCGGGAAAACGTGCAAGCACTTCGGCGACCTTGTCCGCTGGCACGGCCGGTACAGTGGCGTTGACTGGAATGCTCGTGCGCAGCGCGTGCGGCGTGCTCTGCCAACCGAAATCGATCCCGGCGCGCAACCAGTTGGCGGCCTCCGCATCATCGTATTCCACGAACGGGGAGAACTCAGTCCAGCCCTCAGGGCCTTCCAGCAGCAGTGCTTCCCGAATGTCCAGCCCGCGAAACCGGTCGAACAATTTTAGGGAGACGACGTGCGCGGAACCGAGTAACTCATCCAGTGAGGGCATCATGAAACCAGTGTGTCAGTCTCCGACTGGGTAGACGGCCAGAGACTCCTGCATCCCACCCACACAGCTCGCCGCCATTGATCTTGATCTCGATCTCGATCTGGATCGATTCGATGGAACGGTCGCTAGGCGAACATGATTTCACGTCGTAAACGGTGTCGATGCGGCTTATGGCTCGTCCTTCAAAACGCTCGGCTGCACTGCCGGGGAGCTGGTTTCGGGAACGATGTGCAGCCCACCGGAGGAATTTGCCGTCGCCATGAGTGCTTCGATCCACTCGCGGTTGAGCGTGGGTGCACGGCTGCCGAAATACTTATAGGCGATGGGGATTCCGGGGTGGAGCCAAATCGTGATGCGTCCGTCGCTGGCCTGCGGCTCATCGCGCCAGGTGAAGTAGAACGATTCCCCCCGACGCAGCTTGGCACCGATCACGACCTGAATATGGGCGAGCACGCGATCGTCGAAGTCTGCGGTAAGGGTCGAGTCGTAGGTTAATTTTCCCATGTCGCGCTCCTGCTGGCGTGCAATCGATACGGTCGGCGTTTAGTCCCGTAGATAATGCTCCAACCGTGGCACGTGCAGCAGGGCGAGGGCACGCTTCTCAATCTGGCGCACTCGTTCCCGGGTGACGCCCTCAGTGTGGGCGATCTGGTCCAGGGTGCGCGGTTCGTTACCGTCGAGGCCGAACCTGGCTCGCAAAATGGAACGTTCCCGTGGTGGCAGCGTGTCGAGAAAATAGCGGATGTCTGCCGCTCGCAGCGTCAGCGTGGCGTGTTCGTCGGGTTGGGGGAGGTCGTCATCAATAATCAGTTCCGCCATATCGCCAGCGCCATCACCGACCGGAGTGTGCAGAGAGATCGGCTCGTTGTCGTACTGCAAGAGGCGCAGCACATCGCGCACGGGAAGCTGGGCGGCTTCGCCGATTTCACGTGCCGTGGGGTCACGGTCGAGCACGCTGGTCAAATCGCGACGGATCCGCTTGATTTTATTGAGCTTCTCGGCGGTGTGTACCGGAATGCGGATCATGCGGGATTTATCGGCCATGCCGCGGTGGATTGCCTGGCGAATCCACCACGTGGCGTAGGTGGAGAATTTGTAGCCGGTCATGAAGTCGTACTTTTCGACGGCACGAACGAGCCCCATGTTGCCGTCTTGCACGAGGTCCATAATGGGCACTCCGCGGCCGGAATAGTGCTTGGCGATGCTCACGACCAAACGCAGGTTGGCCTCGATGAACTGATTCTTGGCGCGGCGCCCGTCGTGCACAAGCCAGGAGAGTTCGCGCTCGTCGGTCGAGTCACGAGTACCGGCACCGTCGCCCTGGAGCAGCCTGGCCTCGGCGAAGAGTCCGACCTCGATGCGTCGCGCCAAATCAACTTCCTGCTCGGCGTTGAGTAAGGTCCCCTTGCCGATGCGGCGCAGATAGTCGCCGAAAGCATCCGTCGATGCGGCGGCGTAGTTGCCCGGCGAGGCCGATCGGCGTGGCGACGCGGGGGTCGCTCGTGATTCCTGAGCGGTGGTAGTCATCGTTATGAGCCCCCGCATGTAGTTTTCGTACCTTGCGTGATGTTCATGGCGACCTCCCCATACTTTCCAAGTCATTAGTACACCCCCGAACGGGGTGGACGACAAGGGGTTGACTTCTTGCACATGCCACATTACCTGAGGTTTTTTCGTCTTCTCAATACCCAATCTTACGAGTTGGAAAATTCGAAAAGTCAATGCCGGCGGCGCGTAGGCTGGCACTATGGGTGAACAGGTGCGCGACGTCTCGTCCGGGCGCCCGAGCGATGCGGCAGCACCGTGGTGAGGCCGCTGCAGGCTCTCGTGCCGGAGCATCCGCCCGCCTTTCTCGCGGCGCTGAGGGATGCACTCGCGGGCAACGGACCGGCACTGATGCCGATGCCGACGGGTGGTGAAATGGTTCTTGAAGACGTGCCGATACGGGTCGCGGTTGTGATTGAAACCTCCGGGTCGACCGGCACGCCGAAACGGGTCATGCTCGCTACCAATGCACTGCTGGCCGGCGCCGCAGCCTCGGCTGTCGCCCTCGGCGGGACCGGACAATGGCTGCTCGCTCTACCCGTGCACTACATCGCCGGGGTGCAGGTGCTTGTGCGCTCGATCGCCGCCGAAACCAACCCGCTCGTGCTTCCACCGGGCCACTTCGATCCAGAGGACTTTCTTCGGCTAGCCGAGACCATGACCGAGCCGCTGCGCTTCACCGCGCTGGTTCCGGTGCAGCTGGCCCGCCTGCTCGACGCAGCGGATGACCCGGCACTGCTGGCTGTGCTGCGTCGCTTCACCGCGATTCTGGTCGGCGGGCAGGCGATCAGGCCTGATCTCCTTGCTCGGGCAGCTGAATTGAACGTGCGAGTCGTGCGCACCTACGGGTCGTCGGAGACCGCTGGCGGCTGTATCTACAATGGTGTTCCAATCGGTGATACCCTCGTGCGGGTTGTCGACGGGCAGCTCGAACTATCGGGCTCCGTGCTCGCTGAGGGCTACCTCGGCGATGAAACGCGCACCGGTGAGCGCTTTCTGGTGGAGCACGGTGTGCGCTGGTATCGCACTGGTGACCTCGGCGAAATCGACCCGATAACGGCTCGGGTCACGGTACTGGGTCGCGCCGATCACGTCATCATTTCGGGCGGCGAGAAGGTGTCACTCGATGCCGTCGAGGGCATCGTGCGGTCCTGCCCCGGTTTCGAACAGGCTGTCGTGACCGGGGCCGACGACGACGAGTGGGGGCAAGTTCCGGTCGTAGTGACCGCTGGCGACCCTGTGAACTTTTCCGACGTGGCGGCATCCGTCGTGGCGGCGCTCGGGCGTGCAGCCCGGCCTGCACGCGTCGTGTTGGTGGCGGCGATTCCGTTACTGGCTTCGGGCAAGCCCGACCGGCTCACGCTGGCCAGTACTGCGCTGCCCAGTACTGCGCTGGCAAGTAACATGGGGGCGTGGCACAAGGAGCTCGGCCGGTCAGGCCCAAACAACAACGATTGAACCCCGCAGCGAAGCTGGCTGGTCTTGATCCCGCCAGAAAGACCAGCGGCAAATCGGGCCATCCGGCCATCAAGAACGGACCACCCCGCAAGGGACCGGCCGCGGTCAAACCGGCCGCCGCCGCCGACTGGGTATCGGGCGCACGCCTGCGCACTCTGCCGCTCGCCGTTGCTCCGGTGCTGCTCGGTACCGGCGCCGCGATCGTGGCGAGCGGACCCGGCGTCTACCATCCGGTGCGCGCGCTGCTCGCACTCGCCGTGGCGCTGCTCCTGCAGATCGGCGTCAACTATGCCAATGACTATTCCGACGGCATTCGAGGCACCGACGCCTTTCGGGTTGGGCCGGCCCGGCTCACCGGCGGCGGCGTCGCCAATCCGCGCACCGTGCTGAGCGTGGCCCTGATCTTCTTTGGCCTTGCTGCCGTGGCTGGCATCACGCTCGTCATTCTGACCCAGTATTGGTGGCTACTGCTCGTTGGCGTTGTGGCCCTCGCCGCAGCGTGGTTCTATACCGGCGGCAAGAAGCCTTATGGCTACCAGGGCCTTGGTGAAGTGTTTGTGTTCGTGTTCTTCGGTCTCGTAGCCACCGCGGGCACGACCTATGTGCAGGTCGGCGACTTCACCACCGAGAGCGTTCTCGGTGGTGTGGCGATGGGGCTGATCGCCTGTGCCGTGCTCATGGTCAACAACCTGCGCGACATCGTGCCGGACAAGGCCGCCGGCAAGCGCACTCTCGCGGTGCGAATCGGAAGCACGGCATCCCGGGTCGTCTTCTGCGTTTTTCTGCTGCTGCCGTTCGTGATCGCGGGGCTTTTCAGCCTGGTCTATCCGCTCGGAATCTTCACGTTCTTCGTGCTGCTGCTGGCTCTGCCAGCCTGCCTCATCACGATCACGGCCACGTCCGCGAAAGAATTCATCCTCGCTCTCAAGCTGACGAGCCTCGCGGCGCTGGCCTACGGCCTGCTACTGGGACTTGCTTTCGCCTTCTGACTTGACGCGTTCCTGGGCACTCGTCAGCGAGTCCTCGATCTCAGAATCCGGGTTGGCGGTCTGCTTGTCGGGGTGCCGCGCCTGGTAGAGGTCGCGGGCAACACGTGCGCGGGACTTGCCCAGCAGAAGATACGACAAGCACAGGCCGACCAGCGCGGCAATCACAGCGGACGCCCAGGGCCAGAACCCCAGGGACAGGAGGATTGCCAGCGGTACGGCAAACATCAAGACGCGCAATATGGAGTAGTACAACCAGGGGGGCAGGAATTTCATAGATCAAGTTTAGGATGCCGCGGCTGAGTAGGCGCACATGTCTCTCACGGTCAAGCGGCCTACAATCTAGATATGCCCAAGCTCTTGATCGGACTAGGACTGGCCCTCGTCATCCTCACCGTCTACACCCTTGTGGACTGTGCCATGTTCGACCGCAAACGCATTCGCGGATTGCCGCGCTGGGTCTGGATTTTCGTCATCGTTCTCGTGCCGCTGATCGGCCCATTGCTGTGGCTGCTCGTCGGCCACGGGCGCTCCACTCCCGCAACCCGGTCCTTTCGTTCGGTGGCGCCCGATGACGACCTCGATTTTCTGCGCGGGCTGAACAGCGATGGTCCTGACGGCGCCGGACTCAAGGGCGGCAACGCGAAATCCGACACCGGCCAAAACCGTCCCTTCAACGAGAAAGACCAGCAGGAACGCATTCGCCGGATGGAGCAGGACCTCGCGGACCTCGATAAGGACGACCCAACTCCCGGGGAAACGACGAAGAAGAAAAAGAAGAACGAACCGGGTGACGGCGAGCAGCCTGGCCGGCGGGATGCCTGAAAGCCTCACGAGCAGCCCGGCGACCGATTTCAGCTTTGCGCTCCTGGACGAATTCGTTCGGCTGGGGGTTCGTGACCTGGTGCTCTGTCCCGGAGCGCGCTCGCAGGCGCTCGCCTTGGCCGCGGCGGTGCTGGAACAGGCCGGGAGCATCCGCTTGCACGTGCGCACCGATGAACGCAGCGCCGGCTTTCTCAGCGTGGGACTCGCCCTCGAGACCGGCCTGCCGGCCCTCGTCGTGGTGACATCGGGCACGGCGGTCGCCAACCTGCACCCGGCCGTGCTCGAGGCGCACCATGCCGGGGTGCCCATGATTTTACTGACGGCCGACCGCCCGGCCGAGTTGCGCGGTATCCGCTCGAACCAGACCACCGTACAGTCAGGCCTGTTCGGGGTTGCCACCCGGCTGTGCCTCGACGTTCCGGCACCGGTCGGTGAGCCCGATGAGGAGGGCGTTGCCGTGGCGCTAGCACGGCAGGCAATGGATGCTGCGACGGGTGTTTCGACCGCGGCCCCCGGCCCGGCACAACTCAACCTGGCCTTTCGTGAGCCGCTGTCGGCGACGCGGCCGGCCCGCCCTTCCCTGATGGCACGCTCTATCCTCGTAGCGCCGACTACATCAAGTGATGGGCCGGCCATGCTCCTCGCACCGGGACCGCGCACGGTCGTTGTGGCCGGCGATGGTGCCGGACCTGAGGCCGAAGAGCTGGCCCACGCCGGTGGGTGGCCGTTGCTGGCCGAGGTATCGAGCGGTGCCCGGTTCGGCCCGAACTTGATCGTGCACTACCGGGAACTGCTCGCTGCCGCCGATCTCGGCGGCCGGGTGGAACGGGTGGTCGTGTTCGGTCATCCCACCCTCAGCCGAGAGATTCCGGCGCTCATCGCCCGTGACGGTGTCGAAACCATCGTTGTCGCAACGACCGGACTCGAATGGTACAACCCGGCCCATGCTGCACGCGCTTTTACCCGTTCGATCGGCGCTGACGCTGAGTGTGTGCTGGTGGCCCGGACGCCCGCGGCACGGGAGTGGCTTGGCCGCTGGGTCATGACCAGCAGGGCTCTTGCAGAGGCCGCGGCTGATGAAGGCCGGGTACCGATCGATAAACGCGGCATAACCCGCGCTGAATTGGCAGTTTTGCGAGCGCCGCTGACGCGGACGCTGCTCGTCGACGCGGTCTGGCGTGCATCGTGGCCGCACGACCGGCTCGTGCTCGGCGCGTCCCGGCTGATCCGCGAGGCCGATAAGCGCGTCCCCGGCAAGAAGATCACCGTGCTGTCCAACCGCGGGCTGGCCGGCATCGACGGCACTATTGCCACCGCGCTCGGGGTGGCGCTGGCCAGCCAGGTCGAGCCCGAGCCGCGTTCGGTCGGCGTGACCCGGGTCTTGATGGGCGACCTCACTTTTCTTCACGATGTCGGTTCGCTGCTGCTCGCCCCGGGCGAACCAGAGCCCCGGCTGCAGGTCATCGTCGGCGTTGACGGTGGTGGTAGCATCTTCGACGGCCTGGAGGTCGCCGCGACGGCTTCGGCCACCGCGATGGAGCGGGTGCTTTACACGCCGCGCAGCGTGGATCTGAAAGCCCTTGCCGCCGCCTACGGCTGGGACTATGAGATCGCTGCCACGAGATCCGACTTGGAGCGTGCCCTCACCGGCGCCCCGACCCGCCCCAGCATCCTCGAGGTTCCCCTAGTTCGGTAGCGGTTCGAATCAACCGAAGGCTTCGACGATGGGACGGAACTTCATTTTGGTCTCGGCGAGCTCGCGGTCGGGGTCGGAGTCCAGCACGATGCCGCAGCCGGCGTACGCGGTGATGCCGCCGGCGGGTATTACCTGCGCGCAGCGCAGCGCAATCGCCCACTCGCCGTCGCCGTCGGCGCCCACCCAGCCGACCGGTCCGGCGTAGCGGCCACGGTCGAACGGTTCAAGCTCGCGAATCAGGGCCAGAGCAGCGTCGGTCGGGGTTCCGGCGACCGCAGCAGTGGGGTGCAACGCCGCGATCAAATCGAGAGACGTCGACCCGTCGCTCAATGTGCCTTCCAGATCGGTCGCGAGGTGCCAGAGATTGGGGAGTTTCACCGTGAACGGAATCTCGCTCGTGGCGAGCGCTGAGGTGTGCGGACGAAGTGACTTGAGCACGCTCTGTACGGCAAATTCGTGCTCGTCACCGTCTTTCGAGGAGGTCGCCAGGGCGAGGGCGGCCTCGCGGTCTTCCTCAGCATCCGCTCCCCGGGAGATCGTGCCGGCCAACACGCGGGCGTTGACCGAACCGTGGTCGGCGCGAATAAGAGTTTCGGGGCTCGACCCGATGAGGCCGTCGACGGCGTAGGTCCAGCAGTCCGGGTAACCGAGCGCAAGTTTGGTGATGGCGCGGCGCAGGTCGGACTCGGCCGGCACCCGCCCGACCAGGTCGCGAGCAAGCACGACCTTATTGATCCGTTGACTGTGAATTTGCGACACGCCCGCGCTGACGGCTATGCGAAAATCTTCGGGGGGCAGCGTGCCGGGCAGCAGGGCGATGCGGTACTCGTCGCCGAGCGGATGCAGCGTCAGCGGGTTCTCGGGCGCGCTCTGCCCGGTCTCCCAGATGCGCGTGACCCAGCAGTGGCCGTCTTCGCGGCCGACGATGATCTCGGGAACGATGAGCACGCTGGTCTCGGCCGACGTCTCATCGAAGGCGAAAGCACCGAAGGCGAGCAGCCCGCTGCCGGCGCGGGCGAGCGGATCTGTCACGGTGGCCAAGGCGACGACTTGTTTCCAGGCGGCCGCGGCATCCGTCATGCGGGTCGGGCCGGAAAACTCCAGTCGCAGCGCGCAGCCGATGCCGGCCAGACCCTGGTTGCGACGCATCCAGAGTAGGGGCGTCCGGCGATCGAGGAGCAGGATCAGTTGGCGGATATCGGCCATCGGGGAGGTTTCGACCGTCAAGGCCCGCACATTCACTTCTGTAGCCTACGCCCGCGTGCGTGTGCCCCGGCAACCGTGCAGTTTCGGCGGGCCTATGCAACCTAGAATGATGGGGTGAATAGAGCAGACCTGAACAAACGGCCCGCGCAGGTGGCTGCCATGTTCGACGAGGTCGCCGCCCACTATGACCGCACAAACACGCTGCTGTCGGTCGGCAACGCGTCGCTCTGGCGCATCGCGACCACCAAGGCAGTCAACCCGCAACCGGGCGAACGAATTCTCGACATCGCGGCCGGCACGGGCACCTCGAGCGCGGCTCTCGCCCACAACGGAGCCCAGGTCGTCGCCGCCGACTTCTCGGCCGGGATGATCGAGGTTGGTCGGGCTCGCCACGCCCACAATGAGCACATCGACTTCGTGCAGGCTGACGCGACCGCCCTTCCCTTCCAGGACAACGAGTTCGACGCTGTCACCATCTCGTTTGGACTGCGCAACGTGGTCGAGCCGAAGAAAGCTCTGGCCGAGTTTTACCGCGTGACCAAGCCCGGCGGACGCGTCGTCATCTGCGAGTTCTCGACTCCACCATTGACGCTGATTCGCCAGAGCTACTTTGCCTATCTCAACCACGTCATGCCGCGCGTCGTGCGCCTCGCGTCCTCCAACGCCGAAGCCTACGACTACCTCGGCGAGTCCATCGCGGCCTGGCCGACCCAGCGGGTGCTCAGCGGATGGCTGCGCTCAGCCGGATACTCCGCCGTCGCCTACCGCAACCTCACCCTCGGCATCGTGGCCCTGCACCGCGGAACCAAGCCCTGACCAACTCGATAGGCTGACTTACGTGAAATCCAGAGTCCCCGTGATTCGACGCACCGCGTCGGTGACCAGCCAGGCGGGCCTCGGCGAACGTATTTTCTCGACTTCCGCCGACCGCGGCTTAGCGGCTAATATCGACGCCGGCATCGAAAAAGTCGAAGCGGCGCTCATCGATGAGCTCGTTTACGCCAACGAAATCGCCACCGTTACCAGCCGTTACCTGCTCAATGCCGGTGGAAAACGCGTGCGTCCCATGCTCGCGCTGCTCACCGCGCACCTGGGCGAGGGCGTTGTGCCCGACGTTGTCACCGCAGCCACAGCCATCGAACTGACCCATCTGGCCTCGCTCTATCACGACGACGTCATGGACGACGCGGACAAGCGTCGGGGCGTGCCGAGCGCGCAGACCGTATGGGGCAACTCCATTGCCATTCTCACGGGTGATCTACTGTTCGCCCGTGCCAGCCAGCTGATGGCCCGGCTCGGTGAACGCGCCATCAAACTGCAGGCGACCACGTTCGAGCGCCTCGTGCTCGGTCAGTTTCAAGAGACGGTGGGCCCACGCGTCGGTGAAGACCCGGTCGCGCACTATATTCAGGTGCTCGCAGGAAAGACCGGTTCGCTCATCGCCGCGGCTGCCCAGGGCGGTGTAGTGTTCTCCAACGCGCCGGCCGAGTACGAGCAGCCGGTCGTGGACTTCGGGGAGAAGATCGGCGTTGCCTTTCAACTCATCGACGATGTGCTCGATTTATCACCGCAGCCGCAGGAGACGGGCAAAGTGCCGGGAACGGACTTGCGGGCCGGTGTGGTCACGCTTCCGGTGCTTCGATTGCGCGAACGTGCCGCGAGCGATGGGGCATCCGCTGATCTGCTGGAGCGGCTGGAACGTGACGTGATGACGGCCGGTGCTGAACAGGGCGCGGACGCAGACGCGGCAATCACCGCGCTGCGCGAGCACGCCGTCACGGCCGAAACCCTGGCCGAGGCACACGGCTGGGCCCGCGACGCCGTCGCCGCCCTCGCTCCGCTGCCGAACGGCTCGGTCAAGAAAGCCCTCACCCGATTCGCCGAGTCCATCGTCGAGCGCTCTAGCTAGATCCAGTCGAGAGCGGGCGAGGGCTTGGGCCCGGCCGGCCCGCGCAGTAAGGAATCTTCAGTGACCAAATTGAGACTGGCCATCATCGGCGCAGGACCGGCGGGCATCTATGCCGCGGATATTCTGCTCAAAGCCGAGCGCAACTTTGAGGTCTCGATCGATTTGTTCGACCACCTGCCGGCGCCGTATGGCCTCGTGCGTTACGGCGTCGCCCCCGACCACCCCCGCATCAAGGGCATCATCACCGCTCTGCGGGGCGTGCTCGACAGTGGTGATATTCGTGTGTTCGGCAACGTGCGGTTCGGAGTGGAGGTCACCCTCGACGACCTCAAGAAGCACTACAACGCGGTCATCTTCGCGACCGGCGCCGTGCAGGATGCCGACCTCAATATTCCAGGCGCGTCCTTGATCGGTTCCTACGGCGCCGCCGACTTCGTGAGCTGGTTTGACGGCCATCCCGACGTACCGCGCACCTGGCCGCTTGACGCACGAGAGATCGCCGTGATCGGCAACGGCAACGTGGCCCTCGACGTGTCGCGCATGCTCAGCAAGCACGCCGACGACCTGCTTCCGACGGAGATCCCCCAAAACGTGTACGAGGGGTTGAAAGGGTCACCGGTGACCGACGTGCACGTGTTTGGGCGGCGTGGGCCGACATCCGTTAAATTCACGCCGCTGGAACTGCGGGAGGTGGGCGAGCTGAATGATGTGGACATGATCGTCTATGACGAGGACTTCGACTACGACGAGGCCGCTCAGTCCGCCGTCGCGAGCAACAAGCAGGTCTTCGTGATCGATAAGACGCTGAACCAGTGGCGCGCCCGCGAGACCGGCACCGCCAGCCGCCGGCTGCACATGCACTTCTTCGCCAAGCCGGTCGAGTTGGTCGACGACGGCGCAGGCCGGGTCGGTGCGTTCCGCTGGGAACGCACCATAACGGATGGCGCCGGCGGCGTCGTCGGCACCGGCGAAATTCGCGAGATCCCGGTGCAGGCCGTCTACCGAGCCGTCGGCTACTTTGGGTCGGAATTGCCGGGCGTGCCGTTTGACAAGAAGCGCGGCATCATTCCTAACCGCGAGGGCCAGGTGCTCCGCCGTGACCCGTCGGCCGGTACCGGCGGGCTGTTCAACCAGCAGATGTACGGCGTCTACGCGACCGGCTGGATCAAGCGCGGGCCGGTCGGTCTGATCGGCCACACCAAGAGCGACGCGATGGAAACGATTCGTCACCTGATCAATGACCTCGGGAACTGGTGGCGCCCCGAGTCGCCGTCGGAAAAAAGCATCGTGGACTTGCTCGATGCGCGCGGCGTGAAATACACCGGTCTGGACGGTTGGCATAACCTCGACCAGCACGAACTCGGGCTCGGTGAGGCTGTGGGCCGCACCCGTATCAAGGTTGTGGACCGCGACGAAATGGTGGCGGTGTCCCGCGCCGAGTAGCAGTCCGAGTGCGCGCCTCTGCGGACGGGGCCCGGGCCCCGTCCGCGGGCCCAGTTTATAAACTGGGCCCCGGTTCATAAGGTGGGCCTGGCAGACAGAGGACGAGCGAGTCCCCTGCCAAAAAGGTCCGCTAGCGAAAGTTGGTGAACTGCAGGGCCACGTCGAGGTCTTTACCCTTGAGCAGCGCCATCACGGCCTGCAAATCATCGCGACTCTTCGAGCTGACCCGCAGTTCGTCACCCTGAATTTGGCTCTTGACGCCCTTCGGACCCTCGTCGCGAATGATCTTGCCGATCTTCTTCGCGTTCTCCTGGTCGATGCCGGCCTTCATGCTCGTCTCAATGCGATATTCCTTGCCGGAGGCGAACGGCTCGCCAGCGTCGAGGCTGCGCAGTGAGATGCCGCGCTTGATCAGCTTGGCCTCGAACACTTCAAGGATCGCCTTGACGCGCTCCTCGGTGTTCGCCTTCATGAGCACCTTGTCACCGCTCATCGCGATCGAAGCTCCTACGTTCTTGAAGTCGTAGCGCTGCGCGACTTCTTTGTGCGCCTGGTTGAGGGCGTTGTCGACCTCCATCGGGTCGACCTTGCTGACGATGTCGAACGTTGAATCTGCCATTCCCCCATGGTATCCGACCCGCGAGAGGGCAAAAAGTGCGCGGTGAGACACCGCACGCGAACGCTTTTTGCGGTCTCGAACATCGGCAATGGGCAGGCGGCGGATACCGCGGCCATCGTGTGCTCACCGTCATCGGCGGCGACACGTCGACCAAGATGCACACCCTGCCGGCCAACCGGGGAGTGCCGACCGCCGGGTACCGGAAACGCCTCATCATGATTTCGACGCCCGTTGATTTCTCGGTGAGGCGTTTCGTCTTGTATTGTTAACCCGCGTCTCCGGTCAAGTGATTACACCTGGTCGGGAGCGCCTGGCGAGTTACCCAAGCGGCCAAAGGGATCTGACTGTAAATCAGACGGCGTAGCCTTCGTGAGTTCGAACCTCGCACTCGCCACGAGCATCACCAGAACAGGCAGGCCCTCGGGCCTGCCTGTTCTGGTTAAGGCCCTGCCTGTAGCGTGTGGGGATGACGCATCCCGCCCCGACCGAGCTACTCGACCTTGCACGCACCGTCGCCCTCACCGCAGGCGCGCTCGCCCATCGGCGTCGCACCGAGGGGGTCGAGATTGCAGCTTCGAAGTCCTCACCCGAAGACATTGTGACCGCGGCCGACCGCGAGGTCGAGTTGCTCATTCGCGACCTGCTCGCAGACGCCCGACCGAACGACGGGTTTTACGGCGAAGAATCCGAAGCATCCGCGCACACCAGCGGGCTCACCTGGGTGGTCGACCCCATCGACGGCACGGTCAACTACCTCTACGGCATTCCGTTCTACGCCGTGAGCATCGCCGTTGTGCAGGGCGATCCCGACCCGGCCAGCTGGAACACTCTCGCCGGCGCCGTTGTCAACCCCGCCCTCCACGAGGTGTTCACCGCGTCGAAGGGTTCGGGCGCCTGGCTGGGCGACCAACGCCTGCACGTGAATCACGACGTTTTGCTCTCGCTCGCCCTGGCCGGCACCGGCTTCAGCTACGAGGCGGACCGGCGGGTGTGGCAGGCGAAAGTCGTGGCTGGTCTCATCGGCCAGGTACGGGACATCCGTCGTATCGGGTCGGCCGCACTCGACCTCTGCTCGGTTGCCTGCGGGCGTCTCGACCTTTTTTTCGAACGCGGGCTGAACCCCTGGGACCACGCCGCCGGTGCCTTGATCGCGCGGGAAGCGGGCGCTCGGGTCGGCGCTGTGCAGGCGGATGCTGAGGGCCGCGACCTGATCATCGCCGCAGCTCCGGCCCTTTACGATCAGTTCTCACCGGTACTCGCCGCGCTCTTCGAAAGCTTCCCGTCGGACGAGGGACCCCGCTGAAACAATGCCCACTACCCCCTTTTGGGTGTGATTGCTCGCTTTCCTCTGGTATTCTCAGGGTTGCGCGTTACCCTTAGCTGAATCGTTATATTGATCTTTCATCATTTGGCGTTATTCAGAACGAGCACAAGATCCCGTCCGCTACGCCGAAAGCTGAACTTTGTCACGTCACACTCATCCCTTGGACACCTCCGTGTCCGGTGGCAGTGACGGCACCGTATTTTCCCCGGCCGAACCGGCAGCGCTTACCCGTCGGGAACGACGCGAGCGCGAGCGGGTAGCGTTCTCACAACTCGCATCACCGGTTACAGCACCGTTCACGGAAACGACCGATGACCTCGTGCGGCTCAGCCCCGCGGCCGATCTGATAATCGCCACCGATCTAGCCGAGCCGGACCTGGAACCGGTTGTGTTCATCGAGACTGACCGCATTGTCGCGGCTCGCCCGGCCGCCGACGCCGAGCCCACCGACTATGAGAAGTTGTTGGCTCCCGGCGTGACCCAATCGATCCCGACGGTCATTCCCGCTGCCGGTGAACGGCCACGTCGCCATCGCATCGAGCAGAAGCCGGGGGAGACGTTTGCCCCCGCGCGCGATTTCGTTCCGGCCGGGGCGCTGCCCCGCCGCACCCCGCGTGCGCGACCGCTCGGCAGCACCATGCGCAAGCGAGCGGCCAAAGGCGCTTCGATTCTCGCCATGTCGTTCGTGGCCCTGATGGCCGTCGCCACCTCGATTCCGGCCGAAGCGTTACTGTCCTCGCAAGACGTGCAGGCATCCGTTCTTGAATCGCAGCGTGTTCCGGCAACTGACGATATGCAGAGCATGGATCTGGCCGGCGGTGACACCGTTACCGTCGTGCGTGATGGCTACAAGTCGAGCACCATCGCCGAGGTTGCTGCAGCCAGCGGTATTCGCATGGAAGACACCTTCACCAATAATCCGAACGGAACCATTCAATGGCCGTTCGCCGTTGGTGTTCATATCGGCGACCAGATCGGCTACCGCAATTGCGCCGGCTGTTCAGTGAACCACGGCGGCCAGGACTTTAACCCGGGCGTCGGCGCACCGATCCAGGCCATCGCCGACGGCGTGGTCAGCTACGCCGAAGACGGTGAAGCCAGCCTCGGCGTGCATATGATGATCGACCACATGATCAATGGCGAGCTCGTCACCAGCGTCTACGCGCACATGATCCACGGATCGATGCTTTTCGCCGAGGGTGACGTGGTCAAGGTTGGCCAAGTTATCGGCAAGACCGGCAGCACCGGGATGTCGACCGGCCCGCACCTGCACTTTGAAATTCGCGAGGGCGGAATCACCGGCACCAAGGTCGACCCGCTCGCCTGGCTCTACGCCAACACCAACTAGCCCACCTCGGGTCCGTGCTACCCCTCGGCGCGCGCACAACTCCTGCAATTTCGTGCGTCCGAACAGGGAAGGCGCGGAAAGTCGCGGGAGTTTTTCGGAATGCCCGCAAATTGCAGGAGTTATGCGCGGTGGGCGGGCAGCTCGAGGCGCCGCCGCAGCCGGTTTAGCTCGACTCGCGACGCCCGCGCATGAAGGACTCGAGCAGGCCCTTCGGCAGCGGAAACGGTGGCAGGCTGTCGAAGCTGAACAGATCGGCGTCATCGGTAACGGGTTCGAGCGCTACGACCTGGTCGTGCAGCAGTTCCATCTTCACATCGAGCCGGTTGGCGGCATCCGCTGCCTGCCGCAAGTCTTCTACCAGGGTGTCTGGCACGGCGCCGTTGTACTTGTAGTAGATCTTGTGTTCCAGGCTCGCCCAAAAATCCATCGCGATCGTGCGGATCTGAATTTCGACGGTGACTGGCTGCACACGGTCGGACATGAATACCGGGATCGCGACGATGAGGTGCAGGCTCTGGTATCCGTTGGCCTTCGGTTCCCGGATATAGTCCTTGACTTGGAGCACCGTCACGTCGCGCTGTCCGGCGAGCATGTCGCGAACGCGATAGGTATCGGAGATGAAGCTGCAGGTGATGCGGATTCCGGCGATGTCCTGGATATTGTCGCGGATCCCGGTCAGCTCGAGCGGGTGCCCCTTGCGGATGGCCTTCTTGAGAACACCCTCCGGTGACTTGAGACGGGAGCTGACGTGCTCGATCGGACTGTAGTCATGAATCGCACTGAATTCCTCCTTCAAAATATTGATTTTGGTCAGTATTTCGTCGGTCGCGAACTTGTACGACATCATGAACCGGGTCAGTTCGAGTTTCAACTCTCGCATGGCGGCGATGCTCGCAGGGGTACTGGGCGAGACGCTACCGGAGTCGGGCGAGACGACGCTACCTGAGTCGGCCGCGCCGCCGACGGGTGCATCGTCGAACGTGGTCATGGTTGAACGGTGCGCAACCAGGCAGTCGTATCGCCCGGCAGGGTGCGGCCGACGAGCTCTTCGCTCGCCAGCAGAACCTCGCCAGCGGGCAGCTGAACGGATGCCGACCCCGTATTCGCCACGACGGTCACGCCGCCGTTGCGGTACGCCGCAACCTCGGGGCCGAAGCCGTCGATCCACTCGACCGTGCCGGCGGCGAGGGAGTGCTCCCGGCGCAGTCGCAACGCGAGCTTGTACAGCTCGAGGGTTGATCCGGCCACGCCGTCTTGCTGGTCGCGAGCGAGCCCGGCCCATTCGGCCGGCTGCGGCAGCCAACTCTTCTCCCCGGTGCTGAAGCCGAACGACTCGCCGGCGGCTTCCCACGGAATCGGCACGCGGCATCCGTCTCGCCCGTAGCGTTCGCCGTTGGTGCGAAACCAGGTGGGGTCTTCGCGGGCATGGTCGGGCAGATCGACGGCCTCGGGCAAGCCGAGTTCCTCGCCCTGGTACAGGTAGCTCGAGCCGGGCAACGACAGCATCAAAGCCGATGCCGCCCGCGCGCGTCGCAGCCCCAGAACAGTGTCGGGCAGTCCAACCGTCTTGGGGCCGATGCCATGACCCTGCAGGTTATCGCCGGTGAGGGCGAGCCGGGAGGCGTGGCGTACGACGTCGTGGTTGGAGAGTACCCAGGTGCTCGGCGCCCCGACGTTGCCGAAAGCTTCAAGCGACTCGTCGATGACGCTCTTCAGCTGCGGCGCGTTCCACGGGGTCTCCAGGTAGGCGAAGTTGAAGGCCTGGTGCATCTCGTCTGGGCGCACCCACTTGGCCATCTGGCTCAGCGGATCAACCCAGGCTTCGGCCGCGAGAACACGGTCGCCGGGGTAAGCGGCGAGCACCTGGTGCCAGTCACGATAAATCTCGTGCACGCCGTCCTGCGCCCAGTAGGGGGCCGTCAGCGGCGTCTCGGCGCTGATCCCCGGTTCGAGAGCGGATGCCGGTGCCCCGCCCATGCTGCCGCCCTCGGCGGGAGGCGTGTAATCGGGGAGGCCGGGAGCCTTGATCATGCCGTGCGCTACATCCACCCGAAAGCCGTCGACGCCGCGATCGAGCCAGAAGCGCAGCACCGCACGGAACTGCTCGCGCACCCACTCACTGTCCCAGTCGAAGTCGGGCTGACTGCTGTCGAACAGGTGCAGGTACCACTGGCCGGGGGCGCCGTCCGGATCGGTCGTGCGGGTCCAGGCGCGGCCGCCGAAGACGGACTCCCAGTTGTTCGGCGGCAGTTCGCCGTTCTCGCCCTTGCCGTCGCGGAAGGTGTAGCGGCCGCGTTCCTCGCTGCCCGGGCCGGTCGCGAGGGCCGCTTGGAACCAGCCGTGGTCACTCGAGGAGTGATTGGGCACGATGTCGACGATGACACGGATTCCGAGGTCGTGGGCGGTGCGCTGCAGCACTTCGAAGTCGTCGAGGGTGCCGAACAATGGGTCGACGTCGCAGTAGTCGGAGACATCGTAACCGGCGTCGCGTTGTGGCGAGGTATAGAAAGGAGACAGCCAAATGGCATCAATGCCCAGGTCTTTGAGCTGCGGCAGTCGCGCGCTGATGCCGGCGAGGTCTCCCATGCCATCACCGTTCGCGTCGGCGAACGATCGGGGGTAGATCTGATAGATGACGGCGGTGCGCCACCATTCGGTGCCAAGGGTCAGTTCGGTGCCAGTCATCCTAAAATGCTACGGCATTGGCGCTGTATGCCTGTAGCGTGAGTAATGGTCTAGAGCGCCCTGTCGGGGTGATAAAGTTTCTAGGTTGCCAAAAACGCGGCATTGCAACTGTTCTTTGGTTGCTCTGCCCCCTTAGCTCATTGGTAGAGCACTTCCTTGGTAAGGAAGAGGTAGTGGGTCCGATTCCCACAGGGGGCTCAGGCTTGGAAGCGAACAGCCGACAAGTCGCGGCGGGGTAGCTCAGTTGGTTAGAGCACACGGCTCATAATCGTGGTGTCGCGGGTTCAATTCCCGCTCCCGCTACAAAAACCCCGGATTTCTGCGGAAGTCCGGGGTATTTTTTCACCGATTTCGGGCCAACCCCGCATAAACCCCGCAGATTGAAATCGGGTGTACTCGATATTTCATCGTTTCCAGGGCCTTCTTTTCACTCCTTTTCTCGTCCCGCCAGGGGTCCATCGAGAGGTGAGTAATAGTACGCGCAGATGTCTCGGATGCTCACTTTTTCGACCCCGCGGAAACCCCGCAGATTCACATTGTCGACAGCAGCGAGTTCATCGTTTCGGCAGCACGGATACCACCCGTGTTCTTTGCCATGTAAACGTCCTGGGTCAGGGATGGGTTCGCATGTCCGAGGTATTCCGCAATTTCTCTAGCGCTCAATCCTGACTGGTCCAGAGCGGTTGCTACTGTCTTGCGGAAGCTGTGGGTCGTGACCGTCGGGTAACCGATCCGGTCGCGAGCCATTCGCCAGTCGCGCGAAGTATTGCGAGGATCTCGAATATTGCCACGCATGGTCGGAAAGACTAGATCGTGGTCGTTCCGAATCTTGAACTTTGCTTGCCGGTCGCGGAGCAGGTCGACGAGTGACTTTGGGATCGCAATCGTACGCACGCCGGCCTTCGTCTTCGTGTGGTCCTGCAGGCGAACACCTTGACCACGTGCACGGATCACGTTGGCGTTGATTGCTACAGTGCCGGCATCCAGATCGAGTGCGGACCAACGGATGGCCAAGACTTCTCCCAGCCGGCAACCCGTGCCGGCGAGGAATATAATCACGTCCGCGGTATCGAGCTGGTTAAGGCGAGCTGATCGCGGCGGCGGGGATCGCCGCCGCGCACAAGAGCATCGAGGCCGTCGGGAAAGGCATGGACATGGTCCAGACCGCGGGAGAGCAGGCGACGGAGTCGATGGATGACACCCCGACCCTGGGAGGAGATCACACATGATGACGGACCTGCGTAACCGCACGGTTATTCGCTATTTGGGCGGGGAGAGCGGGCACCGCTCCTTCTTCGGCGGCACGCACTCTCGCGCCCGGATCATTTTCCTGGCCTGCTCGCTCGTGTTCGGGATGGTGTTCACCCCGCTGATCGGTTGGCCAGCCCTCGCAGCGGCAGCAGTCAGTTGCGGGGTGACGTTCCTCGTCACAGCGAAAACACACCGCGGATCGATCGTCGATCGCCGGCGCAAACGATCTCGCTGGAAGAAACGCACCCGGGCCGGCACGACCCAGTTTGTGCCTTACGAGGTCGGCGCGTGGGACCAGGTCCAGCAAGCCCTCGCCGACGCACACGCCGCTAAGGGCGCGGTAGCCCGGGAGACTGCCGCGGAGGCGGGCCGGGCGGTGGTGGCGATGCGGGCGAACCCGGACGGGTCGGACGGGCTCGGTTGGCTGCAATACGGCAGGGGAGAGCCCGGCATTGTCTGGCATGCCCCGGTCGGTGAGCAAAGTTACCTGTCAGTGACGTTCACTGTCAGCGGTCAGCTGCGTGGGATCGAATCGGCCAGCGTCATGGCGCGCGCCGCCCACGGCTGGGGCGCGTTCCTCGCCGCCCGCGCTGTCCCCTCCGCCCTCGTCCAAGACGTGCAGATCACCACGCGGGTGTTACCGGCCGATACCGCGTTGCAGGAATTCTGGGTGCTCAATAATCTCGACCCTGCGGCGCCGGTTGACGCGGTCGCCTCCTACGAGGAGGTGTTGCGCCTGACCGGGAACGACGCGATGGTTCAACGCCACTTCGTCACCGTGAACTGGCCCCTCACACCGTCATTTTTTGACGCCGCTGCCAAGTATGGTGACGGCCGAGACGGATGGCGGGCGTTGATGCGGCAAGAGATCGCCTCGACCAAGCGTGGTTTGACGGAGTCGAGAATCGGCCGGGTGGAGGTGTTGACGGCGCGGCAGGTGGCGGCGGTGGTGCGTCATCAGCAGAATCCGTCGCGTCCGATCGACTTCGTCGCTGACGTGCACCCGAACCGGGTCGGCGAACCCGCGGAGGAAGAGTTCTCCGCGCACATCGTCGACAGCATTGACCCGCTCACCGGGCTGCCGGTGCGGTGGTGGCATCGCACCGCCGCGATTCGTGCCGAAGCGCTCGCGACTGCTGCCGGCACGCAGCTGTGGGTGTTGGATCTGCTGATCGGGAAGGACATCCAGTTCATCCGGTCGGTCAGCTTTCACCTTCACCTGGTGCCGGCGTCGGAGGCGAAAGTCGCCGCTCGGCAAGATCTGGTCCGTGACACCGCCGAAGCGCTCTCCCGCAGGGAGGCCGGGCAGCTCGACACGGATGATACCGACGTGCACATGACGGCCGCCCGTCGTCGCCGGCAAGATCTCGTGTCCGGGTCGCAGCACCACGGTGCTCTTTGGATCGGCTTCGTGACCATCTCCGTCCGCTCCCGGGAAGAGCTGGCGCGGGCGTCGCGGCAGCTCGAGGAGACCTGCTCCACTGGCCTCGGCATTGAAAGCTTGGACTGGCTCGATTCGTATCAGGCCGCGGCATCGGGCACGACGTGGCCGATTGGCCGCGGCCTGGTCGCTTCGGCGCCGTCGTTTTCCGCCCGCGTTTACAGCCGCCTGGCCGGCAAATCCGACAAGGAAGCCCTCACATGACCACACCCGACCCCCAGAGCACACGCTCGAGACTGTGGACACTCCCGGTGCTGCGCCGCTTCGCGCCGCCCGTCGAGGGGCCTGCCGACGAGGCCAGCGACCGCGACACAGGCGGAGGTCGGGCTGGTTCAGTCGAGATTGTGCCGTGGGCGCTGCCGGGCACGCCGCTACGCACGCAAGCTGCGGCGGCTCGCCGCGGCTTCTACGCGCCTGCGCTGACCGGTGCGCCGACGACGACGCGGCAGGCCGAGATTCTGAACACCGCTCTGATCGGCCCGCCGACCGGCACCCGCGGTGTCGTCAACGGGCGGGACGTGTTGTCGCGGACGACGATCTCCCACGACCCCGTCACCGCCTACAACTCCGAGCCTCGCGAGGTGTCGAGCCCGAACGTGATCGTGATGGGCGACGTCGGCGCCGGGAAGAGCTCGCACACAAAGTGCAATTACGTTGTCCGCCCGCTTCTGCTGCAGGGGCGGCGTGGGGCGGTGTTTGACAAGAAGGATCAGAATGGGGAGGGCGAGTACTCCAACGTGGTGCGGCATTATGGCTTTGAACCAATCCGGTTCACCACCGACGGCACCGGCACCACCCTAAACCTGCTCGATCCGATGATCGCCCGCGGCACCGGCGTCAAAGGGCAAACTCGGCTGCTGAACATCGTCACCCGCATCGCCCGCGGCGATCAGCCCCTCAGCGAATGGGAGGAGGAAGCCCTCCGTGCGGCGCTGCGCCGTACCGTCGGCCAGGCCCACGGGCGGGCACCGGTGCTCGCCGACGTGCTGCCGAACCTCGGCCTCGTCGTCGACGATGATGACTACCGCACCCTGTCGGTCACCGCCCGCGACGACCTGCACAAGGCCGGCCTGTCCGTGAAGTGGACATTGAACGGGCTACTCGACGAATACGCCGGCCTACTCGACGGCGAAACATCCTCCAGAGTCGACCTCAGTGGCAAGCTGACGTCGTTTGATATTTCGCAGCTGCCCGATGACGGCCCGGCGGTGCCGGTGGTCATGGCGATCGGGAACATGTGGATGCTGGGCCGGCTGCGCAGCGAACGCGACTCCGCGACCACCGTCGTCTATGAGGAGGGCTGGCACATGATCGGCGGGCCGTCGGCGCAGCTGATCAAAGCCAACCAAAAACTCTCCCGCGGCCTGGGCATCTCGAACGTGTTCGTCATGCACAAAGGCACCGACATTCCCAAGGACTCACCCGGCATGGCGATCATCCAGGAAGCCCAAACCGTGATTGTCTACCGGCAGTCCCGCCCCGAAGACGCCCACTGGTGCCAGCAGACGTTCGGGTTCGCTCCGGAGACGGCGCGCACCATCGAAACACTGGCGGATGGGCATTACATCTTCAAGTTCGGGTCGCACCCGGAAGCGCACGTGGAGCACATCCGCTCCGAGTGGGAGCGTCAGCTGACCAACACCGACGAGGGCCTGTCCGTCGGCACCATCTTCTAACATCATGGGTTTGGTCAAACTGCTCGCCGCCAGCCTCACCGGCCTGCTCCTGACCGTCGGCGGCACCGTCGCCCTCTCCTCCGGCACCGGTACGAGCTGCGGCGTGGCCGCGGTCAGCCGGGCGGATGCCGCCGGGCACGACCCGGTCGCCGGGTATAGCGGCGACCAGCTCGCCAACGCCGCCGACATCATCAACGCCGGCGCCCAGCTCGGCCTCACCGCCCAGGCGCAAAGCCTCGGCGTGATGACGGCGATGGGGGAGTCCAGCCTGACCAACCTCGACCACGGCGACACCGCAGGCCCCGACAGCCGCGGCCTGTTCCAACAACGCGCCACCTGGGGATCCCTCGCGGAGCGAATGGACCCCGCCACCGCGGCACGGCTGTTCTTCCAACGACTAGTGGCGCTATCGGGGTGGGAGACAATGACGCCGTCGGCGGCAGCATCCGCTGTGCAGATCAATGCCGACCCGAAACACTACGCACCGTTCTTCGCACCGGCGACCGACGTCGTCACCGCACTGACCGCAAGTGCTGGCGGCGCGTGTGGTGTCGTGGGCGAGGATGCGGTCGGGCTGGCGCAGCAGCTCGTCACCGCCGCCGACAACGGGCAGCTGCGCGGCCTCGTCCCGGACCATCTGAAAGAGATCCGGTGGATCGCCAGCGGCCAGACCGTCCCGGACTGCGGGATCGACACCCGCATCCTGCAGGTGATGGTCCTGGCCGTCAACCAGTTTCATCACGTCGGTGTCAGCGACATCAACCGCAAATGCACCGGGCAGCTCCTCGGCGCCGGCACCGCGTCCTCGCACTGGATCAACGGCGGAGGCGGAGCCGTCGACTTCTACTCCCTCGGCAGCCGCAACCTCACCGGCGCTGACGGCCAGTCCCTCCGACTGATCGGACTGCTCGACCCGGTCATGCCGACGGGGGCGCGGATCGGGCAGGCAGACTGCCGGCGGGTGGCCGGCATCAACTTGGCGCTGGTGCACTTCACCCAGTTCGACGACACTTGCAATCACCTGCACCTCGATGTCGCGTTCACCGACGATCCGACGATCCGACGATCCGACGATCCGACGATCCGATGACCGTTGGCTAACGGCGCAGCCCCACCCACGTCACGGATGCCGCCCGTTCGTTCGAGGAGCATGCTAGCCCGGGCTGGCGCTGACCAACGTGCGCACGATGTGCCGACCGGTGGGACAACTGGGCTCGGCGTTCCCTCCGGTCGCTTATTTCCTCACCCACTGGCCCCACCACTCGGTCCCGCACTTAAGGTCGCTCCCTCCCGGGCACAGCGAACCTCCGCTACCGAACAGCACCACCCCGACAGTGTGAGTGAAAGGAGCCCCGCGATGAACGAAACAGTCGGCATCATCGTTTACACGAAACCGAACTGCCAGCCCTGCCGGATGACCAAACTCGCCCTCGACCAACAGGGCATCAGCTACACCGTCGTCGACCTCACCGAAACACCCGCCGCCCTCACCTACGTGCAAGACGAACTCGGCTACAGCAGCGCTCCCATCGTCGTCATCGACGACCACAACCACTGGGCCGGCTTCCGGCCCGACCTCATCGCCAAAATCGGCGACTAACCGCCCGGCCCAGGGACGAGATTCGGGGGAGCCGGGTAGCGCTTCCGGCTAGGAAACGACCAGGTGCGCGCCACGACGCGCGACCAGCGTGGTGATTACCACTCGGCGCGGGAGCTCATAAACCTCGGCGTACTCAACCCTGTGAATCGGTGGTCGTACTGCGGAGACGCCGCCTAACACCAAACGCAACCCCGGGGGAGACCCTGCGGGTCCTCGGATCGCTGCGCGGACGTCATTTATCTTTTTTCGTCTGTCTGGCCGGTCATCGTAGTTCGCTCCCGTGCCTACGTGCCCACCTGCTCGGGCGCGGTCGCAAGCTCCCTTATTTCCCCCGACCAGCCGTGCACTTCAGCACTCCCGCTCTCTATCGATTCTCTTGCCAGCCAGGCAAAAAAATCAGTTGAGCGGAGAGAATCATGCACCAGTTCCCCGTCACCACCCGTCCCGAACGCACCAGCGATGACATAGCAGCCGACCGTAAAACGGCCAACGCGTTCTTTGCCCGATATGCGAACACTGGCAGCCCCAGAACTCAGCGCGACAGAGACGCCCTCATCCGGTTCTACAGCTACGACTGGAACCTCATTTGCTGCGTCATGGAAGCCAGCGAGTGGTCCCGAATCCACGCAGGCGATACCACCGCGCATCGCACCGCACGACGAGCTAAACGTGCCACCCAAGCAGCACTCAATGACTTTCCCACTCGCGACGATTCCCGCCTACGTCCCTATGTGCACGCGGCGACTATGAAGCGCCTGCCGACCCCCGGTGTGACGCCCCGCCCGGTAGGTGAACGCCTCACGGCCCGAGGCCAAGCCGACCGCTTCTGGGCCCGGTGCCTAAACCCCACCGCCAAGTTTCGTGCCGCCGTCCTCAACGACGACCAGCCCTTCAGCCAGTGGCTACTCCTGCACCCCAGCTATGGGCCCCTGCAGGACGCTCCGGAAGGATACTCCGGGACGCTCCGACTGCCCAAGTCGCAACGATTCGTGCCCGGCTACGTTCGACCCGCGGGAATCAGCTAAGACCGTGCACTGGAAATAGCCCTCGCCGCCCTCAACAACACCAGACACTAACACCGGGCGAGGCCGCCGCCTAACGGCGGTTTCACCCCGGTGAGGGGGAACGTCCCCCTCACACTCCCCGTACAGCGCGACGTTATCCACAGATCGCTTGGACGGCCGGCGGCCGCCGGTTTCCGCGCGTTAGCGTCAAGGCCTACCCGTCAGGAAAGGATCCTCATGCGTTTTCTCAAACTTGCCGTCACCACCTACGGACACGACCGCTCCCGGCCGATCATCGGTGCCGACGATGTCTGGATCAACCTCGACCAGGTCGTCTTGATCGAGGAACAGCTCGACAGCAACACCTTCGCGGACGCGGTGCGCGAGGGAATCGCGCCGGAAGAGCACTACCCCTGTGTGGAGCTGACGACCTCGAACGGGAGCACACACCTGGTGTCGCTCGGCGTGTACCCAGACCAGGCCAGCGGCTTCACCACCCTCGCCCGTTTCATTCCCCTGCTCCTCGGCGGCAACGATGATGACGCCCAGCTCGCAGAGATCCTGAGGGATTCCTGACCTGCTCAATTGGGTACACCTGATGGACGCGCGTCAGTGGCTGACGTTGCACCGCGTCGGTGCCAGGTAAAACGCTTCGCCGACCCTGCGCGCGCACGGTGTGGGAGCCCGCGCCAGGACATCTCGAAAAGGAGTTTGGTGCAGCGTTGGAAGCGTTCCCCTCGGCGCCGGGATCGCACACGTACACACTGGCCAATGGCTCTCGAACGTCGATGGAGCGAGCAAATATTGGCAACCAAAGTGCCCACTTCATCCGGACGTTCTTCTCGACGGTCCAGTTCGTGTTCGCGGGCAACGACGTCGAGGGTTTGCGCTACGGGGTGATTGAAACGGTGGAGAAGTATTGGCTGGAGTGGAAGGAGCCGGAAGAGAGCAACGTCGGCGCTGATTTGGCCGAGCCGCTGGACAGGGCGATCTTTCAAATGTGCTCGAAGGAGCGCTTCCTTGAGCTCATCCATGACTTCATGGTGTTCGACGCAGGCAAAAAGAAGACTGCGCGGCACAATCAGTTCTTCGGAGTGAAGGCTGCTCAAGCCCGCATCGCCAAGCGCGAGGGCGGCATCATCTGGCACACCCAGGGCTCGGGCAAGAGCTTGGTAATGGTGTGGTTGGCCAAGTGGATCCGCGAGAAACAGCCCGGGTCTCGCGTACTCATAATCACCGACCGCACCGAGCTGGATGAGCAGATCGAAAAGGTTTTTGGCGGGGTCAATGAAAGCATTTACCGCACAACCTCCGGTACAGACCTATTGACCCAGATCAACAAGCATGACCCCTGGCTCATCTGTTCTCTCGTCCATAAATTCCGCGGGAGTGACGACGATAAGGATGTCGATCGGGATAGTGAGGACTTCATCGCTCAACTGCGCTCGCGCGTCCTGGCAGGGTTCGCTCCCAAGGGCAACCTGTTCGTCTTCGTCGACGAGGCGCACCGCACGCAATCGGGCAAGATGCACCGCGCCATGAAAGAGCTACTCCCCGGTGCGGTGTTCATTGGTTTCACGGGCACGCCGCTGCTCAAGGCGGACGCGGCGACCAGCATCGAGACGTTCGGCTCGTTCATCCACACCTAAAAGTTCAACGAGGCTGTTGGGGACGGTGTCGTGCTCGATCTGCGCTACGAGGCTCGCAGCATCGAGCAAGATCTGACCAGCCCGGAAAAGGTTGACAAGTGGTTTGAGGCTAAGACGAAGGGCCTTACCGACCTCAGTAAGGCTCGGCTGAAGAAGAAATGGGGCACGATGCAGAAGATCGTGTCCGCGGAGCCCCGAGCCAAGCGGATAGTCCAGGACATCCTGCTGGACATGGAAACTGAACCACGTCTCGTGACTGGCCGCGGGAACGCCATGCTCGTGAGCGAGAGCATCTACCAGGCCTGCAAGTTCTACGAGATGTTCGTCAACGCTGGCTATAAAGACAAAGTTGCCATCGTCACGAGCTACGTGCCGAACCCCAGCGACATCTCGAAGGAGGACTCGGGTGAAGGGGCGACGGAGACCCTGCGCCAGTACGACATCTACCGGCAGATGCTGGCCAGCTTCTTTGGGGTGCCTGCCGACGAGGCTGTGAGTCGCATCGAAGAGTTCGAGAAGGAGGTCAAGCGTCGCTTCATCGAGGAACCAGGTCAGATGCGCCTGCTCATCGTCGTCGACAAGCTTCTGACCGGCTTCGATGCGCCGAGTGCGACCTACCTGTACATCGACAAGAAGATGCGCGACCACGGTCTGTTCCAGGCCATCTGCCGTGTCAACCGTCTCGACGGTGATGACAAGACTTACGGCTACATCATCGACTACCGAGACCTGTTCGACTCCATGGAGTCGGCCATAACCGACTACACCTCCGGCGCCCTGGACGGCTACGAGGAGAAGGACGTCGAGGGTCTGCTTAAGGACCGCGTCGAGCAGGGTCGCCGGGATCTCGACGACGCACTCGAGAAGATGCGCGCGTTGGTCGAGCCTGTTTCACCGCCAAAAGGCACGCTGGAATATCAGCACTATTTCGTTGCATCAGTGCCGGGCGACGCCGGTGCGATCAAGAGCAACGAGGCCAAACGCGTCGCACTGTACAAGGCCGTCGCTGGACTGGTGCGTGCCTACACAGGGCTGGCCAACGACCTGGACGCCGCCGGCTATACGTACCGTGAGGCTGCTGCGATCAAGGACGAAGTTACTCATTTTGTGGCTGTCCGCGACGAGGTTGAGCTCGGTGCCGGCGAAAACATTGACATGAAGCAGTTTGAGGCTGGCATGCGGGCGCTACTGGACAACTACATCCAGGCAGACCCGTCTGACGTCGTCGCCACCTTCGAGAAGGGCTTAGTCCACCTGATCGTCGAACGTGGCGTGGACGCCCTTGCTTCTCTGCCGGCAAACCTTCGAAAGAACCCGAAAGCTGCGGCGGAAACGATAGTCAACAACGTCCGCAAGACCATCGTTGATGAACGCGCCATGAATCCCCGCTACTACGACAAGATGTCCGAGTTGCTCGACGCTCTAATTGAGGAGCGCCGGCAGGATGCCTTGGATTACAAGGCCTACTTGCAGCAGCTGCTCGATCTCGCGACCAAGGTCGGCAATAAGGAGTCCGACACGGTTTATCCCGAATGGGCCAACAATGGTGCGCAGCGTGCGCTGGTGGACTTCAACTTCGCTGATACCAATCTCGCGGTCGTCGTCGATTACACCGTGATGCGCCAAAAGGAGCACGGCTGGGTTGGCAATCGTATGAAGGAACGAGCTCTGGCCCGGGAGCTACACCGGGTGCTGCCTAACAGCTTCGACCGCTTCGAAGAGCTGTTTGAACTGGTGAGAATCCGCGATGAGTACCACTAACGCCTACCTCAGTGTCGCCGGACTCGACATCGACATCGTCTTTAAGGACATCAAAAACCTGCACATCTCCGTATACCCACCGGTTGGTCGGGTTCGCGTTGCCGCTCCGCATCGTCTCGACGAGGACGCGATCCGGCGCGCTGTTGTTGAGCGTCTCGCTTGGATCAAGCGGCAGCGCGAGCAGCTTCGGGATTCTGACCGTCAGACTGAGCGCCAGATGCTCTCCGGCGAGACGCATTACGTGTGGAGTCAGCGTCTCCGCCTCGACTCATCCCGCCACGGGAGATCAAAGATTAGCGTTGCCGGCACGACGCTGTGGGTGACCACCCCTGCTGACCACAGAGAGGACCAGCGCAGGGCGTTGCTCGACCGCTGGTACCGAGAGCAGCTCAAGGCTGCCGTTCCGCCGCTGCTAGAAAAATGGCAACCCCTCGTCGGCGAGGAAGTACAAAAGTTCGTTGTGCGCCGTATGAAGACTAAGTGGGGTACCTGCCAAGCCAGTTCCCGTGCCATCTGGCTCAACCCCGAGCTCGCGAAGAAGAACCCGCGCTGCCTCGAGTACATCGTGGTTCACGAACTGACCCACTTCATCGAGCGCACCCACAATGAACACTTCGTCGAACTCATGGACCGTCACATGCCCGACTGGCAGGTCCGTCGCGATGAACTGAACGACGCGCCGTTGGCCAGCGAGGTGTGGGATGCCAAATAGTCAAGAAAACTACAGGCAGCGGCACCACACCACATCCCCTTTTATACAGTGCGCGGGCTCAATGATCGCCGCAAGCCGCAAGCCGCAAGCCGCAAGCCGCAAGCCGCAAGCAAGCTGGACCGAGGCATCACGCATCCCCCGGGATGCAGACCGGGCAGCCAACCATCAACGGCTTAGCCCAGCGAGGGTTTGCTAGGTTCAATCAGTCAGTGGTCTGAGAACGTCAACATCAGGGCATCGTGAGGTGGCCATTTCTGTCGGGCTTCCAGGGAACGAGGCGCCGGGAGGTAAGTGGTGGCCTCTAATTCGGATTCAGGCGTAAGGATTTCTTCTGTCGCGTCTATGCCGAGCAAAACCTGAGCCGGTGGCGGACTATACCTAGAAGTGCCTTGCTGGATGACGACGCTGGCCGAATATAGGACTCGGCGGCGCAGCTCCCAGACGAAGTCCAGAAGCTCCTCTCGCAAGTTTCTACTGGCTAACACTCCATCGAGTCTTGATGCATCCCCGGTAAGGACTTCACGGAAGGGAAGGCTCGTCACACGCGTGAGCGCATAAAACAGACTGGCGCGCAACGCACTATCGAGGGGAGCCGGTACAGGGAGCGCGAATGGCGCCGGCGGGTAGGGAGTGAGAGCAGCTTCGAGGTCAGTGGCTGCTTTGAGTAATTGCGACTCGGAGTCATCGGTGATGAGTTGTCGGTGGAGCGCGGAAAGGGATTCTTGGAGCAAGTCAAGTCGTACGTCGAATGTCTTGTGTTGTTGTCCGTAAGTCGTTAGGAAGACTGCCGCGACAGCGATGACCACGCCGATCGTTGCCACCTGGCTTTGCAATTGGGATGCCGCGACGGTTGACACGGCACCCGCAACCACGCAGGCGATGAGCCACACAAGTAAGGACCATGTCCGAGCTCGCCCGGGTCTAGCCCGTGTGAGAACCCCGATTATCGGTGGGCTCGCCGACAGGGCGGAGACGGCAAGCGCAACGGCGATCAATTGCACTGCCAGGATTACAACAAAGGACGCAACCGAGGTGGCACCTTGTGCATTGGCGAAAGCCCAGAAGGCGACGACGATCGAGAGGGCAAGAGATACTATGCGACCAATGATGCGGCGGGCCACTTCGGTTGCGCGAACGTACTGGTTGAACCATCGCGCAGATTTGTCGTTGCCGGCCCACACCGCCAAAAGTGCTCCCAAGCCCAGAGCGAGGATGCCAACGACTAGGAGGACAAAATGCCAAAAGCCTCCGTGTTCTTCTGCGAGCACACTGCCGACAAGGACGGCCGCCCCACCCGCGACGATTAGGCCAATTCCGAGGGCGACCCACCCTCCGTGCGGCCCCGCCGTCCGACGGGTTGGTGTCGTCTCATCAGAGAGAATCACAGCCGCCTGCCAGAGCAGTGAGTGGGATGTCTTGATGATCTTTGGGCGTGTCATACCAGAGAACTCACTTTGATCACGATTCTAAATTGCAGCTGACGGGAAACCCGACAGAACACGAGGCGTCATAGGGGGCACTAGAAAGATTCCATTTGGAACAGACGTCCGCTGTCGCCTTCATCACTTAGGCGGCGCACGATCTCGTTCGACGACAGCGCGGTCAGATCCGAGTCGATGGGTTCAGGTAGGTCTGAATCGAGCGTCGTAATGACCGGTTGCAAACCCATCGCCGCATATTTTCGCAGAACCTCTAAAAGCCGGTGTTTTGCACGCGTCTCGAGACTCTCGAATACCCCATC
This sequence comes from Cryobacterium sp. Y57, assembly GCF_002929505.1. Classification (GTDB taxonomy): domain Bacteria; phylum Actinomycetota; class Actinomycetes; order Actinomycetales; family Microbacteriaceae; genus Cryobacterium. Next base: position 52,673 of record NZ_PJJL01000053.1, read on the forward strand.
GTGGAACGCGAAGCGAGGGAACGACTGGTCGCCGTAAGACCTCAAGACAGCGAGGTCGAACGCGATGCATAGAAGCTTTTTGAAAGTGAACCCGCGCGCCGCGCTGGTACGTGCCCCCGAGTCGCTAACGAAGTCGGCGAGGAAGTCGAGACTTCCTGAAGAGGAAGGAGTGACCGTTAGAAGCGCATGTTCGTCCAACACTGCGTGCACGATCTCGTCGAAGTAGCGCTGGATTTCCCTGTACCGACTCCCGCTGTCATCGACTTGAGCCTGGAGGTCGACTTCTATGGCTGTCTGAAGTTGATTCTTACGATCTTGGACCTGCCTTTGCTCTTGCTTAAGTCGCACGATCCTCGTATGTGTATCTCGCTGACGCTCCAGCGCAGTGATGTCGGACCGCAACTCAATGACGCGCGTCGAGATTTCCTTATATTTTGCGATCGTGTCAGAACCCTCCAAGAACTCGAAAAGTTGCGCACGCTGTGCCTGAAGTTCGGTTAGCACCGGATCGATGCGCTCTAGGCTCGCGGTAACTTCGGCGCGTTCCTCAAGTAGGTAGCCGCGGCGCTCCTCGGAGATGGCCCTATTGAACGCTACGAGCTGCTCTAGGTTCTTCTTCAGCTGACCCTTGAATGCGACGCCTATCTCTGCAAATAGGGTGGCCGTCTGGTCCGAGCTGAACAGGATCGCATCTTCGCGAAGCGATTCATCTAGATGAACAAGCAGCTGCGATAGGCGGTACTTTTTTTCATTCCCGGTCGCGATCTGCTCTTCGACTTCCGAAACCAACTCTCGATTAGCGTCCGAGTCGGCTCGGGCGAAGTCGAAGTGCTGGAGTACTGCCGACAGCTCATCCACGTCTCGACGGCGAATAGTGATTATGCCCTCGATTCGTATGACATCCGCCTCGCCGGCCATCCCGATCTCTGCACGTTGTCGGAGTATTTCGCCCTCAAGGCGGTCGACCTCGTCGACCTCGGCATAGAAATTCGTTGTGAGTTGGGCATCGAGGCCTAATAGCTGTGCAAGGAAAGGCTTCCACTCGCGGTGCTTGCCTCGGAACTTACGGAGATGAAAGACGTCTCCGTAGTCGTCTTGCTCACGCAGTACATACCCCATGATGTCGCGATAGTCATAAGGTGCAATGACGGAGAAGCCCAGGAGACCATCCAGTAGGCGTTTTGCCGGCGCTATCCCAAGGTCGGGGTGGCTCCAGTGACCGGAGTCAACTTCTGTCGCATCGTTTACGTCTACGCCAGAGGCGAGAATCGATACCGGCTTACGTGACTTTAGAGACCTGGCGATGGTTAAGAATCGACCGTCGTCTTTCTGAATTTCCAGGAAGAATATAAAACCATCGAAAAGGGCCTCGTGTGCAAATAGAAAGAAAGACGGGTGTCGGCCTTTCAGCAAGCAAAAATCGACAAGGCGCGCAACCGTGCTTTTGCCTAGGTTGTGGACTGTCTTACCCATATTCTCTGGTCGCTTGATCTCTGCAACGACCGCCGAGATTCCAGGGTGAAACTCAATAGGGGGAAAAATGTCGGGCTTGTTCGAGTAAAGCCTCACTAGTCTCATGTCGCTGGGCTTCCAACCCACTCGAACGAGTCTGCCTTTGGCAAATACTCAACGAGACCCAGTACGTAGAGGAGGCTAAGTGCTTGGGCGAATAGGTAATCGACCGAGATATCCCGCTTACGGCAGTGCTCCAGGAGGTTGTCATACGTCACTACTCTGTATCGGGAGACATGCTTAATCATCGCCGTGGATATAGCGATCACAGTGCGATCTGGGTGGTCATGCTTACTGGGAAAGAGCACTCGAGACCTCAATCTCTATTTCTTTCGCGATCTCGCCAATGTCGCAGTTCCAATACATATAGAAAACCACTCCTCGCGTGAGCGAACGGTTGCGTCCGAGCAGGGAGTCTCGCGAAATTAAAAGATCGACAAGATAGCTGAATACTTTGTCGAATGTTTGGTGCTCTTCGCGATGCGCAACGATTTTGAAATGGAAATCCTCGGCGCAATCGTCGTAGATTGCTCGAATTCTTGCGTTGGCGGGGTCGGCGAGGAACGTCTTGATCTGACGAAGAAGGTGACCATAGTTTCGCATCAATCGTTTCGATGTATTGCCTGTCATCGAATTGAGTACGTTTTTCTCAACCAAAGAGGTCCGCTCCTGCGGGCCCTTACTCACACCTGTCCCTGAACCTGAGCGATCGATGGCGGCCGCAACGGCCTCTACGACTTCCGCAAGTTCCCTGCTGGAGACGATGAGAGGACCATCGACTGGATTGACGCCCGCAAGCTGAGCGAGCCGCGGTTCCTCTCGAAACGCCTCATCGAGAGCTTCAATTCCGCAAAGATGAACGTTCTCCCGCGCGATTCCAATCTCGCGGGATATTCGATTCAAAAGACTCTCATTCGCGTTCGCGGTCAAATAGCGATTCGAGTAGAAGAGATAATTTTCCAGTTTTCCATCGACGTGCAGCTTTTTTGCACGAGGGAGTTCTAAGGTCAGCACCGCGGTTTCGCTAGTGCCGCCAAAATCGGGATCCGAGAAATAACCATACGAATTCGTGTGCTTCGCCTGGATTATCGTGATCTTATCCCACGGGCGTGCCCAGCTGGGAAAGCCGTCCGCTAGCCCCTCAAAACGAGCGTCGCGCCCACCATCTACGCCAGCCGCGAATCCTTGGACTCCTTTTCCGAGCCTGAGCTTGGCTGCCTGGACAACGAGCGCCTCGAACTGCGCCTCATTCAGGTCCTCATATGCGTAAGCCACACCCCACAGTACCCAGTTAGCGCGGGCCGCAATGCCAGTCACGCGCTCAGGGGTGCGAGCTCGCGTGAATAGCGGGTCCCAGATGCACCCGCAGTGTTACTGCTTAGAGAATAGAAGGGTGTTTGATCAGGTCCAGGTTGAGTTCAAATTGATTCGATCATGTCGCATCCCGTTTGCAGCGATGCGGGGACGATATTCACGAGCGGGATTAGTCCTTGGAACAGACGTGGAACTGCGCTTTAAGGCAGAGGAATCTATTCGAACAAATCGGATTTAACGTATTTCTCCAAAAGAGATGCAATTGTTGCTGACACGCCGCCGGGGCCTAACCACCAAAATGGTGCTGTGGTTCAACGGTTGTCTCGGAACCCGTGGGATGCGGGACACTTTGACGAGACATATCGGAGCGGCGCATTCCGGGAAATAGACACAGTTCACATCCGCTCGGTGGCAGGGATGCGTGAGCCGTCGCCCGAGGTAAGCGGGCGAGTCGGCGTGTCTCGCAACGTGTGTTTTTACCTTGTCCTAGGATTTCGGTAGGCAAGGACAGTTGCGAGACATCTGGAGGCATCAGTGGCGAAGCTGATCGGGTACGCACGGGTTTCGACCAAGAGTCAGACCACGGATCGGCAGGTCATGGATTTGATCGCCGCCGGCATCCGTAAGGACGACGTCTATGTCGATCACGGAGTCAGCGGTGGACGCGCGCGGCGGCCAGAATTTGATGCGGCCCTCGACGCATTGCAGGTTGGCGACACCCTCGTGGTCACCACGCTTGACCGCTTGGGGAGGTCGACGGCCAACATGCTGGAGCTCGCCGGGGTGCTGCGGACCCGTGGAGCCGCGCTTCGCGTGTTGAATCTGGGCGGGGGAGACGTGGACACGAGTACGCCGATGGGCGGAATGGTCTTCACCGTTATGGCCGCGTTAGCCGAGATGGAACTGGCGATCAAACGCGAACGCATTGTGGACAGTGTGAGTAAACGCCGCGCGGCCGGGAAGGATCTCGGTGGGCGACGCCCACGCTTCACCGAAAGCCAAATCCTCAATGCCCGCCGTCTGGTCAACGCCGGCGAATCCGCAACCCAGGTCGCGCGAGATCTGAGCATGTCGCGCGCCACTCTGTATCGGAGAATTTCCGAACTTAGAGCGTGACGCTCGGGTGAGCCAGTCGCAAATACTCGCGATGAAAACCGTGGGGTGCTGCAACGGGGCGGGCGCGGGCGCCGGCATCGATGCCACTATTTCTTGCCCCAGTTAGCCCCCGCTCAGCGGGCATTTTCTCGGGCAGGGCCTACGGGAATGTAGCTCCAAGCCTGCATTTGGCTCGACGCTGAACTCGACCGTGGGATGTGCCGTCTGGGTGGAGGTCCGGCTTACGGGCGCGCCATGAAGGACACTTCTTGGCATTAGAGTTCGGTTCATGATCGTTTGGCTCAACGGCACCCATGGGTCGGGAAAGACGACGACGAGCGACTTCGTGCAGCAATTACTGCCCGACGCGCGGGTCCTCGACGCTGAGAAGGTCAGCGAGGTGCTCATGGACATCAAGCCGGGACTTCCTGCAACGGACAACTTCTAGCACTGGGAGCCGCGGCGACCGCTCGTTGTCGAAACCGCTTGGCGCGTGCTCGAGTACACCGGAGGCACACTTGTGATGCCGATAACTGTCTTGGTCGAGAGCTACTGGCGGGAGATCAGCGGTGGTCTTACCGAGCACGGCATACCGATCCACCATTTCGTCCTCCACGCCGACCAGGCAACGCCCCGCGGCCGTAGACAAAACGACAAAGATCTCGGCCGCTCGACGTTCCGCTTCGCGTACTTGGAGCCATACGCCGAGGCAGCTCATACCGGGCTACACAAAGAAGCCGAGGTCATCGACACCACACACATCACAGCGGGCCAAGCCGCGCAGCAGATCGCGGATTCAGTGCTTGATCGCTGAGAACGCGGGATATCCGGCATCCTTGAGCTTGGTGAAGGATCGCTTAGCCAACCTCGCGGGAGCCTCGAGTATGCCCTTCCCGCACCGGTCCGCCGACGCTTTCGAGGACTTCCTGTGCGATGCGGCAGAGCTCCTCAGATGTTCGTGGAACTGACTCCGCCCACTGAACGAGACGCTTCGCAGCCGGATCTTGAAGATTCCCGAGGCGTCGCACCAGCCACTTGCCGCTCCCAAGCCAGCTGCGGTTGGCGAAGAGCAGCAGTTCCCCGGCGCGCGTGTAGACGTCCGCGATGATGGCGAACTCCTCTCCGGGATCCGGGCGTCCCTGGAGATCATCGATGGCTGCCGTGAGCCCGTATCGTAGATCGGCTTGCTGTATCGCGCCGATCGGCTCCGGACCTGCGGCCATCACCCCTTGCGCACGAGCCTGCAGCAGCACCGTTGCGACGTTGTCAACCAGTGGGATGCCGCCAGCCCACATATCCAAGGCGACAGGCCGGCGCTGCCTCGCCTCCAAGGCGAACCACTCATCGATGCCCTCGGGGCCGTAAACAAATGACTCGACCAGCCAGCCGTCGTGTCTGAGCGTTTCTGCGAAGCTCGCCGGACGGTCGTCGTAGTAGACCACGATGTCGAGATCAGAAGTTCTGGTCTCGCGGCCGAGCGCGATGCTGCCGGCTAAAGCGGACGCTGCCGCCTCGGGGTGTACCTTCCTGACGAATGCTTGAGCCGATTTGAGGGCCCCGTCCAGTGCCGAAGTCATGCCTTGAGCCTAGGGCGACACCAACGAGCGCCGCTGGGTCGAACCGTGAATGCGCCCGTTCATGGATCTTCTTTGGGTCAATCGTCCCGTAGAGGGTTCGGCTTACGGGCGGCCGGCGCTGCTGGGTGCGTACTCTGTGGAAAGCTGGAGGTGTGGAGTACGACA
>NZ_PJJL01000043.1 GCF_002929505.1 Cryobacterium sp. Y57
AGACCCTGCCAACCCGGACGGTGAGCGGTTCAGCGCCGACCCGTTCAGCGGCGACGCCCGCTACGACGGCGACGCCCGCACTGCCGGAGAGAAACGCGCCGACATCCTCCGCTGTGTCTTCGAAGCGGCCGCGCGCGATCCGAAAACCCCGACCATGGGCGGCGCCGCCCCCACCGCCATGATCCACATCAACGCCACCGACCTTCACAACGAACGCGGCGTCGGCTGGATCGACGGCGTCGACGCCCCCATCTCGCTTCGCCGGGTAACAGAAGCCCTCTGCGCCGGCGGCGCCCAACACATCATCTTCGGCACCACCGGCACCATCCTCTACCTCGGCGACACCGTCCGCTGCTTCACCACCACACAACGCACCGCAATCGCCGCCCGCGACGAAGGCTGCATCATCCCCGGCTGCACCATCCCCGCCCGCTGGAGCGAAATCCACCACGTCATCCCCTGGCACAAACACGGCCCCACCAACATCGACAACGGCGTCCTCCTCTGCTGGTTCCACCACCACACCATCACCACCAACGGATGGAACATCCGCATGATCAACGGCAAACCCCACATACGCGGGCCGGTCTTGTGGGACCCCACCCAAACCTGGCGCCCCACCCCAAGCCATCGCGCCAACACCCCCAGCCCCGAACCACCCTGGCGCACCTAAGGCAGTCGAATGTGGCAAGCATCTGTTGTGCTGTGGCTGTGACCAGCATTGATGCGGAGCCAAACTGTGGGACGCCCACTCGGCCTAGCGCGTTACAGTCGCCTACTTTCGGTGCCCCCGGTAGGAATCGAACCTACGACAATCGAATTGCGGCGGACCTTTCTTGGCCGAGCGACTCTCATTGCGAAACCTAGACTGAACTCGTCCGATCTCGGTCGAGCACATCTCATAGCGCCACTCTCGGCCGGACTCGACACAAGCCAGGCGCCAGCTAATTTCGCGAACAAACATTTGTGCAGGATTCCGATTCGCTCGACGCGCGTCAGTGCCCACTCACCCTTCTCAAGCGGGACCGGAACTCGTCTGCACCGACGCCCCTCAAGTCAGCCGCGGCCGCACGACGGCGGTTGAGTGCGCTGAGGAGAGTAGCGACATCGCCACTGACTTCGGGTCCTGCACCCAGCGACCAGTCGGCATCGGTGGCTTGGAAGCGCAGTCCACGAAGGAGGTCGTCACCGACCGAGTGCCTGCCACTCGTCAGCTCATTGAGCACCATCCAGCCCGCTTCAGGGGAAATCCGACCAGCAAGGCTGAGCGGCCGACGAATGTCTCCGGAGTGAATGGCCAGGTGTGCCAGTGGGGCGAGTACTCCCGCGCCGGGGACCGCGAAGCCGGCAACACTGGTCTTCGCGATCAAGCGCGTCAGCTCGGCGCCAGTTCGTCGGTCAGTTCTGGCCCAGCCATAAGCGAACTTGTCGAAGTTGAAGCGCGCTTGCGTGAGACCGACAATGAAGCTGCCAAACCCTAGCTCGTAGGGCATGAGCAGGTGCGCACACAAGTCGCGCACTGTCCACCCTCGGCACAGGGTCGGCGTCTGCCAGGATGCGTCATCGAGACCGGCGAGATCCTCCGCGAATCGGTCGCGCTCAGCGGCGTACAGCGCCTCTACGTCTGTCGTTGTCACGGCTAATTGGCCTCCGAAACGGGTGGTCATGAAAAAGGTCACCTGTCGGGGGCCTTGCAAGCATTTGCCGCAATAAGACTACCGATTGCAACTATTCGATTTTGTCGCGGCGACCAGCAAACTCTTTTGGACACGTGCGGGTGTTCCGCCCAGTGACTCCCTGAAAGTCCCATTCAACGTTCCCCATACAGGACGGCAGCAAGGGTCGACGTCGGTGTGGATGATTTAAGCCGGCGAGTACGGAAAATGACACTGGTGCTAAGCGATCAATTCCGGAAAAGCTTCAAACGCGAGACACGTTCCTGGCGTGAGCCGGTTGACGAATCCCTGCCCTTCAAGAATAATTCGGAATGTGCCCAAGTATCACGATGAGCTCGATGCCGTGCTCCGCGCTCTCGCGGATCCGACGCGCCGGGCCGTCGTGGAACGGTTGGCGAAGACCCCAGCAGTCGTGTCCGAACTCGCGGCACCGTTCTCGATGGCGTTGCCGTCGCTCATGCAGCACCTGTGCGTCCTCGAGAACGCGGGACTGGTCACGTCACAGACGCATAGGCGCGTCCGCACCGTGAGCCTGCGACCGGGCGCCCTCGACGTCCTACACCTGTGGCTCGGCGAGCAACGAACCCCCGCCGAACACCAAGCTGACCGACTCGGCATCCACATGACCCGTACCACCCCGAAGGAAACCTGACGTGACCCGCGTTCGCATCGACCTATTCCTCTCGCTGGACGGCTATACCTCGATGACCGATTACGCCCCCGAAAATCCGATGGGTGAGGACTGGGGGCGCCTCACTGCGGCCTACGCCGCGACCCGCACTTTCCAGGAGCGCGTCTTCGACGACACCAGCGGCAACGGCACGACCGGCATCGACGACTCCTACGCCGCCGCTTTCTTCGAGGGCGTCGGCGCCGAGATCATGGGCGCGACCATGTTCGGCCTGCACTCGTTTCCCGACGATCCGGACTGGAAGGGCTGGTGGGGTGGCCAGCCGCCGTTCGGCACCCCGGTCTACGTCCTTACCCACACCGCACCGCGTCCGTCGATCCCGATGGAGGGCGGAACAACGTTCCACTTCCGCAACGCCGCAATCGAGGACGTGCTCGCGGAGGCGACCGAGGCTGCCGGCGGCCTGGACGTGCGCGTCGGTGGTGGAGTCGGCACCGCGCGCGACTTCCTGCGCGCCGGCCTGGTCGATCACTTGCATCTCATGGTCACCCCGATCCTCCTCGGCCGGGGCACTCGACTGTGGGACGACCTACCCAGCCTCGACCTCACCCACAAGGTAACAACGGAAGTGGCCGAGAGTGGCACGATCCACGTTAACTTCGCACGATAGGACGTACTCACGACGATCGACCGCCGGCTCACCCGCGCCGGGTTCACCCTGACCCGCGACTACGCCGTTCCTCTCGAGCGCGTCTGGGACGCGTTCGCCGAAGAAGACCAGAAGCGGGGCTGGTACGGCGCCGGCGACACCATTGAGCCCGGTGAGTGGGCGTTCGACTTTCGCGTCGGCGGGCGCGACGTCGATGAGGGGACATTTCACGACGGTCCGGTCTCGCGGTACGAGGCCACGTACACCGACATCGTCGTGCACGTCCGCATCGTCACGACCTACGACATGTGGCTCGACGGGGTCCACATGTCGACGTCGGTGGCGTCGTTGGAGTTCAAGCCGCTCCACCTCCCGCACGCAGCCCCGGCGTTCCGGCTGCGCACACGATCCCCTTGGAAAGCCGTCGGCGCTTGACCAAAACGGAGGAGTCACTAGAGGTTCTAGGGACTCACAAATCAACCACCACCGCGGCGGCAACCACCTTTTCGCCTGTAAACCGATCTACATCCAGCGTCGGGAGCTTGACGAGCCGCACACTGAAAGCCAGCTGCGGGTATGCGCGCTCGGCCCCGAGCTGGTCTGGTTCACGCACGATCACGAGCCGTGGCGAACACGCACTGTCTGAGGCATCATGCCGGCGCTCTCCGTGCCTCCCGGGTTCCGCGCCCATCACTCTTGGTTTCATCGACAAGGTTTCTTATGACATTTCATTCGACGACCTAACGAGCTGTCCCCGATCGCAAGGACCGATACAGCGCGCGTGGGACCTGATGAAAGCTCTTGTTTGATTGCTTTTGAAGCAAACACGGAGACTTCCCACTTCCAGACGAGAAACCAGAGGGTCTCTCCACAGGCGATGACCGCCTGCTGACCCTCCCGGCCGTTCCCACTTTCGTGGAGTCCTGCAATCTCGGATGTCGCGTTCTCGCAGGCGCGGGAAGCACTACGTCTAAAACCAACCTTCGGCATGAGCGTGTGCTGGCGCGACCACGCAGACCACCACATGCGGATGCTCATGTCCCCGGAAGGACCGTTCGAGACCTCCCGGAACCGGAAGAGCGCCGGTGACCCGCTCCCGCCCACCCATCACCTCCGCCGGCATGTTCGCCAACGTCCGCACGCTGGCCGGCTGATTTGATGACTTCCTCCTGATCGATGTTAAGTCGCTACAGCGGCGGCAAAGCGAAGGCGCGCACTTCGACCGCCGCGTAGCGGGCTTCAACGAAACGTGCAGCAATCTCGATCGCGCGATCTTCGCTTGCGACGTCGACGATGTAGTACCCGCCCACCCATTCGGTGGTTTCCGCGAATGGTCCATTAGTTACAGAACGACCGCCGTTAGTGCGAACCACTTTCGCGCCGAGGACTGCCAGCTCGTGCGTGTCGATCAACTCGCCCGTGGTGGAGAGCTCGCCGATAACGGCGTCGTGGGCGGCTTCGAACTCAGCGAGGGCCTCGCTTTGGATCGCAAAGTCGCTGGCTGCGCTCGTGTGGATCAAAATCATGTACTTCAAGAGGAACTCCTTCAGTGATGTATTTCTTACTACGACGTATAGCGAAAGACTATGAGGACACCGCGTTTTGACGCGCTGTCCTGAGGTGCTCATCCCGTACGTCGAATTCCCACAACGACAAGCAAAGGACCAACTTATGGAATACATGCTCTTCATCTGCACAGACTCGACGGCGCCGACGACCGAACCACCTGTCCACACCATCGAAGAATGGGTAGCCGAAACCACTGATGGGGGCACCAGACGCCACGGCGACCGTCTGCGCCCGGCGAACGATGCAACCACGGTAAAACTGCGTGGCGGACGGCTCAGCGTCACTGCTGGGCCGTTCGCTGAAACGACGGAGTGGATCGCTGGATACGACGTGATCGAGTGCGGCGACCTCGACGCGGCGATTGAGATCGCGGCGAAGCATCCAATGGCCCAGTTCGGTCAGATCGAGATTAGGCCGATGTGGCCGATCGAGTAGCGGATGCTATCGTTCGTGCCTCTGCCGAGGAAACTGCGCGCATCATCTCCACTGTGATTCGGATGACCGGCGACTTCGCTCTTGCCGAGGATTGTGCACAGGATGCGTTTGTGAGGGCGCTTTCTGACTGGCGCAAAAGTGGCATTCCGGACAATCCTGGCGCGTGGCTGACCACGGTGGCCAAGAGGCGGGCGATCGACCTGCTTCGGCATGCTGGCGCCGAAGACCGCGCGCTTCGGCGGGTTGCCGTCGAAGCAGACGAACCGCTCGAGCCCGATCCGGACAGTAATGCAGATATCGACGATCGTCTCCGCCTCATTTTCACCTGCTGCTACCCCGCACTTCCAATCGATGCCCGCGTTGCCCTGACGCTGCAAACGGTAGCGGGCCTCACTCCCGCGCAGATCGCGCGTGCCTTTCTCGTGACCGAACCGGCGATGGATAAAAGACTCGTGCGTGCCAGGGCAAAGATCAGGCACGCCGGTATCCCTTACCGTGTGCCACCGCCCGACCTCATGCCGGAACGGCGAGACGGTGTGCTGGCGGTGCTGTACTTGTTGTTCACCGAGGGGTACTCCGCTGCTGGCGGGGGGGATCTCATCCGAGTTTCTCTTCTTCGTGAAGCAATCCGGCTCACCCGGCTGCTCGTTGAGCTGATGCCCGACGACGGTGAAGTTCGCGCGCTCCTTGCCCTGATGTTGCTGCATCGCGCGTACTGCCGCTCGCACCGACGCTGTCGGAGATGTCGTCACCCTCGAAGAGCAGGACAGATCGCTGTGGGACCGGGATGCCATCACCGAGGCCCTCACCATCCTCCAATCGTTGGTACCGCGAGCAGGTAGGTATGAACTGCAGGCCCGCATTGCCGCCTGCCACCTCGAGGCTTCGGATGCTGCAAGCACTAACTTCGCGCGCATCGCTGAACTGTACGACGCTCTCGCCTTCATCGATCCCTCACCGGTCGTGGAACTCAATCGCGCGGTCGCAGTAGCCATGTCCCAAGGACCAGAAGCCGGCCTCCGCCTTATCGATGCGCTCGTAACCTCTCGCAATATGGAGGACTACTACCTACTCCCGGCGACACGCGCCGACCTGCTGCGCAGGATGGGTCGAGGGACCGAAGCCGCAACCGAATACGAGAAAGCACTTCAACTGGCCCCATCAGAGGCCGAGAAACGCTACCTGGGCAAACGCCTGGCAGAAACGAGATGCTGATGCACATCACCCTGACCGACGGGCGAACACTGCACGTTCACGACAGCACCAACGGAGTTCACGCTCCCCTAACCGTCGTCTGGCACCACGGCTCGCCACAAACCGGAGCAGCCCTCGAACCGCACCTGCGAGCCGCGGCGCTGCGCGGTATCCGCTGGATCTCATACGCACGACCTAGCTACGGAGACTCGTCAGCTCAACCCGGTCGCACCGTCTCAAACGCCGCAGCCGACGTCGAGCAGCTCATCAATACGATGGGCATCGACCAGATCGCGGTCATGGGCGCTTCCGGGGGCGGGCCACACGCCCTCGCCTGCGCAGCGACTCTGGGTGACCGGGTGTGGGCTGCAGCAACGTTCGCGAGTCTCGCGCCCTTCACGACAGACTTCAACTGGTTCGCCGGAATGGCAGGCGGCGGGCTGTCCCTGCTTGCGGCGCAACACGGAAAGGATGCCCGCGTAATCTTCGAACGAACTTCCAACTTCGATGAAGACAATTTCAATTCGCGAGACTACGCCGCGCTGAAATCGGAGTGGACATCACTCAACGCAGACGCAGGGGCTGCGACTGCAGCTGGCCCCGAGGGGCTGATCGCTGACGACCTTGCCTTCGTGAAACCATGGGGCGTAGATCTGTCAGGCGTCCGGATACCCGTACTCCTCGCACACGGTGGCGATGACCGCATCGTCCCCCCCCTCCCACTCCCAGTGGCTCCTCGAGCACCTCCCCAACGCCGAACTCTGGACCCGGCCACGAGACGGCCATGTCTCAATTCTGAACGCAAGCCCTTTGGCCACGGACTGGTTGCGGCAACGGGCCGAAATGCACTGACGTGCCCCCTTGCGCCACCCGTACACGCGCGGGACTGACCGACACATACGAGCTCGCGGATAAGACCGGTGCCGGAAGTTACGGCATCGTCAACGACGCCGGCATCCTCGGGCAAGTCGACGCTGACCCCGTCATTCTGTGCATCCTTACTCGAACCAACAACCGGCATGCGAAAGGTAACAACGAAGTGATAGCCGAGAAACCGCGACTCACACTCACTATCCAATTCGTGCTCGCTTGGGCGGTCGGAGTAATTGGAACCATCACCACAGCCATTTCCTTGATCCCTGCGGTGGCCGTCATCGCCTCAGTAAGTGGCATATCTTCCCTTGGATTCGCCGCTCCCCTACTGGTCGTGTCCGTGATGTATCTCTCCGTTCCCATCCTCATCGCGTTGGCCATCGCGAATACCGGCCGCCGATGGTGGCTCTGGCTGACCATCGCAATAGCGGTCATCGTCTTGCTCCTAGTCGCCCGCTTCGCTGTGGGTTCGCTCGGTGTCTATTGGATTTCGTTTTGAGTCCCGAAGAGCCGTCTGCCGCGGGACGTAGTCGCTCCTCCAAGGACAAGAACCGCCCCGACCGCTCTGCCTCGGGAAGAGGGATCCGCCCACCCGTTGCTTGACGCCAGCGCCGTCCAGTTCGTCGATTCACCCCCACAGCATCACACGCTGCAGTCAGAGTCGAGCCTTGGGCCATCTTCACCCAGAACCGCGCCTGTTTCTTCATCAACTCATACTTCGACCACACGGACAACACCTCACAAATGGGAATGTTGCGACGACCGGTTGAATTCGCCTTCGGTTTACCGTTGAGTGAATCCAGTCCTGCCCCTTCAGTGAGGACAAGAAACCCTGGTCAGACTATGTTTTCGGTGCCCCCGGTAGGAATCGAACCTACGACAATCGGATTAGAAGGCCGGTGCTCTATCCACTGAGCTACGGGGGCGGGACTATTCAAGGTTACAGGCCGCCGGCTGCGATCCGGTCACCACCGCTTGCAGCTTGGGTGTCAGCGCGGAACGGCACCGGCCTTCCGGGTCGAAAATCCGGGACACGCCATGAGTTCGGTGGCCGGCAACGATTCGATGGGTGCGGTCTCGGTTATGGCTACTTTACGGGGCACGTGACGCCGACGAAGATGACGTGTCACTGCGGCGGGCCAACGCGTCCATCGACGGCGTCGCGCTGACCAGTTGCTGCGTATACGGGTGCAGCGGGCTGTCGTAGACGTCGGCGGTCGGCCCGCATTCGACGATGCGTCCGTCGGAGATGACGGCCACGGTGTCACAGACATGACGAATGACCGCGAGGTCGTGCGAGACGAACACGAGGGTGAGCTGGTATTCGTCGACCAGGTCGGCGAGCAGGTTCAAGACCTGGGCACGCACCGACACATCCAACGCACTGACCGCCTCGTCTGCCACCAGAACCCGCGGCCTGGTGATGAGCGCCCGCGCAATGGAAATGCGTTGCCGCTGACCACCGGAGAATTGGTGCGGATACCGGTGCATCACGTCGGCGTCGAGCCCGACCGCCGCCAGTTGCGCTTCCACCCGGGCCAGCGCCTCGGCCCGACCAACGTGGCGCAGTGGTTCGGCGACGATGTCGCGCACGCGCATGCGCGGATCCAGCGACCCCATCGGGTCTTGGAACACGATCTGCACCCGGCTGCGAAAGTCGCGCAGTCGTCGTTCGGACGCTCCCCCAATCGGCTGGCCGAGCACGTCGACCGTGCCGGATGTCGGCTGGTCGAGGGCGCAGAGAATGCGCATGAGAGTGGATTTACCGGAACCGGATTCCCCCACGATGCCAAACCGTTGCCCCTCGGCGATATCGAAGGACACGTCACGCAAACCGTGCACGATCGGCGCCGGGGCGAACAGGCCGCCGCCGCGTCGCCGATACTGCCGACTGAGGTCACGTACCGAAACGGTAGGCGCCCCAGCCACCTCGTTGAAGATGACCGGAGGGCCGCCCATTTCGAGACGCTGGTGTGCGGCGCGGTGGGGCGGCAGGATCGGCACGGCTGCGACCTCCGTGTGCACACGGCTGAGCCGGGAATCTGCCACACGCGGGATGCCGATGACGGGCATGGTGTGCAGCCGGCCCCGGTCGTCGACTGAGGAGAGATCCGAGGCCGCGATCAGTTTTTGCGTGTACGGATGCTGCGGCGCGGTCAGCACGCGCCCGACCGGCCCGTCCTCGACGATCTCGCCCTGGTACATCACGAGAACCCGCTGGCATACCTCGGCGACCACCGCGATGTCGTGGGTGATCAGCAGTAAAGCGGTACCACGGTCGGCGACGAGGTTGCCGATGAGCTTCAGCACCTCGGCCTGCACGGTCACATCGAGCGCCGTGGTCGGTTCGTCGCAGAGCAGTAGCTCGGGGTCGTTGGCCATGGCCATGGCCAGCATGACCCGTTGACGCTGTCCTCCGGAGAGTTGGTGTGGAAGGGCGAGGGCAGTCTCGGCGGGGTTCGATAATTTAACGAGGGCCAGAAGTTCGACGGCGCGTTGCCGGGCCTGGCGCCGACCGTTTTCGGTATGGTGCGCCGTCATGATCTCGGCGACCTGCGCTCCGACCCGCATCAGCGGGTTCAGGGCGGTCATCGGTTCCTGAAACACCATAGCCATGCTGTTGCCACGCAACTGGTTCAGGCGGCGTTCGGGTGCGGTGAGCAGGTCGTCGGCGACCCCGTTCAGGTGCACAGTGCCAGTGGCGGTCAGGGTTTCCGGAAGTAGTCCCATGACGCTTGTCGCGGTGAGCGATTTTCCCGACCCTGACTCTCCGATCAGACCGACGCGTTCACCGGCCGCGATGTCGAAACTGATGCCGTGCAGCAGCTCGGTGAAGGGCGAACAAACCCGCAGGTCTCGCACGCTGAGGGTGGGTGTCGGTGCGCTCATGGTCATCGTTGCACCTGCATTCTGGGGTCGAAACGATCGCGGAGGCCGTCACCGAGCAGGTTGAACCCGAGCACAGCGATGGCGATGGCGATCCCCGGCCAGACGATGAGCAGCGGCTCGATGAACAGGTACCCCTGGGCATCCTGCAGCATGCGGCCCCAGGACGGTGTGGGTGGCGGCGTGCCGAGCCCCAAATAGGAAAGTGCGGCCTCGGCCAGAACCGCGATGCCGAAGGAGACTGACGCCTGCACGATGAGCATGCCGCTGATATTGGGCAGTACGTGTCGCACCCCGATGAAGAGTCCGCTCTTGCCGGCGGCGCGGGCCGCCTGCACGTACTCGCGGCTCATGATCATCATGGTTCCGCTGCGGGCGATGAGGGCGAACGCGGGTGCCGTGCCGATACCGAGCGCGACCATCGCGCTGACGGTGCCGGCTCCGAAAATGGCGCCGAAAATGATCGCCAGCAGCAGGGCGGGAAAGGCGAGGGCAATGTCATTGCCACGCATCATGAACTGGTCGAGCCGGCCCGGATTCATGCCGGCGACGATACCGAAGGGTACGCCGAGCACCGCGGCGATCCCGACCGCGACCGTGCCTACGAGCAGTGAGATCTGGGCGCCACGCAGGATGGAACTGAACACATCACGCCCGAAGCTGTCAGTGCCCAGCAGATGCGCAGCATCCGGTGGGCGCAGGATCGAATCCGGGAAGACCCCCTCCGGGTCGAACGGGGTCCAGAATGCCGACAAGACGGCCGCCAGCACGACGAGTCCAATGAGCACGCAGCCGGCCCAGAGCGTGGCGCCGCCGCCATTCCTGTGGCGCGGCGCGGCGCGTGGCTCGGTGGGGGCGGCGACCTGGGGATCGATGGTGGTCATGCAGCCCTCCGCAGTCGGGGATCGATCACCGTGAAGAGGAGATCAACGAGAAAGTTCAGCACCAGCACGAAGACGACCAGCACGAGCACGATTCCCTGCACGGCGGGCAAGTCGCGAAGAGCGACCTTGTCGAGCAGCAGGCTTCCGAGGCCGGGAATGCTGAAGACCCGCTCGATCACGACCGCGCCGACCAGAAGAGTGGCGATCTGCAGGCCGAGCACGGTCATCACCGCCACGGCCGCGTTACGCAGCCCGTGCCGGAGCAGGGCCCGCCCCGTGCCAAGGCCCTTGGCCCTGGCGGTTCGAATGAAGTCTTCCCGGCTCACTTCCAAAACCGAGGAGCGTACGTAGCGGCTGAGTACGGCGCCCTGCACACTGCCGAGGGCGATCGCCGGCAAAATCAGGTGTTCCAGGAATTCGCCGAAGTCATCGCCCGGGTCGACCCAGCCACCCGCTGGCAGCCAGCGCAGCGTCACTGCGAACACTGTGACGAGCAGCATCCCGGCCAGAAAACCGGGCACGGCAACGCCGATCTGGCTGATGCCCGACAAAATGGCGCCGTCGAGTCTGCGCTGCCGCACCGCAGTGATGATTCCGAACGGAACCGCGAAGAGCAGTGCCAGCACCACGCTGGTGAGCACGAGGATCACTGTGATGCCAAGGGCATCCGTTATTTCGGGGCCGATCGGCTGACGCGACACCGCAGAGTCACCGAAGTCGCCGATGAGCACGTGCCCGAACCAGTCCAGGTAGCGTACAACCGCGGGGTGGTCGAGCCCCATGGCCGTGGCCTGCGCTGCGACATCCGCTTCGGTTGCCTGCACACCCAGGGCGATGCGGGCGGCATTGCCGGGCAGAATCGACAGCATCAGGAACGTTGCGATCGACGCCACGACGACGGTGGTGGCGAACACCAGAATGCGCCGCAGAACCACAAGGACCATAGCGACACTTTCCTCTGACTGATTCACGCCTCTGACCGATTCGCGGTTGGCACGACACTAAACGAGCGCCGCGCAATCGCTCAATCGACAACCGTACGCGTTCGGCCTGCTCCCGCCCTATCGTGCGATGGTCGACAGGTCCAACGCGAGGCTCGGTGTGTTCCTGGGCACACCGAGCAGATCGGCGTCTGCGATGGAGATGGCCGGTTGCAGGTAGAGCCAATCGGCGGCGGCTTCCTCGGCCATTTTTGTCGTGGCTTCCTTCATCAGTTCGGTGTACCTGGCCGGGTCGGCGGCATCCGCTTCAACGAATTTGGCCCTCACTGCGGGCGAGTCGTAGCCCGCGTAATAGGTGGCGGCGGCGAAGACGCTCACGTCGCGCGGTTCGCTGTGCATGATGAGCGACATATCGTAGTCGTGGCCGGAGAAGACCTCGTCCAGCCAGATGGCGGGAAATTCAAGCGTCGTCACGTCGGCGGTGATGCCCACCTTGGCGAGCTGGTCTTTCACCACCTGGGCGCCGGCCACGGCGTACGGAAGATTGGGAATTTTGAAGTCAACGGTCAGGTCGCGTACCCCGGCCTCGTCGAGAAGTTCGATGGCCGTGTCGGGGTCGTACGGGTAGAGATCGGCCAGGCTCTCGTCATACCAGGGGTCGGTCGGTGGCACCATGGATCCGATCAGCAGGCCGTAACCGCTGTTCGCCGTGTCCATGATGGCTTGGCGGTCGATGGCGTACATGACCGCCTGTCGAACCCGAACGTCGCTGAACGCATCGCTGGCATTGTTCATCGACAGCGTGACCTCGCCGGTACTGGCGCCCTCAAGCACTTGGAAGTCGGAATTGGCCTTGAACTGATCGACGAGCTGAAACTGCGAGATGCCTGAAATGAGGTTGATATCACCGCTGAGCAACGCATTGGTCTGCGCCGTCGCATCCGTGAAGTAACGCAGGATGACGTCGCTCATATAGGGCGCCTCGCCCCAATAGTCGGCGTTGGCGGCGAGTACGAGGCTGTCACCGGTTTTAAACGAGCTGACCGTGTACGGACCTGTACCAATCGGAGCGGTGGCGAGGTCAGCGATACCGGATTCGGTGAACATCGTGCCGACCGGACCGCTCATGTTGAAGAGCCAGCTGTTGCTCGATTTTGACAGGGTGATGCGCGCCTCGGTATCGCTGACGGCTTCAATACTCGCGATCGGATCAAGGTAGGTGGGCCCGTTGGCGGTCCAGTTGTCCTTGACGCGTTCAAGGCTGAATTTGACGCTCTCGGCAGTGAATGGCGAACCGTCGGAGAAGGTCACTCCATCGCGCAGCAGAAAGTCGTAGACCAGTCCGTCGTCGCTGACGGTCCAGGATTTGGCGAGTAGGGGAATGATGGTGCCGTCGTTGTCGAGTTTCACCAGCCCCTCGTAGACGTTATAGAGAAGGGCCTGCGGAATGGCCGCACCGGCGGTCGTGGTGTAGTCGAGGTTTCCGGGCGTGGCCAGCAGGCCCACAGTCAACGCGGTGCCACCTTCCGCGTCGGTCGTGCCCGAGCCGGTGGAACAACCGACCAGGGCCATAGACGCGGCCATGACCGTCGCAATGCTGACGAACATGTTGCGCCGGATGGGTGACCTCATGTACGTGCCCCAATGGTTCGGCTGGTCCGACGAAGACCGACCAGAAATGCTGCGGAAAAGACGGTACAGATCTGCGCGTACAGGTCTGCGGCGTGGCGCTCGCAGCGCGCTGATCGACATGCAAGGAGAACCCGTGACAGACCCCGGTCAGAGCGCCTTGGCCGCTGCTACGAGAACCTGCGACAGGGTCGGAACGCC
Organism: Cryobacterium sp. Y57; assembly: GCF_002929505.1. GTDB lineage: Bacteria > Actinomycetota > Actinomycetes > Actinomycetales > Microbacteriaceae > Cryobacterium. The sequence continues at coordinate 13,569 of NZ_PJJL01000043.1, forward strand.
GCCTGCACGAAAAACCTCCGTGCCGGCACCATTGGTGATGATGACTGTGGGAGTGTTGCGAATGAGGAGCGCCTCGGCCTGCTCCGGCTCACCGGCAACATCGATTTCGCGCACGGTCGCCCCGGGGACCAATCGCTGAGCCTCGGCGAGCACCGCTCGCGTTTGCACGCACGGCTCGCAGAATGACGACGAATACAGTGTGAATTCCATCAGGGCCTCGCAGGTCGCGCGTGAATGATCAGTAGGCCGTAAGTTTACAGGCCGTGTCTGAGCCCACCGGTAGACTGCAAGAATGACGAATAGCACGACGGAAACAGCACCGACGACCGCCCCCGCGCCTTCCCCGACGTCGAAGAGTCCCGACCGCCTGGTTTGGATCGACTGCGAAATGACCGGACTCGACCTGGATCGTGACGAACTCGTCGAGATCGCCGTCGTTATCACCGACTACGACCTCAATGTGCAGGGTCCGGGCCTCGACATCATCATCAAGCCCAACGACTCGGCCCTCGAGAACATGGGCGACTTCGTGCGTACTATGCACACCTCATCGGGCCTCATCACCGAAATTCCGAATGGTGTCAGCGCCGCCGAAGCCGAGTTTCAGGTTCTCGAATACGTGTTGAAGTATGTCCCGGCCGATCAGAAAGCTCCGCTCGCCGGAAACTCCATCGGTACCGACCGCGCCTTCCTCACCCGCTACATGCCGCGCCTCGACAACCAGCTGCACTACCGCAATGTCGACGTGTCGTCGATCAAGGAACTGGCCAGACGCTGGTACCCGCGGGTGTATTTCAACGCCCCCGCCAAGGACGGCGGTCACCGCGCCCTCGCCGACATTCTCGAATCGATTCGCGAGCTCGCCTACTACCGCCAGACGGTGTTCGTGGCCGACCCCGGCCCGACCAGCGATGAGGCCAAGTCGCACGCCGCCGAAGTTGTGCACTTATTCTCCTCTGAGGTGTAATAGGATTGCGGAGTTGCCCTGCGTCGTAGACGTGGGACGCATGGTGGGTATAGCTCAGTTGGCAGAGCGCCTGGTTGTGGTCCAGGAGGTCGCGGGTTCAATCCCCGTTACTCACCCCAATGAAACACTGCAGATCGGTCTCTGACCGTTGCAGTGTCGGTGAAAGCAGGCCGCGATGATCGAAGCCGCATGGTAGAACTCGACGCGGTCGCATTTGAACGCCTCGTGGTTGATGAACTGGATCTGCTGCCGGGCGACATGGTCGACGGACTGGATAACATCATCTTCGTGGTCGAAGATCGTCCCGAAGATGGCACCCTAAACGTTCTGGGCCTGTATGACGGGGTCGCGCTCACCGAGCGCGGTCAGTACGGCTTTGGCGAGATGCCAGATCGCATTGTGCTGTATCGGGAACCGTTACTGGCGATCTGCGACACCCTGGACGACCTGCACGATGAAATTCACATCACTCTGGTTCACGAAATCGCCCATTTCTATGGCATAGATGACGACAGGCTGCACGAGCTCGGCTGGGGCTAGCCTCCAGAGGTCTAACCTTGGGTCATGAGTTCCTTCCGTCCCGGCCGTCTCGTCGGCATCGTGATCGGAACGGTGGTCATCCTCGGCCTCGGCATTTACGGCCCCGCTACCTTGCTGGGCCCCCTTCCGCGCGTCACCGCCACCAACGTCATCCCTGCCTCGACAACCACAGCGCCGCCTCCCCCCGTTCTGTCCGCCAACGGCGCAAGCGCCATCGCCGTACTCGCTGCCACGACCAGCGATGCATCTGGCACGGCCTCAACCAGCACGGCCACAACCAGCACGGCGGTTGCCGAGCCCATCGCCGTCGCGGGAACTGCTCAGGCGCTCCCCATGGCATCCATTGCCAAAGTCGTGACGGCCCTGGTTATTCTTGATGAAAAACCGATTGTGACAGGCGAGAGCGGCCCGGTCGTGACGCTCACAGCCGCCGACTTTCAGAGCTATCTCGACTATGACAAGGCCGGTGCCCGATCAGTGACTGTGTTCGCTGATGAACAGTGGACCGAGCTCGAATTGTTGCAGGGCTTACTGCTCGGATCGAGCAACAATCATGCCGACAGTTTGGCCCGCTGGGCATTCGGCTCGGTCGACGCCTATGTGGTCGCCGCCAACGCCTGGCTGGCGAACAACGGGCTCACGGATACCGTCGTCGTGGATGCGACCGGGCTGCACGACGCCAGCGCCGGTACCGCCACCGATCTGGCCCGCCTGGCCGGCCTCGCCGCAATCGACCCGATCGTTTCGGCAATGCTGGAGAGTCCCGCATCCGCTTTGGCCAACCGCCGTGGTGTACAGAACACCACGTCGTACCTGCCCGAGGAAGGCATCACGGGCATTTCACGCAGCTACACGGATGCAGCCGGGGTCTGTTTTCTGTTCACCGCCGAGATCAGTGACGGTGCCTCGAGCTTCACGTTCTCGGGTGCCTACATCGGCGAACCTTCCTATGATGCACTCACTGCGGATCTGACCGCGCTCATGGTGAGCGCGCGCACTGGAGTTGGCCCGTTACCGGTGCTGGCCGCCGGTGACGCCTACGCGACGTTTGAATCCGCATGGGGTGATGACGCCTCGGCCGTGGTCGGCGTCTCACGCACGCGCTATGCCTGGCAGGCCGCCAGCCCGGAGGCCGCAACGGTCACGCTCAAGGACTTCACCACGGCCCGCACCGGCGCGAACATCGGCCAGGTACAGCTCAGCGTCGCCGGGGAGAAGCTCTCGGCCGCCTTGAAACTCGATCAGGCCATCAACGACCCCGGAGTCGGCTGGCGGCTGCTCCATCCGGTCGTGATGATCTCGGCATTGCTCGACCAGTAGCTAGATCGGATCGACCTCGGCGTCAACCGGATCGCTTTCACCTTCGTCGAAGGCATAGCGCACGCGGAGTTGCCCGCTCACGTCTCGTTGGTCGACCTCGTCGTACCAGAACACCGATTCCAGTCCGGCGACGGCGGCCACCATGCTGATGCGTGCCTCGTGTTTGCCGCGCACAAGGGCCCGGGAATCGATCTGACCCTCGAGCGGGCCATCGATGAACTCAGCGACGTACAGGGGCGGGGTGGCACTGTCAGTATTGCTCATGGCAATCAATCTAGTCCTCTGCGGTCCGAGCTGCCCGCCCGTAGTCGAACGGTCGCGCGAGGTTCAGGCCGCTCCTGTTTGAGATAGGTAGCCCACTCCTGCTGCCACTGGTCCCAGTGCGTGCGAAATGCTTCACCGTCACGATCGAGCGCACGTTGCTTACGCAGAGCGTCGTCCGCCGCGAGCCAGACTCGCACGTGACTGAGCGACTCGTGCGCGGCCGCGAGAGTTCCACAGCCCTCCACAATCACGGGGCGCGCCGCGTCGAGTGGATTCCACTCCGCCGCCTGACTCGCAGTCCAGTCGTAGCGCTGCCACGCCGCCGGCAGACCTCGGTGCCGTGGCTGGAGAACGTAACGGCGCAGGTGGCAGATGGCCGCGTCGAGGCCGTCCCAGCCGGGATAGATGTCGTCCATCCGCACCAGTTGCGGGCTGTGCGGGCCAGGCCAGTGCTTTCTCAGTGCGTCGGCGAGGGTGCTCTTGCCCGCACCGCTCGGACCGTCGATGAGCACCACGGGGTTCGGGCCGGCAGCAGCCACGGCCTGCAGTACCGGTGCCAGCAGGACCAGATCGTCTTGTGCGGCCTTTCTTCTCTCGGTGTCAGGCAAGAATGAAGCTCCAGGTTTCAGCCCACACCGCAACGCTAGTGGCGATACCGGCAATGGCGAATCCGATGCCGACCAGGACCGCGTCGGCCGCTCGGACTCGCGACGGTCGTGCCCAGGTGCGAGGCTCGTCGCTGCCGAATCCGCGCGCCTCCATGGCCGTAGCGAGTTTACTGCCCCGACGCACCGAGATGACGAGCAGGGAAAAGGCCGGGCCGAAGAACCGACGAGCGGCGCCGCGCGGTCCACCGCCATCGCCGACCCCGCGGGCCCGACGGGCAAGCGTGAGCGAGTGCCAGTCTTCGATGAACATCCCCACGAGTCGCAGACCAGCCAAACCGCCGAGCACAAACCGCGCGGGCAGCCGCAGCACCTGGGCGAGGCCATCGGCGAGGTCGGTCGGATCCGTCGTGGCGAGCAGCACGATTCCGGGCAGACCGATGGCGAGCACCCGCAGTCCGATGGCCAGGCCGAGCTGGGCTGAGCCTTCGGTCACCGAGATGAATCCGAACTGCCACAGCAGCGCGCCGGAGTCTTCGCCATAGAGCACCGTCGTGATCATAGCCATCGGGGCCGCAATCCAGACCGGTGCCGTTCGCAGCCAGAATTGTCGGGCGCTCAGGCCGCACCAGAGCAGAAGTCCGGCCTCGAGCAGCAGGGCGACTCCGGCCGAGACCCAGTCGATCGAGAGCAGCAGCGCACAGCTCACGATCAGTGCAACTGCGAGTTTGGCGACCGGGTTGAGTCGGGCGACGACGCTTGGGCGGATCGTCGGGGTCAGCAGGCTCATGGCGCTCCCGTTCCGAGCCGGATCGGGTCAGGCATACCAAGCCGGTATTCCTCGTCAGCGAGAGCGTTGATGAACTGGGCGTCGTGGGTGACCGCGACGAGCGCGATGCCCTCATCGAGCAACTCGGCCAGAAGGATCACGAGTTCCTGCCAGGTACGGGAATCCTGCCCGAAGGTCGGCTCATCGAGCACGAGCAGTCGGGGACGGGTCGCGAGAACGGTGGCGACGGACATCCGCCTCTTCTCGCCACCCGACAGGGTGAACGGGTTGGCGTCGGCGAGATGATCGAGTCGTAGCCGGTGCATCAGTTCGTCGACGCGGCTGGTCTGTTCGGCTTGGCTGAGCCCGAGGGCGCGCGGGCCGATCTGCAGGTCGGCCCGCACCGTCGGAGCCAGGAATTGGTGTTCCGGGTCTTGAAAGACGGTTCCAATGCGGGTCAGCAGCTGCTGGGAACGCCAGCGGTGCGGCTCGGAAACGATACCGGCCGCCAAGGTGTCACTTGCCTGCAGCGTTCCCGCGGCCGGTTTCAGCAGTCCGGCCAGCGTGAGGGCGAGGGTGGATTTTCCGGCGCCGTTGGGGCCAGTCACAACGGTAGCGGTGCCGGCCCGCAGGTTGAGGGTTATGCCAGCGGCGACAACGGATGCTGCGCGCCGGCCAAACGGAACGCGACCCACTGCGAGTCCCTCGGCCCGCAGCAGGGTCGGCGCCGGGGTGATCGGAGAGCGCGTCGGAAATCGAGGGGGCAGGGCCGGCACCCAGACGCCGGCCTGCGCCAACCGCTCGCCTTGCCTCGACAGGATTTCGCGGGTGGGACCGTCGGCCAGCACGCCGCCGGCCGGGTCGAGCACGATGACGCGGTCGACGACGTCCTGCCAGACCTCGACCCGATGCTCGATGACCACAAAGGTGGCCCCGGAGTGATCGAGGGAGCGCACAACGGCGTCGCGCACCTCGAGGACACCGGTGGGGTCGAGGTTCGCGGTCGGTTCGTCGAGCAGCAACAGCCCCGGCCGCATAGCGAGCACGCCTGCCAGAGCCAGGCGTTGCTTCTGCCCGCCGCTCAGGCTCGAGGTGGGGTGGTCGAGGGGCAAGTCCAGGCCAACCTCGGTGAGAGCCTGCCGCACCCGCGGCCAGATTTCGGCGCGCGGAACGGCGAGGTTCTCGCAGCCGAACGCGACATCATCTCCGACCCTGGCCAGCACCACCTGAGAGTCCGGATCCTGTAGCACGAGTCCGACCCGCCCGCGCGCCTCGGCCGCGCGGCGGCCGTCGATGAGCAGGCTGCCAGTCTCATCGCCGTCTTCGGCATCGCCGAGCACGCCGGCCAGCGCGTGCATGAGGGTACTCTTGCCGGCACCGCTGGCACCGAGCAGCAAAACCCGCTCGCCGGGCATGACCTGCAGGTCAAGCCCGGACACCGCCTGATCGTGGCGCCCGGCGTGGCGCCAGCCCCAGTCGCGGGCTCGAATCTGTACGGCTCGGATCTCTCCACCGTGAGCGGCAGGGAACGGCGGGGTGTCCAACATCCGCTAGCTGATCGCGGCGGAGGGTGCTCGCGACCCTTCCCGACCGGCAGCAAACCGGCTCAGCGCACCGGTGCGGGCCAGGCCGCGCACGGCCAGCCAGGACAGCAGGCCGGCGAGCACGGTGCCCGACACGACAGCGGATACGAAATAGACGACCCGATAGCCAAAATCCAATGCCGCATAGCTCGTGAAGGTCGTGTCGAGCAGACCTACTGCCACCCCGGCACCCGCGCCAGCGAGCAGGGCGACGCCGAGCCGCCAGTTGGAATAGAGGAACAACGCAAGAATGATTTCGGCGCCCAGGCCTTCGACGACGCCCCAGATGAGCGTGGAGAATCCCCACTGGGTGCCGATCAGCATCGACACGACGGCGGCGACGACCTCGGTGTACACGGCTGCGCCGGGCTTGCGGATGATGAGGCCGCCGAGCACTCCGGCGAACAGCCAGCCACCGGCCAGGAGACCTTCGAGGCCGGGCGTGAACGCGAGGATCCCACTGAGCGGGGACCAGGCCAGGCCCCAGGCCCAGAAGATGACGCCGCTCGCAACGCCGATGACACTCGCAACAACGATGTCGACCACGCGCCAGCGAAAGTTGCGTGGCTTCTTCGCCGTCGAAGACTGGCGAGTGGACTGATTGAGTGAACTCGTTGTTGCGTGCACTATTCGTGCCCTTTCCGTAGGTGAATACAGGGCACGGGATCGAGAAGCCTCCCTGCGCTGGCATGATCCAGATCAGGTTCGACGGTCGAAGCTTGGTCAGCTTCCTCTCAGCCCGGTGTACCGGACTCCCGTGATACCGCCAATTCTAGCGCCCCGCCTAGACTTGCGGCATGGGAATGACGACATGAGTATGAGTATCAGCATCCTGCTCGTGTTGGCGGCGCTGTATCTCCTGCTGCTGCGCCGGTTCCTGATGCGGCGTCGGCGCATCGCCCAGGGATTGCCGGTGAACGGCCCGTGGCACTTTCCGCCCTGGCTGCAGCTCCGGGTGCCACGGTGGGCGCGCCGTCGGTTCGCGCGCCGGCCGCGCCGGCCCCGCCGCATCCGTTCTGCTCGTCGCCCCCGCCGCTCGCCCGGGCCCACCTAAGGGAACCGGGCCCAGTTTGTAGACTGGGCCCGTGGCCTGGGCCCGGGCCCCGTCCAAAGAGGGGGGCTACTTCTTGAGGGCTCGGATTATCCGGGCCAGGGCGCGTCCGGCGACCAGAAGGAATGGCACACCGACGGCGAGCAGGGCGATGACGTTCGGCTCAAACCGAGCCGTGCCGCCCGACTTGACATAGGCACCGATCGGCAGCGACACCCCGCCGCCGCCGCCACCGGATCCGGCAACTCCGCCTTCGCCGGCATCACCGCCACCGAAACCGTAGTAGCTGAGCGCCACCGGTATCAGGGTGACGCCGTCAATTTGCACGGGATCCCCGTAAGCCGATTTCACACCGGCGGAACGGAAGGTTTCTGCGAGTTTTTCCGGGAGGCTGGTCATTCCAACAGGGTAGCCGACTCGTGCCTTATGGGCGAGGCTTGAAGAAGGAGGCCGAACGCACTGTTCCCGCCCCGAATCGCTCGGTCACGGAATCGACCGCCAGCTCGGCGCCGCGCCAATCCTCGTCGGGATCCCATAAACCTACCGATCCCGACGCTGTACCGAGCTGCTCGGCCCGCACCCCGATCAGTCGCACTCGAATACCCGACGCGGCCAGCAGGTCGAACGCAGCGACTGCTTCCTCATAGATTCGCCGGCCGACATTGCTCGGTTCAGCGAGGGTGCGCGACCGGGTGACGGTGCTGAAGTCGGTATAGCGCAATTTGAGTGCCACGCGCCGTGCCACGAGATCGCTGCGCCGCAGCCGTGCGGCCACCAGGTCGCACTGCCGCAGCAACTCACTGTGCAGCTGGTCGATGTCGGTCACGTCGTGTTCAAAGGTCACCTCATGGCCGACGCTCTTCTCTTCCCGCTCGACCGTCACCGAGCGTGGGTCACGCCCCCAGGCCAACTCGAACAGCTTCATACCGGAGGCCTCCCCCAGTGTTTTTTTCAGCACGTCCACGGGCGTGCGGGCAATATCGCCGATGAGTTTCAGGCCGAGGCGCGTCAGCATCTGCTCGGTCGCGGACCCCACGCCCCAGAGCGCGGTCACGGGCAGCGGATGCAGAAACTCCACCGTCTTTTCGGCCGGCACGACGAGCAGACCGTTGGGTTTGGCCAGGCCGGAGGCAAGTTTGGCGACGAACTTGGTCGACGCCGCGCCAACGGAGCAGACGAGGCCGGTTTCGGCGAACACGCGAGCGCGAATGAGTTCGCCGATCACAGCTGGTGAACCGAACAAATTAGTCGCGCCGGCAACGTCAAGAAACGCTTCGTCGATGCCGAGCCGTTCCACCAGTGGCGTGACGTCGTCGAAGATGCTCATCACTCGGGTGGAAAAGTCTCGATATTGTCCCATGTGCGGCTCGAGTACGATCGCGTTCGGGCACTGGCTCAACGCGAGCGACATCGGCATGGCCGAGTTGACACCGTATTTTCGGGCGATGTAGTTGGCCGCCGTGACGACCGAACGGCCGCCGCGGTGGCCGACGATCACCGGCAGGTGCGCGAATTCCGGGTGAGAGAGCAACTCGACCGAGACAAAGAACGCGTCCAGATCAACGTGAAGTACCGTCGCCGAACGGTCGTCGACGTCGTCCGCCGAAACCTGCCGCCCGCTGCCATCCTGTCTGCCCACCGAAAAAACCCTAACCTGATCCGGCCCATATGCACGACCGACAGAGGGAAAATACAATTCCACGGCATAACTCCTGCAATTCACTGCTGAAAAATATCGCGACCGCGTCTTTTCGCGGAAGCCTCGCATCAGGTCACGCAATCTGCAGGAGTTATGCGACGGGGCGACACGTCTTGTCGGGCAACTACCCGAGCGCCGTGCCGAAAACCAGCCCGAGCAGGTAGGTGACCGCCGCTGCGCCCAGGCCGATCACGAGTTGTCGCAGCGCACGCTTCAACGGCGGACCTCCCGAGAGCAGGCCGACGACTGCGCCGGTGGTCAACAGGGCGACGCCTACAAGAATGGTGGCGACGATGATGGCCGCGTAGCCGCTCATGCCGAATAGGTAGGGCAGCACTGGCAGAAGAGCGCCCGAGGCGAAAAAGCAGAAACTCGACAGTGCCGCTCCGGTGCCGGTGCCGACGGCCTCGTGTTCGTCATGTATGGGAGCCTGGGGACTGACCGCGGAGATCGGTCCGGTCGCCGCGTAGGCGGTAGCGAGCACCCCACGGGCGTGTGCCTCCGCCTCGTCTTCAGACATGCCCCGGGCCCGGTAGACGAGGGTCAGCTCGTTGGCAGCGAGATCCAGGTGGGAGAGCACGCTCTTGGCCGGCGCAGCGGGGGTGGAAGCTTCGAGTAGTTCCCGCTGGGAGCGCACCGAGACGTACTCGCCGGCACCCATCGAGAGCGCCCCAGCCAGGAGTCCGGCGATGCCGGTGAACAGAATCGTCGCGGCCGAGACCCCGGTCGCCCCGATGCCGAGCACGAGGGCGAGGTTGCTCACCAGCCCGTCGTTGACACCGAACACGGCGGCCCGAAAGGTACCCGACAAGCGTTTGCGACCCCGGGCGGCGAGGCCACGCACGACTTCTTCGTGCACGGTCTCATCGGCGGCCATGGCGTTGGTGGCGTCCAGATCCGCGTTATAGGGCGAGCGACCTTCGGCCCGCTGAGCGAGGGCGAGCACGAACACCGACCCGAACCGTCGAGCGAGCAGCGCCAACAACCGGGTGCGCAGGGCGCCGCGCCTCGGTGAGCCAATATCGCTGCCGAGCAGTTGCCGCCAGTGTTCTTCGTGCCGTCCTTCAGCGTCGGCGAGGGCGAGTAGAATCTGGCGCTCCTCGCCGGCACGGCGGTTGGCGAGGTCTCGATACACGGCGGCTTCGGCCTGTTCGTCAGCCAGGTATTGCCGCCACCGACGGATGTCGCGGGTCGACGGGGTGCGCTCGCCCGGTTCTGGAGTGATCGCGTTCACGCTTCCGGCGCTGCTTCCAGAAAGCTCTGCGGGATGCGCGCGGAATCATGCGGGCCGGAGCCGTCGAGGCCGAAGAATGGTTCCTCGAAGCGGACGACCCAGAATTTCTCCCGCACGACGGTCGGAGCGTAGAGCCCGGAGCCCTCCGACTCCCCCGCCGCCACGATCACGCCGATCGGGTCGTCAAGGAGTGAGTCGGGAAACCGGGTGCGATCGAGCCGCACGATGACCTGCACGCCCACTCCGAAGACAGCGCTCTGACCACTCATGCCTTACTCGATCGCCTGGGCTCGTTCGAGCACGAGTTCGCGCACGCGCGCAGCATCCGCTTGTCCACGCATGGCCTTCATAACCGCGCCGATCACGGCGCCGGCCGCCCGCTGCTTGCCGCCCCGAATCTTGGCGAGCACGTCGGGCTGCCCCAGCAGTGCGGCGTCGATGGCCGCGATGAGCGCACCGTCGTCGGAGACCACGGCGAGGCCGCGGCTGTCGACGACCTCGGCCGGGGTGCCCTCCCCTGCAATGACGCCCTCGAGTACCTGGCGGGCCAGACGGTCGGTGAGGGTTCCAGCTTCGACGAGTTCGATCAGTGCAGCGAGCTGGGCCGGTGTCACGAGCGAGTCGGCGGCGACCCCGGCCGCGTTGGCGAGCCGGGCGATTTCGCCGGTCCACCACTTGCGTGCGGCTTGAGCGGATGCCCCGGCAGCGACGGTCGCTTCGACCGCGTCGAGCAGATCGGAGTTGACGACGTCCTGAAACTCGAGGTTCGCAAAACCCCACGCTGCCTGTAGGCGCTTGCGGCGGGCCGCGGGCGGCTCGGGCAGGGTCAGGCGCAGCTCTTCGACCCATTCGCGCGACGGCGCCATCGGCAGCAGATCGGGCTCGGGAAAGTAACGGTAGTCATCGGCGTCGCTCTTGGGCCGACCGGCACTCGTGACTCCGGTGTCTTCGTGCCAGTGCCGGGTCTCCTGGGTGATGGTGCCACCGCCGGCCAGCACGGCGGCCTGGCGCTGGATCTCATAGCGCACGGCGCGTTCGACCGAGCGCAGCGAGTTGACGTTCTTGGTTTCGGTGCGGGTGCCGAGCACGTTCGACCCGCGCGGACGCAGGGAGACGTTGGCGTCGCAGCGCACATTGCCCTCTTCCATGCGAGCGTTGGAGACGCCGAGGGCCTTGGCAATCTCACGAATCGCAGCGACGTAGGTCCTGCCGATCTCGGGGGCATCGTGTTCGGCACCCTCGATCATCTGGGTGACGATCTCCACCAACGGCACTCCGCCGCGGTTGTAATCGACCAGGGAGTAGTCGGCGCCCTGGATGCGTCCGGTGGCGCCACCCATGTGGGTGAGCTTGCCGGCGTCGTCCTCCATGTGGGCGCGTTCGATCTCGACGGTGACCAGACGGCCACTTTCGAGTTCGATCGTGATCGAACCGTCGTGGCAGATCGGGTCGTCATACTGGCTGGTCTGAAAGTTCTTCGCCGTGTCTGGGTAGAAGTAGTTCTTGCGGGCGAACCTTGAGTGTTCCGCAATCTCACACCCCAAAGCCAGCCCCAGGCGGATGCTGGATTCAATCGCTTTCTTGTTCACCTGCGGCAGCCCGCCGGGCAGGCCGAGGCAGGTGGGACAGGTGTTCGTGTTGGCACCGGAGCCGAACTCGTTGGCGCAACCGCAGAACATTTTGGTTTTGGTGTTGAGTTCGACGTGCACCTCGAAGCCGAGCACCGGCTCGAACAGTTCGAGTGCTTTGTCGAAATCCATCAATTCGGCCCGGTTCTTCATTTCTGCGCTGGGCATCAAACGGCTCCCTCTTTACTGGCAAACATTTCGGTCGGGGTCAGGGCTGGTGCCCGGCTGAGCATGGTGTGCCCCCAGCGCGCTTCGAGCAACTGCTCGATAGCGGCGCCGACGGTGTAAAGGCGGGCATCCGCTTTGGCGGGGGCCATGATCTGCAGGCCGACCGGCAGGCCGTCTTCGGGTGCCAGACCGATCGGGATGCTCATGCCGGGTATGCCGGCGAGGTTGGCCGGAATGGTGGTCACGTCGTTGATATACATGGCCATCGGGTCGGCGAGCTTCTCACCGAACTTGAATGCGGTGGTCGGAGCACTCGGCGAGACGAGCACGTCGACCTGGCTGAACGCGGCGGCGAAGTCACGCTGAATGAGCGTGCGCACCTTCTGCGCACTGCCGTAGTACGCGTCGTAGTACCCGGCGCTCAGGGCGTAGGTGCCGAGGATGATGCGGCGCTTGACCTCGGCGCCGAAACCCGCCTCACGGGTGGCGCTCATGACGTGCTCGCTCGTGAGCGAGCCGCTGTCCGGGTTGACCCGGATGCCGAAGCGTACCGAGTCGAAGCGGGCCAGGTTGCTCGAGGCCTCGGCCGGCAGAATCAGGTAGTACGCTGCGACGGCGTACTCGAAGTTCGGGGCGGAGACTTCGGTGATCTCGGCACCGGCAGCGACGAGCAGGGCGAGGGTCTCCGTGAAGCGCTGGGTGACGCCGGCCTGGAATCCATCGCCCGCGAGTTCCTTGATGACGCCTACGCGCACGCCCTTGAGGGCGCCGTTCGCAAGTCCGGCTTGGGCCGCGGCGGCCATCGAGGGCCAGCTGTCTGTCAGCGACGTGGAATCCAGCGGGTCGTGTCCACCGATGACGTCGTGCAACAGGGCGGCGTCGTAGACCGTGCGGGAGACCGGGCCGACCTGGTCGAGGCTCGACGCGAGGGCGATAGCCCCGTAGCGGGAGACTCCGCCATAGGTCGGCTTGACGCCGACCGAGCCGGTCACGGCGGCCGGCTGGCGAATCGATCCACCGGTGTCGCTGCCGAGGGCGAGCGGCGCCTGAAAGGAAGCGACGGCCGCGGCCGAGCCGCCGCCGGAGCCGCCGGGGATGCGGTCGCGGTCCCAGGGGTTGCGGGTGACGCCATAGGCGGAGTGCTCGGTAGAGGACCCCATGGCGAATTCGTCCATGTTGGTCTTGCCGAGCAGAATCAGACCGGCCGCACGCAGGCGGGCGACGACGGTCGCATCGTACGGCGGCACCCAGCCCTGAAGAATTTTCGACCCGGCGGTGGTGGGCATGTCCTGGGTGGCGAGCACGTCTTTGATCGCGATCGGAACACCGGCGAGGGGGTTCAACACTTCACCCGCAGCGCGGCGGGCATCGATCTTCGCGGCGGCATCAAGGGCGTCGTCGCCGGCGACGTGCAGAAAAGCATGCAGGTCGGTGTCGACTGCCGTGATGTGGTCGAGGTGGGCGCGGGTCGCTTCGACGGCGCTGACCTGCTTGCCAACCAACAGTTCGCTCAGAGCAGCGGCGGAGAGCTTGGTGAGATAGGTCATGATTACTCCTCGTCCAGAATGGCGGGCACGCGGAATTTGTCCCCGGCGCGGTCTGGCGCACCGGACAGTGCCTGCTCCACCGTCAGCGAGGGCACGACGACGTCGTCGCGGAACACATTGGTCAACGGCATCGGGTGGCTCGTGGCCGGTGTGTCGGCTGTGGCAACCTCAGATACTTTGGCGATCGAGTCGACGATCTGGCCGAGGTCACGGGTGAGACTGGTGATCTCGAGGGGGCTGAGGTCGATCCGAGCAAGGTATGCCAAATGGGCAACCTGCTCGGCCGTGATTTCAGACATGGTGCTCCGATACGCATTGAGGTGGATATTCCAATCCTATTCGCCAGCCGCCGCAAGCCCGATCCGCCAACGGCTCCAGATCCGCACCCCCGCCCCTGTTGCAGTCCGGCTCCGCTTGCAGGCAGGGAACCGACACTGGCACCGGGCGGCCATTTTTGGCGTTGATCGGGTGAAGTTTCGTATCGCCGACGCCGAGAAAAGACCCGGCACGAAGATGGAATTTCACCGGGACGTAACCGTTTAGGAGCACACTGGAAGATATGAGAGCAATTGTTGTCGAGCAGAAGCCGGGCGGATCCGTGTTGTCGATGCGGGATCTCCCGAGCCCTGCACCGAGCCCGCATCAGGTGAAGATCCGTGTGCGGACTGCGTCGGTGAACCGTGCCGACCTGGGCCAGCGCGCGGGAACCCACCAGCCGGTCAATCCGGGCAGCGCTCCGGTCGTCGTGGGGCTCGATGCCGCGGGTGACGTTGTCACGGTGGGAAGCGCGGTGACCGGCGTTCACGTCGGGGACCGCGTCATGGCCATCGTCAGTGGAGGTTTGAGCGAGGAAGTCGTTGTCGACGCTGCGCTGGTTATACCGATTCCGCCGGCGTGGACCTACGCGGAGGGTGCTGCTGCCATCCTCGGGTTGATGACTGAGCACAACGCGCTCCGCACTGCGGGTGAGCTTGAGCCGGGCGAAACGGTGCTCGTTCATGCGGCGGCCTCAACGGTGGGGCTTCAGTGCGTACAGCTGGCAAAATACCTGGGCGCTGGACTGATCATTGCCACCGTTCGCACGGACCGGGCAACAGATCTGCTCCGTTCTTCGGGTGCCGATCACGTGGTCGAGGTGGGCGAGGCCGGTTTTGCAGATCGGGTTTTGGAACTGACGGATGGCCGCGGGGCCGACGTCATCGTCGACCATGTCGGCGGCCCCTATCTTGCGGATAATATTCGCTGCGCCGCGCTCCGGGGCCGCGTAGTCGGCGTGGGGCGCCTCGGTGGTGCCCACGGTGATCTTGATCTGGAAGCACTGGCATTCAAACGAATAAGCATCATCGGGGTCACCTTTCGTACCCGTGACGCTGCGGAGAAAGCCGCTATCGTCGCCGCGCTGCTATCCGACGTCGATCCGGCTTTCGCAGCACTGCGCCCATCGATTGATCGGATCCTGCCCTGGACCGAAGTTCAACAAGCGCAGGATCTCATGGCTGCGAACTCGCACCTGGGCAAGATTGTTTTGAGTCTTGAAAATACGTAAGCCAGAACGTCTGGAAATGCACACGAGGTAAGGAACCACATGCGCGAAACCAACTTCTTCAACGGCGTCCACGTGCCCGTCATCGGCCAGGGAACCTGGCATCTCGGTGAGGACGCCGCGACGCGAAAGGCTGAGGTGTCGGCCCTCTGCGCGGGGATCGATGCCGGCCTGACCGTGATCGACACCGCCGAAATGTATGGCGATGGCGCCTCGGAAGAACTGGTCGGCGAGGCCATCCGAGGCCGACGCGATGACGTCGTGCTGGTCAGCAAGGTCTATCCACACAACGCGAGCCGGAGCGGCGTGGTGGCGGCGTGCGAGCGCAGCCTGCGCCGGCTCGGAACCGATCGGCTCGATGTCTACCTCCTGCATTGGTCTGGCAGTGTTCCACTGTCCGAGACCGTTGACGGGTTCGAACACCTTCGTGCAGCGGGCAAGATTCGGAGCTGGGGGTTATCGAATTTCGACCAAGATGACCTGGAGCAAGCACCAGACGGATGCGCCGCCAATCAGGTGCTGTACAACCTCGGCAGTCGGGGCATCGAGTTTGATCTCCTGCCCTGGCAACAACGCGCGGGCATGCCGCTCATGGCCTATTCGCCACTCGGTCAGGGACCGACCCTGCTCGAGCATCCGCTGCTGGCCGAAATTGGCAAGCGGCACGGAGTGACCGGTGCCCAGATCGCGCTGGCCTGGGTCATCAGGCAACCGGGCGTCATCGCGATCCCCAAAGCATCGTCGCTCGAGCACGTGCACGAGAATGTCGGCGCGGGCTCGGTGGTGCTCGACGCCGAGGATTGCCTGTCGCTGGATAGCGCATTTCCGGCACCCCGCAGCAAACAACCGCTCGATATTCTCTGACGCCGCCCACTTATTTCTGAAGCGCACTCCGGCCAGGCGGAGTGCAGCCACCCCTCCGGGAGCACAGTGGCAGGTCCCGCCCGATCATGATAAAACTGATACATGCTTATGTTCTGCACGGCCTAGGGCTGTCGGACATTCATCCATTCAATACCTCCGAAAGTGAAGACGGATCCTCCGTCCTACACGGTCACAAATTCAGGGAGTGAAAAAATGAAAGCAGTCGTTTACAAAGGACCCAATGAGGTCGCCGTGGAAGAAGTTCCAGATGCCAAGATC
>NZ_PJJL01000039.1 GCF_002929505.1 Cryobacterium sp. Y57
GCCTGCTTCTCCACCAGCTCATACTTCGACCACACGTACAACACCTCACAAAATCGAGTGTTGCGACGACCGGTTGAATCCCACCCCCTACGGGACGGTGCGCGACCACACCGCTCGTGTCGCGTCGCCTTAGAGTCGATGCGTCCAGCCGCGCATCTCTTGCAGGTGGCCACACACACTGACATCGACGTATCGCTTTGCCCGCGTCTTGGGCTGATCCAGAGGGGCTAACGCTGTTGCTGTTCGGGTCAGGCCAGACGCAGTCGGTGCCGCCAGCGAGACTGCTCGCAGTTTCAGCAGCCACTGCAAGCGGGAAGGTAAATTTCGTCTCATTGAGGGGTGGTCGTACGGAAGCACTGACTATTGTCCCGAAGGACCCTTTGGCCGGTGATCGCGGATGCGCGTCTTAGACGTCAAGTTGGCTGAGTTTCACCGCCGTATAGCTGTAGACATACTCGTCGATGATTTCCTGAGGGCATTCCCTGTCGACGAGTTGGCTTTCGCCCACACCGGGTACTCCCTCGATTAGCACGCAGCTGTAGAAGGATCTATTTGCGTTGCTGAAACCGCCCTCGTTACCCGAGCCGACAACTAGGAGGTCAACACCCAGGTAGTCAGGGGACTGTTCGAGCGCGTACATGCCCACGACCGGGGCACCGACACCGCGTTGCTCGTCTGCGGTCAGACCGCGAAGGTCGTGGACCACCGCCGGGTCCAATCGGAACGCCTCATCAGGCGCCAATGTAACGAGCTTGTCGTTGACTGCGGCCCGTATTTCATTGAGGTGACTGGATATGTCAGCGAGGGCCGTCTCTTCAGCTGAGGCGACCTGACATCCGCTCAGCGCTGTTGCGGCGCCGATAAACGCTATGGCCATCAGGCCGAACCGGGTCGTTCTGTTTGTCACCATTTGAGTACCTCGTTCCGAGCCTATACGGCTGAGCGGCTCTGCCACGTCCGCCTATGTGTCTGCGGTTGACATATGCGTACTAGACAGGTGCGCCGAGGCGCAAGCGAAGGCTGCGGCGTGCCCTGGAGTATCGGGCCCGGGCCGCTTCTGCCTTGATGCCTAGGGCCGTGGCCGCCTGCGCGATGGTCAGCTCTTCCCAGACCACGAGTGTCACCAGCTCTCGATCGCGTGCGGAAAGCGACGCAAGCGCAGTGACCGCTTCATCGTCACCGGACTCAGAAGCCAGTGGCCGATCACGCAGCTCTTCGCGCAGTCGTGTTGCCAGGGAGAGCTGCCGCAAACCGTGTCTCCGATGCGCCGCGAGCACGCGGTGGGCGATTCCGTAACTCCACGCGCGCCGGTCGCCTTGCTCCATCGGAAGCCGCTCACTCCTCCGCCAAAGCACTAGAAAGGTCTCTGAGAGGCAATCGGCGGCGTCCTCGTGCGGAACGACGCGGCGGGCGAAATAGCCGAGCAGTTCATCCGCGATCGACCGGATGAAGCTCTCCACGTCGTCAGAAATGGCCTCCGACAGTGCGACCGCCGTGGATTCATAGTTCATCGTTCTCCCCCACCCAGCCTCGTGTCGCAGTTCTGCTCGGTATAAGCAGTCTCCACCAACGTGACGTCGCCGTCGCGCGCTCCCGCAGCAAAGCTCAGGAGGCGATCCGTGACGCCGCCGCCATCACTGGCCACAGTTGTTCGAAAGTTGTCGGTGTTGCTCAGCCAGTCGACGGCGAGTTGCTCGCGCGCAGAATCAGAGGCGTTTTGCGCGGTGAGCCAATCGCCGGTCCACGCGCAGATCGCGAAACCCTCATACGTTTGGGTTAACAAGCCTTCTTGGAACATTCCTTGTCCTGCGGACTCGGTGTTGAGGCGGTCGAAGATTCCGGACACGTTGGCGATCGCTGCCTCTACCGGAACTTTATCCGGCAGGGTCAGGTAGTCGGGGTACGCCTCAACCACCACCTGAGGTGCGTCGTCGGCACCGAGCAGGATCCACTCGGTTTCGTCCACCTCGGTACTCGCCATGGGGTCACCAAACTCGCCGGTCCGCGCTAGCCACGAGCTCAAAGCTGCCGCGGGCACCGCCATACCCAGGCCGGCCAGGGCGATGAGGCTCCCGGTCCAGATCCACCGACGCCGGGGGAACCGTTGGCGCTGCTGGGCAGGTGCCTCCGCCTCCGTCAGTCGATTTTCTGGCGCTTCAAGGGCCACAGCCAAGGCACGCGTCGCTTCCTGCGCGCCAGCGTGCGCTGTCAACTGTCCGAGCGCACGAATGCGTGCGTCAACCTCATCAGTCATTTCGTCCATACCTACTTATATGTGCGTAGAAGGCCACAACGTGACAAATCAACCGAAACATCTGCTTGAGTCGATGTTCTGCGGGAGCTGCCCGTTAGCCGAACGACGGATTCAACCGGTCGTCGCAACGATTGGTTGAATCCGCCGAACCTTTAGCGGATGTTTGCCGCGTTGATCGCTCGGACCATTCGAAGCTCCCGCACGCTGTCGTCGGTTTTCACCGCACCATCGGCGAAGAAGCCATGCTTTCGGTAGAAGGCTTGTGCGCGCGGGTTAGGGTCAGCGACCCAGAGCGCAGCAGGCGAGGCGTTGTCGATGACTGCGTTGAGCAGCGCCGCACCGACCCCCGAACCGTGGAATCCGGCATATGCGTACAGGACGTACAACTGCTGCGGCCCAGAATCGCTCGCGCCGACTCAGCAGCCCGGGATCATCAAGCACAGCGTCACTCATTAAGCCGCGGTATGTCTCACACCAGGTGTCCACGTGAACTCTCGCCATGATTGACGCGTCGGCGAACTTAGCGCGACGCACCTCAAAGTTGATCGTCATCGCTCAACGATAGTCGCGCTGATCCCATATGGATCAGGCACGTTACGGGTCGCGGCGAACACTCGACAGCAGGGCCCGTAAGCCGGACCTCCAGCGCGACAGGTCTGCAACCAATCCACCCATCGGAGTTGCGGGAAGATGCTGTGTCACTTGGGAACGCGGAGCGGGCACGTTTGAGGAATCGGACGAATCGAAGGAACCGTCGCTCGAAGTGAAGTGTGCCCGTGCCACCTTGTAGCCTCAAGGCTTGAAGACTCCTCGCGCCTTGGCTCTTGCTGGGTTCGCAACTGCGTGCGCAGCGACCTTGACTGGGTGCTCCGTCGACGCGCTAATTTGGGGGAACGGCGGCGCTCAGGTAGTCCAAACTTCCGAGAACCTCATCAAAGACCTCGCTTCCGGCGGAACATCCGATCTCGTATGCGACGACGCTGAAACCGACCTCGGCACGGCAAAAGATTGGGAAGGCCGCTCCGCAGGCGAGCCGGAACGGTTCGTTGCTGAGTACTGGGGTGAGCAAGTTACGCTCGATCTGCAGTGGAACATCAACCGGGAAGGCCTTCCCGATGGGGCGACTCCAGGTGATGCGTTTCCCGGTGACGTCTTCTACCGCGAAACGGATGACGGTCTCTGCGTGATCGATATCGACTGGTCGACACTCGTCGATGTCGGCTGACGCAGACTAATTCCCGCTCACACCTAAGGCTGTTGGTGAGGAGTAGCGGTGCCGTATCGCCGCCCGTAAGCCGGAGGGCAAGCGGCGCACCTGGGAGCGAATCTATTGACGCGGTAAAGGTCTAACTATCAATCGGGATTCAAGTCGATCGCGGTGGTCGTGCCCGGTGCCAGATCACGAATGTAAGGATGGTGTTCACGACTCCGATGGCCACAAACATCCAGCCAAATTGACTACCGCGTACTAGGAACGAAATTCCGAGTGCGATCAACATCGTGCCGAAAACTATGCCGAGGACTAGCGCTCGACGACGTCCTCGACTCGCCTTGCCCAACTGTCTGTCGCGCATAATTGCGAGCTTAGTTCAATTCCAGAACTGCAGAGCCAAATTCCGATTGAGAGTACGCGGTCCCTTTCCGCGCGCTAACCAGCCCGAAAGAGGAAGGGTGACCGCGCGCAAAAGTGAGTGCTTGAGCAGAGGCCAATTGCCGAAGTTCCTGGCTTGGGATGAGATGGGGTGCTCGGGTAGGTGTCGCTTACGGAATTACTCTTGACCTCTCGATCAGGACGCGTAGACCTCGGGTCAGTAGTGGTCGCGAGCTTGCAGGATGATGATGTGGTGATCCGTGACGTAGTAGACCAGCCGATTCGTGTCGTCGATTCGGCGGGACCACGCGCCGGCAAGTATGTGCTTGAGGGGCTCAGGTTTGCCGATCCCCGCGAACGGATCGCGCAACGCGTCGCTGACTAGCTGGTTGATGCGCTTGAGAGTCTTGCGGTCCTGGGTTTGCCAGTAGATGTAGTCGTCCCACCCATTCGGGTCGAAGGCGACAGTCCGACTCAATCGGTTGTCAGGTCGTGCTGCTCGAACTCTCCGCGCCGCACCCGCTCGATCGCCGTGAGCAGCCGCTCGGCATTCGCAGGGTTCCGAAGCAGATAGGCAGTTTCGGTTATCGCGTCGTAGTCGTCTTTCGACAGGATCACCGCGTTTCCGTGCCGGGAGACGACCTCGACAACGGTGTGGTCATCGTTGACCTGCTGGATGAGCCCGAACAGACTCTTTCGTGCTTCAGTCGCGGTTATTGCTGACATGATCGCCTCCTCATAATGGTACTGGATAGCGTACCACTAAAGTGTGCGGAGGAAGGGGCGCAGCATGGCCGTGAGGATGCGACCAGCACGGTACCTTGTGCGCGCAAGCGGAACAGCGCGTGAGAACGGATGGTGCGCACCGTCTTCACTGACGTCTGCAGGATCATCGGTGAGTTGGCCTCCACCGCCGCGGCGAGCACCGCCTCCATGGACAGGTCATTAAAAATGTAGACCGCGGGCACACCATAACGGGCGTCGAAAGCCGGTCCAACAATGTCCCTCAAGCTCACAACACCCATGTCAACCCCCAAAAATCGACGTATGGTTCACGCTAGGTGAGGCAGCAACAGCAGGATAGGCGGGATAACCCGCACCGCCTGGTGGGGTAATCCCACCTATTCGCGGCGGGTGCCGGGTGTCTAAGTTGATTCCATCCGCACCGCGCCGCGTTAAAATTCACACGAAGAGGAAACCCATGACGGCTGGAACTGTACTCGAAACGATAACGCTGAACGAGGCCCGTCGAGTCATCGATGCCGCCACCGCAAAGGCCACCGAAATCGGTCAGCCGATGGACATCGCTGTTGTCGATGCCGGCGGAAACCTCAAGGCGCACGTGCGCATGGACGGCGCCAACATCGGCAGCATCAACATCTCAATCAACAAGGCGTACACCACCATTGCGTTCCAGTGTGAGACCCTGGCCCTGCAAGAAGCCACCCGCCCCGACGGCCCCATCTTCGGATTGAGCGAGGCGCACGGCGGCCGGCTGGCGGTCTTCCCCGGAGGTATTCCGCTGGTTCGAGACGGTCACATCATGGGGGCCATCGGGGTCTCCACGGGAACAATCGAACAGGACCAGGTCGTCGCCACTGCGGGAGCTGCTGCCTACTGAGACTGAGTGGACGCCCAGTCGGTCGTTGCCTGCTGTCGATGGGGCAGCACTCGTCGGCACCCGTGTGGCCACTTTGCAGGACTGAACTCGGCACCGCTCGGTTGCACGGGTCACATTCATCGGTTCCGCTTAGTCCGGATCTCGGTCGAATGTCTGGTCAAGAGTGTTGCGCTTGCCGGATCAACTGCTTTGCTTCGATGGATTTCGTACATGACGTGCGCATTGCTCATCGGACAACCGGTAGTCGTGTGCATGCCGTACCAGTCCCATGACGTCCGCGAAGTCGCTGTCCTCCGTCAGGCCGATCTCTGTCGGCCCGTTGCCGCAGTGACCTCTGTTCCTCATGTCCCAAGCGAGTCCTTTCTTCTGGTGGAGAGCTTCAACCAGGATGTTCAGACTGGATCGGATGAAACGGGCGGGCCTCCGTGTCAGACCTAACCGGCCACCGAAGCCGCCGAGACCGCCCGAAAGGGCAACGTTGAACGGGACTGAGGCAATGCTTCCCGCGGCGGTCGGCGCCGAGAACTAGCAGCTGGGCGAGCCTTCGCTGTCTGATCGGGGATGAGGGTCGTGACGGTGGGTGGTGTTGACCGTTAGCGAGCACGCTCCTCATTCAAGGACGTGCCTGAGGTAGCGTCCCGGGTCATCCAGATACCGTTTCCAATGTTGCACGAGCTCCAGATCGGCCCAGTCAGTTCGACGTAGGCCGTCCTTGGTGAGTTCGAGGATGTCGGCGCCAGGCATGGACGCTAGCAGAGGTGAGTGGGTGGCGCAGATAACCTGACCACCAGCCTTGACAACGCGGTCCATCGAGGCAATCAGACTCAGGCACGCGGTGAAAGAGAGCGCAGCTTCCGGCTCGTCGAGGAGATACAACCCTTTGACCGAGAACCAATCCTCGAATACCTGCAGGTAACTCTCGCCATGGCTGACGGCCGTGTAGCTATCGCCATACCCGAGTCGTTGGAACACATCGAGCGCGGTCTCCGACCGGAGAAAGAATCCTCTAGCATGAGTCTTCACCATGGTCGACCCTCCGAGCCCACGGTCGAATCTCATGGCTTCGCCGAGCACCGATTTCCGCAACTCGGACGAGTATTTGCGACCGCTCTGGCCGCCGCGCACGTCCACTCCCCAGGCCTCCGCAACGGCTTCGACAATGGTCGACTTGCCGCTACCGTTCTCGCCGACGAGAAATGTCACTGGCGCGCTCAGTGCTGCCCCGTCACCGACTAAGTCCTTAACCGCCGAAATCGTCCACGGCCAAGTCGTTAGCTCAATGACCAACGCATCCGGCACATAAATGCGTTCAACAATCATGCAACTCACTCTCCCATGTCCTCCGGAAAAAGCCCGATCAAGGGACGACCACCGGACACGATTTCGTGCCCTCGCGAAAGCACTCCCAAGCGCACTTTTCGACCGATTCGACCGCCCCTAAGCGGAACGTCTTGCGGGGCAAGCAAATTTCGCTGTCGATGCGGAAGTGGACTGTCACAACGGCTGGAGAGTCGTCAGAGGACGACGCTGGCAAAGATCAGCGTTGCGGTAATGCCGGCCACTGAGACCAGCAGCAGCAGCGCTCGATTGATTCGACGACGGCTAACCGTTCCTTTTCGGAATGCCGATCGTGAGACTCGATCCAGGTTGGGAAACAGTGCCTGGAAGGGTGGGTCCTGAGGTGCCGGGCGGATAGATTCCTCGGCTGGGTGTCCATCATCCTCGATTTTCGCCATGGCTCCAACGTACCGGTCAAGGCCAAGCCATAGTCGAGCGCAAGACGCCCGCAGATCATGAGATTCCTGCGAAGGGAACCTCAGAGGGGACACATATTCAGCTCGGGTCAAGAGTTGCTGGGCAGCCAGGATCAGTAACGCCGCTCGATGCTGTTCGCCCAAGACCACTCTGCGCCGAAGACCATAACGATGGCTAAGCCGACAAAGCCAGCAACGATACTTGCCGCGCGCAGCTTGGGCCGGCCAGCCACGCTGGCCAGAAAAATAGACGCAACGCTGAATATCAGCACGACGCCGGTAATTGCGAGTCCGCTATACACAATCTCCACGATCCTGCATTGCACTGGATAGGACTCCATACAGGCCCAAGCGCCCATTCGCGGCACGACGACCAAGACATTCAGAAATATGGCCGCCATCCCAGAGGAGACAAACCCGGGCTAAAATCGGCGAGAGACAGCGATGTCGACACACTTAAGTGTCCCGACTCGAAGCTCACGAAACAACGATGCCGTTCCGTAAACCGAAGGCTCAACGGGTACGCTGTCGCCTGAACCGCCGACATCCGGTCGGGCGATCCGTCACCGGCTATCTCAGATGATTGCCCGGTTTGGCTCCCGAACGTAGGGTTGAATCATGGCTGAGCATGAAGAGCTGGCAGTTTTTCTGGGTGACTGGCATGCCGAAGGCACCTCTTATGGTGGTGACGAGCAGTCGCTGGATAATCCGCGCGCGGGAGCGAGTCCGTGGAACAGCATCCACTCCGCCCGGTGGCATTCGGGCAACTACTTCATTGTGCAAGATGAGCGCGCGAACGGTCCGTTCGACACACTGAGTCTGATGGGCTGGGACGCTGAAGCCGGCCGCTATTTCGCCCGAACGGTCGAGAATCACGGCTTCGCACGCGATTACACTCTGACTGTCGATGGTCATACTTGGACGCTGACGGGCGAGCACGAGCGCGCAACGTATCGATTTGGCGAAGACGGTCGCAGCCAGGAGATCTCCTGGGAGTGGAAACCCGCTGACGTATGGCTACCGCTTTGCGACCGCACCGCTAATCGCATCAACTGATCGAGCACCAACGGCTTCCAACGGTGGATAAGTCTGCCTAGCGCTGTGTCATACGGGAACCCTCTTATGGGACGCACGGGAATGCCGTCAACAAATGCCGGCGCCCAAGCCGTTCCCCGTAGTGAAAGCCGCGATCTCCCGACGGATTATCGAACAAGGCACAGAAGCGAGACATGTAACACTTTTTCACCGGTCGGGCATTATTAGTTATGACCTCCTTCGACGCAGACGCGAACGACGCACAGTTGTGGTCGGACGTCCGCGCGGGGGACGGTGAATCGTTCGGCCTGCTCTTCGACCGGCACCGCGACAGGGTTTTCAGATACAGTCTGAGGCTTGTTCGATCACACGTTGACGCCGAGGATGTGACCGCGATGGTATTCCTTGAAGCGTGGCGGCGACAATCACGAGTGCGGCTCGTCAACGGCTCGATTATTGCTTGGCTACTCGCAACTGCCACCAACGTTGCACGCAACCGCCTCCGGTCTGCCGCGCGATACCAACGAATGCTCAACAAAATTCCTCGACCGGAACCTGCCCCCGACCACAGCATGAGCGTTCTGGACGGGCTCGCGGCGGAGCCAGCACACAGGACAGTCCAAGAAGCCTTTCGCAGATTAAATCGCCGCGATCAAGAAATTCTCTCGCTTTGTGTCCTTGAAGAGCTCTCAGCGCCAGACGTTGGTGAGCTTCTCGGCATCGCTCCTGGTGCCGTTCGAGCGCGCCTCATGCGCGCTAAACGGCGCCTCATACACACCCTCGACGTTGAATCTTTGAAAGAGCCCTTAGGAGAGACACGATGAATACCGACGATGAAAACCCTCCAGTTTTCGATGAGTCGCGGAGTGCCGCGTTTCGAGTAGTTCTCGTTGACGTTGCAGAAATCGGAACAGAACAGAATCGTCGATTCCGAGTTGTGCAAAGGGCGTGGACCATCGTGCCGGCTTCCCTTTTGATACTCGGCCTAAGCGCTGGCACTTTTTTGCGGTCCAGAACGTGACCGATAAAAACTCAGTGGCGTGCTTTGCTCGTGCCGAACTGGACTGGCGCGGGTCTTTCCCCGGAACGACCGCAGTGTCGCTCCGGGGCACGCTTGATGGTACTGATGGAGGGTCGGCACCCAATGCGGACGCTATTGGGTTTTGTTCCGACCTCTGGGCACAGCACTCACTGGACGCAAGCTACCCGAACGGAACTCCACCCGGACCCGGATATAACGATCGCACCTTTTCCCATCCCGTCCCCAGCCCCTAAACGGAGTGCGTAATGAAGAACGGGACAGCGGCCGTCATTCCAGGTGACCTGGACGTGTGCGGCAAACTGGGCCTCGTCTCAAAATCTCAATAGTTTGCTTGGCATTAGGGTCCCCGTGACGGAATCTTGATTCTCGTGAATTTTCCTAGGATTCACAACCAGTCAATCTGCGGCTCGTTGGCCAGTCCCATATGGGGAACCCCTACGGGACGTTTCCTGTCGACTATGAGCGGGCAGTTGGTGACGATCGCGGGCATTTATGTTGGCCGCCCACGCCCAGTTCAGATTGGCTATGGACATGCCCGGCTGCAATAGTCAGGAGATGATCCAGCGCACTCTTCAGACCAAACGGCTGACTCTCGTTCCGCTGGGAGAGGAGCACCTCGAATACGAGGTCGCCCTGGACGCTTATCCCGACGTCATGCGTTACCTCGGCGCTGGCGAACCGCGGGAGCGCTTGGAAGTCGAGAAACACCATCAACAACGTA
Organism: Cryobacterium sp. Y57; assembly: GCF_002929505.1. Classification (GTDB taxonomy): domain Bacteria; phylum Actinomycetota; class Actinomycetes; order Actinomycetales; family Microbacteriaceae; genus Cryobacterium. The sequence goes on from NZ_PJJL01000039.1 coordinate 10,019, forward strand.
TCGACGAAGCACGAAACGGTCTCGGTTTCTGGGCGGGTTTTGTTAGAGCAGACTTCGTCGGCTGGTGGCTCCTCACATCGGAAGACGATGATGAGCGAGGACAAGCAGAACTGGGGTATCGGCTGCTGCCGGATTTCTGGCGCCAAGGATTGGCTTCTGAAGGTGCCGCCGAATTGCTCGCTTACGGCTTCAACGACATGGGGCTAACCCAAATCTTCGCCGAAACCATGGCAGTCAACACAGGATCTCGAGCGGTAATGAGTCGAATTGGCCTGACTTATCTAGGTACTCGCGGTGAGGGAAATAGTGGCCCCATTACCGGCTCCGACCAAGGCGTGGTCGACTATGCCATCACGAACGACCGATGGGCTGCGTTCATCGACTAAGAGGACCCCGGAGTCGAGTGCGTTGCAGGTGTCGACGCACCCGAGGCTTAGCGCGTGACCGCGCCGTGCCTCCACGCAGTCAGCTCGCCGGGACGCGACCTCCGGGGTCAGGCGGCCATCGCCCCGTAACGCTTGTGGCCTTTGACGTCGTAGCGGTCGAGCATCATGACCTTCGACCAGACGCGGATGAATTCGCGGACGAATCGCTCTTGCCCGTCGCTGCCCGCGTAGGCGTCGGCGATCGACCGCAGTTGCGCGTTCGAGCCGAATACCAGGTCATTCCGGGAGGCCCTCCAGCGAGCCTCGCCGGTCACCTGAACTCGACCAGTGAAGGTCATCGCGGTCTCGTCGTCCTTCGTCCAGATGAGGTCGGTGTCGGTCAGATTCACGAGGAAGTCGGTCGTCAGGGCTCCGACGTGATCCGTGAGCACACCCACGTCGGACCCGTCCCAGTTGCTGCCGAGCACGCGGAGCCCGGCGTGCAGGACGGTCCACTCCGGTGCGGTGAGAGTGAACAGGTTCGCCTTGTCGAGGAATGCCGCCTCGGGCGCGACGCCCGGAGCAAACTCTTCGAAGCGCTCGGACACGAAGTTGCGGAACCCGTCCGCAATGGGTCGCAGCCACTCGAACATCTCGATGTCGGTCAACTCCTGCGTCGTGTCGACACGGCCTGGTGTAAACGGCACGCTGGCGTCAGATCCTGCCGCCCGTGCCGCCTGCTCCACGGCGGCGCTGCCGGCGAGGACGATGAGGTCGGCGAGAGACACCTTCCGTCCGCCCGACGTCGCCGTGAAAGCCGCCTGCACGTTCCGCAGCGCGTCGATGACTGGGACGGTGCGTCGGTTGACGGCCCAGTCTTTCTGCGGCGACAAGGCTAGGCGGGCACCGTTCGCCCCTCCGCGCTTGTCGCTGTCGCGGTAGGTCGAGGCGGCGGAGAACGCCGTGTAGACGAGGTCGGACACGGACAGTCCGGTCGCGAGGACGGCTTCCTTGAGCGCTGCCACGTCGGCCTCGTCGAGTGAGGATCCTGCTGCGTCCGGGAGCGGGTCCTGCCAGAGCAGGTCGTCGGCGATGGTGACCTCCGGGCCGAGGTACCGGTGCTTCGGTCCCATGTCGCGGTGCGTGAGCTTGTACCAGGCCTTCGAGAACGCGAGGGTGAACAGATCGAAGTCGGCCAGGAAACGCTCGCATATGGCCCGATACTCCGGGTCGACCTTGAGTGCGATGTCCGAGGTCATCATCATGAGCGGGTTCATCTGACCGGGTACGTGGGCGTCCGGAGTCTTCGGCGCCTCCGAGTCAGTCGGTGTCCACTGCAGCGCGCCGGCCGGGCTTTTCGTCTGCTCGTAGTCGTACGCGAACAGGTTCTCGAGGTAGGTGTTGTCCCACTGTGTCGGGTTCGGAGACCAGCTGCCCTCGATGCCGTTGGTCGAAGTGTGCTCGGCATTGCCGGTACCCAGCGGGTTGTGCCAACCGAGCCCCATCGACTCGATCGGGGCTTTCTCGGGTGATGGTCCGATGTCGGACGCGGGTACCTGGCCGTGGCTCTTACCGAACGCGTGGCCACCGGCGATCAATGCCACCGTTTCCTCGTCGTTCATCGCCATCCGCGTGAACGTGATGCGAATGTCGCGTGCTGAGCCAAGCGGGTCACCGTTCGAATAGGGCCCCTCAGGGTTGACGTAGATGAGCGCCTGGTGCGACGCGGCCAGGGGGCTCTGCAAGTCGTAGCCCGCGTCGCCGTTCTGACCATGCCAGCGTTCGTCGCGGCTCACCATCTCGTCAGGGCTCGCGACCGCGTGCGGGTTCCAGACCTCCGGGCCCCACCAGGTGCCATCGTCCGGTTCCCACGCATCGAGTCGTCCACCACCGAAGCCGTACGTCGGCAGGCCCATCAACTCGAGGGAGCAGTTGCCGGTCAAGACCATCAGGTCGGCCCACGACAAAGCGTTGCCGTACTGGTGCTTGATCGGCTGTAGGAGTCGTCGTGATTTGTCGGTGTTGCCGTTGTCCCACCAGCTTCCGATTGGTGCGAACCGCTGCATCGCGGTGCCCGCTCCGCCACGGCCGTCGGCAATTCGGTACGTGCCGGCGGCATGCCACGCCATTCGGATCATCTGTGGACCGTAGTTGCCGTAGTCCGCCGGCCACCAGTCGACCGATGTGGTGAGCAGTCGCTTGATGTCCGACTTGAGCGTCGTAAGGTCGATCGTGGCGAAAGCCGCCGCGTAGTCGAAGTCCGCGCCGAGCGGGTCGGCGTCTACGCCGTTCCGGTGGAGAAGCTCAACCCGGAGACGCTGCGGGTACCAACTGTCCAGGGTCGGCGACTGACCGAAGGCGCCACCGAGGTGGTCGCCACCTGCTGGCAGCGCACCGCTCATGTGGAAACTGCATGTGTTGGTCTGGTCGTCAGTGCTCATTGATGCTCCCTGTGTGCTTTAGCTGGATGAGAAACAGTGTCCTCGGGGTCACAATTTAACGATTAGCCGACGCATCGCAGCGGCGTCAATCTGTGGTGCAGCGATGCTTCGACGCTGCTGTGAGGCGGTGCGGCGCGGGCTGGCGACGTAACGGGAAGCCCGATAGAGAGATCGTATTCCCGCAAGGTGCGCGTGGCCTGCCAAGAAAGTGACTGACTTCTAGAGGGCGGTGGTGCGGTGGCCGAGCGCACGACGGCCAAACCAAATAAAGCCCTGCGCCGATTGCTGCGGTGCGGGCGGTGCGAAGCCCGGTGAAACCGACGCCGGAGGATGGGGGCTGTCGAGAGCTTGATTTCCGCGAATCGTGTTCCGCTCACGGTGACCTGGAGCACCCCGCCAGAGGCTCCTAGTGGGGAACCCTCTTTGGGACTGATTTACGTTATCGCGAAGAATCACGCGCCGCAGCCGTCGCGCCGCAGTAGTGCTTGATCGATAGTCTGGCTCTATGCCCATCCAGACCGTCGGCGCCACGCGCTCCCCCGCCGTCGCAGTGGGGACTGTACTCCTGGGATTACTCGTACTCTGGATGGCGCAGCCGGTCCTTCCCAGTTGGACTTGCGCGGCCAGTCTTCCGGCGGTGTGCCCGCCACAGTTGTTGCCCGTCCGTGCGTCGCTGATCAGCGCAGGCATCTTGTCCGCGCTACTGGCGACCGTATTGGTTGGGCTGCTGCTCCGGCCCAGATCAAACCGGTGGCTCGGCGAACAGTCGCGACGGACAGTATGTGCCGTTCCGATCATCCTGGTCTTGACCGTCGTTGCGCACTTCGTGATACCGCAGTCCTGATTCCAAACTGCTCGCCAGACCGCAACACCTCGCGCCCATAAGCCGGACGGCGACCGGGACACGCGAACAGTCGATCCGCAAGCGGAACCCCTTGCGGGACGGTCAGAGTCGGGACGCTCAGAGAATTCAGGATGCGATAGTGAGGGTGATGGGGTCGGTCTCGGCAGGTCCGCCACATTGTTCAGTGCCGCCTACGCGGACCCAGTTGAGTGTCACATCCCTTTCGGCGAGGACTTCTTTGCTTGGTGAGAGTGCGCGAATAGTGACATTTTCTGGAGTCGCCATTACTGTCGAGATTTCCCACGAGTGTTCATCGATCCCGACGGACTCGTCTGGCGATAGCTGACTTGGGGCAGGGCCTGAACATTCGCCGTCGACGCACAACTCAACGACGCTGACGTTAGATGTTGTGCCTTCGAGCTCGACGGTGACAGTGTTGTCCCACCCGATCGTGGGGCACACGTCCGAGACTGAGCAGCCGGACACAACCGCACTCACCACGAGCGCGGCACCGAGAACGACCAATCGCCTTGCCGTATTGATCGATCGTGTGGAAGCCATGTCGTCCCCATTCATTGCTTGTGATGCGAGGATAGCTGAACCGCCTTAGCCATGGCTCAGATGAACAAAGCGTCACGTAAAGGGAACGCCATGGGGTCAACGCCTGAGAGTGAGGGGTCCGCAAGAGGGACGTCCAGCGGGCGCGTTCAAACGTGATTCAGCTCAAGTCGCTTCGCGGAGCATGTTGCCCGTAAGTGGAACGTCTACCGGGACACTCCTGAGATCCGATGCGCGTGGCAAGAAATGAATTTCCAGCCTTGGCGTGCGGGCCACCTCTTGGTGGGATATCGGAAATCGACCGGGGGCGGAAATCATTCCGCAGTGTTCATCGGGATGATGGCTGCGGTGGCAGCCAACACCAGCGGAAAACCGATAATCGTGGTGAGGATGGTCGCCCACGAGGGATTAAATCCGGTGTCGGTTGGTCCTAAGAGTGCGATGACAGGGAACAGGCCTATCACCGTGCCCAGTAGCGCGGCGACTGTCGTGAGCAGCCAGACCTGCCCGGCCTGTGCGAAGCGGACCGTTGTCGGTGAGGCACCGAGGGTCCAGAGGGTGCGTCGCTCTCGGCTTCCTTCGACCCAGCCCAGACCGAGGGCGAGGAGGCCAGCCGCGAGGGTGATGCTGAACGCGAGAGCGAGCGTGGTCAATGCTGCAAGCCGCGGCTCAGCCGTCGGGTCTCTCACGAGGCTGACCTGGCCGACGCCGGGGACCAAAGCATTCAGCTCGGCCCATGCTGCATCCAATTGTTCCTGTGTCGGGGTGGCCTTGAGGCTGACGAGGAGGTGCTCGGCGACGGGGGTCAGACCGATCGATGTGGCAGTCTCCGGGCTGATGAAAATATGGTGCCATAAACGCTGCGAATCATTCAGGACTTGAGCGGGAAGTGTCGCGCTGTCGGTGGTGCGCACTGAGTTGCCGTTCTCCTGGATTTCCGTAGCAACGGTTACCGTTTTGTCGGCGGTGACGAGGTGAGGCCAGAAGGCCAGGGCGCCCCCGTCGTTCAGGAACGCTCGCTGTTGCGTGCTGACGCTGGTATCGGCGACGAACGAGAGATCGTCGGCATCGCCGATGAGGATGCTGGGTGTTGTGGCCCCGTAGCCGGTGAACAGAACTCGCAGCGAGAGGGAGTCGGGTCCGCAGCGTGGGTCATCCAGTGCCTGCTCGTACTCGGCCGCGCCGGAGAAAGCGGTGCCGTCGCTGAGGGGGCACAGCGCGCCCTCAGAAGGCAATGCACGAATGTACGTCGCGGCACCATTGTCGAAATCAAAGTCGAAGTACGTCGTCCAATCTTGGGCAGGTCGCTGCAGCACATGCGCTTCCGCGACGTCGAAGTTGCGCTCGACGATATCAAGCGCTTCGTCGGCGATGGCTGCCGCTTCCGCGGGTGTCTGTTCAACGGTGTCCGGACCGACGAGGGCGATCACTATTCGCCCGGGCAGAGCCTCGATGACCGCCGTCGAGCGAATCTGCTGTTCCAGATAGGACGCAACGGACACCGTCATTGTCGCAACGGTAACCATGACCAGCATGACGGCAATGATCGGAGCCGTGCGGCGGGTGTCCGCCGCGATGTCGTGAGCGGCGAGCCTTACCGAAAGTGTCGACGTGGCGAGAACTCGGCGAATCCCGCGCAGAAGCAGCGGAAGGATCAAAACCGTGCCGATCAGCACCGCGACTGCCCCCAGTGCAGCCCCGTTTACCAGCAAACCGACGTCCGCGGTCACCCCGGGCGTTGCTTTGCCGCGGGCGAACGCAGTAGTGGAGAATCCGATGCCGCATGCCACAACAGCCGCGACGCCGAGGGCAACCAGCGGGAGGCCGACGAAGTGCGTGCGCCGTGGCCGGGTGGGTGGCCTATCCGCAGTTCGGAGCGCCTGCATCGCATCGACTCTGCTCGCTGCCACAGCCGGCACGATCGCGGCCAGCCCCGAAGCGGTGACCGCGACGACGGCGACGACGGCGAGAGACGCCGGACTCAGATGGAACCCGGGATATGCGAGTCGGTCGCCGTCATTGTGTAGGTAGAGCCAGACGAACGCCACTCCAATGCCTGCGACGAGTCCGCTCACCGCTCCTGTCGCCCCCAGGACCAGGCCATCCGTTGCGACGATCCGGAACAGCGTCCCGCGCGACGCTCCGGTGCTCGCGATCAGTGCCAGAGAGTGCTGCTTACGCCGCGCTCCGATGGCGAATGCCGCGCTGGCGAGGATCACTATCCCGAAGGTGGCGAACAGGCCGACGAGAATCACAAGTCCGAATGACGCCGCGCTCGGATCATAGAGCTGCCGGTACGGGCCGTCCGGAGGATCAGCCAGCACTGTCCGTGACAGCACCACGATCCCGGATTGGTTGAGGTCCTGCACCTGCGACCACGACAAGGCGAGATCAGGAAGCACATACCGTTGAGAATAAAGTTGTGTCGTGGCCGCCGGAATCGTTCCCGGTGCTGCGTAGATCGCGTTCACGGCATCCGGCTTGGTCGCGTCATCGACCGTGCCGACGACTGTCAGCGCCACCGCTGCGGGCTCTCGCACGGTGACGATGTCCCCGACGGCGATGCCGAACCGGTCCAAGGCAGAGTCTGTGACAAGGACCTCACCCTCAGCGGCGGGCGCGCGTCCGGTGGTGACCCGGTATGCGCCGTCGAGCGAGGAATTCCAGACTTCGCCTTCAACGTAGACGAACCGTCCCCGGCCAGCGTTCGTTTCAGCAACAATCCCGCTGTAACTCTCCGCGATCGGCAGAATGCTCGTGCTCGAGGGGAGCACGTCGGCAGGTTCCTGCCACTCGTCTCTGCGAGGATCGGAGTAGAGCCGCTCCCCGGACTCGTCCTCTGCGACCCGCCAGTCTTCGGACTTCAGTGCGTCTTGCGTCAGCGACTGATCCGGAGGACTTACGACCTCCAACGATGCCTGCGCGCTGGCGCCCAGCCAGATAGCGGCCATCTCCTCGCGGGTCGCGACTGCGCTCTCGGCAACCGTGATGATCGACGTCGTTGCCGCAACGGGCACCACAATCAGCACAATGATGAGGACGCTCTGAATGCGGTTACGCCACGCTTCGCGGGCCGCGATCCGCCACGACAGACGGATACCCGTTAGTGCCCCACCCATCACAGCGACGAAGCCTCGGCGGCGCCTTGTGTCGTCAGCGGGCGTTGAGATTGGGATTCATCGATGGCCCGGCCGTCGCGGAGGAAGACCACCCGATCTGCCCAGGCGGCGAATGCGGGGTCATGCGTCACGAGCAGGCCGCCCGCGCCGGCGTCCACGCGTCGTCGCAGTAGTGCCAGCACGCGCTCACCGTTTTCACTGTCGAGTGCGCCGGTCGGCTCATCCGCCAGGATCAACTCGCGCGGGCCGACGACTGCCCGCGCGATCGCCACTCGTTGCCGCTGCCCACCCGACAGATCAGCCGGGTACCTGGCCTCCAGCCCGGCAAGTTCTACAAGCGTGAGAGCCTCCCGTGCTGCCACACGGGCACGCCCAACGCTCCAGCCGTCCAGTTCCAGCGGTAGGGCAACATTCTCCACAGCGGTCAGGGACGGCACCAGGTTGTACTCCTGGAAGATGAAGCCAATCGTGCGCCGCCGAAGGCGCGCCAAGCGGCGCGCAGAAAGCGCGGCAAGGTTGGCGCCATCGATCTGCACCTCACCGGACGTCGGCGACGTCAGCCCCCCGGAAAGTGCGAGCACCGTCGACTTACCCGACCCCGACGTACCCATCAATGCGACGAGCTCCCCGCGCTCCACCGTGAGAGATATCGCGTCCACCGCCCGCACAGCCGTGTCCCCCGAGCCATAGACCTTCGAAATTTCGTCGAGGACCAGCAACGGAGTGCTCACCGACGCGCCTCCGCATCGCCCGGCGTGCGCTCGGCTGCGCGTGGACGCCCGCGACCTGGCAGATCATCGCGCAATCCGTAGGGCAGCGCCCCCGACTCTCGTTGCGCACGCGCGATCTTGGCCTCTGCATGATCGAGCCACTGCACACGAGATTTCACCGCGAACACCGCAGCATCCAACGTCAGCTCCCAGCCCAGATCCGATACCTCAGAGCGGTGCTCATCCCGCTTCAACGCATTCAGCTCCTGCAACTGCGCGATCGCGGCCCGCCGATGGGCCTGCACCGTCGCCGCGACATCGGTTCCCGGCAGCGTCAGAGCGATCGCGATCTTCGTAGGAAGCTCATCCCGCCCGACCGCAGAAGCCTCTACTCCCGGCGAATACAACCACCGTGCAACCTCCGCACGACCGACCTCGGTAATCCGGTAACGGCGCGCACCATCGGATCTCGCACTGTCCTCAATTACAAGACCATCACGAACCAGTCGGTCCAAGGTGCTGTACACCTGAGCCACATTCAGCGGCCATGAGCCCCCAGTGCGCACCTCGAACTCCTGCTTGAGTTGATAGCCATGACATGCCCCTTCGCCGAGGATCGCCAATAGACCGTGTCTGACTGTCATGCGCCATCTCCTTGCACACTAAGTTACTAATATAACTGAGTGTGCATTAATGCGAGCGAGGTCGCAAATCAACTCGGTCGATCGCTGCTCACCCGCCAGAGCCGTCTCTGTCAACAAACACAGCGTGGCCGAGCGAGGCCGTCATACAGCAGTACTGCACGACCGTCCCGAGAGCCGAACCCCCTGCGGAACACCCTCTATAGGGCCGATTATTCGATACGTAGGCTCGGTTCTGCGCTCACTTAGGAGCCGCCAGCCGTTAGCATGCTGTCGGGTATATCTCGCCAGCGGATCTGCATGTGGCACTTCGACACGACGCACTCACAGGACCGATAGTTTGGGGACACCCAAGTATGAAATACCACCCCCGGGAAGCGTTGCGCTGACCCGGTCTATTCACCAGAGACGACAATAAATACCCGCAAATGCCGGAAACAATGATGGAGGACTCGTTGGAGCCTGACACACGCGACGATGCGTTTCATCGTGCTCAGCGCGACGCGACTTTTCTCAGCGCTCTTCGTGCGACCCACGACGGAGAATGGGATGTGCTTGACGCTCTCTGGTGGGACGCCCACTCGGAGGAAGCCGCCCCGAGCGGGACCGAGTCTCCAATATCTCGCTTGCGCGACCTGCAACGTCGCGTATTCTCTGCGGATGGCGATGCAGCCGGTGACCACGCAATCATACGGTCGATGCAGGAACTTGAAGCAGAAATACCCACAGAGCGGGAAGCGCTGAAGAACGCTCTAGCCTTTACACAAGCCGGGTTGCCTACAGACATCGTTGTCCCCGACACTCACCCGACCGAGCCGCCATTCGATGCTGAGATTGACTTGCCTGCCCGAGTAGTCTCCCCTAGGTGGAGACGCCGGAACATACTTCTCGTAGCAATCGGGATTGCGGTGGCCTTGTTTGTGGGCCTGGCCATAGGCGCGCAAACGAACGCGGAACTAGTACGGGCAGCAGCGCCGGCGACTTCTTCAAACGCGCGCGGCGTGACGGCTCCGGCACCACTCGCCGCGATGGCTGTCTTCGATCGACCGCAAGTACCCGATGACATCCCCGCGTCGATGGTGCCAAAAGCGCTCACGCGCGATTCCTTCCGGGCGCTTGGGGCGGCTCCTGGTTTGAACAATCTGACGGTCTCTGGCGGCATTTATGCCGCCCGCGACTCCTCAAACATGATCTGTCTCGTCGTCCTGCTTGCAGATAACGACTATCTGTCGACGTGCACTCTTGAAGAAAACTTCCCGGCGACCGGCCTCCGCCTCTACTGGAAAACCGGTGGGGAGACCGTGACAACATCATCGGGGTTGTATACGGTGTGGAGGCCGGATTCAACTCTCGATTCCGGCCCTGTCGGGTCGAGCTAGTCGATCACACAACGGAAGGTGGGGAGAAGAAAGCCGTTCGGGAACCTGACTTTACCTGACCGGAAATTTCTCGCCTGCGTGCGAGCGTATGCCTGAGCTGCATCGCCGCCACCCAGCTCATCTGAAGACTCTCACCTATCGGAGTGCTGCCGTGCCGTATGGGAAACCCCCTACGGGACGGTTGTCCCGCAGTAGGTGTGCCAGGAAGGGGAATTTCTTCTGGGGCACTTGCACTCGCTATTGACCCGCAGCTGGCGTGTGACCTTCCGTGGGTTGGCTCGCCACGCGATTGGCGCTCTTGTGCCGTCCCCAGCGAATGAAAAGCCCCAGAGCCACTACGACCCCAACCGCAACGAGAACCTGGCCTGCCACCCACAAGTTCCACCAAAACAGAGCACTGACTTCCATGTCGATAACCCCTCAATTCGCGGACACTCGAATGCCCTGCTCAGGGCGAGCCTACGACCGCGAGGTCGGTCGGGGCAATATGCCGTCGATTATCTGACCCGGAGGAAACATCCGGATCAGTTCGTAAGCCGAACCTCGAGTGGAATGAGACAACCTCCGTTTCTCGCGTCGTGGTGGCCCGAACAAACTTGTTAAGGGCAAGGCGACAATTTGTGACCGATGCGATCTAGCGAGGACTGCGCAGAATCTGATCCCGTACGTTGCCCTGAGCCGTCGGGGTAGCCCCAGGCCGCGAGGGCTTGGGGCGACGCGCAAGGAAACTACTTTCCCGACACATTGTCATCGAGCTGAACTCGATCACTCGCTATGGTGCAGAGATGGCATTGCATCCGATTAGACCCGTCCCGCACGTCATTGCTGAGCTGACATCTCTTCAAGGCACATCGATGACCGTCGGTGACTACTTGCCTCGTGGGCACCGCTCGTATGCGCGCGTGATGAATCCCCTGCACGACGATGCCGGTCAACCTATGGCTTGGCGGGCCCTTGCCAAAGAGCAGTCCGAGGTGGACGCATCTACGAAGTGGACCGACCTCAGCGACACGGCGCGGGAAGTAGAACGAACAATCGGAACCATCGACCCCCACGTGGCCGCAACACTCGCCCGGCTTCTCCGAGCACACACCTCCGCACCCACCGAGTGTTTCTTCCTCGTCTGGGAAGGGTACGCCGGCATGCGCGATGACCTACGAGACACGGCAAGTATCACGATCCTGCCCGATCGTGAAGTGCTCATTCTCGCCGGCGACCTCGCCGACGGCGCGGAGCCCTTCGATGGGATGGACGGCGGCAGAAGTGCTCAGTGGTGGATGCCCGCCGATGGTGTGTGGGCAGTCGGTAACGACCTCTACGGCGCGAGCGTCTATGTCTCAGGAACCGAAGAGCTGATCACCGCCATTCTCGCCGCCGACAGCATCGAGGCATACCGTGCCACAGCATCGATGCAGATCGTCGCCGAAGAGTGGGCCTCTTAGATCCCCTGCCATCTCTGACTCTGCGTCCGCTTCCCAATCGGGGAACCTCCTGCGGGACGCCCGTGAAATCCCGTGTCTATGCGTGAGAGCATGTCAACATGTCCCCCTTCGCATTTTCCGAGTCGAAGCACGTAGCGCGAACCGACCTCGTCGGTCTCTACGCAAGCGTCGGGTGGTCAGTGTACGCGAGCGACCCCGATGTCCTTGTCCGCGCGGTGGAGCAGTCGTCCTACGTCGTATCAGCAAGGGACTCGACCGGAGCGCTGGTGGGCCTGGCCCGCGCAATCTCCGATGACGTCACCATTTGTTACCTCCAAGACATCCTCGTTACCCCAATTCATCAACGAACCGGACTCGGCAGGGCTTTAGTCGACAACGTCATCGAGCACTACGTTCACGTTCGACAAAAAGTACTGCTGACCGATGACGAACCGGGCCAACGAGCATTCTACGAATCCATGGGCTTCATCGAAGGGCACGACTTCAGCCCAACGCCCTTGCATGCTTTCGTCCAAATCGGGAGCTAAGAGCGTAAAAGTAAGTCCCGATCTAGGAATCTTGAGTGGGACAGCTATCCCGTTTCGGTAGCGGATGCCCTAACGCGTCGGCTGAGCCGCAGCGAGTGAGTTGCTAGCGTGGACATTACGACGCGCGTGTGACTGACGAAATGGGAATGGGCGTGCTGCGGCGATGCTTTTGCCATCGGCGATGATGTCGACTTCGGTATCAAGACGCGAACGCCGCATGCTGCTCTCGCGGACATGCTCGGACCGGAACTCATCGCCACGGTGGACGCGATGGAGTCGCACCATGAGGAGGCGTTCACCGATCGTGTGCGCGGCAGGGTCGTCGCGGTACACGCGGTCACGCAAGACGTCATCGAGCGTCGGTCGCTGCGTCTGCCCGGCCACGGCGCGCCGCCCGAATCGATCATGCCGGCGGACGGCGACGAGTAGCCGATGGTCGGCCGCGATTTTGGCAATGGTGCGTTCCTAGGAACTTCGACCTCTCGATACATGATCGAGATCGAGCCCGTTGCGAATACAGCGATGTTGACCTCGGCTCAGGGCGTTCGGCTGCGCATCGACGAAGAAGCCGAACCGCTCCCTAACGTGAGGTTCCCCTCTCGGGAACTGACTCAGAGCCAGCGACCGTATGCCCAGGTCTGCCGGTGGACGCCCCTCTTGCGGATCGATGGGACTGCCTACCGAAGCTGCGATTAAGCACCATTTCGGATTACGGTCACATTTTTTAGGATCTCTGATTGAGGGCTCTTCGCAATTAAGGGTGTAGAAAGGTGGCGCGTCGGTCGCGGGGTAGGCGTCGAGGTCTTCCGATGATGGAAGTTCCTACGCTGTCCATCCGAAAGACCTCGACGTGTTCAACGCTACTTTTGATGCCCCTGACCTGACCACGTTTTGCCGCCTTGATGAGCTCGGCCTCAAAGCGGTGGGGCAGCTCGTTGAAGGTCGCTGAACCGCGGGCGAAACTCTCCCGGCGGGGCCTGCGGTGGGCGCTGACGGGCATCGTGTGTCAGCATCTGAACGTCGCCCGGGTCGCTGAGGGCTTGGGCGTGGCCTGGAACACCGCGAACACCGCGGTCCTGGCGGAAGGCAAACGGATCCTGATCGATGATCCGGGACGATTTGACGGGGTGCGGGTGATCGGCGTGGACGAGCACGTCTGGCGGCCTACCCGCCGGGGCGACAAGTACGTCACTGTGATCATTGACTTCACTCCGATCCGCGATGGGACGGGCCCGTCGCGGCTGCTGGACATGGTCCAGGGACGCTCCAAGGCAGTGTTCAAGACCTGGCTCGCCGACGGGCCCCAACCCTGGCGAGACGGCTTGGAAGTCGTCGCGATGGACGGACTCACCGGCTTCAAAACCGCCACCACCGAAGAACTTTCCGGCGCCGTGGCGGTCATGGACCCGTTCCACGTCGTGCGTCTGGCCAGGGACGCCCTTGACGGCTGCCGGCGCCGCGTCCAGCAGCCGTCCACGGGCATCGGCGGCGCAAAGGCGACTCGCTCTACTCCGCCAGGCGCACCCTGCACACCGGCGCGGACCTGCTCACCGACAAACAGCAACAACGTTTGACCGACCTGTTCGCCACCGAAACGCACGTGCAGGTCGAAGCGACCTGGGGCATCTACCAGCGGATGATCAACGCCTACCGAGACGAGGACCGAATCGAGGGACGGGAGTCGATGGAGAAGCTCATCGAATCGGTCAGCCACGGCGTCCCGGCCGCCCGCACCGCGGCGTCGTCACCCCCGGACGCACCCTCAAGAAACGAGCCGCAGACGTCTTGGCGCACTTCGACCGGCCTGGCACCTCCAACGGGCCCACCGAGGCGATCCAATACCGCCTCGAACACCTCCGCAGATCAGCCCTGAGATTCCGCAACCTCGCCAACTATGTCGCCCGCTCACTCCTGGAAACCGGAGGATTCAGGCTCCAACTACACCCTCAATTATGAAGAGCCGGCTACATCCTGGACTTCAGGGACCCCGACAACGTGGCGCTGGAACTCTTCGCCCCTGCCTGAGGCGTGTTCGACCTGAGATGTGTTCGATCCAAGACATGTTGGATGCGCTTCCTAACGGCATACCGATGTGCCGTCGGGCCTCTGGCCAGATATGTTGCACTGCCCCTACAGTGAAGTCATGTTGCACTCAACCCGGCAAGGCTCCGGCAAGCCACTCCTCCTGATCCATGGGCTCGGTTCCAGTATTGGCAACTGGAAACCGGTAATCCCGGCGCTGGCCGCCGAACGCGATGTCATCGCCGTCGACCTCCCCGGCTGCGGCGAATCCGCGCCGCTGACCGGCGAAACCACCATTGCCACGCTGACCGATTCCGTCGAAGCCTTTATCCGCGACGCGGAACTGGGTGACCTTGATCTGGTAGGCAGCTCCATGGGCGCCCGGATGGTAATGGAAATGGCACGCCGCGGGCACGCTGGCACCACGGTCGCACTGGACCCTGGTGGATTCTGGAATGACCGCCAGGCAGCGATCTTTGGTACAAGCATCAAGGCATCCGTCGCACTGGTGCGCCGCATCCAACCGGCGCTCCCCTTCCTCACGGGCAACCCTGTGGGCCGCACGGCCCTGTTTGCACAGTTCTCCGCCCACCCCTGGAAGCTGCCACAGGATCTGGTCCTGCACGAGCTTCGCGGCTTCAAGACATCGACCAGCCTGGACCCGTCCCTCAACGCGCTGATTCACGGACCCCGCCAGAAAGGCGCACCGGCCGGTTCACTCAAGGGCAAAATGGTCATTGGATGGGGGCGGAAGGACAAGGTCACCGCTCCCAGTGAGGCGGCGCGGGCCACGGAGCTGTTCCCGGATGCAACGCTGCACTGGTTCGAAAACTGCGGTCACTTCCCGCACTGGGACCAACCAACGGAAGCGGCGCGCCTGATTCTCGATAGCACCGGCTGAGCTGCGGCTGAGCGACCGGGCGGAGCCACCTACGGCTGAGTTGGCTTCAGAAAGGTGGAACCGGCGACGGCTGGGGATGATGCCCCGGTCTCGTAAGGTATCGACGTCGCCGGTTCCGAATTGGGGAACCGGCTTCACTGGGACCGTGGCCGCTAGGGCGTGTCTCCCAATGATGGGCTGTTCATCGGCAGGATGGAGGAGTGAGCCCTCGTTACGCCGTGTTGTCGGATGCCCCGTGGACGCAGATTGCCCCGTTGATGCCTGAATCGGCGGGGAAGTTGGGCCGTCCGTTCAAGGATCACCGTCTTATGACGGAGCGGTCATCTACCGGTATCGGGCCGGCATCCCGTGGCGGGACCTGCCGCCGCAGTTCGGGCCGTGGCAGACGGTCTGGAAACGCCACCGCCGCTACAGTGCCGACGGGACCTGGGACAAGGCTCTTGCTTCGCTGCTGACCCGGGCGGACGCCGCCGGGCTGATCAATTGGGAGGTGTCGGTGGATTCCACGGTCAACCGCGCCCGCCAGCATGGCACCAACTTTCCCCGCGGGCGAGGCTCTACTTGAAGGCTGTCGACACTCGTTGAAAAGTAGTCCCGTGGCGCTGACAGTTTCAAGCGGTCAATGCAACGGTGTGGCCGTGGTGACCTCCTAAAGTACTTCGTAGGAGGAATGAAATGGGACGGAAACCAAAGCCACCGGAGCAGCGGATGGCATTCTTCACGGCGCGCGCGTCGGGGACGTCGCTTCGGAAATCCGCGGTCCTAGCCAGGATTTCGAGGTCGACTGCCTGTTTGTGGCTCAAACAATCGGGCGGCGTTCGACCACGTGCGACAAAGCCGCGGCCGGCGTTGCGGTTGTCGCTCGATGACCGCGAGAGCATCTCTCGCGGTCTCGCCACGAGTCGGTCGCTGACGGCGATCGCGGCCGAATTGGGGCGGCCGGTCTCAACGATTTCGCGGGAGGTGCTCCGCAATAGTGGTCAGAGCGGCTATCGTGCGGCTCCCGCTGAACGTCTCGCCGTGGCCCGTACCCGGCGTCCGCGACTGGGGAAATTGGCGTTAGACGATCGGTTGCGGGAGTACGTGGAATCGAAACTCAATGTCTGCTGGTCTCCGCAACAAATCTCGAAACGTCTGCTCAAGGAGTTCCCGGACGACCAACGAATGCGGGTGTCGCACGAAACCATCTACACCTCACTCTTTGTTCAGGCGCAGCCCGGTCTGCGCGCTGAATTGACCGCGAAACTCCGCACCCGGCGCCTGCGGCGACACCCGCAACGTCGGGTTGCCTGCGGCGGGAAAAAGTCTCGGATACCCGATCTCGTGCCCCTGAAAGATCGTCCCGCCGAAGCGGACGACCGAAAGACACCGGTCATTGGGAATCTCAATGTCTTTGTCAAGTAGTTGTGAGCGTGGGGAGGGGGACTCGTTCCTGATAAGTGGTGTGGT
>NZ_PJJL01000033.1 GCF_002929505.1 Cryobacterium sp. Y57
GAGACTGATGTCGTAATACGGTGACTCCGGTATTTCACCGGAGTAACCGATGCGGATCATGGTCCCGCCGTACTGATTCTGCACCTCGGGAATTGTCCCATACGCTTCCGCACGGCCGCCTTTGAGTAGGATCACCCGGTCGCACAACCGCTCCACTTCCTCCATCTGATGCGTCACCATCAACACCGTGGCCCCCGCCCGTTTTTTCTCCTCGATGATGTCCATCAGCAGGCGCCGGTTTACCGGGTCGAACCCCTTCGTAGGCTCATCCAAGATGAGCAGTTCCGGGTCGTTCATGATCGTGACACCGAGCTGGACCTTCTGCTGCTGACCGCCCGAGAGCTTGTCGATACGAGCCTTCGCCTTATCCCCCAAACCCACCCGCTCGAGATAGTTCAAAGACCACGACACCGCAGCCTTCTTACTCAACCCTTTGAGCTGACCCAAGTACGTCATCACAGTCAGGACGGATTCCTTCTTATACAGTCCCCGCTCCTCCGGAAGATAGCCCAGACGGCTGCCCGCCTCCGGCGTGAACGGACGCCCCTCAATATGGAGGACACCCGCGGTCGGCAGATAAATCCCCAGCAACGCCCGAAGCGTGGTGGTCTTACCCGAACCGTTAGAACCGAGGAAACCAAACGTCTCCCCCCGTCTCACATCGAAAGAAAGATCCTCGATGACTGTTGTGCCGGCAAAATCCATTCGAAAATGCTCAATATGAACAAGCGGCTCTCCGCGAGAAATCACGGGTATTGCGGGAACGGGCTTCATCACAAGGCCACCAAAAGTAAGGGTGCTTCTTCTCGTTGTCGGGGGCTTGCTCTCAGAGCCAGCCCTAGCAAACGATGAACTCCACCCCGCCGAACAACAGCGATAACAACCCTGGACATACTCGTGAAACGCAAATTTCCCCCCATGTACTTGTCCCCATCCTTGCCCATCAGGGTGACAACGCTCAAACCGAGAGCGCCGGCCGCACCAGCAATCAGACGTTTCACTGCCTGCCCTCCCCGGCCTCCTCTTCGATACGGTTGCATCGAATCACTGGATTTGCAAGCAGATTCTCGGCTTCATGGTGCGCGACCAGCACTCGTTGTCTTGTACAGTAGGTGCAACAAGGGGAGTACTCCCAACTGCAGTAGGTCCGACAATACGAATGCGTTGTAGCATTCCGGGCCGCTGGTTCTGATGTCAGAGCGGAGGAGACCTTGGCATCGTGTTCACGCCAACCCCCTTGGAGTACCCCATTAATATCTCGCCCGTAATCTGGATCATCACCCTTGCGGTGACGATCGCGTTCTTCGTCTACGAGTTCTTCGCGCATGTGCGCAAGCCTCACGAACCGACAATTGGCGAGTCAGCTCGCTGGTCTGCGTTCTACATCGGCCTCGCTCTCGTGTTCGGCGTCGGTATCGGCATGATCTCGGGTTGGCGGTTCGGCAGCGAGTATTTCGCGGGATACCTGACCGAGAAGGCCCTCTCGATCGACAACCTCTTCGTCTTCCTGCTGGTCATGAGCGCGTTTGCCGTGCCGAAGATCTACCAGCAGAAGGTACTGATGGTGGGCATCATCATCGCGCTCGTCCTGCGCGGCATCTTTATCGCCATTGGCGCGACGCTCATCGAGAACCTGTCGTGGATCTTCTACGTTTTCGGCGCCCTCTTGCTCTTCCTGGCCTACCGCCAAGCGTTCGGCAGTCACGAGACCGACCCTGCCAACAACGGGTTCATGCGGTTCGTGCGCCGTCACCTGTCGGTGACCGACGACTACCATAAAGACAAGCTCACGGTGAAGATCGATGGGAAGCGGTTCGTCACCCCAATGCTGTTGACGATCGTCGCGATCGGCTTCGTCGACCTGATCTTCGCCGTCGACTCCATTCCCGCCATCTATGGGCTCACGAACGAGGCGTACATCGTCTTCACCGCGAATGCCTTCGCTCTGATGGGGTTGCGCCAGCTGTTCTTCCTCATCGGCGGGCTTCTTCAGCGTCTGGTCTACCTGGCTCAGGGTCTCGCGGTCATCCTCGCGTTCATCGGCGTGAAGCTTGTCTTCCACGCCCTGCACATCAACGAGCTGCCGTTCATCAACGGCGGGGGGCCGCTTTTGTGGGTTCCCGAGATCCCTATCTCGTTCTCCCTTCTGTTCATTGGCTCCACGATCACCGTGGCCACCGTTGCGAGCCTGATCAAGACGCGCGGCACCCGATCCTGGCCCGATGCGCCCACCCCCATCGGCTCTCCCACTCAGAAGGAACACTCCAAATGAGCATGACCTCGAAGCTCGCCGGCCTCGCTCAGAAAGCACTGAACAAGTCCGGTTCGTCGGACCGTGGCTCCAACTCCAACTCCAACTCCAACTCCAACTCCGATGACTGGCGTTCCATCGTTCGAAGCGCAGCGGATGCCCTGATCGGCGACGGTCGCCCGGCTTCATCCGCTCGCCCGACGGCTGTGCCCGCCCCGGTGCGCCAGACTCCAGCGTCACCAGCCGCCGTGCCATCAGCCGTCGTGAGCGACGCCGATCGGTCGGCGATCGCGCGCGACGACTATCTGCTCAAGACGGCCGATCCGCGTCAGATCGAGCAAGTGCATCGCGAAGCGTTCGAGCGTCACACCCCGGTGCAGCGTTCTATCGGGAACGAAGCCGAAGTTCTAGCGATCCGAAAAGCACCGACCGTCGAACGCGCTGGATCGAAATGATCGACATCGCAAGAATTAACCTCCAAACACACCGAATCGTCTAGAGCCGGCTCAATCCTCGGCGCGGAGGTAGACATAGACGGTCTCACGGCTGATCCCAAACTCACGAGCCAGCACAGACTTCGGCACACCAGCAGCAGCCTTCTTGAACCCAGAACCGACGCGAAATACGCCGATTTAGACCTATTCATGGGCGCACGAAAAATCTGATCAACGGCGGTTTTAGAGAGATGCCCGGGATTTGAACCCGGGACCGAAGTTCTCATCATCAAATCTCGACGATTTTGGCCGAATCAAAACCCTGATCAGATGCAAATTACAGTAAGGCGACCGGGACTTGAACCTGGGACCGACGGTTTGCGCCGGGCATTTCTAAACCGGACTTGATCCGGCCTGATACCTCGATTGATCTCGACTTAACTGGACCTGATCAGGAGGTTCTTGTGTGACATGTCTCTACTCTTATCTCAACATCTCATCCTGTTTCGGTCGGTCTCGGGCAATAACCGTTGAATAAACGTGTGTGCGTCAAGTCTTCACGTGCTGAGGTCGCTACCCGTGGGGCGTCCATTGAGGAGATTCTTCGTGAATCGCGCAATGTCGTCCTGCAGTCCGGCGTAGGCCTGCTCAACGGGGCTCTCTGACCGGAGTAGAGCGTCCACGGCCTCGAGCGCTGAGGTGTGATGATCGACCGGGGAGCGCGCACGTTCCACGCCTCGGCTTTGACGATGAGGTCATCGAGAGTGATAGCGGCGTGGCTGTATTTTCGGTTGATAGCCACCGCCATTTTTCCGTCGCTGTCGAAGTGCGTCTGCGGAACAACATCGTAGGCCAGAGTGATCCTCGTGCTGCCGTCTGAGAGGTGGAGCATGCTGTTGTTTTTGGCGTGCATATCGAGATTGCCAACGGCCTGCGAGACGGTCAGGAGTCGGAGGAGTTGCTCGACGGAAGCGCGGTCGCCGTCGTGACCGAGGACATCCGCTATCCGCTTGAGGGAGACCTTGCCGCCGAACTCTCGATACTTCATCGTTCTTTGATGCGCCGAGAGCTTGGTTCATGTCTTCCTGGTGAATGCGTCCCTGCGGGGTGTGCCGTGATCGGTCATATCGCTCGATCACGAGGCCGGGGACTCCGCCGAAGTTCTCGATCCAGGTGTCAAGCGTGGTGAGGCCTGCAGCTTTGGCCGCGCGGAAGCGGTATTCCTCGTTGAAGGTGATGGTCGGGTAGCGCACGGACGGCGGCTTGATGATGTGGGTCGACCGGTACCCATCGAGGACCTGAAACCAGTGATCGCCCTGTCGTGCGAGCACGATCTTGTCTTGGACACCGGCCAAGGACGTGCGGCCGAACTTCGGCCGGTCGCCCAGCGGAGCGGTGTGAGTATTGGTAACCATCAGCCCAACTTCAGCCGCGTCAACTAGCGCGGCAGCAGGCGCACGCGGCTCCCCCGGCGCCTCTGGGTCGTATATCTAAATGGCGCCGGCTACGTCGCGGCCGAACCGTGCCAAGAGTGCACTGGTGTTGTCGGTGGAAACTCTGATTTCGGCGGCGAGGTTGTCGAGAGCAGTGCCTTCCGGCAAAAGTTCGGCGAAGAAGTTGCGTCGACGCGCTGCCCGGCTGCGGTTACTGATGAGGTCGAACGGCACCGACGCGGAGAGAATCGTGCTGCCGAGCCCAAAAGTCTCGATCACATTCCTCTCCGTGACGAGATCAAAAGCGCGACGGTCCGTGCCGACCAGATGCCCGACCAGCTCGCCGTAGAGTTCCACGCGCAAGTCACCCACGGGGCTCGTCTAAATTGTCATCGCGGGGCTCGACGGCGCCGTCATCGACCTCCATGTACATTCGGATACCGGTCTCCCGCATGATGGCGAAGATGCGCTCGAGCACGATGGTGTTCTTGCCGGACTCTAGGCCCCAGATGTACTTCTGGTCGGTGTCCAATCTCTCCGCGAGATCGCGCTGCGTCAAACCGTTCACGAGACGGCCCTGCTGCAGCATGCGGCCAAGTCCCTCAGTGCCCTTCACTTCTCCACGTGCAGCCATGACACTCTCCTGACGACGGTCTTATTACCTTCATTTTACGTGATGGTAATATCACCGTCACGGGAGGCGAAGGTTTTATTACCGTCACGATGAGGAGTGCTGAACCCGGCAACTTCTGGAGCGCACAACCACGGCGGTCGGTGATTGCCCGAGCTTCGGCGATTCCCGATGGACTTGCCCGCCGATCGGATCAACGATTGTGAGGCCATTACCCGCGACACCACGATTATCGTGGACCAGCCCCAGCGGGGTCACGAAGACCTCATCCAGTCGTCCGCATGACCATCGGGCAAACGCAGAACAGCGCCTTCATGCACTGATACTCGCGGTCCAGGGCAACCGCTCCCGACGCGAACGATTATGAGCCATCGGGCCGCAAGCGGCTTTCAGCGTCCAAAGCGACGCCTAAGTCAACAACTCCGGCATCGTCCGGTATGACCAACGTCTTCTGGGTCAATCACGCTTCGAGCACTCCTGACGGTAGGAGATCTTCATTGGTGCTTCGAGGGCCGTTGGAGATGAGTGGACTTAGTTCACGTCCAACAGTCGCGAGGGCAGCGAGGTCCGGGCAGGTTTTCATGATCACTGCCCCGAGCCGCAGCGGTTGACTGATAAATGGTGAATGGCTGGAAGCCAGGCGAACGACGTGAGTGCAGCGGAGAGCCATCTGTTCCTGTAGCGCCGGGCTGAGCGCTCGGTCCTGCTCACATTTGACATAGGTGCTTTCGACGTTTGTCCAGGCGACGCGTTGTGGCACGCCGCGGCCGTGACCCGGCTGCTGTGGCACGAGCAGTCCCGACGCCCAGGCACTGAGAGAATCCGTGCAGTCGGCATACAGAAGCTCCCGAGCGTACTCAGTCGGGATGCTGGTCGTTTCGTCCGTGTTGCGCCGCACCGCCTCGTTGACGAGAGCGCCCGTGCCGCCAAGGAGCGCACCGCTTTCACCTGCGGCTGGCACGAATGCCGCGACGTAGATGAGGTGTCGCACTCGATCGAGGCCGGTGATAACCGAACCCCCATACGAATGCCCCAGGACAACCGGCGCTACCGGAAGCGTGTCCACGACACTTTGCACAGCCGCCGTGTCGTTCGTGAGCGAGCCCCGATGCAGGCGCGGAACGTGCACGCCGATCCCGTGCGCACGAAGAACGGCTGTCAGACGATCGAAATGCGCAGGCTGATGCCATAACCCGTGGACGAGAATGACATCCGGTCGATGACTCATCCCCCCCCAGCGTAGGGGCGTCACGGGCGTCGCCATCTCCAAGGAACGCTCGCCGGGCTTCTCCTAGACTCGGTCCCATAACTGGCAATGTGGTTCGGGGTGCATACGCCGATCGGGCGGAGGAGTACACGGCGCTGCTCGGATCGATGGCTAACACGCACGAATCGGATCAGCGGCTTATCGCCCAGTGGGCGCACCACCTACGGGGAGCGGTCATCGACGCGGGATGCGGCCCTGGACATTGGACCGAATTCCTCAAAAAGCGTGGTGTCGATGCGGAGGGTATCGATCACGTTCAAGCGTTCATCGTGCAAGCGAGAAAAAGATTTCCGGCGGTCCCGTTCCGAGTCGCGTCGCTGGGCGATATCGGGGTCCGAGACGGATACGCAGCTGCAATTCTTGCGTGGTACTCCGTTATCCACCTTGCCCCGAATGACTTGCCAGCGGTTTTGCGCGAGTTCGCCCGCTGCATTGCTCCTGGAGGCAGCCTCCTCCTCGGCTTCTTCGAGGGTGACACCGTCGAGCCGTTTCCGCACGCCGTTACGACCGCCTACTTCTGGCCTATCGGTGAGATGAGCACGCAGCTCGAGGCCGCAGGGTTTCACGTTCAGGCGGTGAACACCCGAACCGATCCGGGTACACGGTCCCATGCCGCGATCATCGCCCAACGAATCGATAGCTCAGCGCCCTCAGAAATTCCGTGCTAGCCACGAGCTCCCACACCGATTCATCCAAGGAACCTCAAAGGTCTAAAGCTAAACAGCCTGTGTCATAAGCCGAACCCTCTTCGGGACTGATTTACGTTATCGCGAAGAATCACGCGCCGCAGCCGTCGCGCCGCAGTAGTGCTTGATCGATAGTCTGGCTCTATGCCCATCCAGACCGTCGGCGCCACGCGCTCCCCCGCCGTCGCAGTGGGGACTGTACTCCTGGGATTACTCGTACTCTAGATGGCGCAGCCGGTCCTTCCCAGTTGGACTTGCGCGCCCAGTCTTCCGGCGGTGTGCCCGCCACAGTTGTTGCCCGTCCGTGCGTCGCTGATCAGCGCAGGCATCTTGTCCGCGCTACTGGCGACCGTATTGGTTGGGCTGCTGCTCCGGCCCAGATCAAACCGGTGGCTCGGCGAACAGTCGCAACGGACAGCATGTGCCGTTCCGATCATCCTGGTCTTGACCGTCGTTGCGCACTTCGTGATACCGCAGTCCTGATTCCAAACTGCTCGCCAGACCGCAACACCTCGCGCCCATAAGCCGGACCCCCTGCGCGACGGATCCGCGGCCAATCGGGCCGATTGCCGAGCGCCCAGATTCTGGGTCAGTGGGGGGACCGTAGCTGGTCGCCCGGCTGGAGCGCCGTGCCGGCTGCGCACCCGAGCTCTCCGGGCTGAAGCAGAATCTTGGGCACCTGCAACACCTGCACGCCGTCAACGTCTCGTTTCACGAGCAGGCAGTCGTCCCCATCGCCCATCGCGAAGCCGACGTCGCCGTCGACTACCGTCGCCTCGGGATCGAACGCGACCTCACGCTCACCGGTCGGCTGCGGCATCCGCTTGACGATCTCGGCGACTATGTCGTCAGCGGATGCCGCGGACGGCGCGTTTGTCAGCACCTCGACGACGAGAGCCTCCGCTCCGTCGGGAACAACGTCAACCAAGCGGGTGTCGACCGGAGGGGGGATGCGCTTTGCGTCCGGCGGGCAAGCGATGTCGTGGGCGACCGCTGTGTCGTCGCTCCATTCGCCGGGCTCCTCGATCGCGACGCCCCAGAAATCAAACTGCGACTCAAAGCAAGCGACGTGCGGCCCTTCGTTCGGGGTGGGCTGCATCGTCGCACGAAACTGCAGCGCTCCAACTGGTTCGCCGTGGATCGCGCCGGGATATGGTTCGTAGCCGATCAACTCGACTACGGTCGATTTCTCGGTGTCGGTGTCAGCCCAGCGGGCATAGTCATCGATCACCTCCGTCCCCTCACGGTAGAGACCCCGAGAGATGTCAGCGACTGCCTTGCGCGCCGACACTTGTGACACCGCGTCCGACGCCGGGACTGCTCCCGCGCAACCAGTGAGCGTGCCGCACACCGCGAGGGACAACCATGCGACGGGGCTCGGACGGTGTCGGTTCGAAACGGAATGGCGCACGTTGTTGATCAAACCACAAGTCGGCCGGATGTTGTTGTGTGGGGGATGGCCCACATCGGCACGGCGTCAACGCCGAAGGCGAAGTCAAGCGGTGGTAATCATGTCATCGACGGTACCGCGGCCCCCGCCCGCAAGGGGGACGGCGACCAGGACACGCGAACAGCCGATCCGCAAGGGGAACCTGCTGTGGGACGGCGACCACTGCATCCATCCCGGCGTTTCGCCGTACCGTAATGTGGAGTCATGGCAGCGTCGAACTGGGACGAACTCACGGGTGGACTCGCCGACGACGATCTCGCGAAAATCACCGTGTTCCGCGACTTCTGTCGTGGTCTGCCCGATGTAGATGAACGCATCCAGACCTCCCAAGTCGCGTATGCCCGAGTGCGGGTATTCACGTCGGGTTACATCAAGAGTCATTATCTTGAGCTCGGCGTCGAGCTGCTGCGCGAAGTCAGCGACCCGAAACCCCGCACCACGTTCGCCACCTCGAAGAGGGTGACGATGCATCGCTACAGCTTGCGCCATCTCGAACAATTCGACGACGCGATCCGAGCGCTGATCCGCGAAGCATCGGAGACGGTCGGGCCGGGTACCCGCACCGGCGGTACCGCGGACTGACGGAAGCCCTGTCACCAGAGCCAGAAAAGCCCATCGTTGCGACGACCGGTTGAATCCGCCAAACCCCATACGGGACGCCACGCGCCCGTGCTCGTCGCATTGTAAAGTTTAACACGTGGTGGCGGTGCCAGTGCCCTAAAAGGGGAGCCGGCCACGAGCGCAGACTCATTTAGTTAGCCGTAAAGCGCGTGTTCGACACAGGACCAATTCACGGCGACATTGTGACCAGTTCATTCACTCAAGAGCAGAATGGACATTGCCGCGACGATGGGGGAAAGCAGATGTCATTAGCAGCGCTTTCGAGCTCAAGTGTCAAACCTGGGCTCACGAATCGGACACGACGAGGCCCCACGTTCGTACTTGCTCTTGTGGCAGTCGTGACTCTGCTCACTGGGTGCAGCAGCACGGCTGACGGTGACACCGGTGCGCCGGGGAAGCCTCTCCAACTTCGGCTTGTGCTTTCCTTCGTTGAAGGTTCATGCAGTGCGCCGGCTTTGACCTCTGACGGCGCGGCCACCGTGTGCGACCGGGCGGGAACCATCACGTATGAGTTGGCACCGGTGCTGGGCGTGATCACACCGGATTCCGTAGCGCTTTCCGAGGATCAGGGATCACCGCTCTCCGTGTCCCTGGGTCTTAATGACGCAGATATCGTCACTTTCGGCGATGTTTCTCGGGGAGCCCTGAACAAGAACTTGGCGATTGTCCTCGATGGCCGGGTCCTCACCGCACCGCTCGTGCAGGACGCCCTCACCACCAGCCCGTTGACGCTGGCCTTTGCGACTGCAGCCGAGACTAAGCAGGTTGCCGCAGACCTAGGGGGCACTGCGACTCCCTAATCTTGACGGGCTCGGCTACTACCGCGGGAAACGCTGACCGGATTGACGGGGCGGTTAGTCGTCCCTCGGAGACTCGCCCTTGAGAGCTTGGACTATCGAGGAATCGCGCATTGGCGCGCTTGACCCACCCCAAAAACGTTACCTGCACTGGCAAAACCGACTGCAACGTACGGGTCCCCACGCGACAACTCGGGGCCACGTGAGCATGAGCTCGAAGATTGAGAAAACGAGGCTCAGGAGCGCAAGGCCCGCGCGAACTTGGCTGTCCGCCGGAACGATTGACCGCTCCCGTGCACTCGTGCGAACCGTTGCGGTGAGGTCCCCATATTGTCGACGATACTCGCGTCCAAGTGAAGCGCACCAGAAGGGGAACCCCAAACGGGACGACGGTTCCTAAGTCGCGCGTCTTCCCTCTTTCCTCATTGGGAACTTGGAGGGCAACTAGTGTATGCCCGGAGTGGATCGGCATCCGTGCAGGTGCATATCGCTTCGTCCAGGTCGGTTCACCTCGCCAAGCCACCCTTGAGCGCAGTCCTTTGCGATGGGAGATTCTTGGTCGCCGTGTAGGTGACGGGCGAGAGATTCTCGCCGAGCCGAGGCGCGATGCGCCGCGGCTCGATAGCGACTAACTCATTGGCAATCCGCTGCACCTTGCTGCCGGCGCGAGTCGCATCGAGTAGAGAGCGCCCCTTTGTTGCGGGAGTGTCGATATCGAGTCCGGGCAAAAAATAGTATTCATCAGGCTTGAAATTTCGGAAGCCATTATCAACTAGCGTTGAATTATGTATTCATACAATTTTTACGGCGTCGCCGCAATGGCCGGAATAGTCGCAGCATATATAGTCTGCTTCGTGCTTTTGGCTTTACTCGGGCGATTGATACTCGTTGCAACCCAAGCACTCCGCTCTTATACTCTGGCCAAGAATCTGCAGATGGATCTGCTACTTGCGGACACAAATGACGAAGACCTAAAGAAGTAGGCCATCTAAAGAAGAACACCGCGGTGGCCACGTTTCGTCCCGTACAAGGGGCCAGCTTACGAAACAGAATACGTAACACGCCGAGGGTCGGCGAAGTCATCGCTGTTTCCGTCGACGGGGTGGCGGGATTCGTTCCAGGTGCAGTCGCCATTCGGGTTGAAGTGCTCCCAATATCCTTTTCAGTTCATGGGGACTAAACCACGCGACTAGCCCAGTTGCGCCCGTACCGCGAGCGGGACCCCCTACGGGACGCTAGGAGACTGTCGTCGAGCGCACGCGCGTTCAGGAGCCAACAGGCTATTTATTTGACACATGTCCGATTCACTGCGAGGTTGTAAGGAAGTTCGGAGTGCCGCAACGATGGGGGAACGCAAAATGTCGACTACAGCATCGCGAAGCTTGGATGTCAGACCCCGACTCAATAATCAGGCGCGTCGAGGTCCAACCCTCTTACTTGCTCTTGCAGCCGTCGCGATGCTTCTCACGGGGTGCAGCACCACGGCCACCGGCGACACGAATTCGCCGGGGAAACCTCTTCAGCTTCGACTCGTGATCTCCTCCAGTGACGGTCCATGCACCGCGCCGGCCCTGACCTCGGACGGCGCAGCCTCCGCGTGCGACCGGGCAGGAACCACCACATACGACTTAGCACAGGTGCTGGGTGTGATCACACCAGACTCCGTAACGCTCTCCGACGATCAGGGATCGACAAACTCCGTGAACCTTGATCTCAATGACACAGATACCGCTACGCTCAGCGATGCTTCTCGCGAGGCGCTGGAAAAGAATCTGGCGATCGTTCTCGACGGCCGAGTCCTCTCCGCACCGCTCGTGAAGGATGCCCTCATCAGCAGCCCGCTAACGCTGGTGTTCGGGACCGTATCCGAGGCCCAGCAGGTCGCCGCAGACATGAGGACTGCAACAACTCCTTGATCGCACCCAATCGACCTCGACTCCGGGATTCGACGGCATGCAGCACACCCCTTCCAACTTCGTAGACGCACGGAAATGAGCTCGTACCACTTCAGCCGACGCCTCGACTACCCCGTATGGGGAACCGTCAACGCGAACCCGTCAATTACCCTATGGTTCCCCTAGAATCGTTTCGTCATGATGTTCACGCGCCGTATTCTCGCCGCCCTGCTCGTCGCGGTTCCGACCGTGGCCGTCGGAATCGTGGTGATGCAATGGATGCCGTTGCCGAACCCTCTGAACGTGCAGTGGTCCGGTACCGAGGTCTCGAACACGCAACCGTTGTGGATGTTCTTCCTGCCTATCGCGGCTTTAACGCTCGGTGGCTTCGCCCTGGCCATCGCCACCGTCGTCGATCGCGACCACGAGGAGCCCTTTCGAGGAACGCTCTACATCGCGGCGGTATTGACTTCAGGCAGCGCCGGGGCCTGCTGGGCGCTCCTCGCGATGAACCTTGGCTATGCCGCACCAACCGGTCCGGCCTTCCTCGGCGCGCTGGCGCTTGCGCCGGTGTATGCCCTGCTCCCGTTGGCGGTCGTCGGCATCCACGCACGGCACCGATCAAGACATAGTGGAGGACCTCATATAGACCGTCACTCCTGATGCGCGGGTCCCACGACTTCGACCGTAAGCCGGACGCCCACCGGGGCACCTAAACACGCGATCGCCGGCTTGGGTCCGTTCCAATAAGGGAACGGCGGATTCAACCGGTCGTCGCAACGATGGGCTTTTCTGGCTCTGGCAATAGTCGTTGCATGGCTTGAGCGGGTGTGCTGCCGCCGAGTGTTTTGCGCGGTCGATCGTTGAGTTCGGTAGCGACTTCGAGTAGCCGCTCGGGCGAATGGACGGATAAGTCGGTGCCTGTGGGGAAATATTGGCGCAGCAGCCAGTTGGTGTTTTCGTTGGTGCCCCGCTGCCACGGCGAATGCGGATCACAGAAGTAGATAGCTATCGTGGTGGCCAGCGTGATCTGCCGGTGCTGGGCCAGCTCGGTGCCTTGGTCCCATGTCAGAGTCTTCACCAAGTGCTCGGGGAGAGTCTTAATGGCGGCCAACAGCCCCTCGCGAACCGTGATCGCGCCGTGGCCACCGGGGAGGTGGACGAGCATTGTGAACCGGGTCTGACGCTCCACCAACGTAGCGATCGCCGACCGGCAGTGTGACCCAAGATTAGATCTCCTTCCTTACGATGTTGTGAGTGTCGGAGGCGGAGTAATGTTCCGGCAACCCTCGGGCGATGGGTATGGCTGAGGTCT
>NZ_PJJL01000060.1 GCF_002929505.1 Cryobacterium sp. Y57
TCACCACAGCGACCGGGATTCCCGTGTTCTTCTGCGACGCGTACTCGCCCTGGCAACGCGGCACCAACGAAAACACCAACGGACTTCTTCGTCAATACCTCCCCAAGAGCACCGATCTCAACCTGACCGACACCACGCGACTTGCGGAGATCGTGACCGAACTCAACAATCGCCCCCGTAGAGCTTTAAAGCGGCAGACTCCTCACGAGGTCTTCAACGCCGCAATCGTTGCATTGACCGCTTGAAACTGTCGGCACAAATGGCCCCATTTTCAGTCGGCGTTCACACTTGTCAGCAACGGTTGAAAAATAAGCCGGAATCAACGGTGAAAGGCAAGGACAACGCTGTCGAATGCCTCCGCGTGCTCCGCGCCGCTCGCAGCTCAGCGACGCAGGCCTGCACCAGCTCCATCAACGAGGTCACGGGAATCCTCGTCTCCGATCCGGACCAAGTGCGCAGCCTGTTTCGCGCACTGTCTCGCCCCTGGTTTAATAAAGGTTCGGTGCGGCCCGTTGCATCTGGGTGGTGACAATCGGTGGGGTGTCGTTGCCTTCGGCTTCGATGGGTGGAATGTGGCCAAGCTTACCGCCGAGGCGTCGCTGGTTGAACTAATCGAAGTACTCAGCCACGGTGATCTCGCGGTCGTTGACACCGTCTGGCGGTTCACTTCGCGATGCAGAAGACATCGCTGACGATTTCACCCTTCGTACAGTGAGGCTACTTCACGTAGGAGAACAATCCGATCATGCCGCGTTCGGCGTGGTATGCGTTGTGGCGGTGGGCGATCCACTGTCCGGGGTTGTCGGCGTCAAATTCAAACGTGGCGGTTTCTTTCGGGCGGACGATGACGGTGTCTTTGCGTGCGTCGTTATTGGTCAGTTGGAAGCTGTACCCGTGCAGGTGCGTGGGGTGCCACATGGTGGTGTCGTTCACCATCTTGACCTGGACGCGTTCATCCAGAATGATATCAAAGGCGTCCGCAAACGGTTTCTTCACGTCGAAACGGCGCCCATTGGTGCTCCAGCCGTAGTTTCCATGCTGCCCGTTAGACGCCTCGTGTGGATGCGATCAGGCTTTTTGCTGGAAGGGAGCACGGAATCATCTGCTGTGAGACGGCCTCCGTCGGTGACTATTCTGTCCAGGGTTGACGGAAGCGTGGCAGCGACGGGGGCGGTGCCGCGGCCGGTTCTGATGAGGCCGCAGGCGCGGCCGTCCTTCTCTTCGGAAATGGCCAGAAGTGGCGTGTATCCGTCCTGACCGGTGAGGATCGCATCGATCCGTTCGCCCATGCCAAGGACAACCGCGTCGACATCCTGGTGCTGTACTGGGAACCCATCCTTGTGCGTCAGGGCTATCTTGTGCCCCGGCACACCGACCCGGTAAGCAGTGTCTCCGGCCGCATTGATGATCCGCAAACGAATACGGTTGCCCGGCCGGCTTTGGAATATTTCAGTATCCTGCGCGGCACGACCATTGAACAGATGGGCAAGTACCCTCAAAGATTCGGTCCGGTCCCGCACCCAAGCGATGACGCCCGTTATGCCGGAACCGGCCGCAATAGTGCGCGCGGCCGTGGCTCGGCGAGGGTCTGCAGCCCATGAGCCGAATTGGCTGACTGTAACAGTATTTCG
Organism: Cryobacterium sp. Y57; assembly: GCF_002929505.1. Taxonomy (GTDB): domain Bacteria; phylum Actinomycetota; class Actinomycetes; order Actinomycetales; family Microbacteriaceae; genus Cryobacterium. Next base: position 1,632 of record NZ_PJJL01000060.1, read on the forward strand.
ATCCAGTCGCGGTTGACCACCGGGCTCTTACTGCCGAAGTATCTATAGGAAAGAGAAATACTCGGATGCACCCAGACAGTGCTGCGGCCTGCCCCGACGAAAGAGTCGTCACGCCACGAGAAGTAGAACGCTTCTCCGCGTCGCAGCTTGGTTCCGATCACGATCTGAATATGCGCGAGCAACCGATCCTCGAAATCGACGGTGATACTCGAATCGTACGTAAATTTACCCAAGATCCTGCCCTTGATCGGTCATCGTCGTTGACAAGCGCAAGCCGGATCGCATGAACTAAAAATTTCTCCCCCGTGCGTTCGGGTTTACGCAGTGTGTTACTAGATAATAACGAGACCAACTCAGCAAAACCTCCAAATAAGAATGTTTTCGCCCCAATTTTGGGCTTACTTTTTCCGGGTTGACATGCTGGGCGGCCGATCCTGGTGTCAGGCGCGTGCTTGGCGGTCACATCGCACGATAAGACCCATCCGCGCAACATGAAAAGACACCGCGCACATCTCTGAGACACCTGGCACGAATTTGCATTCGATTCTTGTCGACCTGATCGCGCTGCATCTGCAGGTCGATGAAATCGTCTGAACAATCGGCTGAACGCTTTCGAGCCCTTGACCTGCAGCCCGACGGACGCATTGAAACCGTCGCCGCGACCACCTACTTGCTGAGCTTTTTCGCCAGCAAGGTTCTCACCACGGACGCGGTCAACTTCATCACGGAACGTCTGAACCTCATGGAAGCACCATGCGGGCCGTGCATGATGACGTCTACGAGGAAAATCCCACCAGCGCGGATATTTTGCACCTTTTCATTAAGAAGTTAGAGCAGTGCGCCTGGATGATCAGCGCTGAGAATCGGCAGCCGCAAGCGGCGGTGCTGACCTAAGCCCAGACCGCGACGGCTTTGATCTCAACGACCTAATCCGTGTTGTGGCCAAGGACAGTGACTGTCCGAAGCGTATTCGGTGCTTCATCCTTCCTCAATGCCTCGCAAGCGAATGCCTAAGCGGCCGGGGGTCCCTCTGATGAAAAGATGTAGCGCGAACGCAGGCGCGCAGAAGACCCTCCAGTCCTGCTCTGCGCGCCCCGCTTCCTGGACGAAGAAGACCACTTTTTTCAAGAACGCCCTGTCCATTTGACCCTGATGCGCTGGTTAGGGGTGATGTGGTCGCGACAGAGTTGCGCTCACACCACAGTAGCCAACCTTCAGCCTCTGCCCGACTTCCAGCCCGGTCAGGCTAATCCGTTGTCCCATTGTGCTGGGGCCGCCGTTATCGGATTATTCGTGACGGTATCAACTGCGTCCTCGGGTCCAACCCGATACTGAACCATCATGTCGTGATCTTCATGCACGGTGTTGTGACAGTGAATCATGTACCGTCCACGATGTGGCCCGAACTTCATCAGGAGCTTCACGTTTTCATTCTCGCCGACGTAGACAACGTCTTTCGGACCCTTCTCATATGCGAATGGAGCCCGACCGTTTCGGCTGAGAATTTGAAAGTCGATCAGGTGTAGGTGCATGGGGTGAAACCAGCCGCCGGCGTTGTTGGCAAATTCCCACACCTCAACCGCGTTCAGTTCTGGATTCGCCAACACTTCACGGAAGTTGCTGGCAACGACTTGCTCCCAGGTGTTGCCGTTCACGGTCCACAAACCGTTATTGCGGTTGACCCGGAAGGAGCGCTGGACCGTCGCTGCGGAAGGCTTGAGCGACATGACCTCGCAGGGGGCCAGTTGCACGGGAATTGTATTCCAGGTGGGATCGTTCGTGTTCACCGGGTCCGGAACGACGTCGAAAGCCATGATCGACTTCGTGAATTCGTAGTCGACATTGTTTTTGTTCGACAGGTTGCGCAGCTCGATCCGTTGGCCTGGCGTGTATTTACGGAAATCGATCAGGATTTCATAGCGCTCGGCCGGGGCGTGGCGCCAGCTCGCCACGGACTGGGATACCGGCATCAGCCCGCCGTCGGTGGCGACCATCGTCACAGGATCGCCCGTGCTGAGGGTCGGACGCAGTGATCGAGAAAGGCAAGCGTTGAGGACGCGGAACCGGTATACGCGCTTCTTGACTTTCATGACCGGCCACGGCCTGCCGTTGACCAAAATCACGTCACCCCAGAGACCAGAGTGGTCGTTACTGTCATAACCAAGTGATCCGTCGACGGCGAACATGGCGTCATTGATGGTCAGGGCTACGTCGAATTCTCCTTGGGGAAGGAGCGCTCGTTCGAGCGGATCGTGCATGTGGTACTGCGCGGCTAGGCCCGAGTAGACGTTGAGCGCGGTGTTGTGCACCGCATGATCGTGATACCACACAGAGCGGGCCGCTTGAAAATTCGGGTACAAGTAGTCCTTGCGAAATCCCGGATTCGTAATGTCGTTTGCGTAGCCGTCATATTGCGGCAGCGAGGCCGATCCATGCAGGTGCGTGGACGTGAACAACGGATGACCGTCGAGCGGGTGCTTGGCGGGTAACTGATTACGCACGCGCAGAACAGCCTTCGTCCCTTGATCGACGCTGATGGTGGGGCCAGGGAAAATACCGTTATAACCAAGAATCGGGGTCTTTAATCGGGGAAGAATAGTGGCACTGGCCGCCATCTCCGCGACGGTGTAATACTGCACGGGCGCCCCGTCAACGGGATCAACACCCGTTCGATCCGGTCGCAATATAGGCGCCTGCACGAATGGTGTTTGAAAGGGCCTGGGCAATTCACTTGGATCAAGAGCGCTAGCGGCTCCTGCTTCCGCCTTCCGCAGGGGAAGTGTCAACAAACCCACTCCCACCGCGCCTACACCACCTAGTAACAAAACCTGTCGCCGTGAAATAGTCATGATGCTAATCCTTTTTTATGCTGTTGGATTGGGCACGGTATAACGCATCGAGGCGGGAGGCTATGGATCTTTTCTTACAGAAGTGTGACGTCTGAAGCCGGGAGAAATTCAGGCATTATGGCTGTTCTCTGGTGCCAAGGCAATAGCTTCATCATGAAATTCAAATAACCAGGTGGCTCGGATGGTTTCGCCCTGTACGGCGGTCTGCCTGGCCGGGATGACCGTGGTGCCGTGGGAATAGCTTGGCCCAAACCCTCGATCGAGTACTGCTCAGCGGCAAATTTCAAGCCCTGAGGCTCCAGCATCGTCACCTTAGCTACCACCCTCACCCGGTGGATTACTGGGGAATCTTTCCACGCAACTCCGGTGTAGGCTCAGCCAGCATCTAACCGTGACCCACCAATGAGTTCCCGTCGATAATGCGCGCCACGCCCCCGTCAGCAACGACCACAGATACTCCCAGCGGTGTGCGGAGCTCCGTCCTGCTGGTGGAAAGAACAATGACCACTACGACTACGAGCAGCAATTGAAGAAACGAACTTACTGCCACCAGCCGGCCCCGGTGCTATCAACGCCGACCGAGAAGAAAACCAGTATTACCAACAGTTTCAAGCGGTCAATACAACGATTGCATAACATTTCGACCGTATCGCCCAGGATTCTAGAACTCGTTACATAGTTTGTCAGACGGTTTGCGTGGTGCAAAAGATCAGCGTGCAAGCCAAAGCGACGTGAATTAATCATGTTCCGCGGATGCTAAAACCGTAGCTTCTCAGGCGCAGTGGTCATTGACGTTATCTCGACAGCTACGTGACAGATTTCTTATCCATCAATTGTCTTGACATATCCCAATGAGATCACATAGATTTTAAGCGCTGCCCTAGACCTCGTCAGTGGATTCACTCACCACGTCGAGGGAGCGCTGTGCGTACACTTGCCATTCGATCGTTCGAGCCCGCATCGTGACCTCCGCCGAGACGGAGCCACGTTTCCCGACAAGTAGTATCGGCGGTCATCTGCTACTGGAGCGTGTGGCCGCGGGCGATGCACTCGCCTTCAGCTCCTTATATGACGCCTTCGTCGCCGACACCTATGCAATCTGTCTGTACAAGTGTGTGAACCCGTTGTCGGTCGATGAGGTCATGGCAAAAATATGGATCTTCATATGGAGGCATGCCGCCGAACTTAACGACCAGGCGGGTTCAACGAAATTCATCGTGCTTTCCACTGCCTGGACTGTCACCTCGCAGCGCGGCAAAAACTTCCCCCACCTGGATACCCTTGAGACCCGTTAGGCCGTTCGTTTTTCAGGCTAGGGCGCCGCGGTGGCAGTGCCGTGCTGAATCCGATTCAAAGTTGGTTCAGAAGCCGGATTCGGGAGGTGCGACCGCTGAAATTGGTCGGAAGGCAGCCCCGACCTCGGAGTTGATTCGAGGCTGTGTTACGACGAATCGGGCGCCGATGGACGGCGAGTTCTGGCACCAACCGCGGGGTACCGACTTGGCGTCCTGCGTACTTGCGTTTCACGGGCACATCTTTTGCGATGGCGATAGTGCGGGTTCTGTGACACTGCTTCGACACTCAGCGACCTCCACGTGCACACCACGGCATTGCCACGAAAAACTTTGGGGTGTTTTTTCTGAATTTTCATGACATTTGTGGACGAGGAAACGTCTCATTGGTGACTGCGTTACACACACCGACGATTCTGAGGAGCACATGCCGCAACGCAATACTCTCGTTCGAAGCCTGGTTGACGTCGGGTCGGCCGCCTGGTTCGGTGGTTTGCTGATGGGCGCGGTCGAGCTGAATGGTGCGGCTGCAACCGTGAAGGGTTCGACGGAACGTATTGCTGTGGCTACGACGGGGTTGAAAGCATTGGGTTCACGTGCAAATGGCAGCATTTGTCGCAGTCGGTATCGGCGGTGCGGTGTTGATTTGGGTAACACGGCCCGTCTTGCTGGCCAGCCGGAACAGCGGGTGAATACCACGGTGAAACTCATTCCCCTCGTCGCCATTGGATATTCCGTCTATGCGGGTTTTTTCGGCGGCCGGATGGCCGCGCACGTGGGCGAGGGTGCCCCGGGCATTACCGAGCCGTCCTCAATTCGCCAGCGGAACTGGCGTCCGCGCAGGCGCAGCAGCGTGTCTTGCAGTTGGTCACTGCAGCGTTCCCCCTGATCTTGCTGATTCTGGCAGCCCAGCAGAGGGGGCCGAGCGTCCGGTTGCAGGCCGGATGAAACTCACCACGAAAAGCTGACCGCTTCGCTCCGTTCCGGCCGCGTTCCGCGCGCAGGCCTCACCTTCCAAATGAAAAAGAGCCGTAATGACAAGTACTACTCGCAACATTGACGAATTGGGCGGGGTGTGGCCGGCCCGCATCACTAGCAACGAAGGGGCTTTAGCATCGTATCCCCAACAGGCACCATGCGCAGCCGACGATCTTGAAGTCCGCAATCTGTCCGATCACGAGTGGCGTGTGGGCGATCGGCGTTGCCACGAGAGGTCGCCAGCGAAGGTTCTTGGTTACATTGAGAAATGTGCTTCGAATTTTGAAGTCCTCAACCTAAAAGACCCACGACAAGTTTTCAGATTCGATCGTTTCGAAGCCGCGGTCGCCTCGTTTGCATCCGCCGTTTCGACATAGTTCGGGGTCTCTGTCGCATTGCTTACCGTTGTCATCATCGTCGCCATGACCGTTGGGCGAATTCAACCGGTCGTCGCGACGATGGGTTGAATGGGCCAACCCCCTATAAGCGCGCAGCTCGTCGGAAAAATTACCGCCACTAGGCGGGATTAATTCGCCCCCCGAATCGAACTTGTGACTTGTCCATCAGATGCTTCGAACGTCCACGCATTGCCACCCCCGACGACCCTCATGCTGGAAGGGTCGTGGATCGTTGTGACAACCGCCGTGTTCTCGTCAATGGCAACGACCCGATCAGCGCGACCTTTGGCGGCCACGGAAAGTGCCCGACCGAGGGTTCCGGCCTGGGGCACGATGATCGCACCGAAGGCGGCCTTGATTGGGGGGTACACGATGATTGGAACAGAAGTCTGCACCGAAGAATGGGCGGAGGGGCTGGCGGAGATAACACTGGAGGGTCTCGGAGCGACTGGCCTTATCGATCCTTCTCGCAAGCGCCCTGGGTTTTGGAATCTCACGCTATTCAGGTGGAATTTTGCGGATGCGCCACGGGTGACTCTCGACTGATCTCTTCGAGTTCTACCTCGATGCCGAGCGCCCTTGAGTCCAGCTTGAATGATGGGTTTTATGGTGCCAACACTGTCCGCCGTCGTTTTGTCTGTGAGCCGCAATTCCGCACATGGCTTTACGAAACGATCGTGTGAGACCGTCACGCTGCTGGAGGGGCTTGGTGTCGCAGGAGACGCTCACATGGGGAAGACTGTTCAACATCGTTCGCGAGTTGCCGCAGATCCCAGCCAACCGAACCTCCGTCAAGTGCACCTCATTCACTCTGAACTATTCGCCGAGGTTGCCGCCTCCGGGTTCAATCTTCGACCTGGGGACATGGGCGAGAACGTGACCACCGCGGGAATCGACGTTTTAGCCCTGCCCCGCGGTGCCCAGCTGCAGATCGGCCATGATGCGCTGGTCGAAGTCACCGGACTAAGAAATCCGTGTGCTCAGATCAATGCTTTCAAGCCTGGACTTTTGACGACCATGGTTGGACACGATGACAAAGGACGAGTGGTTCGCAAAGCCGGGATTATGGGAATCGTGCTGCATTCTGGAATTGTCCGACCAGGTGAAAAAATCACGGTCATTCTCCCGCAAAAGCCGCACCACGCGCTCGATCGGGTTTAGGAGCGGTCCGGTCAGTGAAATCCGTAGGGGAAACCTTGGGTGGGACAGCTATCCCGTTTCGGTAGCGGATGCCCTAACGCGTCGGCTGAGCCGCAGCGAGTGAGTTGCTAGCGTGGACATTACGACGCGCGTGTGACTGACGAAATGGGAATGGGCGTGCTGCGGCGATGCTTTTGCCATCGGCGATGAGGTCGACTTCGGTATCAAGACGCGAACGCCGCATGCTGCTCTCGCGGACATGCTCGGACCGGAACTCATCGCCACGGTGGACGCGATGGAGTCGCACCATGAGGAGGCGTTCACCGATCGTGTGCGCGGCAGGGTCGTCGCGGTACACGCGGTCACGCAAGACGTCATCGAGCGTCGGTCGCTGCGTCTGCCCGGCCACGGCGCGCCGCCCGAATCGATCATGCCGGCGGACGGCGACGAGTAGCCGATGGTCGGCCGCGATTTTGGCAATGGTGCGTTCCTGAGAACTTCGACCTCTCGATACATGATCGAGATCGAGCCCGTTGTGAATACAGCGATGTTGGCCCCGGCTCAGGGCGTTCGGCTGCGCATCGACGAAGAAGCCGAACCGCTCCCTAACGTCGGAGAGTTCGCTGTTCCACCGCCCGAGCAACGCCGACGCTCAGTGAAGGGCTGGCTCGTCGACGTCCAGGAGCACACATAAGGTGTCTGCTCGCGGAACCCTGATCGGGACAACTTCTGAGGGTCAGAAGGACTCGGATGCATGTGCCTTACATTCAGACCTGATAAGCGACTAGCTGAGCGCCCGCGCTTTGTCCTAGGAATTTGTGAAGTTTTCGCGGAAAGGCGCTCTCGTGCTCAAAACCGTCCTGCGTGAACTCTTTCGGTGAAACGAGACGTGTCATTACGTCTCTGTGATTTCATGTGTCATGATGTACTGACAGGTGAAAGGAGCATGACGTTGTCCCTAGAAGACGAAGTCGCCAGAGTTACCGCGATCGCTCACCCACAGCGTTATCGTATTATTGCCGCGCTCATGGGAGAGCCGCGTCACGTAAGTGAACTGGCCCGGCACCTCGGAATATCCAGACCCCTGCTGTACGTGCACCTGCAGCGTTTAGAAGCCGCTGGATATTTGACCGGCCGCCTCGAACTCTCCGATGACGGCAAGGCCCTCAAGTACTTTGAAGTTTTGCCATTCACCATCATCCTCAGCCCCGCTGCAATAGTCGCAGTAGTGGTATCGCACCCCGATCTTGAGATTCACCCAACTAAAGAAAGTAGCGAATAAATGCCCTGGTTTGCTTGGATCGCCATCGCTGGAATTGTTAGCTACGCAGCGTCCGAAATCGTATCTGCCGTGTTGAAAGCCAAGGCTAAAACAGAGGAATTGGGTGGCGCTGCCGAGCTCCGAAAGATCGTAGAGGACAACTCAGCGATAAACAGGGAGCTATTGGAAAAGCTCAGCTCTCTAGACGCACGGCTTGCGTCGGTCGAAAAGACTTTCACTGACATTCCTTAGCAGAATCATTCCGTGGACGAATACCGAGGCCGCACAACTCTAGATCTCTAGCGATACCTCAACGTCGGTGCGAAGCAGTCCTGGTGTCGTCTGTTGCGCGTCTCACAGTCCCGCAGGCCGGAGACTATACGGGCACGTTCGGACGCTTCAGGTGACTCGGCGTTGAGGTCCAGTGCTCGCGTCCGGCGGTAGAACGTTGCTCGAGACATTCCAAGATCGCAGATGCTGCTCCTCGTAGTATCGGAGCGATCGTGGGCTTGCGCCGGTTGCTCGGGCCAAGTCACCAATTCTCATCAGCCGTTTGCCCCTGACATTAGTGTCAGGTTTTAGTGTAGCGATCATGAGTACACACAAGAACGATTCTGCCCACGTTCTCCAGCTTCGCGTCATTGTAGAGGCAGAGGACTTCGACGCCGCTATAGCCTTCTACCGTGACACGCTGGGATTGCCCGAACAAGCTGCATTCGAAGGAGACGGCGACGCGCGCGTCTCGATTCTGGATGCCGGCCGCGCCACCCTGGAAATCTCAAACCCAGCCCAAAAGCGGATGATTGACCAGGTCGAGACCGGGGAACGCCAAAGACCCGGCATTCGACTTGCATTCGAGGTAACCGACGGGCGCGATGTCACCACCAGATTGGCTGCGGTCGGGGCGACCATCATTGGCGAACCACGCGAGACACCGTGGCGATCACTCAATTCCCGACTCGAAGCACCCGCCGGGCTGCAGATAACCGTGTTCGAGGAACTCGAGGGATTGCCCGAACGGGCACAACGTGCCGGATTCGGGACGGCCGATGCACGATAACGGCGAAGAGCAAGGTCGCCACCGATCTGCCAACCAACACTGGCCGCCGTGGCCCGGTCGAGGTGACTATCCCGTTGAACGCTTTCCTCCGAGCGCTCGGGGTTAGTGAATCTCGTGGTCAGGGTGCTGGGTGTCGTAGTCGGCTCGGGAAAGGCCAATTGTTTCGCGGTGGTCGAGTGATCAGTCGGCGAGTTGTTTGACGAGGTGCGTCAGGCTGCTGCCCAGCGCCTCCCGCTGAGGCCTTCAGCCTAGGGCACTCAGTGGAGGCTGTCTCTGGTGCTGAAGGGCTTGCCCACATTATGTCCACACTTGAAAAAATTCGGCATGATCCACGAGGCGTCGTGGTGACCGAAAACCGTTGAATTTACGGGGCAGTGGGCCTTCCGCCAAGCTATGACTGGGCGGGGCTTTGGGTTCAAATCCCACCGGTACATAGGAGACCGCGTCTCGCATCCTGGTCAGGGGCAGGGATGTGAGCATCGTCGGCCAAAGCCTTCGGATTCTCGGTGTGACTTGCAGCATGTGTTTTTACCGACCGCTACCATTCCGGTAGGCAAAGACGGCTGTAAGACATTGGGAGGCGTCAAAATTTGGATCGCTGCGTGTTTCTCGGAGCCAACGCATGATCGTATGACAAACATTTCCGAGGTCCGGACCAACTCCGGCATCCACGAGAGTCGCCATCGCGGTGTTCGAAGCGGAATCTGAGTCAATCGATTCGGTATCGACAAATCTCAGTTCTGACGCGGTCCTGGCGGTCCTCACTAGCGGACTTCGCGCTGGCAATTTCCTTGTAGAGGGAGGAAAAGCCCACGTGGACCAAATCAAGCTCCCTGTGCTGTACGGGCAGAACGGGGTCGTCCAGAAAAGCTTTGATGCTGATGCATTTCATCCCGAGTCTGGAACCGTGCTCGAAGTTGAAGCGGGGCGCGGCTATGCGAACAATCAATTCTTAAAAGACTTCTTTCAGGCCTGCATGATGCACGAAGCATGCCACCTCGTGATTGCTGTTCGAAATCACTACAGAAATATTCGCGACTACGACAAAGTCGTCAATGGTTCGACACGCTTTACACCTCTGGGCGGCTTACCCTTCCACTCGCGACAATTACGGTAATTGGCGATTAGATTGAGGGCGAAGTGCCTCCGAGCCAAACGGACTCACCCTGTCGCGGGGAAAGACGGTTTCACTTAAACCCGTCTTCTGAAACGTCGCCCATTCGAATACCCCAGTCGTCGGCTGCGTGTCGAGCCAGGCTCTCGTCGAATCGAAGGATGAAAAGTACCAAGAGTTCGGTGGCAAGGTGTCACTCAAGCGCCACGGTAGTGACGGCAAAATGTCTGTGGCCAGCAACCGAGAATATGGCCGTGCTGCCATCAGTGTCGATGACCGGAACGCCGAAGGCGAGGCGTGGAAGGTACGCGCTTCGTAGTCGATCATCACCTCAGCGCTCAAAGCCGCGGACGCTGTTGTCTGTTCAGAGAGCCCCATGGAGCAGGCGCACGCCGTACTGCCAACGACACTGTACGGTTCAAGAATCTTCTCAATGGACGCCCACGGGAAACAGAGTCGGTAAGTGAGGACTTGAGGCACACACGTCTATTCAACGTTTATTGTCCCGAGACCGACCGAGAAGGGACGAGACGTTGGGATAATGGTGAAGACATCTGATACAAGAACCTCCTGATCAGGTCGAGATAAGTCGAGATCAAACGAGGTATCAGTCCGCATTTGGTCCGGTCGAAAGAGCGCGCGGCGCAAACTGTTGGTCCCGGGTTCAAGTCCCGGCCGCCCTACTGTAAAATCGACCTGATCAAGGTTTTTTGTCTGTACCGAGAGGGCAAGACTTGATGCACTATACGTTTAGTCAAAAATTTCCTACCTTCTCTGGTTCTTGATAGTGCAGGTGCACGACCCAATCCGTGTCGTTGGAGTGACCTCGGTTACTTACGGGTTATCGATAGTGAACGACACTTTGGCCTGGAGCCAGTTCTAGCGACAAGTGAGCTTGCCGATTATCTCGTCGTGCAGGCGCAGGCGATCTACAATCTGCGCACCGACTGCCGTGCGCCCTCCGGCATTCGAGTCGGCCGGAAGATCCGCTACCGCGTTTCCGACATGCTGCGGTGGCTGGCCTCCACGAGCCGGAACCATCCGCTAGCGGTCACGAGCGGTCACGAGCGGTCACGAGCGGGCGCGTCGTGCGGGACCGATCCCGACCGGCCAGTTCTGCAGGAGTAGCCGTGTGCCGGCTCATCCACCCGGTAATCCACGATGGCCTGGACGACGGTCGCCGGGGAATCTACCGCGAGGATGTCTGCGCAAGCGGAACCCTGCTTGCGCATAAGAAAATGGTGTCGGTTCGCAGACAGTGCAGTTGCCCTTGTCGAGCTTAAGCGTAAGGTGTTTTTGAGAATGACACCTACTCCAATGTTCCATTCTGGACTACAGCCCTCCGTCCTTTGGAAGGTCTCCCGGAATACCGGCGATAGCATCCGTTTGTCAGGAAGAGCCGTCAGAGTGCGTGTAAACAGAGGCGCTAACGGTAATCATGAAAGGATTCGACATCATGAAAGTTGTACGATTTTCTGCTCCCAATACTGCCTTGGAGTTCGCCGAGTACGATCTTCCCGACGTTCTGCCCGGACACGTGCTCGTGAAGGTCGCGGCCAATGGTGTGTGCCACAGCGATGTCATGCCCGCCGCAGGCATGGCTTCGTCCTATCCCCGTGTTCCCGGGCATGAGGTTGCCGGGACCGTCGAGACCCTTGGGGAGGGCGTCTCGCAGTGGTCAGCGGGCCAGCGTGTGGGGGTGGGATGGTTTGGCGGAGCCTGCTTTAAATGCACCCCATGCAGGCGCGGGGATTTTGTTTCATGCATCGTGGGAAAGGTCACCGGACTGACCGCGGACGGCGGCTACGCTGAGTATCTGCTCGCCCCCGCCGATGCCCTTGCGACCGTACCTGACGCTCTCGCATTCACGGATGCGGCTCCGCTGATGTGCGCCGGAGTGACCACGTTCAATGCTTTGCGTAACAGTGGTGCTCGGGCCGGGGATGTCGTCGCTGTCCTGGGACTGGGCGGTCTGGGTCACCTCGGGGTCCAGTTCGCGGCCAAGATGGGTTTCGAGACGGTTGCGATCGCACGCGGCGCCGAGAAGGAAGCATTCGCCCGCGACCTTGGTGCCCACCACTACATCGACAGCACCATCAACGATGTCGCGGCGGAATTAAAGAAGCTTGGCGGCGCGCGCGTTGTCTTGGCCACCGTTACCGATGCCCACGCCATGTCTGTAACTGTCCCCGGACTCGAACCGAGGGGACAGCTGATCGTAGTCGGCGTCCCGCAGGAGCCCCTTGCTGTGAGTGCCGTGGACTTGGTGCTCGGTAGTCGTTCCGTCGCCGGGCATGCCTCGGGAACAGCGAAGGATTCAGAGGACACGCTCCGTTTTGCCGCTCTGACCGGCGTTCGCCCGATGATCGAGACCTATCCGCTTGAAAAGGCGGCTGAAGGCTTCGACCGCATGATGTCTGGTGACGCCCGATTCCGCGTGGTCCTAACCGTAGATTAACGAACTGGTAGCCGCTTTTACCGTCGGTCTCAGTGAGGCGGCACGGGCGTTTTTAGCGATACCTGGACTGACTGATCAAGGGTGGAATGGCCGTTGCTGTCAGCGATGGATGTGGGTGAATCTTCTATATCTGTCAAGCTGCGATTGGGATCGCTTCAGTGGCAGCGTGGAGTGCATTCAGGGCGCGATAAAGATGGCGGGCGAGATATCGCTTGAGGCACCGCCGGATCTCGCGTGAGGTCTTGCCCTCAGCCTTCCTGCGTTCAGCGTATGCGCGGGTAGCAGGATCATGGACCATTCTGACGACCGTGGCCAAATGTAGGGCTCTATTGAGGCGTCTGTCACCGCCCCGGTTTAGCCGGTGCCGAGTGGTGTTTCCCGAGGACGCGGGAATCGGTCTCACTCCGGCGAGAGCAGCGAAGGCAGCCGCGGAACGCACTCGGCCCAGATGCGACCACGCCGTGTAAACCACGGCTGCGGTGACGGGACCGATGCCTGTCTCCTCGAGCAAGGGGGCCGCAGGGCTGGCTTCGAGGAGCTCGGTGGTACGGATGTTGTTGTCCTTGAGCTCGGAATCAAGCACGTCGATGCGCTTGCTGAGTCGGAGAGCCTCGGCCCGTGCAATGGCAACGGCAAGGGGCTCATCGCGGACGCGCCAGTGGGAGATATCGGTGATCTTGGTATCGGTGAGGGGTCTGCGCGCGTCGACGCCGAGATCAACGGTGCGCAAGAGAGCGGTGAGGGCGTTGACCTTCGCAGTGCGCTCGATGGTCATCTGCTCCCGCGCTGAGACTAGGACTCGCAATGCGGCACGGATGCCGTCATCCTGCCGGGGATTGCGTAGCTGGGATTGTTCGAGCACGAGGACTGATGCGGCGATCGCGGCAGCGTCCAACGGATCGGACTTCCCTGCCCCACCCCACGACGTGCTGATGCGTAAGCCCTGACCCTGGGTGCTTCCACCACGCGGTAGCCGGCCCGTGCGACAGTGCCGGTGAGCAGGGCCCCGTAGCTTCTGGTCCCTTCGATGGCCCAGAGGGCTTCAAGGTCTCCTCCAGTGCGGCGGGACGGCCAGGCGATCGCGCGGGTTCTGCCCGTGTGGGTGTTGGGGAACGCTTCGGTTCCCAGGTGCGCGCCGTTGGCAGCAAGTACGGCATAGGTATGGGTGCGGGCGTGGGTATCCACGCCAATGACAAACGGATAGAAATGTGCGACGGTGCTCATCACGGGCGAGGGTTCCTTTCTCATAACGGGGCAGATGCTTGTGGCCGCGGTGCGGCCAGCGTCATCCCCTGTGAAGGTCACTCCGAGGCGGTCCTGTGACGGGCCACAACCCTCAAGGGGCTGGGCAATCTTCTAATCAAGCCTTCGGTGTGAGCCGGGAAGGCGCCAGCCGCTTCGCTCCGGACGGACGATTCACCCCAAAGGCACCCAACGGGGCCAGGCTTGTGATGAGTCACGACCAGAGCAAAGCGACCAATGCCAACCCTGCCAGCCGGTCACAGACCAGCCAAACCAAGACTCACAAGCTTGTGAATTCGTAGAATATCCGGCGCCGAGGTTGGGGCGATTTATAAAATCGTCAAATATCTGGCGCTAAGAGGTTATGGTGGTGGCGTTCGGTAACGATCGTTCGCCAAACATTCCGGGGCAGGGTCAGCAATCCTAGAAACACGCAGCACCTTAGGTAACGCGTGGCGTTTGCCCACCACGTTGCGCGTGACCTGGGAGTCTCCATTCCTTTGCTGTACGGGTGGATCCCCGCACATGGGAGTCCGTAATTCCGGATGCGTTTACACCGACCGAAACACTATTGGCCCTATTTTCGGTTGGCGTTAACACGCCGCCAAAAAACACGTCGTCGCGGGTAGTTTCGATCATGGCATTTGTTTGTTTCTACTTGGCTCGTTCCGCCAGGCCGAGGCGACCGCAGATGTCGGACGCGCCGGGGATCACGGCGGCCATTCCATTGGACATGACACAGACCGTGAGCGAGTCGGGGACAGGGTAGGAAAATGATCGGTCAACGGGATCTGAACGAACCCCACTCTCGATACTTGCGTCCAGGGCATGCTGGGCCCAGAGGTCTGAACACGCGGCCAGGGCGTCAGTGATTGACACCGGACCCCCTTCGCTGTCGCCGATGGTGCCCTCGAGGCTGGTCACCCGAGCGCCCGGGAATTCCCCCCACATGTTGAGCTCCGCTCGAGCGAAGCAATTGATGTGATCGGTCCTCGTTACCTGCGCTTGGACGGCCACGACGGCACCAGCAGTCAAGACGAGGGTTGCAATGACTGCGGGGACGACGATCCGAACGCGTCGAGCACGACGAAGTCTCAGATTCTCTGGAGTTCCTGGTTCGGCGATGTTTACGAGGAGGGCTCGGATCGCCGCACTGCGGTTGGCAGTGAAGTGCGGTTCCTTCGGCGTGCTATTCATCATGTGCTTTCTCCCGCAACTGATGGGGATGGTTGGATCGGGTTGTACTCGGTGAGGACGAGAGCGAGGTGTCGCTTTGCGCGGAATAGCCGGGATTTGACGGTGCCCGAAGGTATTCGAAGAAGCCGGCTGACGTCCGTCATCGACAGGTCTTCCAGGACACACAGCAGCAGTATCTCTTGGTCCCGGGAGTTTAGGTGCGCAAAGGCGCGCTGAACCGTGTTCCCCCTGGAGCCGAGGACGATCGCGTCGAGCACCGCTTCACTGTGGTCAGGCACAGAATCCGGCGGTGGAAGCCTTCGGAGAAGTCGCTGATGTCGGAGACCGGACCGAAGTTGATTCCGGGCCACGTTGTGAGTGGTTACCAGGAGCCACCCGAGGATAGACTCATCAACGAACCGAACTCGTGTTCTGCACCGCCAAGCTTCGAGGAACACCATCGCAGTAACATCCTCAGCCGCCGCCTGTGTGCGGACCAGCCGAAGGCTGTGAGCAAAAACCCGGTGGCGGTGGCGGTCAAACAGGACACCAAACGCGCGTCCATTCCCGCCGCGGACGTGCGACCACAGCGCGGAGTCTGTGGCTTGGGAATCCAAGGTGTCCATACTCAACAATGTCCGGCATGGAGGCATTGGTTCCATCCAATCCGCGTGCAAACCGAACTTCAGAAAGCGGGCTATCCGCGTAACTGCCGCGATCATCGCGCACACGCCTTCTGGGTGTCAACCCTGCGACGAGGCAATGGATTTCTTTGATGTGATCAGGAATATCGGACTCTTACCGTGGTAGTTACTCCGTTTCGTGAGATAGGGCCATGTAGCAAAGCCGGAAACCTTGAGCGTGTTACGTAGTCCGTATCGTGAGCTGACCTCTTCATCGTTGATGGCGACTGCGTGGCGGTCGGTTTCACCTGGGTGGGACATTCGACGACAGGCGACTTTGACGGCATGGGAATAAAGCCATAATATGAGTTTGCAACTCACATACTGAGTTCTCAACGATGAGGAGAAGCGCTATGGACGACTGGGTAGTAATCGCGGTGACCGCTGGGGTGATCGTCGCAATGGTTGTGTTGATCGTCAAAGTGCACCTGAACCCGGCTGTGGCATTGGTCATCGGTGCCGGTGTGATCGCCCTCGTCGTCAGCGGGAATGTGGCGGAATCGGCCAGTATCGTCACCGGCGGATTCGGCGAGATCATGGCCGAGATCGGCCTGCTCATCGCGTGGGGCGTGCTCATCGGTGCCATTTTGAGCGAAGCCGGGGCCATCCAGCGCCTGGTGGAAGGGCTTTTGCGAATCTTCGGGGCCCGCCGAGCGCCCTACGCGTTCGCGACGACTCTCGCTGTGGCGCTGCCCTCGATCTATATCGACGTTTTGCTCGTCATGAGCGCACCCTTAGGACGACGGATGGCGGCACGCCTCGGTCGCACCGGCACCGCGCGGGTTGCCACCGCCATCGCCGTCGGACTCGAATGCGGCATCGTGATGATCGTGCCGGGCGTGGGCGCCCTCGCCCTTGCCGGGCTTCTCGGCGTGCCGCTTGGCATGATGCTGCTTGTCGGCATAGTGGTCACCGTGCCGACGATCCTCCTGACACTCTTCGTGATGTATTTCGCCTACGACCGTGGTTTCTGGAATCCCGAGCGCGATGAATCCGTGACCATCATCGACACGGAGGCTGACGAAGACGCCGACGATGAGTATGCCACCCGGCCGGCGACAGGCTATACCTCAGTCATCGCAACGGTCGGCGCCCCGCCCCGCGCGCGGACCCGTGTACAGCAGTCGACCCGCGAGCCCGCTCTTGCGCTGCTCTTTGGGCCCATGATCGTGTCGCTGCTGTTCGTTGCCACCGGTGCGATTGTGCAGGCAACGGATGGTGACCTCGGCCCGATCGGCATCCTCTTCGAGCCGGTCTTTGCACTGCTGGTCGGGTTGCTCGGCACGAGCCTCGTCGCCCGGCTCACCATCGGCGGCGAACGAGTCGAGAAGGCCGTTTCCCGCGGCTTTCGGGAGTCGGGTCAGATCCTCATTCTCACCGGCGCGGGAGGTTCCCTTGCGGCGGCCGTTGCATCGACGGGCATCGGCGAGATTCTGGGCTCGCTGTTCACCACCACGACTGTCGCCCCGCTACTGATTGTTTGGGTCGTCGCCGCAGTGCTTCACATGGCTATCGGATCGGTGTCGATTTCGGCCATCACCGCCGCGGGGTTGCTCGCCTCCGTTATGAGCGAGATCGACGTTTCTCCGGTGCTCGTGGCCCTTGCCGCCGCCGCCGGGTCCCTCTTCGCCGTGCACGTCACCTCGAATACGTTCTGGCTGCTTCAGAGCTCGCTCAACCAGTCCACCCGTGGCACGTTCAAAACCTGCACGCTCGCGGTATCCGTCGCTTCCGTGATCGCACTCGGGTTTACGATGCTGCTCAGTTTGGTACTGTGATCGCCGAACCGAGTGCTTGGCTCAGACGGGCGCCGGCCGCCACCACGGCCGGAGTGAGGCGGATGACGACCTCCGGTGTCATTCGTGAACTCGGGCCGAGCAGGCTCAGGGCCCCGAACAGCGAGCCGCCGTGTTGGAACACCGGTGCGGCGACACTGCTCACCGACGACGTGCGTTCACCGACGGTGTACGCACAGCCGCGCTCGCGCACTGTGACGAGGGATCGGCGCAACTCCTCGACGTCGACAATCGTCTCTTGCGTCAAGGCGGGCAGTGGATGTTCGAACACCCGGGTCGCGAGCTCGTCGTTCCACGCCAGCAGCACCCGGCCGGAAGACCCGACGTTCACCGGCGTCACCTCGCCGAGGGCGATCACGCGTCGCACGCTGTGCCGACTCTCCGCCATCGCGACGCACACACGCAGCTCGCGCGTGGAGATGAACAGGCACGCGGTTTCACCGGTTTCATCGCGCAGGGCGGCGAGCACGGGCTGCGCCAACTCACCCACGTCGAGACCGTGGAAAGCGGATCCCGCCCAGGTCGCCATGCGCAGACCGATGCGAAATTGGTCGCCGTGGCGGTCGAGAAACCCGCTCTGCACGAGATTGGCGACCAGGCGTTGCACCGTCGACGCCGGCAGCCCGGTCGCGGTGCGCAGATCGGCCAGCGACTGTTCCGGAGTCGAAAACGTGAACGCGTCGAGGATGGTACTGATCTTCGCCAACACGAGCAACGGACTGTTCGACGCTACTTTGCCTGCCATTCCGCGAGTTTATCGGTATCCCCAACCCCCCACTAAAGGAGAACTCATGTTCGATGCACGACACGACAGGATTGCGCCCCTCGCCGATAATGGCACCGTAGGGGAGGTCACCCATGTCTGAGTATTCACTCGCGCTCATTCCCGGTGACGGCATCGGCATCGACGTCGTGGCCGCCGCCCTCGTGCCGTTGCAGGCGGTAGCTGACAAGCATGGTTTCGCGGTGCGGCAATCGACCTTCGATTGGTCGTGCGCGCGCTACCTCGAGACCGGATCGATGATGCCCGAGGACGGCCTCGAGCAGCTGAGTGGGCACGATGCGGTTCTTCTCGGGGCGGTGGGGTGGCCCGCACTGGTGCCGGACTCGGTATCGCTGCATGGGCTGCTGCTGCCCATCCGTCAAGGATTCGATCTCTTCGTGAATATGCGCCCGCACCTCTTGCTCCCTGGCATTACGGGGCCGTTGCGCAAATCTGAGTTCGATATTCTGGTGATTCGAGAGAATACCGAGGGCGAATACTCCGGTGCGGGCGGACGAGTGCATCAGGGCACCAAAATCGAGGTCGCGGTTGAGACGGCGATTTTTACGAGGGCCGCAGTCGAGCGCATCCTTCGCTATGGGTTCGAGCAGGCGCGTTCGCGCTCGGGTCGACTCGCTTCGGTCACCAAATCGAACGCGCAAAAGCACACGATGGTGTTCTGGGACGACGTGACCGACGAACTCGCCGCCGAGTACCCAGACGTGATCGTCACGCGGTACCACATCGATGCCATCGCGGCTCGATTCGTAACCCACCCGGAGACCCTGGACGTTGTCGTGGCGTCCAACCTGTTTGGCGATATTCTCTCCGATATCGGAGCGGCCATTCAGGGCGGACTCGGGTTCGCCGCGTCGGCCAATATCAACCCTGACGGCGGTTTTCCGTCGATGTTCGAACCTGTGCACGGATCGGCGCCCGACATTGCGGGCCGGGGCATCGCCAACCCGATCGCCACCATTTGGAGTGTGTCGCAGATGCTGCAACACCTGGGGGAGCAGGCCGCCGCAGCCGACCTGCTGCGCGCGCTCGGCACCGTCACGGCCACGCCCGCGCGCCTCACCCCCGACTGCGGCGGCACCGGAACCACCGACACTGTCGCCGCCGAGGTTGCCGCCGCCCTCTGACCTGCGCAGCCGCCGGACCGAGCTTGTCGAAATCTCGCAGTCGTTCGTCCCTTCACTGCTATCGATTTCAGCAACAGCATTTGGCGTAGTTCTTCGGCGGCACCGCTACTGGATTTCGGCGTGGCCAAGGTCCGGCCGGCGGTGACTACCCGGGCCGCGGCTTCAGCGTCAACGGCATCTGCTTTCCCAGCCGTGCGCCGCAGTCCTCGGTCTGGTGCGGTAGTGGCACCGCCAGGAGGGACAGTTCAGCCGCCGACAGCCTGACGGCAACACAGCCTTGATTTTGCATCGATGACTGCAGAAAAGTTTTACGTGTCAAGCAGAACCGGGCAGATATTGAAAGTTCTTCATGATTAAAGTCATGGTCCTGCATATTCGTGAAAAACTGAGGCACAGTGGAGCTTGTCTGCTCGGCCTTGCAATGACGGAAGGATCACAGCGTGAAACTCAACAGAAAACGTTCGCTTGCAGTGGGGGCGGTAATCGTGGCGGTCACCGTTCTTTCTGGGTGTGTTGGTTTCGGGAGCGGTGGAGGCGGTGGGGGAGAAGCAGGCTCTAACGAGCTGACCTTCACCACGTGGGCGGGAGACAGCGAAGCAGTCGCTTTCAAAACCTTGATCAAGCAGTTCGAGGCCGAGAACGACGGCGTGACAGTCAAGTTGAATGTCGTTCCCTATGCGCAGATGTTTTCGGGGATTGACGCCAAGCTTTCGTCCGGAAATGCTCCCGACATCTTTCGAGTCGACTACGGAAACCTGGGCGTGTATTCAAGCCAGGACCAGTTGCTTGACCTGAGTCCGTATCTCGCGGATGAGCAAAATAATTTCATTCCTGCGATGTGGCAGGCCGTGTCGTTCGAGAATAAGCCTTACGGTGTTCCTCATCAGACCGACGTCTCTGCTCTTCTCGTGAACACTGACATGTTGTCGGAAGCCGGAATCGATGTCGCCTCGCTGCCGACGACTCAGGCTGATGCGTGGACGTGGAACGAGTTTTCGGATGCTGCGAAGCAACTTCGGACTGCGTTGCCAGCAGATAAGTATCCCTTCGTCTATAACTGGCAATTAGGAGGCGCTCCGCGATGGTTGAGTTGGGTGTTCCAGGCCAACGGCGCCCTTTTCGAGAAGGATGGAACGACACCGGCGATCGATTCGCCCGCTGGTAAGAAGGCTCTTGACTACACGAAGAGCTTTTATGACAACCAGTGGGTCCCTCCGACGAGTTCAACGAAGTCGTCCGTGTACGCGGACACCACCTTCCAAGAGGGCACTGCTGCGATGGTTTTCGCTGGTTCATTCTTGGTGCCGGACATGGAAACCCTCGCCAAGTTCAATTGGACTGCAATTCCGATGCCGCGTGATGAGCGCGGAGCTACAGATCTTGGGGGTAACGCGCTAGTCGCGACAAAGGATACGAAAAATCCGGAACTTGCCGCAAAATTCCTTGCGTTCATGGTGCAGGCCGATAGTATGTCGGCGTTTTGCGCAGCCACCAATGAACTCCCGACCCGAACAGACCTGGCAGCAGATGCAGTTACGTTCATTGTGCGACCCGACGTGATGCCCGTCTTCGTTGAACAAGCCAGCACCATCGAACCCAGCGATGTCACGCAGCTGACTTCGCCCACGATGGCGGCGATCTCAACAGCCCTGCAGGATCAGCTTGATGCTGCATTCGTCGGTGGCCAGTCCACGGGGGACACGCTGACCAACTTGACCCGTGCCATCGAAGAGGCCAGCAAGTAATGACGTCGCTCACCGCACGTGGACGGGGCAGCGCTCCTTTGTCGCCACGTCCGCGCGCGGCGCGGCGCGCCTCACGCCTACGGGAGTCTCTCATCGGCTGGGGCTTTCTGGCGCCCAACCTCACCCTCATGGCAATTTTTCTGTTCCTACCCATCCTGTGGGCTTTGCAGTTGTCGTTTCAGGACAGTCGGGGATTCGGCTCCCCGGAGTGGGTTGGTCTGAAGAACTACGCCAAGCTCGTCAGCGACCCAGTTTTCTGGCAGAGCTTCGGGAATACTATTGCCTTCACCATTTTGACCGTGCCAATCACGATGATCGGCGGCCTGTGCCTGGCCGTGCTGATGAATTCTGTGCTGCCTGCGCGTGGCGTTTTTCGCACGGTTATCGTGCTGCCGATGGTTATTTCAGGGGTTGCCTCGGGGATGATCGCGGGAATTATCTTTTACCAATCAAACGGCATCATCAACAAGGTGCTTTCTGCGGTGGGCCTGTATCCGGTGGCTTGGCAGTCCGACGGTTTGCCGGCGTTGATCTCGGTTGTTATTGTGGCGATCTGGCTGCGGATCGGCTTCAACATGATCATCTATCTGGCCGGTCTGCAGCGGATCGAGCCACAACTGTATGAGGCGGCACGCATCGACGGCGCCAGTCGCTGGCAGCAGCTTCGGTCCATCACCGTACCCCTAGTCGGTCCAAGTACGTTTTTCTTGCTGATCATGAACGTGATCGCCTCGTTCCAGGTTTTTGACCTCATCTTCGTGATGACTGGCGGCGGGCCGGGCAATTCCACTTCCGTGCTGGTGACCTACGCCTACCGCAACGGCTTTCAGATCAGGGAACAGGGCTACGGCGCCGCGATCGGTATTGTCATCCTCATTATCACGCTCCTTTTTACCTTCGTGCAGTGGAAAACGAGTCGCACGCGCGACCAGGCCGGATAAGGACATCCCATGACACAGACGGTAGCCATTCCAAACAAATTGGCGACAACGATGAGCGGCGATCGCGAGCCTCGACGGAAAAGCAGAAGTAGTGCCGCGGCGATCGGCGATCGCAAGGGAATCGTATGGCGAAGTATCATCGCCATCGTGGTCGCGATCATCATGGTCTTCCCGCTGTATTGGATGGTCGTCGTGGCGTTCTCACCACGTGGGGAGGCGTTCGAACCCACCCTCCGGTTCTGGCCAAGTGCCTGGACCACCGAAAACTTCCAGAGAGTGTTCGAGCTGTACCCGGTAGCCACCTGGTTCGGCAACTCAGTGGTCATCGGTCTTTTCATCACCTTCCTCACCGTGGTGGTCAATCTGCTCGCCGGCTATGCATTCGCACGATTGAGATTCCGCGGGCGAAACGTACTCTTTCTCTTGACCCTCGCGACGATGATGATCCCCGTCCAGGCGATCATGGTTGCTCAATTCCGACTGGTTTCCGACTTAGGTATTTACGGGAGCTACTGGGGTGTGATCCTGCCAGGGGCCGCAGCGGCATTCGGGATATTCCTCGCCAGACAGTTCTTCATCGGAATTCCGGACGAGATTATCGAGGCTGCGAAAATTGATGGCAGCGGGCAAATTCGCATTTTCCTGCAGGTGGTGCTGCCATTGAGTAAGCCGCTGATCGCGGTTCTCATCCTGCTCACCCTGATGGGAAGCTGGAACGACTTCGCGTGGCCCTTGATCGCATTGAATGACAATCAGCTCTTCACTCTCCCGATTGGACTTCTCTACCTCCAAAACCAGACGGCGCCCAACTACAACGCCACAATGGCCCTGGCGCTGATCTCAGTCCTTCCGATGGTCGCGCTTTTCCTGTCCTTCCAGCGGTACTTCGTGCAGGGCTTCGCCCGCAGCGGTATTCGTTGATGCTGACCTATCTCTGCAGCCTGCCTCGCTGGCTGCACCATGGGGGCGGTGCCCGCCGTGCAAAGACGCATCGTGACGGTTGCGTCGCTTGCGCTGTGCGCGTGTCAGTCGGTATTCGGTAGTTTGCTGCCGTTCGTCGTGTTGACTGCGGTCGTTGCGCTGTTACTGGGTCTGTGGCTGCGCCATCCGCTGTGCCTCAGGCGAAAGACGCTGTAGTTCTGGTGTCCTCTCTTTATGTCGTCGGGCTCATTCCCGTGGTGGGGCCGGGGTTCTACTGTTCGGATTCCTTTAGCGCTCTACGAATACCGTTAGCCGACTGCATTCAGCGCGCCGCCGTTGCAGGATACGTCACCAAGATCGTTGACACCATCCTGTCCGTTCCGCTACGTTCGGGCCATGCAGCCGTTGATGACTGAGGTTGAAGGGCGCCGATTATGAGTAATGTTGGCTTGCTGTACGTGGGGGTCATTCTTTTTATTAACGGGCTCATGCTGATCGGCGTGATTCCCGGCAAGTCGGCTGCCATTCTCAATTTCTTTGTCGGTGGCATGCAGGTCGTGTTGCCAACGATCATTCTGATCCAAGCGAATAACGATCCGGCGATCGTCCTCGGGGCTGCGGGGCTTTATCTCTTTGGGTTCACGTATCTTTATGTCGGCATTCTGCAGGTGACCGGCGTGAGCGGAGAAGGCCTCGGTTGGTTCTCCGTGTTCGTGTCGGCATGCGCACTGGTGATCGGCGTCATTCAGTTCACGCTCGGCGACGCGGTTTTCGGCGTGATCTGGTGGATCTGGGCCGTGTTGTGGTTCTTCTTTTTCCTGCTGCTCGGTCTGGGAAAAGAGTCCTTGGCCCGCACGACTGGGTGGTTCGCGATTTTCATCAGCCACCTCACGGCCACCATTCCGGCCTTTTTTCTGCTGCTGGGCCGCTACGAATCGAACACTGCCCTGGCCCTCGGCATGGCAGCCCTTGGCGGGATCGCGCTCGTGATGGCGATGGTCATCGGACGGCGGGCGAGAGTCGCGGCGGCGCCTGCGGCATCTGCTCCCGCATTGATCGTGACCTGAAAGGGAACCATGCCCACCTACGAGTACCGGTGCCCCGACTGCGCGGACTTCGACCTCGTCTTTGAGATGCGTTCTGTGCCCGATTTGGTGACCTGCCCGACGTGCGCCTGCACCGCCCGGCGCCGCATGAGCGCGCCGGGGATCTCGACGGCCAGTTCGGCTGCATTTCGATTGATAGACGACACCAAGCGCAGCGCGCACGAGCCCGCGGTCGTGACCTCTCCCGCCCCCGGACGGCGTTCTGGTCCCGCGCAGAAATACACGTCAAACCCGTTGCATAAAAAGCTTCCCCGACCGTAAATACACGTTCGCACGCACCCGAAGAAGGAGAACAAGATGCCCGAGCTGCTGTTTCCGCTAGATTCTTCGAAAAAATTTGAGGACCAAGAGAAGGTGGGGCACAACCGCTGGCATCCCGAAATCCCGCCGGTCGCCACAGTGAAGCCCGGCACGTCGTTTCGGGTGGATTGCCGCGAATGGTTCGACGGCGCCATCGTGAACGATGACTCGGCCGACGACATTCTCAACGCGCCGCTGCTGACCGTGCACAAGCTCAGCGGCCCGTTCGCCGTGGAAGGCGCCCAACCGGGAGACCTGCTGGTAGTGGACATTCTCGATGTGGGACCCATCCCCATGGAAGACACCGGACCGCTCGCCGGGCAGGGCTGGGGATACACCGGAATTTTCGCGCGGAACAACGGCGGCGGTTTTCTCACCGATCAGTTTCCCGACGCGTACAAGGCCATTTGGGATTTCACCGGTCAGACCGCAACCTCACGACACATCCCGAACGTGTCGTTCACCGGGCTCATCCATCCCGGGCTGATGGGTACGGCACCGTCAGCGAAGCTGCTGGCCACCTGGAACAAGCGAGAAGGTGACCTGATCGCCACCAACCCGCACCGCGTGCCGCCCCTTGCGCTTCCGCCGGAGGCCGAGCACGCCGTTCTGGGGTCCCTCGCTCCCTCGGAGTTCGCACGGGTAGCCGGAGAGGCCGCCCGCACCGCACCACCACGCGAAAACGGGGGCAACCAGGACATCAAGAACCTGTCCAAGGGCAGCCGGATTTTCTACCCGGTGTTCGTGGACGGCGCCAACCTTTCACTCGGTGACCTGCACTTCTCTCAAGGCGACGGAGAGATCACATTCTGCGGGGCTATCGAGATGGGCGGTTTCATCGAGCTGCGCGTGGACATCATCAAGGGCGGTATGGAGACCTACGGGGTGAGCGAGAACGCCATCTTCATGCCGGGCAATGTGGAACCGCAGTTCAGCCAGTGGCTGGCCTTCTCCGGAACCTCAGTGACGCTCGACGGCGAACAGCGCTATCTGGACTCGCACCTGTCCTACCAGCGGGCCTGCCTGCACGCCATCGACTACCTCACCAAGTTCGGGTACTCGCCAGAACAGGTCTACTTGCTGCTCGGCGCCGCACCCATTGAAGGCCGGTTGTCGGGCGTGGTCGACATTCCGAACTCCTGCTCGACGGTATACATCCCCACATCGATCTTCGATTTTGATGTGCAGCCGTCAGCCGCCGGGCCGTTCCAGGTCAATCCGGGAATCGGTGCACCGCGAGCGGCCAACCGGTGAGATGCGCCGGGTGATCCGGCGAGCAGCAGCAGGAGGCTGACGCCGCTCTTCAGCCGTATCGGCTCGACTCCCGGTCGACCACAGACCCGGCTCCATCCGATCGAGCATCACAATGGACATTTACTTCCAAATGAATATAAACTAAATAGAAAGAAAGGAGATTATCATCCCCCTTTACTCGTTTCGCTGTCCCGATTGCGGAGAGTTCGACGCCGATCTCTCCCTTACCGGAAATACCTCCGATACGTCCTGCCCGAAGTGTAGACAGAAGGCGACTCGGGTCTTCACTGCTCCTAATTTTGGGTCTCGCTCACGCGCACTGGACAATGCCTTCAGTCAGGCCGGGCGAAGCAGTGAAGTGCCCGAGGTCGTCCACTCGGTACCTTCCGCGAGACGGGCGTCGGTCGGGCCGGTTCGCGACCCGCGCTATCCACGACTCCCCACGAACTGACGTCACGTCACCAGCACATTCACTCGATACTCAGCAAAGGACTACTCATGCCAGAAGTCATTTTCAGCGTCGATCAGAACCTTCCCATGGCGCAGCAATCCGTTCCCGGTCACAACCGTTGGCATCCCGACATTCCTGCGGCGGCGACCGTCAAACCCGGTGCCGAGTTCCGCATCGAGTGCAAGGAGTGGACGGACGGTCAGATCGGCAACAACGACTCAGCGGACGATGTTCGCCATGTCGACCTCGACCCCTGCCACATGCTTTCCGGACCAATCAGAATCGAAGGGGCCGAGCCGGGCGATCTACTCGTTGTCGACATCCTCGATATCGGTCCGGTCCCGCAGACCGTCGGTGAAAACTGCGGTGAAGGATGGGGTTACTCGGGTATTTTCGCGAAGGTCAACGGTGGTGGGTTCCTGACCGACTATTACCCCGAGGCCTACAAGGCCATCTGGGATTTCAGTGGCCAAACCTGCACATCGCGTCACGTTCCCGGGGTGAAGTACACCGGCATCGCGCACCCCGGACTCTTCGGCACGGCCCCCTCACCCGATCTGCTGGCGAGCTGGAACCGTCGCGAGCAGGCGCTGATCGACACCGACCCGCATCGTGTTCCCGCACTCGCACTGCCACCCACGGTCCGCGGAACGCTCGCAGGCACGGCAAGCGGAGACGTGGCCGACCGCATCGCCAGAGAGGGTGCGCGCACCGTTCCTCCCCGAGAGCACGGTGGCAACATGGACATCAAGAACCTCTCGCGGGGCAGCAGGATCTTCTACCCGGTCTTCGTTGACGGTGCGCTGCTCTCGGGCGGCGACCTGCACTTCAGCCAGGGCGACGGCGAGATCAATTTTTGTGGTGCCATCGAAATGGGTGGCTATATCGATATGCGCGTCGACCTCATCAAGGGAGGAATGGAGAAGTTCGGCATCCACAGGAACCCAGTCTTCATGCCGGGGCGCGTCGCGCCGCTGTACTCTGAGTGGCTGACATTCGTGGGGATCTCGGTCGATCACCGTGACAACACAAACCTGTACATGGACGCCACGGAGGCCTACCGCAACGCCTGTCTGAACGCGATCGAATACCTGACCAAGTGGGGTTACACCGGAGAGCAGGCGTACCTGATCCTCGGCACGTCCCCCATCGAGGGTCGCATCGGTGGCGTCGTCGACATACCGAATGCGGCTTGTTCGGTGTTCCTTCCGACCGAGATCTTCGATTTCGATGTGCGTCCGAACGGTGACGGACCGGTCTACACCGACCGAGGACAGGTGGCCGTCGCCTCCTCCTGAGTGAATCGACGCGAGGCCGAACCCGCACAACACCGGATGGATCGGCGCCGTATCATCTGCTCGATGTGATGGCGGCCCTCTCAGAGGGTCGTGATCACGTCGAAATCTGCCACGGTGGCCCGCGCCAAGTGCACCTTCTGCTGAAGATGGCCGCGCCTCAACTCGACGGCTCCCCGTGGACCGTCGTAACCGACCCCCTCCGACACCGCGGTCAGGCAGTGCACGTCGAGGCACTGCGCGGCGCGAATCAGGCTCGCTAAAACAGTGATGCCCTCGTAGCAGGACTCAGCTTGGTTGTTCAGCGGAGGCGCATCCGCTCCAAAGTTGTCGGTGTACTCGCCGACGAGATCGAGCGAGCCTGCCGTTGACAGCGAGCGAAAATAGCCAGCGGAGACGTACATCTCGTCGATCGCACCGGGGCCGGACGCGATCAGCATGTTCTCTTCCATCAGCGGTGAAAAGCGGATGACGCGGTGCTGCATGTGTTCGCGTGCGAAGGCGCGATTGAAAGCAACGGCATCTTGCCCGACCAGGAACATGAGCACGCCGTCTGCTCCGGAACGGCTGAGCCGCCTGACCAGGGGTGCGAAGTCCTCCGTACCTAATTGAACGAACTGCGAGCCGACCACCTGCAAGCCCAGCGCCCTCGCGTAGCTCATTGCCGCGGTCGCCGAACGACGCGGCCACACATAGTCATCTCCCACGATGAACCAGCGACGCACTCCGAGCTGATCGCGCAGCCAGGACAGGGCGGGCGCGATCTGCATCGGGGGAGTCTCTCCCGAACAGAAGACTCCGGGACGACGCTCCCCGCCCTCGTACAAGGAGGTGTAGACATAGGGGATACGGCCCGCCATAACCGGAACGAGATGACTTCTTACGGATGAGATGTGCCAGCCCGTCAGTGCTTGAATACGCCCACGATCGATCAGCTTCGCCACTGTCTGGGCGATCTGCGGGGGCGGCGCCCCCGCATCGATGGTCTCGATCTCCACTCGACGGCCGAGCAGCCCCGTCTTGTTCAGCTTGGAAACACACAATTCGGCTATGGCCTCGCACGACGGCCCGAATATTCCTGCCGGCCCTTGCAGCGGAACGGCCAACCCGATTCGTATCGTGTCATCGAGGACCGGAGCGCTGTGTCGGTGTCTGTGTCGGCGCTTATACTTTGCCAAGAGAACACCCTTGTTCGCGTGCAAATGGATTACTTCGACTTAGTCTTGAGTAAAAAGTAGCCTATTGTGCATTGTTCATTCCGGTTGGAAAGGAAGAAAATGCAAGCGTCACCCTCCGACGGCGCGAACCTACCCGTGGACGGACCGAACATCCAGCTGGTTTCTCAAGCAAACCAGCTGTTTACGGGGCACATCGAACATCGACTCCGAGAACACGGGATTAGCCTCGACCAGTGGCGCGTACTGTCATATCTCTTCGACCACACGGCTTCGCCGATGGCGGAGTTGGCGGCCGCGACGAATATCACGGGGCCAACGCTGACGCGAGTGGTCGATCAACTTATCGAGATGGCGCTCTGTTATCGCAACGTCGACTCCGCGGATCGCCGCCGAGTGCTGGCTTATCTCTCCAAGCGGGGACGCTCCGTCGTGCGAGAGCTGCTTCCTCTGATCCATGAGGCGGAGGCCGAGGTGACCTCCCATCTGTCACCGAAGGAGAACCGAGAGCTCATCCGCCTGCTGGCGCACCTCGTCGAGGGAAACGGCCGGAACCGCGCAACTATTTAGGGGTGCCCTCTCACTAGTTTCCGCCATCCCAACCTGCGCCGCACAATCACAGCGGGAGTGAATAAGGGCGAGGCCCGAAGGACTGCAGCGCGAGCTGTGTACTTCGACCGCTTTGGAGAGATCCGCGCCCGGTCCTCCGAGGAATAGTGCTATCGACAAGGTCGACCAGCGCGGTAGCTGATGAGTTCAGGTTCGGGATACGAATTCACCGGTACCGGGCGGTTGCGTATACTCAGTCCCAGCGACACGGGGTGCCGACTGGATGACGGTCGGCTGAGATGACACCCGTTGAACCTGATCTAGTTCGAACTAGCGAAGGGATGTCACGGAGAATTACGTGTACCGCAGTGGTGCCGGATCTCGTCCTTTCGCCTTACCTAAGGTGAAGAAAA
This sequence comes from Cryobacterium sp. Y57, assembly GCF_002929505.1. Lineage (GTDB taxonomy): Bacteria > Actinomycetota > Actinomycetes > Actinomycetales > Microbacteriaceae > Cryobacterium. The sequence goes on from NZ_PJJL01000060.1 coordinate 31,137, forward strand.
GTATGCAAATAGCAGAACAGATTGTCCTGGTCACCGGCGGTGCACGCGGCTTGGGTACAAGCATTGTGCACGCTTTCGCGGCTCAGGGCGCCCGGGTGGTCATCAACTATCGCAACAGCGCCGCAGCGGCGGAGGCCCTGGCTGCCAACTACGGCCCTGAACACGCTTTTGCTGTGCGGGCCGACGTCACCGACCGATCCCAGGTCGCAGCAATATTCACGCAGGCTCAGGCACATTTCGGCTCCACCGTGACGACGGTGGTCAATAATGCGTTGGCCGATTTCCGCTTCAACGGCGATGCCCGCTCCGGCGCTGCCGACATCAGTTGGGACGAGTTTGAGGCGCAGTTCTCGGGCAGCGTCCGCGGTGCCCTAAACACGACCCAGCAGGCGCTGGCCGGAATGCGCGAGGCCGGTTTTGGCCGCATTATCAACATCGGCACGAACCTGTTCCAAAACCCGGTGGTGCCGTACCACGACTACACCGCAGCCAAGGCCGCACTACTCTCCCTGACCCGCACCCTCGCCTCAGACCTTGGCCTGCACAATATCGCGGTGAACATGGTCTCCGGCGGGCTGTTGCGCACCACGGATGCCAGCGCAGCCACCCCCGAGGACGTGTTCGACTTCATCGCCACGTCCACCCCACTGCGCAGGGTGACAACCCCAGCCGAATTTGCCGATGCGGTACTTTTTTTTGCCTCCCCCTGGGCGCGGTCGGTTACCGGGCAGAACCTGATGGTCGACGGCGGCCTGGTGATGAACTAGGGCCTCGCCGGTCATGTCTGCCCTGCGCCAGCTTCACTTCAATGCATTCCTCATGGGTTGTGGCCACCACGGTGCCGCTTGGCGGCGGCCGCAGTCACCCATAGAAGAGTTGGGAAACATCAGTTTCTACGAACGGCTCGCCCAAAGCGCCGAACGCGGCCTCTTTGACGCCGTGTTCTTCGCCGACGGGCACGCCGTCAATGATGTGAGCACCGGCCCGCGATGGTTTCTTGAGCCGTTGACGGCGATAGCCGCGATGGCGCGGGCGACGAGCCGGATCGGGCTGGTCAGCACCGTCTCGGCCACTTTTTACACGCCTTTCCACGCTGCGCGCATGCTTGCATCCCTGGATCACATCAGTAAGGGGCGCATTGGCTGGAATGTGGTCACTTCAATGTTTGACGCCGAAGCCCGCAACCATGGAATGGACGCGCTGCCCTCACATGATCAGCGCTACAGCCGGGCAGGGGAGTTCATCGAGGTGGCACTGAAATTGTGGGATTCATGGGAGGACGATGCTCTGGTCCTGGACCGCGGAGGTCTCTATGCTGACCCGGCCCGGGTGCGAGCGATCGGCCACTCCGGCGAACACTTCCAAGTAGACGGCCCGCTGACGGTGCCGCGCCCGCCGCAAGGTCGACCGGTATTGTTCCAGGCCGGCGCCTCCGACCCCGGCCGGGAGCTCGCCGCCCGTTATGCCGAAGGAATCTATGCGGTGGCATATGACCTGGCCAGCGGGCAGGAGTATTACCAAGATGTGAAGAAGCGCATTGCCGCTGCCGGCCGCGATCCGGATGCGGTGTTGATCATGCCCGGTCTCGTGACTTATATAGGGTCTACACAAGCGCAGGCTCAGGCAAAGCAGGCAGAGGTCGACGCCCTCCTGCCGACCGAGCAGTCGCTCGCGCAGCTGGGAACGTTCGTGCAACAGGATTGCAGTAACTGGGATTTGGATGCGCCGGTGCCGTCGCTGCTGCCGCTGGCCGGCTTCACCGGGCCGCAGGGCCGGTATGCGACCATCCTACGAATTATTCAGGCTGAGCAGCCCACGGTCAGACAGTTACTGGGCCGGCTTGCCGCCGGCGGCGGGCATTGCACCATGGTCGGAACGCCGGAGCAGATCGCCGACCAAATCGAGCTGTGGTTTCATTCCGGTGCCGCAGACGGCTTCAATGTCATGCCACCGCTGCTGCCGGAATCCTTGGACGAGTTCGTGGACCGGGTGATCCCTGTGTTGCAAAGGCGCGGCCTGTTCCGCACCCGCTATACCGCCGATACCTTGCGTGGGCACCTGGGGCTACAACGCCCCACGGTCGGCGCTGACGTTTAGGGTGCTCTGGACGAGCGGGTTTCCTCGTGCAGGGTCGCCAGGAGCGTGCGTTCGTATCCGGCGAACTCTGCCGAGGTGGTCATCGACAGCGCGCGCGGCCGCGGCAGGTCGATGGTCAGGTTCAGCCGCACGCATGCCGGCCGCGCACTGAGAACGACCACCCGATCGGCCAGGTAAATCGCCTCACGGATATCGTGGGTGATCAGCACCGCAGTCCAGGCGTTTTGGGACCACACCCCCTGCAACCAGGACTGCATGTCCGTGCGGGTGAGGGAATCCAAAGCCCCGAAGGGTTCGTCCAACAGCAGGACCTCTCTGCCCTGCACCACGGTGCGCAGCAAGGCCGCGCGCTGGCGCATGCCCCCGGAGAGTTCGAAAGGATGTGAATCTTCAAAACCGGACAGGCCGAAGGCCGCAAAGAGACTGGCCGCCCGTGCTCGGGCGATCTTCTTTGTTTCTCCCGCAACCTCGAGGCCGAGGGATGTGTTCTCCAGAATGCTGCGCCATGGGAACAACAAATCCTTTTGCGGCATGTACGCAAAGTGTTCATGTTGACCGGTGACGACATCCCCGTCGACGAGGATCTCCCCGGAACTGGCCGTCTCCAGGCCGGCCATGATGTTGAACATGGTGCTCTTGCCGCATCCGCTCGGACCGATCACGGCAACGAATTCACCCGGCTGCGCCGAGAAGGCGACGTCGTCGAGGACCGACCGTACCTGCCCGTGGCCGAGCAGAAACGACTTACATATTCCGCGCAGTTCGATCTTCGGGGGCGTTGCCTCAACCATGCCAGCTCCTACGTGCCTTCGAGTGCCAGGGGATGATGGCCCGTTCGGCGACATAGGTCAACAGAAACAGGCACACGCTCACGAACGCGGTCACCGCAACGGCAGCCAACACAAGATCGGTACGAAACGAGTTCTTCATCATCGCCATATAAATGCCCAGGCCTCGCTCGGCGCCGACATACTCGGCAAAAATGGCACCGGTGACGGCATAGGCGATTCCGATGCGGAGAGCTGTGAAGAACGAGGGAAGCGCCGACGGAAGACGCACGTACACGAACTGCTTCCACCGGTTGGCCCCCATGCTGCGCAGCAGATTGATCGCGTCCCGATCGGTGCGGTTGAAACCGTCAATCAGTCCGACCGTGACCGGAAAGAATGTCACCAGGGCGATGACGATGACTTTGGGCAGCATTCCGAACCCGAACCAGATGACCATCAGCGGCGCGATCGCAATGATGGGTATGGCTTGGGATGCCACCAGCAGTGGCACCAGTGCTCGCCGCAGCCCGGGCGAAAAATCGATCAGGATCGCCAGCGTCCAAGCGACGGTCAGGGAGACGGCGAAGCCGAGCAAGGTTTCTTGCAGGGTGGGGAGCGTATTCTCCCAGATCGTGGTGCGGGCCTCCCAGCCCTGCTGAAGAATGCGTTGCGGGGAGGGCAAGATCGCTGGCTGCACTCCGCCTGCTGTTACCGCCACCTGCCAGGTGATCACGAGCGCGGCCAGGGTCGCGGCAGGAGGCGCGAGCGCCGAGAGTACCGTCATTCGGGGCGCTGGAGCCAGCTTCACGGTGATGCTATTTTTCACTGAGGTACTGCTCGGTGAACAATGTCGACGTGTCCAGCGATGCCGTGAGCGGTTTGCCGTCTTCGTCGGCCAAGAGGCCGGCACCGTAGAGGAAATCAGCCAGCTGCTGCCAGGTGTCTGCCGACTGAGTGCCCACGTGACCGTTGGCGTCTTTGAGGTAGGACGCGCTCAGTTTTTTCTGGCTTTGGTAAACGAGTTCGGTGTTTTCGAAGACGCCGGGATTGGCATCGATCAAAATCTTCGCCGCGGCATCTGGATTATCGGCGGCGTACTGGTACCCCTGTTGCAGGGCCTGAACGAACTGAGCAGTGGCGGCAGGGTGCTTGGCCGTCCAGTCCCGGTTTGCCTCGACGATCACCGAGTATTGGTCCGGTACGCCATAGTCCTGCAGAGGGAAGAACTTCATCGGGGTGCCACGAAGCGCGGCATCGATACCCTCCCAGGTGGTGAATGCCGAGGTGAAGTCAACTTTGCCGGCATAGAGGGCCTCATAGGCGGAGGTGCCCAGCATGATTTTCCTGAACTCGCCCGTTCCACCATCGTTCTTGATCACGTCCGAAGCCTCGGTGGGAAAAGTTGCGGTGGGATCTGCCATGCCGAGGGTCTTACCGTCGAGGTCCTTGGGGCTTCGAATGTCGTCGCGGCTGGCCAGGACCCCGATCGCCGTAGCGTCATGCTGCAGCACCGACATCACCGAGATGTTACGCACACCAGCTGCCGCCGCGAAGGTGGCCGCGTACTGGAAGCTGATACCGAAGTCAGCTGAACCGGCGTTGATGAGTGCGTCGGGGGATGACTGGCTGTAGGGAAGCACCCTCACGTCAAGCCCCGCCTGCGTGAAGTAGCCCTTCTCAAGAGCGACATACAGCCCTGTGTGATTAGTATTCGGTGTCCAGTCCAAGGCGAAGGCCACCGGAGTCAACGCGGTAGACGAGTCGGTGCCGGTCGCCGACTCTGAGGCGCAGCCGCTCAGAGCTGTCGCCGCGGCAAGAGCCAGCGTGACGACCGTCACCCACCGCGACGGCGCACTTTTGGATAGAGATAGTTGCATTGTCGTGCCCTCCTTGATTGCAGAAATATCAGGGCACGGGATGGGAGAAAATTGCCTCCCTGCGCTGGCATGATCCAGATCAGGTTCGACGGTCGAAGATTGATAATCTTCCTCTCAGCCCGGCTCACCGGACTCCCGTGTTCAAGATAAGTGTAACCAAGAAACGGTCAAGCCTGAACGAACAGAGTGTCGGTTCACACTCAATGCGTGCATAACACGTCTTCGAACATCACCACCACGACTCCGACGAGGGCACCACCAGAACGTCGATCAGGCGCAGTGATGTCAGCTACTCTGCCGATCCTGCTGCCGTGGCCGCCGGTACCTCGATCAGGCGCCCGGATGCGACGTCGTAGATATAGCCATAGATCGGGATATTTCCCGGTACGAGCGGATGCGCTTTGATCCGTTCGACGTCCTCCAGCACGCTGGACGCCTGATCTGAGATGGTCAGCCAGTCAATGTACTTCCCCTCGGCGGAGCCCGGTCCGGTGCCGACGTCGTAGAACCCTCCCGCTCCCAAGGCTGCTGTTTCCAAACTGTTGGCCAGGAGACCCCGGATGACGTCGTCGGTGAAGAATTCCATTCCACAGTTGGTGTGGTGAATGACGAACCACTCTTTGGTCCCCAGCAGCTTGTAGGAAATGACGAGGGAGCGTATGGCATCGTCAGAGGCGCGCCCACCGGCGTTGCGGATCACGTGCGCGTCGCCCTCGGTCAAACCCGCGTACTTGGCAGGATCGAGGCGGGCATCCATGCAGGTGAGGATGGCGAAGCCGCGCGCTGGCGGCAATGCGAGTGTGGACTTCTCACCGAATGATCGGGCGTAGGCGTCATTAGCTGCTTTGATTTCCTCGAGCACGGTCACGGATGCATCCTCCAGAGTCGAAAAAGACGACCCTGGTTGAGCGACTTTTGTCGATCGTACTCAGCGAATCTACGAGAGAGCCGGGATCGTCAATCGCGGGCGAGGCACAGCAGGGTATCGAGCAGCACGTTCGCACCGTTCTCCACGTCGATCCAGGTGGTGTTCTCCTCCGGGCAGTGGCTGCGTCCATCGATGCTCGGCACGAAGATCATGCCCGTCGGCGCCAGCTGAGCCATGTTCTGCGAGTCATGGCCGGCCCCGGACGGCAGCGAGCTGTACAACAACCCACGCGCGGCGGCCGCGGTGGCGATGGTTGCCTGGATGTTGGCGTCGAGCTGGACCGGTGGGATCGTGACCTCAAAATCGAACTCCACTGCGACTGCGTAGCGCAGGGCGATCTCCCGGGCCACATCCACGATGGTTGTCTGCAACGTGTCCACCAGATCCGCCTCAGCTTCCCGGAAATCCACCGTGACCCGGGCCAGCCCGGGGATCACGTTGGCGCTCCCCGGCTCGACCGTCACGATTCCCGAGGTGACGACGGCGCGCTCGCTAACGCTTGAAGCCACTTCGGGCAACGCCACGAGCAGCGCGCCGGCGGCAGTGAGGGCGTTGCGGCGCTGGTCCATCGGGGTGGTCCCGGCATGGTCGGCCCGGCCCCGGAACGACACCACACCGCCGCCGAGCGCCACAATGACGGTGACCACGCCGATGTCGTGCCCGAGCTGCTCGAGCGTCGGTCCCTGCTCGATATGCAACTCCACCGTGGCGTGCAGCGTGGCGGGTTCTAACTTGGTCGCCGTGGCCGCATCGAGGTTGCCGCCGGCGGCTGCGAATGTGTCGGCGAACCGGTCGCCGTCCCGACCTGTGAGCGACTCCAGCTCGGTGCGGGAAAATCCTCGCGCGAGTGCGCTCGACCCGAACAGGTGGGCATAGTTACCCTCCTCGTCGGTGAACATGACCGCCTGCACCGGTCGGTCCAGAGCTGGGCGTTCCTCTTGGATGCGGCGCAGGCATTCTAGCGCGGCAAGCACGCCGAGCGCCCCGTCGAATGCGCCCCCGTCGGGCACGGTGTCGATGTGCGACCCGGACCACACGGCGGGCCGGCCGGCGGTGTGGTCGTCATAGTCGGGCGACATGACGATGTTGCCGATTCCGTCCACTTTCACACTGAGACCGGCCTCGGCGCAGCGCCCGAGCAACCATGCGCGGGCCTCGCCATCCGCAGCCGAGAAGGACGTGCGATTTAGGCCATTGCCCGGTCCGCGGCCGATACGGCCGAGGGCTTCGAGGTCAGCGACCAGTCGGGATCCGTTCACCGAGAGTCGGGCTGTTGCGGTGTTCATGCGACTCCGCCCGGCGTGCCGACCCGCGACAGGACGGCGGTGAGGGCGGCGGTGAGCCCCGCCGCCAAGGCCGGCTCGGAGTCGGGGGCGAACTGCGGGGAGTGGTTGCCGGCGACGGATTCGGTTGCGTCGATAGTCTGCTGGGAATAGCCACCGAACATCCAATACACCGAGGGCACGCCGATAGCCTCGGCGAGCAGTCCGAAGTCCTCACTGCCCATCACCGGCGGCACCTCGATGACGCAGTTCGTTCCGAGGGCGCCGCCGAGCTCAGTGATCAGCCGTTGGGTCGCCGCCGGGTCGTTGTAGCAGCGGGGAAATGTGGAGAGCACCTCGATCACGGGTTCGGGGGCACCAGATGCCTGTGCTTCGGCCGCGATGATGCGGCGCAGCGCGTCTAGCACCCGGGTGCGCACCTCGACGTCAAAGGTGCGCACGTTGACGGTGAACTCGGCAGTGGCGGGGATGATGTTTTCCTTGAGTCCACCGTGGAAGGTGCCGACCGTGACGACGGCGGCCTTCATCGGGTGCACCTCTCGCGACACGACGGTCTGCAGTCGCACGACCATGTGAGCGCCGAGCACGATCGGGTCGATCGACTGGTCGGGTTGGGAGCCGTGGGCCTGGTGGCCGTGCACGGTCACCTTCCAGGAATCGGCCATGGCCATCGCTACGCCGCTGCTGATGTCGACGGTGCCGGCAAGGCCGGGCCATACGTGCTGGCCGTAGACGATCTCGGGACGAGGGGCGCGGTCCCACAGTCCATCGGCGAGCATGGCTACCGCTCCCGCCCCGGTCTCTTCCCCGGGTTGGAAGATGAACACCACGGTACCCGCCCAAGAGGACGGGTGGGTGACGAGGTGCTCGGCCAGTGTCAGTGCGACTGTCATGTGAGTGTCGTGGCCACATCCGTGCATCATAGGCACGTCAGTGCCGTCAGCCAGGGTGCCGTGGGCGGTGCTCGCATAGTCGAGTCCGGTCTTTTCCTGGATCGGCAAACCGTCGGTGTCGGCGCGGTAGGCGACCGTGGGACCGGCGCCGTTGCGCAGGATACCGACGACGCCGGTCCCGCCGCAGCGGAAGGTCTCGAGCCCGAGGTCGTCAAGGCGCCGGGTGAGGAACGCACAGGTCTCGGTCTCCTGCATGGACAGTTCCGGATGCGCGTGCAGATGCCGGTACAGCTCCTGCATCGTGCGGGTCGTGGTGTCATCAGTCGGGAGGAGGGTCACGGTCATGAGATCTCTTTCGTGGAGTCGGAGCGGGGCTTGCGGCGCAGGAACCAGGCCAGAACGGCGGTGGTGACGACGGTAATTCCGGTGGCGAGGTTTGCGATGGCGGGGATGGCGGGCACGAGCACGAAGAAGACGAACCCGGCTGTGCCGATGGCGATAAGCGTGACGCGCGGTTGTTTCAAGGACACCACCAGCTGCACGATGACCCCGCCGATGATGCTGGGGAAGATGTACAGGCGCGCGACGTCGGTGACGTCGGCTGGCACGATGGTGACGAGCCAGGAGCCGAGCAGGCCGACGAACACCAGCATGAAGAACACGTGCACCATCGCGGCGCCGCAGATGGCCATCAGGGCTGAGAATTCGCCGCGCTTGGTGCCAGCCTTAGCGCCGATGGCGGCCTGGGCGACCAGTGCAGAGGGAAGCAGCTTGTTAGCGATGTTACCGATCATGAACGCCTGGTACATCGCTGCCGGACCGAGGATCGGGTAGTAAGTGATCGGTTCGACCACCCACAGCACCGAGAACACCGCGGCAACGGCCAGAAAGGCGATCCAGACCTGTGTCTGCGTGATGCCAAGATCGGCGAACAGCACCAGGTAGAGCGGCGCGGCGAGCGACATGACCAGTGCGGCGATCATGGTGAGCCGACCCCAACGGCTCGTCGTGCGGTCGAAGGTCGCCAAAACGGCGGACGGCGTGGAGATCACTGTTGTGGAGGACATGCTGGCCTTTCTTGAGGTTGGGTCAGGCGCCCGGCGTGAGGCCGGTGGTGTGCAGGGTGTATGCGACGAAGAGGCCGATCACGATGGAAAAGCCAAGACCCCATTCGCGCAGCCACGCCACGTTGAATCGGTGCGCTATAAACAGGCACATCCCCATCACCGCGGCCGAGGTGAGAACGGTCAGGATGTGCACGGGAGTTTTGCCGAGCTCTCCGATACCGAGGCTCGCGAACGCTCCGAGGAGCGCCGCAGCGGGAATGATGGCCATCAGGGCGGGGTTCACGCTGCGCAGCCGAGAGTCGCCGCGTCTGAGCAGCGGGGTCAGCACCAGGGTGGCGATCATCCACATGGCGCCGGAGAGGCTCATCGCCATAAATGCGACGGCGAACACGCTCTGGGTGTAGCTCGCGTCGCCAAGGGCTGCTCCCATAGTGGCGGCGGCGATACTGGCCGAAGCAGTCTCGGTGGCAGCCGACCCGACCAGACCGACGCGCACCAGCACAGCCGGGGTTCCGAACAGGCTGAGCAGGGCCACGCTGACGAGCACTACCGCGAGGGAGGGGCCAATTGCGGCCACGGCGCCGGCGCGGAAAGAGGTTTTCAGCTCGGCCGAGCTGATGCCGGCTGCCGGCGCGGCGATCCGGGCCGCACGTACGTATAGGACCGTTTGCAGAATGATGGCGGCAAACACGCCGACAGCTAAGATCCACAGAATTGGCAGGTTGGCGATGGTGAGGATGTCGGTTGAGCCAGGGTCACCGGGCAGGGACGGAATCATAAATGCTCCAGTGCTGGAATGCGAGTGGGGCGGTGCGTGATGATAGGTTCGGCGCTAAGGAAATCCTTGTTTTTTCAAGGAACGGCGTACGAGCAAAGGTGGATTGTGCGGCTACTGGATCCCCTGGAGCGGCGGATCGCGGCCGCGCTGCAGTTCGATGGGCGCAGATCTTGGAGCCAAATCGCCGACGTGCTCGGCGAACCGGAGCGCACTGTCGCCCGCCGAGGCTGTGAACTGATCGAAGCCCGGCTGGTGCAGGTTGCCGGACTCCGCCCACAATCCACCTCGGTGATCATCCGCGTGCAGACCGCGCCGGGCACCACTCGCGCGACCGCGAACGCACTGGCGCAGCGTCGGGATTCGACCTTCTCCTACACGATGACCGGCGGCGTAGATTGTGTGGCCGAAGTGCTGACCGAGGCCGCGCTGATGCCGGCGCTGCTCACGGACGAGATCCCCGGTACGGTCGGCCTGGTGCGCGCAGTCAGCTACCCCGTGATGCACTACTTCCGCACCATCCGTGGCTGGCAGCCTGACTTGCTGACAGAGGTCGAAGCGGATGCACTGCGGGCCGGTGTAACGACCGACACGTGGAGTCTGCAGGAGCCGCGGCGGCTGAGCCGGGTCGACAACGAGATCGTGGACGCGCTGTGCCAAGACGGGCGGGTGTCCTGCGAACGGTTGGCCCGCCTGACTGGCGTGTCCAACGCCACGGCCCGCCGCCGCACGGAATGGCTGCTGCAGAACAACCATGTTTACATTCGAGCGGTCGTTGAACCGGCGAGTGTCGGCCTTCCCGTCGAAGCGTTTTTGTGGATCCGCAGCGACCCGAAGAACGTCGAGGCGGTCGGCCGAGACCTCGCGGCCTCGCCGCTGGTGAGGTACGCAGCCGCGGTCGCCGGCGACTACCAGATCGTAGCGAATGTCACGGCGAAGGACCAAGCCGCCCTCTATGCCTGCGTGACGTCCGCGCCGTGGGTTGCTCACACCAAATCGATTGATGTCAGTCTGCTGCTCGAGGCTTTCAAACGTGGTGGGCGAGTACTGCAGCCCGCGCGAACCTGAACGCCTCCGACGCATCTCAGCTCCCTGTGTTCCGCAGATCGGGAGCCTGCCACGCATACCTCGTGGCCTGTTCGAAGCAGTAGCCCACCCGCAGCAGCTCGACGTCCTGCCCGTGGTCCATGACCAGCTGCAATCCGACCGGCAGACCGGACTCGCTGAAGCCCGCTGGCACGCACAGCGCGGGAAGCCCGGTCGCAGAAACGACGCAGGCGGAGCGCATCCACTCGAGGTAGTTGTCAAACGGCCTACCGTCGATCTCGGTCGGATACCGCAGGGCGGCATCGAAGGGAAGCAGCTGGGCAGCCGGGCTCGCGAAGACGTCGTAGCGGGCGAAGAAGATGCGGGTCTTCTGCGCCAACCGGGTGCGGGCCAGCGCGGCCGAGACGACGTCGGCTCCGTTCAGAGCTAGGCCGCGCTCGACATTCCAGCGCACCTCGGGTTTGATTTTGTCGCCATGCCGGGCCACGAGATCGCCGTAGGACAAGGCAAAATCGAACGCGCGCACTGTGCTGAACACCTCGTCGGCGTCACGCAGGTCAGGGGCCGCCTGTTCCACCGTCGCGCCGAGGTCTTCGAACACCTGCAGTTGCTGGTGCAGCACGCGCAGAACCTCTTTCTGCACCGGAATGCCCAGACCGAAATCGTCGGACCAGCCGATGACGAGCCCGGTGAGATCGCGCTGCAGGGGCTCCAGAAACCGGCGTGCCGGCACCGGGTTGGGGTACGGCGAGTCGGCGTCTGGCCCGGCGAGCACCGACATAGCCAGGGCAATGTCGGTCACCTCCCGGGCCAGCGGACCGCTGCGAGAAAGCCAGCTCCAAGCGTTGAGGCTCGGCTGCACGGGGATCACGCCGAGCGACGGCCGAAATCCCACCACATTGCAGAAGGAGGCGGGAATGCGCAGAGATCCGCCCATGTCACTGCCGTCGCTAATGGACTGGATGCGTGCGGCCAGAGCGGCGGCGGCTCCTCCGCTGCTGCCGCCCGCGCTGACCGAGGGGTCGTACGGGTTGGTGGTCGTTCCGAAAACCTCGTTGAAGGTGTGCGACCCGGCTGCGAACTCCGGCACGTTGGATTTACCAGTGGTAACGACTCCGGCGGCCTTGAGCCGGTCGATAATCAGATCGTCGTGGTCGGGCACGTGGTCGGCGAACAGCGGGGACCCGAAGGTCGTGCGCAGGCCGGCGGTGGAATGAGTGTCCTTATGCGTCATCGGAACGCCGTGCAGGGGAGGCAGATCATCGCCGCTCAGGGTGCGGGCGTCGGCGGCGACCGCGAGGTGACGGGCCGCCTCACGGTCCTGGGTGACGATGGCGTTGATGCGAGGGTTGACCCGGTCGATCTGGGCGAGGTGCACGTCAAGGGCTTCGTTGGCCGAGATCTCGCGTCGGCGAATGGCCAGAGCAAGCGCAGATGCTGACAGCTCGATAATCTGGTCGCTCACGGTTTATCCCCTGCCTCGGCGGTAGACCGGATATCCCGGGTGCGTAGAAGTCTCGTGGTCGGCAGCCGTAATAGTGAGCGGAAGTCCGTGAATACAGCCGATTAGACGGAGGTGGCCACGATTTTGACTGATTTCGTCATCACAGGCCGGCCCGAGTCAAATGTGGAACACCAACTGCTCTATCTCTTCGAGGTGGTGAGACGGAGAAAGCGCGGCAGGAACGATTCTTAGAAGGTCCTGTGACGCCCAGGGTGACTCTAGAGGATGAGCACAGATCTCAAACCACACCGCCGGTTCGCCCGGACCGCTATTCCCGCAGCCGCAGTCATCCTCGCCGTCATCATCAGCGGGCTGGTGCTGAGTGCTTCGGCGGGGTGGACAGCAGAGGAGATGGATGTGCTCCGGCAAGTGAATGCCGTTCACACCGCGCCACTGGACGTGGTGGCTCTTGGCATTGACTGGCTGTTCAACCCGGCCGTGGGAGTGGTCCTTGTGCTGCTGACAGCTTTGTCGGTGCTGGTCGCGACCCGGCGACCCGGCGTGGCCATCCGCCTCCTGCTGGTGGTGCTGCTTCCTTCCGTGGGCACCGAGGTGATCAAGTTGCTCGTGCACCGGGCACGGCCCGACATCCCGTCGCTCCCGCACATCTTGCTGCTCGAACCGGGCGGACTCAGTTTTCTTGGCGGTCATACCAGCTTGGCCGCCTGCTTCCTGGTTGGCGTCGTCATCGTCACGGCCGGTCACCGGCGGCATCCGTTGGTGACGGGCGCGGCTGTGGTCGCGGTGCTCGCCACGGCAGCATCCCGGGTGTATCTGGGAGTGCACTATCCGTCTGATGTGGCCGCATCGATCGTGTACTCGGTCGCTGCCGTGGCGCCGGTGAACGCGGTCTGGCAGCTATCACTGTCACACTGGGCCAAACGTCGATCCGACCTCCACCCCGGATCTGTTTACCTAGGAGTCACGGATGGCCGCAGAGAGTGAGCCGCGCACCCGACTGCTCCTGATCGAAGACGATCCCCAACTCGGCCCGATGATCAAGAAAGTGCTCACGGAAATCTACGACGTCACCCTCGTCGCCGACGGTGCGCACGGCCTGACCGCCGGCCTCGCCGGGGAGTACGAGGTAATGGTCATCGACCGGCGTCTTCCAGGGCTCGACGGGCTGAAAATCGTTGAAGCCCTCCGCCGCAAGCTGATTACCACCCCCATCCTGATTCTGACTGCGCTGGGAACCACGGGCGACAAAGTGGCCGGGCTCGACATCGGCGCCAACGACTACCTGGTCAAGCCGTTCGAATTCGATGAGCTTTTCGCCCGGTTGCGAGCCATCCGTCGGGTATTCACCGGCGAAGGCCGCACGCTTCTGGTCGGTGGGTGGGAGTATTACCCGGACAGTCGCACGATCTATTCCCCATACGATGGGCGCATTCTGTTGACGGTCAAAGAGAACGAGCTGCTCAAACTTTTAGCGGATGCTCCGCAACGCACGTTCTCCCGACAGCAAATCCTGCAGACCGCCTTCAGCGCTGCGGATACCGCCGGAATGGTGGACACGTACGTGCATTACCTCCGGCGCAAGACAGACCCTGAAATTGTCCTCACCGTGCGCGGCGAGGGCTACCGCCTGGGACAACCATGACTCGCGGTAAACGTTTCGTCACAGACAGCGATACCCTCGCCATCCGTCGCGCCTCCCGGCTCGTCGGTACCCGAATCGCCATCGCGTGCGCTGTCGTCGTCGTGGTGGTCATCGTTGCCGTGTTCGTCTACATCCTGTCCGAAATATCACCCGGTGAGCTGTTCGAACCGGTGCCCGATACCGACAACCTGCAGGTCAGCGCCGTCAAGCTGTTGCGCGCGGCTGCAGTGTTGGGTGTGGCCTTGATCGTTCTGGCCGGCGTGTTGAGTTGGCAGGTCACTCATCGTGCTGTGCAACCCCTGGGGGAGGTGCTGCGTATCCAGCGGTCGTTCGTCGCCGACGCGAGTCACGAACTCCGCACCCCGCTCGCGGTGCTCGATGCCCGCCTGCAGATTCTGCAACGCACCCTGCCCGCCGACGACCCGTCTTCCTCGGTCGTCGCGGCGCTGCGCAGTGATGCGAAAGACCTCATTCACATCGTGAACGACCTGCTCGAATCGGCCGAAATCGGCGGTGCTGCGGTGCAGGACGCGGTCGTCGTTGACCTGGTCGCAGCCGTGGCTGCCGCCGCGCAGTCGATGGCGCTCATTGCCGTCGACAAACACGTCATCATCGAACTGGATGCGCCGCAGCCCGCGCCTGTGCGAGTGCCAGCATCCAGCATCACCCGGTGCGTGGTGGCCCTGCTGGATAACGCTGTGCGGTTCGCTCCTCGTGACTCGGCCATCACGGTGGCCGTGGCCGTGACCAAGAAGACAGTGGCGGTCACCGTGCGCGATCAAGGTCCTGGTATCCAGGGCATCGACCCCGCCCGAATTTTCGATCGGTTTGCCCACTCCGCCCCGCCGGATGCTGGCGGCGATGAGTCCCGCACCGGGTTTGGAATTGGACTGTCCCTCGTGCGCGAAATCGTTGTGCGCTACGGCGGATCAGTTCACGTCGTCGATAGCACTGCCGCGGGCACAGCAATCTGCCTGACCGTTCCGCGGGCGAAGTCGGCCTGATCCGCGTTGTGGCCGACACCAGTCGTCTACCGAGCGACAGACTAAGAATTTGTCGATCTCCGGCGACGATTGTTGATTTCTGTGAGAAGTCTTAGACGCCGCCGTGTTCGCTGATGGTACCGACCCCATCCAAGGAGGAACACTTGTCCACGACCTCAACGCTCTCCTCGACCGTTTCGCCCGTGCGGCATCTCCTGACCAAGGTGCCCGCGGTGACGCTCATCTTTTGGGTGATCAAGGTGCTCGCGACCACTGTGGGGGAGACCGCTGCGGACTTCCTCAACGTGGACCTCGGGTTGGGCCTTTCGATCACTTCGGTGATCATGGCAGTTCTGTTGCTTGCCGCGCTGGCCGTTCAGTTCAAATTACACACATACACTCCGGCCGTCTATTGGCTGGCCGTGGTGCTCATCAGCGTCGTCGGTACTCTGATCACCGATAACCTCACCGACAGCGTCGGAGTGCCCCTGTGGGTGACGACGGTCGTCTTCGCCATCGCGCTGGCCGTAACCTTCATTGTCTGGGCCATTTCAGAGAAGACTCTCTCCATCCACTCCATCTTCACGACCCGGCGAGAGACGTTCTACTGGTTGGCCGTACTGTTCACGTTCGCATTCGGCACCGCGGCAGGCGACCTCGTCGCCGAGGGACTCAATCTGGGCTTCCTCGTGGCGCTGATCGTCTTCGCCGCGGCCATCGCCGTGGTTGCCGTGGCGTACTTCGTCTTCCACCTCAACGCTGTGCTCGCCTTCTGGATCGCCTATATCCTGACCCGTCCGCTGGGCGCATCCACCGGCGACCTTCTCTCCCAGCCCATCGCCGACGGAGGGCTGGGGCTGGGGACCACGGGAACCAGCGTGCTCTTTCTGGCCGTGATCCTTGTCTTGGTGATCGTGCTCACCCGCCGCGCACGCACCACGGATGCAGGTCTGACAGCCACGGTCTAATCACCGCGTGCGACAGCGGATGCTCGGCCTGTCCTCAGATGATTCAAAGAAAGTCCTTGCAGCATGAATACTATGACTGTCACCGTACTGCGCACCTCCGGATTGCTGGATCCGCAGTCGGTGATCGCCAGCGCCGGCGTCTGGGGTCTCGTCGTGGTCTGCGCGATCGTGTTCGTGGAGACCGGCTTGCTCGTCGGGTTCTTCCTGCCCGGCGACACCCTGCTGTTCTTCACCGGCGTGCTCACCTTCAGCGGGGTGATCAGCCAGCCGCTCTGGGTCGTCATCCCGGCCAGTGCACTCTCGGCCGCGATGGGCGACCAGCTCGGTTACACCATCGGCCGCACGACGGGCCGGCGCATCTTCGACCGCCGTGATTCCGGCCTGTTCAGCCGCAAAAGTGTAACGCGAACGCAGGAATTCTTTGACAGGTTCGGGCCGGCGGCCGTCGCGATCGCCCGCTTCGTGCCGGTCGTTCGTACTTTTGCTCCCGTCGCCGCCGGCGTGGGCAAGATGCCCAGGCGGGTGTTCACGATGTTCAATATCCTCGGCGCTGCGCTGTGGACGACCGGGGTCGTGCTCCTCGGGTTTGGGCTGGCTCATATTCCGGGCGTCGCCGATTTTGCCGCACGCTACATCGATCTCGTGCTGATCGGAATCGTCGTGCTCTCTGTGGTGCCCGTTCTCCTCAGGGCCATCGTCACACGTCGTCAGAATTCTCGCGTGTGACCGCCAAGGTGCGCGGGGCACTGCGCGGTTCGAGCGCGCGGTGAGAGAATTGGGCGACACGGCGATACGGATTTCGATGGCCCTGTGCAGAGAAAGAAAAAACCATGGCGACAATTGAGCTGCTCCACATTGCCGGCTGCCCGAACTCGGAGCTGACACTCGTTCGGCTGCAGCGCGCCGTCGACAACGCGATGCCCTCGAACACACTGATCACATCCACCCTGGTCGATTCTGCCGAGACGGCCGCACAGGTCCTGTTCGCTGGATCCCCGACGATCCTCGTTGACGGTGTCGATCTCTTTCCAACGGATGGCCGCACCACCGACCTCGCCTGCCGGATCTACCTCACACCGAACGGCCTGGCCGGATCTCCAACCCAGCAACAAATCGAAGCGGCCCTCGCGGCCCATCGATGACGTTTCAGAGCCCACCCGTCCCTGCTGCGGATGCGTCTGTCCGCGTCACCGGCTGAACCTGTGAGTGACACGCTGGGCGCGGCAAAGATCACTGACGTGCGGGCGATTGACCGTGCGGACACTCATCCTGCACGGCACCCTCGGCACGTGGTTGCCGTTCGAAGTCTAAAAGAGCGGCAGGGACTGACGCCCTAGGGAACGGATGGCCCTCCGAAGAGCATTGACCGTGAACAGCATGCCGGTCATCGCTCATCGAAATCAATTTTCATTCGTCTGCAGTATTAGAAATTAACGTTCAAAGTTCACCGTGAGGCCGGGGCGCGTTCATACCGCTTCCCTAACGTCGCAGTTGTGACCGAAACAATAATTCCCGCGCTGGCAACATCGTTCAACCCGGGGTCCATCCACACACCAGAACGTATCCGCGCCAGACTGATCGATTTCAGCCCCGCCGAGCGGCGCGTGGCTGATGCGGTCCTGCGGGACCCTTTTGGCGTCATCCACTTATCGGTGAGCGAGCTGGCCGCGAGCGCCGACACCAGCCCCGCGACGGTCATACGATTCTGCGCGACTCTGGGGCTGCGCGGCTTTCAGGAACTCAAAATCACGCTCGCCAGCGAGTCAATACCGAGCGAACGTCGCGTTCTCGGCGAAATCCAGCCGGGCGATGGGGTCGCCGAAATCACACTCAAGGTCATGGACACAACTGCCAGAGCTGTTGGTCAGGCCGCGCAGACTCTCGATCTGAGTGTGCTCGAAGCGATCGCCGAGCAGATAGTTGGCGCCCGCCGTGTTCTCTTCGGGGCGGTTGGTACGTCTGCGCCGCTGGCACTGGACACCGCCTATCGCCTCACCCAGATCGGCATCGACGCTACATTTGCCCTCGACGTGCACACTCAGCATGTCAGCGCCCGGATGCTTCGGACCGGTGACGTTTTCTTTGCTATCAGCCACACAGGCTCGACCTTTGAAACACTCGCCACCACCCGTGCAGCGAAACTTTCAGGCGCGACTACCGTCGCCCTGACCAGCTTCTCGCATTCTCCGTTGACTGAGGTGGCAGACCTCAGCCTTGTTGCGGGGAGCGCCGAAACTGCTTACCGCGTTGAGTCGATGTCGAGTCGAATCGTGCACTTCGCCGTGCTGGACGCTCTCTTTGTCACCCTGGCACTGCGCAGCAGCACCAGCTCAGCACACTTGGCCATGACCGAGGATGTGCTGATCGAGCACCGTATATAGCTCCGTCCAGTCGCGGAGAGTCTTACCTGCCAACTCGACCCGAAGCCCGAACAGCCCACATCACACTATGTAAAGGATCTACCGTGCACGGAATTGTTGTCTACAGCTCGGGCCTACCGGCCGAGGGCATTGCCGTTACCAACGGGCATCACGTTACCCAGACCGACGCCTCCGGCCTGTTCGCCCTGCCCCATGAAGGTTCCTTCGTCGTCATCACCCGGCCAACGGGCCATACCGCGACACCGTGGTGGTACCCGGTTCCGGCAAACGACGAAACCCCGATTCGGTTCGAACTCCAGTCGATGCCCCAGTCTCTTCCTTACGAGTTTGTGCACCTCACGGACACGCATATGACGGTCCCGCAGGACGCGACGGAAGTGGATGCCATTCGCTCAGGCCTCTACCGCGAAGGAAGCCTTCCCGGCCAAATCCGCGATTTCTTCACCCGGCTACCGGAGTTTGCCCCGAATGCGCAGAGTATCTTCGTTACGGGTGACCTCGTCGACCACGGCGTTACCGAGGAATACGAAGCGTACGTCGACGTCCTGACGTCGAGCCCGGTGCCCGTGCACCTCATTCCCGGAAACCACGACCATATGAACGGGCGCCACGGCGCCATCATCAGCCGCAACAACTATCTCACCAATGATGGAACTCCCGAGCTGTACGAACGCTACTTCGGGCCACGTTGGTACAGCTTCGATGTCGCGGGGCTGCATGTGGTCACACTCGATTGGCACACCCATGAGCTCGGCATCGACCCCGAGGTACAGAACGACTGGGTGCGGGCAGACCTTCAGCTGCGGCCGGAGGGCAGTCCGTGGATTTTACTGTTCCATGACCAGCCGAATTTCTCTATCATCGAGCAGCTGCCGTGGTTGCCCAAGGCAACATTTTCGGGCCACTGGCACACGTCGAGAGTTGTCGAGGTTGACGGGACGCTGCACGTAAACAGCCCCACCACGTTCTTCGCAAGCCTCGACTACAGTCCGCCGGCTTACCGCCTTGTCACCTGGGACGGCGAAAATATCACGTTGAAGACGCAGACGCTGCTGACCGTCCCCGTCCCCGACGCCCTCGGCGATGTTTCTACGTCTACTTTTGCGCCAACGAGCACGCCGTCTGACAATTCAGCCGTGCTCTGGCGGGCCGAACTCGGCGGCGCCGGCCATCGGCAGCGTGCCTGTGTTGACGGTGACCTCGTTCTTGCTGGCGGTCAGATCGAGGATCGTGCGGCCGGGACAGTGGAAGCTTTCGATCTGGCGACCGGGGCGCTGGTCTGGCGAGCACACACGGCCTCGGCGGTCAAGACGACGCCTGCCGCCAGTGAGAACGTCGTCGTGGCTGCTGAAGTGAGCGGCGACCTGACCGGGTTTGATCGCAGCACCGGAAAGGTTATCTGGACCTTGACATCGAGCGATCCGCTGCGCCGGTTTGCCTGGGGCAGTCCAACGGTTGCCAACGGAGTGGTCTACCTCGGCGACCAGTCCGACTTGCGAGCCGTGGACATCCGCACCGGAGAAGTGATCTGGCGTCGCACCGACCTTTCGCCACATCACAACCTCGTGAACCACTCAGCCCCGCTGCTGATCGATGATCTGTTGGTCATGGGATTCTGGCCCACGCCCGAGCACCCCATCGGTTTGAACGCTCGAACGGGCGAGTCGGTGTGGAACCGGGCCGGCTGGGATGGCACGGATCCCTTCCTAGCGCTCAAGCGGATGCTCATCATGGGCACGGCCAGCTACGATCCACACACTGACACGGTACTCATGCCGGCGTTTGGCAGCACCGCGCGCGTGAATCGGGCAACAGGCGCAACGATGTGGACGCAGCCGCACCCGGGCGGTTTCAGTCCGGCTACGCCGGTCATCACGGATGCGGGATACATCATTACGGTCACGGGGCAGGGGCTGCGGCTACTCGAGCGCGAAACCGGCGACACGTTATGGGACCTGCCGATCACAGGTTCCGCCCCCTTCCCGATGGCGTCCTATACAAAAATCCCGCACCCCGTTATCGCAGCACCAATCCTCGTCGGGCAGCACTTGGTACTGCCCGGACTTGACGGTATCGTTCGGCGGATCGACCTTGAAGGCAGGGTCATCGGGCAGACCCAACTCGCGTCGCCGATCGCCGCAGGTCTCGTGGACGCGGGTGACCGGCTCATTGCTGTTGGCGTCGATGGCAACGTGCTTGCTTTGTCAAAGGACATTGCGTCATGACGACTCTCATGCGCGACGAGAAAATTGTCGCCGCTGCTCGCCTTCCTGCACAGCCGTTGCGGCGTGCACAGGCGAATCTTGTTCCCGCACTATTTCTTCTGCCAGCCGGAATCGGTATCGGTACCTTTGTGATCGTTCCTGCCGTATTGTCGCTCGCGGCGAGTTTCTTCTCGGTGCCGCTGACCGGCGGCGCGTGGACCTGGGTGGGCCTGGCCAACTACGAACATGTCCTTACCGATGCTGCCGTGCTGCAGGCGATCGGAAACACCCTCGTGTATTCCGTGATCACGATCGTGCCCAGCCTGGGGATTGGTCTGTGCCTGGCGCTGCTAGCAAATTCTGTGGTGCGAGGGCGCGCCTTCGTGCGAACCGCATTGTTTCTGCCGATGACGGCCAACCTCGTGGCCATGGCTGTCGTGTTTCGTTGGCTCTTTGCCTTCCAGGGCGGGTTCATCAACCAAGTGTTGGGGTTCGCCGGATTGGGGGCGGTCAACTGGCTCGGCGACACGAGCACATCGCTGCTGACCTTGGCCATGGTTGGCGTGTGGCGGAGCGCATCGTTTAGCATGATGATCTTCTTCGCTGGGCTGGCCACCGTCCCTGGCACGATCCACGAGGCCACCAGGGCCGAAGGTATCCGTGGCTGGACAAAACTCACTCGCATCACGCTGCCCATAATGAAACCGACCGTAGTCTTCGCCACAGTCGTCGCGGTACTTGGCTCGATACAGGTTTTCGACACCATCAATGTCATGACGCAGGGTGGTCCGCAAGGGTCCAGCGAAACGATTCTCACCATGACCTGGAAACTCGGTTTTGGCTACTTCGATCTCGGGGCAGCGTCTGCGCTGTCCTTCCTGCTACTTGTCGTGCTCGTCGGCATCGGACTCATCCAACGTCGCGTACTCGCAGGAGGTCACAAATGATTTACGTGTTTCGAGCCGCACGATGGCTGGTGATTTCCCTGGCCGTTCTGGTGTCGCTCTTTCCCTTTTACTGGATGCTGCGAACGGCCGTCTCTCCCGCCGACGAGGTCTTCTTTGACGGCATCTCGCTCATCCCTACGAGCTTTGATTGGTCAAATTTCTCCCGAGCCTGGACAGAAGCCAGTCTTGGCCAAGCGATTCTGATCGGTTCTGTCATGACACTGTCAATCCTGGCGCTCCAGCTCATCACCTGCATTCCCGCCGCTTATGTGCTCGCCAAAGTTCGCATGCGCGGGAAAGGCGTCGCCCTGGCGATCGTTATCGGCTGTTTACTCGTCCCGGGACAGGTCAGCCTGATTCCCATCTTCATCGGAATCAACAGCGTCGGCCTGGCCGACTCTCTCCCCGGCCTCGTTTTGCCCTACATGACCAGCGCGTTCGGGATCTTTCTCCTCCGACAGCAGATGATGGCCATTCCCGATTCCCTCATGGACGCGGCACGCACCGACGGGCTAGGGCACTTCCGAACTCTCCGAAACGTGGTCGTTCCCATGGCCGCACCCGGTATCGCCGCCTTCAGCGTCTTCTCCGTCTTCACCCACTGGAACGACTACATGTGGCCGCTCCTCATCGCCCGCAGCCCCGACCTTGCCACCCCACCCCTCGCCCTTGCACTCTTTCAGCAAGCTGACGCTGGGTTCGACTACTCCGCCCTTGCAGCAGGTGCCGCAATCGTGACCGCACCTGTGATCGTTCTCTTTCTCATCGCTCAGAGGCGGTTCGTTCAAGGCATGAGCGGAGCGGAGATTCCAGGATAACCACGCGCTAGATCAGGGTCTGCATCATTCTTCCCCCGATTTTCCCGAAGTTCCGAACTGCAGTTCATACATATAGGAGTTCTTGTTATGTCGTCCAAACGACTTTCTCTCTCACTCGGTACTCTTGCCGCTGGCTCTATCCTGTTGTCGGGATGTGCGGCATCCGGGGCCTCGATTTCCGCAGTTTCCGTCGCTGCGGCAGCCAATATCGCCGACTGTAACCCCGCAGAGAACACCATCACTGTCACCTACGGGCAGATGGCAAATGAGGCCATGGCTATTGCCGTCGCGAATCTGCAGAAGACTTATCCTGACCTCACCATCAACGCTACGCCGCCGTCGACGTCTAACTACAACGAGCTCACCCAAACTATTGTGGCTGACATCGCGGTCGGTAATCGCCCCGATCTCATCATGACGGGACTGGGCCAGCTGCAATTCTGGGTTGACACCTACTCTCCGTCACCAATCGACGCGTCGGTGTTGCGACCGACCTACAAGACCCAATTTCTTGGCGCTGGCACGGTCGATGGAACGGTCTATTTGGCGACAAACCAGATCTCCGCTACGGTCTTGCTGGTCAATCAGGACGCGCTGGACTCTGCCGATGCGGGCGAAGCGAAAGACATTGAAACTCTCGACGATCTCGTCGCCGCCGCCGAAAAAGTATCCGCCGATACTGGGCAACCGTCGGTGAGCATTCCAACCGACGGCCTTCCAGAATGGTTTAGCCAAGCCTTGGTCCAGGGTTCGGGAGAAACGTACGTCAACGCCGATGGTACCGCCGGCTTTGGCTCCGAGAAGGCCATCGAAGCACTCTCCATTTGGCCCACACTCAAGAACAAGAATCTTGAACTTGGCGTAGTGAACAATCAGGATGCCATTGCCCAGTTTATCGGAGGCAATGCGGCGTTCCTAGTCTATACGACCTCAACTATTGCCACGATTCAGGAGGGCATCGGCGACGCATTCGACTGGATGCCGGTCGATCTCCCCAGCGTCGGTGAGGAAGAAGGCGCCCTGCCCGCCGGCGGCAACGGCTGGATCGTCCTCAGCGAAGATGCCTGCCGGGCAGCGTATTCGAATGCCTTGATCGCCGAACTGCTCTCCCCGGAGGCCGTCGCTGCCGCCAGCGGCACGTCGTACAGCTATATTCCCGTCGACACCGAAGCGGGAGACGCGCTCCTTGCCAGCGACGCCGCGACGAAGCAGTTGACCTACGCGTGGAGCTACGATAAGCCCCTTACGCCGTGGGGTGGGTTCGCCGGAAAGGACACCATGGAGGTTTTTGACACGGTACGACTGATGACTCAGAAGCTCCAGTCGGGTGCCGACGCCACGGAAACAGTGAACGAGACTGTCACGAACATCAACCAGATTGTGAGCGAGTAACAACATGACCGCGGTCAAGATTCTTGGAATTCACAAATCCTTTGCCGAGGTGAAAGCCCTCGACGGGATCGACCTGACCATTGAGGATGGCGAGAACTTCGCCATCCTCGGGCTGTCCGGGTCGGGCAAATCGACGCTACTGCACATCATCGCCGGGCTGGACGACCCTGACGAGGGAACAGTCGAGTTCAATGGCGTTGCTCAGAATGGAATTCCTCCGCATAGACGAGATGCCGCTATCGTGTTCCAGCATTTCGCTCTCTATCCGCACCTCTCATCTCTGGAGAACATCACGCTCGGCCTGCGCCATGGCCTGGGCCTTACCAAGCAGGTTGCTCATGCTCGGGCTAACGATGTGGCCGACAGGATGCAGGTCAAACATCTGCTGGACAGGAAACCAAAAGAAATGTCCGGTGGTCAGCGCCAGCGCATCGCTCTCGCCAGAGCGCTAGCGAGACATAGCGGAATTGTGCTGCTCGACGAGCCACTTTCCGGCCTGGACGCGCAGCTCCATGCCGTTCTTCGTTTGGAAATTGCGAGCATTTTGCGTTCCGTCGGCGCCACCGGCATCAACGTCACTCATGATCAGCTCGATGCCATGGCGATGGCCGATCGGATCGCGGTCATCAACCTCGGACAGATCGAACAGCTCGGCACACCCGATGAGCTCTATGCGGTACCGCAGACACTCTTCGTGGCCTCATTCATCGGATCGCCGCCGATGAACCTTTTGAAAATCGACGAGGTGACGGACGAGTCTGCTTTCGGCCGGCATTCTGCTGCCCGGGCTTCGGGCGCACTCACCCTCGGCGTCCGTGCAGAACACCTCACACTGACGACCCCCTCGGCTGACTCCGGCGCGTGGACGATCAGTGGAATTGTCGGTCTGGTCGAACCGACAGGAAAAGATCGAATCGTACGGTTGGTTAGCGACTCCGGTCATGCCGTTACTTTTCGCTGCGAGGTCGAAGACACTCCCAGCCCGGGCACACGGGTTACGGTGCACTGCGCTCCACGCTTCGTGCACGCCTACTCTCAAGAGACCGGGCGTCGCGTTGGAACGGCAGAGTCGGTCGGGGTCAGCCTGCGTCAATCGGTACTCGCGTGATGGACGCAACCGTGAACACACTGGAGTTGGCCGACACCATGGTGATGTTTGACTGGAATGGCACGGTCGTGCTGGACGCCGACCGTGCCCGGGCGTCGCTGAATTCAGTGCTCGAGGCTCGAGACCTGGGAACTCTCGACATAGATGAGTTCTCCAGAAAATTTCGGCTGCCCATGAAGAATATGTTCGACGATCTCGGCGTGCATCCACTCGACCTTGCTGTCGCAGAAGCCGAGTGGAACCATCACATGACGCAGACCTCGACGTGTCTTCGCGCGGGTACGAATGCTGCTCTTCTGGCGTTGTCAGAGGCAGGGGCGTGGTTGGGCGTTGTATCTGCCGCTTCCGCTGCGGCAGTGCAGTTTGACCAGAGATCGTTGTCTGTGCTGGCGGTCTTAGATGTCGTTGATGCAGAAGTTGCCGACAAGGTGGCGCAACTGGTCCTGCATCGAGCACGTCGCAAGCGCGCCTTTTATATCGGCGACACGGAGTATGACATGGTCGCTGCTTCCGCGGCAGGGTACACACCTATTGGTGTTTCGCGCGGTTACTCCTCTGAACGGGTGCTGCGTACAGCCGGTGCCGTACACATCGTCGAGTCGCTGGCCGAGATCATGGCTCTCGTTGCGCACACCGACTACGGACGCGAGTAACTTCGGCATAAGTGCGGGGCGGGCCCATCCCGCTACCGTGCCTGCCTCAGCGCGCGACCCCGTCGTCGTGCGTCAGAGAGGGACTCCCATCCGTCGGAGTCTGTGAAGTGCTCGGCCGTCTGTACGAGCCAAAACACCGCGAAAGCGGCGAGAGCGACGACTTCGACGATGAATACCGAGTTGCCTATGTGCCAATCTTCAGGCCGAATGGATTTTGTCAGAATTAGCGTCGCAACGAAGATATCGAGGAACATGATCACGCCGAGGGCAAAGTAGATGCACGAGTACATTCTCCGGTGAAAAAATGCTGGTGGAGGTGGCGGCGACGGATTGTCACGGTCTGCCCACTGGCGCCACGCTTCGATGACGGTCACAGTCGCGATGAGGATAAAAAAGGCACCCGCCGCGGCGACATGTCCGTAATGCCGAAACAGATCCTGACCCGGCACATTCCAGAGCGCGAAGTACAAGATCCAGACGAAGAAGCTGAGTGCGAGGATCACCCGAAAGGCGTTCGGTACGCGGCGAGACTTGTTGACGTGGTGCCAGACGTTCCATCCCAGTGCAACTATCATCACGGTAATAGAAATTATCAGCCAGATTTGAAATCCCGTTGCGACATACGGAAGCTGATCGGCGGGAATGCAGTCGGTTGTGCTGGGGCAGTTCGCAAGCTGTGCTGCTGGACCAACCTCACTGGGCAAGACAGGTGTCGGGATGATCGCGATCAGCGGGGCGAGAAGGGCCGCGAGGTTGAGCAGGTAGCTTTGCACGCCTTTCCCCGCGATGGCCAGAAGCGCAAGCGACGCTGCGCACAGTGCTCCGGTGAACACGATGCGTGCGGGCGTGTAGTAATAGTGACTGATTGAGCGAAGTGTCTGCCCGTCGTGAACGAGGTAGTCGTCAGGGGTGAAAAAGAAAACGGCGAGGAGTATCGCGACAACCGTTCCGACAATGCCGAACCGGAGAAAGAGGTATGTCTTTTTCAGAACATCGCGGTATTCCAATACGATCGTGAGTTGCGCCTGGCTCAGAGGTACGGTTGTCTCGTTTGGTCTCGACGCCCCTGTCATTTTCCCTGAGTCATCCGAGGTCCACGATTTTTTCATGACCTGAGAGTATCCCGATGGTCGACCGTGCACTACGGGGATGCGTCAGGCGGCGGCCGTTGTCACCAGCCGCGTTCTTTCCACTCGGAGAGTTTGCTCCGCTCGGCTCCGAGCGTTGTGCCTGCTCCATGGCCCGGGTGCACCAGTGTGTCGTCCGGGAGGTAATCGAAGATTCGGGTGACGACGTCGTTGTACAACGACGAGAAACGCTGGGCATCATTGTTGGTGTTTCCCAGTCCGCCAGGGAAGAGCGAATCGCCCGTGAACAGATGGGCGGGACCATGCGGGTCGCGGTACAGCAGGGCAATCGACCCGGGGGTGTGTCCGCGCAGGTGAATCACTTCGAGATCAATGCCATCGATGGACTGGACGTCCCCGTGGTGCAAGGGTATCTCTGTGGGCACAGCAATGTCCGCGATATCGTCGAGACCGGCTGCAGCCGGTGCGTTCGTCAGCTCCTTGACCTCGCCCAGCGCCCGCACGTGGTCCCAGTGCGAGTGTGTGGTGATTATGAGGGCCAGCCTGGCGATGGCACCCGTGTCTTCTTGTGCATCGTCGAGAAGGGTGACGATGGCGGGTGCATCGTCCGCAGCGTCGATCAAGACCTGCGTGCCGTTGGATTTCGAGGTGAGTACGTAAACGTTGTTGCTCATCTCGGATACTGAGATGCTGCGAACCGTGAGGGCGTTGAGATCGTGCATAGTCCTGTTCCTATAACCGGTTACGGGTCTCGTACGGCTGCGTCGCGGGATTAGCGGTAGATCGTGGGGGACTCACGTCGACCAACTCCGCGATAACCCAACTTTGAGCTACTCGGGCACCGTCATTTCTCCCATTTGGCCCCAACCTTCAGCGTCGATACGCTCGCTGATGATCTCGGGAGTCTTGACGAGCGCTTGCGGCATAGCCTTCATGGCCGCCGAAAAGTGAGTGCTGTTGACGTGAGATCCTGCGGCGTCGTCGTGGAATGCCTCGACGAGTACGAACTGGTGAGGATCGTCAACACTGCGCGACCAGTCGAACCACAGGTTGCCCGGTTCCTGGCGCGTAGTCTCGGTGAAGTCACGTGTCAGGTCCATCCAACGATCAGTCCACTCTGGTTTCACGGTGAATTTGGCAACGATGAAAATCATGAAATGGTCCCTTTCCTCGGTCACGTCCCGTTGAGTGGCGGCGCTTCCTGAAAACCCGATGGTGAGTCGTTCCAGTGTAGGCGGCGGTCGGGTCCGAGCGGATCACCGAAGCACCTGTCGACTAAAATCGCAATGAATGTTCTAGACCGATTACCGCTGAGGGATTCTGACCGTGCAAACTCGTAAAGTAGCCATCATCACCGGGGGCTCGCAAGGCATCGGAGCAGGTCTGGTGTCCGCATTCCGCGGACTCGGCTACGCCGTCGTCGCTAATTCACGCTCCATCACGGCGTCCGAATACTCGGACGTGATCACGGTACCCGGAGATATTTCGGACCCCGCTGTGGCCGAGAAGGTCATCAGCACCGCGATGGAGAAGTTCGGCCGGATCGACACGCTCGTGAACAACGCCGGAATTTTTATCGGTAAGCCATTCACCGAGTACACCCAAGAGGACTACAACAGCATTCTGCAGGTGAACCTCGGGGGTTTCTTCCACATTACGCAGAGGACCATCGCGCAGATGGTCGAACAGGGAGCGGGCCACGTGGTGAACGTGACGACGACGCTTGTTGAATTCGCGAACTCAAGCGCTCCGTCGGCTCTTGCCTCGTTGACCAAGGGCGGACTGTCTTCCGTCACGAAGTCTCTGGCGATCGAGTACGCCGGCCGCGGTATCCGCGTGAACGCCGTTTCTCTGGGAGTCATCCACACCCCCATGCATCCGGAAGAAACGCATGGAATTCTCGCAGGCTGGCACCCGGTCGGACGGATCGGCACGATCGATGATGTCACCCATGGCGTCCTCTACCTGGAACACGCCCCGTTCGTCACGGGCGAGATTTTACACATCGACGGCGGTCAAAGCGCCGGAAGCTGAGTCATCATTCGACGTGCAGGCTGTGCTGGCCGTCTCGTCTTCGACGGGAAAAAACGAACAGGAGAAACCGATGATCGCGCTTGATAGCATCAACCGGGTTCGCGTCGTGACGGACGTCTTGACTGCGTGGGCGAACGGAATCCGTGAGCATGAGCCGGAACGTGTCGCGTCCCACTTCACCGAAAATGCTCTTTTCCAGGGCGTCGCGCCGACGCATTCGATTGGCAGACCCGGTGTGATCGCCTATTACGATCGGCAGCCTGTGGGCCTCAGCCTCGCGTTTCGAATCCTGGAACACCGCCAACTTTCCGACTCGACGCTGATCTCCTATATCGACGTCGACTTCACGCGTCCCGACGGCGTCGTCATTCCCGTTCACCTGACGGCTGTGCTGGAATACGTCGATGGTTCCTGGCTCATCAGCCACTACCACGTTTCACAGGTCGTCTAGCGGCAACTCGTCGGAGCGGGTGCCCTCAAGAAGCATGGCGACGCTCGTGTAACGGATTTGGCGGCGTTGGAAGCATCGGGAACATTTTCGGCGCCGCCCTCGTTGTCGCCATTATGACAACTATTGGAATCATCGGTGCAGGAAACATTGGCAGCCAGGTCGCCCGCAAGGCGATCGAAAATGGTTACGACGTCGTGATCAGCAATTCCCGAGGTCCGGAGACCCTCGCCGAGCTCGTTGCCGAGCTGGGCCCGAAAGCGAGCGCCGGAACCGCAGCGCAGGCCGCTGAGGCCGCCGACGTCGCGGTCGTGACGGTACCCCTCAAGGCTTACGCCGATGTGCCCGTTCAGCAGCTCGCCGGCAAGATCGTCATTGACACCAATAACTACTACTTCGAACGCGACGGCCACATCATAGCCCTCGATAACGGCGAAACGACCGTGACCGGCATGCTCCAGAAGCACTTACCCACTTCGCGCGTGGCGAAAGGGTTCAATCACATTACGGCCGCGGACATCACCGCCGACTCGCACCCGATCGGCGACCCGGCCCGGCGCGCACTGGCAACGTCCTCCGACTTCACCGACGCCTCCGACTTCGTCACCAAGCTCTACGACGAATTCGGCTTCGACACAGTGAACATCGGCCCTCTCGTCGAGAGCTGGCGTGTCGAGCGCGACCGTCCGGCGTATGGCATCCGTCAGACGGTTGCCGAGCTCGAGGCCAACTTGGCGAAGGCACCGCGCACAGTATGACGTCTGCCGACGGTCACCCACAGTAGGTGACCGTCGGCGGTTCGCGCGCGCGTGTCGAAGAACTTCGAACGTGACCCGTCGGGTGCGGTCAATTTCGCGAACCACCAAAGTCGTGCATGCGCTGGGCGAAACACCGACTTAGGCTATCGTCATGGCAGCTGGACCTTTGCCTGCCGGGTTAGATGGAAAAGCGTCGGATGCAATGCTGTCGCTTGGCCGTTTCTTCACTCGGTGGGAACAGACAGATGACGGCCGGGCGGTATTTCGCGAAGGCGGCCGTAAGGGCGACGTGTTCTACCGTGACCGGTGGAGCCACGACAAAGTGGTGCGGTCCACCCACGGGGTGAACTGCACCGGGTCCTGCTCGTGGAAGGTGTACGTGCGCGACGGCATCATCACCTGGGAAGCCCAGCAGACGGATTACCCCTCGGTCGGACCAGACAGTCCGGAGTACGAACCCCGCGGCTGTCCGCGCGGAGCAGCCTTCAGCTGGTACACCTACTCGCCGACCCGGGTGCGGTATCCCTACGCCCGCGGCGTCCTCGTCGAAATGTACCGTGAAGCCAAGGCCAGGCTGAATGACCCGGTGCTGGCCTGGGCGGACGTCATGGGAGACCCCGACCGTCGTCGCCGGTACCAGCAGGCTCAAGGCAAGGGCGGCCTCGTTCGCATCCCGTGGACGGAAGCGATCGAGATCACCGCTGCGGCCCACGTGCACACGATCAAGGCATACGGTCCCGACCGCTGCTCGGGGTTCTCGCCCATCCCGGCCATGTCGATGGTTTCCCACGCCGCCGGAAACCGCTTTATTCAGCTCATCGGCGGCGTCATGACGTCGTTCTACGATTGGTACGCTGACCTCCCGGTGGCCAGCCCGCAGGTTTTCGGCGACCAGACCGACGTTCCGGAATCCGGCGACTGGTGGGACGCCACCTACCTCATGATGTGGGGCTCGAACGTGCCGGTGACCCGCACACCGGATGCGCACTGGATGACCGAGGTACGCTACCGAGGAACCAAGGTCATCGCGATCAGCCCCGACTACGCAGACAACACCAAATTCGCCGATGAGTGGTTGCCGGCGCAGGCCGGAACGGATGCCGCCCTCGCCATGGCGATGGGCCACGTACTGCTCAAGGAATTCTTCGTCGACCGGAGCGTTCCGTACTTCGAAGGTTACGTGCGCCGCTACACCGACCTGATGGCGGCCGACCTGCCGGAGCACTCCCAGACGGAGGGAGCCGCGTTCAAGACGGTACTCCTCGACGCGAACACCGGTATGCCCGTGGTGCCGAACGGTTCGATGGGTTACCGCTACGGCGAGGCCGGACAGGGCAAGTGGAACCTGGATCTGGAGGGTGTCGACCCGGCGTTGACGCTTCTGGACGGGGCGAACGGCGAGGCAGTGAGCATCCGTCTGCCATGTTTTGAAGCACCATCGGGGGAGGGATCCATTCTCACCCGCGGGGTGCCGGTGCGCCGCGTCGCCGGACATGTGGTGACGACGGTGTTCGACCTGATGATGGCCCAGTACGGGGTGGGCCGTCCCGGGCTGCCGGGCGACTGGGCTACCGGTTACGACGACGTGTCCGCGCCGTACACGCCGGCCTGGCAGGCCGAGATCACGAGTGTTCCAGCCGAAGCCTGCATTCGGGTGGCGCGGGAATTTGCCCGCAATGCCGAGCAATCCAAGGGCCGGTCGATGATCATCATGGGCGCCGGGATCTGCCAGTGGTTCCACGGCGACGCGACATACCGGGCAGTACTGTCGCTGCTGATGCTGACCGGGTGCATGGGCCGTAACGGCGGTGGTTGGGCGCATTACGTGGGGCAGGAGAAGACCCGTCCGATCACCGGCTGGATCTCGCTCGCCAACGCGCTGGACTGGAGTCGCCCGCCGCGCACGATGATCGGCACCGGCTACTGGTATATGCACACTGACCAGTGGCGGTCCGACGGGTACTCGGCCGACTCCCTGAAATCGCCGCTCGCCACTGGCCACTTCGACGGTATGCACACCGCCGACACGATCGCCCAATCCGCGCGGCTCGGGTGGATGCCGTTCTACCCGCAATTCGACCGCAACCCGCTCGACCTCGCCGACGAGGTGCATGCCGCGATCGACCGTGGTGAAACAACGGATGCCCCGCGTTACATCGCCGACGCCCTCAAGAGCGGCCGGCTCACCCCGGCCATCGACGACGTCGATGCTCCGCAGAACTGGCCACGCACCCTGGTGCTGTGGCGCTCGAACCTGTTCGGTTCCTCCGCCAAGGGCAACGAGTACTTTCTCAAGCATCTGCTGGGCACCCACCACAATGTGCTCGGCCAGGACCACGTGAACGCCGCACGACCGCGCGATGTGACCTGGCGGGAGAGCGCGCCCGAGGGCAAGCTCGACCTGCTGGTGTCCGCCGATTTTCGGATGACGTCGACCACGCTGCTCTCGGATATCGTCTTTCCGGCGGCCACCTGGTATGAAAAGCACGACCTGTCCTCAACCGACATGCATCCGTTCGTGCATGCCTTTAGCCCGGCGATCGATCCGCCCTGGGAGGCCAAGACCGATTTCGACACCTTCCGCCTTCTCGCCGAGGCATTCTCCCGGCAGACCCGGGTTCATCTCGGTACCCGGCGGGATCTCGTGAGCGTGCCACTGCAGCACGACACCCCCGGTGAGATCGCACAGCCGGGCGGAATCGTACGGGACTGGCGGGACGCATCCGTTGCCGCTGTGCCCGGGCAGAACATGCCGGTTTTTTCGATCGTGGAACGCGACTACACCGCAATCGCCGAGAAACTCGCCACAGTGGGGCCACTCGCCGAAGAGCGGGGTTTTACCGTGAAAAACGTGACCTACCGCATGGAGCACGAGATTGAACGGCTCGCCCGCAGCAACGGAGTAATGCTCGGCGGTGCCGGTGATGGCCGGCCCGCGATCGACACCGACGCGAAATTCGCCCAGGCCATCCTCAGCTTCTCGGGAACGACCAACGGCGAACTCGCTGTGCAGGGTTTTAGGGAACTCGAGAAGCAGACCGGCATGCACCTCGTCGATCTCGCGTCCGGTTCCGAGGAGAAACGCGTCACCTTCGCCCAGACCCAGGCTGGCCCGGTACCCGTGATCACGTCACCGGAATGGTCGGGGACGGAAACCGGCGTACGCCGCTACTCCCCGTTCACGATCAACGTCGAACGACTCAAACCCTGGCACACCCTCACCGGGCGCATGCATTTCTTTCTCGATCACGTTTGGATCATCGACCTCGGCGAGGCCCTGCCGACATACCGGCCGCCGCTTGACATGCAGCGTCTGTTCGGCGAACCCAAATTCGGGCCCAATGGCATCACCGAAGTCACCGTGCGCTACCTCACCCCGCACTCCAAGTGGTCGATCCACTCCGAATACCAAGACAACCTGTTCATGCTGTCGCTGTCGCGCGGCGGCCCGACCGTGTGGATGAGCCCGATCGATGCGGCCTCCATCGAGGTCGCCGACAATGACTGGGTGGAGTGCGTGAGCATGAACGGGGTACTCGTGGGCCGAGCCATCGTCAGCCACCGGATGCCGCAGGGCGTCGTCTACGTCTATCACGCGCAGGAGCGCACCATCGATGTCCCCAAGTCCGAAGCCACCGGGCGCCGCGGCGGCATCCACAACTCGGTGAGCCGACTGCTCGTGAAACCGACCCACCTCATCGGCGGTTACGCGCAACTCTCTTACGCCTTCAATTACCTGGGGCCAACCGGCAACCAGCGAGACATGGTCTCAACCATTCGGCGACGCTCCCAGGAAGTGCGGTACTGATGCGCGTTATGGCTCAAATGGGCATGGTGATGAACCTCGACAAGTGCATCGGCTGCCATACCTGCTCGGTCACCTGCAAACAGGCCTGGACCAACCGGGCCGGCACCGAATACGTCTGGTTCAACAACGTTGAAACCCGCCCGGGGCAAGGCTATCCGCGCCGCTACGAAGACCAGGAAAAATGGCGCGGCGGCTGAAAGCTCAACAAGAAGGGGCGGCTGGCACTGAAAAGTGGCGGTCGCGTCGCCAAACTGCTCGGGTTGTTCGCAAGCCCGGTGCAACCCGAACTGAAGGACTACTACGAACCCTGGACCTACGACTATAAGACCCTCATCGACGCGCCACTCGGAGATGATTTTCCCGTCGCCCGACCAAAATCGTTGATCACGGGAAAGGACACCAAAATCACCTGGTCGGCGAACTGGGACGACGACCTCGGCGGCGCCCCCGAAATGGGCCACCTTGATCCCATCGTCGAAAAGGTACGCCGCGAATCCGAAGACAAGATCAAATTCGCCTTCGAGCAGACTTTCATGTTCTACCTGCCCCGCATCTGCGAGCACTGCCTGAACCCCTCCTGCATGGCGTCGTGCCCCTCGGGCGCGATCTACAAGCGGGTCGAGGATGGCATCGTGCTCGTCGATCAGGACAAATGCCGCGGATGGCGACAGTGCATCACCGGTTGCCCCTACAAGAAAATCTATTTCAACCACAAAACCGGCAAGGCCGAGAAATGCACCTTCTGCTACCCCCGCGTTGAAATCGGCCTGCCGACGGTGTGCTCGGAAACCTGCGTGGGGCGTCTGCGCTATCTGGGCCTGTTCCTCTACGACGCCGATCGGGTCACCGATGCTGCGGCCGTCACGGATGAGAAAGACCTGTACGAATCGCAGATGGATGTGCTGCTCGACCCGAACGATCCCGCGGTGGCGGCCGCGGCGTCCGCCCAAGGGGTACCCGACGACTGGATCGACGCAGCCCGACGCTCACCGGTCTACGCACTCGCCAAAATCTATAAGGTCGCCCTTCCGCTGCACCCGGAGTATCGCACCATGCCGATGGTCTGGTATGTTCCGCCGCTGTCGCCGATCGTGGATCTGCTCAGTGACCAGGGTCACGACGCTGAAGACAGCGGAACCCTGTTCGGCGCGATCGATGCCCTGCGCATCCCGGTCGAGTACCTCGCGGAACTGTTCACCGCCGGTGATACCGACCGCGTCACCGCGGTGCTGCGCAGGCTCGCTGCCATGCGCGCGTACATGCGCGGCATCACCCTTGGCCAGGAAGCGGATGTCGACATCCCGGCCTCCGTGGGAATGACACCGGAATCGATGTACGAAATGTATCGGTTGATGGCCATCGCCAAATATGAGGAGCGTTACGTTATTCCGAAGGCGCATGTGGAGCAGGCGCACGATCTAGAGGAGATGGGCTGCTCCGTCGACTTCGAGGGCGGCCCTGGCATGTACGAGGACTCGCCGTTCGGCGAGGCCAGCGGACGGCCGACACCGGTCGCCGTGGAGAATTTCTACGCTCTGAAGGATCGGCAAACCTCCGACACGGCCAGCAGCGCTGTGACCATGCGCAACCGGGTGAACCTGCTCAACTGGGACGGCAACGGGGCCCCGGCCGGCCTGTTCCCGGAAACCCGTGACGTGCCGCGGGCGGCAGCGGCCTCTCCGGCCGATCTGGGCGGCCCGAAAGCGACCGGCGGGTCTCAAGCCGCGCCCGACGCGCCGGTCGTCACGCCATGATGCGCGATCGGGTGGCGTACCAGACCGCTGGCTGGTGCCTGTCGTATCCCGATACCCAGCTGTTGGAGCGGGTGCCGCTCATGCGCGCCGCGCTCGCCGAGCAGGGCCGTAAGGCGGCGAAATTCGAGGGTTTTCTCGGGTACCTGTCACAGACCGACCTCGGCACTCTGCAGCGGCGCTACGTAGAGACCTTTGATCTCAGCAAACACCATCCGCTTTATCTGTCCTACTGGACCGACGGGGACACCCGCCGTCGTGGAGACGTGCTCGCCGCATTCAAAAAGGTGTATCGGCAGACCGATTTTCTCACGAACACCCACGGCGAACTTCCCGACTTTCTACCGCTCGTGCTCGAGTTTGCGGCGATCGCCGACCCCGTCGCCGGTCGGGAGCTGCTTCGGCAGTACCGACCGAGCCTCGAACTGCTGAGGCTCGCCCTGATCGAACACGGATCACCTTACGGCGAGGTTGTCGCTGGCGTGTGCGGTACTTTACCGGGCGCCTCCCCGGCCGATCGCGAAGCGGTGCAGCGCATGGCCGGTTACGGCCCGCCAACCGAGACCGTCGGCCTCGAACCATACGATCCCCGGCTATTGCCGCTCAAGGAGGCATAGCCATGGACCTGCTCCTGTGGGGCGTCCTGCCGTACGTCATGGTCACCATCCTGATCGGCGGTTCCATCTGGCGATACCGATACGACCAGTTCGGCTGGACGACCAGGTCGTCACAGCTGTATGAAAGCCGCCTGCTGCGGATTGGGTCGCCGATCTTTCACTTCGGCCTCCTCGCGGTGATTGCCGGGCACTTCTTCGGTCTGGTGATCCCGATGACCTGGACGCTCGCGGTGGGTATGAGCCAGGATTTCTATCATCTCAACGCCCTACTTGTCGGCGGGGTCGCCGGGGTGGGCACGCTCGGTGGCATTGTGATCCTGATCTATCGCCGGCGCAAGACCGGCCCGGTGTTCATGGCGACAACCCGCAACGACAAGGTCATGTATGTCGTACTGGCCGCCGCGATCGTACTCGGCCTCTGGACCACCTTGGCGAGCGTGTTCGAGGGCGCCCACGGACATAATTATCGGGAGACCGTTGCGCCCTGGTTTCGCTCGCTTTTCATCCTGCAGCCTGACATCGCAGCGATGGCCGCAGCCCCGTTCTCATTCCACATCCACACGCTCGTCGGCATGCTTCTGTTCACCATTTGGCCGTTCACTCGTCTGGTGCACGCCTTCACCGCGCCCCTGCACTACCTGTTTCGGCCGTATATCGTCTACCGCACCCGCGACCAGGTACCCGGCGCGATCAGACCAATCCGACGCGGCTGGGCAGCGATTGGAACCGAAGACCGAGCACGCGACAAAAAATAGTCATGCCTGAAAGTGTGCGGGAACGTGCCCGGGCCAGCAAGGGGTTCAATCTTGTTCTCGCGACGTTGTCGTCCGTGGTGTGTTTCTGGGCCTGGACGAGTGTGGCTCCCCTCGGTGTGCGCTACAGCGTTGATTTGAACTTGACGTCCACGCAGGCATCCGTTTTGGTGGCCATGCCCGTCTTTGTCGGCTCGATCGGCCGTATTCCGGTGGGCGTGGTCACGGATCGCTTTGGTGGGCCGGTCATGTTCACCGCGGTGCTCGTGGCCACTGTCCCCGCGCTTCTGCTCGTTGCGCTGGCCGGAACCCTGGGGGTCTACTGGGCTCTCGTCTTGTGCGCGCTCCTGTTGGGTGTCGCCGGAACGGTCTTCGCCGTCGGGATACCGTTCGTGAGCAACTGGTATGACGTGTCCCGGCGCGGCTTCGCAACGGGAATCTTCGGTGCCGGAATGGGCGGGACAGCATTGTCCGCGTTCTTCACACCTAGGTTTGTGAACTGGTTCGGCTATATTCCCACGCACTTGATTCTGGCCTGCCTGCTCGTCGCGACTGCGGTTCTCGTGCGAACCTGCATGGGGAATGCTCCGAGTTGGGTATCGAATTCCCAGCCATTCGTTCCCAAGCTCCGTGCCGCCGCCAAACTAGGTGTGACCTGGCAGATGTGCTTTCTCTACGGTGTGGTGTTCGGCGGGTTCGTAGCCTTCTCGACCTACCTGCCGACCTACCTGCGCGATATTTACGATTTCGACCTGACCGCGGCGGGAACCCGCACGGCCGGATTTGCCGTCGCCGCGGTTCTGCTGCGACCGGTCGGTGGAATTCTCGCCGACCGCATCGGTCCCAAGCCGGTCGTCATCGTGGCGCTGGCCGCAGTCGCTGTTCTCGCCTGGGTGGTGAATCTGCGCCCCGACGGCGAGATACCGGCCGGGCTGACCTTCGTGGCGATGGCGTCGGCGTTGGGGCTGGGGGCTGGGGGAGTCTTCGCCTGGCTCGGGCGCAACTCGCCACCCGCCAAGGTCGGGTTGATCAGCGGCATCGTCAGTGCGGCCGGCGGTCTCGGCGGGTATTTCCCCCCGCTTGTGATGGGGGCCACCTATAACGCCGACGACAATAGTTATGCCATCGGTTTGCTCCTGCTGGCGGGAACGGCAGCCGTAGCCTTGGTTTTTACTATCATCGCCGTGCACGAACACCCCAACCAAACGGTGCCAAATCAGGTCAACTGATAGTGCCGCTGCCGGTTTGGGCACCGCTAAGCGTTCTACTCAGGGATGATCTTCTCGGCGCGGTACCGGTCGAACAGGGCTGTGAAGGAGTCGATCGTGCGATGGTGCGGGGTGAAGCCGGCGAGGCGGCTCTTGGTGATGTCGGTGAAGACCTCGATATTCCGGCCGAGGTCGGCGTCGGTGTGCCACCACGATGCGATGCGCCCTAAGTCAGATTCGACGAGGTTGTGCGTGGCAGCGAGTTCGGCCCAGACCGGCTCCATCCCTGCCATCTGTACCTCGAGGGTACGTGGCTCGTCCACGAAACCCACCGGTTCGACGCCGAAGTATGCGGCGATCTTCGGCCACATCGCTCGCCAGCGAAAGACGTCGCCGTTGACCACGTTGAATGCTTCGTTGGCCCCGGCGGCCGTTGTCGCTGCCCACACCATCTGCTCGGCAAGGATCGTCGCGTCGGTCATGTCGGTGACGCCGTTCCACTGCGTCTCGCTGCCGGGGAACACAAAAGGAAAATCGAGATGCCTGCACACGGCAGCCTGTGCGGCAAGGGTGAGTCCCATGTTCATGAGGTTGCCGACCGCGTGGCCGATCACGGTGTGTGAACGGTGCACCGACCAGGTGAATCCCTGGCGAGCGGATGCCGCGAACAGTGCGTCTTCCTGTGCGTAGTAGAAGTTCGCCACGTCGAGTCGCGGTTCGTCTTCGCTAAAAGGCGTGTCGGGCATGGTGCCCTGCCCGTAAGCCTCGAACGGGCCAAGGTAGTGCTTGAGGCCAGTGACCAGGGCGACGTGGTGCACCGGCGCGTGGGCGAGTGCGGCAAGGAGATCACGCACCATGCCGCCGTTCACCTCGATGTTGAGTTCCTCGGTGTTCTGACGGGACCAGGCGGTGAAGAAGACGCGTTCGGGCATCTCACTGGCCAACACTGTGTTGAGGTCGGCGGCGGAGCGAAGGTCCGCCTGAATCCAGCGCACCCCGGGTAAGGCTGCCCCGCTGCGGCGGGCGAGGGCGAGAACCTGCCATCCCTCGGCAGATAACTGGTCGACCAGGGCGGAACCGGTGATTCCGGAGGCTCCGACGACGAGGGCGGTGCGGGTGCGGGGTTCAAGTGAAGGAGTCATTGCTCAATGCAACCGTGTGCTCTGCGAGGTATTCCTCCTCCCGCACCTGGCGGATGATCACGAGTTGCCCGTTCGCCGGCACTCTGTGCACGCGGGTCACGCGCTCTCGGTCGATGCGGGCACTGAACCATTTCCGGCTGTACCTCGTGGTAAGTCCAAGGACCCCTACGCCGAGCAACGTCGCAGTGCGCACCACGTCATCGCACCTCATGCACTAGCACTTCATCACGTTCCATTTCAGGAGCGTGTACCGAGAGAAGGAAGCAATCATGAACAGCAGAATTTGGCTCAAGGCCGTACCAGTCGTCGGGGCAGTAGCGCTCAGCATTCTCGCGCTGACCGGATGCTCGCAGGGAACGACGACCCCGGCGGCCAACACGTCGAGTTCAGCCAGCCCGACGAGCGAGGCCGCGGTCAAGCCGGCCCTTGCGACCGCAGACAGTTCACTCGGCAAGATCGTCGTCGATACCGCCGGAATGACTCTGTATGTCTTCGACAAGGACGTCGCAAACTCCGGCGCGAGCACCTGCGAGGGCGAGTGCCTCGTCAAGTGGCCTGCCGTCGTCGCCGAATCCGACACCCCCACGGTTGACGGCGTGACCGGCAAGGTCGGCGTCATCACCCGCACGGATGGCACCAAACAAGTTACTCTCGCTGGCCTTCCGCTCTACTACTGGGCAGGTGACTCTGCTGCCGGGGACACCACTGGAGAGGGTGTTGGCGGCGTCTGGTGGGTGGTCGCCCCGAACGGAGACAAAATCGCGAGCTAAAGACCGCAATCCGGCCTTCTGGCAGACGCCGTACCCATCGATAGCACGAAGCGGATGGGTACGGCGTCTGTCGGTAGCGGGCAGAATGGAGGGGTGTATGTACTGGTGCGGCAGGCAAGTGGTGGCGACGTCCTGGTCGATACGCTTGACGATGTCGGCCGCTCCATCGAGGCGGCGCGCCTCACCCTGACCGATTTTCGGTCGTTTGTGTCGACGCTCGAACCCAGTACTCGTGAACCGACCACCGGTGACCGGGCCGCACCTCGATGGGTCTGGGAGGATACCGCCCGTATCTACCCGATACTTCTGGAGGCCGGCATCCGAGTGCAGCGCTGCCATGATCTTCGTCTGTGCCACGTGATCCTGAAAAATTCCGCGCTGACTATGACGAGCGAGCTCGCGTTGGCGGCGCCAGGGCGCTGGGACGTCGTGAGCGTCGGCACGACCGACCGAGCGGAGCCCCTGGCGACACTCTTTGATTTCGATGCAAACGCGGATTCTGATGCCAGCGAGAAGTCCGACACGGCGGGGGAGTTTCGTCGGCAACTCGACGCGGTGTCGTCCGCCACCGACTCTGGGCGGATACGGCTGCTGCTGGCTGCCGAATCCGCTGGCGCCCTCGTGGCCGCGGAGATGCGTTACGCCGGGCTGCCCTGGCGCACCGATGTGCATGAACTCCTTCTCACCCGTGAGCTGGGGCCGCGGGTCGCGCCCGCCCTCCGTCCCGAGCGTCTGGAATTGCTGGTCCGGCGCATCCGCTCAGAACTCGGTGATGCCACCCTCAACCCGGACTCCCCCCAGGAGTTGATCAAGGCACTGCACCGGGCAGGGCTCTTTGTTTCTACGACGCGTGCGTGGGAACTGAAGAAGCTCGAGCATCCGGTCATCGAGCCGCTTCTGCAGTATAAGAAACTGTCTCGGCTACTCAGCGCCAACGGCTGGCTCTGGATGGAATCCTGGGTAGTCGACGGCCGCTTCCACCCGGACTACATGCCGGGAGGTGTTGTGACGGGTCGCTGGGCGACCCGTGGCGGAGGAGCCCTCCAACTACCCAAGCAAATTCGTGGTGCCGTCGTCGCCGACGACGGCTGGAAACTGGTCGTGGCCGACGCTGCCCAACTCGAACCGCGCATTCTCGCGGCGCTGGCCCAGGACATGAGTATGGCCCGGGCGGGTCGTGGCAGTGACCTGTATGCCGGCATCGTGGCCAGCGGCGTCGTCGAGACCCGCGATCACGCCAAGGTCGCTATGCTCGGAGCCATGTACGGGGCCACGACCGGTGAAAGCGGTTGGCTCATGCCCCGCCTGGCCCGCGCCTACCCACGGGCAATCGCTCTCACCGAATCTGCGGCTCGTGCCGGAGAGCGTGGCGAAGTGGTGACGACTCGACTCGGTCGGTCATCACCGATACCGGGACCCGACTGGCACGCGGCCCAGGTTCTGGCTTACGATCCGGCTGCCACGGCGACGGATGAGCGACGCGCTCGCAGCCAGGCGCGCGACTGGGGACGCTTCACCCGTAACTTCGTCGTGCAGGGCAGCGCCGCCGAGTGGGCGCTGTGCTGGATGGCTGCGATTCGCCGGGAGCTCACAGCCCTGCCGAGCCCGGATCACTGCAGGGAGCATTCGAGCCAAGCGCGCCCGGCAACGGAGGCCGGCCTCAATCCTGTGACTGCGCGCGAAACCACAGCCGCGCATTCTTCGCGGCTGGCTCCGAGTGCCCGCGCGCCCTTCGACGTCTCGCCACATCTGGTGTTCTTTCTGCACGACGAGGTGATCGTGCATACGCCAGCCGCGCAGGCGGAGGCCGTTGCCAATATCATCTCGCAGGCGGCCGAGGCTGCCGGCCGGTTGATGTTCGGCGATTTTCCGGTTGATTTCATGCTCACCGTAGCTACCGTCGATAATTACGCCCAGGCCAAGTAGCCCAACTCCGGCACGGTGTCACTGAGACAGGGTTGAAACGGCCTGCCGGTCCCATTGGTCGGCCGTGTCGAGCCCCACCGACAGTCAGAGCCAGCCCGAGCCCCGCCTCCATCCTCACGGTTCGAGACGTGGGCATCCCGTGACCCGTGGCGGGCGTAGCGGGTTTTCGCTGGGGTGTGCAAAGAGGCGGGCCTCGCGTGCTGTGTGCACGTGGGCCCGCCGGGTTTCTGCGAGGGAGTTGTGGGGTGGTTAGTGGGGGTGG
>NZ_PJJL01000071.1 GCF_002929505.1 Cryobacterium sp. Y57
GAGACTGATGTCGTAATACGGTGACTCCGGTATTTCACCGGAGTAACCGATGCGGATCATGGTCCCGCCGTACTGATTCTGAACCTCGGGAATTGTCCCATACGCTTCCGCACGGCCGCCTTTGAGTAGGATCACCCGGTCGCACAACCGCTCCACTTCTTCCATCTGATGCGTCACCATCAACACCGTGGCGCCCGCCCGTTTCTGTTCCTCAATGATGTCCATCAGCAGGCGCCGGTTCACCGGGTCGAACCCCTTCGTCGGCTCATCCAAGATGAGCAGCTCCGGGTCGTTCATGATCGTGACACCGAGCTGGACCTTCTGCTGCTGACCGCCCGAGAGCTTGTCGATACGAGCCTTCGCCTTATCCCCCAAACCCACCCGCGCAAGATAGTTCAAAGACCACGACACCGCAGCCTTCTTACTCAAGCCTTTGAGCTGACCCAAGTACGTCATCACAGTCAGGACGGATTCCTTCTTATACAGTCCCCGCTCCTCCGGAAGATAGCCCAGACGGCTGCCCGCCTCCGGCGTGAACGGACGCCCCTCAATATGGAGGACCCCCGCGGTCGGCAGATAAATCCCCAGCAACGCCCGAAGCGTGGTGGTCTTACCCGAACCGTTAGAACCGAGGAAACCAAACGTCTCCCCCCGTCTCACATCGAAAGAGAGATCCTCGACGACCGTGATGCCGGCAAAATCCATCCGAAAATGCTCAATATGAACAAGCGGCTCCCCACAAGAAATCACGGGCGCTGCCGGAACGATCTCCATCACAACGCCACCGCCAACGCGGGCGTGTGCTCTTGTTGACGGGGTTTTGCTTTCAGGCTCAGCCCTAGCAAACAGTGAACTCCACCCCGCCAAACAGCAGTGACGACAGCCCTGGACATACTCGTGAAACGCAAATTTCCCCCATGTGCTTGTCCCCATCCTTGCCCATCAGGGCGACAACGCTCAAACCGAGTGCGCCGGCCGGACCATCAATCCAACGTTTCGCTGTCTACCTCCCCCGGCTTCGTCTTCGTCTTCGTCTTCGATACCGTTGCGTCGATCCGCTGGAAGTGCACGCAGCTACTCCTGCGCTGCTCGGCCGCGCCCTGCATAA
This sequence comes from Cryobacterium sp. Y57, assembly GCF_002929505.1. Taxonomy (GTDB): domain Bacteria; phylum Actinomycetota; class Actinomycetes; order Actinomycetales; family Microbacteriaceae; genus Cryobacterium. The sequence goes on from NZ_PJJL01000071.1 coordinate 1,109, forward strand.
ACGTTCCCTGAAATGGCAGCAGGAATACACGGGCTGAATTCGAGAGCTGGCTGGTCAACGATGCGGATGTCCGCGCTGGTGGCTACCAGCATCCGGCGTAGGCGTGACGCTGTGGTTGTAAGGTGCCGTGTCGCTCTCCCGGATTGCGGCGGGCGCGCTCGCGCCCGGGTGCTCTGGCCGGAGCCACATAGACGTATAAAATTGGCTCAGGCCGTGAGCAGAAATTCCGGCCGGTCTAGCCCCGGAAGGACTCAACAGTTATGCCCAAACCTTTCGCCGATGCGAAGTTGACTTCACCGAGATTGTTGATCCTGGGAATCACGGCGTGTCCCACCGGCATCGCGCACACTTATATGGCCGCAGAGAAGCTCGAGAGCGCGGCAACAGAGCTCGGCTATGAGATAAAGATCGAGACGCACGGCTCCATTGGCGTTGAAGGAACCTTCAGCCAGGACGACATTGATCGTGCGGACGCCATCGTGATCGCGGCCGACACCCAGATCGATCGCGCGCGCTTTGCGGGCAAGCGGATCGTCTCTGCCAAGGTTGCCGACGGCATACACCACCCTGCCGAACTCATTCGGGACGCCCTCGCCACCCCGCCGTCCGCAGCTGGCGACGACCGGGACACGACAGTCTCGAGTGCAAGCAAGACCGACTTCGGGGGTACGTTATACCGCGCTTTGATGAACGGCGTGTCTTACATGATCCCGTTCGTCGTGGTCGGCGGGCTCCTAATCGCCATTTCGCTTTCCTTCGGCGGCGAGGCGACCCCGAATGGGCTCGTCATTCCCGAGGGCAGTTTTTGGCTGACGCTCAACCAGATCGGCGGGCTCGGTTTCACGCTAATGGTGCCGATTCTTTCCGGTTTCATCGCTTACGCCATCGCCGACCGGCCCGGACTCGCACCAGGAATGATCTGTGGCTGGATCGCCACGACCGGGGCCTTCTACAATTCCGAATCAGGCGCCGGCTTCATTGGCGGCATCGTCACCGGATTCCTGGTCGGCTTCGTCGCCCTCAGCATCAAGAAAATCCCCGTGCACCGCTTCATCAAACCGATCATGCCGATCCTCGTGATTCCTGTGCTCACCACCGTGATCGTCGGCGGCGCCTTCGTACTCGCCCTCGGCCAGCCCATCAGCTGGGTCTTCTCCACCATGACCACATTCCTCACCGGCCTCCAAGGAGGCAGCGTGGTCGTGCTCGGCCTGATCCTCGGCGCCATGATCGCCTTCGACATGGGCGGTCCCATCAACAAAACCGCGTTCCTCTTTGGTGGAGCATTGATCGCCGCGGGGAACTCAGCCCCGATGGGCATGGTCGCCGCCGCGATCGCCGTTCCCCCGCTCGGGATGGGCTTGGCCACGCTGATCCGCGGTCGCTACTTTTCTAAACCCGAGCGTGAAGCCGGCATCGCCGCACTGTTCCTAGGGTTCTTCGGCATCACCGAGGGCGCGATTCCGCTCGCTGCAGCCAAACCGCTGCAGGTCATCCCGGCGAACATGATCGGTGGCGCCGTGGCCGGAGGCATTGCCGCCCTGTTCGGGGTCACCACCTCCGTACCGCACGGTGGCCCAATCGTCGCCGTCTTTGGCGCCGTCTCCGGGGTGCCGATGTATTTCACTGCCCTGCTCGCTGGTGCCATCGTCACCGCCCTCGTATCGGTACTGCTGCTCGGCATATCCCTGCGCGCGACGGCCCGCCATACACCAGCAGACGTCGATGCTCCCGGTCCAGTAGTGCGCGAATCCGTCTCGGCACCTATTCCCCCAGCGAAGAAGACCGTACTCGACTACATCGACGAACGCACGATCGTGCTCGACGCCGCCGAGACCGACCGGGACGCGATGATCCGCGCCCTGACCGGCCTGATGCACACGACCGGCCGCGTCACCGATGAGGCCCTAGTAATCCAAGCCGCTCTCACCCGCGAAACGCATGGCACAACGGGCATCGGCGACGGCATCGCGATCCCACATGCCAAGTCGAACGGAGTGACCGCCCCAGTGCTTGCCTTCGCCCGCAGCAAAGACGGCATCGACTGGAACTCAGCCGATGGCTCCACAGCCACGTTGATCTTCATGATCGCCGTTCCGGAGGCAGCAGCCGGAACCGAGCACCTCAAAGTACTCGCCCAACTATCCCGCGCCCTAATGAAGCCCGCCTTCCGAGCCGCGATCACGTCCGCAACTACCCCAGCAGACGTGCTCGAAGCCCTCGCCGTTCAAGTCGGCACAAAGAAGACCGAACCCGCCACGCATTAATGGTTCGGACACAGCGCCCACGACGCCAACGCACGCCAAACACGGCCGCACTCACCACCTACAGAAACTGACTCATAAAGGTTGACATCTTCCGTCGACCCGAACAACCGCTCGGGTACACAATCGCAGAAACCAACTATTAAACCAGTGTGTCTTGGAATGCACGACCATCGTTGCTGCCATGACCTCGAGCGTACCGCTCGTGCTCTCCACCGGCCCAAAACCGGACGACCACCACGTCACGTTTCTCGTCGCGCAAGTAGCACCAAGATCATCGACCGTTGAGATCAGCGAATCTACACCCGTCCTCGCAGGTCGCTCGGCGAAGGAAATAGTCCCTGTTACTTTCACCGCTTAAAATTGCCCTCCTCAGATTTCAAGTAGCCAACGCATCAACGGTCGGGGGATCGACCATGAAATCCAATTAGGGGATTCTCTTGCGAAAAAGCCTATTCGCCGCGTGCAGTATTGCAGCGCCTCTACCTTGTTGTCTTCGGCGGCGCTGAAGAAAAACGATCAGTAGCAACCTTTGTCAAAGATTTAGAAACCCTAGCAATGCGCTCCCTTTTTGCGCCAACGTTCAGGGTAATTGGCAAGACTATGCCAGTGATTAGATTACAACACAAGATTCGCTGGATCGCTTATGTCCTGGTGGGAATGCTGGTGGTGCGAGCCTTCTTCGCATTCTTTAGTGGCAAAATCGGCGAAGGCGTGGGAATCATTATCGCTGCAGCGGTGATATTCGGTTGCCAGCGGTTGCTCGAACGCGATGCACGTAATGTTCCGTCGGGCGGGCGCGACACTATTAGCTAAACGTCCTCATCGTCACCAGTGCTGCAGCTCCGTCTGGGGCGCCCGTCAGTGGAACATGTGCACCGTCGCTGGCTTCCTTCAAGGCAGAAGATTGCGACGCTGCCGCTCCGCCCAATCTGTCACGGACTAATTCCGGCCCCAACGCGCGGGCACACATGCATCACCGCATATGCACTGCCGATCTTGCGGCCACCTTGCTCCAACGCTGAAATCCAGACGCTCCACCGCTAGCCTCCAGGATTGAATCTGTCGGCTTTGACCTCACCGAGAACGGTGAAGCTCCGCACAGCTATGACCACGATTCCGACTATGACCCACACCACCAAGACACTAAAGAAGACGATAAACGCTGGAAAGAAAATCCTAGAGATCCCGGCCAGAATTGAAAGGATTAACGAGCGGCTGGCGAATCGCTTCAACAGAGGAAGTAGGGCATGGTGAAAGTCTCGCCAAGGTCCTTTCCCTACCTGACTTTCATCGGCAGGGAAGCTGTCGAATGTCCTGCCAAATACCAACGTGAGGATCTCGCAAGAAAGCGGTGGGATCGAGGATTTTCGCTGTCATGACGGTTTCATGCGCGGAAGACGGTCAGCAGAACAGACTGTGCACCCATCGAATTCAGCTTCAAACTCACCAGCTTCGAACGTCGTGGAACTGATGTTGGTGCCTGTGGCTGTGGCTGTGGCTGTGGCTGTGGCTGTGGCTGTGAGCATTGCGGTCGATTCCCTGCTGGTCAGCGTCTCCACCTCACCCCGTCTCACTTTGCAATACGTCGTGCCATCACACCCGTCGTCGACGCTGTCGCCTAGCCACAGACCGTGAATAACCCGCCCTGTGCAATCCACCGGATCCTCGAGGACGGCGGGTAGCTGACCGTACCGATTCACGCTGACGAGAACGTTCACCGGCGATTTCCCAAGTCGGCGTCGTAATGTCACGATCACTTTATTCATACAGCTCCTTGAGCCGCCCATGTCTTTTATCAACGCTAGGCAGTCCCTAAGGAACGGTCATATCCCCCGTTCGGCCACTCGTTTTCCTAACCAATACACAACATCAGCGAACGGGAATCTTCCTCATCAACGCCGGCATATAAATCCGAAAGCTCTAACTGCCGGTTCTGGCTGGTTGACTATCACCATGAAGGCCGCACTACTTTATCCCGCTGGATACAACGCCAATTTCCTTGAAGTTCCTCTGCCGCTCCCGGCCCCTCCCACGGGGACCTTGATTCGTGAACTGCTCTACACACATTTCACCGTGCTCCTAGGCCCCACGCGGCGCCTGGCGATCGCGACCGGCGTCAACATCGACGGGGATCACCTCGTTACCGTTGACCGCGGCGAAGACTGGCACCTCGACTCGCGTATCCCGATCTACGAACAGGCCGGGGAGGCTCTCTATGCCAGAAACGATCTCGACCGCGGACATCTCGTCCGGCGCCTGGACCCGGTCTGGGGCGATACAACGACAGCCCGGCGAGCGAATTACGATACCTTCGCCTACACCAACGCCGCACCCCAAGCCGCGGCATTCAACCAGTCGAAACAACTCTGGCTCGGCCTCGAGGACCACGTCCTTACCTACGCACGCACCAACGGTAACCGCATCAGCGTCTTCACCGCCCCCGTACTCTCAGCCGAAGATCCGATATATCGCGGGGTGAAGATCCCGCAAGCATTCTGGAAGATCACAGCATGGACCACGACCCTGCACGGCTCCATCGTTCTGCATGCTGCCGGGTTCGTCCTCGACCAAAGCCCGCAATTAGAGGACATCGACCTTGACACGGTCCGCGCTTCAGCCCGCATGTACGGCACTCCCCCGCCGCTGGGACCATACCGCACCTACCAAGTACCCATCAGGGACATCCTCGACCTCACCGGGCTCAACCTGACCGCCCTATCCGAAGCAGACGTCTACGCCCCGGCCCCAACGATCCAGGAAGACACCGATCATCGCACGCGCTGGGTTGAACTGAACGACACCGCAGGCATCCACCTCTAACCACACCGGATCCTCTACAGCCAGCTCAGTCCCCAGCGCGAAGGTAGACATAGACGGTTTCACGGCTGACCCCAAACTCTCGAGCAAGCACAGACTTCGGAACGCCCGCAGCAGCCTCCTCACGCAGCTCGGCTGCGCGGGTCGCGTCCAGTGACGGAGTACGACCACGGTACAAGCCACGATTCTTCGCCAGGGCAATGCCCTCCCGTTGACGCTCACGAATCAAAGACCGCCAAAAGTCACACAGAATGCCAAATCAGAATCAGGAGTCACGGCAGATTTCGGCCCGGCAACGACAGGATCAACCCAGTTTTTCACTCCCCCCATAGTGGGCATTGCCCGGGTAATGGCCGCGTGGAACCTTAGTCTGAGTCAGTGGGGACAAATCAGGCACGCCGCGACACGGGTCGGGCCCTGCTGGAGTTTCAAGGCGTCATGTTCGGCGCCCTGGTGGTCGTCGGCTCGGCGGTACTGCTCAGCCAACCGGCTGCCCTTGACCCGCTTCTCTACGCCGCTGGCGCCGGCATCATCACCGTGATCACTGTGATCACCCTGATCTGGCACAACCGGCCAGGCCTGCAACGCTTTGCGGTGCTGCTTCCGCTTCTCGACCTGCTCGGTATTCGGTTCACCGCGCACGCGGAAGGTGCAACGCTCTCGGGCGGCGCCCTGCTGCTGATTCTGCCCATGATCTGGATCGCATACTCGTTTGGCATGCGAGGCGTACTGGCTAGCGTCGCCCTTCTCGTCGCCCTTCTCCTGGTCACAAGCCCGGTCGGACTCTTGCAGGCCTACGGCGGAGACATGGAACCGGGCAATTTCACCCGCATCGTGGCTTACCCGCTGACGCTGCTGATTTTGGCGGGGGCTGCAGGCGTGTCGGGCGCGCGCATCCGTCGAAAAAAGGTGCAACTCGCAGCACAGACCGCCCTCACCGAGCAAGCGGTGCGCGCCCGCGACGACCTGATCGAAGCGGTCACGCACGAGCTGCGCACACCACTCACGTCGATTCTGGGCAATGCCGAGCTGGTGCTGCACACAAATGATGCCCAGACGGTTGGGCGGCGCGTCGGGATAATCGTGCGCAACGCCGAGCAGATGGACACGATACTCGCGGACCTGCTCCTCGGGCGGAGCACCGGCACTGCCCTACTGGGGCTGCACATCACGGCCACCGACGTGGGCGGGCTCATCGAGACGTGCGTCGCGGCACGTCGCACAGCAGCCGATGCGCGCAGCGTGTCGATCGACGTGATCGCCTCCGACACACTCTGGGCCGACGTCGACCCCAATCGCATTCGGCAAGTGTTCGATAACCTGCTGACCAATGCCATCAAATACAACCGGGTCGGTGGCACGGTGGTCGTGAGTGAAACCCGCACAGTCACCACGGCAACCTTCGCCGTAACTGACAGCGGATGCAGCATCGCTCCCACCGACTCTGCACGGGTATTCGAGCCGTACTATCGCACCGAATCGGCGCGGCTCTCATCGCAAGACGGCTCGGGGCTAGGCCTGGGCATCAGCCGTGACATTGCACGGCGCCACGGCGGCGACCTGCGCCTAGTCGAGTCATCGACGCGCGGCAGCAGGTTCGAATTGACCCTACCGCTCGCACTTTCTGATCACGAGGACGTGGTGGCGCAGCCTGGTCACGAAAGTGAGCAAATTGTTGCGTGAGCACCCGTGAAACAACATTGTTCTTGCTTTCACGTACTGGGACGGCTTGGCAGAGTTAGCGGACAAAGCAAACCGGGGGTAGCGTGAACGCTGATCCCATCGCGGTCGTTATCGAAGACGACGCTGATGTCGGCGAAGTGATCGAGGCGATCCTCATCCAGGCCGGCTTCAACGTGAAGCTCGCCAGCACAGGCCCTGAAGGCATCGAGTTCGCCCGAGTTCATGCCCCGCGTCCCGGGCGAGAGACGCAAGAGGTCCCGGATCCTCGACGTGAAGTCAAAGAACCCGCCACCGCTCGTTGCCGTCCACGGCGGACTACATCACTGGCCCTCGCGGGCGGTGAGGGCATGTTGATGGCGATACAGGGTCGCGCGGCTCCATCCGACCAGGCGGGCGGCATCGGCGGCCGTACGTCCACGCGCCCGGGCGGCGTTGACGATCCCAAGCTTGTCGGCGATCACTGCCGGGTCCACGGCGGGCCGGCCGAAGCGGGTGCCAGCAGTGCGTGCCGCGGCGATACCCGCATTGACGCGCTCGACGATGAGTTCGCGCTCATACTCCGCCAGCGTCGCGAGCATATTCAGCATCAGCCGACCGTTCGTCGTCGCGGGGTCGATCCCATCCGAGATCGAGCGGGCGAGCACACCACGCTCCCGCAGCAAGTTCACCGTGTTCAGGACATCGATGAGGGACCGGCCGAGCCGGTCCACCCGCCACACGACAATAGTGTCGCCGGACTCGGCGTAACCGAGAAGCTTCTTCATCCCCGGACGCTCAATGGCCGTCTTGCTCCCCGAGGTGATATCCGCAAACACGTCTCGTTTCTGCACCCCCGCGGCAACCAAAGCATCCAGCTGCAACTGCGCATCCTGACTCGCCGTACTCACCCGCGTGTAACCCAGCATCCTCATAAACTCATTCTGCCTCACAAAGCCCCTTCGAGGATAGTGAGACACCCTGAATGGCGAGACGACTTTCCGAGACAAAAGGTGAGCACGCGATTCCGCGCATTTCTGCACTTTTCCCACGGCTCAATTTCGGTGGGTCTCGTGTCTTGTAAACCTTTAGCTTTCAGAGACATCCTCCTCGAGCGCATGACGGCCCCCTCATCGGGCTTGATGTCGGGCGGGGCGAACGTGACATCCAGGAATGCTGACCGCAATGAAGGCCGCAACAGTACGGGAGAGTCCGCACCACGTCCCTCTTTCGGGTGCCGTGATCACGGCGATAATGATCGTTAGCGGTTCGGCACTCCAAATGTGCCCGTTCCTCTGAGGAACGCAACCGTCGAGGGGCTGATGGCCATCAGCGGAACTCCTGGGACAATTTACGGATGACCAAGCAATCCTTCCGCGCTCGCATCGCCGCAGGGCGGCGTCACTCTGTTGGCCTGACCGCGGAGGGGTTGGTGCTGACCGCGGGCATCCCGAAGGCGGAAGAGCGTTGCGTCGAGGGGTGGAGCGGCATCGTCGCTGTCGCAGTCGGGAACGTGCACACGGCGTCCAACACCGGGCGATCCCACACGGTGGGGTTGCGTGAGAATGGCACCGTCCTCGCGACCGGCTGGAACAACGACGGACAGTGCGATGTCGACGACTGGACGGACGTCATTTGTATGGCTGCTGGTTGGCGACGCACTCTCGCGCTCGTCGCAGACGGGACAGCTCGAGCGGCTGGTCGACGGAACAAAGGGGCGTGCGATGTTGATGAGTGGAACGACCTGGTCGCCGTTGCAGCGGGCGACTGGCACTCCGTCGGGCTCCGGAGAGACGGCACGGCCGTAGCTGTGGGAAACAACCGCAGGGGACAGTGCGAGGTGACCGGATGGCACGATCTGCATGCGGTGGCGGCGGGATGTCTGCATACCGTTGCCCTCACCAGGGACGGGCATGTGATCGCGACGGGAGACCGAACGTCCGGCGTCGAGGATGTCGCTGTGTGGCGCGATGTCGTAGCTGTGGCCGCGGGCAGTTATCACACGGTTGCCGTTGTGGCAGGGGGCCGGGTTCTCGCTGTCGGCGACAACAGTCGCGGGCAGTGTGATGTCGCCTCTTGGCGTGACGTTGTGGCGGTTGCGGCGGGTTCTGTGCACACGCTTGGGCTTCGCGCCGATGGGTCTGTGTTGGCCGCCGGCAACAACGATGACGGGCAGTGCGACACTGCGGGTTGGCACCTCGCCGCGACCGGCTGACGGGAAACCCATCCTGCTTCGAGCACAGTCCCGTTTGCCGTTCGGCTTATGACACAGGCTGTTTAGATTTAGACCAAGGAAGTTCCTTGGACGAATCGACGTCGGAGCTTGTGGTTAGCCCGGAACTTCTGAGGGCACTGAACCATCGATCCGATGGGCGATGATCGCGGCGTGGGACCGCGTGCCCGGATCGGTTCGGGTGTTCACCGCCTGAACGTGAAACCCTGCGGCCTCGAGCTGCGTGCTCATCTCACCGATAGGCCAGAAGTAGGCGGTCGTAACGGCGTGCGGAAACGGCTCGACGGCGTCACCCTCGAAGAAACCGAAAAGGAGGCTGCCTCCAAGAGTAATACAGCGGGCGAACTCGCGCAAAACCGCTGGCAAGTCATTCGGGGCAAGGTGGATAACGGAGTACCACGCAAGAATTGCAGCTGCGTATCCGTCTCGGACCCCGAGATTGCCCAATGACGCGACTCGGAACGGGACCGTCGGAAATCTCTTTCTCGCTTGCCCGATGAACGCTTGAACTTGATCGATACCCTCCGCATCGACACCATGTTTCTTGAGGAAATCGGTCCAATTTCCAGGACCGCACCCCGCGTCGATGACCGTGCCCCGCAGGTCGCGCGCCCACTGGGCGATAAGCCGCTGATCCGATTCGTGCGTGTTAGCCATCGATCCAAGCAGCGCCGTGTATTCCTCCGCCTGACCGGCGTATGCATCCCGAACCACATTGCCAGTCACGGGACCGAGTCTAGGAGAATCCCGGTAGACGTTGGTCAGCGACGCGAAGAAGCTCGGTCACTTCTTCCAAATCTCGGGGAGTCGTGGGGGTCAGCTGGAGCATGACTCCACGATTTCGGCCGAGGAGAGTGGGCGAATGTCCCGGCCCCCAAAAGGGACCTCGAGCTTCCAAGAGATAGTTCTATGACGGCTATACGCCGGGGTTGACGATGCGCTCCATCCATGTCTCGGGGATATTCAACGCGGTGAACCCTAAATTGGAATACAAGCCGTGTGCATCGTCGGTCGAGAGCGCGATGCGCCTCAGCCCCAGGGGCTCGCACTCCTCTAGAATTCCCGTGATGAGGGCCTTGCCAATGCCGTGACCGCGAACCGCGGGGTCCACGAAGACATCGCAAAGCCAGGCAAACGTAACGCCATCGGTGATGACACGCGCGTAGGCGACCTGCCTGTTGGAATCAGTGTCGTACACGCCAAAGTTGCGCGGGCCGTCAATCGCTGCGTCCTGCCGCGAGCGTGATCGCCCGGGTGCCCAATAGGACTGCTCGCTGATCCAGCGGTGTACCTGGTCACGGTCGATCTTGGCAACGTCCGATGAGAACCGATATTTTGGATTCATCATCCCATCTAATCGTGTTGGGACTGGCCGCGCCGAGCCTGGTCGCCGTGCACCGACCGCCGGTCCAATTGCACATGGAAGCTAGTGCGCGGCGCAAGCGTCCCGCACGGCGTTCCCAAGTGATAGAGCATCGGCACGCGTGGTCGCCCGGTGAATCGACGCCGATTCTGTCACGTTGGTCGTCCCGCTTGTGGGACCCGTAGTCAGTTCAGCGTCGCATTCCTATGCTGTGGCCCGTTCACACAGCTCAGTGAGAGGCGCTCTCCGCACTGGCGCTGTGCGTTGCACGTTCCCACTATCCGCCGCTCGCGTTACGATCACGCAGAAGAGCACCGAGGTGACGGTCGTGACCACGAGTCCGCTGATAGTGCTGTCAGTCGCGTTGGGGTCAGCCAGTCCGACGGCGCCGAGCGCGAGGATCACGCAGTTGTTCACGACGTGAAGGGCGATGGCCGCTTCGAGCCCGCCGGTGCGCCAGGTGATCCATCCCGCGATCACGGCGAACAACCCCACATCCAGCATTCCTAGCGGTCCGTAGTCGTGTCCCAGGACGAACAGCGGGACGGGCAGCAGGATGGCGAACGCCGGATGCCGTATCCACCCGCCGATCATCTGCATGAGGTATCCGCGGAACACGTACTCCTCGGCCGTCGCTTGCAGTGGCACAAGCAGCACGACCACAACCATCATCCAGCCGACGGTCGACGCGTCGATGCTCACCCGCGACTGCTCCCCCTGCAGCACCGACAAGCCAATGGACAGCGCCGTACCCACGGCGTACGAGACGGCCGCGAAGCCCAGGCAGCGGCCGAGCCATCCCCATCGCAGCTGCCCGGTAACCGACGAGAGTGATCCGGTCGGTCTGGCGCCCACAAGTCGCATCGCGAGCATCACGGCTGGCAGCATCAGCACGACCGAAAACAGCAGGAATGCGGCGGTGGTGGGGTCGCTCATGTCCGGCAGCTCACCACCGTCGGCGAACAACGACCCCAGCGGTCCCGCCTCGAGGTCCTCGTCACCGCTGGCGGGGCTGCTCACCACAGCGATAACACCGATGACGACAGAGAGCGCGAGCAAGAACACCACGTAGAGCCCCGCAGCGATAAGGCCAACCAGCATCGGCCGCCACCATCGATACCGCGGTGAGGTGCGGGCCATCCGGTGGAAGTGTGCAGCGTGTTCAGTGTTGGTCATGTGCCAACTCTCGCGAGTGCAGGAGCGGTGCACATCGGCTGCCAGAACATGTGTCACCAGTCTTAATGGTGAGCGCACGATCGTCCTTTCGACCGAGTGTACCGCCGGAACCCGCGACGTAGACTGAGTGCGATGTCAACTTCCGCCGCTGCACCCGCTGACACGCGGCGCATATGGAGGCAGATCTGGCGCATGCTCGTGGGCGCGCTCGTGGGGCTCCTCACCTTCTTCGGCGTGTACGCGATGCACATTCCCGACACCACAGCGTCGATCCAGGAAGACGGCATGTTCGGCCTGCGCCTAGTGCTGGATGTTTGCCTTGCCTTCGTCGCGTTCGCGCTCTACCCACTGCGGCATCGGGCACCCCTACTCGTCACCTCGCTCGTCGTGCTTGTGAGCACGATTTCGATGCTCTCGGCGGGCATAGTCATCCTCGCAGTAGTGTCGATTGCTACGCGGCGCCACCTGCTCGAGATCGCTATCACCTCCGTACTCTTCATCACCTCTGGCTTAGTCGGGAGCTCACTGTACCCCGTCGACGACGCCACCCCGTTGTGGCAGCTGGCGGTGGTGGCCGTGGTCAGTACGACGGTGCTCACGCTCATCGGCCTCTACATCGGTGGCCGCCGACAGCTCATCGCGAGCCTGCGCCGTCAGGCCGAACTCACGCAGAGTGAGCAGACGGCCCGTGAACAGACGGCGAAAGCCGATGAACGCAACCGCATCGCGCGCGAGATGCATGACGCCCTCGCCCACCGCCTCTCGCTCGTAGCCCTGCACGCCAGCGCGCTCAGCCACCGCACGGACCTCACTGCCGAGCAGACCGCCACCACGGCTGAAGTTGTGCGGGAGAACGCTCACCTCGCCCTCACTGAACTGCGCGAGGTACTGGGGGTCGTGCGCGATCATGGGCCTGTTCGCGAGACTGCCGCTGGGCGGGGTCTCGATCGAGACAGTGCGAGCCTTGCTGATGTGGCGCATGTCACCGTCGACGCGAATGTGCGCCCGCAGCCCACGCTCGCTCAACTAGATGATCTCGTGCAGTCGGCAATCAGCGCTGGTAATCCCGTGCAGGTCACTGTGTCACCCGACGTCACCGACCGTCTTGACATGCTTCCGGATGCAACGGGGCGCCACCTCTACCGCGTCGCCCAGGAGACGCTCACCAATGCCCGCAAGCACGCCACCGGACAACCCGTGACGCTGCAACTCACCGGACGACTCGGGCACCACCTCACCCTCACGATCGCGAACGCGTTGGTGCAGCATACAGATCGATCCTCGAACACCTCAGCCAACGCGGTGGATTCGGGTTTCGGGCTCGTCGGCCTCGCCGAACGCCTTCGGCTCGCGGGCGGTCATCTGGAGGTGATCCCAGACGACCGGGGTCGCTTCGTCGTGCATGCCCAGCTACCGTGGCCGCAATGACCGACACAGCCACTGGCACCCCCGCTCCACTGCGTCTTCTGCTCGTCGACGACGAATCACTCGTGCGAGCCGGTCTGCGGCTCATCATCGAAGGGCACCGCGGCCTCGAGGTCGTGGGCGAGGCAGCGGATGGCGCGGCAGCCCGCGCCGCGGTCGCGCAACTCGACCCGCATGTGGTGCTCATGGACATCCGTATGCCCACGATGGACGGCCTCACCGCCACCGGGCACCTACTGCGCGACCACCCCGACCTCGGCATCATCGTACTCACGACATTCGATACCGACGAACTCGTCCTCACGGCTCTGCGACTGGGTGCCCGTGGCTTCCTGCTTAAGGACACCCCACCAGACGATCTCATCACCGCCATCCATCGGGTCGCAGCGGGCCAAGTCATGCTCTCTCCGTCGGTGACCCGCCAGCTCGTTGCAGCGGTCGCCCAACAACCCGCACCTCACCGCACGGCCGACGCCCGCGCCCGCCTCCATCGGCTCTCCGATCGGGAACGTGAGATCGCCGATGCTGTGGCTGACGGACTCTCGAACGCCGAGATTGCTGCGAAGTTTTTCATCAGCCTCTCGACAGTGAAGACGCACACGGCGCGCGTCCTGCAGAAGCTGGATGCCGAGAACCGAACCCAGATCGCGATCTGCGTGCATGAGGCGCGGTAGCCAGATCATGCCCGCCCTCCCGCCTGCATCATTCCGAGATGACCTCTTAAATGCTCGTGCTTGAACGGCCGCCAGACAGGCATCATATGTACCCGTGAGGGGTTCCCTTTCGGGGCGGTATTCGAGGCAAGACCTTATGAAATTCGTCGGCCAGAGGAGGTGGCGGCCCTCCTTCCGCATGGTCGAGGCTGCGCCTCAAATCAAGCGTTGGTGTTGAGAATCTCATCGCCGGCGCGCATCTCCCACCTATATACCGGGCGCATTCACTGCGGAACAGCGATCCGGCTGTCTTTAGGCTGGGCCCTGATCGGGTATGCATTGAATCAAGAACCATAAGAAAAATCTAGGGTGATTCTGCGTCGTGTCAAAAGGGGAGATACCGCGGACTTGTCCTCGGGGAGAGCGACTTTTCGCTAGCGAGCGTGCTGCAGGCTCATCATCCGGGCACGGAGACGCCGGCGGCGATGACTTGTTCGATGGCATCGCGGGATTGCTTGAGGGCGTCGATGGAGGCGTCAATGCGAATCTGTTCGCGTTTGAGGTCATCAATGAGGTCGGTGCAGATTGGAGCCAGGCGTCCTGCTTGGTCTGTCAGGCAGGGCAGCACCGTTCGAATCGTCGCTGTGCTGAGCCCGGCATTAAGTAAGTGGCGGATACGGCGAACGAGTTCGACATCTTGATCGCTGTAGTCGCGGTATCCCGATGGATTGCGCAGCGGGTTGAGGAGGCCCTGTTCTTCGTAGTAACGAAGCAGCCTGGCCGGCACTCCAGAGTGTTCAACAACCGCGGAAATTCGCACGTGACCAGCAACTCCTATCGGCGAGCTTGCCTTCTCATTGATGTGAGAGTTGATGCTATCAAAGTGAACAATGAAAAATTCGTCCTTCGAAGTCTCCCACGTGACCGTGCTGCACGCCCAGCAGTGGTGCTGACTGGATTCGTGCTGTTGGTGTTTTGCACTGGTACGGCAGAGTATCTCGTCGCAGGCATGCTGCCTCTTTTTGCCTCGGATTTATCGGTCGATATCGCCACCGCGGGCCAGACAGTCACCGCCTACGCGCTCGGGGTAGCTATCGGCGGACCCATCATTACCGCGCTCACTGCTCGGCTGCCACGGAAAGGACTGGCACTTAGTCTGGCCGTGGTTTTCATCGCCGGTACCACGCTGACCGTAATCGCCCCCGCGTTTGGTTGGGTCATAATCGGACGCGTCGTTTCCGCCTGCAGCCAGGCAACATTGTTTGCAATCGGCCTGATCACCGCGACCAAGGCGATGGGACCGGCTAAGTCGGGGCAGGCCGTCGCGATCGTGACCTCCGGATTGACCCTGGCCACAGTGCTGGGGGTGCCGTTGGGAGCGCTGCTAGGCGGAGGCACGAATTGGCGGCTCCCGTTCGTTGTGATCGCTGCCGTTGCACTCATTGGTTTGCTCCTGCTGGCGTGGGCTATGCCCCGCACTCCGGCGCCCGCGACGGGAATTGTCGATGAGATCCGAGCGCTGCTGCGAAGGCCGGTGTTATTGGCCGTGTCGACGACCGTCGTCGGGTTCGCCGGAGTCGGCATCGTGTTTACCTACCTCGTGCCGCTCCTGACTGACGTGACGCGTATCGTCGCAGGCGCCATACCGGTACTGCTGATGGCCTATGGCATCGGCGGGGTCGTCGGCAACCTCGTAGCAGGACGCCTGGCTGATCGGGCACTCGGTCGCACTTTAGCTGGAGTCTTCATCGCCCTCATCATTACCCTGTCTGTGTTTCCTCTAGCCGCTGAAATACCGACCGCTATGGTCGCCCTGGTCGTGATGCTGGGGCTGTTGTCGACCGCTACGATCGCACCCTTGCAATCCCTCGTTATACGTCATGCCGCCGCCGCACCGTCATTAGCGCTTGCGGTGAACGTCGGAGCGTTCAATCTAGCCAACGCCATCGGTGCCGCACTCGGAGGTGTCGCAGTTGCAACCGGGATGATGCGTTGGGGCGGCTTCGCTGGCGCCGGGTTCGCCGTGCTTGGCCTCATCCTAAGTGCCGTAGCCGTCCGGATTCCCACTCAAACAGCGCGTGCCAAGAACAGCATCACCCGTGGAACGGCGGAAGCCCGCTCATGATCGCAGCAATGACACCTACAAGCGGTTCGGTCACGGTTCTTTATACGGGAACAGATCGCAGTTTGACGGCGGGTTGGACGAACTGTACTGGCGAGTGCGGAAAGCGCCAGTTGGGTGCTGACGCCGCTAATGTCACCACCGGTGGACCTGAGGCGGTGGCTTTCTGGGTTCCATAAGGTAACCGCGGGGATCGCGCGTTGTTTAGCTGGGAGTTCGGGCCTCTTCTGCGGCTTGTGTGTGGGGTCGCGTTACTGGGGAGTGATGGGTTGGTCGGAGTCGTCCTTGTCCGACCAGGATGGCGATGATGATGATGATTCCGCCGACGATTTGATTCCAGATAATCGTCTCGCCGAGAATCAGCGTTCCGAGGATGATGCCAGTGATCGGGGTGAGGTAGGTGACTGTGGAGGCGTTGGTGGCGCCCCAGGCATTGATGACGTTGGTATACCAGACGTAGGCAATACCGGTTCCGATGCCACCGAGAACGACCACGCTCACAACGATTCCGGGAGTGAGAGAGACAGGACTCATACCGATAAACGGCGTGAGCAGCAGGATTATTACCGCTCCTGCTCCGATCTGCGAGGCGGAGACGGTGATAGCGTCGTAGTCGTATTTACGCAGGAATCGGCGTGTGTAGGTGAAGCCGAGGCCGTAGCAGGTTGTCCCTCCCAAGCAGGCTAGCTGCGCCCAGAAAAACATGCCGTTGGTTGTGTCAGCAATGGTGTCCCACGGGGCCGCGACCACGATGACACCACCCGCGGCGACAAACAGTCCTGTCATCTTGATCTTGGTGAGCCGTTCGTCAGGAAGGATCGCCAATGCTACGAGCATCGTGGCGATCGGGGTGGTTGCGTTGTAGATGCTCGATAGCCCTGACGGCAGGTATTGAGCGGCCCAGGAGAACAGAAGGAATGGGGCGACGCACATGATCGCTCCGATCGCGGTCAGATGGCTCCACACGCGGATGCCGCGGGGCCAACGTCGCCGTGTGACGAGCATGATCAGGGCAAGTACGACAGCCCCACAGAACAGTCGGCCGAGTACGACTTGGGCGGTGGAGAGACCGTCCACGGCGACCTTGATGAAGAGAAAGCTCGCCCCCCAGACCGCCGCGGCTCCCAGAAATTGAGCACCGATGGCGACTCCCCCTCTGTCCAGTGACACCGAACGCCTCGTGATTTCCATGTTTCCCCTTCGTCCTGTTCAGTCTCAACTATGCTCAGGGCATGAATCAAATGCATTTGAGTCATCCGATCATGAGTCAAGTTGATCTATGTCTGTGACGTTGCGGCAGTTGGAGGTTCTCGTTGCAGTGGTGGATGAGGGAGGTTTTGGAGCTGCCGCTGACGCGTTGAAGATGAGCCAGTCGGCCGTGTCGCATTCGCTCGCCACGCTGGAGTCAGCGGCGGGCGCACCTCTCATCACCCGAACGCCGACAATCGCATCGACAGATCTAGGTAAGGCGATTCTCGCCCATGCCCGCAGCGTTCTTGCCAGCGCGCGAGCTCTCGACGCAACCATCCTCGGTCATCGCGGCGCAGTCGCTGTGGGCACCATCCGCCTCGCCGCTGGTGTGACGGCATCGCATCGGCTTGTCCCCGAGCTCCTCACCCGGTGGCGTGCGGAACTTCCCGGACTCGACGTGCGCCTGTTCGAGGGCAGCGACGACGAACTCGAGGATTGGCTCGAGTCTGGAGCGGTAGATGCTGCCGTCCTGGTTGACTCTGACCCGTTACCTCACGGCGCTGTGATTCTCGCCCGCGACGACTTCCGTGCAGTCCTACGTTCCGACCATCCACTCGCCCATGAGACACGCATCAACCTCGCCGACCTCGCTGAAGACCCCCTTCTCACCTCGACAAGCGGTTGTGAACCTCAGATCACCACCCTGCACGCCATGGCCGGATCCAACTACGCACCAGCACAAAGAGTGCATGAAACCAGCACTCTACTAGGCATGATCTCCGCTGGACTCGGAGTGGCGATCATGCCAGCACTGGCACTGACAATGCTCCCCGAAAACCTCGTGATGATCGAGCTCGAACAATACCTCGAACGCACCCTCGTCTTTACAGGACCAGCGGAGCGTCCGTGGCACCCGAGCGTTGAACGTATGCGTGATATCGCCGAAACTCCAACGGCAGCACTCTAAGCCCGGCCGTTTCGGCGTGCGCAACGGTCAATCGAGCAAGATGCGAAACGCTCAGGGTGTCCGTCCCGTTTGACCTTCGGCTTACGGGCGCCTAAGACCGTATTCTTGCGCCGTGAAGAAATTGCGGCGAGGCACCTATGACCGGTCTGCGGATGCGGCTTATTTCAACATTTCACCTCGGATAAACGCCGGGGAGGCCGTTCGGCAGGACGTTCACGAAATCGACGGCCGTGGCGAAGTCATTCTCGACTTCGATGAAGACGGCAAGCTTTTGGGGGTCGAGATCCTCGGTGCCAAGTCTCTGCTGCGCCCTTCCACCCTGAAACAAGCCAAGCGAATCGGCTGACCCAGTGGCGCTCCGGTCCTATGGCCGTTCGTTTCGCGGTCCGTGGGTGCACTCAGCCCTAGACCGTTTCACTGGGACTTTCCCGGCGTCTCTCTGCATTCAGAAGGACTCGCCGACGGTTGCTCCCCTGGACCAGCAAGAAGCCAGCCGCGAGAACGGAAGCTGCTGAAGTGGCGAACATAGCCGTCAACACAACATCGGGTTTCAAGGTCATGGCCCGCCCGGTCATGGACGTAAATTCGCACTGCAGTCCCAGAGGGATCAACGTGATCCGGCCAACGATCGGCTCGTTGGGATCGACGCTCTCGCGCGACGCCGGGAGTGCGTCCACAACGCACGAATAGCTTGGATCTCGAACCGTGTATATCGCCGCCGCAGGCGGCAATGCCATGAAGATAGCCAGCCCGCACAACGCAGTAGCCGCCCATCCTCTCGTCCCCATTAGGCCATGCAACCACATTCCCATGAGCTTGCCGGGACTCCTCTCCTTGAGTCGTGGGAAGTGACCGCACGGGGTTCGGCTTGGGGCGCCTCCTTTGTTATCGTGGGCGAATGGTTGAAGAGTGGGTCGTTGCTGCCGTTCTCGGTGCAGAACGAAGACTGTTGGACCCCGCAGTGCGCACGAACAATATTTCAGTGGAAAACCTCCTCGATCCGGCGTTCGTCGAGATCGGCCAGTCAGGTCGGTTATGGTCACGCGAAGCGATGATATGCGCGCTTCGTGAACCCCGGATGTCGTCTGGTCTCGGCCACGCCAAGTTAGCAGCGGTGCACGTTGAGGGAGTCGGCCCGGACCTTTACTTGCTCACGTACGTACTCGAATTGCAGGCGGGCTCAACCCGCCGATCGTCAATCTGGAGACTCGATGGGCAAGGACCCAGGATCGTCTTCCATCGGGGAACTCGAATCGACAGTCCGTAGGGGGTTCCCCTTGCGGACGTCCCGTCTATCGCGAACATTGCGTTCCACTGCAGACCGGGGCGGCCGTGGGACAGAATTGGAATGTCGATGCCCCGCGATCAGCGCAGTAGCCTGCTTTGGTAGGCGTGAGCGACGATTTGTGCCCGGGAAGTGAATCCGAGTTTGGTGAGGATACTGCTGAGGTGAGTTTTGACCGTTGACTGGCCGATGTGAGCGCTGTGGGCGATGTCGTTGTTGCTCAGCCCGCGGGCGGCCAGGAGGAATATTTCCCGTTCGCGTGACGATAGGGCGGCGATCGACTTCCAACTAGCGGAATCTGGGTGCGGGCGATCGGGATCAGGGGCGTAGATCTGTGTATCGGTCGCGGCCGCGCTCGTGGGAAGTTCGCTGGATGATTCCTGTTCGGGGCGCATGGCTGGCACTCGAAGTCGCGATCCGATATGCCAGGCACCCAGCGTCAGCAGAATGCCCACCACCGACCAGGTGACGAATCCTTGAACGACTTCGATGCTGGCCGCTTCTTTGCCGTTGATGGTGCCCCACACGCCGGACATCGACAGGAACGGAACGTTCAGTAACGCGCTCACGGCAACGCTGCAAACGATCGACAGGCCCAACAATACCCGGCGTGTGTTGACCCGGCTAAAGGCGCTGATGCCAACAACAAGAAGAACAAGGACGAGATAGGCAACCCAGCTGACTTGGCTGAAGCGCGCCGGCCAAAACAAGAGTTGCAAGACCAGCAAGCCCCCAGTCAATGACAGCGCGGTGCCGGGTCGATCCCGGCAGAGCGCGATGGCCAGTCCGAACCCCGCCGCAATCAAAACCGCGTACGGATTCGTCAGGAACGTATCCGTTCGCGACGGCACGTACCCGACAATGCGGTTTGACGACTGCACAAACCACGCAGTGAAGAACAACGCCCCGAGCGCTGGCTCACGGAAACGGACCAACTGTGCACGAATCTTCGTCATGCCTTGACAGTAGATGCCGCAGTAGCGCTTCGACGCACAGGGGCGAGGCTTTCCTCACTCTGGGAGATGCCTCTCCTCCTTCTGGGGGATCCCTCTCCGCCGAAGGAACGAGAGACCGAGGCCTTCCCGTCCCACAGGGGGTTCCCGGGAGTGCAGACGCCTGATGTATCACCAGGCCACAACCGGTGGCGGCCTCAACTGCGCCTCGTTCCTCTTGGTCAGGGTATGGCGTAAGCGGATCCGGGCGGCACGTGTGGCATGGTGCTGGACATCACCGTACCGTCGGTCAACCAGGTTGCCGTCAGATCGAGAAGTACCGGCGGCCCGGTCTCGTCGACGCCGAGAGCGCCCCAAACCACGGTGTTGAGGCGCAGTCCCTCTTGGGCGATCACGTTGGCTCCCGCGCAGATACTGGACGCGGTCCGGTCGACGTGTTGGATGACGAGACAATATTGACTGGTACCGCGTTGGGCCAGGTAAATTCCGTAGGTGCCCCGCGGCGGGAGTCCCGCCACCCGTACGGTGTTGTAGGCGGGTCCGAGGTCAGCCAGCTCGCCAGCTTGGGGGTCTGCCGGTTGGTCGAAGATCGCGGTGATTGCCCTGATAGCGGCCGCGTCCGGCAATGGGGCGGGAGACGAGGCGGCATTCGCGAAAGTCGCCGTGAAGCTGTGCTGCAAGGCCTGGGCGCCTAAAGTTCCCAGTACCCCGACGGTAATCCCGATGGCCAACACAATTGTGCGCCAACGCACTCGGGACGTTGGCCGAGAGCTATAGATCCCCGTAGCAGCGGATGAGTCAGTCGGTGCGGGGGGTGAGGGGGAACTCACTCCGGCGGTGAGGTCCTCGTCGACCGGCACCACAGCATCCGTCGATTGGGCCAGACCGCGACCGAACCGCGTCACCAGCTGATCGACGGCTGCCGCGCGGGCGGCGAGATGGAGCGTGAGCTGCCGCAGCCGGTGCTCACTTGCAGTGGCACGCACGATCAATCCCGCCTCTATGCGTTCGACCGGCGGCTCGGGTACTGCCGCCCGTGAGAAGACCGCGGCCTGCAGCTCGATGAGGTACACGGCCGGGTCTGTATGGCCGATAGGTGTCGGCTGCAATGGATGCGCCGCCCACCAGAGAGCGTCCAACACGTCCTGGGTGTCCCGGCTGGAGCCGTTCAGTTCGGCAAATTCTTGGTCGAGTGCCGCATGAAGGGCATCGTCGCGTTCAGCGGCCGCACGCAATTGGAGCGCAAAATTGTCCATACGCCCCGTCGAATTGTCATCCTCACCCTACCGCGGCTCGACCGCCCAACCTGATGGGTTTGGTCGGCTTGGCGAAGTTGTCTCCGCCGTACTTGGTGTTAGCGACGCTCATCACATCGGGCCACATGCGGTGCCGGGCGGTGGCGGCCTGAAGACCTGAGAAGAACGTGTTGCGTTGGCTGCGGGCGATACCGCTCACATTGACCACCCCGGCGACGGTAGCGACCTTGGTACTGGCACCGGTCATCCAGGTGTCTTTGCTTGCGTCGGTGGTTCCGGTCTTGCCGATCATCGGCACCTTCGGAAACGTTGACCTGTTCGACGCGGTGGCGGTACCCCCGGTCATCACGCGTTGCATGGCATAGATCATGCGAGCGACAACCTCCGGCTTGACGGACTGCGTCACCTTGGATGCGGGAATTGGCAGTTCGACGCCGTCGGAGCCGATGATCTTGTCGATGGCCACGGCGCTGTGGGTCTCGCCGTTGTTGGCGATGCCAGCGAAGGCGACGGCCATGCTCAACGGGGCAATCTCGTTGGTACCGAGCACGGAGCTGGCGCCTTGCTGCAGGGCGTTGCCGTCGGCCCGGTGAATACCGAAGGCCTCGGCGGTTTTGCGGATGCCGCAGAGGTCGAGTTTCTTGGCCATGCCGATGAAGCCGGTGTTGATGGAGCCGAGGGTTGACTGGAGGGCGCTGTAGTTGGTGCCGGACTCATTCGCGTCATTGCGCGGGTTGAAGGGTGGCGTGTCGTGGTCCCAGTTTTGCCTGCCGAGGCAGCTGTCCTGAAAGTTGCCCCAGTTCGCCTTGCGGCGTGAGTCGACGCGCTCATTGAGAGAGTGGCCCTCTTTCAACCACTCGGCGAGGGTGAAGACCTTATACGTCGATCCGGGCTGAAACCCGAGGGAGCCACCGTAGTTCTGGTCAGTGTTGTAGTTGATGCCCGTGTACTTAGTACCAGACGAGGCCAGCAGGGGGTCCTGGCTGTATTCCTTGTTCTGGGCCATGGTCAACACGCGCCCGGTGCCGACCTCAACAGTCGTGACGACTGCGCCCACATCCCAGCCGGCGTAGGTCTGCGGCACGTTCTCGGCCAGCGTTTTGACGGCAGCATCCTGCAGCTCGAGGTCGATACTGGTGTACACGTCGTAGCCGCCCTGGCGAAACGCAGCGAGGCGGGTTTCGGCATCCGCTCCGAAGATCTCATTGTTGAGTAAAACCTTGGTCACGTAGTCGCAGAAGTACGCGTTCGCGCCGGCCGTCTGGCATCCAGTACTCGGCGCGGTGATGGTCGGTTCGATGACTGAGGCGACGGCAGTGTCGTGCTCCTCCTGGCTGATGTTCTTGTACTCAAGCATCTCGCCGAGGATGTAGTCGCGGCGCTCTTTGTTGGCCGCATAACCGTTGGCCGTCCCGTTGGTCTCACTGTCGGGGCGGTCCAGCTGATACGCCACCGGGTTGTTCACGGTAGCGACCAAGCTCGCGGCCTGCGGCAGGGTGAGGTTCGCCGCGGTGGTGTTGAAGTAATAGTTGGCGGCGGATTCGATGCCGTAGACGGTGCCTCCGTAGCCGGCGATGTTGAGATAGCCGCGCAAGATCTCGTCCTTGTCGTAGTTCTTCTCGACACCGATCGCGAGGCGCATCTCCTTGAGCTTGCGGTCAACGGTCTCGGTGATCGCGGCCTCATAACAAACGTCCAACTCGGTTTCATCGGAGAGCTCTTCACACTTCTGCACCAACACGTTCTTCACGTACTGCTGGGTGATCGACGAGCCGCCGCCGCCACTGCCCAGGCCCGGGGCAAGCAGGCCAATCGCGGCGCGGGAGGTGCCCTGCAAGTCGATGCCGCCGTGCTCGTAGAAACGCGGATCTTCACCCGAGATCGCGGCGTTTTTGGCATAGTCGCTGATCTGGTCGAAAGCGACCTCCACGCGGTTCTGCTGGTAGAACGACGCCAGCAGCACCCGGCTGCCCACCGGGTCTTCGCGGTTGGTCGAGGCCCAAATATTGCTCTTTTGCGATAGCTGATCGATCGAGAGGTACTCCGGCAGCGTCTCGAAAACGTTGATGGTGTTCGTTACAGCTATGCCGGAAACGGCGACGGCCGGGGTAAGCGCAGCGGCAACGAGCACGCCGGCGACGACGCTCAGGCCGATGAAGCCAGCGAGTCCCCCCAGCGCACCGATCGTTGTTCGTTGTTTAGTAGACACTGTGGCGAGACTATCGGGTACAACAGCAACGCTAGAAAACATTCCCTGTGCTCGCGAATGGGAAGCATGTGCAACTGCGCAGGACCACGTCGAGGCCCCATCGAGCTGACAGTAAAATCTGGCAAGGACCGCAAAAACCATGCATACCGCGGAGCGAGACTTTTGCTTGTCGTGAGCCGAGTCCTCCTGTGCTGTTTCATTCACGGTGATCCGGACCGATATCTCCGGATCACCAGCGGGCCCGTCCCGTTCAGCAACTTCGGTATCGGACCTTTCCAGCTCTATTTATACGCCGGTCTGGTCATTTCAGGCAGCCTTCTTATTACGACCGTCTTGGTCGCCAAGAGACGCCGACGCGTCCTGCAACCGCCTCCGCGCTAACGGTCGCAGTTTCGGCCGCGCCTACAACAGCACGACACGAAATGAACTAACCAAAGTCAGCCACGGTCCGGCGGCCATCAGCGAAAGGCCCGAAGTTCGAGTGTCCCGTATGGCGTTCCCCCGAGAAGCAGTTCAAAACGGAGTTCGGGCAAGTGCGGCAGTGTGGCACTGGACCCGAGTTGTGGGAATGTTGACCAATGGGGGAATCTAGTGCTGGGTGTCGACGGCGAAGCACTGGTTCAGGTCGTTCACGTTGAGCGCCCGTGGAGCAGTCGGCTCGATGATGGCGGCGACTCTGGTTTCCAGGGCGCTGGGTTTTGCGAAGGCCATTCTGCTGGTGGCCGCCATCGGCGGAACAAGTACGGCTGTCGCGGGTCAAACGTTTGAAATCGCGAACTCGGCGCCGACCTATCTGTTCGCCTTGATCGCCGGCGGCGTCCTCGGCGTCGTACTTGTTCCCCAGATCGTTCGGAACCTGCACGCTGGCCCCGCGGGGCAGGAAGACACTGACCGCCTTCTGACGATCATCCTTATCGGCGGGGCCGGCGCCACGGTCGTTCTTACCTTGTGTGCGCCGGGCATCGTCTGGATCTACGCCACGACGTGGTCCGCGCCGTGGCTAGGGCTTGCTACGTCGATGGCGTACTGGTGCCTGCCGCAAATTTTCTTTCTCATCGCCTTCGCCGTCTTGTCGCAGGTGTTGAACGCGCGCGGCGTGTTCGGTGCCCCAGCCTGGGCACCTGCAATCTCGAACGTCGTTGGCATCGGCGGCATCCTGGTGTTCCTCGTCGCTTTGCCCTCCGGACTGGGTGACGCTGGCTCGTGGACCCCACTGATGGTCGCGGTCCTCAGCGGGGCCGCGACCTTGGCCATCGCCGTCCAGTCCCTTTTGTTGCTGATTCCGCTGCGTCGCATCGGTTTCCGTCTGCGCTTCCGATGGGGCTTTGCCGGTCTCGGCCACATGTCCTCGCTGGCCGGCTGGACTCTGGGTGGGGTGTTTGCCAGTCAAGTGGCCTACCTGATGACGGCGAACGTAGCCAGCAGCGCCGGAGAGTCACTCAACCAATTAGGCATCGACGGGCCAAGCCTGAACTCTCTCTCGATCGCATACCTGCTAATGCTTCTGCCCCATGGAATTGTGACCGTGTCATTGACCACGGCCCTCTACACACGCATGAGCGGCGCCGCCGCACGCAACAACTTCGCTGAAGTTGAGTCCCTCTCCAATCTCGCGCTCCGACCTGTCGCGTATGTGTCACTCGCCGCTGCGGCAGTTTTCGTCGCTGTCGGGCCGATTCTGACTGAGGTGATCTTCGGCACGCCCTTCATCGGCCACGTCTTGCAGGTGCTGGCGGTCGGCCTCGTCGGCTTCAGCCAGGCCTACGTCCTCAACCGCACATCCTTCACTCTGCAAGACGCCCGAGGCCCGTTCATCACACAACTCACCATCGCCGTGCTCTCTGCAGCCGGTGCGCTGACAGCGGCGATCCTGCTTCCCCCGCAGCTGACCGTGATCGGAATCGCCGCCGGCATCTCGATCGCGAACATCGCCGGATGGTCGACAGCTCACGTCCTACTCAGACGAACTTTTCGAAAACGCGGACACGAACCCGATTCCAAGCCGGGAGCGGTGTGGGGTCTGACCCGGCTACTGGCGACGGCAATGATCAGCGCCGCAGCCGGGCTGGCCACGACGACTATCATCGGCACGCTAGCTAGCTTCATTGGAAGGGCCCTGATTTTCCTCCTCGCCGCCTCGATCGTCAGCGGGGTGTTTGTTGGGATCAGTTGGCTCTTGGGCGACCGCACAATCAACGATCTCCGGCGGTAGCCGCAGCAAGCACTGCTCCCGCGATCCGACAGCCATTCTCGGATGCGTAAGCTTCCATCGGGAATCCCATTGAGGGTTCCCCTTTCGGAACGAAGCGCGAGTCGTCGATCGCCTGTTGAGTGTCCCGCTCACCGTTCCCTTCTGAAACTCCTACTGTAGTGGCGCCAACCGCTGCATCACCTCCGCCGGCCCCGACTTCACCGTGCGGTCCGGCTCCGCATAGTGCGCCTTGGTCGTCGACGTCGACGTGTGCCCGAGCATGTCGGCCGCCGCCTGCATTCCAAGCTCATTCGCGAGCAGCGTCGCCCCGGTGCGGCGAAAGGAGTGCGGCGTGATGTTCAGACCCTCGAGCCCCGCATTGCGGAGTATCTCCCGGAACGTGCGCCTGACGTTGTATGGCGCGAGCGGGGTGCCCACCCTCGAGTAGAAGATCAGGTGCTCCGCATCCTCCGGATCGAGCGAGGCCAAACGCTGGCGGATAACCTCGGCCGCGAAGGGCGGCATGCCAATGACCCGGTTCGACTCGTGCGTCTTGGGATGCTCCTGACGGTGAACGCCGGCCTTGTTGTGCACGACGAGGGTGCCGCTGATATTCACCCGCGGCGGGTCGGCTTTCAGATCGACGTCGCACTGCCGAATGGCGAGCACTTCTCCGATGCGCGTGGCGGTGCCGAGCATCACCTCGATAATGTCGCGCACCTGGCCATCGGACCGCGGCCCCATTCTCCCTTCTTGAGTGCGCCATTCGCGGGCTGCAAGGCGGATAGCGGCAATCTGATCGGCCGTGAGCGCCTTCGGTGTGTGCGGGGGCCTCTTCACGCGCGACGTCTCCTTCATCGGATTTCGCGGAATGATTTCCCGCCGCGTTGCGAACGCCAGAATCATGCCCAAAATTGTTCGTGAATGCTTCGCTCGCGTATACGACTGCATTCGCTGCTGCCTCAGGAAGAGCTCGATGCGACCAACAGTCACCTCCCTAATCGCAAAGTTCTCGAAGTAGGGCAGCACAAGCACGCGCAACGCGCGTTGATAGGTGTCCTTCGTGCCCTGGGCACGGTCGACATCGAGCATCACATCCTCCAGCCATGCCTCCGCGAGCAGCAGAAACGGTGAGCTCGCGGTGAGCAAGTCGCCACTGCCGCCGGCTCTCAGGCGGGCCGCTAGTTCTGCCTTGAGCGATGCCTGCGCCGTATTGCGACTCGGGCCGGTCGCCGTCACCCTCCGCGTTTGACCATCCCAGTCGCGGAAACGAGTAATCGCCCGGAATATCCCCGGACCGACCTGTTGAGTCGTGATGGCACCGAACGTGCTGACTGGCAGTCGGGGTCGCCCGGCCATCAGCGTTTGGCCTCGTGATCGACGACGGGAGTCTCTGGCTCATGGAGCCCGTCGAGCCATCGCACCACGTCGGACACGCGGAACCGGATCTCCCGCCCCACTCGAATGCCCGAGGGACCACGTCCGTCTGTACGCAGGTCGTAAATCGCCTGCGTCTGAACGCCGAGGTACTCGGCGAGCTCGCTTGTCGTTAAAACCGGCTCCAGGCCGAGCCCGAAGTGTTGTTCGCTATCCATAACCCGTAGGTAATCGAGGTCACTCCAGACAACTCGAAATGGGTCGTGCACCTTCTCTACGAAGACCCGGAGGAGGCGGAAATTTTTGAATAAACGGCCAATAAACGGATAGTGCGTCAAGTCTTACCCTTTCGGTAAAGACAAGAAACCCTGATCAGATCAAATTTACAGTAGGGCGGCCGGGACTTGAACCCGGGACCGACGGATTATGAGTCCGCTGCTCTAACCAGCTGAGCTACCGCCCCAAAGAGAACGACCACACGGTCGTACCCACAAATACGTGACTATCCCGGCGTCTGCGACGAAACCCCGTTGGTGACCAGATCGCTCACCGGCTCCCCACGATACAGGCATTCGAACGTGTTCAAAGTGCGCTTGATGTCATGCGTGGCAATGAGCTTGAGTGACTTCCGCTTGAGTGCCTCCAGGCGTTCCGGGGTAGCCGTTAGCACCAGGGTCAGTTTGTCCGCCAGATCCTGCGCATCGCTCGGCTTGAATAGGTACCCGTTGGCCTGGTCATGAACGAGGTGTGGAAGCGCCATTGCATCGGCGGCCACAATGGGCAATCCCGACGCCATGGCCTCCATCGTGGCGATACTCTGCAGCTCGGCGATGGACGGCATGGCGAAAACCGTAGCCCGTGAGTACGCCGCGCGCAGCTCGTCATCCGTCACATAACCGGTGAACGTGACCCGGGAGCGGATGCCGAGGGTGTCGGCCAGGTGCTCCAGGTTGCGTTTCTGGTCGCCACCGCCGACAATCTCGACCCGGGCGTCGAGGTCGGGTGACAACAGCGCTGCCGCCTGCAGGAGTACGTCGATCTGCTTCTCTCCGGTAACGCGACCGACGAATAGGATTCGGTTCTTTGTGCGCGGCTCGAAGTTCGGCGCGTAGTTGTCAGCATCGATTCCGCAGGAGATCGCATGGACATCGGTGAGACCGGTGTATTTCTCCAAAAATTGCGCGGCTCGTATGGTCGGGGTGGTGACGGCTGCGGCGCGGCCGAACGTGCGCCGGGCAGCACGCCAGGCCGCCTTGATAACGCGATCTTGTAAGCCGACCGGCACCAGGGAGAACTTCACCATATTCTCGGGCATGAAGTGATTCGTGCCGACCAGGCGAATGTTGCGCTTGGCCGCCTCGATCGAAACACCGCGGCCGACGTTGATGTGGGACTGAAAGTGTACGACGTCGGGATGGAACGAGTCGAGAATGCGCCGGCTTTCACCGCGAATCAGCCAGGGCAAAGCGTAGCGTAACCAGTCGTGCGGGTACCAGCGCCAGCTGTGCAGGCGATGCACCACCATCGGCTGCCCCTCGTGCATTTCGGTCCAACTGCCGTGCTTGCGCGACGCCGCAGGAGCCATGATCTGAACTTCGTGGCCGCGTGCCACTAGGCCGGCGGCCAGTCGTTCAGCAAATCGAGCAGCACCGTTCACGTCAGGTGCAAAAGTGTCAGCAGCAATGAGAACACGAATCCGCGGCTTTTCAGACGGCGCACCCGCGGCGCGCTCGGGCGTATTGCCCGGGGTTGGGCTGCTCAGCAAGTCGGTCGAATCTGACAAGTGGAGTGGTCCCTACGTTGTTGGGCCGGAGAGCATCATCCGGCAGGAAATCTTAAGTGCAGTCGCTAGAAATGACGCGGTGCACTCGAACCCTATTCTAAACCGTGCCCACCCAGCGGTGTCCCGCACCGCGGCGCCCCAAAATTCTTCACGAGTCAGCGGTCGAGTTGGGGGTGATAGCGCGCGAGCAGAAAAACCCCCCAAATGGCGATTGCCCCGGCCACGACGAAAGCAACGGCAGCCGCGGGCGGTGCCTGACTGGCTTCTCCCAGCACGATGATTCCAATGCCGACGGCGACGAGCGGGTCAACAACAGTGAGCCCTGCAATGACAAGATCCGGTGGTCCCGACGCGTAGGCGTTCTGCACGAAGTACGCTCCCAGCACAGCGGCGAGCAGTAGACCGAGCACGCACGTCAACGTAAGCCACTCAAAGTTTCCGTGCTGGGTGCGATTGATGACAACCTTGGCCAACGTCGCTACGAATCCGTAGAGCACGCCGGCACCGAGAATGTAGAAAATTGCCTGTGACCGGCGGCGGAGAAACCCGAAGGC
The DNA here is from genome assembly GCF_002929505.1 of Cryobacterium sp. Y57. GTDB lineage: Bacteria > Actinomycetota > Actinomycetes > Actinomycetales > Microbacteriaceae > Cryobacterium. Next base: position 30,590 of record NZ_PJJL01000071.1, read on the forward strand.
AAGCGCAAAGGCCAGTAGAACGACCGCGAGAACGATGAGGATTGTCACCAGGTTTTGATCAGTGACCGGTTTGTCGACGGCCGTGAACGCGGCCACGGTCACGAACAGGCCTACGCCGCCCACGCACATAGAGATGGCGATAATGCTCGCCCGATTGAGCTTGACCTGGCTGACTCGTGCATTCAGAACGGCAGTGATGACGAGAGCGACCGCCCCGAGCGGCTGCACGACGATGATGGGCGCGAAGGCAAGGCTCGTCAGTTGGAACACAACAGCCAGGCCGAGCATAAGAGATCCAAACACCCAGGACGGCCGGGCCAGCAGCAGGGTCAGCTGGCGCACGCTGAGCCCGCCGGTGACCGCTTTGGTGCGCGCCTCGACCTTATTCACGCCGCGATGCTGAAATTGCGCGCCGAGGGAGAGAAAGACGGCGCCGACCAAGGCCAGCGGAATTCCGATGGCCTGCCGCGGATCAATGGCGATTTCTGTCGCCAGATCGGTTAGGTCAGGAGTCACTTGACGACCCTATCGACAAGCTTGACGATATTCTGGAGGAATGGCCGTACGCGCAATAGTAATTTCAGGTGACCCCGTTCTCCACTCCCCCGCCGCTCCCGTCGTTGATTTCGACGACGATTTGCGCGCGTTGGTGAAAGACATGTTTGAGACGATGGATGCTGCGCCGGGGGTCGGTCTCGCCGCCACGCAGGTGGGAGTCGGGCTGCGCATCTTCACGTACAGCTACCAGGACGACGATGACCTGTCTTGGCGAGGCGTCGCGATCAACCCTGAACTCTGGATCACCCCCGTGTCGGCCGAGCCCGTTGACGACGAAGATGTCGACGAAGACGAAGGATGCCTGTCATTTCCGGGCGAACGTTTTCCACTAAAACGGGCAGAGTCGGCCATTCTGCGCGCCGTCGACGCCGAGCAACAACCATTCGAGATTCGAGCGGACGGCTGGCTCGCCCGTATCTTTCAGCATGAGTTCGACCACCTCGACGGCACCCTGTACGTTGACCGCCTCGAGCACGTCTACGCGAAGGCGGCGGCGAAAATCGAACGGAAGAAAAGCTGGGGCGTGCCCGGCCTGAGCTGGACTCCTGGGGTCGACAACCTCGAGGGCTAACAGCTAGACACAAGGATCAGGCACGGTGAGTGGTCCCGAGGTCACCGGCCGAGGTCTACTCCGTGCACGCCGTTGTGAAACCGCAGGGATGGGAACACGGCCGACACCGAGAAACCCAGCCCGGGTACCGTTCCGGCGTTGAAGACACCGCCGAAAAGCTGTGCGCGCTCCCGCATCTGCGTGATGCCGGGGCCGGCGATGCTCTCGCTGAGGGCCTTGAGGTCGTCCTCGATCGTGTACGGGGTGCGTGCAGCCTGTTCGCCGGCTTCCTTGCCGTCCCGACGGGCTGCGGCGCGGATGCCGTCATCGTCGACGAGCAATTGCAGGCCGTCCCTGGTCCAGGTGAACGACACGCGCGCTTCGGTTCCAACGCCGCCATGCTTGAGCGCGTTTGAGAGGGCGCTCTGCAGAATTCGGAAGATGGCCAGCTCGGCACCCGCCTTGAGCGCGAATCGTTCGCCCGATTCGATGAAGCCGACCACCAGACCGGCGTCACGCATCACGCGAAACAGGTCGCGGGTTGACTGCGGGCCTGGCTGTAAGGCCCCAACCGTTTCACCCTCGCGCACGATTGTCAGCACGCGACGCATGTCAGCGAGGGCCACCCGGCCATCATCAACGAGCGCCGTGGCGGCGCGTACGGCCGTTGAAGGATCACTCTCCGCCATGTAGCGGGCGCCCTCGGCCCGCGTGACGAGGCGAGCGATGGTGAGCACTGCGCCATCCTGTAACTCCCGAATGATGGCCAGGCGCCCTTGTTGCTCGGCGAGGGAGAGTTCCAGCTCAATGCGCACACGTTCAGCGGCATTGCGATCGAAGATGACCCGACGTGAGCGCAGCAACGAGATGGTCCACAACACGAGTAGCGCCCCGGATACTACGCCGAGTGCCGGTACCAGAAGTTGCGAGAATTCCACTGCTGACCGCCGTTTCTTGTGCCGAAAGCATGGCGCATTTTAAGAGGTGAAAAAACTTTCTGTCGAAACAAAAAATATACCGACAAAAAAGGCCACCCGGGGTGGAGCCCTGAGTGGCCTTTCGCTCCCCGACTTGGACTCGAACCAAGAACCTGCGCATTAACAGTGCGCTGCTCTGCCAATTGAGCTATCGAGGAATACTGGAACAGCGTTGTTACTGTACCAAGATTTCTTGTTGTGCCAAAACCACGACGACTGCCGATTGGCTCTAACTTCTCATTTCAATCACCGAAAAGCCTCTGCAGGCCACGAAAAGTGGGCCATGGGCAACAGTTGAGCAGTCTGGTGCGCCAAAGCAGGTCGGGCGTGTCGGGCCGATCGTGAGCGATCACGATTCACAGCGGATGCGATCGATCGCGACCCAGATCAGTTCCCGGCCACGCCACCGGTTTCACCGCTGGAGTCGCCAACCTCGATGCTGCCCACATCATCGACGACAGCAGGGCCTGCGGGAGTGACGGCGGGCGGCTGCAAAGCTGCGGCGAGTCCACGGACATACGGGTGCCAGGGGTCTCGAAAGACGTCGTCGATGGTACCGAGACCGACCAGCACGCCCTGGTGCATGACGCCGATGCGACTGGTGACGCGCTGCAGCACGGCCAGGTCGGAGCTGATCACTAACGCGGAGAAGGATCGTTCCTGCTGCAATTCGCGGATCAGGTCAACCACGGCGTCGCGCACCAGTACATCAACGCCCGCTGTGGGCTCGTCAGCGATCAACAGGGCCGGACCGAATACGAGGGCTCGGGCCAGCGCTACCCGCTGTCGTTGACCGCTGGAGAGCTCATAGGGATACTGACTGAGAAGAGCCAGCGGCAGGCGCACCGCATCGATCATGGTGGCCACCTGGGCGCCGAGCGCACGACGGTTGAACCGTCGATCCCGTTCGAGTACCGGTTCGGCGACAATCTCGGCCACCGTCATCGTCGACGGCAGGGTATCGGCGGCATCCTGGGCCAGCAGCCCCACTTCGAAGGTCAGCCGGGTCAGCTTACGTTTGCTGATACGGCGCAGCTCGAACCCGAGCACGGTTGCCTCTCCCCCGGTGATTTGCGGACGGATGCCAGCGGCATCGTTCACGAATGCGTCACCGGAGAGCACCCGGGCGAGGGTGCTTTTGCCCGAGCCGCTCTCACCGAGCAGACCCACGACCTCCCCCGGTGCGACGCGCAGGGTGAACCCGTGCACCGCGACGAACGCCGGGCTCGCCCCGTGCGGCGGGTATTCGATGGTCAGATCGCTCGTTTGAATCGGGGGAACGGATGCAGCGCCATGCTTCATTCGATCTATCCTGCCGCACGCAGGATACGAAGTTCATCCCTCCGCACAGCCTGCGCCGCCGGATCAGGAACCGGCAGCGACGCCAGCAGCCTCTGGGTGTAGGCATCCTTCGGGGCACCGAGTACTTCCGCGCCAGTTCCTTCCTCGACCAGTTTTCCCTGGTAGAGCACGGCAATGCGGTCGGCGAGAATGTCGACGACGGCCAGGTCGTGGCTGATGAACAGCGCAGCGAAGCCAAACTCTTTCTGCAGCTCAGCGAAGAGCTCGAGCACCTTCGACTGCACCGACACGTCGAGCGCGCTGGTCGGCTCGTCCGCGATGAGCAGGCTCGGCTCCAGCGCGAGTCCGCGCGCTAGGCTCGCGCGCTGACGCTGTCCACCGCTGAGCTCGTGCGGGTAGCGGTCACCGAATGCGCGCGGCAGCTGGACCGCCTCAAGCAGCTCGTTGACGCGCCTACGGGCGGCACGGGGGTTGGCCGCACGTCCGTGTACGACGAGCGGTTCGGCCACGCACTCAGCGATCGTGAGTAGCGGGTTGAAGCTCGATGCCGGGTCCTGAAAGACGAAACCGATGTCACTGCGCACCTTCTTGAAGGCGCGTTCCTTGAATCCGTTCATCTCATGGCCGAGCACGGTGAGGGATCCACCAGTCACCCGGGTCAGCCCGCCCATGGCCCGCCCGATCGTGGTCTTGCCCGATCCGCTCTCACCGACCAGGCCGAGTACCTCGCCCGGACGAATGGTGAAGCTCACTCCATCGACGGCGGTGAAACCAGGTTTGCCGAGCCGACCTGGGTACTGAATTTTCAGGTTGTCGGCGACAACGACCGGCTTAGCTGCTGCCCAGTGAGCCTCGCGAGCCTCAAGCCTTGCGGTGGCCCGCGTCGTGCCCTGACCGACGTGCGGCACCGAGCCGAGCAGTCGTTTGGTGTAGTCGTGCTGCGGGTTCGAGAACAGCTCCTGAGCGGGGGCCTCTTCGACGATTTTGCCCTCGTACATGACGACCACGCGGTCGGCGAGGTCGGCGACCACGCCCATGTTGTGGGTGATCAGCACAATCGCACTGCCGAACTCGTCGCGGCAGCGTCGCAGCAGGTCGAGAATCTCGGCCTGCACCGTCACGTCGAGGGCCGTGGTCGGTTCATCGGCGACGATCAGCCCGGGGTCGAGCACGAGGGCCATGGCGATGACCACGCGCTGCTTCTGCCCGCCCGAGAACTGGTGTGGATAGTAGTCGACGCGGCTCTCCGGGTCGGGGATTCCGACCCGACCGAGAATCTCAATCGCCTTGGCGCGCGCTTCTGTGCGGCTGAACTCACCATGGGCGCGAATGCCCTCCGCAATCTGCCAGCCGACGGTGTACACGGGGTTCAGCGCCGTAGACGGCTCCTGAAAAACCATGGAGACATCCGTTCCCCGCAGTTGGCGCAGCTTCTGCTTGCTCACGGAGAGCACGTCATTGGACTGGGAGCCGTCCTTGCTGCTGAGAATCACGGCACCCTGGGCGATCGCCGTTTCTGGAAGCAGACCCAGAATGGTCTTGGCGGTAACGGTTTTGCCGCTGCCGCTCTCCCCCACGATAGCGAGAACCTCACCGGGCGCGACGCGCAGCGTGACCCCGTCGACGGCCGTGACCGCTCCGCCATCGGTGGCAAAGGTCACATTGAGGTTGTCGATGCGAACGACGTCGGGCAGGGAGCTCATTATTTGGCCTCGAATGGGTCGTCGTTCGGGTGTTGGTCATAAGCCGGCGAGCTGGCCTCAAGCCCGTCGATACCGCCAGGTCCGGCATTGAGGGTTCCGCCGGGGACGACGCTGGTGGCAGCGACGACGCCGCTGGCGGTCTTGCCGGGCGCACGTCGACTGCGCAGTCGTGGGTCGGCGAGGTCGTTCAGGCTCTCGCCGACCAGGGTGATGCCGAGAACGACAAGCACGATGGCCAGCCCCGGGAACAGGCTGGTCCACCAGATACCGCTCGAGACGTCGGACAGTGATTTGTTCAGGTCGTACCCCCACTCGGCAGCCGAGGATGGCTCGATGCCGAAGCCGATGAAGCCGAGGCCCGCCAGTGTCAACAGCGCCTCGGAAGCATTCAGCGTGAAGATGAGGGGCAGGGTTCGCGTGGCGTTGCGCAAAACGTGGCGAAACATGATGCGGCCGTTGCTCGCACCGAGCACCCGGGCCGACTCCACGTAGGCCTCAGCCTTGATGCGCACGGTTTCGGCACGAATCACTCGGAAGTACTGCGGAATGAAGACAACGGTGATCGAGATCGCGGCGGCGAATATCCCGCCCCACAGGCCGGAGCGGCCGCCAGAGATGACGATGCCCATGACGATCGCCAGCAACAGCGCCGGAAAGGCGTACACGGCGTCGCAGATGACGACGAGCACCCGGTCGAGCCATCCGCCGAAGTAACCGGAGACGAGGCCGAGGGCTACGCCGGCAAAGATCGAGAGCACGATGGCGATGACCATCACGGTGATCGCGGTCTGCGAGCCCCAGATAACACGCGAAAACACGTCGTAGCCGCCGACGGTAGTACCGAGCAGATGTGCGCCGCCGGGCGCCTGCTGGGCTCCGAAGGGGCCGCTGTCATCGCGCAGCTGGCTGTAGCCGTACGGCGCGAGCAGTGGCGCGAAGATTGCGGTCAGAATGAAGACGCCGGTGATGACGAGGCCGGCTACGAGCATGCCGCGTTGCAGGCCGACGCTCTGGCGGAGTTGATGCACGACGGGCAGGCGGGTCCACAGCGGAGCCCGGGGTGAGAGAGTGGTTTCAGTGAGCGTTGTCATGATCAGTACCGCACTCTCGGGTCGATGAGCGCGGCGATGATGTCCACGATGAAGTTGGACAGGGCAACGATGACGGCGAGCAGTGCGACGATGCCCTGCACGGCCACGAAGTCGCGGGCCTTGATGAATTCGATCAGGATGAATCCCAGGCCCTTCCACTCGAAGGTGGTTTCGGTCAGTACGGCGCCACCGAGCAGCAGTGCGATCTGCAGGCCGATGACGGTGATGATGGGGATGAGGGCTGGCCGGTAGGCGTGCTTGCTCACCAGACGAAATTCATTGACACCGCGCGAGCGGGCGGCATCTACATAGTCGGTGCCCAGAGTGCCGATGACGTTGGTGCGCACGAGGCGGAGGAACACTCCGGCCGTCAGTAGCCCCAGGGCCAGCGCGGGGAGCACAGCGTGGGCCAGAACATCCCCGAAGACCGCGAGGTCGCCGGTCTGCAGGGCGTCGATCGTGTAGACGCCGGTCTTATTGGGCAGGAACCCCATTTCCAGTTCGGAGCCGGTCGTGGCTCTCCCTGCTACGGGGAGCACCTTGAGCCACACGGCGAAGACCAGCTTGAGCAGGAGTCCGGCAAAGAATACTGGTGTGGCATAGCAGAGGATGGCGAACACGCGCAGGACGGCATCCGGTGCCTTGTCGCGCCAGTAAGCCGCGACCATACCGAGCGGGATTCCGACGATGAGTGCCACCAGGAGGGAATAAAAGACCAGCTCAGCAGTCGCCGCCCCGTAGGTGAGGAGAACTTCGGAGACTGGCCGGTTGGTGCTGATCGTGGTGCCGAAATTGCCGGTGAAGATGTGGCCGAGGTACTCGAAATATTGCACCAGGATAGGGCGGTCGTAGCCGGCCTCGTGGATGCGTTCGGCCAGCTGCTCAGGCGCAAGACGGCCACCAAGAGCCGCTGTGATGGGGTCGCCCGTTGCGCGCATGAGCCAGAACACCATGGTGACCAGGATGAAAATCGTGGGAATGATCAGGAGAAACCGAATCAGCAGATATCGACCGATTCCGCCCTCCTGACTGGGCTTCTTCTTCGAAGCGCGTCCGCCTGTCGACGCGGATGGCTTCAGGGCCACAATGGACATAACTACCTCACGATTGCAAAAGAATCGGGGGCATCCAGCGAATTCGCGCTGAACACCCCCGGTGATCTGACTAAAAAACTTTAGTCGACGTGCCGATTATCCCTTGGAGAGTGCTCCATAGCGGAATTTGAAGGAATCGTCGAGCGTGTCCGTGGTGCCGGTGATGTCCGTACCGGTCACCGCGACCTGTGAACCCTGCAGCAGCGGCAGAGTCGACAGCTGGGCCGCGACTTTGTTCTGGATCTCACCGATGAGTGCGGTGCGCTCTGCCGGGTCAACCGTGACGGCCTGCTTCAGGATCAGGTCGTTGACTTCCGGGTCGCTGTAGTGGTTCCTGAGGAAGTTGTCGGTCAGGAAGAACGGTGTCAGGTAGTTGTCGGCGTCGGTGTAGTCCGGGAACCAACCGAGCTGGTACGCGGGGTACACGTCGGCGGTACGGTCCTTGACGTACTGCACGTATTCGGTCGACTGCAGTGAGACGTTGAACAGGCCGGACGAATCGAGCTGATCCTTGATCAGCGCGTACTCATCGCTCGATCCGGGCCCGTAGTGGTCGGTGTTGTACTGCAGGCTGAAATCGACTGGAACGCTCACTCCGGCAGCCTCCAGGGTCGCTTTAGCCTTGTCGAGGTCAGGCGCACCCGATCCGTCACCGTAGAGGCCCTTGAGGGACTCGTTCGCACCGGTCAAGCCATTGGGAACATAGGAATACAGCGGGGTGTTTGTGCCCTTGTAGACCTGGTCGGCGAGCTCGCCGCGGTCGACAATATCGGCCACTGCCTGACGCACAGCCAATGCTTTGGCCGGGTCGGCCTCGGCGGTCGTCGCTCCGTACGGCTGCGTGTTGAAGTTGAAGGTGATATACCGGATCTCGCCACCGGGGCCGTCCAGAACAGACACATTGTCGTTGCCGCGGAGGTCGTCAATGTCGGTAGCTGACAGGCTGCGCAGGGCGACATCCACGCTGCCCTCCTGAACCTCAAGCTTGAGGTTGGACGAGTCGGTGAAGTACTTCACGTTGACGCCGTCGTTCTTCGCGGCGCCCCAAAGCCCTTGGTATCCGTCGAATTTCTTGTACGAGATGATGTTATTGAAGTCGTAGCTCGCAATTTCATACTGTCCGGCGAACGCCTTGGCGGCGACGATGTCGTTGTCGGGGGTCAGTTCCGTGGCCGAGAAGGATTCTTCGTCGACAATGGGACCGGCCGGGCTCGACAGGATCTGGGGGAAGATCTGATCGTTGGCAGCCTTGAGGGTGAAGACAACCGTGGTGTCGTCCACGGCCGCGGTGCTCGCAAGGTTGTAGAGAAGCGATGACGGGCCGTTATCGGCAGCGATCGCGAGCTGGCGATCAAAGCTGAATTTCACGTCCGATGAGGTGAGGGCATTGCCGTTGGCCCAGGTGAGGTCGGGCTTGAGAGTGACGGTATATTCCGTCGGCGAGGTGAACTCCGCCTTGGTGGCGATGTCGGGTTCGACTTCGGAGCTGCCGTACGGCGTGTTCATGAGGAAGGGGAACACCTGCAGCTGAACATTGAACGATCCAGCGTCATAAGAACCAGCTGGGTCGAGGGTGGTGACCTTGTCGGTCGTACCAAGGATGATAGTGCCCCCGGCGTTGGGGGTAGAACCGCCCGAAGCGCAGCCGGCCAGAACGAGCGCCGCAGCGGTTAGTCCGGCTGTGGCAGCGAGAGCGCGCGTGCCGTTAGTGAATGCGGATGTCATATCCGTCGTCCTCTTCCTCTAGAAGTCCTCTGATCAGGAACGCTCGAACAGAGCGCAGCTGTTCCTTGCTGTTAGCCAAGAGTTAGCACAGAAGTTGCAGATAGCAACGATCAGCCGCAGCTTCTTTACAGATCTGCAACAAACTCGCGCTCAGATGTTGCAGGGTGAAGTTCTTTGCTGCGATTTACTGGCGAGCATATGAAAAATGCCGGTTGTACGGTCATTCCTCGCGGAGGGCGCGGCGCTCGGCCTCGACCCGCACGAGTTCCCGCTGAAGAGCGCGGTACATCTCGGTGTCGGCGGTATCCGCTCGCTGGAGGCGCCCGAGCAATTCTGCCTTGAGCCTGAGCAGGTCTTTGTCAATGAGCACGATCGTGATGTCGCGTACGTAACGGGCGACATCTTTTTCGGTGCGCTCAGGAAGATTCGCCATGGCGAGTTCCTGCACGAGGTTCTTGAAGGTGTCAGGCACCTCGGAGACCACCCGATCGAGCCAGTCGAGCGCGTCGAAATGAGCGAGACTCGCCGCGATGGCATCGCGCACGACCGCGAGCGAGGTGTTGGAAAAGGATGTCTGCACCGCGCTGTCAAGGATGTCTCTGCCGATCAGTGTCGGTCGCTGAAGCATCGCCATGAGGCCGTCGCGCTCGAGCCGGGTGACCGGGTCGCCGGGCAATTCGACCAGCGAGAACGGGCGCTCGGGCAGGACTTCGATCGTGCCGGCGTGGCGCGGCGCGTTCGGTGCGCCGCTCGCCGCGGCGCGTGCCTCGGATTGGGCGTTCGTGACCGCCTTGGCCACTTCGCCCATGTCGACTCCAAGCATGCGGGAGAGTTCGCGGGTATAGCCAGGGCGCAGCACGGGGTCGCGAATATCGCCGACCACGGGAGCCGCGGCACGCAGGGCCGCAGTTCGGCCCTCAACGGTGTCGAGATTGTACTGAGAGAGAATCTGCCGAATCATGAACTCGAACATGGGCTTCTTCGAGTCGACCAGCCGTCGTACGGCGTCATCCCCGCGTTGCAGCCGCAGGTCGCAGGGGTCCAGTCCTTCCGGGCCGACGGCCACATAAGTCTGGGCGGAGAACCGCTGCTCTTCGCTGAAGGCGCGCATGGCGGCTTTCTGGCCGGCGGCATCCGGGTCGAATGTGAAGACGACCTCGCCAACGCCCGAATCGTCACCGAGCACACGGCGCAGCACCTTGATGTGGTCGACACCGAATGAGGTGCCGCAGGTCGCGACGGCCGTGGTGATTCCGGCCAGGTGGCAGGCCATGACGTCGGTGTAGCCCTCGACCACCACGACCTGGTGGCTGCGGGAGATATCACGCTTGGCCAGGTCGAGGCCGTAGAGCACCTGGGCCTTGTGGTACACGGGAGACTCCGGCGTATTGAGGTACTTGGGGCCCTTGTCATCCTCGAGCAGTTTGCGGGCGCCGAAGCCGATGGTCTGCCCGGTGATGTCTCGAATGGGCCACACCAGGCGACCACGGAAGCGATCGTAGATGCCGCGGTCGCCACTGGAGACCAAGCCGGACAGGGTGAGTTCTTCGGTGGTGAACCCGCGACCACGCAGGTGGTTGGTTAATTCGTCCCAACTTTTCGGGGCGAACCCAACCCCGAATCGAGTCGCGGCGTCGGCGTCGAATCCGCGTTGGCCCAGGAAAGCGCGGCCGACCTCGGCACCCGCACTGCCGAGCTGCTCAATGAAGAAATCGGATGCTGCCTGATTGGCAGCGAGCAGTCGCGCACGATTACCGTGGTCGGGAGCTGCGCCAGAACCGTCTTCGTAGTGCAGGTCGAGGCCGACCCGACCGGCCAGGCGTTCGACGGCCTCACTGAAGCTGACGTGGTCCATTTTCTGCAGGAAAGAGTACACATCACCGCTCTCACCACAGCCGAAGCAGTGGTAGAAACCCACCTGGGGACGTACGTGAAAGCTCGGGCTGCGTTCGTCGTGAAAGGGGCACAGACCCTTCATCGAGCCGACACCCGCGGACTTCAGGGTGACGTAATCACCGACGATGTCGGCAATATTGGTGCGGGCCTTGACCTCTTCGATGTCACTTTGTCGAATCAGTCCAGCCATGCCTAAATTCTATCGTCCCGGGGCGACGGGCTCCGTCGCCAGGCGCCCGGGCCCGGGCCCCGTCCACAGAAAGGTGTCGGGAGGGGGGAGTTTTAGCCCTGCACCAGGCGTTCGTACCAGGCCAGTGCTGACTGGTCGGTGAGGCTGGCCACCTGGTCGACGATGACGCGCTTTCGGGCGGCATCATCGGCGGCAGCATGCCAGTCTTCGCGAAAGCCCGGGTCAAGGTGCTCGTCGCCGGACTGATGCAGGGTTTCAGCCAGCATGGTGAGCACCTGCCGCTGCTGCACGTAGATGGGCTTGCGCGTGTTGCGGGTCATCACAAATGCCGCCACGATACCTTTGAGCACCGCGATTTCGGCCTGGATCTCGCGCGGCACGACCACGTTAGCCCCGAAGCGCAGCATATTCGCGCCGGGGTGCGCCTCCTTGGTGGCGTGCACAGCGGCACCGCTGAAACGACCGATGAGCTGGCTCGTCAGGTTCTTGAGCCGACCCTGGTCGCGGCGTCCGGCGGTCCAGGACTCCATCCAGCCATCGAGAGAGTCGAGACGGTTGAACGCGGTAGCGAGGTCGTCGGCGCTGGTGGCGTCGCCGATCCACTCTGACATGGTGGCGAGGAGTTCGTCATGATCGGTGCGGCTGCTCAGGGCGGCCACGTCGACGTAGCCGTTGACGATTGCGTCTTCAAAGTCGTGCACGCTGTATGCGATGTCGTCGGAGAGATCCATCACCTGTGCTTCGATGCAGAGCCGGCGGTCGGGCGCTCCGGCGCGCAGCCACTCGAACGCGGCGATGTCGTCCTGGTAGAACCCGAACTTGGCGCGCCCGCTCGGGTCGTAGACCGAGGAGCTCTCGGGCCAGGGATATTTGCAGCTTGCATCGAGACTGGCTCGGGTGAGGTTGAGGCCATAGCTGTGACCATCGGGCCCGAACACCTTGGGTTCCAGCCGGGTCAACAGACGCAGGGTCTGGGCGTTGCCCTCGAAACCACCGATGTCTTCGGACCACAAGCTGAGTGCCTTCTCACCGTTGTGCCCAAACGGCGGATGCCCGATGTCGTGCGCGAGACAGGCTGTATCGACGATGTCGGGGTCGACGTTGAGGCGCGACGCAATCTCTCGCCCAACCTGAGCGACCTCGAGCGAGTGGGTGAGCCGATTTCGGGCGAAGTCGAGCCCCGCCGTTGGACTGAGCACCTGCGTCTTGGCCGCGAGGCGGCGCAGCGCGCTCGAGTGCAGCAGGCGTGCCCGGTCGCGGGCAAAATCGCTGCGCCGCGAATAATGCTCCTCGGGAAGCCAACGCGCCTCATCGGTCTCGCTGTATCCGGTTTTGTTAGCCACCGCTGGTATCCCCTTCGCCCTCGGTCAGATTCAGTCGTTGCGCACCGACAAGATCCTGCGACTCGAGCCAATGCTCGGGCAGCGACGGTTTCTTCGGTGTTCCCGCGCGACCACGCGGCCCCTCGACATCGGCGCCCGGGTAGGGTAACGAGGCGTCGAGGGTACCGAGCAGGTCGTCGAGCTGCGCCAGGGATTGCACCATGGCAAGGCTCGCGCGCAGGTCGCCGCCCACCGGGTAACCCTTGAAATACCAGGCAACATGCTTGCGGATGTCGCGACAGGCACGGTCTTCGCTATCGAAGTATTCGGTGAGCAGTTCAGCGTGGCGGCGGAAGGCGTCGATGACCTGGCCGAGGCCGGGTTCAGCTTTGAGTTGCTGGCCGCGGAACGCAGCGGCAAGGTCGCCGAACAGCCACGGACGGCCCAGGCATCCGCGCCCGACGACGACGCCGTCGCATCCGGTCTCACGAACCATGCGCAGGGCGTCGTCGGCTGACCAGATGTCGCCGTTGCCGAGTACCGGCACGTCGCTGATGGCATTCTTGAGCTTCTCGATGGCCGACCAGTCAGCCTGGCCGGAGTAGAACTCGGCGGCCGTGCGCCCGTGCAGGGCGATGGACGACACGCCGGCCCCGGCAGCGGCCTTGCCGGCCTCGATATAGGTCAGATGGTCGGCGTCGATGCCCTTACGCATCTTCACGGTCAGGGGAATCGGGCCGGCCGCGGTGACGGCAGCTTCGACGATCTGACGAAACAGACCGATCTTCCAGGGCAGGGCCGCTCCCCCACCCTTGCGGGTGACCTTGGGTACCGGGCAGCCGAAATTGAGGTCGATGTGATCGGCGCGGTCCTCCGCGACGAGCATGGTCACGGCCTCGGACACGGTCTTCGGGTCGACGCCGTACAGCTGGATGGAACGGGTTGTTTCGCTCTCGTGGTGGGTAATCAGCCGCATCGTCTCGGCGTTACGCTCCACGAGTGCGCGAGAGGTGATCATCTCGCTGACAAACAATCCAGCACCGTATTCGCGGCACAGCCGGCGGAACGCCGTGTTGGTGATACCGGCCATCGGCGCGAGCACCACGGGCACATCGAGCGTGAGTGAGCCTATTCTCAGCGGTTCGACCGCTGACGGCGCCGGATCACCGATTGCAGGGGTGCGTGAAGTCATATTGGTTCAATTCTCCCAGAAAGCGGAGGATCCGCGAATCGGCCGCGGCGCCAGGCCACACGGCACACAAAAGCGCAGCTGCCGCAGGGAATGGACCGTGCGATAGCTGCGCCGGTGCGCGCTGGGTCTAGATCAGCTGCAGCAGCCGCCGCCACAGCACGAGCCGGCAGCCTCGTCGGTGGTCGCTTCGGTTTGTCCGAGGAGTTGGATGGTGGGTCGACCGGCTGGTTCGGTGGTTACCGGCGGGACGATGGCGGTGTTGGTGTCGTTCATGCGATTTTCTCCTCTGATCTTTCGGTGAGTATCTGGTTGAAAGCCTGGGTAAAAGTAGCAGGATCCTGCGCGCCGGAGATGCCGTACTTGCCATCGATGACGAAAAACGGAACTCCCTGGATGCCGTACTCAGTAGCCAGCGCGACATCCGCTTTCACATCGGCGAGAAAGTCATGCGCGGTCAACGCCCGCAAGACGTCCCCGCGATCAAGGCCGATTTCCGCGGCCAGATCGGCGAGATCCTCGATTCGGCCAATATGACGCCCATCGACGAAGTACGCCTTCAGGAGACGCTCTTTCATGTCGATTTGACGACCGTGCGCCTTGGCGTAATGCAACAACTCGTGGGAAATGACCGTATTGGTCTGGTGCACCGAGTCGTAGTCATAGTGCAGGCCCACGCTTTCGGCAATACCGGTGACACGTTCGAGCATCTCGGCGACCTGGCCGGGAGACATGCCTTTAGCCTCGCTCAGATACTCAGACGGCGTGCCGGCATAGTCGACCGGGGTGTCGGGTGAAAGCTCGAAGCTGTGATATTCCACCTCGACGGTACCGTTGAATTGGGCGGCGCCGGCCTCGAACTTGCGTTTACCGATGTAGCACCAGGGGCACTGCACATCCGACCAGATGTCGACCTTGATGGGGCGGATGTCGGTTGGTGGGCTTGTTGTGGATGCGGTCGCAGCGCTCGTATTGGTGTCAGTCACCTTCGTCACAACGGGGGCTGGTGTCTGCGTATTCCCCGTTTGGACCATTACCGGCGGTGTTCAGATCGCGGGAGTGTCGACTGCGCCGCCATAGCGCCGGTTGCGCGAAGCGTAGAGCCCGATAGCGTGCCAGAGGTCGACCCGCGTGAAATCCGGCCAGAGCGTGTCGAGAAAGACCATCTCTGCGTAGGCGCTCTGCCAGAGCAGGAAGTTGCTCGTGCGCTGCTCCCCCGAGCTGCGCACGAACAGGTCGACGTCGGGCAGTTCCGGCACGTACAGCTGCCGGGCGATGGCTTTCTCGGTAATACCGGACGGCTTCAGCCTGCCGGCGGCGACGTCCTCGGCCAGAGCGCGCACGGCATCCGCTATTTCGGTGCGACCGCCGTAGTTCACGCACATGGTGAGGGTGAGCACATCGTTGCCGGCGGTGAGTCGCTCGGCGAACTGCAGTTCGGTGATAACGGATGCCCACAGCTTCGGTTTGCGCCCGGCCCACCTGATGCGCACGCCCCACTCGTTGAGTTGATCGCGGCGGCGGTGCAGCACGTCGCGGTTGAAGCCCATGAGAAAACGTACTTCCTCGGGCGAACGTTTCCAGTTCTCGGTGGAGAAGGCGTACACGCTGAGATGTTTGACGCCGATCTGAATGGCTCCGGCGACGACGTCAAGCAGGGCTGCCTCGCCGGCTTTGTGCCCCTCAATGCGGGTGAGGCCTTGCCCGTTGGCCCAGCGGCCGTTGCCGTCCATGACGACGGCGACATGATCCGGCACGACTTTGCGGGGCAGATCGGGCGGATATAGGCCGGTCCAGTCGAGCGGTTTGAACGCAACGGCGTCTCGGTGGGTGAACGGGGCGTGCGCTGAACCTTTGAGACCGAACAGACTCGCCATCATCGAGCGACGTGTTCCAGCGAGCGCAGCCCGCGGCCCAGGTGCCACTGGGTGTAGGCGGCTACGACGCCGGCCGCCTGATTCTGGGCGCGTTCGGGCGACTCGGCGGCGTGCTCCCAATCGCCGGTCAGCAATGCACTGAGCAGGTCGATGGTCTCCACATCGAGCCGGGGCGATCCGGGGGCGGCGCACTCGTCGCAGACGATGCCGCCCATCTGCACGACCATAGCGCTGTGTTGACCTCCCGCGCTGAGCTCGCCGAGCGCGCCGCACCGGGCGCAGTCCTGAAAGCTCGGTGCCCAGCCAGCCATCGACACGGCACGCAGCAGGTAGGAGTTGAGGGTGAGGTGGGAACCGTGTTCCTGTCGGGACAGTGATCGCAGCGCGCCGACGAGCAGCAGGTATTGCTGGAGCGATCCCTCGGATTCGGTGAGTTTGTCGGCGGTCTCGACCATCACGCTCGCGGCGGTGTAGCTGCCGTAGTCGGCGGTGATCAGGGCGCCATACGAGCCGAGTGACTCCGCCTGGGTGATGATATCGAGACTGCGGCCCTCATAGAGCTGCACGTCGGCGACCATGAACGGCTCGAGCCTGGCCCCGAATTTAGAGCCGGTGCGCCGCACTCCCTTGGCGACTGCGCGCACCTTGCCGTGTTGCCGAGTGAGCATGGTGACGATGCGGTCGGCTTCACCCAGCTTGTGGGTGCGCAGCACGACGGCTTCATCTCGGTAGACAGGCACATCCAATTATCCCACTGTTGGGACTCCTTCCCCGCGCATCGCGAGCTCGGTGTCGTGCGCCGAGCATCGCAGCGCGACCGGTAGCACGCCTTCACCGGCCCAGCGTTGCAAAAAGTACTGCCATGGACCCTGCGCGATGCAGGTGATCTCGTACCAGCCGACCCCCGCGAGGGTCTGCACACCGGAGTCGGGTGTCCGTCGGGGGGCTTTCGCGTGCAGAACGGAAAGGGCCGATCGGCATCGGGCCACCGCCAGCACGGCCGTTCGCGAGTTCAGCGCTATCTTCGTCAACCATGCGCCGAGGCCGATTCCGTAGCCGCGTGCCTGGATGCGCAGCGCGGCGAGGTCGTCGCGGTGGCGGTGCCAGACAATCGCCGCCGGTTCCACTACCAGGCTCCGCCCGGAAAACAACACCCGGGTGAATAGGTCGAGGTCTTCGCCGCCGCCGGTGCGGGTTCCCACGCCAAAGGCCGTGTCGAATCCGCCGAGGGCCAGGCCGCGGATGCGGCGCAGCGCAAAATTCGCCCCGGTGCCGAACTCTCCGACCGAAAACGGAAAGGTCGGGAGGTCGATCGGTGGACTGGCGAGGCTGAACTTTCGCGGGCGCAGGTTGCGCGACCAGGTGACCTTGCCGTCGAAATACAACTGCACCTCGGTGCGCAGCTCACCACTTGGAACCAACCCACAAACACAATCGACGTCATCGCCGCGTGCGAAGCCGGCCGCGAGTCCGCGCAGCCAGTTTCGATCCACCACTACATCGTCGTCGGTATAGGCCACAAATTCTCCGGTAGCGTGTCGGAGTCCGGCATTGCGCGCTCGCGACAGGCCCGGCACCGGTTCGACCACAACAGTGACGAGACCCGACTGAAATTCTTGGGCGACCAGATCCTGGGTTGCGCTGGTGGCCGAGGCGTTGTCGACCACGATGACGGAGAAATGCGGATAGTCCAATTTCACGATGGAGCGAAGCGCCTCGCGCAGCATCGCGGGGCGATCGCGCGTGCACACCACCACCGTGAAGGTCGGAAGCGTGTGGGGAATGCAGACGTCGGGTGCCGGCGCGAGATCGGCGATACGGTCGCGAATGACGTCGCAGCCCACCTTCCCCTGTTCTATCGGTATGTCGATAAATCCACGAATTCGGGCACCGTCACGCACGAGCAAACGCGCCCGGGAGTATCCCGCAGAACAAGCCAGCAGAACGGATGCCGCCGCGTCGGCCGCCGCGATCGTCGCCGCGTCGATCTCTCCGACCCAGACGGCCCCTGGCCAGTCCGGCCGCTGCTCGCTTGCCATGGCCGGATGGAGTACCTGCCGGTTCATCGCGCAGTCTCGCGCGACCGCAAAAGTGCCGCTTCAGCGCTGTTGGGAGTGATGGCCGAAGGTGTCTCAACGACCCGGGCGCTCGGGGCTGGATGCGCAGGTGTCGGCGCGAGCACCGTACCGCTGTGATGGCCCAGGGTGCCACGGAGATACCCGGCACCGGCCGCTCCAAACGAGAGGACGATGGCCGCTGCGCGGGCAGCGCCACCCCGGCCGATACTGCCGAGTTCCCGAACGATTCCACGTGGGAGAACCCGCAGCGTGTACGACGTCTCCGAGGCGAGGGCATCACCCGAACCGAGGTGCCTGCTCAGGACGGCTTTGGAGATGCCTTCGAAGAAGCTCCGCCGAATCAGGTACGACCAGCCGGTGCGGTCCGTAGTCACCCGGTGACGCACCACGGCGCGCGGTTCATAAACGACCCGAGCCGTCGCATCCGCTTGATGCACCTTGATACACAGTTCAGTTTCCTCACAGCCAAGCGGAACCCGGCCGACCCGGCCGGTGTCGACGTTGAAACCGCCGAGGTTGATCAGGATTTCGCGCCGAAAGGCCATTGAACAGCCGATAACGTTGCGGACATCCGATCGCGTGGTGGGCAGGCCCAGATAACTGCAGCCGACGATCCAGAACAGTTCCGGTGGGAGGATTCGCGGCGCGTCTGCGTGTGGCCAGACGGGATCGGCTCGGCCACCGACTGCGGCGACGTCGGGATCAGTGAACGGCTGCACCAACCAACTCAACCAGTCGTCGGCGGCAGCGGCATCGTCGTCGAGGAACGCAACGATCCGGCCCTGCGCCGCGGCAACCCCGGTATTACGCGCTCCCGACAATCCCTGACGCTCGGTATTGGGGATCACACTGAGTTCTGGCCAGCGCAGCTGGGCACGTTTGAGGAGTGTCTCTTCGTGGTCGATCACCAGAATGACTTCGGCCGCTTCTGGTTGATCGGTCGCTGACGTGACCGAGGCGACAATGTCATCCCAACGTAGTTGGGTGTACGCACAAATGATGATGCTTACGTCACGTGGCGTGGAGATCACGCAGCTTCCTCAGCGGGGTTCGACACCAGGGCTAAGTGAACGGCAGGCACCGATCGGCTCGTGCGGACGCGGGTACGTTCAATCGACCTGGCCGGGCCGGCGCGGCGCGCTCGTCGGTGTTCGTCCAGAATCGTCTTGAGCACGCGCAATCCATCACTGACAGCGTTGAGGTTGCTCACACCGTGAATGCGCAGTTTTTCGAAGCTGGCAACCTCGGTCACAATCAGGCCGGCAGCGGCCATTCGGCAGGTGAGAATGGTTTCGATTTCGAACCCATCACCCCAAATCATGCGCCCGTCTGAGCGCTGCTTGAGGGTGACGTCGGGAAGGTCGAGGTGGGGAAGAATGTCCCGCCAGAAAGCGTTGTAGCCGTAACACAGGTCGGTGTAGCGGGTGCGCAGCAGAATATTCGTCAGGAGATTGAGACAGTGATTGCCCAGGCCACGGAATCGGGTAATGTCGTGGCTTCCTCCTCCTGGACGAAACCGACTCCCTTTGGCCACATCGGCGCCAGCGGTCAGCGCCGCAATGAATGCCGGAATCTCGGCGCTGTCCGCCGAACCATCCGCATCGAACATGACGATAATGTCGCCGGTCGCTGCAGCAAAACCGCAGGCGAGCGCGTTGCCCTTCCCCCGCCGCGTCTGATGAATGACCTCAATTTTGGGAAGCACCCGACGAGCGACATCGGCTGTGCCGTCGACGGATGCGCCGTCGACCAGAATCACCTGGTGTACTAGAGGAAGCATGGGCAAGATCACTTCAAGATTTCGCGCTTCGTTTCGAGCGGGAATGACGATGGAAATACGCGGGTTATGGTGCGTGGGTACTGCGGAGTTATCCTTCACAAGTATGTCCTGTCAGCTTTCGGGTTGCGGTATTCAGGAAAAAGCCCAGCGGCATCGGTAACGATGCGCCCCGAACTACTCAGTGAGCATTACTCACCGAGCAGTCTCAGGATAGCGCTGTAGTAATACGTGACAAGCCACCCAACTGGGGGTTCATTTATATCCCCAACTGTGCAATGATCACGCCTGCGCAGGTTTTGGTTCGTAAGGTGGCTCGTTGAAGAACCAGGAAAGAGAGCCTCACATGGCTGAAGCAGCCGAGAGCAAAAACAGCGCCAGAGGCAACCCCATGGACGCGCTGTGCACCTGCGGTCACGACCGAAACGCCCACGAACACTACCGGCGCGGCACGGACTGCAGCCGCTGCGAATCAGGCGAATGCACCCGGTTCACAGCGGCCACAACACATCGATTTCGCCGACGGGGCTAGCTGATCGGTGCCTCCGATGCGCGCAGTTGGTAGAGCGTTGTTGTCTCTCCGGTAAAGATTGGTACCCAGAGCCTTGATACTGCCATTGCCGCAGACAAATCCTGATAATGCGCGTAACTCTGAAACCCATAGCGTTCGTCGTATGCGCCGATCGACTCCGATATCAGGGCGTAATGCTGCGTTGCCGGCCAGTTCGTCACGAGGCTTTTCGTGAGCAGCACGACGTCGGCATCCGCGTCATAATCGGCGGATCCCGACGGGTATCCGCCGAGTGCTTCGCGGGACAGATAGCCGAGGCTCAAATAGCGTGAGGTGCCGCCCTGTGGGGTGGCATTGCCCGTTCCGGTCAGCATCATCATTGCGCCGTCAGGGGCCGTCGCTTCGTAAACGTTGAGCGCTTCGACGGTATCGCGGGCCATCACTCGATTCCAATCCAGGGCTGTCTGTCCGTAAACGTTCATGCCCAGCAGCGCAGCGAGCGTCACCGACAGGCCTGCCGTGGTCCACGTTCGAGCGTGCCAGAATGACCACCAGCGGTTGCCACGGTGACGATTCGTCACCCCTCGACCACGCCATACCAGGCCAGCCACGAGTATGGCAAGCCAGGGTGCGGCGAACAACGAGACCCGAAAGACACCCTCCTGACCGTAATTTGTGACGGCAAACAGGCTGACCGAACTGGCCGCTGCGGCCAGTAGCGCGAAGACGTACCGAGTACGCACCTGCACGACGCAGATTATTGCGAGCACTCCGACAATAACGAGGAACAGGGCGGGGCCGTAGAAAGTGAGTTTCGTGACGAGGGGTATCGGAAGTTGCGTGAAAGTATGCTCCGGCGGTTGAAGGTTCTCCCAAAACCGACCGATGGCGCCCAGGAAGATGAATCGGCCCAGCACTCCCCAGTTGAGGGCGGCCCAGCCCAGCGCCGGCGCAAGCACCAGCAGTGAAGTCCACCAGGGTCGGACGTAGCCAAAGAGGCTCAGCACCACGAGCCCCGCCACCGTGAGATACGGCGAAATCTGGTGCGACACCGCCATAGCGCAGGAGAGCAGGAAGATGAGGCCCAGGCGCCCATATCCGAGTGGTCGCATCTGCCCGAATGACCCGGGTTTTCCAATCCGGCGCGGTACGACTGCGAGCGCGAATATCGTGAGCGAAAACAGCAGGCCGACCGATTGTGGTGAGAAATAGATGATGTTGAGGGTGCTGGTGAGCGTGAACACTGCGGCTGCAAACCAGATGCGAAAGGAACCAGACAGCCAGCGACTCGCGAGTGCTGCAACACCGAGCGTGAGCGCCGGGCTGAGCAAGACGGGCCACCAGGTCGCCACGCCGATCGGATCTGCGATGCCCGCGGCGTCACACAGCCAAGCGATACCGGCGAAAAGTCCCGACCACGCCTGATAGATATCCAACTCCGGCTGTGTGCCCTGATTGGCACGAATGTAGGAGACGATGCCAATGTGTCTGGCTGCCGACATCACGGCAGGTGTGCCATACGTAATAGCCTGGGACAGCACAACGACCGTGGACAACGCGACGATGGGAACGGCCGGACTCGTCCGCAGTCGATAGGCGCCGAGCACGCAGAGAACGAGGACACCCAGTCCCAGGTACCAGGTCGGGCCGAGTAACCGGAACAGGCCTCCGGGTGATGGGTTCCCGGCAGCGCCGGCCGCTGCGACGATGACCAGGATCAACCCCACGATGGTCCCGGCTGCGATCAACCGAGCCGGGGTCAGGAACGAGACCGGGGTCACCTGTCCACGGGGAGTACGTGCGGCTCGATCAGTTTCCCGCCCCGCACCACGCGCCAGGACAAGATCCCGACGGAACGACAGCGCGAGCAACAGAATTGTCGCGGTAATCACGATCCCGAGGGCTTCACCTGGGGACCACAGGTGGGTCACCGACATCACGAAACCGATACTAATAGTCGTGGCCAGACTCGTCACGACCGACAACAATGCGAACCAGAGAACGGATATCCGACCGATGAGGAGCATCGGGGCAATGCCTAGTTCAACCAGCAGGAACAGGCTCACCGTCACGGTACGCAGTGGACCCAGGTCAAAAACAGTCCCGACCGCAGCCATCAGTAGGGTCATCAGTACCGTGGCGGCGATCCAGAGCCGCGCACGGGCGGTCAGGAGTTCCTGACCACCGGCCCGTAGGCCGAGGCCGGTCGGCGCACGCAGCGAACTTGCGTCACGCAATGTGCGAGGCGAGGAAATTTCGCCAGCGACACCGGCAACCGGTGGCGCGGTGAGTTGGGGTGATTTCATGAGCAGACTCCTTGATAGCGTCCGGCGTATCGACCAGCAGGTGAAGTTCGACGGTCGGCAGGGAAACGGTGAGAACGGGAGAGGGGACGGAAACGGAGTACCGAGATTCCGTAAAAATTTTTTACCCACGATGCTCGAGGCCGTGTTAGATTCTTTCTCACCAAAGAAAACGCGTCTCTTTTGTGGAGAAAATTCGAGCAAAGCGCGTTGGAGACAGGGAACCATCCGAGGTTCCGACGGCGGGTCGATTGTTGGCCATGGGCTTGGTCTCTAGTAGTCATGACCAATCGAGGGGCACCACCATATCCAGATATCACGGCGCTATTCGGCATGCCCGCACGCTGACCGCCGCATTGACCGTGGGCATTCTGCTCGCATTGAGCCTGACCGCGACGGCTCCGGCCTTCGCGGCCACGAGCTACTCGGCCACGAGCGTGACGGCCTCCGTAACCGGAACTTCCGTGCGTGCAACCGCACGAATAGCGAGTAGCCAGTCCGTCACCGCCACACAAGTTGGAATCTGTGCCCGCAGCGCGTCGAAGGCAAACGTCGACTTTCCGCTGAAGTCCAATGTGCCCCTTACCCGCACGGGCACTTCCTTGGCCAAAACTGCCACATTTGCTGCGGGTACCTTCAGCTATTGGCCCTGCGTGAACGTGGGCGGCAGCTGGACCGACATTGGCCCGGTCAGATACTTCACCGTGGCAGCGGCGAACACGAATCCGGCTCCGGCTCCGGTGCCCACGGTCACAAACCCGAGCGGCGTCGCCATGCCGGTCGGGGATCTCACCGGCTGGAAGCAGACCTTCACCGAGGATTTCACGGCACCGCTGGCACGGGGTTCGTTCCCTGGATCGTATGGATCGAAATGGCTCAGTTATACCGGATTCACCGACACCTCGAAAATGGGCGACTACGACCAGCGAATCATTTCGGCCCAGGACGGTAACTTGGATCTGCTCCTGCACACGGAAAACGGTCGTCCCCTCGGCGCTGCCCCGGTTCCCCTCGTGAACGGTCAGTGGGGTGGCCAAGTTTATGGGCGCTTCAGCGTGCGGATGAAGGCCGACCCGGCCGCTGGTTATGGCACAGGCTTTCTGCTCTGGCCTGACAGCAACAACTGGAACGATGGTGAGATCGACTTTCCGGAGAGCGGACTCACGGACGTCGTGAAGGGTTATAACCACTGTCTCGCCAGCCCGTCGCGTAACTGCTTAGTCGTCAACACTTCCGCAAAATACTCCGACTGGCACACGTACACCATCGATTGGACACCGCAGCGGCTCAGCTTCATCATCGATGGCACCGTCATCGGTTCGACCACGACGAACATTCCCACCAAGCCATTGCACTGGGTGATGCAGGTCGGCACGACCGGCGTGACGCCGGCGGCATCGACGACTGGCCACCTACTGATCGACTGGGCCACGATCTACAACTACGTTCCATAGATCAACCCACCAGTTTCGACGTGCGACGACTGCCAGCGAGACGGCCGGGTTTCCTTACCCGCCCGTATCGCTGAAGCAGTTGCTCGAGGCGGTTCACGTGTTCGGCATAGGGAAAGTTCTCTTCGACCCACGCGTGGCAGGCCGCACCGAGCCGCGGCTCGGTGCGGCGCCAATCGAGGAGTGCATCAATTTGCGCCACGAACTCCGTACCGGCGCCTGGCGCGACCAGGAACCGGTCCATTGTTCCGAACAGGATCTCAGGGATGCCGCCGCTGCGGGAAGCGATGACCGATCGCCCGGTTGCCATCCCTTCGATAACGACGCGGCCAAAGGGCTCGGCGTCCAGCGAAGGGACCACGATGATATCGGCGGCATGCAGGAACGGCAGAACCTGTGATTGCGCGGGGAACGGTCGATAGCTGCCAGGAGTCATCTCGGCGAGAGCACGCTCCACAGCTGGAGCCTCCGTTGCATCCAACGGACCGGCCAGCACGAGGAGCGCCCGTCCTGGCGCATAGTGGAGGCGTCGCCAGGCTTCGATCAACGTCAGAATCCCCTTACCCGCGGTGATCCGCCCACAGAACAGCACCACGCGCAGATCTCGGTCAATGCCCAGCGTTTGACGGGCGTTCTTCTGTTCTTCGCGATCGCCCACGGGATAGTCCGTCGTCAGAATCGCATTGTGTAACACGGTAATTCGTTCCTGCTGAATGCCCCGGTCGATCCACTGCTTTCGTTCAAATCGGGAGACGGCGATGAAATGGGTAACCCCAACGTTCACGAGACGGGTCCAACGGAAATTCGGAGCGTGGTGCAGGTGACAGACAATCGGAATTCCCGCGAATCTGGCCACGATCTGAGCCCAAATAATATGTTCAGGACGGTTGAGCCACAGCACGTTGGCGCGCGATTTACGAACCAGTTTGGCAGCAGGCCAGAATCGACCCAGGTCACGCAGGGCATGTCTGGGATCGAAGCCGAACCGGAACGGGCCGTCGACGCGTGCGCCCGCGTCCTCGAGCACGGCACGTTGTTTTCCATCGCGTTCATACAGCACCTGCACGCGGTGCCCACGTTGTAGTAATGCCGTCGAGTCCTGGTACGTGCACAGTTCGAGGCCCCCGGCTGCCGCCAGCGCTGTTGCCGACGTCAGAATATTCAAATTCCCGCCCATGTCACGCCCGGCGCTCGACGTGGATGGCCTCAGTAGATGTTTTCGACCACGCCTGATCTGCTCGTTGGCTGCGCCGGTAGGCCGCTGGACCGCGCCAGTAATTGCCTAGTTCGGTGAGGACGAGCGATCTCGGATACCCGCCAGTGCACACTTCGACGTGGGCAGGCCCGCGCGATCTTGAGCGGGCGACCCGACCGCCGCGTATACGAGTCGATCCCTGCTGGAGAATGCGCGCCGCAGCCTGTGGGAGCTGCCAGGCTATCGAGAGCAGGTGACGACGATCATGCTGAATCAACGACACCAACATGGCTGTAAAGCCGACACCGCTCCCCCGGAACTGGCTGACGAGTCCCGGATAATCCCGCCGATGCCTGTGGTGAACCACAGCTGCTGGTTCATAGGCCAGTTTTCCTCCGGCCCAGAGCACATCGATCAGTGTCGCCAGGTCTTCTCCTCCGCGTGCCGGAGTGCCAGTGCCCAGCGCGGTGTCAAAGCCCCCCAACCGTTCCAACACCCGGCGACGAAACGCCATGTTCGCTCCGGCCCCGAAGGCTCCGACCCCGTAGAGCGAAACGCGGCGCTCCAGCGCGCCATCCATGGTGCGCACAGTGATGCGTGATCCGCGCAAGGCTCGCACCGGCCCGGGTTCGGCTGCAAGGGTGAGGGCCGTAAAAGTTCGTTCCCCGCTGAATCCGCCGTAATAGCGCTCGAACCAAATCTGCGCGGGCGTTTCCAGCTCGGCTGGCAGGATTAACCCTGTCACCGCGTCAACGTCCGGCTGGAGTACAAAACGGCGACCCAAAGCGCGCAACCACTGGGAGTCCACACGCACATCGTCGTCGGCATAGGCGACGATATCGCCGGTAGCGGCTGCCATTCCCGCATTGCGGCCGGCGGAAACGCCAGGGCGGGTTTCGCGAATCACTCGTAGGTTAGTGCGGCCCCTGACCAGTTCAGGAAGCGGGTCACCTTCGCCGATCACCGGACGGTTGTCAACGACAATAAATTCCACCGACGGGTAGTCGACACGCTTGAACGAATCCAGGAGCAGTCGCAGCTCTCGCACACGACGCACGGTTGTCGTCACCACGACAGTAATACTCGGAAGTTCCGTATCGGCGATCGGTCGCGAACTCCGGGAACCGACCGGTTGGGTCTTTTGGATCAGGTGCTGCATTTGGTCAAGCACGGGTGCACTCGTGCCGCCAAGCTCAACGTAAGCCGTCCCAATAGGGTGGCCTGCGCGCCAACAAACGATGAGCGCACGCTCGTACCGGCTTTCCATGTCCAGCTCGGGGAATGGCTGGTCCACGTCTACCGCGATGATCCGGCACGGTCCGGGGGCATGGGGGGGCAAGTCCACAAGATCCGCTGGCAGGGCTGGGTTTGGGGCGAATTGCACTGTGTGGGGCAAGAGTGGCTCCTCAGGATTGGAAAAGTCGGCGCGGACAGAGAGACGTGGCGAGACAATGGCAGCTCGTTCGGACGGGACGGCCCGTACCCGTCGCAATGCTCCGAGGAACCAGGGCAGGCACAGCACGGCGATGACGAACCGGCCCGCGTTCCAGCCAGAGGTTTGCGGAAGCAGAACTGACCCGCCTGCGATAAGAACAGTGGCAGCCACCGCACAGATCAGCCGAGTGGGCGGACGGGCAAAGGCCGGGCGATCTGGCAGAGCTAACCGCTGGAGAGCGGCGAGCATAGCGAACGCGAGAAGGGTAGCCAGGGCAGACCCCAAAATGCCGTAAAACGGTACCAGGACAATATTGAGGCCGATGTTTGCGGCCGCCGCGACGATGGCGATGAGGCCAATCGTCTTTCCCCGCCGCAGTGTGATGAGGAGTCGTCCGGTTGCGCCACTCGCCGCAACGGGGAACGCGGAAATCGAAACCACGAAGACAATGAGGGTGAGGGGTTCCGGACGAAAACTGGAAGGAGCCACAATTCGCAGCAAGGCCGGCGCTGCCAGGGTCACACCAGCAACCATTGGCATGAGCAGTCGATAGAGCTCATTGCGAGACTGCACCGCGAGGAGCCAGCGCTGGCTTTCATCGCGCAGGGCCGCGAAACGCGGCGTCCAGGCCGAACTGGTAAAGGTGAGCAGGAGAATAACGACCGAACCCACCACGTACGCGATTTGGTACCGCCCGACTTCCTCCGGCCCGAGAATGCGCTGAATTACAATTCGATCGCCCGCGTTGAGCACAAAAATTGCCAAGCCGCCGAGCGCGAGCGGAACACCGAGCTTGATCGCACGCCAGGCCACCGGCCAGTCCAGCAATCCCCGTAGCGCCGGTCTAGCCACGATGAGCCCGATAATCATCGCCAGGGTCTGGCTCACGACGCCGCCGATCGCGTACGTAGCCGCGTCATTGCGCACGGTCAGGAGCAGGACAACGCCAACCACTAACCCACCAACGGCCGCCAGCACACTGACAATTGCGAACGGGCCCAGACGGTCTTCCGCGAGCAGAAGCGCGAGAACGATTTGCACCATCGCCGCAGGGAAAGTCCACAGGATCACGGCGAAGACCAGCGCGGGATAATCACCAAAGCCGAGGGCGTCCCGCCACAGTGGTGCCGTACTTCCTGCGATCACTGCGACGACGAGCGCGACCACGATGCCCACCGTCATGATTCCACGAGCCCGATCGGTATGACCGTCTTCGCCCCGCTGCAGCACGAGTGCCTGGTCGAGACCAATGAGTGCCAGAACACTCAACACCTGGTGAAGTGCAATCGCGGAAGCGAGGGCGCCGAATTCAGCCGGCCCCAACACGTGGGCCAGAATGGGCGACACGATCGTGCCGGCAACGAGCTGCAGAGACCACACCACGACGTACAGCAGGCCCCGGCCGAAGAGGTGCGAGGAAGCAGCCGCTTCTGGCTCAGCGTGAGGTGCCACCGGTACGGCGCTACCCGCCGCCCCGGGATCAATCGTGGTCACGACGCCCCGCTCACCACTGCGGCCGGGGCCGAGTGTGACCGGCTCGCATCTATTGCATCCAGGATTGGATCACTCATACCAGTCGTAAATTTGCGCGCAAATAAGCTCGGGAGCTCTTGTTGGTCGAAGTTCCGCCGGGACAGCACGGCGTCGGTCTGTTCGGTGCCGAGCCACGGTGGGCTCTTGCGGCGAGTCCCATCCCACCCGATCCACCAGGGCGTGGCACGAATATGTTCGTCTGACCAGTTCGGAAAATACTGAGACGTGCCGAGCAGCGAGGGTATGAAGGTCTCGTCGGCCACCCAACTGCGGCGCCAGAATCGAACCAGGTCGGGTCGACGATCCGCGATATCGACCACGGCCTGCGCGTGGGCACGAGACAAAATTTTGAGTTGGGAACCTCCGGATAAGACGATGTCGGGCGGAAGCCGGCGGGGAATTGGGATTCGGATCATGTGCTTTCGCACGGCCCAGTGACGGAATTTCAGCCGATCAAGCCCCCCACTGGCTCCCCAACCGTCGTAGGGCAGCGGGTTGATATAGGTGATCGATTGACCGGCACAGGCCGTGAGCGTATCAGTGATCTCCTCGGCCGAGGCCAATGGGTAGTCGGCTCCGGTGAGCAAAGCGACGTGCGTCACGAATGTCGATTCCAGTGCCGTGCGAAACCCCGCGAGCTCGGCGGCAACATTTTCCCACCGCGCCCAGCCGGTCTTCATTCGCGGTAGTACCGTGCAGCGCTGGGGAAGGTCAGTAGTCATGGCAGCAAAGACGCCTGGGCTCGCCCGAGAATCGCAGTGCAGAAAAACAGGAAACGGATCAAGCGCGTCGATCAGCCGCCGCACGTGCACGGGATCGGTGTGCGCCAGGATCACACAGGCGAGCAACGCTGAAGCCTCCGGACGATCGCCTGACACCGAGCCCGGGGTGACGAGCGTGGGAATGTCAGCTGAAACGGGGGGAACGCGGCGCATGGGATCCTGTCGGGGTGTGCGGGTATCACGGGGCTGTATTGCGTTACCGGCAACGCTGACGGTTCGGTACGTGGCGGGGCTGCTGGGCGGTAGCCATGCAGCGGACTCGGTCCGCGACGCAGTCGCCCTATCCGGATGTCCACTTTTCGATCTCGGCCAAGCCGACTCTCACGGTCGCGCCCTTCACCGCCTCGATCGAGCACCACCCGATCGGGTGTCCCGGCACGGTGGCATTCGTTTTGGACCACGCATTCTCGACCTGGGCGATCTGGGCGCAACTCGCAGCGACCCCCTTTCCACGCGATTTCCAAAACCCGTCGGCACGACCTTCATCGCCAGCGGTGACAGAGAGCGTGGGCACGCACCGACCGACCTGCATGTCGCTAATCCGATTGGAGCCCTGAAACACGGGGTTGTCGCCCGGGTTCGCCAGCATGTTGATAGTCCCCCCGGCAAAAGAATCCAGGCCAGCACAGATCGCACAGGTGTCCACGCGGATCCATTGTCGTCGGATCCAGCGACGCCGGGACCAGCGGCATCGAAGCGGCCATCTGCGCCCGGGACCGCCCCCTATCGACGGCCGGCACAAAAGCAGCGGTCGTCGTCGTGCGCTGGCCAGACGACTGGGGGTGGCGCGGAACATGGAATCCTGTCAGGTCTTCGGGTCCTGGGGCAACGAATGCAACGTTTCGGGTGAGCGCCGCACGAGGGTAAGGCTGGGTTTACGCATGATCTTGACGCGTCAGCGACCGAACCGGCAGCCCCCATCCGGGGAGTGGGCAGGCATGACATAATGAATGCTCATATTTTGCTAGCGGAGTCGGTTCGGGTCTGGTGTTTCAGGCCGGACGGGGGGAGACTTGATACACCTAGTTCCCGTGGTATGGAGGTTTTCATGAAACCAGTCCAGGGCAGTCTGCCCGACATTATGCCCGTGCTTTCGCGTGGCAAGCATCGCACTCCGAAAAGTGGAGCGTGCTTCATGGAATTCGCTTCTTACCTCGCTGGCGAGTCCTGGAGCGATCATCCAGCCTGCACCCACCCGGAGCTCGCCTCGCTGGCGCGCATGGTCAACGACTGCAGTTCAGACGATGCCAGGTCGCGGCTGGCACTGCTGATTCCGTCGGTTATCGGCCTGACCGGTTCCGACAAGCGGGTCGAAGTCATGATCGCGATCCGGGCGGGCTGCGAAGCGCTTCCGGTGGCCAGCCTGGAACGCCAGCGCGCGCTCGCGGTGGGTGTGCTCACCTGCGAGCGCACCGTATCCGTTCTTGATCCGGCGCTGGCCGAGCAGGTGCGCCCCCTCATTCGGGCTGCCCTCGATGAAGCGACCGATTCCGAGCGCTGGGCGCGCGGCTTCATCGGTAGCGTGCATTCGTGGTCGCGCACCAAGTTCACGGCGCGTACCGCCGACACAATCATTCGCGTTGCCGTGCAGGGCATCGGAGAGGCGTGCATTGGCGACCCGGACGCCCGGTTGTATACCCTGCTCGAACACGCGATCAACGATTGTACCGTGCTGCTGAAAATAAAGCACGCGGACCGAATGGTGCATCTGCCCGCGCTGGCTTGATCACCGGTCCACGGACCGCACCCGGATGGTGCAACGAAAGCCCAGCTCCGTTTTAACGGGACTGGGCTTTCGTGTGTGCGAAAAAACAGATGCTGTGGCGTCAGACGGCGGCCAGTTCCAGGTCATCGACCTCAGCGCGGATGCCGCGGTTGACGGCGGAGACGACCGACTTGAGCGACGCGGTAGAGATGTCGGCGTCGATGCCGACGCCCCAGTAGCGCTTACCGTTCACGTCGAGTTCGACGTAGGCGGCCGCTTGTGCGTCACCGCCGGCCGAGAGAGCGTGCTCCACGTAGTCGTACAGTGTGATGGCGATACCACGCTCGGCCATCACCCCAAGAAAAGCGTTGATCGGGCCGTTACCGGAACCGGTGACCGGCGCCACGGTGTCGCCGTCGCGCAGTTCGACCGCCAGGTCGACCGTGCCCGACAGGTCGCTCGACGTGCGAGTGGAGTGCAGTTCGAACCTGCCCCACTTGGCTTCAGGGTTCTTGATCGTGGCCGGCAGGTACTCGTCGTTGAAGATGTCCCAGATCTGCTCGCTCGTCACCTCGCCGCCCTCGGCGTCGGTTTTGGCCTGAACGACGCCAGAGAATTCGATCTGTAATTTGCGGGGCAGGTCGAGGGCGTGGTCGGTCTTAAGCAGATAAGCGACGCCGCCCTTGCCGGACTGCGAGTTGACCCGGATCACTGCTTCGTAGCTGCGGCCGAGGTCCTTCGGGTCGATCGGCAGGTAGGGAACAGCCCAGACCAGGTCGTTGACAGTGCAGCCGTGTTTGGCCGCGTCGACGTCCATGGCTTCGAAGCCTTTTTTGATAGCGTCCTGGTGCGATCCGCTGAAAGCGGTGAAGACCAGATCACCGGCCCAGGGGTGGCGCTCCGGAACAGGCAACTGGTTGCAGTACTCGGCGGTGCGCTTGATCTCGTCGATGTTGCTGAAGTCGATCTGCGGGTCGATGCCCTGGGTGAACAGGTTGACACCAAGGGCGACGAGGTCGACGTTTCCGGTTCGCTCTCCGTTACCGAACAGGCAGCCTTCGATGCGGTCGGCGCCGGCCAGGTAGCCCAGTTCGGCGGCGGCGATGGCGGTGCCGCGGTCATTGTGCGGGTGCAGCGAGATGAGGATGTTCTCACGCTGGGTCAGGTGACGACTCATCCACTCAATGGAGTCGGCGTAGACGTTCGGGGTGGCCATCTCGACGGTCGCGGGCAGATTGACGATGACTTTGCGTTCCGCGGTGGGCGCGAGAACCTCGACGACCTGATTGGTGATGTCCACGGCGAAGTCCAGCTCGGTGCCGGTGAAGCTTTCCGGGGAGTACTCGTAGTAGATGGTCGTGCCGGGAATGGTCGCTTCCATCTGCTTGCACAGACGCGCCCCGAACAGGGCCAGGTCGATGATGCCCTGCTTGTCTTCGCGAAAAACGACCTCGCGCTGCAGGATGCTGGTGGAATTGTAGAAGTGCACGATGGCTTGTTTGGCGCCCGTGATGGACTCATATGTGCGCTTGATCAAGTGCTCTCGCGCCTGGGTGAGCACCTGGATGGTGACGTCGTCGGGAATGGCGTTCTCGTCGATGAGGCTGCGGACGAAGTCGAAGTCGGTCTGGCTCGCCGACGGAAAGCCCACCTCGATCTCCTTGTAGCCCATACGCACGAGCAGGTCGAACATAATGCGCTTGCGCTCGGGGCTCATCGGATCGATGAGCGATTGGTTGCCGTCCCGCAGGTCGACCGCGCACCAGCGCGGGGCGCTCGTGATGTGCTTGCTCGGCCAGGTACGGTCGGTCAGTTCAATGGCGAACTGCTCGTGGTACGGGCGGTAGCGGTGGATCGGCAGGGTGGATGCGGTCTGATTGTTCTTCATGATCCTGTTCCTCGTGGTGTCGTACAGCCAACGACAAACGCCGCGACGAGGGAGGCCTTCAGATTAGGACTCGTCGCGGCAGCTAAGGAGGAGCGTACCGTTCAACACATTTTCAGGCTAGCACCGTTTGGCACGGTTGCGACCACATGGACGAAGGCCCCGGCAAGCGGATGCTATTGGCCGAGTCCGCGCACCAGAGTGACCACTTCCCGCATCGACAAGCTGGCCAGATAAGCTTTGGCGAGAGCGAGTCCGATCTCCGGCAGCGCGACCGAGTCGGGGAATGCCATGAAGACTGGCGCATACTCGGGTTGGAACTTGCTCTTGAACGCGAGTAATGATCGAAACCCGTACACCGGCTCGAGTGTGCGACCAAGGTACTCGAGCAGACCGGTGGCAAGACCGCCCTGCCGGGGTTCGGATGAGGGAGCGAGCGGCGCCACCGACAGGCTGAGAAACTCAATCTCCGGGCGTTCCCGCATGCGCTCAGCAGTTTGGGCGATCAGGAATTCCATGACGCCGTTGATGCTGTCGGGACGGCGCCGCATGAAGTCGAGGGTCCAGCCCACGATTTCACCGTCCCGGTAGGTCGGCAGCCAACTCGTCACGGCGTGCACGCGGTCTTCAGCGTCAACGGCGATCATGAGGCGCACCCCCGGGTCACGCAGCTCGTCAAGGCCACCGAGGGTGAATCCGAGTTCGGGGAGTTCCTTTTCTTGAACCCATTGCTCAGAGATTTCGGCGATTTGGGCAGCTGCCGCGAACGAGAGCGACCGGTAGCTGGTCCACTCAGCCCGCACCCCGGCGCGGTCGGCGCGATTGATCGACGAGCGGATGTCCTGCCATTTCTTTCCCGTCGTGCTCCACCTGCTCGGCCGCAACAACGTCTCCTCCCCCACCTGCACCGTCGGCCAGCCCATCGAGGCGAAAACAACCTGCCAGCTCTCGTGCACGCTGTAGAAAACCGGAACCCAGCCGTTGTCGTCACACATGCGGGCGAAGAAAGCGACGGCGGCAACGGCCTCGGAGCGTGGTCCGACCGGCTCGGAGGTCGTGATGGCGATGCCGTTGACCACTCGGTAGGCGATGGCCGTACGTCCGCTTGAGGTGAACCACAGCGAATTGCCAGTCCAAGTGGTCATGAAGCCGAGCGATCCGCCGCCATGCGCTGAGAGCAGCACGCGCAGGCGACTTGATGCATCGCCGGTCTGGCCGACGGACGCGCTCCGCAGGCAGAAGATCGCCCCCACGAAGATGACGATCCAGAATGCAGCGCCGACACCGTCATACAGGGCGGTGGTGAGCGGATCGGTCGGAAGAAAAGACACTCGCTCCAGGCGCAGGAAACCGACCGGAATGAACCGCTCCGGCACATCTGCGAGCAGGTCCAGCAGAGTCACCGCTGGCCGAAAGTGATCGCGGAGCAGCCATCCGACCCCGAGATAGAACGCGGCGAGTACGGCGAGACTTCCAGCCGTGACGAGCAGAAATCGGCGACGCACACCGGTTCGAGAGGCCACCGGGAAGTGGCGCAGATTGCCGAGAATGACGACGGCCACGGCGAGCGGCACGAGCACCGACACCGCGAGGATGAGCGTGACTTCCCAGTACCGGCCGGATTGCCACTGCCACACGTAGGCCTGCCCGGAGATCGGCAGCAGCCCGTAGTACCAGGCGGCGAGTATCGCCAATCCAACGTTGATCGTGATTGCCAGCCACGCGGCGAATCGCCGTCCGCGAGCCAGCCCGAAAGCTGCCACCACGAGGGTGAGCAGCGGCAGCAAGCTGACCAGCACGGGGCCGGCCCCGCCGATACGTTCGAGGCTGAGTTCCTGCACGCACTGCCGAGTGATATCGCCCAGCCGGCAGCGGTCAATGACCTCCCCAGCACTCGGTACGTCCTGAGTGAGCAGCAGCCCCAGCGGTGCGAGCAGGCCAAAACGGGCGCCGGAAAAGATGGTGACGACCGGACCGACGGCAACCATACCGACGATGGCAGCCAGCAGAGTGCGGGTTTCGTGGTCGGAACTGCGCCGCCACGACGCCACCCGTAGTGACGGGCGCCAGAGCCACCCCACACCAAGCCCAACAACCGCGGCCAGCAGGCGGTAGAGGTCGGAGGGCTGGCCGGAATAGAGTACGAGCACGAGCACCGTCGACAGCCCGAGCACGCGGATGCGGCGGCGCCAAAGCGGGCCGACGAAATAGCTGGCTGCCATGGCGCTGCCGAACATGGGCGTGAAGGGATCAATGGCCCACAACTCGCTCACGCCGCGCGACCACATTTCGCCCCCGGCGACACCGAGGTACTGGACGCCGAGGCCGATTGCGCCACCGAGAATCGACGTCACCAGAAAGACGATGGCGGTGCGGCGGGTTCCCATCAGCCGTTCGGCAAAACCCAGCAGAACCACCGCTCCGGCTAGCGCCAACAACAGTTCGACGCCATTGTCACCAAGGAACACCGAGGTGAGCGGAGACCACCAATGCCCGCGTTCTATGACCGACTCGTAGCCGGTGCCGAATAACAGACGGATATCGCGCGCCGGTCCGGAGACTGCTCCCGTAGCGAGGCCCACCGCGAGTAGTGCGACGGCATAGGAGACGGCGAAGGGTCGTTGGCTGGACCATCGGTAAAGCGCTCGCAGGGCGGAGCCTCTCGCGGGTTCGCGCCCGGGCGGTTCGAGGGCGGTTGCGTCGCTCGTGATGTCGTTGGTGGTCACTGTGTCGTCGCAATCGCGGTCGGCGCGAGCAATGCGGTGCGTGCGGCGATGATCGGCAGGGCAGCGGTCCAGGCATAGTCAACCGTTCGCCAGTCGTGCGCTGTACCGGGTGACTCGAACAGGTGGGTGACGACGCCGGCGCGCTGGGCGGCATCCGCTGCCGCGTGTATCCCCGGCAGAAAGCGCGCATCATCACTACCGACCACAAAGACGGCACCGAGCTCGGCGTAGGGTTGGCGGGCGGCGAGAATAGCGGAGGGCGCAGCCGCGGCGTAGAGGCTGGCACTGCCACCAAAACCGGATTGCACGGTGTGCGCCTCACTTCCGTTTTTGGGAACCAGCTCTCCCGCGATGTCCAAGATGGTAATGTACAGCTCCGGATGCGTAGCGCCGAGTTGAATGGCACACGTGCCGCCCTGAGAGAAACCGGCGATGGTCCACCCGGAGGGTTGGACGGTGACGTGTAGGTGCGACCTGATCCAAGCCGGAACGTCGACGGTGAGGTAGCTGGCCGAATTGCCGAGCGCTGAATCGACACACATCGGATTGTGGCCCGGCGCGCCGAGCTGATCGGGAACGACAACGATGGGGGCGAGGCCGGAATGCGCCCGCGCGTACGTGTCGAGAATGCCCGCCAGCCGGCCGGACGTGAACACGTCGCTCGGGCTGCCCGGCTGCCCGGAGAGCATCTCGACCACCGGCAGGGCCGGCGGGTTCGGACGCCGCGCCGCCGGCGGCAGGTAGACCAGTGCGTCGCGGGAGACGAAACCCGAGCTGGTAGCCGGAATGGTGACCGTGCCGACGACGCCGGAGTCGGTGGTTGCCGCGCTACTGGCAGCATGCGCTGAGTCGGGATGCACGGCTGGAGTCTGGGCAGCCTGCGCCTGTGCGGTTGCGAGGGCCGCGTCAAGGGGCATGTACCTTGCGAGCCCGAGGGCGGCACGCACGGTGGGAAATTCACCGACATCTGCGTTGATTCCCCCCGCAGCGCTGAGCAGACACAGTCCGATGGCGCCAACGGCGACGCCACGGCGCCACCGCACCTGGCCGCTGAGATTTAGCACGACCACGGCGAGGCTCGCCCCCAGGGCAGCGGTCCACAGACCTGTTCCGGTAGAGAACGAGACACCCCACGGGTCCCAGACGTCGGTGATAAACCAGGTCAGGGCCCAACCGCCGAACGCACCGACGACGGCGCCAATGACGGTGATCACGGCGCGACGCACGCCGGTGGGGCCGAGCAGCACGAGCAGCAGCGCAAGTCCGCTGACCGCGTAGAGCGTTCCCAGCGAGGGCGCGTCGATAAGGCTGATATCGAGCGGGCTGAAAGCCGAAAAATTCACACTCATTGAGAGCCTCCCCCAGTACTGTGGCACCACCCGCACGTTTCGTGCGCGGGCATCGCTGAGTTACCAGCCGGTATCCGGCCAAGTCATAGCCGAGTGACATCCCATGCACAGGGGGCGACCGGCTTCCATCCCGATCACGCCGGGAAGTTCGCTCGACTCAGGTCGCGGAGTTATGGGGCAAAGAGCAATACGGCGAACATGCCAAACAGCACCAGATGGACAGCTCCGTGGAGGGCAGTGGTGCGCGGCGAAAAATAGGTAATGATGCTCGTCGCCAGTGTCACTGCGATGAGCACCATGTTTGCGCTCGATTCCCCAAGAATGACTTCCTGGCCTGTCGCTAGGCCGATGATCAGTACGGTCGGGATGGTCAGCCCGACCGTGGACACGAACGCCCCGAGTCCGAGGTTCAGGGTACGTTGGCCCTCATCAGCCAGCGCCGCCCGAACGGCGGTGATCGCCTCGGGCGTGAAGACGATGATCGCGATGATCACCCCGCCCAACGCGACTGGAGCACCCGTGGCCGCGATACCGGCATCGACCAGGATCCCAAGGTCGTGGGAGAGCAGCACGATCGGCAGAACGGTCCCGACCAGCAGGATGACCCGCCGAACCAGCTCCCCCCTGCCCACGCCGACGACAGCGGCCGCACGAGAGTCGGGGCGGGTTTTGGGAATATCGGCGGTAGTGACGCTTCCAAAGATCGCCTGGGCGTGGCTGGGCTGCGTGAACAACGCCCGGCTCTTCCCCGTCTGCAGGTAGAGGAAGAACCCGTAGAGTGCCGCTGCCAGGACGGAGACGGCGATGGCCTGCGCGGGCACCAGACTCCCGTTGGACGTGGACACTGTGAAGTTCGGCAGCACGAGCGTGCACAACGACAACACGGCGATCATCGCAACGTAGACCGACGCGCCTTCCATGTTGTAGCGCTGCGGGCCGTGCTTCAGGCCGCCGAGGAGCAGGGACACACCCATGACTCCGTTGATGATGATCATCATGACGGCGAACACCGAGTCGCGTGCGATCGTCGATGATCCCGACGGCCCAAGCATGACCGAGGAAATGAGGACGACTTCGATGATGACGACGGTCAAGGTCAGAACCAACGTCCCGAATGGTTCTCCCAGCTTGCGGGCAAGCGCCTCGGCCTGGTGGACGACTCCGAACGCGGCGACCATGATCGCCGCGAGGACGATCAGGAACACGCCCACCGCGACTGCCACACTCGGCGGGTGGGCGACAAGATCATGGCCGACTGTCAGCACGCCGATCGAGACCAGCCATGCAATCGCGAGGGTCATCGTCGTTGATCGGCTCAGCAGTGCCCGCCAACCATCGTTCGATCGGACCTCGGGCGGCGTGTGAGAATCCGCGTGCCGCTTGATGGGCATGAGCCTGCCTTAATCGGAGGCCGTCCCCCTACAAACCGCGGCATCCGAGGTCGTCCCGTGACGCATGAACACAGCATGCATCCACCTAAGAGACGATACCAGAAGCGTGGTTTTCACCGGAGATCACTGGCTTCAGATTTACTCCTGAAGCGTCTCGGAACGCGCGGGTCTCATGCCCTCTGGGGCACACGACGCTTTGGTTACGAGACAGATCAACCGTAAATAGGTAGTGCAGCCTGCGCGGCCGTGAATTAGTCTGGCCAGCCGTTACGGCCTTTGGGTTTCGTCCGCTATCCCCGCTCTCGCAATGAGGCCCGCCGAGAACTCATCACGATTGCGGCGACGATACTTCCGGTGTTGGCGATTCGGCGTGCGGTTCGGGCCAGATTGCACGGAGGATACGGATGGTGTCATCCAGACCAGTGCCGGCGTGGGTGCTGATATTGACGAGTCGGCGGGCGGCGTCTAGAACCGTTCGCGGTGTCGTCGCCGCGCTTTGGCTGACACGGGTTCCCCCGCCGGTGCGGGCAGTGAGGTAGCCCTCGGTTTCGAGCGCCTTGTATGCCTTTGCGACGGTGCCAGGGGCCACGTCGAGGTCCTTCGCAAGCTGACGAACCGAGGGAAGGCGCTCGGCGGCTGCGAGCCGACCCGAAGCGATCAGCCCGCGGATTTGATCGCGGATCTGCTCCGTGGGCGGCGCAAAGCCTGACAAGGTGATGATCATGATCTGACGGTGGCTGAAGCACGCCGCGTAGACGGGATCGCGGACAGGGCGACCGCGGCCCAGAGTGTGAGCCCGAGTGCAGCGGCGACACTGGACGCGGCGGTGAGCGCCGGCTGTAGCGCGGCGAACGTCGTCCAGAACGTCACGCCTCCCTCCGAGGTCGGGAACCACGACCGTATCGAGGCGGTCCCGGCGAGCGAGCCGAAGATAAGTCCGAGGTGCACGAGCAGCGCACCTGTTCCGACCAAGAGGACGTTACGTGCGCGGACGGACCGGATATGCACATCTCGCTCGTGGTCATGGTCAAGTGCTGGTCGGGAGATGAAGACCAGGTCGAGTATGACGATCACGATCATGAGTCCGATGAGGATCAGGCAGGGTACGGAATGGAACCATCCATAAATACTGGTACCCATACTCCGTTCCCCACCGAGGTCCACGGAGTACATCGTGTATCGCCCTGTTACCTCATCCGGCTCCGAGACGGCACCGGCCGTGAAGGTGACAACGAGGATGAGCGCGAGGACCACAGTAGGAGTGACGAACCACCACCCGCGGGCGAAACTTAGCGCCGTCCGGGGCGTGAGGTCCGCAGCGCCCCGCCCGCGTCGTGCCCGAACCGGGAAAGCGACGAGCACCAAGCCGAGGATGCCGAGCCACAGCGGGATCGCGAACCGGTAGTCGGAGTACCACTCCCATACTCCACTCGGAACATCGAGCACTAGCGGCAGTAGCCCATCCATTAGCCGCACCGCGACCCCACCAAGCAAAAGAGTCAGCCCCGCCGCCAGAGAAAACGCGCTCAGGACGCCGACAGGCTGTCCCCTCTTGCACCCCCAAACCAGCCACCACACCGTCGCTAGAACAATGCCCACTGCCACAGGGCCCAGCACCATGAAGAACAACCAAACCATCTCTACCACCCCTCGACTTGTATCACTTAAACAATACACACATGTATCACTCAGTTGATACGCTGCTGCCACCACCATTGAACCGTAAAATACTTGGAGATAGGCCGGACAAAAACATCCTCGTTGCGTCGACTCTCAGAATCAGCCCTCCCTCCACCGGGCATTTTCTGGGGCGAGCCGGATGGCTGCGGTACTTTTCTCAGCCTGCTCCGAGTGCCCTTGGTACTCTGGTGACACAATGGACCCCGATAAACCCTCGCCCCTTTCATCACTTCTTCGCACAACGTCTCCAATTTTGAGGGGGCCACATGCTGTTTGAGTGGGCGATGGTGGGGGTGGGCCTGCTCCTGACCGTGGGTACGGGTATCTTCGTTGCGGCCGAGTTTTCTCTTGTCACGTTGAACCGCAACGATCTTGAGGCCCGTCAGGAACGCGGCGAAAAGCGCCTCGGACCGACCATCAAGGCACTGAAGATCACGTCGACGCATCTGTCCAGCGCGCAACTGGGCATCACTCTGACCACGCTACTGACCGGGTTCACGTTCGAGCCCGCCATCACATCACTACTGTCTGAACCGTTAGCGGGAGTCGGTGTACCCGACGGCCTGATTCCCGTGCTCGGCTCCATCATCGCGATTTCGGTGGCAACACTGTTCTCCATGGTGATCGGCGAGCTCGTGCCGAAAAACTTTGCTTTGGCCGTACCGTTGGCCACAGCCAAAATCGTCGTGCCCCCGCAAGCACTGTTCACCGCGGTGTTCAAACCCATCATCCTGTTGTTCAACAACACCGCCAACGCCCTGATCCGTCTGGTGGGCATCGAGCCCAAGGAAGAACTATCAGGGGCGCGCACCGCGGAAGAACTCAGCTTCCTGGTGCGGCGGTCGGCCCTGGAGGGTGTGCTCGACACCGATCACGCGGCGATGCTGCACCGCACGCTCCGGTTCGCCGATCACACGGTCGCCGACGTCATGACACCTCGGGTGCGGATGGCCTCCGTCCAGGTCGCTGATACGGCCGAGAGCATCGTGCGGCTGTCCACGGCCACCGGCTACTCGCGGTTTCCCGTCATCGATAAGAACTCCGACGACATCGTCGGGGTCCTGCACGTCAAGCAAGCCTTCGCTGTCGATCTTGACCGCCGCGATCAGATCACTGCGAACGAGCTCAAGATGGACGCGCTGCGTGTGCCTGAGTCGATGGCCGTGGACACCCTCCTCGCTTTGCTGCGTAAGCAGGGCTTCCAGATCGCGGTCGTCGCTGACGAATACGGCGGAACGGCAGGCATCGTCACGCTGGAGGACCTCGTCGAAGAACTCGTGGGCGAGCTGGAAGACGAGCATGATCGGGCGAAAGCCGGCGTCATCCGCTCGGGGCGGTCGGTGGTGTTCGACGCCAGCTGGCGGCCGGACGAACTGTTCGATCGGGCCGGTGTCACCGTTCCCGACGACGGCGACTACGAAACCATTGCCGGGTTCATCGCCGACCAGCTCGACCGTATTCCCAAGGTGGGCGACGAGGTCCCTGTCAATGGAGGGCTCTTGCGGATCGACCGGGTGGATGGCGTGCAGGTTCAACGCGTGCGCTTCACCCCCTCTGACCCGGAACACGACCCGAGTCTGGCCACCAGACACGACCGAATCGTCAACCAGATCCAGAAGGACCTAACCCATGAGTGAGTACTGGCCGGGCCTGATTTGGCTCGTCGTGCTATTGATCGTCAACGCATTCTTCGTCGGCGCCGAGTTCGCCGTGATCTCGGCCCGCCGCTCGCAGATCGAACCGCTCGCCGAACGCGGCAGCAAAGCCGCGAAGACCACCCTGTGGGCGATGGAACACGCGACTCTGATGCTGGCCACCAGCCAACTCGGCATCACCGTGTGCTCCCTGCTGATCCTGAACGTGTCCGAACCCGCCATTCACGGCCTGTTGGAATATCCACTCGCCGTGACCGGACTCTCCGACGCCGCGATCAGCGTGATCGCTTTCGGTATCGCTTTGGCGCTGGTGACCTTCCTGCACGTGGTGTTTGGCGAAATGATTCCCAAGAACATTTCCTTCTCCGTTCCCGACCGTGCCGCGCTCATCCTGGCGCCGCCGCTGGTGCTCGTCGCCCGCATCTTCAGCCCCGTGATCGGCAGCTTGAACTGGTTGGCGAACGCGGTGCTGCGCCTGTTCAAGGTGCAGCCCAAGAATGAGGCGACCAGCGCGTTCACCCTCGACGAGGTTGCCGGCATCGTGGAAGAGTCCACGCGCGCAGGAATGCTGAAGGACGCCTCGGGCACCCTCTCGGCTGCGTTCGAATTCACCTCGAAACGCGTCTCCGACGTGGAGGTGCCCCTGTCCTCGATGGTCCACCTTCCCGCCTTGGCGTCGCCGTCCGACATTCAACAAGCTGTCGCGCAGCACGGATATTCCCGCTATATCCTCACTGACCAGGACGGGCAACCCACCGGATACCTGCACCTCAAGGATGTGATGGACCTCATCGACGGAAACGCGTTCACCCGTCCCGTGCCCGGCAAGCGCATCCGCCGTCTGGCATCCGTCTTTCGAGACAGCGAGTTAGAGGATGCCCTGGCAGCCATGCGCCGCCTTGGAGCGCACGTGGCCACGTCCTTCGACGCGGACGGCGTCGCCACCGGAGTCTTATTCCTCGAGGACATCATCGAGGAGCTCATCGGCGAAATCGAAGACGCCACGACGGTTTAGCCACAGGAAGGTGTGTGCACCAGTGAGACGCGAACCAGGGACCGGTGCCTGTCTCACGTCACTCGCTCCGAACCTGGTCCCGGGAGGCTGGGTGCGGCACGACCACGACCGGGCACGGCATACTGATCAGCAGGTCGTGAGCGACCGAGCCGAGCAACAGCCCCGTCATCATTCCCCGTCCGTGGCTTCCCACCACGACCATTTCAGCGTGCTCAGCCGCGTTGGTGAGGACCGCAGCAGCAGATCCGTGTTCGAGGGTGTCTCGAATTATCACGGTCGGATGCTCGGCGCGAACCCTTGCGACCACTCCCGCCAATACTTCAGCGTGTGCCAGCTGTATCTGGTCATAAGGACTAGCACCAGCGCTCAACCATCCAAGAGCGAGCAGGGTGGGGATGCGCCACGCATGCACGACCGACAATTCACGGCCGAGCCGCTCAGCTTCCCGAGCGGCGAAGTCCACTGCACGGTGAGAGGTTTCGTCGTTATCCACGCCGACGACGATGGCCCCCTTACACGGCGTCCAGTCTGTGGGCACGATAACGAGGGGGCAGCTCACACCCGCTGCGATCTGGTGGCGCAATGTTCCATAGAGGGAGCCTGCAGCCTCGCGCGTCCCGATGACCATCAGATCGGCATCCGCGGCGGAGATCAACAGCTCGTGGCGCGGCGCGCCTCGTCGTACCGACGTCATCACCTGCACAGCGGGCGCGTCGCGACTCACCCGATTCGCGGCATCCATCAACATCTGCTCGTAAGCGGGAAGAACCCGGTCCTTCGTAATGGTCGTCGGCAATCTGGCCAGATCAATAACGGTGGTGAGTTCCAGGGATACGTGAGTAGTGCGGGCACGCTCGATCACCCAGTCGAGCGCAGCGGGACTTCCCGTGCCGCCGTTGAGTGCGAGAACAACTGTCTCGGCCATATCGTTTGCTCTCCTCCTTCTCAGGGAGAATTGGTGCTCGAACTATCACGTCACATTCTCACTAAAACACAGTTACCGAAAGAAAACGATAAATTCGTTCAACCCGATCTGCGGCGTTACAAATCAATCCGATAACGGCGCCGGTGCTGCGCGAACATGCGGCACCTGGGTCTGTCGCCGACGACCTGACGAACAACCTGCCTGAACAGGCCTCCGCCGTAACGGACACGGCTTTTCAGGGTAGACGCCGTGAACGGGTGACCGGCACCATGGCTTTCGAACGTTATAACCAGATCGGTCAGGCCGCTGAGACGAGATGATAATTTCGGGCAGCACCCAAAGTGGCCAGTCCGCGCCTTAGAAACCGAGGCGCCCGAGCTGCTTCGGGTCGCGCTGCCATTCCTTGGCGATTTTCACACGCAACGAGAGAAAGACGCGCTTACCGACAAGGGGCTCGATCTGCTTGCGCGCGCGGGTACCGACGTCCTTGAGCCGGCTGCCCGACTTACCGATGATGATGCCCTTCTGGCTGTCCCGTTCCACGAACAGGTTGGCGTAGATTTCGACCAGT
Source organism: Cryobacterium sp. Y57 (assembly GCF_002929505.1). GTDB lineage: Bacteria > Actinomycetota > Actinomycetes > Actinomycetales > Microbacteriaceae > Cryobacterium. The sequence continues at coordinate 74,031 of NZ_PJJL01000071.1, forward strand.
TCCTGGTCGTCACGCTCAATGATGTCGTCGATGGTCACGGCGATCGAGTGCGGCAGCTCGTCGGTGACTCCTTCGAGGGCAGCCTCACGAATGAACTCCGAGATGCGCGACTCAAGGGTCTCGTCCGTAACGGCGTCGGCTGGGTACAGCGGGGCATCCGCGTACGGCAACAGGCGCAGCAGTTCGGTTGCGAGAACGTCCAGCTGGATGCGGCTGGTGGAGGAAATCGGAACGATCGCCTCCCAGTCCCGCAGCTGCGAAACAGCGAGCAACTGGTTGGCGACATTGGTTTTGGAAGACGCATCAATCTTGGTAACGATGGCGACCTTTTTTGCACGGGGGAAGGCATCCAGTTGCTCGTTGATGAATTTATCCCCCGGACCGATCGGCTCGTTAGCCGGGATGCAGAGACCGATCACGTCGACGCCGGCCAGGGTCGCGGTGACGAGGCTGTTGAGTCGTTCACCAAGAAGGGTGCGCGGACGGTGGATACCGGGGGTGTCCACCAGAATGAGCTGGCCATTCTTCTGGTGCACGATGCCGCGAATGGCGCGGCGGGTGGTTTGCGGCTTCGATGAGGTGATCGCAACTTTCTCGCCCACCAGCGCGTTCGTCAGGGTGGACTTGCCCACGTTGGGACGTCCCACGAACGAGACGAATCCTGCTCGGTACCCGCTCGGGTGGGGCTCGGTTGCTCCGGTCATGACCGTTCTCCTTCATCATCAGACACTGTGCTGTTGTTCGTTACCGTGAGGAATGCTGTTTGCGCACTGATCAACGCCTGGTCTCGCTCCACCAGCACGGTGCTGATGCGCTTGCGGCGGCCTTCGGTGCGCTCGGCGGTGAGGTTGAGCCCACTGACCGAAGCGACCGACCCGGCAACGGGAAGTCGCCCGAGGGCCTTGGCCAGAAGACCACCCACCGAGTCGACGTCGTCATCGTCGAGTTCGAGATCGAACAGCTGACCCAGTTCGTCGACCGGCAATCGAGCACTCACCCGAAAATGCCCACCACCGAGGTCTTCGACCTCGACCACGTCACGGTCGTACTCGTCGGAAATGTCACCGACGAGTTCTTCGATCAGGTCTTCGAGCGTGAGCAGTCCGGCGATTCCACCGTACTCGTCGACGACCATGGCCAGGTGGTTGGACTCCAACTGCATCTGCCGCAGCATGTCGTCGGCCTTCTTCGACTCCGGAACGAACACGGCCGGGCGAGCCAGGTCGGCCACGGTGAGCTGAAGCGCGTTGATCGGCCGCTCGAAGACCAGTCTGGCCACATCACGCAGGTAGAGAACGCCGGCGACGTCGTCGACCTCACCATCCAACACGGGCAGGCGCGACGTGCCGCTGCTCAGGAACAGGCCCATCGCCGCATCGATACTGGCGTCAGCGTCGATGGTGACCATGTCGGTGCGCGGAATCATCACCTCACGCACGACCGTCTCACTGAACTCGAAGATGGAGTGGATGAGTTCGCGGTCGTCTTCCTCGATCACATCCAGCTCCGTGGCCTCGTCCACCATGCTGAGCAGCTGGTCTTCGGAGGTGAATGTCGCGAGCTTGGTGCGCCCGGGCGTGACCCGGTTACCGAGGGCGACGAGGGCGTTCGCGATGGGTCCAAGCAGAACGCGTCCGACGTGCACGAGCAACGCAGTCGCGGCCAGCAAGCCGACCGGGTGGGCTCGTCCGACGCTGCGCGGGCTGGCACCGACGAGCACAAACGACACCGAGGTCATGATGAGCGCTGACAGCAGCAACGCAAGCCACACGGCCTCGATCGTGGTCGCGAAAACCAGGGTGACCAGAACGGCGGCCGTGGTCTCAGCGGTGATCCGAATGAAATTGATCGCGTTCAGGTGCGCGCCGGCATCGTCGGCGATGGCCTGTAATGACCGTTTGGCGCGATGATGCGCCACCAGGCTCGCGATGTCCGCCCGGGACTGAGTCATGATCGCGGCGTCAACGGCGGCCATCAGTCCGGCAAAAACGACCAGGACCACGGCCGGGTAAATGAACCAGACGATGTGCATCAGTGGCGTTGTCGTTCCTGCATGGCGAAAGCGATGAGGATATCGCGCTGAATACCGAACATCTCCTTCTCCTCGGCCGGTTCCGCGTGATCAAAGCCGAGCAGGTGCAACACGCCGTGGGTGGTGAGCAGGAGTAGTTCATCGAGAGTACTGTGGCCGGCGGTTTCCGCCTGCTCCTTGGCGACTTGCGGGCAGAGCACAACGTCACCGAGCAGGCCCGGCGGGGTTTCCTCCTCCTCGGTACCAGGGCGTAGTTCGTCCATCGGGAAGCTCAGCACGTCGGTGGGGCCCGGCTCGTCCATCCACTGCACGTGCAGCTGTTCCATGGCACCCTCATCGACGAGCACGATGGCAAGCTCGGCGTCGGCGTGCACGTGCATGGTGTCGAGCGCGAAGGCAGCGAGGCGCAAAATGGCGGCCTCATCGACCGGGATAGCCGATTCGTTGTTAACTTCGATACTCAACTGGAACTCCGTTTCGGGGTGCGGCCCGAAGCGCTCGTGCGCTGGGGGCCACGGGTGGCAAATTCTCGGGCTTCAGCCGTCTCTTGGCGAAGGGCCTGCTTCTGCGCGTCGTACTCGGTGTAGGCATCAACGATGCGCCCAACAAGCGAGTGCCGCACGACATCGGCGCTGGTCAAATAGGCAAAGTGGATGTCGTCGATCCCGTCGAGCACGCGTGTGACCAGTTTCAGGCCGCTCGTGCCGGCCGGCAGGTCGATCTGGGTGACGTCTCCGGTGATGACCATCTTCGAGCCGAACCCCAGGCGGGTCAGGAACATCTTCATCTGCTCCGGCGTGGTGTTCTGGGCTTCATCGAGCACGACAAAGCTCGCGTTGAGGGTGCGCCCGCGCATGTAGGCCAGCGGTGCCACCTCGATCGTGCCAGCAGCGAGTAATTTGGGAATGAGCTCGGGGTCGAGCATTTCGCCGAGCGCATCGTAGAGCGGGCGCAGGTACGGGTCGATCTTGTCGGTGAGGGTGCCAGGCAGAAAACCCAGTCGTTCCCCAGCCTCCACGGCCGGGCGAGTCAGGATGATGCGTTCGACCTCCTTGTTCTGCAGCGCCCGCACCGCTTTGGCCATGGCCAGATAGGTCTTGCCGGTTCCGGCCGGGCCGATGCCGAATACGATCGTGTTGTCGTCGATCGCGTCGACATAGTCCTTCTGCCCGATCGACTTGGCCCGAATGCTCTTGTTCCGTGCCGTGAGGATGGGGGCGCCCAGCTGGGCGGATGGACTCACCGAACTGTCGGCAGCGAGCATCCGCGCTGACGTGGCGACCTCGGTCTCGCCGAGATCATGGCCAGTGCGCAGTGCCAGCTGCAGTTCCTCGATCAGCCGACGCACTGCCGCCACGTCGCCAGCCGAGCCGCTCAGGGTGACCTCGTTGCCGCGAACGTGCACGTCCACCTGGGGGTAGGCAGCCTCGACGGTACTCAGGTAGCGATCGTCCGGCCCGAGCAGGCGCACCATGGCGACGCCGTCGACGGTGAAGCGCAACTCGGTGTTGCCGCTGGCAGCGGAGTTGCCGGATGGAGCGTTGCGGGGCTCAGAGGGCGCCAAGCGAGTCCTCCCCCAGAGATTCGGTCGGTTCCGGACTGCCCAGCAGGTGGGCGTGCACGTGGAACACGGTCTGGCCGGCGGCCGCCCCGGTGTTGAAAACGAGGCGGAACTGCCCGTTGGTTCGTTCAGCAGCGATGCGCTCGGCTACCGAGACAAGTTCGGCCAGAAGGACCGGGTTGCCTGCGGCCAGTTCGACGACGTTCTGAAACTGCGGGTCTTTGGTGGTGATGACGACGTGCACCGGAGCTTTCGGGGCAATGTCGAGGAACGCGATGATGTGTTCGGTCTCGGCGACGATCGTCGCCGGAATCTCACGCGCGATGATGCGGCTGAAAATGGTCGGTTCAAAACCGGAAGAAGACATGCCTCTATCTTAAGCGGCCCTACCAGCGACCGAAGGTCGCATTGAGGATTGCGAGGGCAGCTGGGCCGGCGGTCGACGTACGAAGCACGGTGTCACCGAGGCGTACCGGGGTCGCGCCGGCTTGTTCCAGCAAGAGCAGCTCGGCTGGGGAGATTCCGCCCTCGGGCCCAACGACGAGCAGAATGTCGCGGTCGTCGGTGGGCGCGGCCACCTCGGTGAGGCGACCGCTCGCGGTCGGCTCGAGCAGCAGCATCCGTGTAGTGGCAGCGAGCACGGCTAGTTGTTTGGTGCTGGCGAGCGGCGCGACGCCCGGCAACCAGGCCCGAATGGATTGTTTGCTGGCCTCGCGCACAATGCTGATCCAGCGTTCGTGGCCCTTGGCTATCTTCGGGCCCTCCCATTTGGTGATGGAACGGGATGCGGCCCAGGGAATGACGCCGTCGACACCGAGCTCGGTGGCGGCCTGCACGGCAAGCTCGTCGCGATCACCCTTGGCGAGGGCCTGTACCAAACGGATGCGCGGCGTCGCCGCCGCGGTCTCGCTCGCGTCATCCACGCGCAGGGTCAACACCGTAGCCTCCGCCGTCAGCACCGTCCCCTGCACCAGCAACCCGGCTCCATTGCCTAAGCGCAGCCGCTCTCCGGGACGAACCCGACTGACCGTGACCGCGTGCCGCGCCTCGGCGCCATCAACAGAAACGACCGCCCCCGGGCGACACTGCGCCGCCCGGAGCGTTTCCTGCAGATAGAAATGTGCCACGTCAGCCGAGGAACCGGTCGCGCAGCTTCGCGAACAAGCCCTGCTGGTACTGGCTCAGGGTGGGTGCAGGCGCTGCATAGCGGGCAGCGAACTGCTCGATCAGGTCGCGTTCCTTGTGGTCGAGCTTGGTCGGCGTCAGTACATGGATACCGATCTTCAGGTCGCCTCGCCCGCTGCCTCGCAGCTTGGTGATGCCACGGTCCTTGATCGTGAGTACTTCTGAGCTTTGCGAACCCGCGCGAATCTCCACCTCGATATCACCGTCGAGAGCTTTCACTGTGACGTTGGTGCCCAGAATCGCGCTCGTCATCGACACGTCGAGCGAGCACATGAGGTCGTCGCCGTCGCGACTGAACACGTCGTGGTGGCGCACCTTCATCTCGAGGTAGAGGTCACCATTCGGGCCGGCCGCCGGACCGGCCTCTCCGCTGCCGGGCATCTGCAGGCGCAGGCCGGTGTCGACGCCAGCCGGAATGTCCACCGGAACCGTGCGCCGGGCGCGCACGCGGCCCTGACCGGAGCAGGTCATGCACGGCGTCGCAATGATAGTGCCGTAACCGCGGCAGGAGCCGCACGGGCTCGACGTCATCACGTTGCCGAGCAGAGACCGAACGGCGCGCTGGATACTGCCGGTACCGTGACAGATATCGCAGGTGATCGGTGATGTACCGGGGGCGCAGCAGGAGCCCTTGCAGGTGTCACACACGATCGCGGTGTCGACCTCGAGGTCGCGGTGCGTGCCGAAGATGACCTCATCGAGGTCGAGTTCAACCCGGATGAGGGCGTCCTGGCCGCGTTCGCGGCGGGACCGCGGACCGCGGCTGCTGCCGCCTCCTCCGCCAAAGAAGGTTTCGAAGATGTCGCCGAAGTTGCCGAAGTTCTGGCCGTCGAACCCGCCGTTCTGACCGCCGCCCTGGTCGTATTTCTGACGCTGTTTCGGGTCGCTGAGCACGTCGTAGGCATGGGTGATGCTTTTAAACCGTTCCGACGCTTCAGCGCCGGGGTTCACGTCGGGGTGCAGTTCACGGGCAAGGCGGCGATAGGCCTTTTTGATTTGGTCGGTGGTTGCGTCGCGGTCAACGCCGAGAGCTTCGTAGTGGTCAGCCAAAGGTGGCTCTCCTTGAGTTTTTTAGGATTATGGTTCTGGTTCTGGTGATGTGGTCTCTGCCGCCGAGGCGGCAACAGCTTTAGGTCTCGCCGAGCAGGCGGGAGAGGTAGCGAGCGACAGCGCGCACCGCCGCCATGTTATTGGAGTAATCCATGCGCGTGGGACCCAGCACGCCCAGGCGGGCGAGGTTGCCGTTCGCACTGTAGCCGCTGGTCAACACGCTTGCCTCGGGCAGGCCGAACGCCGCGTTCTCCCGGCCGATGCTCACCGAAACTCCGTGCTGGTCGGTCTCCATCTCGCCGAACAGGCGCAGCAGCACCACCTGCTCTTCGATGGCTTCGAGTACCGGGTAGATGCTGCCGGAGAAATCTTCCTCGGTGCGCACCAGGTTCGCTGCCCCGGCCATGACGAGTTTATCCTGGCGGTTGGCGCCGATTTGGTCGGCGAGGGTGCTCGTGATGAGGTCGATGAGCGGTTGCAGCATCGGCGCTCCTGGCCACACGCTCGCGGCGAGGGCGGCTCTGGCCTCGGCCATGCCGAGTCCAACGACAGCGACATTGAGTCGGGTGCGCACTTCGACGAGGGTCTGCTCATCGAGCGCCCGCGGCAGATCGATCACGCGCTGTTCCACCCCGCCGGAATCCGTGATCAGCACCGACAGGATGCGCGTCGCCGTCAGCGGCACGAACTCGATGTGCCGCACCTTGGCGCGAGAAACAGAAGGATACTGCACGAGCGCGACCTGATGAGTGAGCTGGGAGAGCAGTCGCACACTGCGTACGAGCACTTCGTCGAGGTCGGCGGCATGACCCAAAAAGGTTTCAATGGCTTGACGTTGCGCGGGAGTGAGTGGCCGCAGATCAGCGAGGTGGTCGACGAAAACGCGGTAGCCCTTATCGGTGGGGATGCGCCCCGACGAGGTGTGCGGCGCTGCGATCAGGTCTTCTTCTTCGAGGAGGGCCATGTCGTTACGAATGGTGGCAGCGGAGACGCCGAAGGCGTGTCGATCAACGATGGATTTGGAGCCGACGGGTTCACGAGAGGCAACGTAGTCCTGCACGATGACGCGCAAGACATCGAGGCCACGGTCGGAAACCATTGCGCCCACCTTCCTGATTCGTGAGGTCCAGCTTGAGTTCTGCGGATGCCGCTTACCGCGCACTCTGATGATCACACGAAAAGGTACGTTTGCCAGCACACCGTTGGCACTCGCATCCACTGACTGCTAATCATATCGCGACTGCCTGAGCAGACCCATTGCCAGCAGCCCGAAGCGAGGGTTTAATTACGGGTATACCGCCCAGCACGTTCAGTGAAGGGGACGATCATGAGCGATCCAGAGTCACACTCTGTGAACGGCCCCAACCATCATGAACCGAAGGTCGAGAAAGCCACGGGACGGCCGAAACTCCCGATATCCGTGGCCGATTCCGGTCAGCACACCACTAGCACGGTTAGGCTGGAAGGAGCAGGCGTGGGCAGTCTATGACTGTGAAAGAGGTTTCGGCGACTCAATGCCGGAACCGCCATGACCAACTCAACTTACTCGAACAGGAGACCACATGTCCGAGAACGATCCGCGCACGAATCCCTATGAATCCACCCCGTCGCACAATCCCTACTCGCAGAATATTCCTCGCCAACCGATGAGCCCGGCGGACGAGAAGATGTGGGCGACTTTGATTCACGTCGGCGGCATTCTGCTCGTTTTTCTACCCGGCCTCATCGGTTACCTCATGCTGCGCGATCGTGGTCCGTTCATTCGCGCGCACAGCGCAACGGCGTTGAATTTTCAGATCACCCTGACGATCGTCTATGTGGTGGCAGCCGCGTTGACGAGCATCCTGATCGGATACTTGATTCTGCCGGTCGCCTTCGCCCTCGGCATTATTTTCTCGATCCTGGCCGCGTTGGCAGCCAATCGCGGCCAGGGCTACGCCTACCCGCTCACCATCAAATTCTTCAGCTAATCGCTGAGGCGCCGCACCACAGCGTCGGCTAGAAGTCGCCCGCGTAGGGTCAATTCCACCGTTCCGGCCAGGGCGGCGCTGGCATCGAGGAGTTCGTCGGCGATCAAACCGGCGACCTCGACGCGCCCCGCCGCCGACAGCGATGCGACCGGAATCCCGGAGCGGATCCGGCTTTGCAGGAGGATGCGTTCGAGCTCACGGGTGGGCGCGTCGAGCGTCTCTCGGCCAGCGGCCGGTGACAGGCCGCCCCGCATCCGTTCGGAATAGGCCGCCGGATGCTTGACGTTCCACCAGCGCACACCGCCGACGTGGCTGTGGGCGCCGGGGCCGACGCCCCACCAGTCCTGGCCGGTCCAGTAGGCGAGGTTGTGCCGGGATCTGTGGGCGTCGCTCGTCGCCCAATTGCTGACCTCGTACCAGTCATACCCGGCGGCGGCGAGAAGTTCGTCGGCCAACTCGTAGAAGTCAGCCTGCTGATCGTCGTCGGTCGGAGCGATCTCGCCGCGGCGAATCTGCCGGGCCAGCTTGGTACCGTCCTCGACAATGAGTGAATAGGCGCTCAGGTGGTCGGGATGCAAACTGAGCGCGTGTTCGAGACTCGTGCGCCAGTTCGCGAGGGACTCCCCCGGCGTGCCGTAAATCAGGTCGAGGCTCACGTCGAGCCCGGCGGCGCGGGCCCACTCCACGACGAGCGGCACCCGCTCGGGGTCGTGGGTGCGCTCCAGCGTGGCGAGCACGTGCGGCACGGCAGACTGCATGCCGAACGACACGCGCGTGAAGCCGGCATCAGCGAGGGCACCGAGGTAAGCGGCGTCGACCGAGTCTGGGTTGGCTTCGGTGGTGACCTCGGCGCCGTCTGCCAGGCCCCACTGCTCGCACACCGCAGCGAGCATACGGGTCAGGTCAGTCACCGGCAGTAGCGTCGGCGTGCCTCCCCCAAAGAACACCGTGGCGACTTCGCGTGCCGGCACGCCCGACGCGGTGAGGATGCGGGCGGCCGCATCGACCTCCAGCACCGCCTGGCTGGCGTAGTCGCTTTGTTTGACGCCGCGTAGTTCGGTCGCCGTGTAGGTATTGAAGTCGCAATAGCCGCAGCGCACCCGGCAGAACGGCACGTGCAGGTACACACCGAAATCGCGCTCGGCCGCACCGACGGCCGCTGACGCGGGAAGGAGTCCGTCGTCGGGTGCGGCGTCGCCGACGGGGTGGGGTCCGGCCATAGGTAGAGCTCCAGTACGTTCGTTATGTGATGCGCGTTATTTGATCGCACCGACGGGATGCAGGGCCCGCAGGTACAGCTTGGTGAATTTCGCCTGCTGAAAGCGCAGCACCGGCCAGGCCAGACGGTAGTACCAGGTGCTGGCCCGCGAGAAGGAGCGGATGGTCAGCCAGACCGAGTCGTCCTCCCGGTGTTCAACGATGAAGGATTCTTCGCCGCTCTCGGGGTGACCGGTCAGGGTTCCGTACGCGAACCCGATGCGGGCGGCCTCGTCGATGACGTAGACCACGCGCACCGGCGCGGTCACGGCGAAAAGCCAGACCTTCATCTTCAACGTCGCGGTCATACCGTTGGCGATATATGGCGTGCCGTCGTCTGCGAACGTCGCTTCGTTGACCGGATGCTGCTCCCCGACTGCCGGGGTGCCGTCGGCTTGGAAGGTGACCGGGGTGTACTGCACGCCGGTACCGTTCTCCAGATCGGTCACCTCCATGCCGCTGCCGCGCTGGATTCCCCATGTCATCAGCAACTTGGTCGCGGCTTCAAACCGTTCGTGGGAACTGCCCAGCTTCACGCTCTGTTCCATCGGGCGATAACCCTTGGGCGGATAGCTCATCAGGTCGGGCGCCAGCGTGCCGCCGATGGCAGCGTAGCTGACGGCGGCGTCAGTGAAAGTAGCCCTGCGCATCTGTTCTACTTCTTGTCTTTCGTCTCGATGTCCCCCGACAGTGCCGCGATGAACGCTTCCTGGGGAACTTCGACCCGGCCGACCATCTTCATGCGCTTCTTGCCCTCTTTCTGCTTCTCCAGCAGTTTGCGCTTGCGCGAGATATCACCGCCGTAGCACTTGGCGAGCACGTCTTTACGCATCGCCGAAATGCTCTCGCGGGCGATGATGTGGGCGCCGATCGCGGCCTGGATGGGCACCTCGAACTGCTGGCGCGGAATAAGTTTGCGCAGGCGCCCGGTCATGAGAGCGCCGTAGGCATAGGCCTTGTCCCGGTGCACGATGGCAGAAAATGCGTCGACCTGCTCGCCCTGCAACAGGATGTCAACCTTGACCAGGTCAGCTTCCTGCTCGCCGGAGGGCTCGTAGTCGAGTGAGGCGTAGCCGGCGGTGCGGCCCTTGAGCATGTCGAAGAAGTCGAACACGATCTCACCGAGCGGCATCGTGTAGCGAATCTCGACGCGGTCCTCGCCGAGGTATTCCATGCCGAGAAGCGTGCCGCGGCGGCTCTGACACAGCTCCATGATGACGCCGACGTAGTCTTTGGGCGCGAGGATGGCGGCCTTGACCATGGGTTCGAGCACCTTGGCGATCTTTCCGGTGGGGTATTCGCTCGGGTTGGTGACCGTGATGGTGCGTTTGTCGTCGGTGGTGACCTCGTATGGCACGCTTGGCGCAGTCGTGATGAGGTCGATGTTGAATTCGCGTTCGAGGCGTTCGGTGATGATCTCGAGGTGGAGGAGGCCGAGGAAGCCACAGCGAAACCCGAAACCGAGGGCGACGGAGGTCTCCGGCTCGTAGCCGAGACTGGCGTCGGAGAGCTTGAGCTTGTCGAGGGCTTCGCGCAGCGCCGGGTAATCGCTGCCATCGATGGGGTACAGCCCGGAGAACACCATGGGCTGTGGTTCGTTGTAGCCGGGTAGCGCGTCGGTCGCCGGGCGCAGGGCCGTCGTGATGGTGTCGCCGACCTTGGACTGTCGAACGTCCTTCACGCCGGTGATCAGGTAGCCGACCTCGCCGACCTTGAGCCCCTTACTCTCGATCGGTTCGGGCGAGATGACGCCGATCTCGAGGATCTCGTGGGTCGCCTTGGTCGACATCATCTGGATTTTTTCGTGCGCCTTCAGGTGCCCGTCGATCATGCGCACGTAGGTGACGACGCCGCGGTAGCTGTCGTAGACCGAGTCGAAGATCATGGCGCGGGCGGCGGCATCCGGGTTGCCCTTCGGGGCCGGAATCATCGTGGTGGCGAGGTCAAGCAGTTCCTGCACGCCGGCGCCGGTCTTGCCGGACACGCGCAGCACGTCTTCGGGCCTGCCCCCGATGAGGCTGGCGAGCTCGCGAGCGTACTTGTCGGGGTCGGCGGCCGGCAGGTCGATCTTGTTGAGCACCGGGATGATCGTGAGGTCGTTCTCGAGGGCGAGGTAGAGGTTGGCGAGAGTCTGGGCTTCGATGCCCTGGGCCGCGTCGACGAGCAAAATAGCGCCCTCGCAGGCAGCGAGGCTGCGGGAGACCTCGTAGGTGAAGTCGACGTGGCCGGGGGTGTCGATCATGTTCAGCGCGTAGGTGACGCCGTCCAGCTCCCACGGCATGCGCACGGCCTGGCTCTTGATGGTGATGCCGCGTTCACGCTCGATATCCATGCGGTCCAGGTACTGGGCCCGCATGGAACGCTCGTCGACGACGCCGGTGATCTGCAGCATCCGGTCGGCGAGCGTCGACTTGCCATGGTCGATGTGGGCGATGATGCAAAAGTTGCGGATGAACTCGGGGGCTGTGGCGGCCGGTTCCAGCGCGTGAAGGGCTCGAGGTGACATAGTTCCACTATTCTTCCATGCTCGGTGCGCGTTGACGTTCGACGCAACTGGCGGCGTCGAACGGGAGGGCAACTTTGCACCAGCATGCTAGTCCCGCCAGGCGTGGACTGCGCGCTTTGACGGTTACCAGCGTGCTGCCGGCTGGGCCAACCTTCCGGGCTGATCAGGCCAGTTGGGCACAGCCCGTGCCAGACGCCCAGCTGACTGGCCCCGCGGCTGGCTAGGCTCACGGGCATGGCGATTCCCGAGGCCCCCGTGCCGGTTCTGCTCGTGCACGGCATCCGTACCTCGGCCACGATGTGGCGTTTTCAAGAGGAGCGGTTGCGTGCGGCCGGCTATCCCGTGCTCGCGATTGATCTGCCTGGCCATGGAGAGCGGATGAGCGAGCCGTTCACGGTGCCGGCCGCGCTCGCTGCTATCGACAACGGGGTGGCGGACCTCGGCGGCCGGGCGCTGTTGGTCGGGCTCTCGCTCGGCGGCTACTACGCCGTGGCGTACGCCGGAGAGCACCCTGATCGGGTGGCCGGGCTGGTTGCTGCGGGCTGTAGCGCCGTGCCGAAGGGAATGTTGCTCGAGGGGTATCGACTGCTGGCCCGTTCGATTCATCGCCTGCCCGATCGGGGTTTATGGCTGCACGAAACCATGGTGCACCTCATGCTGCCTTCCGCCGGAGCACACGACGTACTCGCGGGCGGCGCCGCTCTCGACGTGATGGATTCCGGGCTACGCGCGACCTCGACACTAACTCCGCTGGCCAGCCTGGCCGCGTATCCGGGGCCGATCTGGTTGGTCAATGGCGCGCTCGATCATTTTCGGTTGAACGAACGGCGCTTCCTCGCCGCCTGCCGCAACGGGAAGGTCGTCGTGGTGCGCGGGGCAACGCATCTGGCGAGCCTGGCCCAGCCCGAGCGTTTCACGACGATTCTGTTGCGGGTCGCCGGTCAGGTGACGGCGGGGCCGGGCCCGGTCTGAGGTCGCGGCATCCGTGTGCGTGCCCGATCCGACTGGCCGCCGCGGTCACTACCGTAGCGCCGGCTCTATTGGGCGCGTCCATCCCTCAACCGACCGGGGCGGGTTTTGGAGTGCAGGCGATTACTGATAGTATTAGTGGTTGGCTTGCGTGTCGGGTCCCACCCCGCACGATTTTCGCCGCTCGAGCGCCCTCTACCCGCTGAGCGGCTGTCCGTACTAGAACCTAACGAAAGCGTAAACAACGTGGCAAATATCAAGTCGCAGATCAAGCGAATTGGCACCAACAAGAAGGCTCAGGAGCGCAACAAGGCCGTCAAGAGTGAGTTCAAGTCCGCGATTCGCGCGACTCGTACCGCGATTGCCGCCGGCGACAAGGACAAGGCCGTCGTCGGTCTCGCTTTTGCTTCCAAGAAGCTCGACAAGGCCGTCAGCAAGGGTGTCATCCACCAGAACCAGGCTGCGAACAAGAAGTCGGCTATCGCGAAGGCCGTTTCCGCACTCGTCTAATCGACACCTGCAGATGAGGAAATTATCTCGGCTCCCAGCGAGCGGATGACGCCCTCGTCGCACAGAAACCCCCGCCTGATCGGCGGGGGTTTTTTGTTCGTGACGTGGGGCCCGGCATAACTCGGTAGTCCGCGTAGCTGGGCCAGCAACCCCACTAGACTGACGCGGTGAAGAGCACCCCACCGGCCAGTTTCAGCATCGCCGAAAGCGCCCCGCATCAGCGGGCGCACGCTCGTTTTGTCGCCGCGTTGCTCAGCGCCGCAGCCTTCGCCATCGCGGTGTGGCTGGCTGTCCACACGAACGATGCAGTGTCCAGCAGCACGCGCGACCAGTTGCTGATCTCGCTGGTTTCGATCGTGCTTCTAATCATTGGAATCTTGTTCTACCTCAGTGCAGCCGTGACCGGACAGCACGACTCGGAAGATTTCGAACCCGCGCGGCCTATGCGCGTTGCCCGCCGCGTCCGCTCACTCTCGAGGTTCGGTGCGGTGTTCGCGGTCGCCGCCCTGCTAGCCGTCGCCGCGCTCGGAGCACTACGCATTCTGGCGCCGCCCGCCGAACGGCCGGTGTCGGTGCAGTTCACCGAGATCACCGGGCGAGTGCAACTCGAATACTGCCCGGGTCTGCCGTCATCGTTCGAAGCCCTGGCCAAGCCGACCGATCTGGCCAGTTCGTCGACCCTGCTGCCGGTCTGGGTGGCCAGCCGGGTGTGCGGCAATCCGAGTTTTCAGCAGGGAGTGTGGCTCTACCTGAACCGCGCAAGCATCACGGTTGCCGACGCCGGCGACCGCTGAAGTCTGGTACTACGATGCACCGGCAACCGCTAGTGCTCGCCGCGACGAGAGATCACGCCGATCAGGCGTTCCAGCGCGAACACCGGGTCGCGTCCGGCACCCTTCACCGCGGCATCCGTTTCGGCCAGCGCGAGGATACAGCGGGCAAGGCCCTCATCGCTCCAGCCGCGAAGGTCTTTTTGCGCGCGTTCCACCTGCCACGGGGCCAGGCCGAATTGTGCGCCGAGCTGGGCTGACCCGCCACGGGCACCGAACACCTTGGCCATGGTGCGAATTTTCATGGCGAACGCCGCGACGATGGGCACCGGATCGGCTCCCGAGGACAGAGCGTGGCGCAGAGTCACCAGGGCCTCACCGTTGCGGCCAGCGATGGCCCAGTCGGCTACTTTGAACGCGTTCGTTTCGACCCGGCCGCCGTAATACCGATCGACCGTGGTTTCGGTGACCTCGCTCGTCGCGTCAGAGATGAGCTGCTGGCAGGCGGCGGACAGTTCGGCCAGGTCGTCAGAAAACGCTGCGACGAGCTGGCGGAGCGCACTGACCGTGACGCGTTTGCCGGCCGTCTTGAACTCGTTCGACGCAAACTCGTATTTCTCGGTGTCTTTCTTGAGTTCGCTGCAGACGACTTCGATCGCGCCGCCCCGACCGCCGCGGATGGTGTCGAGGAGTTTCTTGCCGCGCACTCCCCCGCCGTGCCGCAGTACGACGTAGGTATCCTCGGCCGGGTTCTCCAGGTAGTCCAGCGCTTCGGCCAGAAAAATGTCGCTGCATTTTTCGACATTGCTGACCCGAATCAGCCGCGGCTCGCCGAACAGCGACGGGCTTGCGAGGGTGAGCAGCTCACCCGGCGCGTAGCTGTCGGCCTGCACGTCGCTGATTTCAAGGCTCGGGTCTTCACGTTTGAGAAAGTCGCGCAGTTGACGGATGGCTCGCTCGGCGAGGAACGTTTCGGTGCCGGAGACGAGCACGATCGGAGCCGGACGTACCTCATGCCAGCCGAGCTGGGGAATGACAGTGCCCTTATTCGATCGCGCAGGCGCTGCCTTGCCGGTGCGGGAGCCGGTCGTGGCGGGTCGTGCGGCCAAAGCGATCTCCTTGGGATTGATGCGGGTGTAAAACCAGCCTAACCCGCACCACGGACGACCGGAGCTGCCGCGTGGGGTGCCGCGCCGACCGATGCGGCCGTGGCAGACGGAGAGACCGAAACCGCGGGCGGTAACCCGGGCGGACCTCGGGCGGCGACCTTCTCCGTCCAGAGTACGAGAGTGCCGTTGGCTCCCGGCGCGACGACCGACATCCCCTCCTGATCGGTGCACGCCGACAGGGTGCCGACCGACGCGAGAATAATGAGCAGTTTGTTCGTGGGGTGACCGTAGGTGTTCTTCGCCCCGACCGAGATCAGGCCGACGCGAGCACGAAGTTCCGCGTACAGCTCCGGGCTCTGGTCGGCCGAACCGTGGTGGGCCACCTTGACGACGTCGACCCGTCCCGGCGGTGACACGCGGCGGAGAACGTCCTGTGCCTCTTGCCCCAGGTCGCCGAGGAAGATGGAACGGATGCCCCGCCCGTCAAACGTGATCGTGATACTTCCCGGGTTGCCAACCTGCATGGTCGTCGCTCCACGAATGGGCCAGAGGATGTTCCAGTGCAGGCCGCCGAGCGTGCCGGAATCACCGCGCGCGGCCTGCCGAACTGCAGCTCCGCCCGCGGCGAGGCGCGCGTGCAGGCTCTCATCCTGGGCATTCTCGGGCACACCGACGAGGGCGGTGTCGACGCGCCCGATGACGGCGTCGACCCCGCCGATATGGTCAAGGTCGTAATGGGTGAGCACGAGCAGGTTGATGCGGGTGATGCCCAGAGTGGCCAGGCAGGTACTCAACAGTTTGGGGTCTGGCCCAACGTCAACGAGACCGTAGGCGTCGCCGTCGCGCACGACCACGGCGTCGCCCTGGCCGATGTCACACGCCGCAATCTGCCAATTCGATGGAAACGACACCGCTCGGCCGATTCCGGTGCCGATCAACGACCCCGCGTAGCCGCCCAGGCCGACCACGAGCACGGCGAGCACTGCCGCCGGCCAGCGCGCGGGTCGGGCGCCCGGCCCGCGCAGCACGACGATGAGGGTGAGTACGGTCCCGACGGCGAGCAGCAGCACCCCCCACACGCCGCCCGGCCAGGGCAATCGGTTACCCGGCAGGGTCGACACCACCTGAGCGACGGCGGCGATCCACGCCGAAGGGGTCCAGGCCAGGGCGAGCAGCCCGGACGCCACCCCGGGCAGCACCGGTAAGGCCAGACACGCGATCAGCCCGACCACTGTCGCGACGGGCGCGGCCGGGCCAGCCAGAATATTGGCCGGAACCCCATAGGACGGCAGGCTGGGACTCAGCAGAATCAGGACCGGCTGGCAGGCCAGCTGGGCCGCGAGCGGGATGGCGATGAGGGCGGCGAGGGCGGATGGCATCCACTGACTGAGTACGCGGCACAGCGGACCGGCGATCACGAGGAGTCCGGCGGTCGCGAGCACCGAGAGCGCAAACCCATAGTTGCGCGCCAGCCACGGATCGCTCACCAGCAGGCCGATCACAACAAACAACAGGGTTGGCACGCCCCGACCCGGTCGTCCCGCCCCAATCGAGGCGAGGGTCACCGTGGCCATCACGGCGGAGCGCAGCACGCTCGGCTCCGGGGTGACCAAAATGGTGAAGCCGAGCAACGTCAGGAGCGAGAGCACGATGCGCCAGGAGCGGCGCAGCCGGAGATAGCCGCCGAGGAGCATGATCGAGGCAATGATGATCGCGCAATTGGCTCCGGATACCGCGGTCAGGTGACTGAGAGAGCTGGTCTTCATCGCGGCATCAAGCGCGGGGCTGACCGCGCTCGTGTCACCGATAGCCAGTCCGGGCAGTAGATCACCCCCGTCGCCGGCAAGACTCGTCGCGGCCGCCCTGAACCTGGCTCGCAGCTCGTTGGCCCACTGCAACCACCATGGGGGCGCCGCAATACCACGCGCCGTTTCGGTGGTGAATAATAGGGCGACCGTGGCATCACCGAGCTCAGTCAGGCGCAGCGTGCCGCGCACGTGGAGGATCGATCCGATTTCTGGTTCGGTTCCGGCCCTGGCTGCTTCGGCGAACACCACGACCGGGCTCGACACGTGCGCGGTCGTGCCGCGGCTGTCGATCTGGGTCAGGGTGGCCTTGTACCGCACCCGTCCCGACGTTCCACTGCCGATGAAGGCTTTGGTCGCAACCGGAACCGACCAGATAGTGAGTATCGCGGTGACCGGCGCGTGCGACCCGGCGGCGTCGCGCACCTCGGGCGGCAGCCGAACCGGCGCCCACGCGGCGACGGCGGTGGCTACGAGCGCCGCGCCGGCGCAGCAGAGCAGCACGCTGGCGCACGCTGTCTGCCTGCGCCTGGATCTCGGCGCTGTCGGCCGCCCGATGCGCTGCGCCATTCGGCCGATCAGCAGTACGCCGATACAGCCGCCGGCTACTAGCCACAGCGTCACAGCGACGGCGCCGGCCACGGTGGGCGCGCCGATCAGCAGGCCGGCGGTCAGCCACACGGCCAGTGCCGGCAACGCAAGCCGCAGATCGAGGCTCATACCGTGATGAAGTCTTTGAGCGCCTCGAAGGTTTTATCGCCGATCCCGGCGACGTCGCGCAGCCCGTCGATGCTCGTAAACCGGCCGTTCTTCGTGCGATAGTCCAGGATGCGCTGGGCCATGGTCGGACCGATCCGAGGCAGGGAGTCCAGGTCGGCTACGGCGGCCGTATTGAGGTTGACCTTGGGCGCTTTCGCGTTAGCTCCCCCAGTGCCGCCGGCCCCAGTGCCGCCGACCGCTGCGGGGAGTTCCGGTGGCACTTCGCCCTGTCGGGGTACATAGAACTGCTCGCCATCACTAAGGAGGCGCGCCAAATTCACGCCCGCAGGATCGGCCTCCGCTGTCAAACCACCGGCAGCAGCAATCGCGTCCATGACCCGATCGCCGTCAGATAGTTGAAACAACCCGGGCCGTGATATCGCTCCGAGAACGTGCACAAAGATGGTGACACCGGTGTCGGTCGCAATCGCCTGGCCGGGAAGGGCGCTCGCCCCCGCTCCGACGTCGAACGGTTCTAATGTCGCGCTGCTACCCGAGGTGATCGACGCTTCCGACCCGACCGTGCGCTGCCCGGCCTGCTGGCCGACGGCGGACACGATGACGGCGACAACGAGGGCGAGCAGCAGCAGCACGACGGCTGCTCCGACGCCGACCCGCAGTCGAGGACGATAGCGGGCGGCTGGAGCAAGGCGGTCGAGGTCGAGCGGGGAACAATCAGGCTGCATGCTCGCACGCTAGGCCGGGCACAGCATCCGCTAGCCTTGCACTGCCCCATCTGTGGATGCCTTCAGCCGGCCCAGACTTGTGGAGAAGGTCCCGGTCGATCACGCGCGATCGACCGGGACGGGTCAGTCGTGTCGCGCTAGGCGCGTGTGACGAACGAGACGAGCTTGGGCACGCGAACGATCACCTTGATGATCTCGCGATCACCGATCGAACGGATGACCGCAGCGGCGTCCCGCGCCATTTTTTCCAGGTCTTCGCTGGAGATTTTCGGCGAAACTTCGAGCAGGGTACGCATTTTTCCATCGACCTGCACGACCGCCGTCACCGACTCCTGCACGAGCAGGGTCTGCTCGGCCTTGCGCCACGGCACGAGAGCGATGCACGGCTCGTAGCCGAGGTGCTCCCACATGTCTTCGGCCGCGTAGGGCGCGAAGAGGTTCAGCGCCATGGCGGTGGCCTCGGCGGCTTCACGCACTGCGGCATCCCCTGAACCGGCACCGGTGTCGATGACCTTGCGGGTGGCGTTGACCAGCTCCATCAGGCGTGCCACGACGACATTGAACTTGAACGACTCCACCAAGCCGGGCGCATCCGCAAGGAAGCGATGCGTGACGCGGCGCAGGGTGACGTCACCGGTCTTCCACTCCACGTCGGGCGCGCTGGACACGTCGCGCGCGACGCGCCAGGCGCGGGCGAGGAACTTGGCCGAACCGACCGGAGACACGTCGGCCCAGTCGATGTCGTCTTCGGGCGGGCCGGCGAAGGCCATTGTGAGGCGTACGGCATCGACACCGTGGCGTTCGACTTCCTCGGTGAAGTAGACGAGGTTGCCGCGGCTTTTGCTCATCTTGGCACCGTCGAGAATGACCATGCCCTGATTGAGCAGCGCGGTGAAGGGCTCGGTGAAGCTCACGTAGCCTTCGTCGAACAGGAACTTCGTGATGAAGCGCGCGTAGAGCAGGTGCAGGATGGCGTGCTCGACACCGCCGACGTACTGGTCGACGGGTGCCCATTTCTCGGCCTCCTTCGGGTCGAAGGCTTTGGTGTCATCACTCGGGTTCAAAAACCGCAGAAAGTACCAGGAGCTGTCGACGAAGGTGTCCAGGGTGTCGGCGTCGCGTGTCGCCGGAGTCCCGTCGATCGGGTTCGGCACATTGACCCAGTCGGTCGCTCCGCCCAGGGGCGAAGTTCCCCTCGGCTTTAGATCGAGCCCCTCTGCGGGCGGCAGCAACACCGGCAACTGATCTTCAGGAACCGGAATCTCGGTGCCGTCGGCGCCGTGGATGATGGGGATTGGCGCGCCCCAGTAACGCTGGCGGGAGACGAGCCAGTCGCGCAGGCGATAGTTCTTCGCGGAGCGGCCGAGCCCGTCGTTGGTCAGTTGCTCGATGATGCGCTTGATGGCGGTGATCTTGCTCAGGCCGTTGAGGGGGCCCGAATTGATCAGGCGGCCCTCGCCCGCCAGCGCGATGCCGGTGCTGAGCGGGTCGAGCTCTGGCAGCTCTTCGGTGCCGTCGAGCATGCCCTGAGTAATCACCGGGATCATGCCGGTGGCCGGAGAGTTGGTGTCGACGACGACCCGCACGGGCAGGTTGAAGGCACGGGCGAAGTCGAGGTCGCGCTGGTCGTGGGCCGGCACAGCCATGATCGCGCCGGTGCCATAGTCAGCGAGCACATAGTCGGCGGCCCAGACGGGCAGGCGTTCGCCGTTGACCGGGTTGATCGCGTAGCGACCGAGGAACACGCCCGTCTTGGGCCGATCAGTGGCCTGACGCTCGATCTCGGTGCTGCGCTGCACCTGCAGGAGGTAGTCCTGGAACGCCTCCTGCACGTCAGGCGTGGCCTCGGCGACGAGTTCGGCAGCGAGGTCAGAATCTGGCGCCACGACCATGAAGGTGGCGCCGAAAAGCGTGTCGGGACGGGTCGTGAACACGGTGACGCGCTCCGTGCGGCCCTCGATAGCGAAGTCGACATCCGCTCCGATGGAGCGTCCGATCCAGTTGCGCTGCATGTTGAGCACCTTGGCCGGCCAGGTGCCCTCGAGCTGGTTCAAATCATCCAGCAGGCGGTCGGCGTAGTCGGTGATCCTGAAGTACCACTGGGTGAGCTTCTTCTTCACGACGACGGCGCCGCTGCGGTCGCTCGTGCCGTCGGCCAGTACCTGTTCGTTGGCAAGCACGGTCTGGTCGATCGGGTCCCAGTTGACCCAGCTGTCCTTGCGGTAGGCGAGCCCCTTCTTGTGCAGCTGCAGGAACAGCCACTGGGTCCACTTGTAATATTCGGGGTCGCTCGTGTGCAGTTCGCGGTCCCAGTCAAAGCTGGTCGCGTAGAGCTTCATGCTCTTCTTCTGCTGGGCGATGTTGTCGTAGGTCCAACCGCGCGGGTCGATGCCCCGCTTGATGGCGGCGTTCTCGGCCGGCAGTCCAAAGGAGTCCCAGCCAATTGGGTGCAGCACGTTGAAACCCTGGTGGCGCCAGTAGCGGGCGACGACATCGCCGAGCGCGTACACCTCGGCGTGGCCCATGTGCAGGTCGCCGGAGGGGTAGGGGAACATGTCGAGCACGTACTTGCGCGGGCGGGTATCGCCCTCGGCGCTCGTCTTGAACGGGGCGAGTTCCTCCCAGATGGGTTGCCACTTCGCCTGGATCGCCGCGAAGTCGTACACTTCTTCGTCGCTCTCGTCGCGCGCGTCAATGCGTACGCTGTCATGCTCGTGTGCCACGTGACTCTCATTCATTGCAGGGGTTGTACATGATCGATGCGGGAGCATTCGCTCGGGCGCACGCGCGATGAAGCGCACGTATGCACGGTCTAGATTACTAGGGCGCGGCGATGCCGAGGCTCGCCAGCAGCGCGGCCGCCTTGATTCGGGTCTCTTCGATCTCGTCGGCGGCGATCGAGAGGGTGGTGATTCCGCCACCCGTTCCGATACTGGCTCCCTCGATATCGAGCACGATGCTGCGGATGACGATGGCCAGGTCGGCCACGCCGCCGTGCCCGATATAGCCGAATGCCCCGGAATAGACCCCCCGCGGCCCCTGTTCGAGCGCGTCGAGTATCGTCATCGCGCTCTGCTTCGGGGCACCCGTCATGGAACCGGCCGGAAAACACGACTCAATGGCGTCGACCACCGTGATACCCGGTGACAGAAGCGCTTCAATGGTGCTGACCAGTTGGTGCACGTGTGGGTAGCTCTCCACCGCCAGCAGGCTGGAGACGGCTACGGTACCGAGCTCGGCGATTCGTCCGAGGTCGTTGCGCATGAGGTCGACGATCATCAGGTTTTCGGCGCGCTCTTTGTCGCTTTTGGCGAGTTCGACTTTCAGCCGTTCGTCTTCGGCTGCCTCGTTCGAGCGTGGCCGGGTGCCTTTGATCGGTTTGGTCCGGATGCGTCGATCCCGGCTCACCTGCAGAAACTGCTCCGGGCTCGCGCTCAGCAGCGCCACGTCACCAAAGCGCAGCAAACCGCCATGGTGGCTGGGGCTGCCAGTTCGCAGCCGGCCGTAGGTTTCAACCGGGTGCCACTCGCCCGGCACCCGAATCTCATTGGTCAGGCACAGTTGGTACGCGTCGCCGTTGCCGATGAAAGCCAGGCAGGTCTCGATCAGGGCGTCATAGTCGGTGGGACTGTGACGCCACCTTGGGGCAGCGGATGCCCGCAGCAGAGAAGCGCGAGTCGGCGGGGGTGTGACGCGGTCCACCGTCTGGGTCGCCGGTAGCGCTGCGGTGATCTGGTCGAACCAGTCGGCGACGGACGCTCCTGTCTCGCCTGCACTCGCTCGTGCCACGAGTGTCACCGTACGGTCACCGTGGTCGAACCGGATCATGCGGTCTATTTCAAGCAGTGCGGCATCGGGGTACCGAGACTCGTGCGTGGGTGTACCGACGGTGTTCGCGCCCAGTTCGTAGCCGAGCCAACCGACCCAACCAAGCTCAAACCCATCCGGACGCGAGGCAGCGTCTGCAGGCGGGCTGTCGCTTTTGAGGTCGCGACGCAGAAACTCGAAGACGGTCTCGTGTGTGCTCACCGGAGGCGGGGCATCCTGCGGATAAACGTATGTGCTGGTGACCGTTCCCTCCATCACCGAGGCCGTGACGAAACGAGACCGGGGCGACGCCGCCCCGAGGTAGCTGACGCCGGTGCGCGCCCTCGGTCCGGCATCGAGCCAGAAAGAATACCGGTCGAAAGCATACAGCGCAGTAAAAACCGCGGCAGGGTCGAACCAACCGGCCAAGAGCTTGCTCTGCACGGTGCCGGTCACCACACTAGTCTAGCTTTTCGACGCGGTGGGGGCCGGGTCGACCTTGTTGAATCGCGCGCGGCACGTAGGCTGGGCACAATGAATGACATCCTCACGTGGATTCTCGACACCGTCTCCGGCGTCGACCCGGTCATTCGAACGCTTCTGGCCGGTGTGGGCATGCTGTTGGAGACCTCGGTGCTGGTGGGGCTGGTCGTACCCGGCGACACCATTGTGATCGTTGCCAGCACTGCGGTCGCCAGCCCGGTGGAATTCGTCACCCTGGTTCTGGCCGTGATCGTGGGAGCCCTGACCGGAGAGAGCATCGGTTTTGCCCTCGGGCACCACTTCGGCCCGTTCATCAGGAGCAGCAGGCTGGGGCGACGCATCGGCGAGCACAACTGGGCTCGCGCTGAGACCTACCTCGACCGGCGCGGAGGGTTGGCCGTTTTTATTTCCCGGTTTCTGCCGGTCTTGCACTCGCTGATCCCGCTCACCGTGGGAATGAGCCGTATGCGGTACGGCACCTTCATGGCCTGGACCGTACCCGCCTGCATCATCTGGTCCCTCGCCTACGTGAGCGTCGGATCGGCTGCGGCGGACGGCTACCGCGAGCTGAGCGGGCGCCTGCACTTCGCCGGCTACCTCTTCGTCGGCGTGATCGCCCTGTTCACACTCGCGGTCTTCCTCCTCAAGAAATGGCTGCACCGCCGCGAACTGCGCCACATGGACTGATTACGGTGGGCCCGCCGGCACGGGCCGGCAGCGTCACCCTCGCGGTCACGAGCTCGTCAGGTACCGGGGTATGAGAGATGAGCAGCACTGCGCGGTGCGCATCGGCCGCGGCCGTCAGGATGTCGCGCACGAGGGCATCCGCCCCGGCACTGTCGACATTGGCGGTGGGCTCGTCGACGATCAGCACCGGAAAATCGGCGAGCAGGGCCCGCGCCAGGGCAATACGCTGCGCCTGGCCGCCGGAGACCAACGCACCACGCTCGCCCACCCGGGCGTCGAGGCCGCCGCGGGCGCGGGACCACTCGGCTAGTCCGACGCGCGCCAGCACGGCTTCGAGCTCGGCATCGGTGGTGGTATCGCGGGCGAACAGCAAATTCTGGCGGATGCTGTCGTCAAATAACCACGGGCGCTGCTCGCACAGTCCGACCATGCGTCTCACCTCGGACTGGGCGAGCAGTCGCGCCTCAACCCCGTTCAATCGATATGAACCGGTGTAGTCGAGAAAGCGCTCGAGGGTTTGGGCGAGGGTGGTCTTGCCGGCGCCGCTCGGCCCGGCCAGGTGCACGCGATCGCCCGGCGCCAACCGCAGGGTGACGCCGGCCACGCCGGGTTCGTGCTGCCCTGGCCAGCGCGCGGCGAGATCGGCCAGTTCCAGAACGACCGGACCGCTGGCGCAATCGGAGGCACACAGCGTCAGCGGGTCGACCACATCGACGGGAATCTCCCCCGGGACCGCGGCCGGAACGATGTCGGCGACCCGGGTAGCACTCACCCGCACCTGCCGCCAGGCCGAGCCGGCGAGGGGAATCATACCGAAGACCTCGAACACGGCCATCGGTACGAGCACGGCCACGATGACGGTCGGGCCGAGCAGCACGGGGCTGAGCAGGCCACCGCCGCTGTCGAGGGCGGGGACACCAAAATAGAGAGCCCCGAGCGTTGCCGCGCCGGCGAACAGCGCCACCACCGCCGACTGGACGCCGATCCCGACCGATCGGCGCAGGGTGGCCTGTCGGAGGCGCGCGTCGGTACGCGCCAGCTGCTCGAGACGCGGGGTGAGAGCGTCGAAGGCGGTGAGGACGTCGAGGTTCTCGATGATCTCGAGCACCTCATCGGCGAGGGAACCGCGCAGGGGCGCGAGTTCACGATCGGCACGTGCGGACAGTGTGCCGGAGAAGAGCGTTCCGAGTATTCCGGCCAGCAGCAGGCAGACCAGCAGCGTCAGTCCGGCAGCCGGAACGATCAGCCAGATACCGACCACACTGAGCAGGGCCGTTGTTCCCGCTACCAGGAGCGGCTGCACGACGCGCAACGGCAGGTCCTGAAGATCGTCGACATCCCGCACGAGGCGGGTGAGCAGATCACCACGCCCGGTGCTGGCGAGCCCGGCCGGAGCGATGGGCACGATGCGTCGAAACATGCCGAGGCGCAGTTCGGCGAGCTGCCGGAAGGCGGCATCGTGGCTGGACACCCGTTCCAGATAGCGAAACACAGAGCGAAAAATAGCGAAGGCGCGAACCCCGACGACGGCCAATCCCAGAACCGCGAGGGACGGCATTTCGGCCGCGACGGTGATCAGCCAGGCGGAGCAGGCCAAGAGCGCCACCGCCATGACGGCGCTGCCGATGCCGGCCAGCAGACCGGGAACGAACCAGCGTGGGTGAGGCTGGGCGAGGCGCAACACGTCGCGGGTATGCGGGTGCAACGTGGCCTCAGACATGAGTCAACTCCTGCAGTTCGATCACGTTGTCGGCGGCGGCGGCGACAGCCGCGCGGTGGCTGACAACGATCACCACGCGTCCCTGGTCGGCCAGGTGTCGGAGTCCGACGAGCAGACCGGCCTCGGCGTCGGAATCGAGCGCCGAACTCGGTTCGTCCAGGATCAGCACGTGGCAATCGGTCGCCAGGGCCCGGTAGATGGCTCGTGCTGCGGCGATACGTTGGGCCTGCCCGCCCGAGAGGCCTTCACCGTTGACCCCGAGGACCGTAGCCGGTGACACCTCGGCGGCGCCGGCCCAGCGTAGTGACTGCACGACCAGCCTGTGATCGGGGCCGGTGGAATCAACGGATGCTGCGCCGAGCGCCACATTGTTGGCCACTGTCCCCCGGAACAGGCCCGGGCGTTGGCCGGCCCAGGCCAGCCAGCCGCGCGTCGCGCCGGCCGGCACTGTCACACCGTCGAGGGTGAGAGTACCGGTGAAAGGGACGAAACCAAGCAGGGCTGCGACGAGGGTCGACTTGCCAACTCCGCTTACCCCGCGCAGCACGCTGAGCTGTCCGGGAGCAAATTCCGCATGCAGGTGATCGATCACGAGGGTGTCGCCATGCCGAACGGAGACTCCGTTCAGCACCAGGGAGCCCACGCCGAGCTGTACCGTGTGGGCGACGGCATCCGCTTGTGATACTTCCGGCGTCATCTCGTCGTCGAGAATGGCGAACAATTCTTCGGCAGCGGCGAGCCCGTCTGCTGCGGCATGGAATTGCGCTCCGACCTGGCGCACCGGGAGAAAGACCTCCGGGGCGAGCAGCAGAACGAACAGGCCGACGCCGAGCAGCAGGGCACCGTCGATAAGTCGCAGGCCGATCGACACGGCGATGATCGCAACGGAGAGGCTCGCGGCGAGTTCGAGCACGAAACCGCTGAGGAAGGAGACGCGCAACACTTTCATGGTGCGAGTGCGGTATTCCTCGGTGATCGACCTGATTCGATCGAACTGGCGTCGTTCGCGGCCGTAAATCTTCAGGGTTCCGAGGCCCCCGACCACGTCGAGAAACCCGGTCGACAGACGCTGCATGGCCTGCCACTGCTCCTGCTGCACCGACTGGGTGACCCGGCCGATGAGAATCATGAAAAGCGGAATCAGCGGAATCACGACAATGACGATGAGCCCGCTGATGAGGTCTTGCGAGAGGATGACAATGATCAGGATGGGGGTGGCGATCAGGGTTAGCAACAGTTGGGGCAGGTACCGAGCGAAGTAGTTGTCGAGCGCGTCCAGTCCGGTCGTCACGACCGTCGAGAGTCGCGCGCTCTGCCGGGATGCGACCCAGTCGGGGCCGCGCTCGGCGAGCCGCGCAATGACTTTGGCGCGCAGCTGGCTTTTCACCTGGGCGGCGCCACGGTTGGCCGCTACTTCGAGCAGCCAGATGAGCACCGAGCGCAGCACGACGACTCCGGCGAGGGCGGCGAGGGTCGGCGCGATGGTGCGGAGGGGCTCCCCCGCGACGGTGAACGTGATTGCTCGGGTCAACAGCCATGCGAACGCGATGACGACGAGCGTTTGCGCCAGGCCCAGCAGCGCGCCGACCAGAAGAAACCGACGGGCTGCGTGGGCGTAGCGAAGGAGACGCGGATCCAGAGGGCGCACTCGTTTAGTGTACGGCGAGGTCAATGTGCGCCCGGCCGATGCGTTTGCGGAATACCCAGTAGGTCCAGCCCTGATAGAGCAGAATGACGGGCATAGCAATCAGGGCGGTCCAGCTGATCACACCGAGCGTGTACGTCGACGAGGAGGCGTTCGCGATCGTCAGGCTGTTGGCCGGGTTGTTGCTGGCCGGCATGACCTCGGGAAACAATGACGAGAACAGGGTCAGCACGACGAGACCGATCGTGCCGGCCATCAGGGCGAACGCGAGCCGTTCAGCGCCGCGCAGGTTGGCGAGGAACGATGCGAGCAGCAGGGCAGCGGCCAGGGCGGCCAGCAGAGCGGATGCCACGGTGCCGTAGGCGAGCGTCGTCCAGGCTAGGAAGGTGGCCGCGGCGAGGATCGTCACGATTCCAGCTTTCGTCGCCAGCTTCCGGGCTCGCAGTCGAATGTCGCCCTCGGTTTTGAGCGACACGAACACCACCCCGTGCACGAAGAACAACAGCAGCGTCGTGATGCCGCCGAGCAGGGCGTACGGGTTGAGCAGGTCGAAGAGGGTACCGATGTAGTCGTGGTTGGCATTGAGCTTGACGCCGCGCACGATGTTGGCAAAGGCCACACCCCACAGAAACGCCGGAACGGCTGAACCGACGATGATCAGGCCGTCGAACCATTTCTTCCACGATGATTCCGGGCGCTGGTGCCGATATTCGAACGACACACCACGCAGGATCAGGGCCACCAGAATGAGCAGCAGGGGAAGGTAGAAGCCGCTGAACATTGTGGCGTACCACTCCGGGAACGCTGCGAAGAGCGACGCCCCGGCCACGATGACCCAGGTTTCGTTGAGGTCCCAGACCGGACCGATGGTGTTGATGAGAACGCGGCGATCGGTGTCGTCTTTGCCGAGGAAGGGCAGGGACATACCGACTCCGAAGTCGAACCCATCGAGTACGAAGTACCCGATGAACATGAAAGCGATGATCCAGAACCAGAGAATTGTGAGATCCATTGTGTGTTTTCCGTAACCCTGTCCTAGTAGACCGTGACAGCGTGCTGGTGGGCGCCGGATTCGGCGTCTTGAACCGGCGCATCGTCCGGGCCCTTCTGGACGGCCTTGAGGATGAGCTTGAACTCGACCACTGCGAGAATTCCGTAGAGCAGGCTGAAGACGATCAACGAGATCAAAATCTCCACACCGGTCACGCCGGGCGAGATACCGTCTGCAGTGCGCATGAGTCCGAATACGAGCCAGGGCTGACGACCCATCTCCGTGAAGACCCAACCGACGCTCATCGCCAGTAGCGACATCGGGAAGCTCCAGATCGCAACCTTCCACACCCAGGTGCGCTTCGGGCTGCGCCCCCCACGGGTCAGCCACAGGCCGGCGACGGCGACGAGCATGTGCGCGAGGCCGAGTCCGATCATCCAGCGGAATGCCCAGTAGGTGATCCAGATCGTCGGGGTGTAGTCGCCAGGACCGTACAGGGTGACGTACTGGGCCTGCAAATTGTTGATGCCCTCGACCGTGCCGTCGAAAGTATGGGTCGACAGGAAGGAGAGCAGGTACGGAATACGCACGGAGAACAGCTCGTGGACGCCGTCCGGAGTGCCCAGAGTGAAAACTGAGAAGCTTGCGTTGGCGCCGGTCGCGGTGTGATAAAGCGCCTCGGCCGCCGCCATCTTCATCGGCTGGGCGTCGACCATGGCCAGACCGAGCTGGTCACCGGCGAGCGTGGTGAGCACTCCGGCGATGACCATCATCCAGAGACCGAACTTGAGTGCTGGACGCATCGTGTCGAGGTGCTGGTTGCGATAGAGGTGCCAGGCGGCTACCGAGATGATGAGTCCGGCAGACACCATGAAGCAGGCGAAAATCGTGTGCGGGAACGCGGCGATGGCAATGGGGTTCGTGAGCAGTTCCCAGATGCTCGTGAGTTCGGCCCGCCCCTTCTCCTCGTTGATCGTGTACGCGATCGGGTTTTGCATGAACGCGTTCGCGGCAAGAATGAAATAGGCCGAGGCGATCGAGCCGACCACGGTCATCCAGATCGTGCCCAGGTGGATCTTTTTGGGCAGCTTGTCCCAGCCGAAGATCCACAATCCGATGAACGTCGCCTCGAGAAAGAACGCGACGATGCCCTCGAAGGCGAGCGGAGCACCGAAGACGTCACCGACGAAACGCGAGTAGTCCGACCAGTTCATACCGAACTGGAATTCCTGAACGATTCCGGTCACCACGCCCATGGCGACGTTAATCAGAAAGATCTTGCCGAAGAAGTGCGTGAGCTGCAGGTACTTCGCTTTATCCGTGCGCACCCACGCGGACTGGAAGATCGCGACCGTGAGGGCCATACCGATCGTGAGTGGTACGAAAATGAAGTGATACATGGTCGTGAGACCGAACTGCCACCGTGAGAGGAGTAAAGGGTCCAACCACTCGTTCATATGCCCTCCAGCATTATTGTTACCCGCGCACACTTTTCTACGCTGTGTAGAAGATTACCCTTCTACGCTGTGTAGAACCTTGATTTCTACGGCTCGTAGAAGTCTCAGTTTCGCGGCGTATCATAGTGGCCATGGGATCACTGGGTGCACTCGAGAGGCTGATGATGGACGTCTTGTGGGAGTCTTCGACCCCGCTGACGGCCAACGAACTCAAAGAATCCCTGCTGCGGCCAGATGCGCCGGGTACCCCCACGAAGCAGTTGGCGACGACGACGGTTCTGACCGTACTTTCCCGGCTCGAAACGAAGGGCTTCGTCAATCGCGACCGAGGCGTTCGGCCGCACGCCTACACCGCGGCCATGACTCGCGCTGCGCACACTGCCGGGCTGATGCACGAAGTGCTCGGCCAGGTCCCCGATCGCGAGGCTGCGCTGGCCCGGTTCATCGGTGATGTCACCCCACAGGAGGCCGAGACCCTGCGGCAACTACTCGGCGTCGCGCCCAGACCGAGCGTCTGACCCGCCTCCTGACTCGTCAATTCTCGTGATTACCGCCGCCGTCCTGCTCGGCGCCATTGCCGTGCTGCTCGCCTGGCCGATCCCGCTCGTGCTCGCCCGTTCAGCATGGCCGGCGCGTTCCCCCGGTGTGGCACTCGTTCTCTGGCAAGCCATCGCACTGTCCGGCGGCATGTCCATGATTGGGTCGCTGCTCGTCTACGGTCTCGTTCCATTCGGCGATGCACTGCCGCAGAGCATCGTCGCCCTCAGCGGTAATTTGCGTGCAGGCACCCTCCCTGTCGGCACGACCTTCGCGCACGTGCTCGCGCTTGGAGCGGCCGTTCTGCTCGGCACGCACCTTTTGTTGAACCTGCTCGCGACCTTCGTGCGGTCCGAGCGGCAGCGCCGGCGTCACCACGCCCTCATCACCCTGCTCAGCGATCCCCTGCACGGGCAGCCCGGAATGCGAGTCATCGACTATCCCGCCCCGGTCGCCTACTGCTTGCCCCGGGCCGGGCACTCGGCGACGGTACTCTCGAACGGATTGCTCCGGCTGCTCGATGCCGATCAGGTACGCGCCGTGATCGCCCATGAGCAGGCCCACCTCGTGCAGCAGCACCACCTGGTGTTGCTCGCCTTCAAGAG
Source organism: Cryobacterium sp. Y57 (assembly GCF_002929505.1). Taxonomy (GTDB): domain Bacteria; phylum Actinomycetota; class Actinomycetes; order Actinomycetales; family Microbacteriaceae; genus Cryobacterium. Next base: position 104,132 of record NZ_PJJL01000071.1, read on the forward strand.
CTGGCACAGCGCACTGCCGTGGTTTCCCATCGCCAACCGCGCCGAAAACGCCGTTGCCCTGCTGGTCGAGATGCTCGCCGACGACCGCGCCCGCCGAGTGGTGGATGACTACACGCTGGCGCGCGCGATCGCCCTCGTCGCATTCGCGCTCGTGGGGTCTACTCCCCCGTCAGAGCACGAAGCGGATGCGACGGCGCGCGCCGTTGCATCCGCTTCGCGCTCTGAAATAGCACCCGCTGCAGATCCTGAGCATCCGGCCTATCAGGTCACTCCTCGTGTGTCGAGGTTGGTGAACTCGATTATGCCGCTGGGCTACGCCGCCACAGCCGGAGCACTCACCGTGTCAGCGGTGCTCCTGGCCGGGCCGGCGCTCATTCTGTTCGGTGCCTAGAGCAGCGTCTCACTACAGAAAACCGTTGGTGGTGAGCCACTCGGTTGCAAGCTTCTCGGGCGACGGCTTAGCGTCAGAGTTGCTCTTTTCGTTCAGGTCGAGCACCCCTGCGGTCGTCAATTTGGCGGACACGGGGTTCAGCAGCGCGGCCAGCGCATCTGAATAAACCGAGGTGTTCATCAGCGGCACTACGTTTTGGGCCGCAATAAGATTCTCCGGGTCTTCGAGGATGACGAGATTGTTCTGCTTGATCGATGGGGTGGTTGTATAAATGTCGGCTACCTGGATATTTCCGGCCAGCAGGTCGCTTAGGGTACCCGGCCCACCGAAATCGTCGATGGCCTTGAAGGTGTAGCCGGTCACGCCGTATACAGACTCGAGACCGCTCTGGCCGTACGGACGAGTTTGGAACTCGGTGTTGGCCCCGAGAGTAATCGTTGAAGCAATAGGAGCCAAATCGGCGATGGTCACGAGATTGTTGGCCGCGGCGAATTCGGGCGTTACGACGAGTGAGTCAGCGTCTTCGGCCGGTGCTGCGTCGAGCACCGTAAGACCTTCGGGTTCGAGAGCTGCCGGGAGGGCTGCTGCGATCTCTTCCGACGAGGATGCGCTGGCCGACGGGTCGAGGAACTGGAGGAGGTTGCCCGAGTACTCCGGGATCATGTCGATGGAGCCGTCTTTCAGACCGGGGACAAACGCTTCCCGCGAACCGATTCCCGGGTTGTAGTCGACCGTGTAACCGTTGGCTGCCAGAACCTGCCCATAGATTTGCGCGAGAATTTCACTCTCCGCAAACCCTTGCGACCCGATTGTGATGGTCGTGGAATCGGCGGGGGTTGCGGAATCGGCGCCGAGGGGGTCGCCCGAACTGCATCCAGCAAGGGCTGCAGTGACGGACAGTGCGAGCGCTGCGCCCAGAACGAGGCGACCACGACGCGAGGTAATTGTTCGGTGCTGTGTGAACATGCGGCATATCCTTAAAGGTTGGATGGTGCTGGTGAGACGCGCCCGTGCTGCCTTGGAGTTGGCGCGGCGGATTCATCGGGGTGTCGCGTCAGTCCGCGGGCAACCCCGTGCGGAATGACGAGTCGTTGGGCCAGTGCGAGAATCGTATCGACGCAAAGCGCCAAGGCAATGACGAGTATTGCACCGGCGAGGGCGAGCTTGTAATCGCGCAGTGCGAGACCCTCGATAAGGAAACGGCCGAGGCCGGTCAGGCCCACATAGCCGGCGATTGTAGCGGTCGCGATCACCTGAAGAGTCGCTGAGCGAATGCCGCCGAAAATGAGTGGCATGGCCAGGGGCATCTCGACCTTGAACAGAATCTGCCACTCGGTCATGCCGATCGCCCGAGCCGCGTCGATTGTCGAACGATTTACGGCTTCGAGCCCGGAGTAGGCACCGGCCAGAAGTGGCGGAACGGCAAGAATGACGAGCACGACGATGAGCGGCCCGACCCCCAGACCGGTGTAGAGAATAATGAGGAAGATCAGTCCGAGCGTGGGAAGCGCGCGAGCTGCGCTGCTGACAGCGACGACCGCGTTGCGCCCGCGCCCCGTATGTCCGACGAGCAGCCCGAGTGGGATGCCGATGACGACGGCGACGGCCATGCTCAGGCCGGTGTACCAGAGGTGGTCAACAAGACGCGACAGTATGCCATTCGCACCGGTCAGGTTGGCCGGATCAAACATAAAATTCAGGGCGTCCAGAAAAAGGTTCATGCGCTCACCGAAGCCGTGGCCGAGGTCACCCAACGGCGGCGTCGCGTCGCGCGCGTCCAGGGCATCAACAAACGGCCGACGAGTACCAGAATTGTGTCAAAAAGCACAGCGACAATAACGGTAAAAACAATACCGATCAGGATTTCCTCAGGAAAGTCACGCTGGTAGCCGTTGATGAATAGATAGCCCAGGCTCTGGACGCCGATCAGAGATCCGACGCTGAGCAGGCTGACCGTACTTACCGAGACAACGCGGAGACTCGCAAGCAGAACCGGACCAGCGAGTGGAAATTCGACGGTCCAGAACCGTGACACCGCCGAGAACCCGACGGCGGTGGACGAGGAGATGACATCTCTCGACACCGAGGAGAACGCATCCGCTGCCCCACGTACCATCACCGCAATCGCGTAGATACAGAGTGCCACAACGACGTTGGCCTCGTCGAGAATGCGAGTACCAAGAAGAGCCGGGAGGGTCACGAACAGGGCCAGGGACGGAATACTGAAGAGGACTCCACCCAAGGTCAGCAGGATGGTGCGCGCGACCGTGTAGCGGTTCGCGAGCCAACCGAACGGGATACAGACTATGAAACCGACCACAATCGGGATGATGCTCAGACGCACGTGATCAGCGGTCAGCCCGAGTACCAGATCGAGGTTGTCCCACAGCCAGAGCATCAGGCATCGCCCGCCTGGTCCGTCTTGTTCGACACGCTGCGCGCCCGGGAATTTGTGCTCACTCCAGCACCGGCGCCGGGCAGAACGCCCCCCGGTGCCTCGATTACACCGGCAACGTAGCCGGCGCCGTCTACGAGCACGACATCGTCACCGGAGCGACTGACAGTCGAATCAACGGCCAGTCGTCGCTTCCCGCGGTCTGCTCCGATGAAAGAGGCGACAAAGTCGCTTGCCGGGTTGGCCAGGATCTCTTTCGGGGTTCCCACCTGGGCGATCTGTGCGCCCTTCTCCAGGATCACGACCTGATCGCCAAGCAGGAACGCCTCGTCGATATCGTGCGTCACGAACACGACTGTCTTATCCAGGTCGTGTTGCAGGCGAAGCAGCTCCTGCTGGAGATCGTCGCGCACGATCGGATCCACCGCACCGAAAGGTTCATCCATGAGGAGAATGTTCGGGTTCACCGCCAAGCCGCGGGCGACGCCTACACGCTGTTGTTGCCCGCCGGACAACTGGCTGGGATACCGGTACGCGAGTGCACGATCGAGCCCGACGGTGTCAAGCAATTCCATGGCTTGCGTGTGGGCATCCACCTTCTTGACGCCCTTGAGTAATGGCACGGTCGCTACGTTGTCGATCACGCGTCGGTGCGGCAGAAGTCCGGAATTCTGCATGACGTAGCCAATACTGCGTCGCAGGGCGACGGCCGAGCCACTGGCGATATCGACTCCGTCGATCTCGATCGAACCGCTCGAGGGATCGATCATCCGGTTGATCATGCGCAGCAGTGTGGTCTTGCCACAGCCCGACGAACCGACGAACACGGTCGTTTTGCGGGAAGGCAGCACGAGGCTGAAATCTTCAACGGCGAGCGTGCCGTCGGGGAACCGTTTTGTCACCGAGTGGAATTCAATCATCCTGGCGGCTCGCTCCTCGCATCTTGTGGGTCAACACAAATCAGATGCTAACCCAATCACTATTTTGCGCGACAGGCAAAACCCATCGCTAACAAAGTTTTATCTCTGAGCGAACAGGCGCGGCTTCCCCAACACAAAAAGCCGAGCCCCAGTGGGGCCCGGCTGTCGGCGGGTACTACGACACAGTGGCGAGGAGATCCAGCGCCTGCGGGCTGTAGAAGCGGTCGAGGTAGTCGCGCATGACCAGGCGGCACTCGGCGATAAAGCGCTCGTCACCGAGCGGATTGCTATAGAAAGCGCGGGCGAGCAGCGCGTCGGCCATCTCCACGGCAACTCCGAGTCGAAAGATCAAATCGTCGCCGCTGGGCAGATCGAACTCGTTCACGAGAACGTCGGCGAGGCGGCGGGCGAAGAAGTCGGCGTCCGCAACGGCGTCTGCGGCGGGAGCGCCGTCGCGGTCGTCGAAGTTCACGATACGAAAGCCCGCCTCCGTGCGGTACAGGCCGACAAAGGCCGTGACGACGCAGTCCACGGCGTCCCACCAGGAGGTGAGGGTGCTGGCACCGAGTTCATCGACGACACGCTGCCGGAAGCGCGCCACGGCACGCTCATGCAGGGCGTGCAGAACAGCGACCCTGTCGGGGTAGTAGCGGTACACGGTGCCGATGGAGGCACCGGCGCGTTCGGCGACCATGGCGGTCGTGATGCGGTCGAAACCCACCTCGTCCACAACGGCGGCGGCTGCATCGAGCAAACCGGACAGACGTGCAGCACTGCGCTGCTGAATCGGCTCGGTGCGCACTTGCTGAAGTGCTGCACCGGACCCTTCACCTAATAGGCCACCAAGCGACATTTATCCCCCTTGAAGATAAGTCACCATACTACGGGGTAAAACCCTTTTTCCACAGGCCTGATCGGGGATGCACAGCAAACATGGCAGAATGAAAGTGTGCCAGAGTTTCCAGACGCCACTCCGCGTGCGCCGAGTCCCGAGCGAATCATGCACCGTGCGGCCCGCATCGAAGACTGGCTCCACGAACATCGCGAGCATTCCGCCCGCCGCCGCGGCTACCAGCCCACCGTCATCCCGTATACCGGTTACGGCTCGACCGCCTGGGTACGCATCCTGTGTCGCGTACTCCTGGCCAAACCGGAAAAGCCCACGAAACGTCAAAAACGCCCCCGAGCGGATGGCCGTGACGCCGGCATTCGAGGCTGGCGCAGCTTCACGAGTGTGCCCGTCAACGATGTCACCGTCACGATTGAGATCGATGGGCGGACCCACCTTGTCCAGGCGGATCGCGGCGGGGTCGTCGATACCGTGGTTCCGGTATCGTTGCCCGCCGGCTGGCACGTTGCCCGGTTGCACACCGAGTCCTCGAACGTGGTGGAAGCCCCGATTTTCATCGTGGCCCCCACGGTCGGCTACGGCATCGTCTCCGACGTCGACGACACCGTGATGGTCACTACCCTCCCCCGCCCCCTGTTAGCCGCTTGGAACACGTTTGTGCTCGACGAGCACGCCCGGGTGCCGACCCCCGGCATGGCCGTGTTCCTGGAGCGTCTGGCGTCGTTCACCCCCGGCGCCCCGATCATCTACCTCTCGACCGGCGCCTGGAATGTGGCCCCCACCCTGTCTCGTTTTCTCTCCCGTAACCTGTATCCCGCCGGGGCGCTGTTGTTGACCGACTGGGGACCAACACACGACCGCTGGTTCCGCAGTGGCAGCGCTCACAAACGCGACAACCTCCGCCGACTCGCCGAACAGTTTCCGCAGATGCGCTGGATATTGATCGGCGACGACGGCCAGCACGACGAAGCCATCTACAGCGACTTTCAACGCGACTATCCGGGCAGCGTAGCGGCCGTGGCCATTCGTCAGCTCTCCCCGAGCGAAGCGGTTCTCGCCGGCGGTCGCTCCCGTGATGCCGTGCTCATCGAGGGCGGCCCTGAGGCCCCCTGGGTCTACGGCCCGGACGGCTCCAGCCTCGCCAATCAACTCGCCGAACACGGGCTGCTCTAGCCCCGCTCAAGATCTTCGGCCGCACTCGTGCGTCAGCGCGTCAGCGCGTCAGTTTGCGGCGCGCTACCCCATGCCCATACGACGCAGGACCAGGTTCTCGACGACCTGGGCCAGGCCGTAGAGAACGAGGGAGACAATGGTGATCACCACGACCGACGCCCACACCTCGGAGTTCTGCACCTTGGCAACGGCGGCGACAATCGAATTGCCCAGTCCCTGACCGGTCGTGAGCCATTCGGCCAGTAGCGCGCCGGTGATCGCCCCGGGCACCGAGATCTTCACCGCGGCGAAGAAAGATGGCAGCGAACTCGGCAGCGCCACCTTGAGCAGGGTCGTGACGGCGCTGCCGCCGTACACGGTGATGACATCGCTGATCTGCGGCGAGGTGGAACGCAATCCGAACGCAATGTTCACCAGCGCCGGAAACAGCACGACGATGGCCCCCATCACCACGGCGGTCGTGAGGCCGCGCCCGGTGATGAGGCTGATGATGGGCACGAGCGCCACGAGGGGTACCGACCGTAGCAGCAGGGCAATGGGCATGAGGGCATGCTCGATCCCCCGCGACAGTGTGAAGAGCACTGCAAGGAGCAGGGCGCAGGTGAGTCCGGCGACGAAACCGAGAAAGGCGTCACCGAGGGTCACCATGAGGTTGCCGAGGACGAGGGCGCGATTGTCGGTGGCATCCGGTACGGTCACGAGCCAGGTCCAGACATCGAGAGGCCCCTTGGCCAAAAACGGCGAAATGTCCAGCAGCAGGAGCAGTCCCTGCCAGGCGATCAGAACCAGCACCAGGGTGATGAGCCCGGTGAGCAGACCGCGCGCCACGGTCGCCAGTGCTACCCGTGCAAAGCTCATCGGCTGCTCCGTCCCATCGTCCACGGCGTCGCTAAACGGAGGATGACGGCGAAGATCGCGTAGCCGAGCCCCGCGGCGACCCCGGCGACGAGCGCGAGGCTCCAGACCCTGTCGACGTTGGCCGTTGAACCGGCTACGAGCATGGCGATGCCCAGCCCCCGACTGACCCCGCCGAGATATTCCCCCAGGATGGCCCCAATGAAGGCGGCCGGTGCTGCGACCTGCAGCGCGGTCAGCACACTGGGCAGCCCGGCGATCAGGCGCACCTTGCGCAGCTGGGTGAACTTGCTGCCGCCATAGACGCTGATGAGGTCGAGGCTCGCGGTATCCGCTGCCTTGAGACCGACGAGTGACCCGATGACCGTGGTGAAGAACACCGACATGGCAGCGAGAAACACTGCCGTTCCTGCCGGGTCGCCCGCGCTCGGCGCCCCGATCACGATGTACGCGATCGGGCCGATGGCTACGATCGGTATGCAATAGGTGATCACGGCGACCTGCATCGCGATCTTCTCGATGCGCGGCAGCAGGAGCACGAGCGCCGCGAGGGCCAGGGCGAGCCCAGTGCCCCAGGCGAAGCCGATGAGCGCTTCGAGCACGGTGACGCTGACGTGGGGCAGGTAGAAAGCCGGCCCGTCGCTGACGAGTTGCATGAACACATCGAGCGGGGTGGGTACTGCGCCGCCGGGCATCGACCCGACCTCGGCAAAGACGGTGACGGCTCCGATCCACCACAGGCCAATGACGAGCCCGGCTCCGATGAGGCCGGTCCCCCAGGCGGGCAGGGTGCGCAGCCTGCTGCGAATCACCGGTCGTCGCCCGCCACGACCGCATCGCCAAACAGCAGGTCGGAGGCGCGGTCGTGCAGGGCGTGAAACTCGGGCGCACGCATCATCTCGGGCAGCCGAGGCCTCGGGAGGTCAACGTCGATGATTTCTTTGACTCGACCGGGGCGGGCGCTCATGACCGCCACGTGGTCGGAGAGGAAGATGGCTTCCGCGATGCCGTGGGTGACCATGAGCGTCGTGGCCGGCTTCTGGGTCCAGATACGCAGCAGCTCCAGGTTGAGCCGCTGTCTGGTCATGTCGTCGAGGGCTCCGAAGGGTTCGTCGAGCAGCAGCACCGAAGGCTTGAGCACGAGCGAGCGTGCGATCGACACGCGCTGTTTCATGCCGCCGGAAAGCTGCGCCGGCTTGGCTGTCTCGAAGCCCTGCAGGCCGACGAGGGCGATCAGTTCGTCGATATAGGCGTCGTCGACGGGGAGACGGGCGACCTCGAACGGCAGGCGAATGTTGGAGCGCACGCTGCGCCAGGGCAACAGGGCCGAATCCTGGAAGGCAATGCCGAGCTGATGCCCCTGCCGAAGTTGCTGCGGGCTCTTGCCGTCGACCCGGGTGGTGCCACTCGTGGGTTGTTCCAGTCCGGCCAGGATGCGCAGAATGGTTGATTTTCCGCATCCGGACGGTCCGAGCAGCGAGAGAAAGCTGCCCTTGTCGGTGTGCAGGTTGGCGTCATCCAGGGCGACGACGTCGGTGCGCCCAACAGTGAAGACCTTGTGCAGCTGGGAGATGTGCAGGCCGGTGCCCGCAGCCTCGCTACCGGCAGTCGTGTTCGTGACCGAGTCACGAACGCCGGCATCAGTACTACTCACGTGATTCGCTCCTTGGCGATGGCAAAGCGAGGTGCTTCCTCGGGTCAGGCCTTATTTTACGTTCCGAATGGGCATCCGTCGTCTCGTTCAAACGGATGCCCAGTGCTCCCCCTGCGGCTATTCGCGGTACGCCACCAGGTCGGGGTTCTCGGCGTAGACCTCGTCGAGCAGGGTCAGATCGAACAACTGGCTGGCCGTGATCGTCAGGCCGGTAGCCGCGAGGGTGTCGATGCTCTGCTGCTGCAACTGGTCGCTGATCGTGAACAGGCCGTTGGCGAGGGTGTCGGCACTCACCACGAGGTCAAGGGACTGAATCTCGGCCTGCCGGGTCTCCTTCTCGATCGTGAGGTCGAAGGTCGGCCCGTAGGTCTCGAGGGTGAGTTTTGCGGCGGCCTCCGGGTCGTTGATCGCGTCAGTCCAGCCGCGAATCTCGGCGACGAGCAGGGCCTTGAGCTTTTCCCGGTCGTTCTTGATCGCGTCGTCGGTGACCGTTAATGTCTCCGCCACGAAAGGCAGGCCGAAGTCGGCCAGCGGCAGGTTCACCGGGTTGAGTCCGAGCAGTTCGGCGTCGATGGATTCGTTGGTGAGGTAAGAGAACCAGCCGTCCACCTCGCCGTTGAACAGCGGCGTCGGGTCGTACTGCACGGGAAGGGTGGTCAGCGAGTTCTCGTCGATGTCGTTGATCTCGAGGAAGGCTTCCCAGAGGCTCAGGTTACTGGCCTGCACGCCGATGGTCTTGCCTTTCAGGTCGTCGAGGCTTGCGATGTTGCCCTTATCGGCCAGGGAGAGAATGGTGAAGGGGTTCTTCTGGTAGGTGGCGCCAATGATCTTCAGCGGGGCACCCTCGTTGGCGATGATGGTGCCGGTCGAGATCGCGTTGCCGATGCCCATGTCGACGTTGCCGGAGATGACGGCCGCTTCGATCGAAGCCGGCCCCTCGATCATGTCGACGGAGTCGAAGCCCGCTGCGCTGAAGTATCCGTTTGCGTCGGCGAGGTATTCCCCCATGAATTCGGCGTTTTTGATCCAGCTGAACTGAATGCTCGCGTCCCCGAACGATGCCGTGGCGCCGTCCGCGTCGGCCACTTCTGGGTCACTGCCCGCGCACGCGGCCAGGAAGAGCGTCAGGACGGCTGCGACCGCAACGCCGCGTACCACCCGGGTTGCCGATCGATGATTGATCAAGCCTCTGGACGGTGTCATTGCGGGTTTCCTTTCGAGGATGCAAGGGCGCTGTGGAGATACAGTCGCTGTGGTTGTCGGCACGCTTGCTTTCGGGCGCGGCCGAGGGGCGAAAATGGCCCGGAAAGGGCAGTGTAAGCGCGTCATGTAACAATCCCAGTTCGACTATGTTTCGAACGGATGTCGACAAAGGGAGAATATCCTCCGCTTGACCGGCTCGATGCCCGGTTAGCCGAAGCCACAGGGTTACCAGGCGGCAGGCGCCAGGATGCGGTCGAGTCCGCGGTTGATCTGGCGGGCCCAGAGGGGACCGCGGTAGAGGAACGCCGTGTAGCCCTGCACGAGGGTGGCACCGGCGGCGAGACGTTCCGCCACCTGAGCGGCCGTGTCCACCCCGCCGACGGAGATGACGCAGAACCCGGGCGGCACGACGGCACGAATCTGTTGCAGGATGGCGAGCGACCGGGCGTGCAGCGGGGCGCCGGACAGGCCGCCGGCTCCGGCGGCGGCGATCGTGGCGGCACCCGTTCGTAAGCCCGTGCGGGAGATCGTGGTGTTCGTGGCGATGATGCCGTCGAGACCGAGTTCGACGCTGAGGGCAGCGATGCGCGCGACCTCGGCGTCCGACAGGTCGGGTGCGATCTTGACGAGCAACGGGGTGGCCCCGGCGGCCGTCTTGACCGCGGTCAGCAGCGGGGCGAGCTGGTCCAGTTCCTGCAGTCCGCGCAGGCCCGGGGTGTTGGGCGAACTCACGTTGACCACGAGGTAGTCGGCGAGGGCAGCGAGGGTGTGAGCGCTCTGCAGGTAGTCGGCCGTGGCGTTCTCGACGGCGGTGACGCGGCTCTTGCCAATGTTGATGCCGAGCACCGGCCGGCCGGCCGCGGCACGCACCCGCGTGAGCCGGGCGACGGCTGCGGCGGCACCGTGGTTATTGAAGCCCATGCGGTTGATGACCGCGCGGTCGGCCACGAGGCGAAACAGACGCGGCTTCGGGTTTCCGGGCTGGGCTACGGCGGTCAGCGTTCCGACCTCGACGTGGCCGAAGCCGAGCTGGCCGAGCCCGAGCACGGCTTCGCCATCCTTGTCGAAGCCCGCCGCGACGCCGAACGGTGACGCAAAGTGCAGGCCGAGGGTGTTCACGCCGAGGTCGGTGCGCGGGCGCGTGAAGCGGTGTACGAGATGGCCGATACCCAGCGCCGGCAGCAGCCGAATGACGGTGAAAGCGAGGTGATGAGCGCGCTCGGGGTCCATCCGGGTGAGCACGAGCTTGAAGAACAGCGGATACATCGGTCCCTACCGTTTGGTGGCAGCAGCGTCGACCACGGGTGCGCCCGCGGTTGACACTGCGCTCGGCTTTTTCGAGTCGTGTGAGTGCTCGGTGCGCAGCGCGGCGATGGCGGCTTCGAAGTCGTCGAGGGAGTCGAACCCCTGGTAGACGCTCGCGAATCGCAGGTAGGCGACCTCGTCGAGGTCACGCAGCGGCGGGAGAATAGCCAGGCCGATGTCGTTGGCGTCGACCTGGGAGGCACCGGTCTGGCGGATGGTTTCCTCGACCTTCTGAGCCAGCATGGCGAGGTCGGAGTCCGTGACGGGCCGCCCCTGGCAGGCTTTGCGCACGCCGGAGACGATCTTCTCTCGGCTGAACGGTTCGACCACGCCGCTGCGCTTGATGATATTCAGGCTCGCCGTTTCGCTGGTGCTGAACCGGCGGCCGCATTCCGGGCACTGCCGACGGCGGCGAATCGACAGTCCGTCGTCGCTCGTGCGCGAGTCGACGACTCGGGAATCGGGGTGGCGACAGAACGGGCAGAACATGGTGCTGCCAGCCTAGTGGTCGGCCGGAAAACGGGCAGCCACTGCATCGCCGTGTGCGGGCAGGGCTTCGGCTCCAGACAATGCCGCAATGTGATCGGCGACGGCTTCGAGAGCCTCGCGGCTGTACCGAACGACCTGCTGCGGCCGCAGAAAGGTGTACGCGCCGAGTCCCGACGAGAACCGGGCTTGTCCCCCGGTGGGTAACACGTGGTTGGAACCCGCGACGTAGTCTCCGAGGCTCACCGGTGAATACGGGCCGAGAAAAATCGCGCCGGCGTTCTCAATATCGGCCAGCACCGCATCGGGGTCGCTCGTCTGAATCTCGAGGTGTTCTGGTCCGAAGGCGTTGCTGAACCCTGCGGCAACCTGCAAGTTGTCCACCAGCACGATCGCCGACTGGCGGCCACCGAGCGCTGCGCTCACCCGTGCGCTGTGGGTTGTGGATGCTGCCAGTTCGGTCAGGCGCGCCGCCACCGCGTCGGCGAGTTCGGCCGAATCGGTCACGAGCACGGCAGCTGCGAGTTCATCATGTTCGGCCTGGCTGACCAGGTCGGCGGCGACGAGCAGCGGGTCGGCGGCGGCATCCGCTATCACGAGGATGTCAGTGGGGCCGGCCTCGGAGTCGATGCCGACCTGCCCACGAATGAGCCGCTTGGCGGCGGCGACGTAGACGTTGCCGGGGCCGGTGACGATCTGCACGGGCTCGAGGCCGATCTCAGCCACCCCGTAGGCGAGGGCACCGATGGCGCCGGCGCCGCCCATGGCGTAGATCTCGTCGACACCGAGCAGTCCGGCGACGGCGAGGATGGTCGGGTGTACCCGGCCGTCGAAGTGGCTCTGCGCCGGCGAGGCCAAAGCGATGGACCTCACGCCGGATACCTGCGCGGGCACGACGTTCATCACGACGCTCGAGGGGTAGACGGCCTTGCCGCCCGGCACGTAGAGACCGACTCGGTTCACCGGCTGCCAGCGCTGGGTGACGGTGGCCCCGGCCTCGATCGTGGTCGTCACATGCGGGGGTACCTGCGCGGCGCTGGCCAGGCGCACGCGGCGGATTGTCTCGGTGATGGCCGTGCGAACGGCCGGGTCGAGCCCGGCGATCGCGTCAGTGATGTGGCTGGCGGGAACCCGCACCTGGTCCGGGCGCACCCGGTCGAGGCGTTCGGCCTGATCGAGCAGGGCCGCCTCGCCGCGCTCGCGCACGTCGGCGATGAGGTCGGCGGCGATGTCGGCAGCGACGGCGACGCTCGTGAGGGCGCGCGGTACAGCAGCCAGGAGGGAGGCCGGGGTCGGCTCGGTCCCGCGAAGGTCAATAGTCTGAATCATCGTGACTCAGCCTATCCGGCGCGAGCCGAAACAAGCAGCGCACGGGAATAGGCTGAGGGTGAAACAGATTGTTGGTTGTGTATGAAAAGTAATGTTGAACCCCCACTCACTCTGCCGGTCGCCCCGCCGCTCACCGCTGATCCCCATGCGCCCGACGACCTCGCCGCGTTCAAGCACGCGTTTCGCCGTCACGCCGCCGGGGTCGCCGCGATAACGACCCTGGCCCAAGACGGCAGCCCGGTCGGCTTCACGGCCACCTCCCTCGCGTCGCTCTCTGCGGTTCCGCCGCTCGCCACGTTCAACATGGCCCGATCGGCGAGCTCGTGGGCGTCGATCGCCGCCGCCGACCGCGTGGTCATCCACATGCTCGGCGCGCATAACCGGAGCGTCGCCGAGAAACTCGCCGGGCCGCACGCCGAACGCTTCGTCGGTGAGCACTGGCAGCCCGGCCCCTACGGTCTTCCGGTGCTGGAGGGCGTGACCAGCTGGATGATCGGCCGCATCGTCGAACGAGTATCGGTGCACAACAACGCCGTCGTCGTCGTGCAGATCGAGGGCGGTGGCATGGGGCCCGACGCTGAGGCCCTGCTCTACCACGAGCGTACCTACCGAGTACCGGGCGCCGCCGTCTAGACCGACTCGCCGAATTGGCAGCTCTACACGTCACAGAACGTCTCGGAGACCTGCGCGCCCGGCGGAGATCGTGGCCGAGCGGGATGCCCACCAACGAGGTTGATCATCGCTTCCCCAAAAAGCGAACTGTTCGTAGTGTTGTCCGATGACGACCCTTTGCACGACCTTTGTGACCTTCGACGAAGTCGAGCTCTGCGTCGAGATGTACGGAGAGCAACGTGACCCTCCCGTGCTTCTGATCGCCGGGATGTCGGCTTCTATGCTGTGGTGGCCGGGCGAGGTCTGCGAGAAGATCGCCTCCTCTGGGTTCTTCGTGATCCGTTACGACCAGCGGGACACCGGCCGTTCGACGAGTTTTCCACTCGGGCGCCCCGGCTACTCGACCCACGATCTGGCAGCCGATGCCTTGCGTATCTGCGACTCGCTCGGTCTGCGTTCCGCGCACGTCGTCGGCCACTCCCTGGGATCAGGGATCGCCTCTATTCTGGCTATCGACCATCCCGACCGGTTGCGCTCTGTGACATTGCTGGGCGCAACCACCGGGGCGCCAGACCTTCCTTCCGGAACCGGCACCTTCCCGGATCTCCCTGATGATCTCGAATCGAGAGTGGCCGCTATCGATTACCTCCTCGCGGACACTCGCGCCTGCGATGGCTTATCGCCCCTTTTCGACGAGGATCGAATTCGCCAGTTCATCACCGGCGACGTGGATCGCGCCGACGATATCGAAGCCACGATCTCCAACCCTCCCGCCATGGAGTTCACACGCCCCAGACACGGTGACCTCGGCACCGTGACTGTTCCGTCCCTTGTCATGCACGGCGAAATGGATTCAATTTTTCCGCTCGCTCACGGCGAGGCCGTTGCACGTTTGATACCCGATGCCGCATTCGTGATGCTTCCCGGTGCCGGGCACACGTTACTCACCGTCGATCAAGGGGATTTCACGACCCCCCTCATCCGCCACCTCCGTGCGGCCGTGCGCCGCCGATAGGGCGGCCTGCCCACCTCGTCGACGCCGACTTCGGAGTCAGCGCCGTCTGCGTCCTCCCGGCCCCTGAACAGCTCCACCTTCGATTTCGATCTGCATTGCGGATACTGCACATGGTCAAGCCCTGGCTGAGGGGTCAGGCTCTCAGCTTCTTCCTGGCCGCCTTGCGACGGCGCCGTTCCGCCTCGACGACCGCAGCTTCGGCCGGTGTCGGCGCGGTCCCGCCCAGGTGTGCGGGCTGCCACCACGCTCCGGCGCCCGCCACCGGGTAGTCCGCCTGCACGGCGTCGACCAGAGACTGCAGGGTGACGTGCAGCTGCAGCGTGTGCGCCGCGACGTTGCGGTCGGCCAAGCCTGCCGCATCCGGTGGAATCGGCTGGCCGAAGCGGATGCCCACCGGCACGCCGACCCGTTCCCGCAGTGTCGACCGGTGGTTCTTGGTCATCAATCGATGCCCACCCCACACGGCGACCGGGATGATCGGCACGTTCGCGGCCTGCGCCATGCGCACCGCGCCGGTTTTGAGCTCTCGCACCGTGAACGAGGCATTCACTCCGCCCTCGGGAAAAACACCGAGCAGTTCGCCGTTGTCGAGAGCGTCGACGGCCTGAGCGTAGGCCTCCCCGCCGCTGTCCATGTCGACCGAGATGTGCTTCATCCCCCGCAACAGCGCTCCTACCAGCGGCTGGTCGAAGGCGCCCTTCTTGGCCATGAAACGAATGTGACGACGATTGTGCCGCCAGGTGGTCCACTCGACCAGGGCGAAGTCGAGGTAACCGAAGTGGGTGATCGCGAGTACCGCGCCGCCGGTGGCCGGCAGATGTTCCAGGCCGGTCACGGTCGGGCGCACCCGGAGCAGGCCGAACAGGGCGCGTCCGGCACCGATGGCGGTCGAATAGATCGGCTCTCGCTTGTGCATGTATCCAGCCTAGGCTGGCACGCTGTCAGTCTTCTGCAGCGCGTGCGCCGCTGATCAGGTCAGGCAGCTCGGGCCGAGGATGCTCTTGAGCTCGCCGAACAGGTCCGCGCTCACCTTCACGCGGTGCGGCAGTTCGAACACCCGAGCCACGTCGCCCTTGACCAGTTTCAACCGTACCTCGGCATCTCCACTGTGCCGCTGGAGGATCTCGCCGAGTGCACCGACAGTGTCGGTGGTCGCGCGGGCCTCCCCGACCGTGATCGAGACCAGGCTCTGGTCTGAACCCTGGCCGAGCTCCGGCTGGAAAACACTGAACGCGTGCAGGTTCATGCCGTCGTCGCGCAGGCTCACGCGGCCGCGCACCACGACGACCGCGTCGCTCACCAGCTCGGGTGCGAATTCGAGGTAGGCCTTACCCATGAACATCGCGGTGATTTCACCGCCGAAGTCTTCGACCTGGATCATGCCGTACTGGTTACCCGATTTCTTCGCGATCCGGTGCTGCACGCTCGTGATCAGGCCGGCCACGGTCACGGTGTCGCCGTCTTCGGTCGATTCAGACGCGATCAGGTCGGCGATGGTCGTGCTGGCGTGTTTGGCGAGCAGAATTTCCAGCCCGGCGAGCGGATGGTCGGACACGTACAGCCCGAGCATGTCGCGTTCGTAGGCGAGCTTCTCTTTCTTACTCCACTCCGGCCGGTCGGGCACCTGCTCGGTGTCCTGCGGTTCGTCGAAGAGGCTGTCGAAGTCGAACCCGATATTGCCGTTGCTCTCCTCCCGCTTGATCTTGACGGCGGACTCCACGGCCGATTCGTGAATCTCGACCATGCCGCGCCGGGTCGCGCCGAGCGAATCGAATGCCCCGGCCTTGACCAGCGATTCAATCGTGCGCTTGTTGGCAACCGGCAGCGGCACCTTGCGCAAAAAATCGTGGAACGACTCGAAGCGGCCCTTTTCCTCGCGGGCGCTGCGAATAGCTTCAACCACGTTGAAACCGACGTTGCGCACAGCACCCAGGCCGAAACGGATGTCCGTGCCCACGGCCGCGAAGAACCCGATCGACTCGTTCACGTCGGGCGCCAGCACCTGGATTCCCATGCGGCGGCACTCGTTGAGATAGAGCGCGAGCTTGTCGCGGGAGTCGCCAACGCTGGTGAGCAGCGCCGCCATGTACTCGGCCGGGTAGACGGCTTTGAGGTACGCGGTCCAGTAGGATAGCACCCCGTACGCAGCGGAGTGCGCCTTGTTGAAGGCATAGTCGGAAAAGGGCAGCAGGATGTTCCAGACCGTGGTCACAGCATCCATGGAGTAGCCGCGGTCCTGCATGCCCTTGGAGAAGCCCTCGAACTGCTTGTCCAGCTCAGACTTCTTCTTCTTACCCATGGCGCGGCGCAGCAGATCGGCTTCACCGAGTGTGAAGCCGGCGAGCACCTGCGCGATGGACATGACCTGCTCCTGGTACACGATCAGGCCGTAGGTGGTGCCGATGACCTCTTTGAGGGGCTCTTCGAGCTCCTTGTGGATGGGAATGATCTCCTGCACACCGGTCTTGCGCAGCGCGTAGTTGGTGTGTGAGTTGGCGCCCATGGGCCCCGGGCGGTACAGGGCGATGACCGCCGAGATGTCTTCGAAGTTGTCGGGCTTCATGAGCCGCAGCAGCGCTCGCATGGGGCCGCCGTCGAGTTGGAAGACACCGAGGGTGTCTCCGCGGGCGAGCAGTTCGTAGGCGGCGGGGTCTTCAAGCCCGAGGTCTTCGAGCACGGGCCGGTGGCCGCGGTTCACCGCGATGTTGTCGAGGGTGTCATCGATGATGGTGAGGTTGCGCAGCCCCAGGAAGTCCATCTTGATCAGTCCGAGGGCTTCGGAAGCCGGGTAGTCGAACTGCGTGACGATCTGACCGTCCGCTTCCCGTTTCATGATCGGAATAATGTCGATCAGGGGGTCACTCGACATGATCACGCCGGCGGCATGCACGCCCCACTGGCGCTTCAGGTTCTCCAGGCCCAGGGCGGTGTCGAAGACGGTGCGCGCTTCGGGGTCGCTTTCGATCACCGCACGAAAGTCGGCCGCTTCCCGGTAGCGCGGGTGGTCCTTGTCGAACATGCCGGTGAGGGGCACGTCCTTGCCCATGATGGCCGGCGGCATGGCTTTAGTGAGTTTGTCGCCCATGCCGAACGGAAAGCCGAGTACGCGGGAGGCGTCTTTCAGGGCCTGTTTGGCCTTGATCGTGCCGTAGGTGACAATCTGGGCAACGCGTTCCTCGCCGTATTTCTCGGTGACGTACTTGATGACTTCACCGCGACGACGCTCGTCGAAGTCGACGTCGAAGTCGGGCATGGAGACGCGGTCGGGGTTCAAAAACCGTTCAAAGATGAGCCCGTGCACGAGCGGGTCGAGGTCGGTGATGCCCATCGCGTACGCGACCATCGAGCCGGCACCGGAGCCACGACCGGGGCCGACGCGGATGCCCTGCTGTTTGGACCACATGATGAAGTCGGCGACGACGAGGAAGTAGCCGGGGAATCCCATTTGCACGATGATGCCGACTTCGTAGTCGGCGCGCTTCCGCACGTCTGCCGGGATGCCCTTCGGGTAGCGTTTGGCCAGCCCGATCTCGTTTTCTTTAATAAACCAGCTTTCCTCGTTTTCACCCTCCGGGCAGGGAAAGCGGGGCATGTAGTTGGCTTTGGTGTTGAATTCCACCTCACAGCGCTCGGCGATGAGCAACGTGTTGTCGCAGGCTTCGGGGTGGTCACGAAACAGGTGCCGCATTTGCGCGGCGGTTTTGAGGTAGAACTCGCTGGAGTCGAACTTGAACCGGTTCGGGTCGTCGAGGGTGGAGGCCGACTGCACGCAGAGCAGCGCGGCGTGGGCGGTAGCGTCGTGGGCGTGCGTGTAGTGCAGGTCGTTGCTGGCCAGAAGGGGCAGGTCCAGCTCCTTGGCGAGCTTGAAGAGGTCGGTCATGGTTCGGCGCTCGATGTCGATGCCGTGATCCATGATTTCGCAGAAGAAGTTCTCCTTGCCGAAGATGTCCTGGAAATCTCCGGCTGCCTTCTTGGCCTCGGCGTACTGGCCGAGCCGCAAGCGGGTCTGTACTTCCCCACCGACGCAGCCGGTCGTTCCAATCAGACCCGTGGAGTACTGGCTGAGCAGCTCGCGGTCCATGCGCGGTTTGAAGTAGTACCCCTCGAGGCTCGCTTTCGACGAGAGCCGGAACAGGTTGTGCATTCCCGCCGTGTTCTCGGAGAGCAGCGTCATGTGGGTGTACGAGCCGGTGCCACCGACGTCATCCCGGTTTTGGCCACTCGTTCCCCAGCGCACCCGGGTCTTGTCGCGGCGGTCGGTGCCGGGGGTGATGTACGCCTCGGTACCGATGATCGGTTTGATACCGGCGTCGGTCGCGCTCTTCCAGAAGTCGAACGCGCCGAACACGTTACCGTGGTCTGTGATCGCCACCGCCGGCATCCCCTGCTCGACAGCGGCCTTGATCAAGGGTTTTACCCGGGCTGCACCGTCGAGCATTGAGTACTCGCTGTGCACGTGCAGGTGTACAAAATTTTCGGTGGCACTGACCGGGTTACTCACAAAGACTCCGACTAGTTGATGAAACGGTTAGGGGCGAGTCGGCCGGTCAGTCTCCGCGCAGCACCGCGAGGGCGTGCGAGAGGTCAGCCGGGTAATCGGCGTTGTAGGTGACCCACTCGTGACTGTCCGGATGGGTGAAAGCCAGCTGTTTCGCGTGCAGCCACTGGCGCTTGAGTCCGAGTCGGGCGGTGATCGACGGATCGGCACCGTACATGGCGTCGCCGACACACGGATGCCGCTGGGCCGTCATGTGTACGCGGATCTGGTGGGTGCGCCCGGTCTCCAGGTGCACCTCGAGCAGGGAAGCCGAAGGGAAGGCTTCGAGGGTCTCGTAGTGGGTGATCGAGGACTTACCGTCAGCCATGACCGCGAACTTCCAGTCCGATCGCGGGTGGCGGCCGATGGGCGCGTCGATGGTGCCGGCGAGCGGGTCGGGGTGGCCCTGGACGACTGCATGGTAGATCTTGTCCACCTCGCGATCGTGGAACGCCTTTTTGAGGGTGACATAGGCCGTCTCCGACTTGGCAACGACCATGAGCCCGCTGGTACCGACGTCGAGGCGGTGCACGATGCCTGCCCGTTCGGCAGCGCCGGACGTCGCGATGCGATACCCCGCCGCCGCCAGGGCACCCGGAACGGTTGGGCCGGTCCATCCGACGCTCGGATGGGCGGCGACGCCGGCCGGCTTGTTGATGACGATGATGCTCTCATCATCGTGCACGACCGTGAGGTCGGGAACGGCGATGGGGATGATGCGCACCGGTTGCTTGGGCTGCCAGGTGACTTCGATCCAGCTGCCCGCCCGGAGGCGATCCGATTTGCCGACGACGGCGCCGTCGAGCACGACGCCGCCCGCCTCGGACACCTCGGCGGCGAAGCTGCGGGAGAACCCGAACAGCTTGGCTAGGCCGGCGTCAACGCGTACGCCCTCCAGCCCGTCCGGCAGGGGCAGCGATCGCTGTTCCGGCGCGCTGGACAGCTCGTGGGAACCGGTCATGGCCGGGCCTCGGCCCCGGGGTTTGGCCGGTCACTGGGCGTTGAATCAGGATCAACGGAGTCGCTGGTCATGGAATCGGGGGTCACAGCATCCGTTTGTTTCAGTGTTGGGGTGGCGGTCTTGCTGACAGCCACGACCTTATTGCCGTCGAGACCGATCCCGCGAATGGTCAAAATCATGAAGATGACCATGCTGCTCACGATGGCCATGTCGGCGACGTTGTAGATCGCCGGCAACAACCACGGTGTCGAGATGAAATCGACGACGTGCCCGACCCCGAAGCCGGGTTCGCGCAGCAACCGGTCGGTCAGGTTGCCGAGCACTCCACCGAGGAGCAGCCCGAATACCAGACCCCAGGCGAACGAGCGGATGCGCCGGGCGAACCACACGATGAACACCACGACGGCGGCAGCGATGATGGAGAAGATCCAGGTGGACCCGCTCGCGAGGGAGAATGCCGCCCCCGGGTTCCGAACAAAGTGCATTTGCAGCACATCGTCCAGAACCCGGATCACGGAACCCTCGGTCATCGAAGCGACGACGAGATACTTACTGGATTGATCGAGCGCGTAAACGCCGAGCGCGACGAGAGCTAGAACGATGAGCGCTCGCGAACGCTTCTTCGTTCTGGCGCTAGGCTCCAAAGCCCTGGAAGCTGGGCTTCGGCGCGGTTCCAGAGTCGACCGCAGAGCCGACCGAGCTCGCGTCGAGGTCGTGCAGCTGACCCTCGATGTAATTCTTGAGCTTCAGACGGTACTCGCGCTCGAACGTGCGCAGCTCGTCGATTTTGCCTTCGAGCGTCGAACGCTCCTGGTCGAGCTTCTGCAGCTGAACGCGCTGCTGGGTCTCGGCCTCGGCGATGACACGTGCCGCAGTGGCGTGGCCCTCAGCTATCAGGGCGTCGCGCTTTTCAGCGCCCTCCTTGACGTGCTCCTCGTGCAGGCGGCGAGCCAGTTGCAGCAGGTTGGTCGTGCCAGCCGTCTCGTCGATCGGCGTCGCGGCGACAGCGGCAACCGGAGCGGCGACGGGTTCGACGACAACGGGTGTGACAACGACGGGTTCGGACGACACCGCAGCGAGCGAAGCGGACTCGGCCACGGGGGCAGCGTCTCCTCCGACCTGAGCGCGCAGTTCCTCGTTCTCCTTGGTCAAGCGACGCAGTTCGACAACGACCTCGTCGAGAAAGTCATCGACCTCATCCTGGTCGTATCCCTCGCGGAACTTGGTCGACTGGAACCTTTTGTTGACTACATCTTCCGGAGTTAGCGCCATGGCTTTCCACCCTCAAAACTTGTGTTAATTGTGAACATTTGACTGACTTGCGGCGATGAGTGCCTCAAGTGTTGGATTGACTACGGGCTACCGACGAGCGAGTGCAGGCTCGGGGCGAACCAGTCATCCGATAAGGATACATGCCCCACTAGGCGCGTTGTATTATTCCTGCCACGGTCATGCCGACGATGCAGCAAAGCATCGTCAGCGTGAAGCCGAAATCCAGCGCGATCGGCCCGATGCGAAGCGGCGGGACCAGACGACGGAAGAAGCGTACCGGCGGGTCCGTCAACGTGTAGACGAATTCGACGAGCACGAGCAGGAAGCCTTGGGGACGCCAGGACCGGTTGACACCGCGCACGAGATCAATGATGAACCGACCCCAGAGAACGAGGAAGTACATGAAGAACAGGAAGTAGAGAAGATTCCCCAGAATCGATAGACCAGTCACACTTTAAGTCTAGCCTTGCGCGAAGAAGGAGCTATCCTCTGCGCCCTCTTCGGTGGTGCTGTCGCCGGAGACGACGACGTGGGACGGCGAGAGCAAAAAGACCTTGGCTGTGACGCGCTCGATCTTGCCGTAGAGGCCCTGCGACAAGCCACTGGCGAAGTCGATCAGGCGACGAGCGTCACCGTCGCTCATCTGCGACAGATTGATGATGACGGGAATGCCTTCGCGGAAGGATTCGGCGATGACCTGGGCGTCTTTGTAGGCGCGCGGGTGAACCGTGAGAATTTCATTCATGTCAGACGCAGCCACATTCTGGGGGGTCGAAGTCTTGCGCAGCGGGGTGACCGGTGCACGACCGGCAGAGTTCTGGGCCGTGTTGGAGGGTGCGGCGTTACCGTGCGGCGCGTTGTCGTGCCCGCGTGCAGGCACCGCACTCACGTGGTTGGTGGCGGCAGCACTCGGGGCGCTGGCGGGCGCCTGGTACTCCAGCTCTTCGTCTGCCAGACCCAGGTAGACCATGGTTTTCTTGAGCGGGTTGGACATGTCGACCTCCGTGTTGGTTTGCTACTTCGAGATTAACTGAGCACCGGGCGATTGCCGGTGATTGCCGTGCCAATTCTTAGGTGTGTCGCCCCTTCGAGCACGGCAGCCGCGTAGTCCTGGCTCATGCCCATGGACAACGCGGTGGCCGTGGGCACCTGCTGACGGATCTGTTCGCTGAGCTCGCGAACGTAGGCGAAAGCACGGCGCGGCTCCTGCCCCAAGGGAGCGACGGCCATGAGCCCGAGCAGGCGCACGCCGGGAACGATGAGAGCGCTGTCTACCAGGGCCGACAGATTTTCGGGATCCACGCCTCCGCGCGCCGCGTCATCCGTCAAATTTACCTGGATGAAGCAGTCGATCGTCGATTCTTTTGAGGCCAGTGCGGTCACGAGAGACTCCCGATCAACCGAGTGGATGACGTTGGCATAGGCCCGCACTTGGCGCGCCTTTTTCCCCTGCACCTGCCCGACAAAATGCCAGACGAGGTCGAGATCGGCCAGCGACGCGGCCTTGGACTGTGCCTCCTGGTGCCGGTTCTCCCCCATGTTGCGCACACCGAGGGCGTAGAGCTCTTCGATCAGTGAAATGGGGTGGAATTTGGTCACGACGATCGTGGTGATGTCGGCCGGATCGCGGCCCGCTGTGCGGGCCGCATCGGCGACACCGACGCGCACGGTTTGCAGACGGGTTGCCAGATCGCTCGGTGCCGGCGTGTTAACTGCCGGTTTAGAGGATGCCCCGTGAGGGAATTCCAAGCTCATAGTGCTCTGTCCGTTGCGTGTGGCCGGTTCGTGTGGCCGATTCGTGTGGTGATCAGGGTGCATCCCGAAGCCGATGCGACCTGATCGCCCCGGGATTGCCTGTCATCGACCTATTTGAGGAAGTCGGGGATGTCCAGGTCGTCGGCCTCTTCTTCAAAGGCCGGGTCGGCAACGGTCACGCCGTTACCAGCGTCAGAGCCGCCCCAGACGGAGGCCGCGAGCTCGCCATCGCTGTAGCTGCCGGAGTCGGTCGCCGGGACTTTCGCAGCGCTGCCGGCGGATGCTGCCGCACCGGCCGTTACTGACCCGGCACCAGCCGCAATTCCAGCGGCCACCAGGTCGGCACGCCGAACCTCGACCGCTTTGGCGCCGGGCTCGCCACCGTCGAAGCCGGCAGCGATCACGGTGACCCGTACCTCGTCGCCCAGCGTGTCATCGATGACGGCACCGAAGATGATGTTGGCTTCGGGGTGCACGGCTTCCTGCACAAGGCGGGCCGCATCGTTGATCTCGAAGATTCCCAGGTTGGATCCGCCCTGGATCGACAGGAGCACGCCGTGAGCGCCGTCGATTGAGGCTTCGAGCAGAGGCGACGCGACGGCCAGTTCGGCCGCCTTGATCGCACGGTCGGCTCCGCGAGCCGAGCCGATGCCCATGAGGGCCGAGCCGGCACCCTGCATGACCGACTTGACGTCGGCGAAGTCGAGGTTGATCAGCCCGGGGGTGGTGATCAGGTCGGTGATTCCCTGCACACCAGCCAGGAGCACCTGGTCAGCGGTCGCGAAGGCCTCGAGCATGCTGATGCCGCGGTCGCTGATTTCAAGCAGGCGATCGTTGGGCACGACGATGAGAGTGTCGACCTCGTTCTTGAGCGAGGCGACCCCGGTCTCGGCCTGGGCCTGGCGGCGCTTGCCCTCGAAGCCGAATGGCTTGGTGACGACACCGATGGTGAGCGCGCCGATGGACTTGGCGATACGGGCGACGACGGGGGCGCCACCGGTTCCGGTGCCACCACCCTCTCCAGCGGTGACGAAGACCATGTCGGCCCCGGCGAGGGCTTCCTCGATCTCCTCGGCGTGGTCCTCGGCGGCGCGGCGACCCACCTCAGGGTCCGCGCCGGCACCGAGCCCGCGGGTGAGGTCGCGGCCGACGTCGAGCTTGACGTCGGCATCGCTCATGAGCAGAGCCTGGGCATCCGTATTGATGGCGATGAACTCGACACCGCGGAGGCCCAATTCGATCATGCGGTTGACCGCGTTGACACCGCCACCGCCGATACCGACAACCTTGATGACGGCTAGATAATTTTGATTGTTTGACACGTCCGGCCTCCGGGTGGAACCCTAAACCTCTAGTCGAAGTTTAAAGTTATGCTGAGTATGCAATTCCTGTTTACGAAAGTATGCGGGCGCGACGCGTCACTGGGGAGGCTCGCCCGCGTGTCGCAAAGAACGGGCAGAATCCGTTGCGATCTAGCGCAGCACCGCACTGTCGGGCGACGACACGTCGTACTCATTCACCGTGCCGGCGGGGTGGCCGATCAGCAGGGCGGCGAGCACGATGGCTTTGTACTCGGATTTTTCCGGGCTGCCCCAGACCACTCGTTCACCACCGAGCAGGCTCAGTGTGACATCGTCGGTGCTCACGGCAGCCACCGCGTCCAACTGGGTACGGATGCTTTCGGGCAGGGCTGCGAGAACCGCGGCGGCGGCCTTGAATCCGGCGCTGGTGATTCCCTCCGGCGCGTCAATGAGCGGGTATCCTGCCGTGCGCTCCGGCGTCGTTTCAATGACCACCCCGGCGGCGTCGACCAGGTTGAATCCGGTCGGACCGGCGAGCACACCCACCGGTACCCGTTCGACGATGCGCACCACGAGTGTGCCCGGCGGGCGACTCTCGGTGGCGTAGCTCTGAATCAAGGCGAACTGCGACAACTCACGCTTGATCAGGTTGCTGTCGATCAGGGGCAGCGGGGTTCCGAGCTCCTCGGACAGCGCTGCCGACACCTCCCCGGCCGGAATGCGGCTCGTCCCGACGACCTCGATCGTGCGCAGAGCCATCAGTGGTGAGTAGGCGGCGCCGATGATGAGCGTGAAGGCCAGAAGAATCGAACCGACACCGAGAATCCACGCGGTGCGCCGACGACGCGTGCGCCCGGTGAAGCGTCGTACTTCGGCCCGTTCGAACCGTTTGCGGGCGCGCTGGGCCGCCCGCAGCAGCGACCGGGCCGCACGGGCACCTGCAGTGTCGCCGGAGAGCTCCTGGACTCCGTCTGCCTGCACCGAAGCCGTCGGCGCAGCCGGCGCGAGAACAGACACGGGCGCGGCTGTGACCAGCGAAGCGGATGCCTGTCCCCCGGCAACAACGATCGGTTCCGTCGTCGTATCGGATGCACTGAACGGTTGTGGCGCACTTTTTTGCGCAGCGCCACCCCCGGCAGGCGCAGCCTTGTGCGTTATCGACGAGGACGGTTGCTTCCTGGGCACCCGCGAAGACGCTGAAGCTACGTGAGTATCCACGGGTGGCGTGGGCGTCGGTTTCGCCCGGGGCGAGTCCGCACGCCGTTTCGGGGCAGGAGCGGTCGGACGAACCGGCTCGGGAGTCTGCTCGCCCGACCGATCGAAGCTGGCGGGTCGCCTCACCGCCGCCTCACCCGCGTACTTTTTCGAGCGCGGCGAGCAGCTGGGGCACGATGCGGTTGACGTCTCCGCAGCCGAGGGTGACGACGAAGTCACCGTCGCGGGCGATCTCGGCGAGGTAGTCGGCCGCATCCTGCCAGTCGGGCACGTACGCGACGTGGGACGGGTCGCGAAACCGGTCGGAGACGAGCGCGCCGGTGACGCCGGGCTCTGGGTCTTCGCGGGCGCCATAGACGCCGAGCACGATGGTCTGGTCGGCGAAGGTCTCGAGAGTCTCGGCGAATTCCTGAGCGAACAGGCGGGTGCGGCTGTACAGGTGCGGCTGGTGCACGGCAATGATGCGGCCCTCACCGACCACGGTACGGGCCGCGGCGAGAGCGGCGGCAACCTCGGTCGGGTGGTGGGCATAGTCGTCATAGACGCTGACGCCGCCGATCGTGCCGTGCAGTTCGAACCGGCGCTGGGTGCCGCCGAAGCCGGCGATCGCGTCGAGGCTGGCGGCCGGGTCGAAACCGAGGCCGACCAACACGGCGAAGGCGCCGGCGGCATTGATGGCGTTGTGTTTGCCCGGGATGCGCAGGGTGGCGCTGTAATCCTTTCCCTCCCAGGAGACGCTGAAACTGACCGGTCCGGCAGTGGTGATGGAATGCACGCGCACCGTGGAATCGCGGTGCTCGCCGAACGTGACGACGCGGGCGGCGGCATCCGCTTTATTCAGGCCGGCCGTGATGGCCGTGGTGACCCTCACTGCGCCGACGTCATCGGAGGAGATGACGACCAGTTCGCTGGCAGCGCGGCTGAATTCGACGAAAGCGGCCTCGAAAGCTTCGAGCGAGCCGTAATGGTCGAGGTGATCGGGGTCGACGTTCGTAATCAGGGCGACCGCCGTGTGGTACAGCAGAAAAGAACCGTCGGATTCGTCGGCTTCCACCACGAACAGGTCGTCGGCGCCGCTCGCGGAGCTCACCCCGAGCGATTCGATCACGCCCCCGTTGACGAAGCTGGGGTCTTGGCCGAGGCCGAGCAGGCCGGTGACGATCATGCCGGTGGAGGTGGTCTTGCCGTGTGCGCCGGCGACCGAAACCAGGCGGTGGTGGCGGATAAGCCAAGCCAGGGCCTGGGCGCGGTGCAGCACCGGCAGGCCGCGTTCATTTGCGAGCACGTACTCGGGGTTGTCCTGCCAGAGGGCGCCGGTGACGACGAGGGAATCGGCGGTTCCGACGTTGGCGGCATGATGCCCGATGTGTACGGTCGCACCGAGTTCACGCAGGGCCTGTATGTTCGATGAATCCTTCGCGTCCGACCCGGTGACCGTATAGCCCCGATCCAGAAACAGCCGTGCGATGCCACTCATGCCGGATCCGCCGATGCCCACGAAGTGCACACTTCCGAGGTTGTCGGGAATAGTCAGGTTGAGGTCTGGTTTGATCACCGTGGTGCGCTCTTCTCGATTGAAGCTGAAAAAACAGTTTGTGCGGGCACTACGTTACGCGTGCCCACCGACGTTCAGGTCGTGAGCACCTCGTGAATCAGGTCGACCATTCGAATCGTTCCGTCGAGCGCGCCTACAGATGCTGCCCCCCGCGCCATTGCCGCCAGCCGCGCCCGGTCGCCCAGCAGTGTCACCAGATCAGCCTGAACAAAAGCCGGTACGAAGTCCTTATCATCGACCAGAATGCCCCCACCGGCCGCCAGCACCGGTGCAGCGTTGAAACGCTGTTCGCCATTGCCGACCGGGTATGGCACGTATACGGCCGGAATCCCGAGCGCACACAATTCGCTCACGGTGGCAGCTCCCGCCCGGGTTACGGCGAAATCAGCCGCCGCAAGGGCCAGATCCATGCGGTCGCAGTACTCGACCAAGTAGTAGTGCGGCAGCTGCGGGTCGGTGACCTCGGCCTTCGACCCGGTAATGTGCAGTACTTGCCAGCCCGCCGCGACCAGGTCCCTCGCAGCAGCGACCATGGTGGAGTTGAGCTTGCGGGCACCGAGTGACCCGCCGGTGACGAGCAGCACGGGGCGTTCTGGGACAAGACCGAAGAATGCACGAGCGTCGGGCCGGACTGCCGCCTGGTCGAGTCGTTCAATCTCCGGTCTCAGTGGCATGCCCACGAACCGGGCATGCCGAATCGGGGTGCCGGCGAACGCGACGCCGACGTGCCGGGTCAGGCGCGCCCCCAGCTTGTTGGCCAGTCCCGGCCTGGCGTTGGCCTCGTGAATAACGATCGGCACGCCGGCACGACGCGCCGCGAGGTATGCCGGTGTCGAAACGTAACCCCCGAAGCCGACGACCACGTCGACCCGGCGCGAACGGATCACGTCGGTCACCGTTCGCACGGCCGCAGTGAACCGCGGCAGAAAACGCAGGGCGGTCCGATTCGGGCGGCGTGGAAACGGCACCCGGGCAACGACGATGAGTTCGTAGCCGCGGGCCGGAACCAGGCGGGACTCGAGGCCCTCAGCGGTGCCGAGAACCAGCACCGTGGCATCCGTTTCAGTGGCGCGGATGTGGTCGGCGACGGCGAGCAGGGGGTTGACGTGGCCGGCGGTTCCGCCGCCCGCCAGAAGGTACGTGGTCATGCCCGGTGAGCCTCGATGGAGTCGGTGTCGTGGAAATCGTTCTGTGCTTCGCTCGAGCGGTCGCCACGTGCGAAAGAGAGCACGATGCCGATCGCCACCAGGGTCGTGAGTAGAGCTGTGCCACCGGCCGATATGAGCGGCAGCGGTACGCCCAACACGGGAAACACTCCGAGCACCACGCCGATATTGACGAAGGCCTGGCCGATGATCCAGACCATGGCGGCAGCGACGGAGACCTTGGCCTGAACGGTGGTGACCGAACGCATGATGCGGAGGAAGGCGAAGGCCAACAGAATGAACATGCCCAGCACGACGATGCAGCCGATCAGGCCGAGCTCCTCGCCGATGATGGCGAAGATGTAGTCGTTGTCAGCCGCCGGCAGCCACGACCATTTCGCCTTGGAGTTGCCAAGGCCCACGCCGAGGATTCCACCGTTGGCCAGCGCCCAGGTGCCGTGCAGCGGCTGCCAGCAGCTGCTGGAGATCTCGCCGCTTAGCTGCGTACAGCTCTCGTTGAGAAAGCTCGTGATGCGAGTCATGCGGTTGGGGCTCACAATGGCCAGCACGATAGCGCCACCGACACCGAACATAAGCGGAACGGCGAGCAGCCGCAGTTTCACGCCAGCGAAAAACAGTGCGCCGAAGAGTATGCCGGCCATGATCATGGCGGTTCCGAGGTCACCGCCCATCATGACGAGCAGCACCGCCCCGCCGCCGACCCCGAACACGGGAATGAACACGTGCTTCCAGTCGTCGAGCTGGTGTTGTTTTTTCGACAGGATCATGCCGAGCCAGATGACCAGTGCCACCTTGATGCCCTCGGACGGCTGAAACTGAATGCCGAAGATATTCAGCCAGTTGGTGTTGCCTCCGGTGCCACGGCCGAGTCCGGTGGCCACCACCAGAAATTGAAAGAAACAGGTGATCAACAGCGACGGCCAGGCCACACGCCGCCAGAACGCGAGCGGCAGCCGGCTGACGACGAGCATGAGGGGAATGCCGATCAGCGCGAACATCCCCTGACGCAGCAGCCCGCCGAAGAAACCCATGTCAGCCAGGAAGGAGTCGACCGACGACGACGACAGCACCATGACGAGGCCGAAGATGACCAGAAACAGGGTGGTGCCCAGCAGGAGGAAGTAGTTGCCACCCTCAGCTTTGAACACCCGACCGAGGTTGATGCGAACCTGGGGTCCGCCCGGCGCTTCCGGATCTGTCGGCTGGGCGGATGCCAGCGTCGGGCGCCCGGAAGCAGGCGCGGTGCGGGTGGCGGGGCGTGACGTGGTGCGGGATGCGGGGTTACGCGGCACCTGAACCATCCGCGTCACCTGCCTAGAAGATCGTGTACTGCCTGATTGAAGAGCCGGCCGCGTTCGACATAACTCTCGAACTGGTCCATCGACGCGGCAGCCGGTGCGAGCAGCACCGTATCCCCGGCCCTGGCGATTCCGGCAGCAAGCCGCACCGCCACCGTCATCACCTGGTCGTTCCCGTTCGATACAGTGTCGTCCGGGTCGATCTCGAACACGGTCAGGTCGGGGGCGTGTCGCGCGAATGCCTGGCGTAATGCCAGGCGATCGACGCCGATGATGATCGCGCCGCGTAGGCGACCCACGTGCTTGTGCACGAGCTGATCGATGTCGACCCCCTTAAGTAGCCCGCCGACGAGCCAGACCACCGACTCATAGGCGGCCAGGGACGCATCGGCGGCGTGCGGATTAGTCGCCTTGGAATCGTCGACCCATTCCACGCCGTCCCCGATGGCCACGGTCTCGATGCGGTGCGCGTCGAGATGGAAGGTCTCCAGTGCCGTGTGGATAGTGGCCGGCAGCACGCCGTACGACCGGGCGAGCGCGCTCGCGGCGAGCACGTCCATGATCACGTGCGCGGCGCCGAGACCGGCCGAGACGAGGTGGGGAACGGTGGTCAGTTCGAGGGCGCGTTCGAACCGGTCCGGAAGGAACGCCCGGTCGCAGACGATGCCGTCGACGATGCCCAATTCGCTCGGCCCCGGCACGCCCAGGCCGAAACCGATCGCCCGGGCACCCTCTTGCACGTCGGCTTCCTGAACCATTTCGCGGGTGGCGGCATCCGCGGTGTTGTAGACGCAGGCAACCGCGGTGTTCAGGTACACCTTGGCTTTTGCCGCGCGGTATGCGGCGGCCGAACCATGCCAGTCCAGGTGGTCGTCAGCGACATTGAGGCAAAGGCTTGCCCAAGGCGCCAGGGCGCCCGGACCGCTCTGCGGCAAGTGGTGCAGCTGGTAGCTCGACAATTCGACTACGAGCACGTCCCAGCCGGCGGGATCGCGAATGGCGTCGAGCACGGGCACGCCGATGTTGCCGCAGGGGGCGACGCGACTGCCGTGGGCGGCGAGCATGGTGGCGGTGAGCTGGACGGTGGTGGTTTTGCCGTTGGTGCCGGTGACGAGCATCCACTCGGCGGGAACGCCGACCTTGTCGCGCAGCCGCCAGGCGAGTTCGATGTCACCCCAGACTGGAACCTGGTTCTCCGCCGCCCACGTGAGCAGCGGGTGATCGGGAGGGAAGCCGGGCGACACGATGATCACTTCCGGCATCTGTGCCACCAGCTGCGCAGGCACCTCCCGCAGGTCAGCCTGCACGAACGGCACTCCAAGTATCGTGAGTAGGTCGAATCGTTCGTCGGGCCCGGTTGACGCCAGTACGAGCACGTCCGCGCCGAGTTCGGCGAGGGTGTCGGCGGCGGCAAAGCCGGTCATGCCGAGTCCGAGTACCGCCACGCGCAGCCCGTTCCAGTCAGCGTGCCAGCTGGTGAGTTCGTCGAGTCGGTTGTTTCTCAACAGATTGACATCGTCCATCAGCGCGACAACCACTCGAGGTAGAACGAGCCGACACCGGCCGCGACGAGTAGGCCGCCGATGATCCAGAATCGCACGACGACCGTGACTTCGGCCCAACCCTTGAGCTCGAAGTGGTGATGGATCGGACTCATCAGGAAGATGCGTTTACCGTGGGTGATTTTAAAGTAGACACGTTGCACGATCACCGATCCGGCTTCCATCACGAACAGGCCGCCGATGAGGACGAGCAGCAATTCGGTACGGCTGAGAATCGCAAGGGCAGCCAGCGCGCCGCCGAGGGCGAGCGAACCGGTATCGCCCAGAAAGATCTTGGCCGGCGAGGTATTCCACCAGAGAAAACCGATCAGGCCACCGACGATAGTCGCCGCGATGATGGCCAGGTCAAAGGAATCGGGACCGAGATAGCACTTGTATTGGTCGGCGGCATCCGATCCCCCGAAGCAGCTCTGGTTGGACTGCCAGAAGCCGATCACCACAAAAGACCCAATGGCAAAAGTGGATGCCCCCGTAGCGAGGCCATCGAGGCCGTCAGCGACGTTGACGCCGTTCGAGGTCGCGGCCACGATCAGGCAGATCCAGAGCAGGAACACGGCGATGCCGATGAACGTGCCCAGTTGCATGAAGTCGAGGGGTAGGTCACGAATGAACGAAATACTCGTCGAAGCGGGTGTCTGGCCGTTGCGGTCGACGAACTGCAGCGACAGAACACCGAAAGCCCCAGCGACGATGACCTGCCCGAGAACCTTGGACCAACCACCGAGCCCCAGGCTGCGCTGGTGGCGGGTCTTCAAAAAGTCGTCGAGAAAACCAACCAGCCCGAGGCCCACCATCATGAACAAGACGAGCAACGGTGACGGGGTGAACGGTCGTTGCTCGATCAGCATGGCCGTGAAGTAGCTGATCAGCACACCCAGAATGATGATGATTCCACCCATGGTGGCGGTACCGCGCTTGGCGTGGTGACTCTTGGGGCCGTCGTCTCGAATGAATTGGCCCCAGCCGAGCTTCTTGAACAATCGAATGAACAGCGGCGTCAGAAACAGCGTGAACGCTAGCGAAAACGCTCCGGACAACAGCAGTACTCTCACGAGAACAAGTCTCCCAGTCGATCACCGAGAAATCGCAGACCCGCAGAGTTGGATGACTTCACCAGCACGGTGTCCCCCGGATTCACGCTGCTGCGCACCAGTTCGAAGGCATCGTCCGGCGTGTCGACATAGACCGATTCACCGTCCCACGAACCCTCGTTGATCGTGCTGATGTGCATACGGCGGGCTCGCTGGCCCACCACTATCATCTGGGAGATGTTCAGCCGCACAGCGAGTAGCCCGATGCGATCGTGCTCTTCACCGGCCAGTTCGCCGAGTTCGGCCATCTCGCCGAGAACCGCGATGGTTCGGCAGCCGGGAGTACCGATCTGAGCAAGCGTCTTGAGCGCTGCGCTCATCGAGTCGGGGCTCGCGTTGTAGGCGTCATTGATGATCGTGACGTTGTCTTTACCGCCGAGCACCTCCATGCGCCAGCGTTCGGCCCGTGTGGTGGCTTGCAGTGCGGCGACGATATCGCCAAGCGACACCCCGAGCACCTCCGCGGCGGCCGCCGCAGCGAGGGCATTCATGACATGGTGCTCACCGAGCACCGGGAACACGACCGGGGCGCTCTGCCCGTCGGCGAGGTGCAGGGTGAACGTTGTTCCCGTGCGACCGGAGTGCAGGTCGCTTGCGCGCACGTCGACCTGGCCATACTCGCCGAACCGCACAATGCGCGCCGGGGTGATCGCGGCCATCTGCGCTACGCGCGGGTCGTCGGCGTTCAGCACCGCGACATCCGTGGGAAGCAGATCGGTGACCATCGCGGACTTCGCCCGCACGGTGGCGTCAAGATCACCGAATTCACCGGCATGGGCGAGGCCGATGGTGAGCACGATGCCCACGTCGGGTCGGACCAGGCGCACGAGGTTCGCGATGGCGCCCTCGCTACTGGCGCCCATCTCGATCACCAGAAAACGGGTATCGTCGGTGACCTCGAGCATCGTCATCGGCGCCCCGACCTGGTTGTTGAAAGAGCCGCGCGCGGCGACGGTGGGGCCGACCCGCTCGAACATGCTGCGCAGCAGGTTCTTGGTCGTGGTTTTGCCATTGGAACCGGTGACGGCAACGACCTTGAGAGTCCCGGCGGAACGCACCCTGGCGACAACGAAGGAGGCCAGGGCGCCGAGCGCTGCAACGGCGTCGGCCACGACGATCTGAGTGACCGGCAGGTCGAGCAGTCGTTCCACGATGAGAAGCGCGGCCCCCGAGGCTGCGGCGGCAGGCGCGAACAGGTGCCCATCGGTGACCGCCCCGGGCTTGGCGATGAAGATGGAGCCGGGTTCGACCAGGCGAGAATCGGTCTGCACCGATCCGTGTACCCGATCCGCTTGCGCGGACGCGCCGGCGAGGTGCAGCGCACCATCGACGACCTGGCTGATCTCGGCCAGGGAGAGGGCGATCATTTACAACCACCCCGCGTCGCGCAGCGCCTGGCGGGAGTCATCCCTGGCCGAATACGGCAGTTTCACGCCTTGTACCTCGTGGTAGTCCTCGTGGCCTGGGCCGGCGTACAGAATGGTGTCTCCTTCGTGTGCGAGTGACAACGCCGTGCGAAATGCCGCACGGGGGTTGGCCACCTCATAGAACTCGCCGTCTGGCACGGCTGCGCGCGCCGCTTTCAGTAAAACAGCACGGATGCTGGCGGCATCTTCAAACCGCGGATGAAAGTCGGTCACCACCACGATATCGCTGCCCTCGGCGGCGATCCGGCCCATATCGGCGCGTTTGGTGGTGTCGCGGTCGCCGTCGGCGCCGAACAGCATAATGAGCTTACCCGGCGTGAATTTACGCAGGGCCGCGAGCGTATTGAGGAAGGCATCGGGGCTGTGCCCATAATCGATGTAGACCAGCGGCCCGCGATCACCGGAGATGCGCTCCGCGCGGCCGGGGATGAACGCGACAATGCCACCGTCGCGGTTCAGTGTGTGCTGGATGGCGCCGAGGTCGAATCCGCTTTCCACGAGCATGACAATGGCCAGCGCGGCGTTGGCGGCCATGTACCAGCCGAGCAACGGTACCCGGGTATGCAGGCGACGGCCGCCCCGGCCCTCGAGCACGAAGTCGGTGTGCGTGGCAGACTCCCCCACAACGCTCATATGCCAGTCGGCATCGACGTGGGCCAGGTTGCTGATGGTCGTCACCGGGATGCGGCATTCGTCGGCGAGGCGCCGCCCCCACTCGGTGTCGACGGTGACGACACCTCGGTGCGACCGGTCGGGCTGGAACAACTCCAGCTTCGCCTGGAAGTAGTCATCCATCGCCGGGTAGTCGTCGAGGTGGTCGTGGCTGAGATTGGTGAACGCAGCGATATCGAAGACGAGGCCGTCGACCCGGTAGCGACTGAGGGCTTGCGCCGATACCTCGATGCCGACGGCGCGTACCTCGGCCTCGTTCATCCGAGCCAACAAGGCGTGCAGTTCGCTGGCCTCGGGCGTGGTCAGTGAACTCGTCACGGCTAGATCGCCGATGCGGCGTTCGGCAGTCGAGGTGAGCCCGGAGACGACGCCGAGTTGGTTCAGAATGCCGAACAACAGGTAGACGACGCTGGTCTTGCCGTTGGTGCCGGTGACCGCGAACAGGGTCGCCGGATTGTCATCGGTGCGATAAATCCAGGCCGCGACGGCGCCCAGCGCGGCGCGGGCATCCGGCGTGACCAAAACCGGCAAACCGCTGGCCGCAGCGAGCACCCCGCCGGCTTCGTCGGTCAAAATGGCCACCGCCCCGGCCTCGGCGGCCGCAGCAGCGAAGGTCGCGCCGTGCAGGTGCGCGCCGGGAACGCCGACATAGAGGTCGCCTGGTTGCACCGAGCTCGAGCTCAAGCTCACTCCGGTGACTTCGAGACCGTCGATGTCTCCACGCAGTTCTAGATCAAATTCGGCAACCAATCCCGACAACGACCGCGGAACGGGATGCTCGGGACGGAGAGCCGACGGCGCCAATTCAGACACGCAGGGCTCGCTTTCTTACCAGGTGGAAGGGAGGTCAGGCGCAGTCGCGCCTGAGGGAACCGCCCGGTACTTTTTCAACACCTGACTCATGATCTCCTGAAAGACCGGAGCCGGTGCGGCAGATGTGTTCAGTTTAACAGGATCGGCGATGCTGACCGAGACGACATACTGCGGATCGTCGGCCGGTGCGTAGCCCGACACCGATACCAGATACCCGTTGGAGTACCCACCCTGGCCGTCCGGCATCTGCGCGGTTCCGGTCTTGGCGGCGACCCGATAGCCGGGAATGTTCCATTTACTCTGCACCCAACTTTTCTGGTAGACCATTTCGAGCACGTCGCTGGCGTCGTGGGCTGCCTTCTCCGACAGCACCCGCGTTCCGACCTGGTCTGGCACGTTGGCCATGGTGCCGTCGGCCTGCCGACAGCCCTCGACCAGCTGCACCGGCATACGCACGCCGTCATTGGCGATGGTCTGATAGATGCTCGCGACCTGCAGCGCGGTCGTCGTGAGGCCCTGCCCGAACATCGTTGCATAGCTGGTCTGGTTGTCCCACTCATCGACCGGATGCAGGATGCCGCCATCTTCTCGGGGAAACCCGGTCTCGGTGGGCGTGCCGACGCCGAACGCTTTCATATAGTCATACCGTTGCTGATCGGTGAGTTTCTCACCGAACTTGGCCATGCCGGTGTTGCTTGAGTCAATCAGCACGCCGGTGAGGGTCATGTTTTGATCCGGGTGCGCGTGGCTGTCGTTGATGTTGGCACCGTTGGCCGGTAGGTATCGGTACGGCGCGACGATCCCGGTCGTGAGGGTGGCCGCTCCGGCGTCGAGAACGGATGCCATGGTGAGCGCCTTGAAGGTCGAGCCCGGTTCGAAGGACTGGGTGAAGGCGCGGGAGCCGCGATCTTCCGGGTTCTTGGTGCCGCCGACGTTGTTCGGGTCAACCGAGGGATAGTCGGCCACGGCAAGGAGCTTGCCGGTCCTGGCGTCCTGCACGACCGCGGTCGCCCACGCTGCCCCGGTCTCCTGCGCCCGCGCGGCGAGGGTCTGCTGCACGAACCATTGCAGGTCGGAGTCGATGGTGGTGATGACGTCGCCGCCATCGACGGCCTTGGTACTCGTGACGCTGCTGCCGGGGATGCGCACGCCGTCGGCACCCTTCTCGTAGGTTTCTGAGCCGTTGGTCGAGGCCAGACAGGTGTCCTGTCCGGATTCGAGGCCGGCCTGCGGCACGCCCTCCCCCGACAGGTAACCGAGCATGTTGCCAGCGACGGCCCCGTTCGGATACACGCGGCTTGGGCTGTTCTCCGAATAGGTCCAGGGAATGTGCAATTTCTGCACGGCGCGCAGCACGTCGACATCGACTTTCTGAGCGATATAGGCGAAATTCGCCTTGGCGTTAGCTTCGAGGGCGGCCCCAATGGTCAGCAGGATGGCGTCACCGGTTTGACCGGTTGCCGCGCCGATTTCGGCGGCGGCCTCAGCCACCGAGACTACGACCTTCTTGCCGTCGACGGTGCGTTTGAAAGGCGTTGCGTTCGCCGGGGACATGGTGATGTTGTAGCGCATGACCGTTGCCGCCAGCACGACGCCGTTGGCGTCGACGATCTCACCCCGGGAGCCATAGACGACCTGGCCCACCGAGCGGTTTCCCACGGAGTCGGCGGTGAGCGAATCAGCCTGCACCACCTGGATATCAACGAGCCGCACCAGGAACACACCGATCACGGCAAACAGCACGACGATGGTGAAAAAAGTGCGGAGACGGCTGGACCGGGAATTGGCCGGGTTGGTTCGGGTTCCGGTCTGTCGGGCACTGCTGTTGCGCACGCTCATGTACCCATCATTGTCGACTCGGGGAAACTATCGGGTAGTGGGCGCCGCGAGTCCCGCCGGAACTACCGGTGCGCTCGTGATCGCAACGGTTCCGCCAGTCCCCGTCGCTGCGTCCGGAAGCGCCGAGAGCGGGGTGCTCCCGGCCAACAGAGCGTTCGGAACGAGACTGGCTGCTCCGGCCTGCGAGCCCGACGCTGAGGCTGGAGCGCCCAAAACGGCGCCGTCGGACAGGCGGAGGTAGACGGGGTTGGAATTGCCGACCATACCCAGGCCCTCGGCATTGGCGGCGAGGCTCTGCGGGGAGGATACCCGTACGAGGTCCTCGCTCACACTGGCGGCCGTGCGGCCGAGCTCGGACCGGCTCGACTGCAGGCTGGAGATTTCATAGGCACCCTGGGAGATGCCGACGCTGAGCAACAGCTGGGCGACGATGATGGCTGCCATACCGGCCACCGCGGTGAGAGCGTAGAAGATGCGCGGGCGTGTGCGGCGCTTCGGAGCCGTTGAGACCAGACGGAACCCACGCCGTGCCGGCACCTCGTCGGGTTCGCGTTCGATGGAAAATGACACGCGTGCCAGGTTGTCGCTCATACGGCGGCCCTTCTCAATCGAACAGCGGCGCGCAGTCGAACCGGCGTCGCGCGAGGGTTGAATGCTTTTTCTTCATCGGAGGCCAGTTCAGCGCCACGCAGCAGAAGGGAAAACAATGGTTTGTGTTCGGGCAGTTCCACGGGAAGGCCGGCGGGCGCTGTCGAGCCGGATGCCGCAGCGAAGGCGCGCTTGACAATGCGGTCCTCGAGAGATTGGTAGGCCATGACAACGATGCGGCCGTCGACTTGCACGCGGTCGAGCGCGGCCGGAATGGCCCGTTCCAATACAGCCAGTTCCGAGTTGACCTCGATGCGCAGCGCTTGGAACACGCGCTTGGCGGGGTGACCGAGGCGCTGGACGGCGACCGGGGTGGCTTTGGTGATGACGTCGACCAGTTGTGCTGACCGAACGAATGGAGTCGTTTCGCGGGCTTCGACGATGGCCTTGGCGTAGCGGGCGGACAGTTTCTCTTCGCCGTAATCCTGAAAGATCCGTTTGAGGTCGCGTTCGCTGTAGTCGGCGAGGATGCTCTCAGCGGTCAGGCCAGCGGTGCCGTCCATGCGCATGTCGAGCGGCGCATCTTTTGAATAGGAAAAACCACGTTCGACGCGATCGAGCTGCAAACTGGATACACCAAGGTCGAAGAGCACGCCTGCAACCTCGCTGATGCCGAGGCCATCGAGGGCTTCGCCGATGCCGTCATAGACGGTGTGCACCAGATGCACCCGACCCGCGAAGGCCTTGAGGCGTTCCTCGGCGATAGCGAGGGCCTCCGTGTCGCGGTCTAGTCCAACCAGGGTCAGTTCAGGGAAACGCGCCAGGATCGCCTCGGCGTGCCCCCCCATTCCCAGTGTCGCGTCGACGAGAACGGCGCCGGGTTTTGTGAGCGCCGGGGCGAGCAGTGCGATACAGCGTTCGAGCAGTACCGGGGTGTGAATTTCGTTGCTGGTCATAATACCGGGCCAGTCCGTGAGGCCTGATTCCCCTCCATTTCGACCTGGCACGGGGGAAGTGTGTCAGGGCAAAAACGGCGGGGAGTCAGGCGCCAGGGGCTAGAAAAGTCCCGGAATCACCTCCTCCGTCGTGTTGGCGTACGAGGTTTCCTGCTCGGCGAGGTACGTGGCCCACGCTTCGCTGTCCCAAATCTCGACTCGGCTGCCAGCACCGATGACGGTCAATTCCCGGTCGAGCCCCGCATAACTGCGGAGGTTGCCGGGGATGGTGACGCGGTTTTGTTTATCCGGTGTTTCCGAGCTCGCGCCCGACAAAAATACCCGGAGGTAGTCCCGAGCTTGCTTGCTCGTGACGGGTGCCTGGCGGATTTTGTCGTGCAGCGTTTCGAATTCGCGGGTGCTGAACACGTAGATGCAGTGTTCCTGTCCCCGCGTCATCACCACACCGGTGGAGAGCTCATCCCGAAACTTCGCGGGAAGAATGATGCGACCTTTTTCGTCGAGCCGGGGGGCGTAGGTGCCAAGGAACACGCGCACCCCTTTCTTCCGGCCAGATTCAGGTGTGGCTCCACTTTACTCCACCTTCAACCACCAACCTAAGTTTTTTTAGGGTTTTTTCTCAAAAAAGCGCCATACACACCGCAAATCATTGCGGATTAGAGGTGGAGGAAAATGGAGCGGTTTTGTTAGAAATGCATGCTGACAGCGCGTTTTTGGGCACAAAAAAAGGGCCGATCAGATGATCGGCCCTTTCGAACTGCGAGTTCTTGAACTGTCGAAACGCGGTGGAGGGTTGGAGTCGGTTGAGATTACTGCCCGTCTTGCCGTCGGTCCCAACGATCATTCAACCGATCCATGAAGCCCTGGTTGGACTTGGCTTGGGCCGGGCGACGACCGGGTGACGACGGTCCGGGCACCGAACGAATGGCCCGGCCGGGAGTCACAGCGATGAGAACGCCGCCGAACATGATGACGAAGCCAAGGATGCCCAGCCACAGCTGCGCAATGGCGACGCCGGCGATGAGGGCGACGATGCCGGCTACGGCGAGCAGCACACCGAGCGCGATAGAACGATAGTTCGGGCGAAGCCTAGACACTCCGACGCTGGCGACAAAGTCGGCATCGTTGTGATAAAGGCTGCGCTCCATCTCTTCAAGGAGTCGCTGCTCCTGTTCCGAAAGCGGCATCTCATTCCCTCCAGTTACGGGATCGAGCGGGTGATTTGACAAATTCGCACCGGGCAAGCTCGACTAGCCTAATTCTAGCCCCGCCGGGATGGCTAGGCTACACGTGTGCCTGAAAGCAAACGCCTGGTCGACTTGGTTCAATCTCGCATCGACGCGTACCTCATGTCCCGCGAACCAATTGTGACTCTGATCAGCTCCGATTTGACTGCACTCGTTGACTACTCACGGCAGTTTCTCAGCGGTGGAAAACGGTTCCGAGCGCAGTTTTGTTATTGGGGAGCGCAGAGCGTTTTACCGCCTGATTCCGGCCCGGAACAGGTCAGGCCAACAGCGGGCTTGACAGCCCCGGCCGGGTTGGGCGCAATCGTGTCAGCCGCCAGCGCCCTCGAAATTTTTCACGCGGCGGCGCTCGTGCATGACGACATCATCGACAATTCCGATACCCGTCGAGGTGCGCTGAGCGCCCACAAATTATTCGAACGCTTGCACGAACGTGAGGGCTGGGCCGGTGACCCCGCCTCGTATGGCCGGGCGTCGGCCATTCTGCTCGGCGACCTACTGCTGGGCTGGAGCGATGAGCTGCTCGACGAGGGGCTCGAGGAGCTCGCCGATCGGGCCTCCGCCCGGCGTGCCAGGCTCGAATTCAACTTCATGCGCACCGAGGTCACGGCCGGCCAATACCTCGACATTCTCGAGGAACGCGCCTGGCTGGCCCAGCCGGAGGCGGAACTCCTCGATCGAGCCCTGCGTGTGATCGTCTACAAGTCGGCGAAGTACAGCGTTCAAGCCCCGCTCGTGATCGGTGCAGCGCTAGCGGGCGCCTCGACCGCCCAGTTGAACTCGCTGCGTGCATTCGGCCTTCCGCTGGGCATGGCGTACCAGCTGCGCGACGACCTGCTCGGTGTGTTCGGCGACGCCGCCGTGACCGGCAAGCCAAGCGGCGACGACCTGACAGAGGGTAAGCGCACGGTGTTGATCGCACTGGCACGGGAACGCCTGACTACCACCGACCGAGCATCGCTCGATTCCCAGCTCGGTGACCCAACGCTCGATGCCACACAGATTCGTTCCCTGCAGCAGCTCATCACAGCCAGTGGCGCGGTCGACCGGGTCGAGGCGCTCATCGAATCCCAGGTAACCGAGGCCCTGGCTGCTCTGCACAGCGCACCCATCGGCGCCCGTGCCCGGCAGAAGTTGCTGGAACTGACCGATCGGGTGACACGCCGAGCTTTTTGATCGGCAGTACGCCGGCCCGTTGAGTCGAACCCCTGTCTAAGCCAGGGCTTGGGCGACCCGACGCACTTCGGCCTTGCGGCCGGCCCGGAGGGCTTCGATCGGCGGCACCCCCAGGCTGTCATCGACCTCGAGTAACCAAGTCATGGCCTGCATGTCCGTGAATCCGTCGTCGGCCAGAACGAACAGCGTGCCGCGAAGTTCGGGTACGGGAGCGCCATCTCGCAGGAACAAGGACGGAACCGACACGACGTTGTCGCGCCGGATAGCCAGGAGGTATTTGTCGTCGATCAGGTGCCGCACGCGGCTCTGGCTCATTCCGAGCAGGTTGACTAGGGCAGGAATAGTAAGCCACTCGGGCTCTGAAGGCACATCACTCACTCGTGTAGCTTCCCATGATTTGGGGCCGCGGCAAAACTTCGCGGCACTATTCAGTCGTGAACCGCCATCTCCGGTCGCCTGATCAATTGACTCCCTCTCATAATTGTGAAAACCTCGCTGTGGGGAATGCTGCATTCGACCCAATGCTGTACTTGCTGTCTGGATCACGCGCGTGCGCACAATGAACGGAGCACCATGTCGACCAAGGTGAACACGAATACGGCGGATGCCGCGGCATCCGCCGCTCGAAATGCGACCGTTGACGACGCAGGCAGCGTCGCCGTCTCCGGTCGCAGCTTCGTCGGTATCGACGCCGCGGTGAAGCGGCGTGCAAAGAAGCCCAGTGACCTGCGTTCCCTCTCGGCAGCGCTGACCGTGCCAATCGTGCTGGTCAGCACCCTCGCGATCAGCCTCAACCTGGCCGCTCCAGCCCACGCACAGGCCTTGGCGAAGAAGCCGCTCAAGTCCAAGCTCGCCGAGACCAGCCCGGTAGGGATGGTGGCCGCGGTGGCCGCCGCCATCCAGGTTGCCCCTGCCCGGTACTCGGTCGTGGATGGCGACACCGTGAGTGGCATCGCCGCCCGGTTCGGCCTGTCGACGGCGGTCGTGCTGGCACTGAACGGTCTCGATTCCCAGGCCCTGATCTTTCCGGGGCAGGTTTTATCCCTGACCCCAGCAACGCCTTCGCCAGCCACCATCGTGGCCGCGCCGGCAGCATCCGCTTCGTACTCGGTGCAGAGCGGCGACACCATCAGCGGCATCGCTGCCGCCCACTCGCTGAAGACCGCGGACATTCTCAGTGCCAACGGATTGAACGAACGCAGCGTCATCTTCCCCGGACAGGTCATCCTGCTCGCGGCGTTTGTAGCGCTGGAGTCGGCGGCGTATGTCGTGCCGGTCACCGAGATCGCCGCAGTAGCCACTCATACCATCGCCA
The DNA here is from genome assembly GCF_002929505.1 of Cryobacterium sp. Y57. Lineage (GTDB taxonomy): Bacteria > Actinomycetota > Actinomycetes > Actinomycetales > Microbacteriaceae > Cryobacterium. The sequence continues at coordinate 146,066 of NZ_PJJL01000071.1, forward strand.
TGGGCGAAACCATCACCGCAGTGGCTGACGCGGCCGGGGTGAGCGTGCAGGCGGTGCTCGACGCTAATAGCCTGGGCTGGTCGAGCATCATTTATCCGGGCCAGGTCTTGACTCTGCCGGTCACTCCGGCACCGGCATCCGTTTCAGCGGCTGCACTGATTCCCGTGGCGACGGCGGGTCTGGTGACTCCGATGTCAGAGGAAATGCGGCAGAACGCCCAGACGATCGTGGCGGTTGGACGGGGAGCCGGTGTGAGCGATGCCGGTCTCGTCGTCGCGCTGGCCGCGGCCGCCCAGGAATCCGGGCTGCGGAATGTGGACTACGGCGATCGGGATTCCCTCGGCCTGTTCCAACAGCGCCCAAGTGCCGGCTGGGGCACTCCGGAGCAGGTGATGGATCCCGTGCGGGCCAGCCTCGCCTTTTTCGGCGGCGCCAGCAACCCGAACCCGGACGTGACCCGCGGTCTGCTCGATATCGCAGGTTGGGAGTCGATGACTGTGACTCAGGCTGCCCAAGCCGTGCAAATATCGGCCTACCCGGACTTTTACGCCAAGTGGGAAACGTCAGCGCAGGCATGGCTGTCCCACATCGGCTAGGTTGGCAGTTGACCCGGTGGCCCCCGACTTGGCCGGCGCCCTTCTGCGCGCCGCGCGTCTTAGCCGCCGCCGATTTCCGTAGAATCTAGGAGTGAGCGTTCCTGCGACCGACCCGATGATAGGCCGTCTTATTGACGGTCGGTATCAAGTGCGCTCGCGTATCGCGCGCGGCGGCATGGCTACGGTCTACCTGGCCACCGATCTGCGCCTCGAACGTCGGGTCGCGATCAAGATCATGCACGGCCATCTCGCCGACGACAGCGCGTTCAAGGTCCGCTTCATTCAGGAGGCCAGGTCGGCCGCCCGCCTCGCCCACCCCAACGTCGTGAACGTCTTCGACCAGGGTCAGGACGCGGACATGGCCTATCTCGTGATGGAGTATCTTCCCGGAATCACCCTTCGGGACCTGCTGAAAGATTACGGTCGCCTCACCCCCGAGCAGACGCTCGATATTCTCGAAGCCGTGCTCAGCGGGCTGGCCGCCGCCCACAAGGCGGGCATCGTGCACCGCGATGTCAAGCCCGAGAACGTGCTGCTCGCCGATGACGGCCGCATCAAGATCAGTGATTTCGGCCTGGCGCGCGCGGTCAACAACAACACCGCGACCGGCCAGGCCCTGCTTGGAACCATCGCCTATCTGTCTCCCGAGCTCGTCACCCGCGGTATCGCGGATGCACGCAGCGATATCTATGCCCTCGGCATCATGACCTTCGAAATGCTCACCGGTGAGCAACCCTATGTGGGCGAGGCACCGATGCAGATTGCGTACCAGCACGCCAACGACACCGTGCCGATGCCGAGCAGCAAGGTCGCCTCCGTTCCCCGCGAACTCGACGAACTCGTGCTGTGGGCTACTGCGCGCGACCCAGAAGATCGTCCCCGAGACGCCAGAGTCATGCTCGATCAACTGCATGACGTGAGCGCGCTGGTGCGCGACGGTACCCAGGAATTGGCGTTGCAATCGACGATGGTGCTGCCCGCCAACCTGCGCACCGGCGCGAACACGGTCGCGGATGCCGAAACGCAGGTTCTCGGCGCCAAGCTCGCTTCCACCAGACCTCCCGCCGCGACCTTGCTCGGTATTCACCCGGTCGGCACCGGTCCGGTCGGCCCGCCCGACAGCGGCGACCTGCTGACCCAGAAGGCATACAAGCGCAAGCGCCGCGGGTTCTGGCTTTTCGCCCTCGTTATTCTCCTCGCCGCTGCCCTCGGCGGTACCGGTTGGTATTTCGGCTCGGGCCCCGGGTCAGACGTGTCCGTCCCGAACTTCGCGGCGGCCTCCCCCGACGCCGCGTCGACAAAGTTGACCGAACTCGGTCTGATCCCCAAGCTCGGCGGCGCATTCAGCGCCACGATCGCCGAGGGGCTCGTCATCGGCACCGATCCGGATACCGGCAGCCGGGTTCCGCAAGACAGCACGGTCACGATCATCGTCTCCCAGGGCCTGCAGCCCATCACGCTGCCCACCATGGCCGGTTTGACGCAGGACGCGGCATCCGCTGCTATCACCGATCTGAAAGCCGTGGTGGGCAGTGTCGATCCGGTCTTCAGCAATGATGTGGCCGAGGGATCGCTCATTTCGGCGAGCAAGGAATCGGATGGCGCCGACCTATCGGCCGGCGGCGAATACTTCGAAGGCCTGACCGTGAACCTCGTCGTGTCGCTGGGCTCCATTCCCAACGTCGACGGCAAGACCGTGGCCGAGGCCACCGACATTCTGGTCGGCAAGAACCTGCTCGTGGTCTCGGGTGAACAGACGTACAGCGACACGATCGCGGAGGGCGACGTCATCGCAGCGCAGGTGCCCGATGGCACCATTCGCGCCGGCGCCACCCTCACCCTGGTCATCTCCCGCGGTCCAGAGCCGGTTACAGTGCCCAATGTCATCGGCATGTCCTGGACCGACGGCAAGAACGCCCTGACCGCGCTCGGCTTCAAACTCACCTACAACCCGGGCGCGGATGCACCGATCTACTCCTCGCTCATTCAAGTAGCATCGACGGATCCAGCAGCCGGTACGTCATTGCCGAAGGGCAGCACGATAGCGCTCAAGCCGACGAACCCGTTCGGCTGATCCCGCTCGGCTGATCCCGCTCGGCTGATCCCGGGCCCACCTTGCGACCCGGGGCCCAGTTTATAAACTGGGCCCGTGGACGGGGCCCGGGCCCCGTCCATGAAGGGGCTAGCGGGCGGCGAGCTCCTCGGCCACCAGGAAGGCGAGCTCGAGGGACTGCATGTGGTTGAGGCGCGGGTCGCAGAGCGACTCGTACCGGGTCGCCAGGGCTGCCTCGTCGATGTGCTCGGAACCACCGAGGCACTCGGTGACGTCGTCGCCGGTGAGCTCGACATGGATTCCACCGGGGTGAGTTCCAACGGCACGGTGCGCCTCGAAGAAGCCCTTGACCTCGTCGACGACGTCGTCGAAACGACGCGTCTTGTAACCGGTGGGCGTGGTGACGCCATTGCCGTGCATCGGGTCGCTGACCCAGAGCGGCGTCGCTTCGCTGGCCTTGATGGCCTCGAGCAGCGGCGGCAGGGCGTCGCGCACCTTGCCGGCGCCCATGCGGGTGATGAAGGTCAGGCGGCCGGGTTCGCGGTTCGGGTCGAGCTTGTCAACGAGTCGCAACATGTCGTCCGTCGAGGTGGTCGGGCCGAGCTTGACGCCGATCGGGTTGCGAACGCGCGACAAAAAGTCCACGTGTGCGCCGTCGAGGTCGCGGGTACGCTCGCCGATCCAGATGAAGTGGGCCGAGGTGTTGTACGGCGTTCCGGTGCGCGAGTCGATGCGGGTCATCGGCCGCTCGTAGTCCATCAGCAGGCCTTCGTGGCTGGTGTAGAACTCGGTGCGACGCATGGCCTCGAAATCAGCGCCACAGGCGATCATGAACTTGATCGCGCGGTCGATCTCCTTGGCAACTTTTTCGTACTGCTGGTTGGCTGGGTTCGCGGCAAAACCCTGATTCCAGCTGTGCACCTGGCGCAGGTCAGCAAAGCCGCCCTGCGTGAACGCGCGAATGAGATTGAGGGTCGACGCCGACGTGTGGTACGCCTTGACCAACCGGTCGGGGTCGGCCTCGCGCGACTCAGGCGTGAACGGGTACCCGTTGACGATGTCGCCGCGGTACGCCGGAAGCGTCACGTCGCCGCGGGTTTCAAAGTCGCTCGAGCGAGGCTTGGCAAACTGTCCGGCCATGCGCCCCATCTTGATCACCGGCATCGAGGCACCATAGGTGAGCACAACGGCCATCTGCAGCACGGTTTTCACCCGATTGCGAATCTGATCGGCCGTGGCGCCGGTGAAGGTCTCGGCGCAGTCGCCGCCCTGCAGCAGAAAACCCTGCCCACCGGCGGCCTGAGCGAGCCGGTCGCGCAGGATGTCGACCTCGCCGGCGAAAACCAGCGGCGGTTGGGTCGCCAGCTCGGCGGATGCCGCCGCCACCTTGGCCGCGTCGGGCCAGGTCGGCTGCTGCTTGATCGGCAGCGTGCGCCAGTGGTCGAGTCCAGTGATGACAGAGGCTTCTGCGGCAACGATGGGCTCGGTGGGGTCTACCACGGGATAGTTCCTGTTTTCTCTGCTGGGCCGTATAACGTGTACCGACCCGAAATGGATGAGGTGCTGCACCGCCACAAGCGCGGACAGCACTTCAGGCAGCTTATCGCGAAAGGCTGGCCCGCTTCTCCTTGACCGAGGAAGCGTAGACGTCGACATACTCCTGCGTGCTCAGTCGCTGCAACTCATACATGAGCTCGTCGGTGACGCTGCGCAGTACGAACCGGTCCCCCGCCATGCCCGCGAACCGGGTGAAGTCGAGCGGTTTGCCGATCACGATGCCGATGCGACGCACCCGGGGAACACGCGTGCCGGTCGGCATCGCCTTCTCGGTATCGATCATGGCCACCGGAATGACCGTCACGCCCGATTCCAACACCATGCGGGCCACACCGGTACGTCCGCGATAGAGGCGAGCGTCGGGGCTGCGGGTGCCCTCGGGATAGATACCGAGAATGCGGCCCTCGCCGAGCACTCGCAGGCCGGTGTTCAGCGAATCCTCCGAGGCCTTACCGCCGGAGCGATCGATGGGGAGCTGCCCCGCCGCGGTGAGAAACTGCCGTGTGGCCCAGCCCTTGAGACCCGTGCCGGTGAAATAGTCGCTCTTGGCGAGAAACGCGACCCGGCGCGGCACGACGAGCGGCAGAAACACCGAGTCGATGAACGACAGATGGTTGCTGGCTAAAATCACCGGGCCGGTCCGTGGAATGTTTTCCAGGCCGATGATCCACGGGCGAAACAGCGAGAGCAACAATGGGCCGATGATGATGTTCTTCATGACCCAATAGAACATTCGCACTCCTTCATCCGACCTCGAAAGCTTAGTCCGCCTGCCACAGCAAAGTGGATGCCGCGCCCGGCCCCGCTCACGGCATCCGTTCAGCGCACCGCGTGTATTCGGGCGAGGTCGGCCGCGCCGACCACACCGGCGTCATTGACGAGTTGCGCAATGGCGAACTCCGCTTCCGGATGGTAGCCGCGGGCGGGAAGATATTCGAGGTAGGCCGCGCGAATCGGCTCAAGCAAGAGGTCGCCGGCCGCGGCTACTCCCCCGCCGAACACGAACACCTGCGGATCGAGCACGGCGCCCAGGCTGGCGCAGGCTTGCCCGAGGGCACCGCCCAACTGACGCAGGGCCGCGAGAGCGCCGCCGTCGCCGTTCTCAATCAGCCGCCCCACCTCTTTGCCGGTGAGTTTGCCGCGTCGCTCCCGGGCACCGGCCAGGCCCAGACCGATACCGCCGGCATCGGCGAATTCGTTGGCGATACGCAGCAGCGCCCGACCTGAGCCGTACTGCTCCAGGCAGCCATGGGCTCCGCAGCCGCAGGGAAGCCCGTCCGGAACGACCCGGAGGTGACCCAGTTCAGCGCCTGCGCCGAAGCCGCCGCGGAACAAGGCGTTGCCGGTCACGATCGCGCCGCCCACACCTGTACCGACGGTCAGAGTGACCATGTCGGTGTACGCGCGACCGGCACCGAAGCGAAACTCCGCCCAGCCGGCCGCGTTGGCATCGTTTTCGATAATGATGGGCAGGTCGAGTCGAGCCTCGAGCTTGTCGCGGAACGGCTCATTGCGCCAGCTGATATTCGGTGCGTAGTACACGGTCGACTGGGCGGAGTCGATGAAACCGGCGGCAGCGACCCCGGCAGCAACAACGTCTTCACCCTCGGACAGCGACAGCACCATCGCCACGACGGCATCTTCGATCTCATCCGGGTTGCCCGGTGTGGTCGGCTGCCGGTCAGACCGGATGATGGTGCCCGCCTCGTCGACCAGCGCTCCGGCAATTTTGGTGCCCCCGATATCGATACCTATGGCGTGCACGGGCCACCTTTCTTTCTCGGCCTGAGAAGAGCTGCGTCCGTGTGCCGGACCGCCACGCAGGACACCGTCTAGAGTGTACTCAACCAGTTTGCCGCTGGACGAAACACCCGCTCACCGAAGGATTCTCTCGCGACTGCGCAGTGGACTCGTTCAGCCGGTACCAAAGGAGTTGCCGTGAAACAGTTTGATATGCCCGCCGTCGTTCCCGCCGATCCTGGCGCCAACATCACCGATCTTCTGATGGATCGTCTCACCGCGACTCCCGATCTGGCACTGTTTTCGCTGCCACGGGGCGGTCAATGGCACCCCGTCACCACTCGGGAGTTTCATGCGCAGGTCGTGGCGCTGGCCAAGGGGTTCGTTGCCGCCGGCATTGAGCCCGGGGACAAGATCGGGCTCATCTGCAAGACCCGCTACGAGTGGACCCTGATCGACTTCGCGGTCTGGTTCGCCGGAGCAATTCTGGTGCCCGTCTACGAGACCAGTTCACCCAAACAGGTGCAGTGGAACCTGAGCGACTCCGGCGCCATGGCGGTCATCGTCGAAACCGCAGATCACTTCGCCCGCTTCGATGAAGTGCATCCGGAGCTGCCCGACATCCGCTCCGCCTGGCAGATCGACCTGGGCGACCTCGACAAGCTCGTCGCCGGGGGCGTCGTTGTGACGGATGCGGAAATCGAACGTCGCCGCAATCTCGCCGTAGGCGATGATGTGGCTACCCTCATCTACACCTCCGGTTCGACCGGCAAGCCCAAGGGCTGCGTACTCACTCACGCGAACTTTCTTGAGACCAGCCGCAATGCTGCGGTCGCGCTCAAGGAGGTACTGGTTCACCCCGAGGGCGCCTCGACCCTCTTATTCATCACCACCGCCCATGTGTTCGCGCGATTCATCTCGATCCTGTGCGTGCACGCGGGGGTGCGGGTCGGCCACCAGGGTGACACCAAGACGCTCCTGGCCGCACTGGGCAGCTTTCAACCCACCTTTCTGCTCGCGGTACCTCGGGTCTTTGAAAAGGTCTACAACTCGGCTCAGCAGAAGGCCATCGCCGGCGGCAAGGGCAAAATATTCGATGCTGCCGCGCAGGTGGCGGTCGGGCATTCCCAGTTAGTGCAGGCGGGAACGTCGATTCCGCTCGGGATGAAGATCAAATTCGCGCTGTTTGACAAGCTGGTCTACAGCAAACTACGTGCCGCCATGGGCGGCAAAGTCGTCTGGGCGGTCTCCGGTTCCGCCCCGCTCGGCGCGCACCTCGGTCACTTCTTCAAAAGCCTGGGCATTGTTATTCTGGAGGGCTACGGCCTGACCGAAACAACTGCCCCCGCCAATGTGGGCCTGGCTACACGGGCCAAGATCGGCACCGTCGGCCCCCCACTGCCCGGCGTCTCGGTGCGCGTCATGGACGACGGCGAGATCGAGATCAAGGGCGTCAACGTTTTCAAGGAGTACTGGAATAACCCACAGGCCACCGCAGACACCTTCCACGACGGCTGGTTGAAGACCGGCGACATCGGCGACTTCGATTCCGACGGCTATCTCACCATCACCGGGCGTAAAAAAGAGATCATCGTCACAGCCGGTGGCAAGAACGTGGCACCGGCCGCCCTGGAAGACCCCATTCGCGCGAATCCGCTCATCAGCCAGGTCATCGTTGTGGGCGACCAGAAGCCGTTCATCGGCGCGCTCATCACCCTCGACCCCGACATGCTGCCGGTCTGGCTCAACAACAACCATGAGGATGCCGGTATGTCGCTCGCGCAGGCATGCGTCAACACAGCCGTGCTTGCCGAAGTCCAGCGCGCGGTCGACCATGCCAACGAGGGGGTTTCGCGGGCGGAGTCGATTCGCAAATTCACGGTGCTCGCTCTTGAGCTCACCGAGGACAGCGGACATCTGACGCCGAAAATGAGCATCAAGCGCAACATTATTCTGCGTGATTTCGCCGGTGAGATCGACGCCATGTATTCAGGGGCGCCGGTGACCGAGGGCATCTCGCTGCGCGAGTAACGTGGCCGCTGGGCTCCGTCCGCGCACCCATTTCACCGGCGCTCGAGACTCGCTCGGTCAACCTGTTGGTGCGGGGCTAAAACCAGGTCGACTCCCGAATTTCCTTCATCGCTGCCTTGCGGTTGATTTTGTCGAGGCGATCGATGTATAAAAAGCCATCGAGGTGATCGGTTTCGTGTTGCAGAGCCTGCGCCATGATGCCGGTGCCGGAGAGTTCGACCGGATTGTTGTCGAGGTCGATGCCGGTGACTCGGGCGAACGGGTAGCGCTTGGTGGGGTACCAGAGGCCGGGAACAGAAAGGCAACCCTCGTCGACGAGTTCGGGCTCGCCGGAGAGTTCGACGACTATGGGGTTGAGAATGTAGCCGATGACACCGTCGACGTTGTAGCTGAAGGCGCGCAGGTTGGTTCCGATCTGCGACGCTGCCACGCCGGCCCGACCGGGCAGTCGTACACTGTCGATCAGGTCCTGTACGAGACCGCGTACCCGGTCGTCTATCCCGTTGACGGGGTCGGAGACGGTCTTCAGCACCGGATCTCCGAAGAGACGGATCTGGCGTTCGGGCACGGGGAAACTCCTCGGTAGGGCGGCTGGTGAACGGCGAGTGAGTCGATGGCCGGCTAGAGGTTGCGGTCGGTGGGGAGGCCCTCAACGACGAGCTCGGCGAGGGTGCGTGCGGCCAGCCGAGTGATCGGCTTCAGGTCCTTGTACGACACGACGCTGCCGGCGGCAAGTTGCGGGTCGTAGGGAATCCGCACGATTTCGCGCACGCGGGAACGAAAGTGCGCCTCGATTTCTTCAAGCCGAACCAGATTGGTGCCCTGGGTGGCCGTGTTGATCGCGACGATCGCGTTACGCACCAGCTCACCATATCCGTTCGCTTCCAGCCAGGTGAGCGTCTCAGAGGCTAAACGTGCCTCGTCGACGCTGCCGCCGGAGACGATCACGATGGCGTCGGCGCGCTGCAGCGTAGCCCGCATCACCGAATGCACGATACCGGTGCCGCAGTCGGTGAGCGCGATCGAGTAGTACCGGGCGGCCAGATCGGCGACGACGTTGTAGTCGTTCTCATCGAATGCTTCCGAGAGCAACGGGTCGGTGTCGGAGGCGAGAATGTCGAGGCGAGTCTCGTCGCGGGAGACCAGAGAGGAGAAGTCGGTGAAGTTGCCGATCGACGCGGCCTTCGAAACGACGTCGCGAACAGTCGAGCGTGTCTGCTTGCTGACGCGTTCGGACAGCGTGCCGCGGTCGGGGTTGGCGTCGATGGCAATAATGCGATCGTCGCGGGCATCGGCCAAGGCCATGCCGAGCAAGGTCGTGACAGTGGTCTTGCCCACGCCACCCTTGCGGGTGAGGATCGGCACGAACCGCGTACCGCCGTCAAACTGGCGACGAATGCGCTCATCCATTTCTTTGTAGGCCCGCACCTTGGCGGAGTCACCGAGGTTGACCAGGTGCAGCGTGAGCGCATAGACAAATTCAGGCCAGACGCCCTGCGGCGCTTTGCGGGTCTTGCGGTTGACCGTGAGCAGGCGATCAGACGTGAGCATAGACGCGGACTCGGGAGCTGTGCTGTTTTCGGTGCGGATACTACGGTCGCGCCGAACAGAGGAGACAGCATCCGCTCGTGACAGTGATTCGATGGCAAAACTGGTGCCGGCTGCTCGGGTCGGCGCTGGCGTTGAGATTTCGACGGTGTGCGTGGACGGTGCCGACACGACGCGCGTTGGCTCGATTCCGTTGCCCGCTACCAAAGACGGCCGAACGGCTGCCGCCACCGAGCGGCGGGGTCCGAGCGTCACCTCGATCGGAACACTCAGGCTCTCGGGCAATGACGCCGCGAGGTTGTCAATCGTGTGCGGCGGTAGCTCACTGTGGTAATCGTCACCCTGCGTGTCGAAATTATCGCGCTCGTCGCGGGTTCGCTTTGCGGCAGACACCGGGCGGGCGGGCGCGCTCTGGTCGTCAGTACGTTTGTCTGGCACGGTACATCCTCAACTGGTCGATATCGGCCCTAATCTTAGCGTGGACGCACCGTCACGAGCAGATCGCCCGCATCGACCTGCTGGGTGAGCGGGATGGCGACGCGTTCGATGGTCCCGGCGATGGGCGAGGTGATCGCCGCTTCCATCTTCATGGCTTCGATCGAAGCGACGCTCTGGCCAGCTTCAACGTGCGTGCCCTCCTCGACCTGCAGGGTGACCACGCCGGAGAAGGGTGCAGCGATCTGGCCGGGCTGGTTGGCATCAGCTTTCTCGGCGGCCTTGGTCTGTACGGTGATGCTGGTGTCACGCACGAACACCGGGCGCAGCTGGCCGTTGAGAATGGTCATAACGGTGCGCATGCCCTTGTCGTCGGCTTCACCGATCGCTTCAAGACCCACGTAGAGCCGCACACCCTTGGCGATTTCGACGGCGTGCTCCTGGCCTTGCTGCAGGCCGTAGAGGTAGTCGACGGTATCGACAACCGAAAGGTCGCCGTAGCTCTCCCTGACTTGTTTGAACTGGCGAGTCGGAGCCGGGAACAACAACTGGTTGAGCATCGCGCGACGTTCGAGGCTCGAGGCGCCGAGCGCGGCGCGCTCTCCCGCGGTGATCTCGGTGACGCCGACGCGCACCTCACGACCCGCGAGCACTTTGGTGCGAAACGGCTCGGGCCAGCCGCCGGGCAGGTCACCGAGCTCGCCCGCCATGAAGCCGATGACCGAGTCGGGGACATCGTAGTTGCCCGGGTTTTGCTCGAAATCGGCCGGATCGGCCTTCACCGCGGCCAGGTACAGGGCGAGGTCACCGACCACCTTCGACGAGGGAGTGACCTTGGGCACCCGGCCGAGGATGCCGTTCGCGGCGGTATACATGTCTTCGATGAGTTCGAAGTGGTCGGTGAGCCCGAGCGCGACGGCCTGGGTGCGCAGGTTCGACAGCTGGCCGCCGGGAATTTCGTGCGAGTACACCCGGCCGGTCGGTGCAGACAGGCCCGATTCGAACGGAGCGTAGAGGGTGCGCACGGCTTCCCAGTAGGGCTCGAGGTCGGTCGTGGCCCGGAGCGAAATACCCGTGTCGCGTTCGGTGTGGGCGAGAGCGGCTACGAGGGAGGATGCAGACGGCTGGCTGGTCGTGCCGGCCATGGGAGCGGATGCCACGTCGACAGCGTCGGCGCCGGCCCGGGCTGCGGCCAGCAGCGTCGCGAGCTGGCCACCCGGAGTGTCGTGGGTGTGCACGTGCACGGGCAGGTCGAAACGTTCCCGGAACGCCGCCACGAGCTTCTCGGCGGCGCTCGGCCGGAGCAACCCGGCCATGTCCTTGATGCCGATCACGTGGGCGCCGCTTTCGACGATCTGATCGGCCAGGCGCAGGTAGTAGTCAAGGGTGTAGAGACTTTCGGCCGGGTCGAGCAAATCGCCGGTGTAGCACACAGCCACCTCGGCCAGCGCGGTGCCGGTAGCAAGCACGGCATCGATAGCCGGTCGCATCTGAGACACGTCGTTCAGGGCATCGAAGATGCGGAAGATGTCCACACCGGTGGCGGTCGCCTCGCGCACGAACGCGTCGGTGACCTCGGTCGGGTACGGGGTGTAGCCCACAGTGTTGCGGCCGCGCAGCAGCATCTGCAGGTTGATGTTCGGCAGGGCCTCGCGCAGGCTCGCCAGGCGTTCCCAGGGGTCTTCGCCCAGAAAACGCAGCGCTACGTCGTAGGTTGCGCCGCCCCACGCTTCGACCGAGAGCAGTTGCGGCGTCAGCCGGGCGACATAGGGCGCCACGGCCACGAGGTCCTTGGTGCGTACCCGTGTCGCCAGCAGCGACTGGTGGGCATCTCGGAAGGTGGTGTCGGTCACAGCCAGCGCGGTCTGCGCGCGCAGATCCGCGGCGAACCGGGTCGGGCCGAGCAGTTGCAGCTTCTGTCGGGAACCGTCGGGGGCTGGCTGGGTGATGTCAAGCTGTGGCAGCTTGTCACGCGGGTGCACCGTGGTCGGCGACGCGCCGTTGGGCTGGTTGACGGTAACCTCGGCCAGCCAGTTGAGAATCTTGGTGCCGCGGTCCTTGGACTCCCGACCGCGCAGCAGCTCCGGGCGCTCATCGATGAACGAGGTACTGAGGTCGCCGGCTGCGAAGTCTGCATCGTCGAGTACGGCCTGCAGGAACGAGATGTTGGTGGACACGCCGCGGATTCGGAACTCGGCCAGCGCGCGCTTGGACCGCACGACGGCGGCCGCATAGTCGCGGCCTCGGCAGGTGAGTTTGGCGAGCATCGAGTCGAAGTGCGGACTGATCTGCGCGCCCGTGTTGATGGTTCCACCATCCAGGCGGATGCCGGCGCCGCCGGGTGAGCGATAGGTGGTGATCTTGCCGGTGTCGGGGCGGAACCCGGCCGCGGGGTCTTCGGTTGTGATGCGGCACTGCAGGGCTGCGCCGCGCAGCCGGATCTCGCCCTGGGTCAGGCCGATCTGTTCGAGGGTCTCCCCCGCAGCGATGCGCATCTGCGCCTGCACGAGGTCGACATCGGTGACCTCCTCGGTCACGGTGTGTTCCACCTGGATGCGCGGGTTCATCTCGATGAACACGTGCTGCCCGGCGCGTTCCCCAACGGTGTCGAGCAGAAACTCGACGGTTCCGGCATTGACGTAGCCGATCGACCGGGCGAACTTAATGGCGTCAGCGTAGAGCTGGACTCGAATTTCATCACTCAGGTTCGGCGCCGGAGCGATTTCAATCACTTTCTGATGCCGACGCTGCACCGAACAGTCGCGCTCGAACAGGTGCACGGTCTCGCCGGAGGCGTCCGCCAGAATCTGCACCTCGATGTGCCGGGGCCGCAGCACCGCAGCCTCAAGAAACATCGTCGGGTCGCCAAAGGCACTGGTGGCCTCACGCATGGCCTCTTCAAGCGCTCCCCGCAACTCGCTCTTCTTCGCCACCCGGCGCATGCCACGCCCGCCACCGCCGGCGACGGCCTTGGCAAAAATGGGAAAGCCGATCTCATCAGCCTGGCTGATCAAGAGTTCGACATCGGTCGACGGCTGCGTCGACTTCAATACCGGTACGCCGGCCGCAATGGCATGTTCCTTTGCGGTGACCTTGTTGCCGGCCATTTCGAGTACGTCAGCGCCCGGGCCGATGAACGTGATGCCGGCAGCGGCGGCTGCGTCAGCTAGTTCCGGGTTCTCCGACAGAAAACCGTAGCCGGGGTAGATGGCGTCAGCGCCACATTCCTTGGCAACGCGGATGATTTCACTCACGTCGAGATAGGCCCGAACCGGATGCCCCACCTCACCAATCTGGTAAGCCTCGTCCGCCTTCAGGCGGTGCAATGAATTGCGATCCTCGAACGGAAACACCGCCACGGTCTTTGCTCCGAGCTCGTACGCCGCGCGCATGGCACGGATCGCGATCTCACCGCGGTTGGCAACAAGGATTTTTTCAAACATGCAAGCCTTTCGAGGGCGTACGTCGCGCACAGCTAACGGTTAGGTTCTCTAACACTAGTGAAGGTAACGTTGTTACTCATGCACGTACTCAGCGTAAGTTCCCTCAAGGGTGGTGTCGGCAAGACCACTGTGACCCTGGGTCTGGCTTCCGCTGCCTTCGCCCGTGGCGTGCGAACACTCGTCGTGGATCTCGATCCGCAGTCCGATGTGTCCACCGGCATGGATATCCAGGTCGCCGGTCACCTCAACGTCGCCGATGTCCTCGGTTCACCCAAAGAAAAGACGGTTCGCGCGGCGATCGCCCCGAGTGGATGGACCCGCAACCGCCCAGGCACCATCGACGTTATGATCGGCAGCCCGTCGGCAATCAATTTTGACGGGCCACACCCGAGCATTCGCGATATCTGGAAACTCGAAGAAGCGCTTTCAACGATCGAGAAGGACTATGAGCTCGTGCTCATCGACTGTGCTCCCTCCCTGAACGCCCTCACGCGCACCGCCTGGGCCGCGAGCGACCGAGTCGCCGTCGTCACCGAACCCGGCCTGTTCTCGGTCGCTGCTGCCGACCGTGCGCTGCGTGCGATCGAAGAGATTCGTCGTGGCCTGAGCCCCCGTCTTCAGCCGCTCGGTATCATCGTGAACCGGGCCCGGTCGGCTTCACTTGAGCATCAGTTCCGCATCAAAGAATTGCGCGACATGTTCGGGCCGCTCGTGCTGAGCCCGCAGCTGCCGGAGCGCACCTCCCTCCAGCAGGCGCAGGGCGCCGCGAAGCCCCTGCACATCTGGCCGGGTGACAGTGCACTCGAAATGGCCGGATTCTTTGATCAGATCCTTGACCGTGTGCTGCGCACGGCGCGGATCGGCGAATACGCCGAGGTTCCAGCGGTCTGAGAGAGTTCTTCTTCGGCTCTGCGGGGTCGGTGACTCGAGCTTCGGCCTATGCGGGTTTTCGGGGCGATTCGACATGGGCATGTTTTCTTCGTGTCCGATCACGATTGCACAGCCGCCTCGCGGCCTGGTTAACCGCGTTTCTCAACAGAGTATTGGAACCGTTACCTGAAGGAGCGGATGCGCCGTGATGAACGCGGGGTGCCGGGCGCTGAGCTGGGGAGCGCTGAGCTGCTGACCTGCTGAGCTGCGGAGCGAATGACGGGTTGCAGCCGCGCGTTGTGCTGCGCCCAAGCGAGGCCGGTGGCGCTAGGAGATTTTGCGGGTGCTCCGGCGGGCGGCGAGCTCGTCGGCGGAGTCAATGGCCTGCACGTCGAGTTCGACCAGGCTTGTTTCTACCTCGCGGAGCACCTTGCCAACGGCTATGCCGAAGACGCCCTGGCCGCGGCTGACGAGGTCGATGACCTCGTCGTTCGAGGTGCACAGGTAGACACTCGCGCCGTCGCTCATCAGCGTGGTCTGCGCGAGGTCGCTGACGCCCGATTCGCGCAGTTGGTTGACCGCTGTGCGAATCTGCTGAAGGGAGATGCCCGTGTCGAGCAGCCGCTTGACGAGCTTGAGTACGAGGATGTCCCGGAAGCCGTAGAGGCGTTGTGAGCCGGAACCAGCCGCTCCGCGCACTGTGGGCTCCACCAGGCCCGTGCGGGCCCAGTAATCGAGTTGACGGTAGCTGATGCCGGCCGCGCGCGCGGCGACAGCGCCGCGGTAGCCGGAGTTCTCATCAAGCTCGGGCATGCCATCGGTGAACAGCAGTCCTAACGAATAACGCGAAGCGTCAGCGTCAGGCTTGAGCTCACTCATAGGGGTTGCCTTTCGGGGGTTACGTGGTGCGGTGACTGGTAGCTGCAGTGAAGCAAGCCTGGATCACTGTGGTGCTGAATTGACTGTGGTGCTCAATTGAACTCATGCGGTACAGCTGGTGATGCGAAAAAATCTGCTGTGCTTCGCTTCCTCTACGGTACCGAGGCCAAGACCTGGCGCGCTGACATTCGCGTAATGGTTTTGGCGTGTCGATCGAGTGCAGGCAGACGCGCAGACGAGCGAGTTCACCTTACGGCGGCAGTCCAGCTGTGCGCCTGCGCCAGTCTACGACCTACTGGGTCAGTCGGCCCAGTGCTGACCGAATCAGGCTGCCGCGAATAATCTCGAGCTGCCCGGCAATCTCGACGGCCATTTCAGCCGCCTTCGCCCGGCTGGAGGCGTCTTTGCGGCGGGAGAGCGGTACGAGCGCGCTCTCGATGAGGCCGAGTTCGCGTTCAGCAGCCCCACGAAAGCCCCGCAGATGCCGTGGCTCGATCCCGCTGCGTTGCAGTTCCACGAGGGCGCGCAACACGTGCAGCACGCCGTCGCCGTAGTGTTCGGCGGGCAGGATGATTGATGCGGATACGGCGTCATGCAGCAAGGTGGCGGAGGCTCCGGCCTCGCGTAGCAAGTCGTCGCGGGTCAAACGTCGCAGCGTGCCCAGCATTGACGGCCCGGGAGTGGTTCCGCCGGGCAGCACTGGCGCCAGTCCGGCATCCAGGTCAGCAAGATAGGAGCGGATGACTTTCAACGGCAGGTAATGATCGCGCTGCATCGACAGGATCAGTCTCAGGCGATCGACGTCGCTGGCGCAAAATTTACGATAACCCGATTCCGTGCGAGCCGGCGCGACGAGGCCCTGTTCCTCGAGGAAACGCAGTTTCGACGGGGTCAGATCGGTAAATTCCGGGGTGAGTCGGGCGAGCACCTGGCCGATACTCAGCAGCGCCGCTGATCCACCAGCTTGCCCGTGAGCTGCTGACGAAGACGCAGACACGGAACGAGCCTGGGCGGAGTTTGCCGCCACTACTCGCTCGTCGCGCGGGCGAGGTCGAGGCGCGAAGCGTAGAAGGTGAGGCGGAACTTACCAACCTGCACCTCGGCGCCGTCGATCAGCGGAGCCGTTTCGATTCGTTCCCCGTCGAAGTAGGTGCCGTTGAGCGAGCCGAGGTCTTTTACCGTGAATGATGTGCCGTTGCGCAGAAACTCCGCGTGTCGACGCGATACCGTGACGTCGTCGAGAAAAATATCAGCATTGGGGTGGCGCCCCACGCTCGTGAGGTCAGCGTCGAGCAGAAAACGGGCACCGGCATTGGGCCCGCGGCGCACGACCATGAGAGCCGACCCCGAGGGCAAGGCCGCGATGGACTCCTGCTCTTCCGCGGTCACATTGGAATCGATGAACGCGATCTGGGTGGCGAACTCTTGGCTGAAGTTCATGGTTGTGTCGGTGCCGAGCATGTCGTGAACCGTCGTCGATTCGCCGGTCGCCTCGTCCCGGGTCGCGCCAGAAGTGGAGGATGCTGGGGTGGACTGCGCCTTGCTGGGCATTGCTTCGCCTGTCGTCGGGTTTTCGGGCTGATCTGCGGGCACGGGCTCGTTCTGCTCCTTGTAATTTTTTTTTCCGGATAGATCGACCATCTATGCACCCCCTATCGATCCAGCGTATCGGAAGATACACCCGGGGCGACCCTCGGCAATCGAATCACTCGCATCGTTTCGCGAGCGTAGACGATGCCAGCCCACCAGTACAGAAAAGCGCCCCACAGGCCAAAGGCCCACCCCACCGGCTGCGACCACCATTCCAGTTGCGGAAAGGCCTGCCCGAGCATGATCATCGGCAGAGCGTAGAACAAGCAGAAGGTAGCAACCTTGCCCAAGAGGTGCACGGGTAGCGGGCCAAACCCGAAATTGGCGAGGATGATCCCCAAAGCCAGCAGAAAGATGTCGCGCCCGACGACGACCAGCACAATCCACCACGGAAAAAGGTCACGCCAGGCGAGCCCGATCAGAGCCGCAAAGATGTAGAGGCGATCGGCGGCCGGATCCAGCAGTTGCCCGAGACGAGTGATCTGGTTCCAGCGCCGCGCGAGAAAACCGTCGAGCCAGTCGGTGACACTGGAAATGCTGAGCACGACCAGAGCCCAGGCATCTTCTCCCTGGGCGAGGAGCACGAGAAAAACCGGCACCAGCACCAGCCGCAGAAAGCTCAGCATGTTGGGCAAGGTCAGCACCCGGTCGCTCACCACCATGTTCGCTGCCCAAGTCACGGTTCGAGTCTATCGAATGGGCTAAATTCAGCCGAGCCGCCCCCGCAGTGCGGGCCAGCTGACGGCAAAACCGGGATGGAGGGCGAGGAGGTCAACGGTATCGGCCGAAACCCAGCGCAGGGCGATGCTCTCCTGATCGCTGATGACAGGTACAAATTCCTCCGTCGCCTCCACGACAACGGTGGTGTAGGACCAGAATCCCAGGTCGAGCAGAGATGTGAATTTCACCTCCACCAAGTGGGCTGGCACGCCGGCTTCCTCCCTGGCTTCGCGCAGGGCGGCGTTGATCGCGGTTTCGTTTTCGTGGCGGGCACCACCGGGCAGCCCCCAGGTATCGCCAAAATGGCTCCACAGCGCGCGGTGCTGCAGCAGTACACCCAAGCGGGGGTGGTGCACGAGCAGTCCGGCCGCTCCGAATCGGCCCCAGAATTTGCGGCCGTCAGGAGCATGCACCCACGCATCACCGCTGTCCCGGTTGGGGCTGGCTGAGGGGATCGCAGCCCCGTGCGCGCTGCTTGCATCGACACCCGAACTGTCAGTCATGCTCCAAGCATGCCTCACCCACGCCCGAGATGCATGCGAAACATTGTCCGTTTTCTTAGATCGACATGATCGCGTGCACCGGCGCGGTACCGAGCCGTTCACGGCCGTGCAGGTCGGTCAGCTCGAGCACGACACCGACTCCCGTGAGGGTATAGCCGGCCCGCTCGATGAGGCGGCTTGTGGCGGCAATGGTGCCGCCGGTAGCGAGCACATCGTCCAGGATGAGTACGCGGGTACCGGCCGGAAGCTGTCCGACTTCGAGTTCGAGCCGAGCCGAGCCGTATTCCAGGTCGTATTCTTCGATCAAGACGGTGCCGGGCAATTTGCCGCCTTTGCGCACGGCCAGCACGGCCGCATTGGCCGCGTAGCCGACGGCGGCGGCCAGGAGGAAGCCGCGGGCTTCGATGCCGGCCACAGCGTCGAACTGCCCGCGGTGCTGATCGGCGAGGTCATCGATGATCGCACGAAAAGCGACGGCATCGGCAAAGACCGGGTTGAGGTCGCGGAACAGAATGTTCGGCTGGGGAAAGTCAGGATAGGAGGCCAGCAGAGCCTCGACGTGGGCGGCGGCCAATGACGGCGAAGCGTCGGGTGCAGAGATTTGAGTCACTGATTTATCTTAAGCGGCACTGTGGCAGCGGTAGAACGGCCGTCAGGACTCGATCGATTGTTCGAGGGTGGTCGCTTCGGAACCTGGCCTGATGGCGATGGCGCTCATTGCCTCGAGAAAATGCACCACGGCCGCCTGCTGGTCAGCAGTGAGATCGAGTGCGACCTTCATCAGCTGATCATGGGTGCCCGCCAGCGCGCGACGCATCTGGACGTGCGATGCCTGCGTGGCGAACAGCCGCTGAGCACGACCATCGTCGGGATTCACCTCCCGGCGAATATGGCCGGAGGCAGTGAGCCTGGAGAGGAGTTTCGCCGTGGCGGCAGAGGAGATATTCAGGAATTCGCTCAAATTCTTGGGGCTGGCGACCCGGCTCTGGCGTTCGCAGGCGATGAGGTGACGGATGGCCATCAGGTCGGTTTCGTTCACGCGCATGTCAGCCTGGGCGCGACGACGCATCACGGCGTCAGCAACTCGAAACCGGCGTACGGCGCGTAGGACCTCCATTGCCGAAGAAACTCCAGCATTTTTAGGGTCGTACCAGTACGTCCCGGCTTCTGGCGGGCTACTCTCATGGTGGGACATACAACCATGGTAACGTGGAACGTCGCTAACCTGGTTAGTTATTTGAATCATGGCCAGGTTGAACTGAGGAGGGGAGCCCACGTGCAGACCACAAACGCTCTTGATGAACAGGTAATCCTTCTCGATCAGGAGGGGCACCACATCGGCACCGCGCCGAAGTACAGTGTGCACGGTTTAGACACGGCGCTCCACCTGGCCTTCTCCTGCTACGTCCTCAACCCGCTCGGTGAGGTGCTGGTCACCCGCCGGGCGCTGACGAAAAAGGCGTGGCCGGGGGTGTGGACCAACTCGGTCTGTGGGCATCCGCTGCCCGCTGAGCCACCGACGCACGCTGTCACCCGCCGGGCTGATTATGAACTCGGGCTCAAGCTCGACAATGTCCACCTCGCCCTCCCCCTGTTCCGGTACCGTGCCACCGACAGTAGCGGCATTGTCGAAAACGAAATCTGCCCGGTCTACGTCGCGACAACCCTGCAAGAGCCAACGCCGAACCCTGACGAAGTCGCCGAATACGCTTGGACCCGACCAGCGGACCTGTACCGTGCGGTTACGGATGCCCCGTGGGCGTTCAGTCCGTGGATGGTGCTCCAAATGCAGCAACTGGACGATTTTCGTGCTTGACACCGTTGCGGCGGGCGTCGAGACCGAACTAGCCCGTTTTTTCGCCGCAGCACGACTGCGTGCGAGTGACTACGGCGAACACTATGTTGCCCTGTGGGATTCTCTGGAGCAGGCCAGCAGCGGCGGTAAACGAGTACGGCCCGCTCTGGTGCTCGCGGCCTATGCCGGTTTCGGTGGGCGTGATCAGGCCCTCGTGTCACCGGTCGCGGTGAGTTTTGAACTGCTGCACACGGCGTTCCTGATTCATGACGACGTGATCGACCATGACCTGGCCCGGCGCGGAGTAGCCAACATCGCCGGACGGTTCACTGACCGCGCTCTGGCGCACGGAGCCTCCGCTGATCAGGCCGGTGTCTGGGCGGCCGCTGCGGCCATTCTCGCCGGCGACCTCGCGCTGAGTGAAGCGCATCGTGCGCTGGCCAAACTGCCGCTCGACGTGCCCACCAGGCTGCGGCTGGTTGACCTGCTCGACCGAGCGGTCTTCGTCTCGGCCGCCGGGGAGCTGGCCGACGTCACCAACAGCTCGGCGGGGCATCCACTCACCATGGCCGAGGTCATCGCCACGCTGGAGAACAAGACCGCGGTGTACTCCTTTGAAGCACCACTCCAGGCCGGGGCCGTGCTGGCCGGCGCATCGGCCGAGGCGATTCGTCTGCTCGGGCGCTACGGACGCCTCGTCGGGGTGGCGTTTCAGCTCACCGACGATCTGCTCGGAGTGTTCGGCGATCCCGTCAAGACCGGCAAGAGTGTCACCGCTGACCTGCGCGAAGGCAAACAGACCGCCCTGATCGCCCACGCCGGCGGTACCGAAAGCTGGTCGTTGATTGCGCCCTATCTCGGCAAAGTCGATCTCAGCGAGGAGGAGGCCGAACGGGCGCGGGAGCACCTGCGTGCGTGCGGTGCGAAAGCCGCCGCTGAGGGGCTGGCCTATGACCATTCCCGCCTGGCGGTCGAAACGCTCAGCCCGGCGATCATTCCGGCAAACCTGCGCGCGACCCTGATCGAGCTGGCCGAGGCCGCCGTGAATCGAGCCCACTAGTGAGCCAGCGCATGAGCCACCAGCCAGCCGTGCCCACGCAAACGCGCTCGGACACGAATCTGTTCAAGTACGCGCAGACGGCGCAGGCCAGCTCGACGATGGTGATCGGACATTACTCCACGTCGTTCGGACTCGCCGCTCGGCTGCTGACAGCCCAGGTGCGCACGCCGGTCCGCACGATCTATGCCCTGGTACGCATTGCCGACGAGATCGTCGACGGAGCTGCCGCCGAGGCCGGCGTCTCGGTTGCTGAACAGCGGCAGCTGCTCGACGATCTCGAACGCGAGACCGAGCGCGCGATCGTGCGCGGCTACAGCACCAATCTCGTGGTGCACGCTTTCGCAGCGACGGCCCGCCAGTGTGGCATCGACTTCACCCTGATCGCGCCCTTCTTCGCATCGATGCGCCGCGATCTCGATCCGACCCCGTTTAGCGCTGAAGGCGTCGCCGAATACATTTACGGCTCCGCGGAAGTGATCGGGCTTATGTGCCTGCGCTGTTTCGTGCACTGGTCCCCGCGTAGCGCCACCGAACTTGCCGTGCTTGAAGATGGCGCCCGTCACCTCGGCGCTGCCTTTCAGAAGATCAACTTTCTGCGCGACTTATCATGTGACCGAGAGACGCTCGGCCGCAACTATTTTCCGGGGATTGATCCCCTGAACCTCAACGACGAGCAGAAGACCGTGATCCTCGACGACATTGACGCCGATTTGGCCATTGCCAGCGCCGTTTTGCCGTTGCTGCCGCCCGGTTGCCGGCGGGCCGTGACCGCAGCACAGGGGCTGTTCACTCGATTGTCCAGACGGTTGCGGTCGACCCAGGCCGATCAGTTATTGCGCTCCCGCGTGCGGGTGCCAGATGGAGAGAAACTCATGATCGCACTGACTTCGAGCATCGGCCCCGGAGCGTGGAAGCGATGACACGCACCATTGTGATCGGTGGCGGTATCGCCGGTCTGGCCAGCGCCGCCCTGTTGGCCCGCGACGGCCACGACGTCACGCTGTTGGAATCCCGGGCAGAGCTCGGTGGACGGGCCGGACTCTGGGAGTCCGAAGGATTCCGCTTCGACACCGGCCCGTCGTGGTACCTGATGCCCGAGGTTTTCGAGCACTTCTACCGCCTGTTCGGCACGAGCGCGGCGCAGCAGCTCGATCTCGTGAAACTGGATCCCGGCTACCGGGTGCTCTTTGAGGACGATGCCCGGCCGGTTGACATTCGCAGCGACCGTGCCGCGAACATCCGTTTGTTCGAGTCGGTGCAACCAGGGGCCGGCCAGGCGCTCGATCGCTACCTCGACTCAGCCGCCGAAACCTACGACATGGCCGTGAAACGGTTTTTGTATTCGAGCTTCGAGTCGTTCCGACCGTTTCTGGTACCCGACGTGCTGCGGCGCCTGGCGCGATTGGCTCGACTGCTGCTACAGCCACTTGACAAGTTCATTGCCGGGTATGTGAGCGACCCACGACTGCGTCAGATTCTCGGGTACCCGGCCGTTTTCCTGGGGTCAGCACCGAACCTGACACCGTCGATGTACCACTTGATGAGCCATCTGGACCTCGCCGACGGGGTGCTCTACCCGCAGGGCGGCTTCAGCACGCTGATCGAGAGCATCGCCGCGATCGCCCGCGCCGAAGGCGTTCGCATCATCGCCGAAGCGCGAGTGAGCGCCATTCGGGTCAGTGCCGACAAGATGGTGCACGGGGTCAGCTACATCGACAGCTCCGGACAACCGCACGACCTCGACGCCGACATCGTGGTGTCGTCCGCTGACCTGCACCATACCGAGACCGAACTGGTTCCCGCCGAGTTGCAGACCTATCCGGAGCGTTGGTGGACCAAGCGCATGTCGGGTCCCGGTGCCGTGCTGGTCATGCTCGGCGTGAGCGGCCCACTCCCCCAGCTGCAGCACCATTCCCTGTTTTTCACGACCGACTGGGGCACGAACTTCGGGCAGATCTTCGGTAAGAATACCTCCGTACCGTCCCCGGCATCGCTGTACGTGTGCATGCCGAGCGCGACCGACCCCTCGGTCGCGCCTGCCGGTGACAGCAACCTGTTCATGCTGGTGCCCGTACCGGCCGATGTGACGCTCGGTGCTGGAGGCATCAACGGCGCCGGTTCAGCCACGATCGAGCGCATAGCGGACGCCGCCATCGCGCAGGTTGCCCAGTGGGCCGGCGTACCCGACCTTGCCGAACGCGTCACGGTGCGACGCACGGTCGGCCCGGCCGACTTCGCCGACGACCTGAACAGCTGGAAGGGCGGCGCCCTGGGCCCAGCACACACCCTGCGGCAAAGTGCTTTCTTGCGCGGCACGAACATGTCCAAGAAGATTGCCGGTCTGTACTACGCCGGCGGCACCACCATCCCCGGTATCGGCCTGCCGATGTGCCTGATCAGCGCGGAGATCTTACTCAAACGGATTCGACATGACACAACGACGGAACCGCTCGCTGAACCGCTGCCGGCACGCCGCTTCGGCCCCGGTGCGGCCCCAGCGGAGTCCGCGCACCGGCGGTCGTGAGCGTTCTGTACCTGCTGGTACTGTTCGTTGCGCTCGGAGGCATGACAGTGCTGGATTGGCGCTTCCGCCTCTTCTTCTGGTACTCGCCCCTTCGGGCCAGCTTCGTGCTCGGCATCGGAGTGCTGTTCTTTCTCCTCTGGGACCTCGCCGGTATTGGCCTCGGCATCTTCTACCGAGGTGAGACCACGCTGATGACCGGCGTGCAGCTGGCGCCGGAACTGCCACTCGAGGAATTCTTCTTCCTGACCTTTCTCTGCTACCTCACCATGAATCTCGTGCAGGCTGCCCGACTCGTACTGGCGCGGCGGGCAGCGCAATGACGTACCTGTTGTTGAATGCGGTTTTTCTCGTCGTTGCGGCTCTGGTGGCCGTCGTGGCAGTGAAGCGCCGGCTCGTCTCGGTCCGTTTCCTCTCAGCCGTGGCTGGTGCGCTCACGCTCACCCTGCTACTGACGGCCATGTTCGATAACCTGATGATTGGGGCTGGGCTGTTCAGCTACGACCCGGAGCATATTTCGGGTGTGTTGATCGGTCTCGCCCCGATCGAAGATTTTGCTTACCCACTGGCCGCGGCGATTCTACTTCCGGCTTTGTGGGTGATTTCGGGCGGTACCAGGTTAGGACGAACGGATGACTGATCAGGTCGGCATGGCACGAGGGAAGACCCGGCAGGTCGTGCTGTCGTCGCGGCCACTCAGCTGGGTCAACACGGCGTTCCCGTTTGCCGCCGCGTACGTGGTGGCCACCGGGCGCATCGACGCGATGCTGATTGTGGGCACGCTGTTCTTTCTCATTCCCTACAACCTGCTCATGTACGGCATCAACGATGTCTTCGACTACGAGTCGGATTTGCGCAATCCGCGAAAGGGTGGGGCTGAGGGCGCACTGCTGCACCCCACGCTGCACCGAACGGTCATTGCTGCGGGGGTCGTTTCGTCGGTGATTGTGGGCGGGGCGATGGTCGTGTTGGCGGGGGCGGCGCATCCAGTCTCCTGGGTCGTGATCGCCGTGAGCCTGTTCGCCGTCGTGGCCTACTCGGTTTCCGGGCTGCGGTTCAAGGAACGGCCCGTTCTGGACTCGATTACCTCCAGCACCCACTTCGTCAGCCCCGCCGTGTACGGGCTCGCGGTAGCCGGAGCCACCGTCGACTTCGGCCTGATCGCCCTGCTCGCGGCGTTCTTTCTCTGGGGAATGGCCAGCCATGCCTTCGGCGCGGTGCAGGACATTGAGCCCGACCGCCAGGCCGGGATTGCGTCGATCGCCACCGCGCTCGGCGCCTCGCCGACCGTGCGGCTCGCGATCACGTTCTGGGCCCTGGCCGGCCTTCTCATGCTCGCTACACCCTGGCCGGGGCCGCTCGCGGCGGTGCTGTCCGCTCCCTACATTCTGGCAGTGCTGCCGTTTTGGTCGGTCAGCGACGAAGCGTCGGAGCGTGCGAACCGGGGCTGGAAACGTTTTCTGTGGCTCAATTTCTTCACCGGTTTTCTCGCAACGCTGCTGCTGATCATTTGGACGCGGCAGGGTGCCTGAGCGTTTGATTCGACCTCTTGCTATTACAGTGAACAGATGGAGCTAACGTCTGCCCGCGTCGACAGTTGGAGCTGGGGAGTGCGCCTGTACAAAACCCGCTCGATGGCCACGACCGCCTGTCGTGCCGGACATGTGCGGGTGAACGGCGACAAGGCCAAGGCCGCCCAGGCCCTGCATATCGGCGATGAGGTGCGTGTGCGCTTCGATGGCTTCGACCGGGTGCTGATCGTGTCACGCCTCGTGGTGAAACGGGTGGGAGCCGTTGTGGCCGCCGAATGCTACGTGGATAAGACTCCCCCGCCGCCGCCACGCGAGGAGGTAGCTCTGGTGCCCATGCGCGACCGCGGCGCCGGGCGGCCGACCAAACGTGAACGCCGAGAGATTGATGAGCTGCGCGGGCACGTCAACGAATGACGGATGCTGTAACAGCGGTCGCTGATCGGGTTTCAGGCCTCAGCAGACGGGTTCGGCAGCGAAGGTGTCGCGGTTTCCGGCTGGGGCTGGCTTGACGAGGCTGACTGCAACGCGGAGAGAACGTCAAGCGACTTCTTGATTCGATCTTCCGCTGCAGTGTCGATCTGGGTCGCCGCGAGGTTGGCCTCACTGACCGCGCGCACGACCTCGTCGCGCTGAATTTTCACTCCCCGTGGTGCGTCGATTCCGATGCGCACGCTGTCGCCGCGGGCGTCGAGCACGGTGATGACGATATCGTCACCGATGAGGATCTTTTCCCCCGGTTTGCGTGTCAGAACGAGCATCTTTCCAGCCTACCGTTCGCGCTCACCCGGTTGGGATAACGGCGCGGCCACGCGACGTCCCGTCGGCGCTGCTGCCACCCGTCCGTCCATCCACTCCACCGGCAGGCCCAGGTCGTCGACAGTGGCCGGCGAGGTTGTGAACTGCCGGCCGAGCGCAGCGACTGCGTGCACCTGAATGCTGCTGATCACCATGTTGACCCAGCGGATGGTGTCCTCTGTCTTTCGACTCGCGTCAACGACCACCCAGACCTGGTCCGCACCAATCTCAGTCAGCGCTGCCGCGCGCGCAAGCGCGTCCGAGGCGGGTTCGAGCCCGTACGCGATAAACGTGCTGTGGCCCATTTCTACGCCCTGGGCTCTGGCCAACATGGCGCCGCGCCGGTCGTCCACCCGCTCAGTGCCGTCTTGCCGCAGCGTACCTGAGGTGCGAAGGTCGCCCGCACCGGCCACGCGCAGCATCAGGCGCGCAATCGTGAGGGGGTCGTCCTCGAGCCCGACGATCAAGACCAGATCCCCCGGCTTCGTTAGCGGGGCCGGTGCCGGCGGGCGAGCGAGTGTCGGCGCTGATACAAAAATTGGGGTGATAACGGGTGCCGAATCGAATGCCGCAGCGAGTGCCGGATTCGGAGCTGCTGGTGCTCCCGTGACCGGCTCAGGTTTCGAACCCGCACCGGCGCTGCGGCCGGTGGCGAAGGTGAGTTCGTCCATGAGCCTGGCGAAACCCTCGGACGCCGTCGATAGCTGCGGTGACGCCTGCGTGGGGTGCAGCCTTGATTCAGCCTCGTCGGCGTCGTCGAGCAGCGCCGCTATACCCAGCCGGGCTGAAATATCGAGGCCGCTGTGCGCCGATCTCTTGCGCTCTGCCGGTTCCATCACCTCGACCGTGATCTCATAGTGCTGACGCGCGAAGAATCCGTGGATGCCGCCGACGGTGACCCGCTCCGCGGCGATGATGGTGACATTGGCACCGTGCTCGGCGACGGCGCGTTCCTTCAACTGCCGCAAAGTCGGACCCTCAAGCAGAAATCGTTTCGGCTCCACGCACCACACCCACAGTCTCAATGGTCACGTTCGCCGATGTTACTTCCTGGTATGACAATACCGGCAGGCCACCGGTTTGCGTCGAAATGAGGCGACGGATAGCCGGTCGAAGCGCCGGTGCACACACCAGTACCGCGGTCTGACCGCTCGCCTCGACCCTGGCTACCGAGGTGCGTACCGAGGCGAGTACGTTTTCCAGTCGCGCCGGATCCATCAGAATCTGCGTTCCCTGATCCGAGGGGCGCAGGCCCTCGAGCATGGATTGCTCGAGCGTGGGGTCGATCATGATCACACGCAGCAGCGTGCCATCGAGGTATTGAGCTGTCAATGCCGGGCCGAGGGCCTGGCGAGCGGCCTCAACCAGGCCCTCGGCGTCGTTGGAAGTCTTAGCGCGCAAGGAGAGTGCCTCGTAGATGCGCGGCAGGTCGTTGATCGGGATCTGCTCGACCAGCAGCCCCTGGAGCACCCGCTGAACCTCGGCGAGGGAGAGCAAGCCGGGAATGAGATCGTCGACGGCCGAAGGATTGACCTGTTTGACGCCATCCGTCAACACCCGCACGTCTTCCCGGGTGAGCAGCCGGGCGGCGTTGGTTGTGATGATCGAGGAGAGGTGGGTGACCACGACCGAGACCCGATCTATCACGGTGGCTCCGGTCATTTCGGCGCTGTGCCGCATTTCGCTCGGCACCCACTTTCCGGCCAGTCCGAACACCGGTTCGATCGTGACCTGTCCTGGCAGGGTATCGAGCGCGTCGCCGAGGGCCAGCACCTTGCCGGCGGGGGCTAGGCCACGCCCGTATTCGACACCGGCAATGCGAATGACGTAGGTCGCTGGTGGCAGATCGACGCTGTCGCGGGTGCGCACCGGCGGCACGACCACGCCGAGATCCATGGCGATTTTGCGACGGAGACCGCGTACCCGGGCCAGCAGATCGTCAGAGGCACCGGAGACGAGGTCGACGAGGTCGGGCGAGAGCATGATCTCCAGCGCATGCACGCGCATCTGCTCGATCAGGTCTTCGGTCGTGTCGGTCTTGGGAGCGCTCCGCTCCGAGGCGGTGGTGGCGGCGATACTCGCCTGTTTGGTGACCTCGCCGGCCTTGATGCGTTGGGCGATCAGCATGAGCGCCATCCCGACGATGAGGAAAGGCAGCACCGGCATTCCCGGAATGAGCCCCATCAGCACAGCGGCCGCGCCGGCGATGGTCAGCGCATTGCGCGACTGCATCAGCTGAGCGGATGCCGTCGAACCGATGTCGGTTTCCGCGTTCGAGCGCGTGACGATCATGCCGGTGGAGACGGCCATGAGCAGTGCCGGAATCTGGGTGACGAGGCCGTCGCCGATGGTGAGCAGCGCGTAGGTGTTGACCGCCTCTCCGAGCTCCAGGCCCCGCTGCAGCATGCCGATGGCGATGCCGCCGACCAGGTTGATGATGATGATGATCAGGCCGGCGATCGCGTCACCCTTGACGAACTTGGACGCACCGTCCATGGCGCCGTAGAAGTCTGCTTCGGCCGATACCTCGGCGCGACGGTCCTTGGCTTCGGCGTCGGTGATCAAGCCGGCGTTGAGGTCGGCGTCGATGGCCATCTGCTTGCCCGGCATGGCGTCGAGGGTGAATCGGGCCCCGACCTCGGCCACACGCTCGGCGCCCTTGGTGACGACGACGAACTGGATGACGACGAGAATCATGAAGATGACCGCGCCGATGATGATCGAGCCGCCAACGGCGACATGCCCGAAAGCCTCGATAACCTGGCCGGCATAACCTTCGCCGAGGACCAGTCGCGTGGAGGCCACATTGAGGCCGAGGCGAAACAAGGTCGCGACCAGAAGCAGCGATGGAAAAACCGAGAAATCGAGCGGTTTCTTCACGAACATCGTGGTGAGCAGGGTGACCAGACCCAGCATGATGTTCAGAATGATCAAAACGTCGAGCAGGCCGGCTGGAATGGGCACGACCAACAGCAGGATGATGCCGACCACGCCGACTGGGACGGCAAGCTTGATGAGATTGCGATTCACGAACGGCCTCCGGCAGTCTGCAGTGGTGATGTGGGTGGTGATGATGGCGCGGTCGCCTGCGCGCTCATGGTGTGGGTTCCCGCCGTACTGCCCCGTTTCTGCAGGGCCATGACGAAGGCCAGCACCCTGGCAACGGCGTTATACAGTTCCGTGGGAATCTCGTCCCCGATCTCGCACGCCGCGTGCAGCGCCCGGGCAAGCGTGACATCCTGCACAATGGGCACCTGGTCGGTCTCGGCCTGCACGCGGATACGGGCGGCCACGTGACCGACTCCCTTGGCCACGACGCGCGGCGCGGATTTGCCCGGCTCGTATTTGAGCGCCACGGCCACGTGCGTGGGGTTGACCAGCACGACGTTGGCATCGGCGACCGAAGCGATCATGCGATTGCGACTCATCATCAGCTGGCGGGAGCGACGCTGCGATTTGATCAGGGGGTCACCCTCGGCGGCCTTGTTCTCGTCTAAGACCTCCTTCTTCGTCATCATGGTTTTCTTGCGGTTACGTTTCATGATGACGAAGATGTCGGCGACGGCGAGCACCAGGCCGGCCGCAACGGCTGCCTGCAGCAGTGCGGCCGTGCCGCTGCCGGCGGCACTGAGCAGCTCCGAGACCGGCAGCCCCCCCGCAGTGAGCAACACGGGCATCAGTCCCTGAATCACCCACCACAGTACGATCCCGACGGCGGCCGTCTTGGCGAGCACCTTGACGCCCTCCCACACTGCCTGGGTGCCGAAGACGCGTTTCATGCCGCTGACGACGTTGAACTGCTCGTACTTTCCGGTGAATTTTTTAAAATGGATGCCGCCCTGCAACGCAGCGCCGCCCAGCACGACCACGAGCACCACGATAAAAAACGGTGTCAGGATATCGCTGAGCGACGCCAACCCGTTGGCGAGGGCTTCGACCGCCACGCTTGGGTCGGGACTGTTGGCGAGGGTACGAATGAGATACATCTGGTCGGTACCCGCAACGCTGGCCGCTGCGATCGTGGGCGGCAGCATGAGGCCGGCGGCGCCAACGCCGAGCCAGGCGGTGACATCCTGCGATTTGGACAGCTCACCTTTTTCGCGCACCCTCTTCATGCGTTTCTGGGTGGCCGGTTCAGACTTTTCACCGGAATCAGTTTGGGACAATTACCTCACCCCCATGAGGGCATCGAGGGCTTGCCCGGTGAGTGAGGACACGATGCGCGGCAGGGCCATGAAGACGGTTCCGGCGAGGATCAGCGTGATGAGAATCTTCAGCGGAAAGCCGAGGGCGAAAGCGTTGAGCGCGGGGGCGACCCGGGTGAGGAGGCCGAGGCCGGCATCCGCGAGAAACAGTACGACGAGCAGGGGGCCGGCGATCTGCACGGCAGCGAGGAAAATCTGGGTCGTACCGGCGATGATGGTCTGCGCCGGTGCGGCCAGGGTCAGGCCAGAGCCGAGCGGGATGGCGGTGTAGCTGCGAAACAGGCCGCCGAGCACGAGCTGGTAGGCGCCGGAGGCGAACATCAGCGCAAGGGCCGTCATGTGAAACAAGCGGGTGAACTGGGCACCGTTGATCATCGACTGGGGGTCGAAGCCCTGGGCCATCTGGAACCCGCTGAACATGTCGATGAGACCACCGGCCGACTGCACGGCGGCAAAGACCAGATAAACCAAAAAGCCCAAAGTGGCACCGACCAGAATCTCCAGAATCAGGGCACCGACGAAGCCGGCGGTGTCCTGGGAGACGTAGTCGGCGGTGACCCGCGGCGACACGGCCAGGGCCAGTCCAATGGCGAGCATGGCTTTGATGCGTGCGGGGAATGCGCGATAGGAGAACGGCGGCGCGATGACCAGAAAAGCGATTATGCGCACACCCGCGAGCATGACCGCTTCGATCCAGGCGAAATTGAGGGTGAACTCCACGTCAGCCTCCGCCGAGCAGGGAAGGAATCTTTTCGAACATCTGGTTGGTGAATGTGATCGACTCGGCGATCATCCAATGGCCGCAAATAAGCAGGACCAGGGCGACGGCCACGGCCTTGGGCACGAACGACAGCGTTACTTCCTGAATCTGCGTGATCGATTGCAGCAGCGAGATGGCAAAGCCCACTACGAGGGCGGTGATGAGTACCGGGGCCGACAGTTTGGCAGCGAGAATGAGCGCCTGCAGGCCGATGTCGAGCACGGCATTGGTGTTCATGCGGCCATCTGGTAACTGCCGATGAGGCTCGTGATGATGAGCCCCCAGCCGTCGACGAGCACGAACAGAAGGATCTTGAACGGCAACGAGATCATGACGGGCGGCAGCATCATCATTCCCATCGACATCAGCGCTGCGGAGACGACGATGTCGATCACCAGGAACGGGATGAAGATGACAAACCCGATGATGAACGCGGCACGCAATTCCGAGATCATGAACGCGGGAATGAGTGTCAGCAGGGTGACGTCATCGGGACTGTCCGGGTTCGGTTGATCGGCAGCCCGGGTCATCAGCGCCAGGTCTTCGCCGCGCGTGTTGGCGAGCATGAATTGACGCAGGGGCTCCGAACCCAGATTCAGCGCATCGGTGAAGTTCAGCGAACCGTCGAGGTACGGCTGCAACGCGATGTTGTTGATGTCGGTCAGCACGGGCGCCATGATGAACAGGGACAGGAAAAGGGCCAGTCCGGCGAGCACCTGGTTCGGCGGGATCGACGGGAGCGCGAGGGCGTTGCGGGTCATGGCGAGTACCACGAAGATCTTAGTGAAGCTCGTCATCATCAGCAGCAGTGCCGGTGCGACCGACAACAGGGTAATGCCCAGCAGGGTGACGATCGCCGATGAGGGCGCGCCATTAGGACCATTGATGTCGACGGTGAGGCCACCGCCACCGGGGTCGGTCGGATTGGTCGGATCGGTCGGAGGCGTCGGATCGATCGGCATGGCATGGCTGGCCGTCGCTCCCAGCCAGAGCAGCACCGTCGTGGTCACCACGATGAGAATGATGAAGAGGCCGAGGCGCGCGAAAAAGGCCCGGGAGCCGATTCGAGATGGGGCGGTATTCACCGTCCCTGCCGAAGCAGTGCGGCGGTCTGGCGCCACGTCGACGGCGACAGGATCGATCCGGCCAGCGGAGCGGAGGGGGCGGGCTGCGCTACACGAGCCGCGTCATCCGCTTCAGCTGCGGCCAGGGAACGGGCGAACGCCGTCGCTGGCGCCGATTGCGACCCGCCCAGCACCGAAATGGCGGCGTCAAGGCTCGACACTGTCGCGGGCGCAAGGTACCTCTCGTGCAGCACGGTCACGGTCTGCTCGGTGACGCCGAGAACGAGGCGCGTTCCGTCGACCTCGACGACGACAACAGAGGCCTTCTGTCCGATGGTCTGACGTCCAACGACGGTCACCGGGTTAGCGACACCCAACGCACGCGCTCCGCGCGACAGGCGTCGCTGCAGGAACCAGAGCAGTGCGAGAACCACGCCCAATGACAGGGCGACACGCACCGCAACAATAAGGGTGTCCACTTACGACAGGCCATCCGCTACATCGAGAATCTGGGTGATGCGCACGGCGTAGTCCTGGTCGACGACGACGATTTCGCCGTGGGCAATCAGGCGACCATTGAGCAGAATATCGGCCGGCGCTCCCGCGGAGCGATCCAGCTCGATAACGGCACCCGGTGTGAGCGATAAGACGTCACGCACGGACATGCGGGTACGCCCGATTTCAACCGTCAACGACATTTCAACATTGCTGATACGCCCGAGGTTGCCCAGGGGTGTGCGCTCTAGCGCCGATCCTGGCCCGCCGACAACTCCGTTCTGGCGAACGCGAATGGCAAACCAACCAGTCACTACCCCGCCCGCGCTCAGTTCGAAAACCTCGGTCTCTGCGGCGGCGAACAGTGCTGAGGCGTCTTCGACCCGGGAATCGCCGAGCACGCCGATTCCGAGCACCGCCGAGGCGCTCTCCAGGGCCGGACGGAGAACGTCCCGGCTGGAAACGAGCCGTGAGTTCGCCCCGGCAGCGGCGTCGAGTGACGCGGAGTCGGTGAGCACAACGGCCAGGTCAGCGGATGTCGTCCCCACGAACGAGGCCACCACTGCCGAACCGACGCGCGATGTCAATTCGGCACTGACGACGTGTGGCAATGCCTGTAGCGGTACCGTCGTGGGCAACACGCGAATGAGCGCGTCAACGGCGACTTCGGGAATAGATCGGGTTGAAATCATTGGGCTGTTTCCTCGGTATCAGTGACGATGCAGGCCAGCCGCGAACCGTTGGCCCCGACGGCGGCGCGGGCCAACGACTGGCCGTCAACGGTCAGATTGAGCGGACGATGCTGGGGATGCGGAATGTGGAGAACATCGCCGATCGCCAGCGACAGAATGCGACTGGGCAGTACGTGGGCGGTCTCGAGTCGAAGCGATACGTCCACCGGTACGGCCGCGATCTGGGCCTGCAGAAATTCGGCAGCGTTCGACGTGGTGCTCGTGGGGTTCGCTTCGCCGAGTTGCGGCATCAGTGCTGTGGCGGGAATCGCTACCGTTGCCGTAGCCGTGACCTTTTCCACTCGAATTGCGAACGTCGCGACCACCATGAGGTCGCCGGTTGCCGCAGCTTGCGCGAACTGGGAGTTGTACTGAATGGCCTCGACCCCCATTTCGTCGACGATCAACGGCCCAAAGGAATAACGCAGGTCTTCGAGGCTTTCCGAAATGAGCTTGCGAATCAGAGCCAGCTCGATCTGGGTGAAGTTGCGTTCAGCGAGCACTGGGATGCTGCTGTTGCCGCCGAGCATATGGTTCACCCAGGTGAGGGCCGACGTGGTCGGAAACTGAATGACCGCACGGGCTTCCAGGCCCGCAACCGTGCACAGCACCATAGCGGTCTTCGGCGGTAGCGAACCCGCATACTCGTCGTAGGTGGCCATGAGTACCTGCTCGC
Organism: Cryobacterium sp. Y57; assembly: GCF_002929505.1. Lineage (GTDB taxonomy): Bacteria > Actinomycetota > Actinomycetes > Actinomycetales > Microbacteriaceae > Cryobacterium. The sequence goes on from NZ_PJJL01000071.1 coordinate 179,665, forward strand.
AGGTCACCATGCACAGCACGCGTACGCGTGCGGTCAGCTGGGTGCCCCACTGCCGCGCAAAAGTCTCAAATGCCAGTTCCAGAACGCGGGAGTGTTCACGAGCCAGGGTGGTGGGCCGCCGAAAGTCGTAGAGCTCAACACTTCTTGCCGCTTTAGCGAGCGCACTGCTGCTGACCTGATCCTGGACTGTCACGTTGGGACTATCGACCGAAGTGGCTGAAAGGTAAGACGTCTCAGCTAGCGGCTGCGCCGCGTCGGTTTATGGTCAGTTCTCGGCGGCCACGCCGGGAATGAGTGCCCGCACGCTATCCGGCTGATCTGAGAGCAACACGATATCGACCCGGCGATTCTGTGCCATGTCAGCAAGCGTGGAACCGGTGTTCGCCGGCTGGGCCGATCCAAAGGCGACGGCAGATATCAACCCTCCGGCGATGCCGCCCTGCTCGACAAGGCGCCGCAACACCTGGGTAGCCCGGCTTGCCGACAATTCCCAGTCGCTGTCGAAGGTGGCCGATTGGCCGTGTTTGTCGGCATGCCCTTCCACCGAAATTTTCTGCGCGGTCGCCACGAAGGCTGGTGCTGCGGCATCGAGCACCGTGATCGCGGCCGCCGTGAGTTGAGCGCTGTCCGGTGCGAAGAATGTTTCACTGCCCACCAGCCCCAGGGTCAGACCACGGTCGGTGATGTGAAATTCCACCAGGTCGGCTACCCCAGCTTTAGTTAGGTTAGCGGTGACGGCACTCTCGAGCTGATCAAGCTTCATGACCTCCTGCGTGGCGGCTTCGGCGTTTGCCTGTGCCTGGGCCGTCGCCTCGGCCGGATCGAGAGCATCGGCTGAGTGAGTGACTTCCGTGGGTGATTCGCCCTTGTTGTCGACAAGGTCAGCCGGAACAACGACTCCCTCAGCGGTGTCGACCATACCCGCATCCACCGCTCCGAAACCGGTGGCCAGGGAGTTGGCCAGCTGCTCGTATTTGTCCTGGTCGACGGTCGACATGGCGAACAATACGATGAACATACACATAAGCACGGTAACCATGTCCATGTAGGAAGCCATCCACCGTTCGTCCGGGTGAACGTCCTCCTCGTCAACCATTTTGCGGCGCTTAGCCCGCACGCTCATGCTGCTTCGGGAAGGTCTTTGTCCTTCCCCTTGCCTCTGGTCTTGCTCTTCGTCTTGGCGGCCACCCCGGCGGTATCCGCAGCGCCGTCTTTGCCCTTGGCGCCGACTTTCGGCAGCAGCTCGGCGGGAACCATGGCACGCAGGCGTTCTCCGAGCAGTCGCGGCTGACTGCCGGCTTGCACGGCCAGGGCGCCTTCCATGACGAGAGTCATGCGGTCGGCCTCGAGGTCAGCCAAGCGGCGCAGGCGCGAGCCGAGCGGCAGCCAGATGAAGTTGGCCGAGAGCAGGCCCCACAGAGTTGCGACGAAGGCGGCCGCGATCATCGGTCCCAGTGTCGCGGGCGTGTCCAGGTTTTCGAGAACGTGGGTCAACGATACGACCGTACCGATGATGCCAACCGTTGGGGCGTACCCGCCGAGACCGGTGAAGAATTTGGCGGCGTTCCGATTCGATCGAGTCGCCGTCGCGATCTCGTCCTCGAGGAGTATCCTCAGTTCTTCTCCATCGGTGCCGTCGGCGATGTTCTGCAGGGCGCCGCGCAGAAACGGGTCCTTGATCTCGTCGGCTGCCTGATCGAGCGCGAGCAGGCCGGAACTGCGGGCGGTTTCGGCCAGTCCGACGACCTGGTCGATAACGGACTGCGGCGGCGTGGTCCTGCCGAGGAACGCTCCGGGTAGTGCCTTGAAGGCAGACGTGAAGTCCTTGATCGTACCGCCAGCAAGGCCGACCGCAATGGTCGCACCGAAAACCAAAACCATGGGCGCGGGCAGCAGGATGGACATGACAGAAGAATGTTCAAGGGTGATCATGGCGACGAGGGCACCGAAGGCGAGTACCAGGCCGATCAGAGTTGCGGGATCCACTAGATCTTCCTGGGGCCTCGTGGCAGGTCCCCGGCGCTCGGGTCGTAGGCGAGCGCGATGACGTGGGCACGGTAGCCTGCGATTTTCTCGATCACGTCTTCCATGGATTCGGTGACGATGAAGTTGGCGCCGTCGACCATGACCAGGGTGGTGTCCGGGTTGACGTGGATGCGTTCGATCAGGTCCGGGTTAATCGCAAAGTGACTGTCATTCAGCCGCGTAAGTACGATCATGTGCTCATCCTGTCTCGAACGACTCAAGGGAGACGTCATTGTGTACCATCGGCTGCCACGCGGATCATGTTAGCTAGCGCGGCAGGCCAGTTCGTCGGCCGCTTGCGTGCACAAACACCTCTGGCCCCGACAGGTGCGGGGCCAGAGACGTTGCATAGGGCGATTACCGCTTCAGGTTGGTGAGCTCCTGCAAGACCTCGTCTGAGGTGGTGATGATTCGAGCGTTGGCCTGGAAGCCGCGCTGGGCGACGATCAGGTTGGTGAATTCCTGCGACAAATCGACGTTGGACATCTCGAGCGCACCGCTGGTGAGGGAGCCGAGGCCAGCCGCGCCCGGGGTGCCCAGTTCGGCGCCACCAGAATTGAAGGTCGCGCGGTACGCGGAGGAGCCAGCCTTCTCGAGCCCGCCGGGGTTGACGAAGGTGGCCAGGGCTATGCGACCGATAGCCTGCTGTTCGCCGTTGCTGAACAGGCCGATGAGCGTGCCGTCGGCACCGAGCGTGTAGCTGTTGAGCGTGCCAGCCGCGCTGCCGTCGTTGGTGGTGCCGGCAACGGTGGGGAGACCGGCAAAGCCCTTGAGGGCGCTCAGGTCCATGGCGATTCCGTCAACCGTCAGGTTGTTCAAGCTGGTGAAATTACCCGTGGCCTTGCCTTGCGCGTCGACCTCAGCGGTGAGCTGCAGCGGTGTTGGCGTCGTGCCCCCTGCCGCGGGTGTTTGGCCGACGGTCCAGCCGTCAACGCCGGGCGCGCCGGTACGGGTGAACGTCAGTGACACCGTTCGGGAATTTCCGAGGTCATCGTAGACATCGACGGTGCGCACAAGGGACTCTTCAGGCAGGGAATCCGCTGGCAGGTTTCCGGTGAAGGTCGCGCTTTGTGACCTTACCGCGGGAACAATCGCGCCGACGGGTAGCGTGATGTTGCTGACCGCTCCGCCAGCGTTGACGACGCCGTTGACGGCGCCCCAACCCTGTACGATCGCGCCGTCGGGCGAGACCAGTCGGCCGGCCGAGTCGAAATTGAAAGAACCGGCGCGGGTGTAGAGGCTTTCACCGCCGAGAGACGTGATGAAGAAGCCATCGCCGGAAATCATAAGGTCGGTAGTCTTGCCGGTGGATTGCGCGGAGCCCTGGGCGAAATTCGTGGAGATTCCAGCGACCTGCACACCGAGGCCGACCTGGGCTGGGTTGGTACCACCGGTGGTGGCCGTGGCGCCGCCGGCGGCCTCGGTCAGCTGCGACAGGGTGTCCTGGAACTGAGTGGCAGACGCCTTGAACGCCGTCGTGTTGACGTTGGCGATGTTGTTGCCGGTCACGTCGAGCATGGTCTGGTGTGAACGAAGGCCAGAGATACCGGAGTAAAGAGAACGAAGCATGAGATGCAAGCCTTTCGTGAAAGAAGGAGTACGTGGTGAAGTTGGTGAAGTGGCGGGATCGCTGGGCTTGGGGTCGGGGGTCAGGCCGCGGTGGTCGACTCCGCGGGGTCTGGAGCGACGGCGGTGTCGTCGGTGTCCGTGGGGCTGGTCACGCCGGAGATGACGTCGAGGGCCACCGGTTCACCGTTGACGGTGACCGTGGGAACGGGGCCGGCGAACGATACCGACGAAGCGAGCCCCGTGATTTCGACGCCGTCGGCGTCGGTATAGGTGACCGTCTCCCCCACCAAGGCTGTCGCCGAGGTGCGCATCTGTAGGGAGAAGCCCTCCTCGCTCGCGGTGGCCATTTCGGTGAGCTTTTCCATCATGGCGAGCTGGGTAGTCTGGGCGATCATCGCGTTGGTATCCATCGGAGAGCTGGGATCCTGGTTTTGCAACTGCTTCACCAGAAGCGACATGAACACCTCCGAGTCCATGGACTGTTTGGGGGTGCGCGTCGTGGTTGTAGACGAGTACATTCCGGTCGGAGCGGCGGCAGTGGCCGCCAGGGCGTCGATAGTCACGGTTTTCTCCTTCTAAGCCAGTACGTCAATGGTGTGGGTAGATCCGAATTGGGGTGGTCGTTGCTCGCGCGGAATATCCGGTGCTCGGCCGTCTGGGCTCCGAGCGTCGCTATTGCGTCCGTCAGCCTCGGAGCGCGGCTGACGGGTAGCGCTCGGATCGCCGGCCTGGCTGTCGGACGACAGGTTGAGCTGGGCGCTCAGCCCGGAACCGGCGAGGTCACGACGTAGGTCGGGCAAAATTACGCGCAGGGCGTCGCGGGCCAGGTCTGTAGGAGCGAACAGCTCCACCCGAATACCCTCCCCCGTCACATGCGCCCGCACGGTGACCGGTCCCAGATTGTCGGGCGACACGCTGATGGTCAGCACGTGCTCGCCGGGAGCCGCAGTGGCGAGCGAGAACAGTGGCTTCATGATCTGGGCGGTGAGCGGCATGGCGTTGACCAAAGCGGGCGCAGCCACTACAGCAGTTGTGGGGGTCGACACCACGGCCGGCAACCCGATGGGCCCAGCAGTGGGCAGGGCGGATGCCGCGGGCGCTGATGAAGTCGATGATGCCGAGTGCGCGACGGCGTCGGCAACGGCGCCTCGCCCGGTCAGCCGTACGGAGTCGGGCACCGCGAAGCCAGACGCCCCCGCGATGGTCACCGCGGTGTTCAGCGTGGCAGTGTTTCTCACCGCACCGGCTTGCACCCCATCAACCAATGCCGGGACACCTGCCGCAGTTGCCGGGATGTCTACCGCAGTTACCGGGACGTTTACCGCAGTTGCCGGGACACGTGACGCAGTTACCACTCCGGCGATTGCTGAGGCGGACGGCGGAGTCGTCGGCGTTGCCACAGTTGCTGTGACAGATGCTGTGACATCAGCCGCGGCATCGGCCGTGGCGAACGCCGTGGGTAGGGCATCAGCCCCGGCATCAGCCGGGACGGTGGCGCGGCCCGAGGCCGGCGCCGCTTGAGCCGCAGCGGTCGAAGCTGCGGCGACGACGGAGGCGAACGTCGTGGTGGTCGGGTCTGCTGCGCCCGCATCGCCGGTGGGGAGTACAACAGCGATAGTTCTCGCTGCTGGGTCGGGGGTACGCAGTGCGGGGATCGTTGCCACGGCGGCCGAAGCAATCGAGGCCGCTGAACCCGCCGTGACACCGAAGGTACCTGCCGTTGCGGCCAGTGCCGCAACGGCCGCCGTGAGAGGTGCCGCCGCATCGAGTGCGCTCCAGTTGGCACCGAAAGCGGAGGTTACCGAATGGCCAGTACCGTCGGCTACCACTGCGGCCGTGTTGACCCACGCAAAAGCCGCCGGGAACGACGCCGGGACCAGTGGAATGGTTGCATCTGCTGCGACAGGATCAGGGTGCACTACGGACAACGACGTCGTCGAACCGTTTGTGGAATCCGCAGCATGACCCCCCGTCGGCTGCGTCGACACCGGCGGCTCCGTCGACACCGGAGCCGAAGAAGCGTCAAGGTCCGCCGCAAGGGTGTCATCCATGATCGCCCCGAAGGAGTCGGCGCCCGGCGAAACCGACTTCGTCTCGCGCGGAGCAGAGGGCACGGGCGGCGCTGCAGCTATCCGAAATTGACCGAGAGTGAGACTCATAGTGCGCTTCCCGTAGTTGTTGAGTTCTGCTGGGCGAAAGCGGCAAAAGCAGCGTTGAGCCTGTCGGCAGAGCCGGCGCCCGTGACAGCGGTGTCGGTCGGAATGATCCGGCGGATGGTGGTGATGTCGGCATCCGTCATATATGCCTCGCGCAGGCAAACGGTACGGCCTGGATACGGCGCATGAATGACTTTGTTATCGCCGGCGTAGATAAGAATGTGGTCGCCACCGCCAGTGACGATGAGGTCGCCAGGCTGGGCTTCGGCAAGGGAAGCGACCTCGGTTCCCATCTTCATCTGCCCCGACACGAGTCGCGGCAGTTCTATTCCGATATCGGCATAGACGGTCTGCACGAGTCCGGAGCAGTCCATTCCGCTCGAATCTTCACCACCGAACACGTAGGGCACCCCAAGGTACTTCTCCGCGGAGGCGACCACGTCGGTGACGGTTGCGCCCGTGCCCGATCCGGTCGCGCTGGTTGCGGTGGTGCCGGCGGTGCCGAGTGCCGCCGCGAGAGTCGCGGCAAAGCTCCCAGCCGAGGCGGACGCCGCAGCGGTCGTCGCCGCTGCGGCCGTTGTCGTTACCCGGTCTGCAGGCGCACCGGAGAGCTGCTGCAGAGTGGCCTGGATCTGGCTGATTCGCCCCATGGCCGCGATCATCGTCATGGTGTCTCCTCCTCGTTCCTTGTGGTGGTATCGCTCGTGGCGGTATGTGAGCGATGCCAGCGTGCCCCGGCAATTTCGTCGAGCACGGTCTGCTCCGCGTGCAGGTCTTGCGCCAGCAGGGCGGCAGCGTGCCGCTCGTGCAGTTTTTCGAGCGCGACCGACTCGGCCCTGGCCGCGTTGAACGTTTTCTGGGCCGAATCCAGGCTCTCCTGGTGGTTGCGGCTAACGGCTTCAAGCTCGGCCAGCATGCTGCGCGATGAGGACCGTGCTGCGGCCATGGCGTTGAGTGCGGCAATGGTCTGCGGGGAATTGCCGAGGGCGCCGAGTGCGGTGCGGGCGCGCCCATGGCGGGCCTCGCTCGCCGCCACCCGCGCGTTCGCTTCGGCCAGGTCGAGGGCAGACTGGTCCTGCTGCAGCTTGCGCAGGCGCAGCAGTCCGGCGAGAGGAAAGAGGCGGCTCATGCGACAGCTCCAAACGCACGGGTCAGTCGGGTGAGTTCGGCCCAGGCCTGCTCGCTGGGAGTCTGGTCGTTCATCCGCTGCTGAAGAAAAGCTTTGATGGCCGAGTCGTTCTCAACGGCCGCATCGACCATTGGGTTGGTGCCGGCCCGATACGCTCCGACGTCGAGCAGGTCCTGCGCGCCCTGACGGGCCGCCATCACCGTGCGCAGGGCCGTCGCGATCGCGTTTCGTTCCGGACTGTTCACCCGCGCGGCAACGCGAGAAATGGAGGCGAGCACATCGACCGACGGAAAATGGCCGGTGATGGCGAGCTTACGGTCGAGCACGACGTGACCGTCGAGAATAGACCGCGCCGCGTCTGCGATCGGTTCGTTGTGGTCATCGCCGTCGACGAGCACGGTGTAAATTCCCGTGATCGAGCCCGTTTCCCCGGTTCCGGCGCGTTCGAGGAGTCGGGCAAGCACCGAGAACGTCGACGGTGGATAGCCGCGGGTAGCCGGCGGTTCGCCGACGGAGAGGCCGATTTCGCGCTGGGCCATGGCGACGCGGGTAAGCGAGTCCATCATGAGCATGACGTCGGCGCCCTGATCGCGAAACGATTCGGCGATGCGGGTCGCGGTGAACGCGGCGCGCAACCGCATCATTGCGGGTTCGTCCGAGGTGGAGACCACGACGATGGAACGAGCCAGGCCTTCCGGGCCCAGGTCGTCTTCGAGAAACTCCCGTACCTCACGCCCGCGCTCCCCCACCAGCGCGATGACCGATACCTGCGCATCCGTTCCCCGGGCAATCATCGACAATAATGACGACTTCCCCACGCCGGAACCAGCGAACAGCCCCATGCGCTGGCCACGCCCGACCGTCGTGAGCGTGTCGAGAACGCGCACGCCCAGGTGCAGCGGGGTCATGATACGTGCCCGGTGCATGGCCGACGGGCTGTCATGTTCGAGTAAAACGGCACCGTCGGAATCGAGCGGCCCCTTGCCGTCGATCGGGCGGCCGAGACCGTCGATGACGCGCCCGAACAGGCCGCGACCGGTAGGCACGAGCAGGGACGAACCGGCTGATCGCACCCGGGCCCCCGCCTGCAACCCGATGATACGGCCGAGCGGCATACACCGAATGCTGGTCTGGGTCGTGGCGACGACCTCGGCATCGATTCCTTCGTGGCCTGGACGGGCGTCAAGAGTGACAATGTCGCCGATTGCCGAGCGCAGGCCACGCACCTCCACGCCGAGCCCGACGATGGACGACACGATACCGACCCGCTCTGGGCGGCCGGCTTCGATCGCTTGTGCGAGCCGTGCGGTGCGTGGGCGCCAGGCTGTGATCATGCTTCGACCTCGGCAAGGGCGGCCTTCGCGCGGGCGAACGCCGTGCTGATGCGTGCGTCGAGAAACCCGTCACTGAATTCCGTGATGGCGTCTCCGCGCTTGAGCTCGGAATCGGCGACGAAGCGGATGCTCTCCAGCGTCCGCGTCTGCGCGTGCAGCACGACCAGGTCCTCCGGGTGCATGCGAATGCTGTGGACCTCGCTGCGATCGAGTTGGTCGGGCTGGTACAGAGCGCGTTCCAAAGCCCGGCGAGCCGACGGCTCGGTGTGGCTGAGTTCGCAGCCCAGAATGGCTTCGGCCAGTTCGAGCGACGTATTCACGAGAGTGGATTCCGCCTGCTGAATCAGTGGGATGCTGCGTTCGTCGAGGGCCCGGGCGGCGGCGACGAGCAAACGCACCGCGTGGTCGATCTGCGTTTCGAAGTAGCGTTCATTTTCGGCATGTTCGGCGTTGATCTCTTCGGCGCGGCGCGCAACATCCCCTGCGGCCAAGCGCAGCCCTTCGGTATAGCCGGCGGCGTGGCCTACTGCGCGCGACTGCTCGGCGGCACGGTCCTGTTCTTCGTCGTGCAGACGCGGAAAGGCCATCCGACCGAACCCAGTGTCAGTTGACATATTCGTCCTCGGCACCGCGCTGCACCGTGATACTCCCCTGCGCTTCCATATCGCGAATAGCGCGCACGATTTCGGCGCGGGCGTCTTCGACTTGGCGCATGCGCACCGGACCAAGGCTCGTGGTCTCGTCGTCGAGCACATCGCGGTTGCGCTCGGAAAGGTTGGCCCGAATGACCTCGACGACGGCGTCGGTGCTGCCCTTCATCGCCAGGGCCAGCACATTCGTGTCGATTCCGCGCAGTACCTGCTGCACGTCCCGGCTTTCGAGCTTGACGATGTCGGCGAAGGTGAGCATGCGTGAACGAATCTCTTCCGCGAGGGCCGGGTCGCGTTCTTCGAGACTTTCCAGAAGCGCCCGCTCGGTGGCGGCATCCGCTCGGTTGATGATGTCAACGAGCGGCTGGATACCGCCGATCACTTCTGCGCTGGCGCGCGCCACGATCTTGCCGGTGCGCAGTTTGAGTGTGTCCGTGACGATGCGGATGGCCTCGGGGGTAGCACTGCCCATCGTGGCGATGCATTGGGCTACGTCGGTGCGCAAACTGGTCTCCATGCCGGCCAGAACCGCCGATGCTTGATCTCGCCTCAAGTGCGCCAGAACGAGAGCGACGGTCTGGGGCATTTCGCCATCGAGCAGGGTGAGTACGTCGCCGGGCTCTGATGGGTCTAGAAACTCGAAAGCCTTGCCGGCCATCGAGGTGGCGACCCGGTTCATGACGCCGGCCGCGCGTTCAGCGCCGAAGGAAGCCTCGAGCAGGCCGATCGCGAAGTCGTGCCCGCCCCTGGACAGACGGCGACCCTTGCGGCTAATTTCGTGAAATTCGTTCAGCGTGGCTTCGGCCAGTGCCGGATCGACGTTACGCAGTTGAACGATCTCGCCCGCGATGACCTCGGCTTCGATATCGCTGAACTCTTTCATGACCTCGGTCGCGCGCTGACGGTCCATGTTCATGAGCACGACGGCCACCTTCTGGGTGCCGCTCAATACCGTGAGTACATCGCTCATGCTGGCTGCCTGTCGTCCATGAGTCCGCGCAGGAACTCCGCGGTGCCCCGCGGGTCGCTCTGAGCGAGCGCATCGATTTCTGCACGACGGAGGTCGGTGTCGCTGGGCACGAACGCCACGGTCGGGAGGATCTTGGTCGGGGTGTCGTTGCCCTGGTCAAGGAACAGGGTTGCCCGTGACGCGGTGACCGACAGCGGTGTCGGTACTTCACCGAGCGCATCCTGCACTTGCGTCAGGTCACCGATCTCGACCGATTCCCGGCTCTGGCGCCGTGATCGACGTGCGTACAGAATGAGGCTGACAACGAGCGTGATGACAATGCCGGCGGTAATCACAGACACCCGCAGAATATCGGCGAACCGTTCGGCGGCCGCGGCATCCGCTGCTGCTTGGAGCGCTGCTGCTGCTGCTGTGGCACCGGCGGTGTCAAAGGCCATGACCTCGACGGTGACTGCGTCACCGCGAATGGCGTCGATTCCAGCGGCGGAGGTGACGAGGGAGGTAATGTCCGCCACGTTGAGATTGGCGGCGGCATCCGCGTCGACGGCTACAGAGACCGTCTGCCGGGTGATTGCCCCGGCCGGGATAATTCGGCTCTCGGTCACTTTATTGACCGCGTTGTTGCGGGTGGTCGACTCGCTCGCGAACGTGCCGTCGGAGGCACCATCGGCCGCGACGGCTGCCTCTGCCCCGAGTACACCGGCGGCGTTGCCCCCGGTTCCCGTATAGGTTTCCGTGTCAACGGATTCGTTGAGGGCCGGAGTCTCGATCGGGGCGGTGAAGGACTCTTCCACCCGTTCGGCCGATTCATAGCTCATGTCGGCAGCAACGACGACGGTGGCGTTGCCGGCACCGACGACCTTGTCGAGCATGGCCTGCACGGCGTTACCGACACGAGATTCGTAGTCAGAGGCCTGTTGCTCCGCACCCCCCGTGGCGCCGATTCCGACGGCCGAGAGAACCGCGCCGGTCGAGTCGACGACAGCCACGTCGGCTGCGGCCATGCCGTCGATCGACGCGCTCGTCAGGTGGACTATCGCCTGCACCTGGTCGTTGGAGAGCGAAACGCCGTTTTCAGTTTCAACGAAAACGGATGCCGTCGGGTCGTTCTTCTCCGACACGAACACACTGTCTTCAGGGATCGCCAGCCGTACCGAAGCAATTTGAACGCCGTCGAGCGCACCGATGGTCTTGGCAAGTTCTCCCTCGAGTGCGCGCTTGTACGTTACCGACTGCTGAAACTCGCTCGACGTGACACCCATGGTGTCAAGCAGGGAATATCCCCCGGTGCTCGACGTAGGCAGGCCCGCCGAAGCCGCCTTGATGCGTTCGTCGTAGACGTTCGCTTCGGGCACCAGAATGGTGGCGCCGCCATTTGCCAACTGGTACTCGACGCCGTCAGCCCTCAACTGTTCGACGATGCTATTGGCGTCTTCGCCGCTGAGACCGGAGAACAGGGGCGTGAAAGCCGGCTTGGTCACCCACATGCTGAGCGCGGCGATGCCGAGTACGAGTACCGCGACGCCAATGATGGCGACTGTGCGCTGGGCAATGGTGAACTCGCGAATGGCGTTTCCGAAGCGCTTGAACACGCTGGTGACCTGCCGGGGCATCAGGCCTGCATCCTCATGATCTCGTTGAACGCGTCGACGCCTTTGTTACGCACGGCGGCGACGAGTTCCATGGTCACCTGCGCGCGAGTAGACGCAATCGTGGCGGTGTGAATGTCATTGAGGTCACCGGTCACGGCCTGAATAGCGAGGGCGTTCGACGTTCCTTGCAGCTGCTGCAGGTTGTCGACGGCGCCCGAGAGCGCGGTGCCGAAGCCGGAGCCATCAATGCGCTGCGTGCCCGTCGTGGCAGAAGTGCCCATGACGCCGGAGAGCGATGTTGCGGCGGTGGTTGCGTTGATAGCGCTGAGCGGCATCAGCCACGTCCGATCTGTAGTGCGGCTTCGTAGGCAGTCTTGGCCCGGTCGACGACGGCGGCGTTGGCCTGGTAGCCACGTTGGGCCATGATGAGGTTGCCCATCTGCTTCGCCAGGTCGATTTCTGGGTACCGCACGTAACCGTCGGCATCGGCCAAAGGATGCTCCGGCTCGTAGACGAGGGTTCCCTCAGCCCCGCCAAATGCGGCGCTCGCGCTGGCTCCGACGTTGCCGACACCTTCCTGCGCCACGATATAGCGTTCCTGGAAGGCGGCGTCGTTGGTTGCCGTGGCGGTATTGGCGTTGGCGAGGTTGTCGGCGATGGCGTCGAGCCATTTGCGGTGCAGGGTCATTCCGCTTCCGGCGATACCGATGGCGTCGACCATCAGGCGGTCTTCATCGCGACGCGCATTGACGTGGCCGGCCCCTCGACTGCCCGAGCCGCGAACTGGTAGCGCAACAACGCATCGATGTTGGCGAGGGTCTCGGTGTCGAGGTTGACGTTATTGCCGTTCAGCAGGGTGGGATCAAGTGAGCGCTCGGTTGTGGCCGCCGCCAGGCCGCTGCCATCGGCGACTGACTGGGCCAAAGCGTTCTCGAAGGAGACGACCTTGGCGTGATAGTTGGGCGTATTGATATTCGCGATGTTGTTCGCGATCGTGCGCTGGCGCAGGGCCAGACCGTCCAATGCACTAGTGAGGGCTAGAGAGGTCACGGAATCAAGCATGCGTACCCGCTTCGTCGACGAAAAACACGACGGCCGATCCGTGGCCTGATTGTGAGCACTCCGTGCTCACAACTTGCTATCGGTCAGCCCGACAGAAGCGTAAGCAGTTCGGGAGAACATTCTCTGGGATTGTTGCGCTACGGGTGATAGCGGTTGTTCACCCGGCAACATCCAGATACACGGATGCCCGCGCGTCGCGATCCGAAGGCACCAACCGTACGGCCGTGAGGTGTTTCAGTGTGACGCTTCGCGCCTGTTCGAGTTCGATGATGAGTTTTTGCTGGTTGGTGAGCAAATCACTGGCTCGAACGGCGAAGTCCGCAGGCAGGGTGCCGAGGCCGACCGGCGGTGTCCAGATCGTCAGTGCCGACGCGAGTTCCCCCTCCGCGCTGGTTGACCCTGACGTGGTTCGCGCCGCCATGGTTCGCGCCGCTGCGTCAAGCGAGAGTTCAAGCGCGTCAAGGGCGGCCACCCATGCGACGCGAGCGGCGGCATCCGTTGTGGCGGTCTTAGCCAATGCCGAGCTCACCGCTTCGGCCTGCGGCTGGCGCCGGCGTGGCCGGCAGCAGATCAGCCGCTTCGTGCCAGGTCTGCCGCAGCGGCTCGAGCAGCACGATGCACTCGTGCGTGCGGGCGGGGTTGCGGCTGGTGTTCGCGCTGACCATAGCGGTGGAGACATAGGTATAGAGCGAGAAGAGCCCCTCGCCGCCGTCCCACGCCTCGACGATGAGTGACGTGCTCAACTCCGACACGATTGCTTGGGCGTGCAGCAGATTGTCTGACGCTGTCTGCCAGTCCTGACGCTGCTGGGCCGCTTCGGCGCGGTTCAAATCGAGCAGCAGGCGGTCGTAGAGCATCGTGAGCAGCCGAACCGGGGTGGCTGAGAGCACCGCGTCGCGGTTGTAGCGCGAACGCTGGGCGTTGGATCCTGCACTCATGGTCATCGTCATCATTTCGAGGTGGAGCTGGTCAGGGCGCTGACCTGGGCGGTGAGCCAGGCCGACTGAGCGTTCATGTTGCTGAGCTGCACTTCCATCGCGGCGTAGGTGCGTTCCAGGGTGGACCGGCGCGATGCCAGTCGAAGGTCCCAGCTGTCGATCTGGGTGCCGAGGCTCTTCACCAGAGACTCCTGCCCGGTGATCTTCGACGTGATCATGCCGTCGTACTTGTCGGAGGCACTCGTGGCAGCAGTGGCGACGCGACTGGAGATCTCGCTGAGCACCAGCTTGACGAACTCGGGGTCGTTCTTCATCGCCGTGGCGAACTTGTCGGCATCGAATTCCAAGGTGCCGGTCTTGGTGATGCTGATGCCGATTTCACTCGGTGAGCGGCCGTCGACCGGAGCCGACGCCGCGTTCAGAATGAGCTGCTTGACATCGCGCACGGTGCTGTCGCCGCTGAACACGCCGCCCGAGACGATAGCTTTTCCGGTACTGTCGGTGCTGTTCACAACGGCAGACTTCGTCGAGATGAGCGCGAAGACACCGTTGAGTGAATCGACGAGGCCCTTGGCGAGCGAGCTGACCGCCGCATCATCACGACTCACCCTCACCGTTACCGGGTCCACCGACACGGCCGACACCGTGACCGCAACGCCCGGCAGCAGGTCGGCGAAGGTGTTGGTGGACGACGTGATCGCCTGCTCAGCGGCGGTGCCCTTCCACAGGGTGACCGAGGCGTCTTGGGCGGTGCGGATCAGCGCGGCACCGGGTGCCGTGAGCATGTTGGTCGAGGTGCCATCGGCCACCATGGCGGAGGTTCCGGCATGCAGCGCGAAGGCGCCGCCCCGGCCGGTCTCGTCGGCAACCAGCTGGAGACGGTACTGCGTCACGCCCGCGGCGTCGGTGCCGGAGGCGATCTTGGTGGCGGTGATGCCGGCTTCTGCCGCATTGATGGCCATGACGACGTCGTCGAGCGCGGTCGTGGCGGCGATGATTGCTGTTTCGGTACCGTCGTTTGCGACCAGGGTGTAGTCGACGGTCGAAGCTTCGCTCATCGCGGCGGTGACGCCCGACTGGGCCTGCGCGAGCTGGTCGACGACAATGTCGAGCGAGCCGGTGGCGGCGTTGCTCGACGCGGAGGTCGTCACCGTCGCGGAGCTGCTCGTAGCAGCGTAGATATCGAGGGAGTCGATGGTGGCGCTCTTGTTGGCGAGCGTGGCGAGCGAGGCGATCGAGGTGTTCAACCCCTGGAGCGCCGTTGCCAGGGCGTTGGAGCTGGAAACCCTGGCCTTCAGCTGATTTTGCGGGCCGGCCTCCAGGGTCATCAGTGAGTTGATGAGCGAAGTGGTGTCCAGGCCGCTGATCAGGCCATCGACTGCGAGAGACATTACGTGACCTTCTCTTGGTTTAGTGCTCTGGTGCATTCTGACAGAGCAGATGCCCGTGCTTGTGTGAAAAAAGCCTGGGGCTGCCGAGGCGCGTATCCAAAACGCGCCTCGGCCACCACCAAGCTCAGATCAGGATCGATCTGGTCGTGCGGTTGAGCGGGTGTTATTGGAGAAGCTGCAGAACGCCCGAGTTACTCTGGTTCGCCTGCGCGAGCATGGCGGTACCGGCCTGCGACAGGATGTTCGCACGAGTGTACTTGACCATCTCTTCAGCCATGTCGGTGTCGCGAATACGCGAACCGGCAGCGGTGAGGTTCTCCTTGGAGACGGCCAGGTTCTTGATGACGCTCTCGAAGCGGTTCTGCGAAGCACCGAGGTCTGCACGGGCGCTCGAGACGCTTGTCAGCTGCTTGTCCAATACGCCGATCGCGGCTGCGGCTCCGTCTGCAGTCGAGAAGTCCAAGGCAACATCCCCGACGGCGTTGCCTGCAACGCCATTTGCCGACCCGCTTACAGAAATTGCGTTGACAGTCTTAGAGGTAAGTTCGCTGTCATTCGACTCGATGCTGAACTTTGATGCGGTCGTATCGTATGTCACGGTGAAGTCCTGGCCCACGCCAGCCTGAAGCTTTGCCAAGACTGTGGCTTGATTGTCGTTAGCAGCCAATGCGATGCTGGGCTTGGTTACGCCACCACCCTGACCGATTACGACAGACACTTGAGTTGTCGTGTCGATCGTAAACCCATTGAGCTGAACGGCGCCGACCAATGCAGCCCCAGCCGCGTCCTTCCCGTTAAGCGCGTTCACAACAGTGTTGACGTTCGCAGTGCTCAGTTTGACGGCGATCTGACTACTCGCGTCGCCGTTCGCTCCGACCTGGAAGCTGAGGTCGGCGCCACCTGCGAGGAGCTTGGTGCCGTTGAAGTTGGTCGAAGCGCTGATACGAACCAGTTCCTCGCGAAGCGCATCTACCTCGGTCGTAATCGCCTGGCGTGAGTCCGCGTTGTTCGAGTCGTTACCGGCCTGAACGGCGAGGTCACGAACGCGCTGCAGAATGGACTGCACCTCGTTAAGCGAACCCTCAGCGGTCTGGATGACGCTGACGGCGTCCTGGGCGTTGCGGGCGGCGACGGTGAGGCCACCGACCTGCGACTTCAGGCCTTCCGAGATTGCGAGGCCGGCTGCGTCATCCGCTGCACGGTTGATACGGAGACCACTGGAGAGCTTTTCCAGCGACTTCGACAGGTCGTTCTGTGTTGTTGCGAGGTTGCGGTACGCGTTGTTCGCCGCAATGTTTGTGTTTACCTGCATGGCCATGATGAATCCTCCGTGATTGGGTCGAATACACCGGCCCATCCATGGGCCAGCACTTTGAGCTATCGGCCACTTCCCGAGGCTGGTTAGAAATCCGTAGGGACTGTTTTGTCAGCACCGTGCGTGGTGCTTACTGGTGAGCGTGCTTGATTGCAGCGCCACCGCAGGCGCCGACGTGCAGCGTCAAGAAAGAGTCAGGATGCGGCGCGGGCGGTGTCGAGACGTTGGGGTTCCTGCGCGGTGCGGGTCATTCCCACGCTCGCCAGGTCGGCGAGGCGGGACAGGTAGGCGCTGCGGCGGGCCGGCGCGATGCGGGACTCCGGCTTGAACTCCGCCACGGTCTCGTCGGAGTAGTGCGTGACCAGCCCGTCGCGCAGCAGGCGAATCGCTTCGGCACGCGTTTGCGACACGGCAGAGTGGGTGGTGCCAAGCTCAGTCGCGATGTCCTTGACCGAGCGATCATCGAAATAGATCTGTTCGACGATGGCACGCATCTTGTCGGGCAGGGCGCCGACCGCTGCGCGCAGGTAGACCAGGCGTTCGGTGGAGAGCAGTGATTCTTCTGGCATGGCGGTATCGGCCACGAGAAACTCGGCGGTTGTGTCGTCGAGGGCTGACAGGGTGCGGGCCGCATCGGCCAGGCCCGCCGCTGCGGTGTCGCGGTCGACGCCGAGAGCGTCAGCGATCTCGTTCACACGGGGGGTGCGCCCTAGTGCTGCCGAGAGCGTGTCCTGCACGGCGAGGGTTTCTTTGATGCGACGGCGAGCCGAGCGGGTGGCCCAGTCGCTCGAGCGCATGTCGTCGGCGAAAGCCCCGATAATGCGGCGGCGGGCGAAGGCACCGAAGGGAACTCCGAGAGCGGGATCGAAGGCATCCGCTGATGTAATCAGCGCCAGGGCGCCGGCCGACGCGAGGTCGTCGCGGGACAGGTGACGAGCCTTGGCCCAGACCTCCGATACCAGGTAGCCGACAAGCGGCAGGTTCTCCACGACGAGCGCATTACGGTCTTTCCGATTCACAGCGGCCCCCGAAACATGTCACGTGTCTCCAGCGCGGGGAAATGACCTGATCACCCCAACGCAAGGCACATCGGCCTCAGTGTCAAAGCTACCCCAGTTATGGGCAAATGGGGACCATTCAATGCCCATTTATGGCACAGTTTCGTCCTCTTTTTAGAGGACACGCTCGCTATTTTCACCGTGAATTCTCTAACCGGCATGACAGGGTGGCCGATAGTGGTCACGAATGAACTGGACGGCACGCATCGGTGTGACGCTGGCCTAGGCCAAAAATGATGGGTGGAGTAGTCATGGGCGCCAATGAACTGTCTGCGCTGCTGTGGCGCGAACGCGAGCTGTTGGAGCTTCTCATCTTCAAACTCCAAGAGGAGCAGTTGCTGCTCCAGGGCGGCAAATCGCGCTGGCTGCAGTACGCCACACGGGAAGTCGAACAGGTTTTGATGTTGGTACGGGAGGCAGGCCTCGGCCGCACGGTCGAAGTCGCTGCGCTGGCCACCCAGTGGGGCACTTCCGAGGACGCCACCCTGAGTGAACTCGCTGCACACTCCCCGGCCGGCCCGTGGGGCGAAATCTTCGCCTCTCACCTCAAGGCCATGGGCGATCTCACCCTGCAGATCAGGGCGCTGCGAGACACGAACGAACGATATATCCGTGCAGCGGTTCGCTCCACTCAGGAGACCCTGAGCACGTTGAACGTCAACTCCCGTACCTACGACGCGAGTGGCGCAAACGCCGCTCCCGAAACCGCCGCTCGCATCTTCGACCGCAACCTGTGAGGCACCTCATGACCTATCAGCGACACGACTGGACCACCCGGTGAGCACGTTCGGCGGTTTGAACACCGCGTACACCGGCCTCGTCGCCGCGCGGCAAGGCCTCAACGTGGTCGGGCAGAACATCGCCAACGCCAATACAGATGGCTACACCCGGCAGCGCGTGTCAACCTCTGCTCTCGGCGCCACGGCCTCGACCGGCGTCTTTTCGCAGGGCGCCCGGGTCGGCGAAGGGGTAGCCATGGTCGGGATCGAACGCATCGCCAGCACCCAACTCGACTCGCGGGTGCGAGCGACTGCCGCAACCGCCGGCTACACGGCGGTACGTGCGAATGCACTCGCCTCGGTCGAAGACTCGATGAATGAACCCGGCGAGAATGGCATCTCCGCCAAGCTCGACGAATTCTGGGCCGGCTGGCAGACACTCTCCAATGGCACGGATACGGCCGCCCCCGCCGCGCTGCTGCTCGGAACTGCCGGCGAGCTGGTCACGCAGATCTCGGAGGGCTACCGGGCCGTCTCGACCGAGTGGACCTCGGTGCGCACCGACCTAAACAATATGGTCTCCGAACTCAACGGCGCGGCCACTCAGGTCGCCGCGCTCAACGTGCAGATTCGCCAGAGCCTCGCCACGGGCGGTACGGCCAACGAACTGCTCGACCAGCGCAACTCCCTCACCACTACGATCGCCGCCCTCACCGGAGCCACCGTCACCGAGCAGGCCGACGGCACCGTGAACGTGCTCGTCGGAGGTAACGCGCTCGTCTCTGGGGAAACGGCTCATCAGCTGGACGTCACTGGTGCACGGGTCATGCAGGACAACGTGTCCGTACAGCTTGAGTGGAGAGGCAGCGCTCGCACACCGGTCTCAATAGATGGCGGCGAAATCGCCGGCGCGCTGTCATTGCTGGGCCCGGCCAGTCAAGACACCCTGGCCACGGGTGGTGCTTTGGCCGAAGCCGCAGATGCCTACAATGCGTTCGCCCAGGACCTCGCAAAAAAGGTCAACGAAATTTATAAGGACGGATTCACACAAGCGGGAAAAGACGGCCAGGTCTTCTTCGCCGTCGCGTCGGGGGCACCCACCGCGCAGGCTCTCAGTATTGAGCCGAAGGCATCCGCTGATATGGCCGTTCGCGCATCACAGGATTCTGGCGCGTATGACGGCACGATAGCGGATGCAATCGCACAGCTGGGCGCCGGATTCGCCCCGGATGGCAACGTCATCGTCTCACCGAGCACGGTCTGGTCAGACTTCGTGACGAAGACGGGCGTGCTCACGCAGAGCGAGCTGCAATCGGCAGCGCTGGCCAGCTCGACGTCGTCGGGGGCCGCCAACCAACAACTCGCCAACTCCTCGGTCGACCTCGACGAAGAGAACGTGAACCTGCTCATGTTCCAGCACGCGTACCAGGGGGCGGCTCGCATGATGACGGCCGTCGACGAAATGCTCGACACCCTGATCAACCGCACCGGATTGGTGGGGAGGTAGATCATGGTCGATCGAGTGACCAACCAGACCCAGATGCGCGCGGCCCAGCGCAATCTTCAAGAGAACCTGAGCCAGCTGGCGCACTTGCAGGAACAAGCCAGCACGCTGAAGACCATCAATCGGTCCTCGGACGACCCGACCGCCGCCGCGGCCGCGATGTCGGTGCGGGCCGAGATACGCGCGGTCGACCAGTACAGTGCCAACGCTGACAACGGCAACAACTGGCTGACCACGATCGACTCGGCCCTGTCATCGGCCACCGACATTATGAACCGCGTGCGCGACCTCACGGTGCAGGGCGCGAACTCCGGAGCGCTCACGGTTGCGGCGAAGGAGGCGATCGCCGTGGAGTTGGAGGGTCTCAAGACCGACCTCGTGACCCAGGCCAACACGACGTTTCTCGGCCGTAGCGTCTTCGCCGGTAATTCGGATGATGCCACGGCATTTAACCCGGAGACATACGAGTATGTGGGTGGTACGGGCAGCGTCGACCGACGCATCAGCGCTACCAGCACCGTGCGGGTCGACGCCGACGGCGGAGCCATCTTCGATGCTCCGACCAGCAAGAGCTCCGGCTCGGTGTTCGATCTGATCGACAACATCGTGACAGATTTGCGTTCCCCGACGCCCGTTAATGTGGGAGCACGGCTTACGACTATTGATGAACGGATGGCAGTCATGGTTGGTCAGCACACAGAAATCGGTGCCCGTCAGGTGCAAATTGAACGCGCCCAGTCCACCCTGCTCGAAAAAGCCGGCACACTGGATGCCCAGCGCTCCGGCATTGAAGACGCCGACCTCGGCCAGGTCATCCTCGATTTGAAACTTCAGGAAATGACCTATCAGGCCGCGCTCGCTGTCACTGCCCGTGTACTCCAACCGACCCTGATGGACTTTCTCGCATGAGCAGTACTCTCACCAGTCCGACTCTGCGCTTTGTCTCTCCCCCGCCCGGGCTGGCTCCGCTGACCGACTTTGTGCTCGACGAGATCGACGGGGCCGCTGGTCTGTACTCGCTGCAGGCATTCGCCCAGCCGACCACGCGCCTGTTCGTGCTGGACGCAGCCATCTTTCTGCCGAGCTACACCCCGGTCATCTCCAACGAGCAGTCCGCGGCACTGTCGCTGACGACGCCCGACGACGCCCTCGTGCTGGTGGTCGTCAACCCCGACGAGCGCACCACGGTGAACCTGATGGCGCCCATCGTGGTCAACGCCCGCACCGGCACCTGCGCCCAGCTCATCCTCGATGATCAGGACTGGCCATTGCACGCCGAGCTCGGCGCTGGCAAAAACTAGTTTTTGCGCCGTTCCAGCCTGAGCAGACGATCTGACCCGGGATAGCAAGATCGTAAAAATCGCAGTTATCTACGAACTTCGAGCCGATAACTTCCAATAAAACCTGAGCTAAGATCGTTTTTGTGTTCGATCTGTGAGATACTTGCTGTATGGCGATCACCGACGATCCACCTCCAAATTCGCAGCCTCCACGCGCAAACCGTGCAGCTGCTCAAGGCACCGATAAAGCCGCTCACAAGCGTGCCGACGATGCTAGGCCTCGCACGAGCAGTGCGGAGTCCGCCGCCGACACACGCGCCGCGGCCGAATCCACCGCCGACGCTATAGTCGCGGGGCCCGCTACGGCTGACGCACTGGCTGTGGAGAATGCTGCGGCTGACGCTCGCTCAGCGCACAATGCGGCCGCCCGGGCGGAGTGGGCGGCTGAGATGGCGGCGGCGGGAATTGTCCCCGGCAAGCCCCCGCCCACGCGAAGGTCGGCCGGGCGCAAGACGGTGTCGGGGGTGCAGGCGTTGCATTATGTGGTCGCGGCATCCCTGCAGGATTGGAAGTCGCGCCCCGCCGATGCGGAGCAGGTGCGGCTGCTCGACGCAGTGCGGGAGTGCGACCTCGCCATCAACTCGGCCTATGCCGCGCGGGCGGCCGCGATTGACGACCTCGCCCAGTGGGTGGCCAGTACGGCAATGACCGGACGACCGGTGCCCCGCGTGATGCTGACTCAGGAAGCACAAGCTGCCGGAGACCAGGGCAGGCCGTTGCAGCGCTGGTCAGAGAAACAAGCCGCAGAAGAAGGCCTCGTCGCCGAATTGAGCTGTCTTCTGCGCGTGCACGAGAACACGGCCCGCAACCTGCTCTGTACCAGCAGAAAGTTGCAGCACAACCTACCCGCCACCCGTGCCGAGCTAGAAGCGGGGCTGATCAGCTACCGGCACGTGGAGGTCATCGTTGACAACGCCCTGTCGCTGCCTGACGATGCCTGGTCCGCGTTCGAAACCGAGGTGCTCGCCGGGATCGAGAACCTCACGGTCGGGCAGTTGAAGAAGCAGGCGATCACCGTTCGGGAACTCTCCCACCCAGAATCCATAGTCACCCGCCACAAGAAAGCGCTCAGTCAGCGCTGCTTCTTTGTCATGCCCGGCCGCGACGGCATGGCCTGCCTCGAACTCACCCTCAGCCAGGAAGACGCCGCCGCCATCAGCGATCGCGTCGACACCCTCGCGCGCAGCCTGCACAACGCCGCCCAGCAAGATCCCGTCGACACCCGTACCCTCGGCCAGCAACGCCTCGACGTCGCCGTCGACCTGCTCCTTACCGGGGTGACCGAAACCGGTCTGGGCGCCGGGGTGCAGGGGCTGGTTAACGTGACCGTGCCGGTTTTGACGCTGATGGGCCTCAGTGATGAGCCCGGCACCCTCGACGGGTTCGGCCCCATCGACGCCGAAACCGTTCGCCGCGTCGCCGCCACGGCGAAAAGCTTCACCCGCATCCTGATTCACCCCGAGACCAGCGCGGTTCTCAGCGTCGGTAAAACTCGCTATAAGGTACCCGCCGACCTGAAGAAATGGCTCGAGATCCGCGACGGAACCTGCCGGTTTCCCGGCTGCACCCGCCAGGCCCGTCACAGTGAAATCGACCACACCCACGACTGGCAATACAACGGCGAAACCCGTTGGGACAACCTCGCCCACCTCTGCAAACGCGGCCACCGACTCAAGACAGAGTCCGGCTGGACCGCACGGCAAACCGCTGACGGCGTCCTGCACTGGACCAGCCCCGCCGGCAAGCATTACGCCACCCACCCCGCCACCCGACTCGGACCTCACTCAGCCTCACGCGAACGCGACCCCGCCGTCGATACCGTGCCGCGACCCGTCGACGTCTGGGCCGAACTCGCCAACCCTCACCAAGACGGCTACAGCGCCCCGTTCTAACCGGTTCACCGAACCCTTCGCCCGGTGAGGCGGCCACCCGTCTGTTGCTAGTGCGACTCCGCCTCGATCAGGGCAGCCTCGAAGGCGACCCAGGGCAGCATGGCGCACTTGACCCTGGCGGGGTAGCGCGACACTCCCCCGAAGGCGGCGGCATCCCCGAGAACTTCCTCGTCGGGCTCGATCTTGCCGCGGGAGCGCAGCATCTCGCGAAAGTTGTCGAGGAGGGCGCGTGCCTCGGTCGTGCTCAGGCCGCGCAGGGTATCGGTGAGAATCGAAGCGGATGCCTGCGAAATCGAGCAGCCCTCACCGGTCCAGACCAAATCCGTGACCGTTTCGATGTCGAGCGAGACTCGCAGGGTGACCTCGTCACCGCAGGTCGTGTTGATCTGGTGCGATTCGGCCACCCGCAGGCCGCTCGCGTCGCCGAGCGCTACGGCGTCGGCCAGCGGCGTGAGGTCAACCGCCCCGTGGCGGGCTTTCGCGTGCTCGAGAATAATCGTCTGGTAGAGCTGCTGCAGGTCGCTCATGGCTTGACGCCGAAGAAGGGGGCGACTTCGGCGAGGGTGGCCAGAAACAGGTCGACCTCGTCGGTGGTGTTGTAGAGGTAGGTGCTTGCTCGGGTGGATGCGGTCACACCGAGCCGGCGGTGCAGCGGCTGGGCGCAGTGATGGCCCACCCGCACGGCGATGCCGGCATCGTCAAGAAACTGCCCGACATCGTGAGCGTGCACTCCGGCAACGTCGACGGCGGCGAGCCCCAGCCGTTCCACGCCGAGCCCCTGGCCGAGCAGACGCACGCCGGAGATCTCGGCGACCCCGGCGACCAGGCGCTGGCCCAGCTGGGCTTCCCAGGCAGCGACCCGATCCATACCGGTTTCGCTCAGGTAGTCGACGGCCGCCGCCAGCGCGATCGCCTGCGAGATGCGTTGAGTACCGGCTTCGAAGCGCTGCGGTGGCGCAAGAAACTCGGCAGCGTGCATGTCCACGGTAGTGATCATCGATCCGCCGGTCAGAAACGGCGGCATGTCGGCAAGCAGCTCGGCCCGGCCATAGAGCGCGCCGATGCCGGTGGGGCCGAGCATCTTGTGGCCGGAGAAGACGGCGAAGTCCACATCGAGCGCCTTCACGTCGACCGGCAGGTGCGGCACGGTCTGGCAGGCGTCCAGCACGACCAGTGCCCCGACTTTACGCGCCAGCGCCACAAGTTCGGCGACCGGGTTGATGGTTCCGGTGACGTTCGAGCCGTGGGTGAAGGCGAGGAGCTTCGTCTGTTGACCGACGATAGCCGCTGCGGCCAGCAGATCGAGGCTGCCGTCATCGAACACGGGAATGAAACGCAGGGTGGCCCCGGTGCGCAGCGCCAGTTGCTGCCAGGGAATGAGATTGGCGTGGTGTTCCATCTCGGTGACCACGATCTCGTCGCCGGTGCCCAGGCTGAACCGCCGCGCGGACGGGCCGCCGAGGCCGAGCGAGGCGTTGGAGAAGCTGTAGGCGAGCAGGTTGATGGCCTCGGTGGCGTTGGAGGTCCAGACGATCTCATCGGTCTCTGCGCCGACGAACGCGGCGACTTTGTCGCGGGCGGCTTCGAACCCCTCCGTCGCCTCGACGGCGAGAGTGTGAGCGCCGCGGTGCACTGCGGCGTTTCGCTGCTCATAGTATTCCTGCTCGGCCTCCATCACACTGATCGGGTTCTGCGAGGTCGCTCCCGAGTCGAGATACACGAGCGGATGCCCATTCACCGTCTGGTGCAGCACCGGAAAGTCGTTGCGAATGCGTTCAACGTCAATGTTGGTCAGCGGGGCCAATTTTGGGTGCTGGGCGGCAAGGGCTGGGGAAATGGCGGACGATGGGGCAAAAGACGTCATAGCCCAAGGATATTCCCTCGCCCCGAACGTGGGTACCGCAAAGCGGAGTATGACAAGCGGTGGAAAACCCGGCGGTAGCGTGTGAGGCTTGAGGGGTGACCAAGACTGCCGAACACACCGAGCTGCGCGAGGAGGTGTCACTCGACCGACCGTGGGTGACCCTGGTCTGGGACGACCCGGTCAACCTCATGTCGTATGTCGCTTACGTTTTTCGCAGCTATTTCGGTGTCACCCCCAAGCAAGCCGAACGACTCATGCTGCAGGTGCACAACATCGGCCGGGCCGTCGTGGCTACCGGCAATCGCGAATCCATGGAGCGCCATGTCGAGGCCATGCACGGTTACGGCCTCTGGGCGACACTCGCGATGGCCGACGAATGAGCGTCCGACAGCGCTTCACGCCGCAGCGGGACGGCCTGTTGCTCGGCCGCTTCGAACCGATCGAAGCATACCTTCTACGCCTGGCCACCACCCAGCTTCTCGAAATGCTCGACTTTGGCACCACCGATCCGCACCTCGCCGCGAGCGACGGAGTCTTCGGCCGGCTGCTGCCCGACGCCTACCGAGATGACGACGAAGCGGCGGCCGAGTTTCGCCGCTTTACGGCAACCGGCCTGCTCGAACGCAAAGCCCAGAATGCCCAGATCGTGCTGGACTCATTGGGTGCCAGCGAACCGGATACCGCCACGCTCGACAGCGAGGATCGCCAGCCGGTCATGGTCATGGTCAGTGTCGACCCCGACGCCGTGCAGGCCTGGCTGCGCAGCCTCACCGACCTGCGCCTGACCCTCGCCGATCGGTTGCAGATCTCCTCCGACGGCGTCGTGCACCTCGCCACCGAGGACACTCCGTTTCTACGCGAACTCTATGAATGGCTGGGCATGCTGCAGGAAGAACTGGTCTACGCGATCGACGTCTGACCATCCAGCGTGACGGCGCTATCGGCCTGCTCGGCCAACAGGGCTCGGGCAGCGAGCCCGATCACGGCACTGTAGGTGGGGTAGGCGAATCGCACGTTTGCCAGCGTGGCCAGGTCGATCCCGGCGGCCATCGCCGTCGTGACGGACTGGATGACCTCGACGGCGTTCTCGCCGACCGCGTGGGCGCCGAGAATGAACTCATACCGGCGGTCGGCGATGAGCCTGAGGAATCCCCGCTGGCGATCGTCGATCACCGCCCGATCCAGCACCGAATAGGGCACCACCGTGACGACGCACAGCTCGTCGCGACTCCGGGCATCAACCTCGGTCAGGCCGACGCCGGCGTAGTCCGGATCGGTGAACCCACCCGAGGGAAGCAGGTGGTGCGGGGTTCGTCGGTTGGCATTCAACACGGCGTTCTCGGCTGCGGCCTCTCCTTCGAATTGTGCGGCCTGCACGAGCATGTCTTGGCCGTTGGCGTCACCAACGGCGAAAATGTGCGGTACCGAACTCCGAAAATTCGCATCGACGGGAATGGACGAACTCGTCGTGACCACACCGGCATTTTCGAGTCCGAGGTCACCGATATCCGCCGGCCAGCCGGTTGCCATGATCACAACGTCGAAGCTGCCCGCGCTTTCGTGTCCGTTCTCACGCCAGGTGAGGGTGATCGAGCCGTCACGGGCGCGTTGAAGTCCGTCAATACCGTCAATGCCCAGTCGGACACTGACACCTTGCTCAACGAAAGCCTGGGCGACAGCCTGCGAAACGGACTCGTCAGACGTTGCGAGCACGCGGCTTGCAACATCGAGCAGGGTCACCGCCGAGCCGAAGGAACGAAACGTAGTGACCAGTTGGGCACCGGTGTTTCCGCCACCGATCACGGCCAGGCGAGCGGGAACACTCGGGAGATCGAGCACGTGCTCTGGGACCGTAGCCAACTCGGCTCCGGCAACCGGCAGCCGCCGGGAGTGACCACCGACGCACACCAGCACGGCACCGGCCGTCACCCGGCGCCCAGACTCCAGACTGAGTGTGGAGGCATCCAGAAACCTGGCGCGCCCCTCAAGAATGAGTTCCACACCGGCGTCAGCGAACCGCGTTGCCTCATTTTTCATCACACGCACCCGGTCGACTGTTTGCTGAACGCGGGCGACCGTGGCCGGCCAGTCGATCGGGCGTTCAGTCACTGAGATGCCATAGGCGTCGGCGGTGCGAATCTCCCGCATGAGCCGAGCCGTTTTCGCCAGCACGCGGGTGGGTACGCATCCGGTGTTCACGCACGTGCCGCCCAGGCGGTCAGATTCGCAGACGGCGACGGATGCGCCCAGCTCGGCCGCACGCAGGGCTGCAGCGGTTCCAGCCGGGCCGGCACCGATCACGACCACATCGAAATGATCAGGAACGAGCCCGCTCACATCAGCATCCTGCTGTTCGAACGGCATCGTGTGTTCGGGGGTTGGGGCAGCGGTCATCTCGGTCTCCCACCGTCGTAATCGACGAAATACTGACAGTGTCGGCTGGGAATCAACCTGCGCCCGAGTAGCCGAAGCGCCCCTGTTGGGAGGGTGCTCTCTTCTCTGCTAATCCCGAGCCTCCACAGGTAGTCTGGTCGCAACCCGGTGGGGCATCTGTTACCGCGTTTGGTTCGTCCCTGGGTCACAAACCCTGTGTCAGCGCCGCGCGCGGACGCGCCACCGCCTATCACGTTGGCTTCACGACATGCGACGGAAGACACATGGACCTCAGCACCCTGACCCACATCACCGCAGCACGGCAGCGCAGCGACCTCATCGCGCTCGGGCCGACCGTCGTGCCGCTGGCTGGCGGATCCGAGCTGTTCGCCGACCCGCGCGCCCACCTCACGGCACTCGTCGATTTGCTGACTCTGGGGTGGCCGGCGCTCACGATCACCGAGGATGGTTTCGAGATTGCCGCCACATGCACCTTCGCCGAGCTTTCCCGGCTGCCGATGCGGGCGGGCTGGGCGGCGCATCCATTGTTCTATCAGTGCTGCACGGCCCTGTTCGCCTCCTTCAAGGTGTGGAACGTTGCGACGGTCGGCGGCAACCTGGCCACCTCGCTACCGGCCGGCCCCATGATCACCCTCGCGGTCGCCCTCGACGCCGAACTGCTGGTCTGGCGGGCTGACGGTAGCGACGACATCGTGCCGGCCCGTTCGTTCGTGACCGGCAACATGACCAACGCCCTCGCCGACGGCGATGTGTTGCGCTCCATTCACGTGCCGCTCGCCTCGCTGCACGCGCAGACGGCCTACCGCAAGATTGCCCTGTCGCCGCTCGGGCGCTCGGGAGCAGTGCTCGCCGGCCGGCTCGACGTGCTCGGTGCTTTCGTGCTCACGGTGACGGCAGCGACGCTGCGACCGGTGCAGTTGCGCTACCCGGCGCTACCCGCCGCTCACGTTCTCGCCCGTGATATCACCGCGATCGACTGCTGGTTCACGGACGCCCACGGCGCCGCCGACTGGCGGCGCGCGATGGGCCTGCTGCTCGGCGAAGAGATTCGCCTCGAACTCGAACTGGCCGGAGGCCGCCAATGACGCTGGAACAGGCGAAAATCGAGGCTGTCGACGCCATGACCTTTGAGGTCAACGGCACCCGGGTCGAGGCGACGCCGCATCCTGGTCAGAGCCTGCGCACGCTCCTGCGCGAGCACGAACACTTCGATGTGAAGACAGGCTGTGATACGGGCGACTGCGGTGCCTGCACGGTGCAGGTCGACGGCACACCCGTGCACTCCTGCATCTTTCCCGCGTACCGAGCCGCGGAAAAGCAGATCACGACGGCGTCCGGCCTCGGCCAGCCGGGCACCCTCTCCCCCCTACAACAACGTTTCGTCGACTCCGCTGGCTTTCAGTGCGGCTTCTGCACCCCGGGCATGATCGTCACCGCCACCGCCATCGAAGCGAGTACCGATCTGAGCGTCGACGACCTGCCCCGTCTCTTGAAGGGCAATCTCTGCCGGTGCACCGGCTACCGCTCGATTTCCGATTCGATCGTCGGCGAGCACACCCCGTTAGACGGGTCCTGCCACACCGCACCGGGGCGCGAGCACGCCGAGACGTCGAGCCTCGGACCGGTGCGGGCGACCGGGCGCACCGGGGGTGCCCGGGCCGTCGGCCTGGTCGGCACCTCCCCCGGCGCGATCGCCGGGGAGCGCGTGGTGAGCGGCCTGGAGCCGTACACCCTCGACGTGGCCGTCCCCGGCCTGCTGCACCTGGCCGTGTTGGGGAGTCCGCACGCCCACGCACGCATCCGATTTCTGAATGTGGCCACAGCTGCTGCGCTGCCGGGCGTGCACCGCGTGCTCACCCATGCCGATTCCCCCAGCACCCTGTTTTCGACCGCGCGGCACGAGAGCAGGTTCGACGACCCCGACGACACCCGGGTCTTCGACCAGATCCTGCGCTTTCGCGGCCAGCGGGTGGCGGCAGTCGTGGCCGATTCGGTGGCGATCGCCGAGGCGGCCTGTCGATTGATCGACGTTGAATACGACCTTCAAGACGCCGTGTTCGATCCGAAGCTGGCCCGACAACCGGGGGCTCCCCTCGTGCACGGCGACAAAGATCCGGTCGTCTCACGCCTGGCAGATCCCGGACGCAACCTCGTTACTGAGCTGCACGGCGAATACGGCTCCGTCGAGGCCGGTTTGGCCGAGGCCACTACCGTCGTGTCGGGCAGCTGGCAGACCCAGCGCATCGCGCACACCCACCTCGAGACCCACGCCACGATCGGTTGGCTCGACCACGGCCGACTGGTCTTGCGCACGAGCTCGCAGGTTCCGTTCTTGGTGCAGAAGGAGATCTGCCGCTTGTTCAACCTCGACCCGGCCGGGGTGCGCGTCTTCACCGCGCGAGTCGGCGGCGGCTTCGGCGGCAAGCAGGAGCTACTCACGGAAGACCTCGTCACCCTCGCCGTGCTCGCAACCGGCCGCCCGGTGCAGTACGCATTCACCCGCACCGACGAGTTCACCATCGCCCCGGTACGACATCCGATGACGATCGACGTCACTCTCGGGGCAGGGCGGGACGGCCGTCTCACCGCATTGAAGCTGGACGTGCTCGCCGATACGGGCGCCTACGGCAACCACGCACCCGGCGTGATTTTTCACGGTACGAGCGAATCCGTCGCGCTCTACAACGTGCCCAACAAGAGAGTGGATGCCCAGAGCGTCTACACGAATAATCCTCCATCGGGTGCCTTCCGCGGCTACGGTCTCGGCCAGATCACCTTCGCAATCGAATGCGCCCTCGACGAGCTGGCCCGCGAACTTGCTGTGGACCCGTTCGAACTGCGGCGGCTCAACTCGGTGCAACCCGGAGATCCGCTCGTCGTCACCCACGAAGAAGGCCCTGACCTCGTTTTCGGCAGCTATGGCCTCGACCAGTGTCTCGACCTCGCTGAAGCGGCTCTGAAGCGCGGCAATCGGGTCGTCCCACCGGCCGGGTCACAGTGGCGGTTCGGTACCGGCATGGCATCGTCGATGATCGCCACGACACCGCCGCGCGGCCACCGCTCGCAGGCATCCGTTTCGCTGATGCCCGGTGGCCGTTACCTGGTGCGGGTCGGCACGACCGAATTCGGCAACGGCACCACGACCGTGCACGCGCAGATCGCCGCGACGGCGCTGTGCACGACGATCGACCGAATCGATCTGGTGCACTCCGATACAGACGCCGCCGGGTACGACTCGGGTGCGTTCGGCTCGGCCGGTGTCGTCGTTGCCGGCAAGGCCGTCCTGGCCGCGGCGTCGGCGCTGGCCGAATCGCTCGGCGAGGCCGCGGCGTCATGCACCGGAATTGACTCAGCGGTGGCCTGGCAGCTGGAGCGCGACGGGCTCCGGGCCGTGGGAGCAGGCTCCGGGCTTCTCTCGCTTGACGACCTGGCGCTCTGGGCCGCGGCCAACGACGTGGACCTGACCGCCACGCGGCGAGAAAACGGTGCGCTGCGATCCCTGGCCTTCAACGTGCACACGTTTCGGGTGGCGGTGAACACCGACACCGGTGAGGTGCGCATTCTGCAGTCGATCCAGGCCGCGGATGCCGGCTTCGTCATGAATCCCGAGCAGTGTCGCGGACAGATCGAGGGCGGGGTGGCTCAGGCGCTCGGCACTGCCCTGTTCGAGGAGGTTGTCCTCGATGGCGCCGGGGCCGTGACGACTCGGGTGCTGCGTAATTACCACGTGCCCCAGCTCGCGGATCTGCCGGTTACGGAGGTCTATTTTGCGCAGAGCCACGACGTGCTCGGGCCCTACGGTGCCAAATCGATGAGCGAATCGACCTACAACCCGGTCGCGCCGGCGTTGGCCAATGCGATTCGCGACGCGATCGGCATTCGCCCGACCGAGCTGCCGATGTCGCGCGACCGCATCTGGCGGCTGCTGCACGGCTAAGTAGACACCGCGCGTCGGCCGGCAGCGCTGACCGGCAGCGCTGGTGTGGAGAGTGTCGCCGAAACGGAAGCAATTGTCCGCTGTGTCCCGTGAATGAGGATATTCTACGTAGATATGTACGAATCAGCGGGTCACGAAGTCTTTCGCGGCCATATCTTTCACATTGCTGGCGCTCCGACGGTCGGTGAGGCTCGCCAACACCTCGTCTCGATTCCCGACGGCGCCCTCATCACGGGTGAAGATGGGAGCATTGTCTGGGTCGGCTCGTATGCCCAGCTGCCGGCGGCGTTCGCCCAGTTGCCGGTGACCCGGACCGGGTTCATCCTGCCGGGT
This sequence comes from Cryobacterium sp. Y57, assembly GCF_002929505.1. Classification (GTDB taxonomy): domain Bacteria; phylum Actinomycetota; class Actinomycetes; order Actinomycetales; family Microbacteriaceae; genus Cryobacterium. The sequence continues at coordinate 210,837 of NZ_PJJL01000071.1, forward strand.
TTCGTCGACACCCATATCCATTTTCCGCAGACGTACACCACGGATGCCTATGGCGGCGGCCAGCTGCTCGAATGGCTCGATGAGTGCGTGTTCCCGGCCGAGTCGCGGCTGGAAGACCCGGGGTTTGCGCGCCAGGTGGCGCGCGATTTCACGCGGCAGCGGGTATCCGTCGGTACAACGAGCGCCCTCGTGTTCGGGTCGGCGTTTGCGCCCGCGCAGGATGCCCTGTTTGAACAAACGCAAGCGGCCGGCCTGCGGCTGGTGAGTGGACGCGGCATCCAGACCGTCGGCACCGACTCCGCTCGCGCGCTCATCACAAGCGAGCAGGCGGCGATCGAGCTCAGCATGGCGGAGATAGACCGCTGGCACGCTGTTGATACCGGTGACGCCCACACCGCGCTGCTGCAGGTCGCGATCGTGCCGCGCTTCAGCCTGTCGGTGACGCCGACGACCTTGGCCGGGCTCGGTGAGCTCTACGACTCGGTGCGCGGCCGCGGGGTGTACTTTCACAGCCATCTCAACGAGAACGATCGGCCAGGCTCCGGGGAGATCGACGCCGTGCGCTCGGTGTTCGGCACGAAGACCTACCTCGACACGTATGACGGCTACTTCCTGCCGGGCTCGCTTCGCGGCGGCTCCAGCCTGCTCGGTCCCCGCAGCATTCTCGCCCACGCCGTGCACTGCCAGGACAGTGAGCTGGCCCGTCTGGCCGACACCGGCACGTCGATCGCGCACTGCCCCACCTCGCAGGCGTTCCTCGGGTCGGGCACCATGCCGTGGCGCCGCACTACCCAATTCGGAGTGAACGTCGCGATCGGAACGGATGTCGGCGGCGGCGACGAATGGCTCGTTTCACGGGTGCTCAACGATTGCTACAAATCGCACCTGTCCGAGCCGGGAGATGCCGGTGCGGCACTCGATCCGGCCGCGCTGTTGTTCACCGGCACCCTCGCCGGGGCGCGCGCCCTCGACATGGAGGAGCGGTTCGGCAACTTCGACCTCGGCAAGGATGCGGACTTCCTGCTGATCGACCCGGGCTGCTGGGAACCCCTCGCGCTCGTCCTGGAGAACGCTGTGCGCGCCGACGACGCCGCGCTGGCGGCCGAACAGACCCTGTTCGCTCTGCTGCTGGCCCTGCGCGAGCCCGCGATCACCGGCGTCTATGTGCGGGGTCGCCGCGTGAGTGTGGACTAGGCCGGGCTGGGTTTCGCAGGCCGCCGCAAAACTCTACGATGACAGTCATGTTTCTTCCGCCGTCGCCCAGCCGCGTGGCTGGGCTGGTGCTTGCCGCCGGTGCCGGTTCGCGCTATGGCATGCCCAAAGCCCTCGTGCGCGACGGCGCCGGGCGCTCCTGGCTGCAACGCGCCGTCGATGTCCTGGCCGAGGCCGGATGCTCCCCCGTTATCGTCGTGCTCGGCGCCCGCGGGGCCGAGGCGGCGGCCTTGCTCGACGCTGGTGATGATGATTCCACCGGTGCGCCAGTTTGGGTCAGGGACCGGCTACCGGCATCCGTTCGCATCGTGCAGGCGACTGACTGGGCCGAAGGGCTCTCCGCGTCCCTGCGCGCCGGTCTGCGCTGCGCCATCGAATACCCCGATCTCACGGCGGTCGCGGTCATCCCGGTGGACGTGCCCGATCTGAACGCTGCCACGGTCGCGCGAATGGTTGGCACGAATTTCAGCACCAATTTCGGCACCACGGCTGCGCCGGGCGCGACCGTTTTCTCGGCCAGCACTCTGCGCCAGGCCCGGTTTTCCGGCCGGTCGGGGCATCCCGTCGTGATCGGCCGGGAGCACTGGACGCCCCTCCTGGATACCCTCGCCGGCGACACCGGTGCCCGCCCGTACCTGCGCGCGCACCCGGTCGAACACATCGAATGCGGTGACTTGGGAACGGGTGTCGACGTCGACCGGCCGAACTGACCGGTTCCTCGCCTAACTCCGGGCCGGCATTCGGGTGAGAGCGGCGTAGGCCCGCTCGGCCCCGGATTGCCGGGTCAACGACAGCGCGAGCGCGTCGAGGCGGGCGCGCGGGTCAGCGCCAAGGCGCAGCATCCGCTCGCAGGCGGCCCGCAGGTCGAGAACCGTAGCGGTATTGGGCGGCAAGGAGGTGCCGAAGCCCGCCTCGTCGAGGGCGGCCGCGCCGGCGAACTGGTCGGTCGAGAACGGCAGCACGACGAGCGGAACTCCGGCCGTCATCGCCTCGGTGACCGAATTGTTGCCGCCGTGGGTGACGGCGAGCACGGCTTGTTGCAGCAGGCGAACCTGCGGCAGGAACGCGCGCACCAGCCAGGCGGCGGGCAAGGCCCCCAACTCGGTGGGGTCGGTCGCCCCGGCGGCGATGGCGACCCGCACCGGAAGGCCGTCGAGGGCGGCGACGACGCGGGCGAGCACGTCACCACGCACCGAGAGAAAACTTCCGAAACTGACGTAGACAACGGGCAGCGAATCGGCTGCCAGCCAGGCCTCGACCTCGGGGTCGACGGCCTCGGAGCGCACGGCAGACCCGAGAAACACGTGGGGCGGCAGCAGCCTCGTTCGCGCCGGTGCGTGCAATTCGCCCGGGTAGTTGAGCAATAGCACGTCGCCCGATTCCTGAAAGGCGTCCCGGCTTGGCTCGGCGTGTGGGTCGAGCTCGTGCAGGGCGGTGTTCCACTGGGCCGTGAAGGTGTCGCGCACGGCCGCGCACTGCCCGTGGAGCAGGGCCAGTTCCGAGGTGGCGGGCGAGAACACGGCGGGCCAGGCCGGCGGGTAACCGTAGACCTCGGCGGCTACGGGCAGCGCAGACGGATGCCCCAGTACGACATCCGCGTGCGCGACGCCGGCACTGAGCAAGCCCAGCCGTGCGCTGAAGGCCAAGTGGTCGACGATGACCTGGTCTGGCTGCACCCGGGCGACGATGCGCTGCACCTCGCGAGCGATGACGACCGGGTTGTAGAGCAGATCGCTGCTGCGCGCCTCGGCCTGAAATTGCAACGTGTCAACCATTCCTCGGCGGGTCGCGTTGAAAAAACCCCGCAGGGCGTCGTCTTCGCCAGCGGGCTGCTGCTCGGCCCGGATCGTGCCGGGGTTGGAGCCGCGGCCCAGTTGGAGATGCTCTCGTTCGAACCCGAACGCGGTCACGATGTCGGCCGTGGCCGGCCCGCTCGCCACCACGACGCGTTCGCCGGCCTGCGCCCAGGCAACGCCGAGCGTTGCGAGTGGGTACAGGTGCGAGGCGTAGTCCGGGCTGATGATCAGCAGCGTCACGAAACGCTCAGTTCCCAGGCGACCGGCTCGGTCGCCACGGCGACGCCGTGGTAAACCTCACCGAGTGCCGACGCCATTGCTTCGATGGTGAACTTGTTCGTGACCATGCTGCGGGCTCGTGCCGCATTGGCGCCCCCCTGCGCGCTGCCAGCGAGGTCCAGGGCTTTTGCCATGGAGCGAGCGAGAGCGGCGCTGTCACCGGTATCGACGAGAATGCCGGTCACTCCCTGCTCGATGTACGTGGCCGGTCCGCCCCCATTCGGCGCGACCACCGTGAGTCCGGTGGCCATCGCCTCGAGTAGAGCGATTCCGAATTCCTCTTTCATACTCGCGCAGACGTACACCCCGAACGGTGCCGCCAGGCCCGGGCGGCCGTAGCGCACGGCAGCCAGCCACCGAGCGACGGTGTCATTGGGGCGATGACCAGCCAGCAGCAGGCCCCGGGCAGCCAGATCGGCCAGGGCGCCGCCGGCCAGGATACGGGTCATGCGCTGCAGCTCGATGCCTTCATCACACGACGGATGCTCCAGGTCACCTCCCACAATCAGCAGATTGCAGCGAGCTCGCAGTTCGGAGTCAGCGTTCCACGCCTCGACCAGGCTGGCCATACCCTTCACGCGGTGCAGCCGACCGACGCTGATCAGCAGTGGCAGGCCTCGCCGAGCGCTCGGAAGCGTCCCGAGCAGGGTGTCGAGCTGGGTGAAGGCCACCGCTGCGGGTTCCGCTGCTGCTCGGGTATGCGCATCGGCAGAAACCAGCAGACTTCCGCCGGTCAGTCCGAGAGATCCGAGCGCATCCGTGCGGGAGCGTTCGATCACCGCGAGATCGATTCCCTCGGGAATGACCGAGTGCCGTTCCGGGTGCGCGTCAATGTCGATTCCCGTCAGACGTTCAATATCTTGCTGTAGTCGCGGTCGCGGAAACAGAACGGTGTGAGCGGCATCCGCGGCGAGCCGCTGCACGAGACGGGCGCGAAACCAAAAATGCTCGACGGCATCGACGGTGCCGAAGTTGGCCCGGGTGAGCGCGCCACTCGCGTCGAGGGAGTCGATCACTCCGTGCGGATCTGGCGCGACGGTGAAGACGACGGGAATGTCCAGGTCCCGCGCCACCGTTGCAGCGGCGAGGCTGCCGACATCGGCCATGCGCAGGTGAATCGCATCGACCACACCGGCCGCGCGGAGGATGCGCCGAATGCCGCGCTGCGCGGCAACCCGCCGAGGCCACGCATCGATCGACGGGACCGCGCCGCCAACGAATGGAATCGCCGCGAATGAGTGCCCACGCCGGGTCTTCCCGATAGTGGCCAGGCCGCTCAGCGCCGACTCGTGTGTGCCACGCGACATGGTGATGACCCGTTCTACCGATTCTCCTTCTTCCGCGCGGCCAGCGGTGAAACGGCGGCCGACGAACGGCGCACGAAGAGCGGATGCTGCGGCGTTCTGCGTTCCGCCGCCTGGCCGGCCAGTTGGCCGGGCAACGAGGGCGTCACCGAGCCGTACCAGCAGGGTCGCGATGCCGCCGTTGTCGCCGACGCCCACCTGTGAGAGTTCACCGTCGATATCGGCGTGGAGGAACAGCTGGGCGATCGTGGTGCCTCGGTTCCATTTCGGCCGCGGCGCACTCGTCGCCGTGAGATCGAATAGTGCCAGCCGGGCTACAGCTGCGAGTTCGATCTCGTCGCCGGACGCGACGTTGTCTTGCGCGAGAACGTTGAGCAACCCGAGCACGGCTTCGCTCGGGGATCGATCGCCGAGGCCGGCAATTGCGGCGGTACGAGCATCCAGGCTCTCGGTGCTGTCGGTGGCCACCCCACGCAGCAGGCGTTCGGGAACGCGGCCGGGAATCAGGCCGATGGTCTCGATGAGGCGTGCGCGGGCATCCGTTTCACAGATGCCGAGCAGCGAACCTTCCAGCAGCAGGGCCACCTGGTCCGCAGCCGAAGAACCCCACTGTTCCAGGGTGCGCTGAGCGAGCATGCCGGAAAAGCCACCCTGCCGAACCAGGGTGACCAGGCCGGCGATCGCGTCGTAGCGCGGCAGCCGGGTGCCAAAGGCCCATGCGGCATGCTCGCGCAGAAAAGCTGAGTCGTGGTGAAGCAGAGCCACCAGCACCTCATCGGCAGAGTCGTCGAAGACCTGGGCGAGGGCGTGAACGGCGGCGATAGCGGTGAGCTGGTCGCTCAAATCGGTCGCGGCCTGGGCGAGCAGTCGCACAGCGCGGGCGCCCCCATCGCGGCTGGCTGCCACGGTGAGGTCGTCGGCGCGTCGAATTCCCTCGAGCAGCGTTGCGGCGGATCGTTGATCGTCGAGTGCGGTGTGGGTAGCCATCGGCTGCTCCTTGTCGTGAAACTCCGCGGATCAATCGTGGCGATTTGGGTTTGCCACGAGTGAACATGGGTGAATTTCGGTACTTCCGGTTCAAAAAACATCGAGGATCCCGAACACGAAGGCGCACGAATCAGGTTTAGCTAGCTAGGTTAGCAACTTCCCCACTCGCCATCATTGCATGAATGAGAGCACCCGGGCTGACAGAGTGCCGCAATCGGCGTCGAGCGCTCACTACGCAAAAAAGAGCCACGCCCCAGTGACTGGGGCGTGGCTCTTTGTGTTTAGGTCTGCAAATGCCGGGTTTATCCGAACAGCGCTGTTACCTTCGCGAGTGTCTGAGAAATGCCGAAGGCCAGCGGGATTCCCACCAGCGCCCAGGCCAGGATGACTTTTAGGACCTTCATGCGTGCGCCTTCTTTGCTTGTGCACCGACGAGCGGCTTTTCAGGTTCGTGAAAGTCGGTGTGAACGGGTCGCACGAACAGGTTCGCCACAAAACCGACAACGAGCAGCCCGACCATGGTGAGCAGGGCCGGCTGATAGGCCGCTGCCGTCAACGCACCCGGAGCTCCCTGCGCATCCAGGAACGAGTTCACGATGAGCGGACCGGCAATACCGGCCGCCGACCAGGCCGTCAGCAGGCGGCCATGGATGGCCCCCACCTGAAAGGTTCCGAACAGGTCCCGCAGGTAGGCCGGAGCGGTAGCGAAACCGCCACCGTAAAACGAAATGATGATGAAGGCCAGAACAACGTAGAGCGCTGTCGTGCTTGACCCGACGAGGGCCAGCAGCACGTACAACACCGTGCCAACGCCGAGGTAGACCATGTAGATGTTCTTGCGTCCGGTCTTGTCCGACGTAGCCGACCAGGCGAATCGTCCGCCCATGTTAGCGAGCGACAACAGGCCCACGAAACCTCCGGCAACGGCCGCCGAGACCAAGGAGTTGCCGTCGCTCTGCCGGAAGAAGTCCTGGATCATCGGTGCGGCCTGCTCGAGAATGCCGATACCGGCCGTGACGTTGCAGAACAAGACGACCCAGAGTAGCCAGAACTGACGCGTGCGAATGGCGTTCTTGGCTGAAACATGGTTGCTCGTGACGAGGGCCTTGACCCGCACCTTGGACGCATCGAATCCGGCCGGTACCCAATCAGCGGCTGGAACCTTGATCGTGAAAGCTCCGAACATCATGTAGGCGAGATAGATCACGGCGAGGGTGAGAAAAAGCTTGCCCACGGAATCGCCGCTCGCCACCCAGTTCGCTGCCCCGGAGTTGGGGTCATAGAAGCCGAGTAGCGCCGTCGACACTGGGCTGGCGATGAGGGCGCCGCCTCCAAAGCCCATGATGGCCATGCCGGTGGCGAGGCCCGGGCGGTCTGGGAACCACTTGATGAGGGTCGAAACGGGCGATATGTAGCCGATGCCGAGCCCGATGCCGCCGATGAAGCCGTAGCCGACGTAGACCAGCCACAGCTGGTTCGAAAAGATTCCAAGCGAACCGATGAGGAATCCGCCCGACCAGAACAGAGCCGCGACGAACATGGCCTTGCGCGGCCCGTTGGTGTCGACCCAGGTACCCATGATGGCCGCCGACAGGCCGAGCATCACGATGGCGATCGAGAAGATCACCCCGACCTGCACCAGGCTGGCGTCGAAGTGCGCCACGAGCGCCGTCTTGTACACACTCGTGGCGTAGGCCTGACCGATACAGAGGTGTACGGCCAGTGCTGCGGGCGGAATCAGCCAACGGTTGAATCCAGGTGGGGCGATGGTGCGGTCTCGGTCGAGCCAGCTCATGGAGATATCCTTGCTGCCGGTATGGCGATAGCGACTCTGCTGTGCGTTTCGGCTGTCCACGATGGCCGTGGACGTACTCCGCAAACGGATAGATTGAATAGTCTGCGGAGTAAATCCTAGACGATTCACCGTGCAAATTTCGTCCCCCAATTTATACCCATTTCATATTTCGGGGGAATTCCCCTGTGCGGCAAGGCAGGATAGGTATATGACACGTTCAGCTCCCATCGAAGACATCAACGAAGATAATCTCGTTGTAACCGCCCCTAAGACCCACGCGGCGGGTGTCGGAGCCGTAGTGGTGGCGCTCGATCGAGGTATCGCCCAGGCTGGTGTCCTGCGCACCGCGCGGTCGCTGCTGCGCCTGAACCAGCGCGACGGCACCGACTGCCCCGGATGCGCGTGGCCGGAATCTCAGGGACATCGCAAGACCGCGGAATTCTGCGAAAACGGCGCGAAGGCCGTCGCTGAAGAGAGCACGCTGCGCACGGTGACGCCCGAGTTCTGGGCGGAGCATTCCATCGCCGAGCTGGCTACGAAAACCGAGTATTGGCTCGGAAACCAGGGCCGCATTACGCACCCCGTCGTCATTCGCCCGGGCGACACGCACTATTCGCAGATCTCCTGGGATGATGCATTCGAGCTCATCGGTGAGCAGATTCGCGCCACCGTGCCTGACCGCACCGTTTTCTACACGTCCGGCCGCACCGCCAATGAGTCGGCGTTCATGTACCAATTGTTCGCACGGTCGATCGGCACCAATAATCTGCCGGACTGCTCCAATATGTGCCACGAGTCGTCGGGCTCAGCGCTGAACCCCACGATCGGCATCGGCAAGGGTACGGTCTCGCTCGAAGACATCCACCAGGCTGAACTCATTTTCGTGGTCGGGCAGAACCCGGGCACCAACCACCCGCGCATGCTGTCGGCTTTAGCCGAATGCAAGGACAACGGCGGCAAGATTGTGGCCGTCAACCCGCTGCCCGAAGCCGGACTGTTCAACTTCATGGACCCACAGACCCCGAAGGGCGTCGTCGGCAAGGGCACCAACCTGGCCGATGAGTTTCTGCAGATCAAGGTCGGGGGCGATCTGGCCCTGTTCCAGGCGCTCGGCCACCTGCTGCTCGAAGAAGAAGCGCGCGTGCCAGGGTCGGTCATCGACCATGAGTTCGTTGCCGCGAACACCGACGGAATCGAGGCCTATCGGGCAGCCCGATCGGTGATCGACTGGGCCGAGACGAAGAAAGCCACCGGCCTGGACCGTGCCGCAATCGAGACCGTGGCGCAGCTGCTCATCGCGAGCAAAGCCACCATCATCTGCTGGGCGCTCGGACTGACCCAGCAGCCACACTCGGTGAACACCCTCAAGGAAATCATCAACCTGCTGCTCCTGCAGGGCAACTTCGGCAAGCCTGGCGCCGGCGCGTGCCCGGTGCGCGGCCACTCCAACGTGCAAGGCGACCGCACCATGGGTGTGTGGGAGAAGCCGAAGGAGCCCATGCTCGCCGCTCTCGACGCCGAGTTCGGCATCGTATCCCCGCGAGAACACGGCCTCGACTCCGTCGATACAGTGGATGCCTTCGTGCACGACCGCGTCGACGTGTTCGTCTCCATGGGCGGCAACTTCGCCTTGGCCTGCTCCGATACCGACCTGCTGGAGAAGGCCATGCAGCGCGTCGGTCTCACCGTGCACGTCTCCACCAAGCCCAATCGCTCGCACGTCATGCACGGTGTGACCTCGCTCATTCTGCCGACTCTCGGCCGTACGGATACCGATGACAAGCATCCGTCTGGCCGTCAGATGCTCTCGGTGGAAGACTCGATGTCGGTCGTTCGCACCACTCAGGGACGCCTCGAGCCGGTGTCGGAGCACCTGCTTGCCGAACCGGTGATCATCGCCCGCATGGCCCACGCCACACTCGGGGACGACCACGCCGTCGACTGGAAGGCGATGGCGGATGACTACGACATCGTTCGTGACCACATCTCCCGCGTCGTGCCCGGCTTCGCCGATTTCAACGTTCGGCTCAAGACCAAGAACGGCTTCGTGCTGCCCAACCCTCCGCGTGATACACGCAGCTTTGCCACCGATATTGGTCTGGCCCGCTTCACGGTGAGCCCGATCGAGTATTTGTCGGCGCCAGAGGGCCACTTGATCTTGCAGACCATCCGCAGCCACGACCAGTACAACACCACGTTCTACGGGCTTGACGACCGCTACCGCGGCATCAAGAACGGTCGTCGCGTCATCCTCATCCACGAAGACGACGTCACCGAGCTGGGCTTCGCCGACCGCGATATGGTCGATGTGATCAGCACGTTCCAGGGCGTTGAGCGCCGAGCCGACACGTTCCGCCTCGTGGTCTATCCGACACCGCGCGGCTGTGCGGCGGCGTACTTCCCGGAGGCGAACGCGCTCATGCACCGCGAGCTCGTGGCCCGTGAATCGAACACACCCGGTTACAAGGCTATGACCGTGCGCTTCGTTCCAGCCGGCGCCGGCGCCTAGCCCGGGTCAGGCGGCCTGCTCATCACGCTGTGCGTCGATGACCGGGTCGCCTGCGGCGCCTAGCCTGGGTCAGGCGGCCTGCTCGTCATGCTGTGCGCCGATGATCCGGTCGCCCCCGGCGTAAATGACCATGGAGTTGCCGCGGAGAAAACCGACCAGGGTCATGCCAACCTCAGCGGCGAACTCCGCGGCCAGTGACGATGGCGCCGAGACTGCCGCGAGCACCGGAATGCCCGCCATCAGGGCTTTCTGGGTGAGTTCGAAGCTGGCCCTGCTCGACACCATGAGAACCGTGCCGGTCAGCGGCAGCCTGTTCTCCTTGACTGCCCAGCCGATGACCTTGTCGACGGCGTTGTGCCGGCCGACGTCTTCACGCAGCACCAGGAGTTCGCCGGTGGCGGCATCGAACAGTCCGGCAGCGTGGATGCCCCCGGTCTTCTCGAACACGTTCTGCCCGGCGCGCAGCTTGTCAGGAAAAGTCGTGAGCGATTCGGCAGTTACGTGCACCGCGTCATCGGCTATCTCGAAGACTGATTTGGTGCGCACGGCATCGATGCTCTCTTTGCCGCAGAGGCCACAGGAGCTGTTGGTGATGAGGGAGCGCTCCAGGCTGGGTGCCGGTGGGGCGACGCCGGCACCGAGGGTGACGTCGAGCACGTTATAGGTGTTGACGCCGTCGATCGCTCCGGCGCAGTAGCGGGCCGAATTGAAGTCGTCACCTTGTGTGATGACGCCCTCCGAGACCAGAAACCCAGCCGCAAGGTCGATATCGTTGCCCGGAGTGCGCATCGTGACGGCGAGACGGCGGCCGTTCACTCGAATTTCCAGGGGTTCTTCAACCGCCAGTAGGTCCTCGCCAGCCAGAGGCTGGGCACCGACGGTGATTCGGGTAATTTTGCGTCGCGCGGTAATTCTGTTCATTCTTAAAGTCTCCCACGCTGGTGCTGTTACCGCACCCAGCGCTGTTGATTAACCGCCGATGTAGGACATTTCGATTTTCTTGGCACCGGATGCCCGTAACTCACTGGTCTTCGCGCTCCGCAGCTGTGAATAGCGGTCGGTGCGCTCCCGCCAGAGGTGGGCCATGACGGTGGACAGTTCGGCGTCGGAGCAGCCGCCGCGCATGAGTGCCCGCAGATCGTGGCCCTCGGTCGCAAACAGACAGGTGAACAGTTTGCCGTCGGTGGAGACGCGGGCGCGGGAGCAGGACTGGCAGAACGACTGGGTCACGCTCGAGATAACGCCGATCTCGCCGCCGCCATCCTGGTAGCGCCAGCGTCTAGAGGTTTCACCGCTGTAGTTCGGGGCGATCTCTTCAAGTGGCAACTCGGCATGGATACGTGCGATGACGTCCTTCGACGGTACGACCGCGCCCATCTCCCAGCCGTTGCTGGTGCCGACGTCCATGAATTCGATGAACCGCAAAATGTAGGGGGTGTTCTTGAAGTGGCGGGCCATGGCCACGATGTCCTGGTCGTTCTTGCCGCGCTGCACCACCATGTTGACCTTGACCGGGCCGAGCCCGACCGCTTCGGCCACGTCGATGCCGTGCAGTACCTTCGCAACGGGAAATTTCACGTCGTTCATGGTGCGAAAAGTGGTGTCATCGAGCGAGTCGAGTGACACGGTGACGCGCTTCAGTCCGGCATCCTTGAGTGCCTGCGCCTTGACGGCCAGCGCCGACCCGTTCGTGGTGAGCGCGATGTCAATCTCACGGCCGTCGGGAGTGCGCAGCTCGGCCAGTTGGGAGATGAGATCTTCGAGCCCCTTACGCAGCAGCGGCTCTCCGCCGGTCAGTCGGATCTTCTCAACGCCGTGAGCGACGGCTATGCGCGCGAGCCGGGTCAGCTCCTCGAAGCTGAGGAGTTCGTCGTGCTCCATGAACGCGAAGTCGCGACCAAAAATCTCTTTGGGCATGCAGTACACACAGCGAAAATTACAGCGGTCGGTGACGCTCAGGCGCAGGTCATGCAACGGCCGGTTCATCCGGTCGGTCACGGTCCCTGTGGGCGTTTCGAGGTTCAACGGAATGTCCGCGCGTTCTCGATAGAAGCGCGGAGCTGATTGTGCAAAGTCGGCGCCGGTCATACTTCCAGCCTAACCCCGCGCCCCGCACGGGGATGCCCAGAACACCGGATCGAAGCGGATGCTGATTAATTCCGAGACAACGGGATGGCCCGCCCGAGAGAATCCCCGGGCGGGCCATTCGCTTACCTGCTGCTAGCCCTTGACGTAACCGTTGGGGTTCAGCACGTACTTCGTTGCCGCACCGGCGTCGAATGCGGCGTAGCCACGCGGGGCATCTTCGAGGCTGATCGCCTGGGCGTTGACGGCCTTGGCGATGTGTACCTTGTCGTACAGGATCGCCATCATCAGCTGGCGGTTGTATTTCATAACCGGACACTGGCCGGTGGTGAATGACAGCGATTTAGCCCAGCCGAGTCCCAAACGAATCGACAGCGAGCCCACCTGGGCGGCCTTTTCCTTGGCCCCCGGGTCGCCCGTTACGTAGAGGCCCGGAATGCCGAGGGCACCTCCGGCCGCTGTGACCGTCATGAGCGAGTTGAGCACGGTGGCCGGAGCCTCGTGGTCGGCGTCCTTGCCGTGGCCACGCGCTTCAAAGCCCACCGCGTCGACGCCGGCGTCAACCTCTGGCACGCCGAGGATCTGTTCGATTTGCTCCCCCGGCTCGCCTTTGCTGAGGTCGATGGTCTCGCAGCCGAAGCTGCGGGCCTGCGCGAGGCGCTCCGCGTTCATGTCACCGACGATGACGACGGCCGCGCCCAGCAGCTGCGCCGAGACGGCGGCCGCGAGGCCCACCGGGCCGGCTCCGGCGACGTAGACGGTCGATCCGATACCGGCACCAGCGGTGTAGGCCCCGTGGAATCCGGTTGGGAAGATGTCGGACAGCATGGTGAGGTCCATGATCTTCTCGAGCGCCTGGTCCCGATCGGGAAACTTCAGCAGGTTCCAGTCGGCGTAGGGAACCAGAACGTACTCGGCCTGGCCTCCCACCCAGCCGCCCATGTCGACGTAACCGTATGCACTACCCGGACGGTCCGGGTTGACGTTGAGACAGATGCCGGTCTTGCGTTCCTTGCAGTTGCGACAGCGACCGCAGCTGATGTTGAACGGTACCGACACGATGTCGCCCACCTTGATGAATTCGACGTCGGGGCCGGTTTCGACCACTTCGCCGGTGATTTCGTGCCCTAGCACCAGGTTCGCCGGTGCGGTCGTGCGGCCACGCACCATGTGCTGATCTGAGCCGCAAATATTTGTGGTCACCGTTCTGAGAATGACGCCGTGCGGCACCTTCCGGCCGATGTTGGCCGGGTTGACACCCGGTCCATCTTTGAGTTCGAACGTGGGATAGTCGATGTCGATGACCTCGACGACTCCGGCACTTTTGTAGGCAACTGCTCTGTTCCCCGTCATGAATTACCTTCCTCGTTTTTCTTCGCGGAGCAGGCCAGACGACCTTCTCCACACTGGGTGAGCGCTGCCGTTGACTGCAGCCCTTTTACTTCACCACGAATCTCAGAAATTACAATCAGCAAACTCCCAGTTCGTGGCCCCCGTTCTGGTTTAGGAAACGACCAGAACGGGGAACGACTCAGGGCTTCCAGACCTGCACGACGGATGGCCGCGGCCCGGCCCACGCGCCAGCGGGAGCGGTCGCCCCCGGCGCAACATAGTCCGGGAATCGGCTGGCCTGGGCGGCCCAGCTGCCGTCCTCCCCCGGATGCTGCACGGCAACATAAACCATCGACTGCTCCGAGCGGATGACCGGGCCGCAGGTCTCCGCCTGGCGCGGCACCGCGAGGAACTGTTGCACCCGCCCGCGCTCGGGTCCGGCGAGCGGAACTTTGAACAGTCCGTCGCAGAATCCGATCGTGCTCGGTGCGCCGTCGGTGGAGATCCACAGGTTGCCCTCGGCATCGAAGGCCACGTTGTCTGGGCAGGATATGGGCGACACCTTGTCGCTCGGGAAACCGGCGAAGTAGGTGCTCGTGTTGGTCTTCGGGTCGCCGCAGACAAGCAGCAGGTTCCAGTCGAAGGTCACCGAGGTCGCGTCGGATCCGGTTTCAGTGATCTCGACGATGTGACCGTCACGGTTGATCGTCCGTGGGTTGGCCTCGGTGGCACCCTCCTTACCGAGCCGGCCGCGATCGCTGTTGTTGGTGCAGGCGACATAGATCTTGCCGGTCACCGGGCTCGGCTCGACGTCTTCGCAGCGGTCCATTTTGGTCGCGCCGACGGCATCCGCGACCAGGCGGGTGTTCACGAGCGCATCATCCGTGGTGAAGCCTGCAACCTGGCAGACGCCGTCGATGACGAGGGCCACCCACTGGCCGGTACCGTCGAATTGCCCGTCGGCGGGCAGCTGGCCGGTGCCGGTGATCTCGGCGGCTGGCGAGTTGCCCGTGAACCGGGCCACGTACAGGGAGCCCCTGGTGAGGAGGGTCTTGTTGTGGGTGCGCGCCTTCGGGCTCTTCTTCTTGTCGAAGCGGTCGTGGGAGACGAACTTGTAGAGGTAGTCGAAGCGTTCGTCGTCGCCCATGTAGGCGGCGACATGGCCGGTCTTTCCCACGATCACGTTGGCGCCCTCGTGCTTGAACCGGCCGAGCGCAGTGTGCTTGACCGGGGGCTCGTTCGGTGCTTCCGGGTCGATCTCCACGATCCAGCCGAATCGGTTGGGCTCGTTCTCGTTTCCGGCGACGGTGGCATCGAAGCGGTCGTCGATCCGCTCCCAGAGCCGACCGGTGGGGCGGTTGGCCAGGCCGTAGCGGGCATCAGCTGTGCTGGTGCCGTTGGTGCGGAAGTATCCGTTGAAATTCTCCTCGCCGGAGAGCACCGTGCCCCAGGGCGTGGTGCCACCGGCGCAGTTGCCGAGGGTGCCGAGCACGGTGCGGCCGGTGGGGTCACCCTTCGTCTTCAGCAGATCACTGCCGGCGGCCGGACCAGTGACGGTGAACGGCGTACTCGCGGTGATACGCCGGTTGAGGCGGTCACCCACCCGGTAGGTCCAGGGCTGCCCGGCGCGCTTTCGTTCGAGGGCGACCACGGACATACCGTGGGCCATCATGGCAATGCGACGCTGCTCATCTGCCTCGGCCGGTGTCGTGGCGGGTGCGAACATGATGTTCTCATTGGTGTATTCGTGGTTGGTGACGAGGATGCCGTCCCGCCCTTCACGCCCCGGACCCTCGAGGATGTCGAGGTAGTCGTTGTTGTAGCCGAACTGGCGCGCCTGCGCGGCGGCCGTCTGGTGTTCCGGGTCGAACCGATCAGTGGCGGCGAACAGCGGGTCCCCCCAGCGGATGATGGGGTTCCAGGAGTAGCCGGCTGGCACCGAGAAAGCGTCGACGGCGGCCGGAACGGGCGCGATCGGCGTGAATGCGAGGCCACGACTGGCCGGACCGCCGGGTACCGCCAGCGCGGGTACCGACTGGCCCGACCCGAGTACGATCGCCGCGGCACCGACGCCTACGCCCACGAGCAGGGAACGGCGGCTCAGTGCAGCGCCGACGATGTCACGAAAGTAGTCGTTCTTGCTCTCGTTGGGCACCGGGTGGAAGCAGGCATCCGCGCACTTGAGGTGGCAGGTGACCGCGCTGCGCTTGCCGAGCGTGTGCCCCTCCATGGGCAGCAGCGGCAGCAATGGCCGATCACGGTCGGTTGTGTGTTGGCGGGGGCCGGTGGATTCACGATTCAACATGCGAGCGCTCCTCATAGTTGGGGTGAGCCCCGAACTGGGGGTGAGTCTACCCTCCCGCCGCGCGGTGTCTCGAGGGTTAACCGAACATGAACGCTCGGTGTCGCCGGGCACACGGGCTTACAGTCACACAGGCCTACAGAACGATGAGGCCGATCACCCAGACGGCGGCGAAACCGGCGACACCCTGAATTGCCGTGGCCGGGGTGAGCGTGCGGTACGCGGTCGCTACTGGAATACGGCTGAGCTGCGACACCACCCAGAAGTAGCTGTCGTTGGCGTGCGAGACCACCATGGCGCCGGCTCCGATCGCGAGCACTGAGAGCACCTTGCCCAAGTCAGAATCAAGGCCGAGCGCCGGCAGCAGGGGCAACAGCAACACCGAGGTGGTCACCATCGCTACCGTAGATGAGCCCTGGGCCGTCTTGAGCGCGGCCGAGATCAGGAACGGCACAGCGAGCCCGAGCCCGAGGGTCGACAGGGAACTGCCGAGGAAGTCGGTGAGGTCGGAGGCGGCGAGAACGGCTCCGAAGGCAGCACCGGAAGCCGTGATCAGCAGGATGGGTGCCGAGATGCGAATGCCCTCTGTGACGTGTTCGCCGAATATGTCGAGCTTGCCCTTGCCCCGCAGTAGAAACACAGAGGCGAGCAAGCCGACGGCCAGGGCGATGACCGGGGTGCCGAGAAAGACGACGGCTATGTACAGGCCGGACTCACCGAACGGTCGGTTGGGAAGCTTGGCGATCGAGGCGATGCAGATCAGCAGGATCGGCGCGAGAATCGGTAAAAAGGCCATGAACGCGTTGGGCAGTTTGCCGTAGGAGGCACGAATCTTGTCGTAGTCCTGCTCATCTTCTTCCCCGGCCACTTCCGGCATGAGCTCGATGTTCTTTTTCAGGAACCGGTTCGCCCAGAGCAGCCCGGCCACCGCAGAAACCGCAGCGGCGATCAGGCCGAATCCGATGATTAGTCCGAGCTGGTCGATGACGTTGAGATTGCCGGCGGCGGCGAGCGGTCCGGGGGTCGGCGGTACGAACACGTGGGTGGCGTACAGGCCGGTCATCAGCGCAATCGTCATCGCCACCAGCGACACCTTGGCGCGGGCGGCGAGCGATTTCTTGAGCGAATTTAGAATGACGAAGCCCGAGTCACAGAACACCGGGATCGATACGATGAAGCCGATGACGCTCATGGTGAGGGTCGGGAACCGGGTGCCCAACACCCGAATGAGGGCTTCGGCCATCGCGATGGCGGCGCCGGTGCGCTCGAGGATCACCCCGATGATGGTGCCGAACAGAATGATCAGACCGATGTTGCCCAGAGTGGCGCCGAAGGCCGTCGTGATGGTCGAGGCGATCGTGTCGACCGGCAACCCGAATGCGAAACCACCGATTAAGGCGGCGGCGAGCAAGGCGAGAAAGGGATTGATCTTCAGCTTGGTGGTGGCGAAGACGATGGCGGCGACAAGAGTCACCAGGATGGCAATGCTCAGCATTGAGACGATCTTTCTATTTCTGGGTGGAGCGGGAGCTAGTGGGACTGAAGAAAGAGGGCAACAGCGTGTGCTGCCGTCTCGCGCACACGTTCGGCCGCGTGGTCCTGCATGTCGTCGAGGGTCGCCGGTCCCCCGGCGATCGAGAAGGCGGCGGTGACCCCGGATGCTGCGGTGTCGGCCGCAGGCAGTGACACCCGTCCCGCGATGACGACGACCGGGCATCCTGCCGGGGCCAGACGAGCGACAGCCACGGCTACCTTGCCGCCGAGGGATTGGGAGTCGAAGCTGCCTTCACCGGTGAGCACGAGGTCGGCGTTGGCGATTTTGTCGGCGAGGCCGACGGCATCCGCTACCAGGGTGGAGCCGGGAACCAGCTCGGCGTGAAGCAACGGCACCAGAATGGCCGGCATACCGCCGGCTGCTCCCGCACCGGGCCGGTCGGTCATGTCCGTGCCGGTTTCGCCCAGAACAATGGCGGCGAGGTGGGCCAGACCGGCGTCAAGCTGGGCAACGTCACTCGGCGCGGCACCCTTTTGCGGGCCGAACACCGCGGCGGCGCCGGTCGGGCCGCAGAGCGGATTGTTCACGTCGACGGCGACACGCCAGCGCACGGCGCGGGCGTGCGGGTGTAATCCGGCGAGGTCGATCGACTCGATCTGCGCCAGACCGGCCCCGCCGGGAGCGACGATTTCACCGGCCGCATCAAGGAAGCGTGCGCCGAGCGCGGCGAGCAGGCCGGTTCCACCGTCGGTGCTGGCCGAGCCGCCGATGCAGAGCAGAATCTCCTCGACATTTTGGTCGAGCAATTCCCCGGCGAGCAGACCGACGCCGAAGGTGTCGGCGCGCTGGGGCTGGAGTGCGGTATCCGCTACCAGCGGCAAACCATTGGACTCGGCTGCCTCGATCAGGCCGACCCGGCCATTGGCTGACCGGGCATAGCGGGCCAGTCGGCTGCGGCCAAGCGCATCGACGGTGGGCATGGCGCGGGGTTCGACGCCCCAGACAGCGGCGATGGCATCGAGGGTCCCCTCACCGCCGTCCGCCATCGGACAGAGCGTGATCTGGGCCTGCGGCAGACCGAGGGCGATGGCGGCGTCGCGGGCCCCGTCGGCCATGGCGGCGGCGGCGGCGGCGGCACTGAGGCTTCCCTTGAACGAATCCGGCGCGATGACTATTGTGAGCGGCTTCACTGCCGGGCGATCGTTCATTGATTCAGGCTAGGTCACAATCGCGCACATATTCAGGTGGAGTGAACCCATATTTTTCGTTGAGTTGCGAGACAATTACTGTGCATCGTACACATAGAGGGCGTCGTCGGCCGCCAGTGCGACCCGCATTGAGACGGCGGAACTGAAATGCCGCATGTTGAGGGTCGTGAGCACTTCGATGCGGTCGAGTCGCTGCACGACGGTATTGCGGTGCACGCCGAGCGCTCGCGCAGCGCCGGCGATCGACAGTTCGTTACCGAGAAACACCCGGGCGGTTTCGCGCAGGGTGGCACTGAGCGGGGCGAGTACCGACGCGGCGAGGTCGTCGATCATGGCGTCGGACAAGCCGGCGATCGCAAGTTCGAGCCCCAGTGAGTCGAGCCGAATCTCGGGGCTGGCCCGCGTGGTGAATGGGACGAGCAGTCCGGGCCGGGCCAGCAGCGTGCCGAGGCGCTCCGCGTCACCGGTGAGTTGCGGCATCGTCGCGCCGACCTGCCCGGTCAGAAACCACAGGGGCTGCGCGCGGGACTGTTGCAGGCGGTGCCGGAGCAGGGACAGGCCGATCGCCGTCGACGATCCGCTCAGCACCCAGACGGCGCCGTTGATATCGGCGGCCACCACCCCGGAGAGCTCGCGCAGCTGACGCAGCAGCGACACCGACAAGTTCGCGCCGGGCGCTGTGTTGAAAACTCCGGTCAGGTTCCACGGCGGCTGCAGGGGCATGTCAATGCCCCGCAATCCCGCTATCAGACGGCTTTCGGTGAGTTTGCCCAGCGACAAAGTCGAGAGGATGTCCCGGGTCGCAGATTCTCGCCACGACGCGTTGTCGCGCAGTCGTTCCTGGGTGAGCAGCATGTGAACGGTCAGCACGAGCACCTGCGCGACCGGCAGAACCTCTGCGGGGGTTCCGGTGACCCCCACGACCGCGACGACGTAGCCGTCGAGGATCAGCGGAATGTTCACGCCCGGCCGGGTGCCTTGGTGTTCGTCACCGGGGGCGATGTG
Organism: Cryobacterium sp. Y57; assembly: GCF_002929505.1. Classification (GTDB taxonomy): domain Bacteria; phylum Actinomycetota; class Actinomycetes; order Actinomycetales; family Microbacteriaceae; genus Cryobacterium. Next base: position 230,146 of record NZ_PJJL01000071.1, read on the forward strand.
TACCGCGTCGCCGCGGAACGCCGCCTCCCGGGCTCCATCGTGCCGGGTGCCGATGCGGGCGGCGTCCATCGAGCCAATAATCATGCCGGTCGCATCCATGATGTTCACGTTGTGCACCAGGCTCGGCGCAAGTTGTTCGACCAGACGCTGGGCGAGCTCCCTGGAGATCTGCGCTGCGCCGGGTGAACTGCCGTTCGGTGCAGTGCCGTTCGGTGCAGTGCCGTTCGGTGCAGTGCCGTTCGGTGCAGTTGCGTTCGGTGTTACTTCGATCATCTGGCCATCGTAGATCGCGAGCGTCAGCTGGGCTGCAGGCAATCGCCCATGGCGCATGTCGGTGGGGTGACATACACTTTTACTTAGAAGAGATATTCGATAGTGATTGGTTTCAACGAGATTTTGTTCGAACTCATTGCAGGTTTTTTTAACCATCGCTCATCAGGTTTTTATCATTATCACCCGTCACGAGCCCAGGGAGTATACCTTGCCCCAAATTATTGATGCACCGGTCGACGTTGAGTTGTCCCCCGACGGCGACCCGCGCGCATTCATCTGGAATCGGTTCGAACACACCGTCATCGGACAACCGCAGGCGGTGTTCAAACGTACCCGGTGGTGGGAAGACGAGGGAACCCCTACCCGCATCGACACCGAACTGTGGCGGCTCGACGCCAGTCGCGGCGGTGAAGAACAGCACCGCTACGACCTGCGCCGCGGCATTGACGGGTCCTGGACTTTAGCATTGGACTGGGGATGAGCAACGCACTGGCGACGAGCTTCGCGCACCTACACGTCGCGAGCGCCTATTCGACCCATTACGGGGTTACGCTTCCCGAAGCCCTGGCCGAGCAGGCGGCCGCGCAGGGCGCGAATTTTCTGGCCGTCACCGACCGTGACGGACTCTACGGCGCCGTCAAACACGTGCGCGCCTGCGAGATCGTGGGTATCCGCCCCGGGCTCGGCGCCGAACTCGCCGTGCACGACGAGGAGTATCGCCCGCTCGGTCGAGTGGTCGTGCTCGCCCACGGCCACACCAACGGTCGCGGGTACGCCGCGCTCTGCCGGGCGGTCAGCTCCGCCCACGACGGTAGTGCCGGTCAACGCTCCGCGCTCACGCCCGGCAGCACCGGACCGAGCATTTCGCGCGATCGCCTGGCTGACCTGGCCGGCCTCGCCTCGCTCACCGTGCTGCTCGGCCCCGACTCCGACGTCGGTCTCGCCATCGCCCGCCGCGACAATGCGGATGCCGCAGCGCGGCTCATCCACTGGCGGCGCGCCCTGCCCGCCCAGGCCGTCGTACTCGAAATCGTCTGTCACCTGGCCGAAAGCGGCACCGTCGGCAGTGTGACGCCGGCCACGCGCATGCTCGCCCTCGCCGAAAACGCCGGGCTCCCCGCCGTGCTCAGCAATGCCGTGCGGTACGGCACGCCCGACGAGGCAGTCACCGCCGATCTCGCCGATGCCGCCCGCTTTCTGCTGCCGCTTGCCGAACTCGAAACCCCCCAAACCAACGGCCAGGCCTGGCTTAAACCGGCCGGAGCGATGCGTCAGGTGGCCCGCATGGTCGTCGACGCCGGTCTGCACGATGACGGGGCGCTCGAACGGCTGCTGCGTGACACCGAGCAGCTCGCCGACCGGTGCAGCCTCGACCCGGTTCTCGATATCGGGCTGGGGCGCCCGCGCATGCCAGAGGCGCGCATCATCGGCGTCACCGGCGACCCGGTCACCGAACTCTGGCGGCGCGCCACAAGCGGCATCGCCGACCTGTACTCAATGAGCGGCTCCCGCGCGGTCGAAGCGGCCCACGCCCAGCTCGCCCACGAGATGAAAACGGTCGAACACTTAGGCTTTGCCAGCTACTTTCTGACCGTGTCACGGGTGGCCGACATTATTCGCGGGATGGGTATCCGCATTCAGGCGCGCGGCTCGGGGGTCGGCTCGGTGCTCAACTACGCGCTGCGCACCTCCTCGGTCGAGCCCATCGGCAACGGGCTGCTCTGGGAGCGTTTTCTCTCCCCCGAACGCCAGACGCTGCCCGATATCGACATCGACGTCGAGTCGGCCAGGCGCCACGACATCTACCGTGAAGTGTTTCGTGCCTTCGGCAGCGACCGGGTCTCGCTCATGTCGATGACCAACGCCTACCGCGGCCGTGGCGCCGTGCGCGACGCCGGTCTCGCCCTCGGCCTGCCCGATGCCCAGATCAACGTGATCGCCAAGCAGATGTGGCGATTCAACGCCCGCGACTTTCGCCGCGCCCTCGAAGAGAAGCCCGAACTCGAAGCCCTCGCCGCCGAGGTACGTGAGTCGCAACAGCTCGACCTGCTCGTCGACCTCACCGCCAAACTCGACCGGCTCCCCCGACACATCTCGGTGCACCCCTGCGGCGTGATCCTCTCCGACGCGAGCCTGCTCGACCGCACCCCGGTGCAGGCGAGCGGCATGGGCCTGCCGATGTCGCAGTACGACAAACACGACATGGACCCGATGGGGCTGATCAAACTCGACATTCTCGGCGTGCGCATGCAGTCGGCGATGGCGCATGCCGTTGAAGAGCATCACCGACTCACCGGCGAGAGTATCGACCTTGACCGGGTGCCGCTCGACGACCCGAAAACCTTCGAACTCATTCGTTCCACGCGCACGCTCGGCATTTTTCAGATCGAATCGCCCGGCCAGATGGAGCTGGTCGGCAAGCTGCAACCGGAGGTGTTCAACGACCTCACCGTGGAGATCTCGCTGTTTCGGCCCGGCCCGATGAAAAACAACATGCCGCTCAAATACCTGCAGGCCCGACACGGCGAAGTCGCCCCCGACTACATTCACCCCCGGTTCGAGCTGATTTTGCGCGAAACCAACGGCGTTGTCATCTTTCACGAACAGGTGATGCGGCTGTTCGACGAACTCACCGGTTGCGGCCTGGGCAAAGCGGATGTCTTTCGCCGGCACCTGGGTAAACCCGAGCAACTCCCCGAGATCGAAGAGTACGTGCGCGAACGGGCGCTGGCGCGCGGGTTCAGCGTTGCCGTCATCGACCAGGTCTGGACGGTGTTGGCCGGGTTTGGCAGCTTCGGCTTTGCTAAAGCGCACGGCGCAGCCTTCGCCTTGCCTACCTACCAGTCCGCCTGGCTGAAAACCCATCACCCGGCCGCTTTCCTGGCCGGGCTACTCACCCACGACCCCGGCATGTGGCCCAAAGACCTCATCGTCGCCGAGGCCCGGGTGCTCGGGGTGCCGGTACTCCCCCTCGACGTGCAGTCGAGTGCGCTGGACTACCGGGTGGAGGATCTCGCCGACGGCAGCCAGGGCATCCGTCTGGCGCTGCCCGAACTGGCCGGTAGCACGGAGATGGAGCGGGCGCGCATTGCGCAGCACCAGCCGTTTAGCTCGCTGCAGGACTTTCGTGACCGGGTGCACCCTCGGCGGCGCACCTTCGAAGCACTCGCCCGAGTGGGCGCCCTCGACACGTTCATCGGCTACGACCGGGCCCGGCGGCACGAACTGCTCGCGCACATTCAATCGCTGCGCGGCACCGCCGTGGTCATTCGCGCTGACCAGCTAGCGTTCGAGGTGGAGCTGCCGGTGCCGCAGTATTCGGGCGATCGCGCCGGCGCCATCACCTCACTCGAACTGCGCGGCCGCACCCAGACCGATCTGGAGCTGCAGGACCTGAACCTGGCCGTCGGATCACACCAGATGAAACGCTTTCACGCCCTGTTCAAAGAGTTGGGGGTAACCCCGGCGAGCGAGCTCGGTAACCTGCCCGGCGGCACCGAGGTGCTGCTTGCCGGAGTTCGGCGAGCCACGAACACGCCTCCGATGCGCGGCGGACGCCGCGTGGTGTTCATCAGCCTCGACGATGGCACCGGCCCGGTCTCCAACGTCGTGTTCTTTCACGACGCGCAGGAGCGGGTCGGCGGGCACGTGTTCCAGACCAATTACATGCTGGTGCGCGGTCGCACCCGGCGCTCCGGTGCGCGCGGCGTCTCGGTGACCGGGGAGAATCTGTGGGACCTGTTCGATGTGGCCCGCCAGGTGAAGGAGCGGCACACCGTTGAACGGGTGGCTGCCGAGGAAGCGGCCAGCGCAGCGGCCTACGCGGCTGAACTCGCCGCGCAGCCGGCGGCTCTTCTGTCATCGCGTCCCGGCGGCACCCTGCACCATCTCAATGCGGCGCAGAGCGCGTGAGGCGGCGCTAACGGCCCACCCACTACCGGGGCGGTGCTCACTGGCACGCCACTCCTGAGCGGCGCTACTGGTCAGGCGTGGTGGGAACGACATCCGGCGGCGCGGGCGCTGCCGGTGGAGCGACCGGTGGAGCGACCGGCGCCACGATCGGTGGCGCCACGACCACGGGCGGTGGAATGTACTTGGGGGCGAGTTCATCGAAGGCATCTCCGCCGTACTTGGCGTTGACGACCGACATCACGACCGGCCACATCCGGTGCCGGGCCGTCGCGATCTGGTCACGTCCAAAGAACTGCCGCCGCTGGCTGAGCGCTCCGGTCACGCTCACCACGGCGACCACCGTGGCCACCTTGGTACTGGCGCCGCTCATCCAGGTGTCTTTGGCACCATCCGTCGTTCCGGTCTTGCCGATCATCGGCACCAAAGGCAGTGTGTTGGCGTTGGACTGCCGCCCGGTGCCGCCCGTCATCACCCGATGCATCGCGTAGGCCATGCCGGCCGCGACCGTCGAATCGACCGACTGCGTACAGACCGACGGCGGCACCGTAATCTCCACCCCACCCGGACCGACGATGCGATCAATGGCAATCGGCAAGCAGGTCACTCCCTTGTTCGCGATGCCGGCAAAGGCAACAGCCATGGTCAGCGGGGCGATCTCGTTGGTGCCGATAACGGATGCCGCGGACTGCGAGAGCGGGTTGCCATCGGCCCGGTGCGCACCGAATGCCTCAGCCGTCTTGCGGATGCCGCACAGGTCGAGCCGCTTGGCCATTCCGATGAAGCCGGTGTTGATTGAACCGACGGTGGCTTCCAGTGCACTGTAGTTGGGACCGGATTCGTTGGCATCGTTGCGCGGGTCGAAGCCCTCCTTGTTGTAGTTCTGGGGCCCGAGGCAGCTGTCCTGAAAATTACCCCAGTTCGCTTTGCGCCTCGAGTCGACGCGCTCGTTGAGGGAATGGCCCTCCTTGAGCCACTCGGCCAGGGTGAAAACCTTGTAGGTCGATCCGGGTTGGAATCCGAGCGAGCCACCCTCGGCGAAGTCGGTGGCGTAATTGATGCCGGTGTAGTTGGCGCCGGTCGCCTGCACTGTGGGGTCCTGACTGTAGTCCTTGTTCTGGGTCATGGCGAGTACTCGACCAGTGCCGACCTGCACACTCGTGATCACCGCGCCGACGTCGCCGCCGGCGTAGACCTTGGGAACCTGCTGGTTCATGGTGGTGACGGCCGCGTTCTGCACGTCGAGATCAAGGGTTGTGTACACGTCGTAGCCGCCCCGGCGAAAGTTGAGCATACGAGTGGCAGCATCCGTGCCGAAGGTGGGATCGTTCTGCAGAATCTTGGTCACATAGTCGCAGAAGAACGCGTTGCCCGCGGCGGTCTGGCAGCCCGTGCTCGGTTCGGTGATAACAGGATCGACCGGTAACGCCACGGCGGCGTCATAGTCGGAATTCGTGATCTTCTTATAACGCAGCATCTCGCGCAGAATGTAGTCGCGGCGTTGTTTGTTGGCCGCGTAACCGTTTGCGAACCCATTGGTCTCGCTCGCGGGTTTGTCGAGCTGAAACTTCACCGGGTTGTTCACGATCGCGACCAGGCTCGCCGCCTGCGTCAGGGTGAGGTTGGCCGCGGTGGTGTTGAAGTAGTAATTGGCTGCGGCCTCGATGCCGTAGACCGTGCCCCCGAAGCCGGTGATATTGAAGTATTGCTGCAGTATGTCGTGCTTGCTGTATTCTTTCTCGACTCCGATGGCGAGCCGCATTTCCTTGAGCTTGCGATCAGGCGTGGTCTTGGTCGCCGCGCTGTAGCACGCGACGTGCGCCCGCTTCTCAGTCAGTAGCTCGCACTTCTGCACGAGCACATTCTTCACATACTGCTGCGTGATAGACGACCCACCCTGCGTGTTTCCCCCGGCAACTGTCGTGGCCGTGGCCCGCAACGTGCCCTGCAGATCCACCCCACCATGCTCGTAGAATCGAGGGTCTTCTCCCGACACCGCGGCATCCTTCGCAAACTGGCTGATCGCATCCCAACTCACCTCGATGCGGTTTTGATCGTAGAACGAGGCGAGTAGTTCGACCGTTCCGTCACTGCGGGTGGCGAAGATATCACTCTTCTGCGACAGCGGCTCAATGTTGACGTAACCCGGCAGATTCTCGAACACCGAGATCGTGTTGGTCGCAGCTATGCCCGAGAGCGCCACGACCGGGGTCACCGACACGGCGACCAGAATGCCCGCTGCCGCGCTCATGGCGACGAACCCGAGCAGGCCGCCCAGAACGCCATGAAGAGAACGCCGCCATGATTGGGCCGCGCCAGCCGGAACCTCGGTCACCTGAACCACGTTTACCCCCCACCGAATCCACCCGATACGAAAGCCCACGCCTGCGCATCAGTACGTGACTAATCGTCATGGTAGTCATATGTGGGTGCTCATGGGGCCGGCTGGCCGTATTCGCTACGACAGCAGGTCGTCGCCTTCCTTTCTGGGGAGCCGGGCCGCAGCAGCACGGGCCGGTGCGGCGGCGGTCGATGTCGGGGCTAGCGTCGTGTCATCAGCGGTAGCGCCGGCCGCAGTCGGACGCGTCGACGCGATAGTGGGTGAAACGGACGCATCGGCGTGGGTGGGCGCGGCGTTCCGCAGGGCGGCTCCGGCTGTTCCGCCGAGCAACCCGCCGAGAAGGTCCTTGATGCCGATTCCCATGGTGGACCCGAGCACGGCGTCAACCTCGCTGAAGCCCGACGCGACGTTCTTGGAGAGTTGGCTGGCGCCATCCGTTGAAATGACGGTGAGCTGGTCGATGTTGCCCATCGGAGCGGCGAGCTCGTGCGCAATCTGCGGAAGCATTTCCACCAGGCGCAGCTGAATGAGCGCCTCGGACTGCTGGGCGACGGCCTCGGCGGAAAGGCGCGTTGCCGTGGCCTCGGCGGTACCACGGGCGAGAATGGCATCGGCCTCGGCCTGACCCTCGGCGCGGGTGGCGTCGGCGTTGGCGACACGACTGTCGCGATCAGCGGTGGCCTTGGCGACGGATGCCTCGGCGGCAGCACTGGCGGTCACCCGGATGCGGTAGGCGTCGGCGTCGGCGATCGCGTTGACTTCGGATTCCAGCTCGGCCTTGCGCAGGCTGGCGCGGCGCTGGGCGGTGAGTTCCTGCTCCTGCACGATGGCCTGCTGCGCCTTCGCCTCGGCGAGGGGCCGTGACGCGGCGGCCTCAGCAGAGGCCTTGTCGGTGTCGAGCTGCAACGCAGCTTTACGCAGGGCGAGCGTGTTCTGCGCTTCGGCAATGGCCTGCTCGGCGGTGATCAAAGCTTCCTGTGACTCGCGGTTCGCCACATGCTCGGCCACCTCCGCCTGACGACGAACCTTGGCCTGCTCGGCACGGCCGATGTCGCGGATGTAGTCGTTCTCGTCGGTGATGCCCTTGATTTCGAAAGAGTCAACGTCGAGGCCCTGGTTGGCGAGCGACTCCCGGGCGGTGGCGAGCACCGAGGTGCCGAGCTCATCTCGCTTTTGAATGACGGTCATCACGTCGGTCGCGCCGATCGACGAGCGCAACGAGCCGCTCAGTACTTCCTGTGCGAAGCCGTCGATGTTCTTGTCCTGGCCGAGAAACCGCTGGGCTGCGGCACGAATCGACTGCGGCGAGTCCCCGACCTTGACGATGGCCACGGCGTCGACGGAGAGCGTGATGCCGTTGCGGTCCTGCGCGACTGCCGTGATCTCGATCGCCCGGCTGCGCAGGCTGATCTTGAACGCCTTCTGAAAGAAGGGAGTGATGAAGACGCCCTGTCCGTGCACGACGCGCTGGCCGGATTCCTCGAGCGTCGCACCATCGACGATGGTTTTGCGGCTCTTCTTGCCGGTGATGATGAGGGCCTCGTCAGGCCCCGCGTTCTTGTAGATCGTCTTGGCGTAAATCAGGCCGATGAGCAGAACCACAACGATTGTGACAATGATCCCGGGGATCGGGCTGAACAGAAAATCGAGCATGGAGTCCTTCCGAGGCGCATGGCGCGTACGTCGTTTCGGCGATCCGGTCTGTCTCCCGTTTCGCCGAGCTGTGAGACCAGTCTGGCAGGCCACTGCGCCGGATACGAAAGGTGTCGCCACAGCACCGGCTCGGGCGCTGCCACCTCGGGCAACTGAGCCCTCCGCTCACAGGGGGTTCACGGTCGGTCTACATTTATGATCGATCGGTGACTGAAACAGCCCTCCCCCGCCCCTTTCGCCCTCAGTCTCGCTGGGTACGCAGCGTCGGGCTCATGATCTTCTTCAGCCGTTGGCTGCAGGCCCCCCTCTATATCGGGCTCATCATCGCGCAGATCATCTATGTGATCGTGTTCATGGTGGAGCTCATCAACCTCGGCGGCGACGTCTGGACTTCATTGACCGTGCCCGGGGACGACGGTGGCATCCATGTTGAAGAAGCAGCGATCATGCTCTCCGTGCTCGGCTTGATCGACGTCGTGATGATCGCGAACCTGCTGATCATGGTCATCATCGGCGGCTATGAGACGTTCGTCTCGCGTATCCCTTTAGATGGCCACCCTGACCAGCCAGAGTGGCTCAGCCACGTCAACGCGAACGTACTCAAGGTCAAACTCGCCATGGCCATCGTGGGAATCTCGTCAATTCACCTGCTCAAAACCTTCATCGAGGTCGGCGATCTGGCCGCGCGCGGCACCCCGATCGGCTCCAGCCCGAGCGAGACCATCACCGGCAACGTCTACACCTGGGACGGCGTGCTCTGGCAGGTCATCATCCACATGGTGTTCATTCTCTCGGCGATCGCGCTGGCTTGGATCGACCGCATGTCCCAGGCCGGGCACACAGCGCCGCCCACAGCATCACCCGCGGTCGCGCACGGGCCGGCCATCGCCCCGGAGCCAGTTTCGGCCCTGAATGCCGCGCCCATCCGTCGCGAACTCGCGCCAGCGGCATCCACCGGTATCGCCCTGCACTTGACCCAACTGGGGCAATTGCGTGACGCCGGCGTCGTCACGGACGCCGAGTTCGTCGCGAAAAAGACGGAGCTGCTCGCCCGCTACTAAAACGCGGCCCTCTGCATGAGTTCTCCTCGCGGGAACGAATCACGCCTCCAGCGCTTCGTTGCTCATCGAGCGCGACGCGGTTCTTCGAGAAGGGTCATGCCTGCACGGTATCGACGCCGCCAAACCGTGTCACGGGCCGTGAGCCCCCGTCTTCCCAGCGGATGCTGTTAGCGCTTGAGTCCCGGAAACTGGTCGTCGCGCCACTCGTCCGGGAAACGGGTGCCCGAACCGGCCGCGTCGTCTTCACGCTCGCGCAGCTCGACCCGGCGAATCTTGCCCGAGATGGTCTTGGGCAGGTCGAAAAACTCCACCCGCCGCACCCTCATATAGGCCGGCAGCCCGGTGCGGGCATGTCGCAGCACGGCTTCTGCGGTCTCCGCCGTCGGTTCCCAGCCCGGTGCGAGATGAATATAGGCCTTGGGAATGTTCAGCCTGGTTGCGTCGGGAGCGGGAACGACGGCGGCCTCGGCAACCGCGGGGTGTTCGAGCAGCACGCTCTCTACCTCGAACGGCGACACCTTGTAGTCGCTTGACTTGAAGACGTCGTCGGTGCGGCCGATGAAGGTGAGGTAGCCATCGGAATCCACCGTGGCGACATCGCCGGTGTGAAAAAATCCGCCGCGAATGGCGTGCGCGGTGAGGTCAGGTTCGCCGTGGTAGCCGCTCATGAGGTTGACCGGGCTCTGCGAGAGGTCGAGGCAAATTTCGCCCTCGTCGGCGGGCAACTCGGTGATCGGGTCGAGCAGCTTGATCGCGACGCCCGGCAACGGCAGGCCCATCGACCCGGCTTTCAGCACGGAGCCGGGACCGTTTCCGACGATTGCGGTGGTCTCGGTTTGGCCGAATCCGTCGCGAATGGTCAGTTTCCAGCCGTTGTCGATCTGCCGGATCACCTCGGGGTTGAGCGGTTCGCCCGCGGAGAGCAGCTCGCGCAGGCTGGCCGGGCGCGCGCCGACATCCGCTTGGATAAGCATGCGCCAGACCGTGGGCGGTGCACAGAACGTGCTCACCTGGGCGCGGTGCAGTTGCGCGATGAGGGCGGCCGGGTCGAACTTGGAGTAGTTGTAGACGAACACGGTGGCCTCGGCGATCCACGGGGCGAAGAAACAGCTCCAGGCGTGTTTGCCCCAGCCGGGCGAGCTGATGGCCAGGTGCACGTCGCCGGGGCGCAGCCCCAGCCAATACATGGTGGAGAGGTGGCCGACCGGGTAGGAAGTCTGCGAGTGCAGCACCATCTTCGGCTTGCTTGTCGTACCAGAGGTGAAGTAGATCAACGAGGGGTCGACGGATTCCACGACCGTGGTGATGGGTTCCGGGTTCACCTGATAGGCGTCCGCGAAGTCGGCCCACCCAGGAAGGGCAGCGCCGACAGCGATGCGGGTGTAGTCGCCGGGAACGTCGTCGAATTTGACCGCATCGGCCGAGTTGGCGATCACGTGGGCGACGCCGCCGCGCTGCACGCGGTCGGTCAGGTCGTGCGAGGCGAGTACGGCGCTCGTGGGCATGATGACGGCGCCGACCTTCATGATGGCGAGCATCGCCTCCCAGATCTCCCGCTGGTTGCCGAGCATGAGCATGACGTGGTCACCACGCCCGACGCCTTGATGGCTGAGCCAGGTGGCGACCTGGTCAGACCGATGAGCCATCTCGTCAAAGGTGAGCTTTTGCTCGCTGCCGTCTTCTTCGACGATCCAGAGCGCGATTTTGTCGTTGCCGCGGGCGAGCACGTCGAACCAGTCGGTGGCCCAGTTGAAGTGTTCTCCCACATCTGGCCAACGAAATTCCTGCGCGGCGCGAGCGTGATCGTCGCGCAGTGCCAGAAGCTGGTCGCGTGCGGCACGGTAATTACTAGTGCTCACCTGGTGAGTCATACGCCGTTGTCTCCTTGAACGAGCCGCCACGAGCGAAACGGCGACATTCCATTCTCTCAGGGCTCTGGCTCGGCCCGCACCGAGCCTGGCCGATAGCAGCTCGCCCGAATCGGATGCCCGCGAGCTTGCCCGAGCCGAGGAAGGGGCGCAGCGTGATGACCACGTGCCACTACGGAATGTAGCGATCGAAGCCGTGAACAGCCGACTTATCGTGCACTGGCCTATCGTTGACGGGTGACCTACTCGATTCGTTCCCTGATTCCCGCCGATCTGCCACTCGTACTCGCGCTCAACAATGCTGCGGTTCCCGCGGTCAACGAGTTGGATGCCGAGGCGCTGGCCGCGCTCATCGAGCACAGCAATCTTGCCGTTGCTGTCGTTGACGACGATACGTCCGACACCGCCATCGGCTTCGCAATTCTGTTCATCGCCGGGGCCGAATACGCGAGTGAGAACTACCGCTGGTTCTCCAGCCGGTCCACCGATTTTCTCTACGTCGACCGCATCGTCGTGGCCGACGGGTATCGCGGGCAGGGCCTCGGCCAGGTGCTCTACGACGCCATCTTCGGAGCTGCCCGCCGCCTGAAGCTCAGCGAGGTGTTCTGCGAGGTCAACCTGGAGCCGCCGAACCCGGGCTCGCTCGCCTTTCACGGCCGCCTCGGCTTCGCCCCGGTTGGCCAGCTGTCAACCAAGGGCGACACCGTCGTCGTGAGCCTGCTCGCGGCGACCGTTTAGGGAAGACCGCTGTCACTGATAGTGGCTAGTCGTTCGTCACGGTCGCCGACCGCGGCCAGTCGAGGCGTTCGAGGATGGCGTGCAGGTCGCTGATCATAGCGAGCTGCCGGTTGTTGATTTCGAGCAGGGCCTCGATGTCGGTCTTCGCGGCGATGTTCGTGTCGAAGTCATGCTGGGCTAGGGCTGCGGCGATCGCATCCTGTCTCTTGGCCGAAATAAGCAAAATAGCGCCCTGCAGGCCGGCGAGCATGCTCAAAAACAGGTTGAGCAGAATGAACGGGTAGGGATCCCAGCCAGAGGCGAAGGAGTTTGCCACGGCCCACAGAATCATGAAAAGCACAAAACCACCGACGAATCGCCAACTCCCCATGAAGTTGCGCATGGTATCGGCAGCCCGCTCCTCCGTGGTCAGGGTTTTCTTGTGCTGCTGGTGCCAGGTAACGGTGAGCCCACGGCGGGCACTCGCTGTCTTCGGCGCGGCCGAGGACTCGGCTGCGCGTGAGGACTCGAACATGCCATGCTCAGGTTTTATGGGCCCCGCGTTGGTTGGCACAGTATTCATTGGCACAGCGTATGTCTGATGGATCCGGAGTCTCGTGGTGCACTCCGGGATGATTCTCTGAATACACAGTGAAAAGCCGCTGAATCCGTTCATGTGACCAGTTGCAGAAGATATGGCCTTGCGTCCGCGGAAACAGGGGCAGACATACTGGTCTGTATACATAGATCAGCTGAAAGTTCAAGGGGGTGCGGCATCAGGCACTCGCCCCCTATGTTCTAGTGGACGCGAGTTACCGCTTGCGCAGAACCAAGCCAAGGGACCACCCTCGATGCGAATTACCTGCCCGTTTTGCAAGTCACAGGCCGACCTGAAACCGAACCCCGCGCAAGCCCTCCGGCTCTCGCTCCCCCGCTACGTTCTCAAATGCACGGGTTGCGAGCGCACCAGCATCCGCGTTGAACCCTTGCGGCTACCGCACGCCCTCGCCTCCGCTTAACCCCTCGACCGCGACGTCCTGCCCCGGCGCTGCCCCCTGCGCTGCCCCCATGAGGGCTGTTGACCCATTAGTTCGACCGGTCAGCGGTGCGCCTGGGGCGAGTCGCGCGAGTCGGTGACTTGGGCTTTGCGCCTCGAGGTATTTGTGAGAGCCAATCTCGGCATCGCTCCCAGCGGCGCTGTCGCTGGCACCCGCAACGCGAAACATGATCGACGGCACGCCCGAACACGCGGCTTAACCCGGACGGGAAGGATACGCTGGCGGCATGATCGATGGAGACAGCGCCCCGAATAAAGACCCCGCCGCTAATCCCGACCTCGCCCCCGCCCATCGGGGCATTCCGATGCCCGATTATGTCAACGTGTGGGTATCAACACAGCGGTGGTTCGGCAACAAGGGACAGCTGCCGGTTCTTCGCAGTATCGGCCATTTCTCTCTGGACTCGACCGACCCGGACGTCACCATTCGCATCGACCTCATGTTGGACACGGCGAGCTTGGGCCTCACCCTCTACCAACTGCCGACCACGGAGCGGGCCTATGAACTTGCCGGCTCAGCCAATGCCCTGATCACCGAGCGCCAAACCGGCTCCGACCGAGCACGCTTCATTTATGACGCCGCCTATGACCCGATCTTCGCCTCTGCAGTGCTCAGTTTCATGGAACTGCAGGGCGAGACGAGTTCGAGTGGGGCTCCGGCACGTGACCGTACCGCCGCCAGCGCGCACGGCGAAGATTTGAGAGCGGATTCCACCTCCCCTCGGGAGGCTGCTGTGGTCTCCAGCCGCGTCCTCGACGGTGAGCAATCCAACACCTCGATCGTCGTGCAGCGCACAGACGCAACCGGTGCGCCCACAACGCCGATCATCTGCAAGATTTTTCGCATCATTCATGCCGGTGAAAATCCTGATGTAGTGGTGCAGGCCGCACTGTCCAGCGCCGGATCAGAGCGGATCCCGCTCCCTTTCGGCGACATTCTTGGCCAATGGGATGACCCCGCCGAACCTGACAGTCGGGCCGTCGGCCATCTGGCCTTTGCCCAGGAATTTCTGCCCGATGCCCCCGATGCGTGGCGTACAGCCCTGGTCGCTGCGGCTTCCGGCAGCGACTTCACGGGTCCGGCTTTTCGACTGGGACAGGCTACCGCCGATGTGCACCAGGACCTTGCCCGCACTTTGCCAACGCTGGATGTGACCCCCGCGGTCATCGCCGACGAAATGGCCAAGATGCGGCAGCGTTGCCGCCAGGCCCTGCACGAAGTACCGATTCTGGCCCAGTATGGCGCTGCCATCGAGGCGGTCTTCGCTCGCGCGGAGACAGCGACCTGGCCGCGATTGCAGCGCATTCATGGTGATTTCCACCTCGGCCAGGTGCTCGACGTGCGGGGTCGTGGCTGGGTATTGCTGGACTTTGAGGGGGAACCTCTGCGCACCCTGCGGGAACGGACTCGGCCCGATATCCCGCTGCGCGATGTCGCCGGAATGCTGCGATCGTTCTCCTACGTCGCGGGTGCTATGACGGCAGCGACGGACGATTCGACTCGGGCGGAGGCGCCGGGCGAACCAGTCGCCGGTGAAGCAACGGATGCCGGATCCACTATTTTCCAGTGGGCCATGGCCTGCCGCGCTGCCTTCCTCAACGGTTATGCTGAGCGCTCCGGCGTGAAACTTGCCGATCAAAGAACTTTGCTTGATGCGTTCGAACTCGACAAGGCACTCTATGAAGCCGTCTACGAGATACGCAACCGCCCGACCTGGCTGCCGATCCCTCTCGCCGCGATCAAGCGGCTGGTCGATGTGTCGAACTAACCGCCGGAATGGACAATGCCGAGGTGCGGTGACACCATCCGTTGGCCTGGAACCAGACCTGGTCACGGTCGATGAACAGACCGATTCAGGAGGCCGACCGCGACTGCTTCGCCGTGCGTTTGGGTGTCGGCTTGGCTCGTTCACGGCTAGCCTCGACGCTGCGCCGCAGGGCCTCCATCAAATCGAGGACCTCGCCGCCCTCTCCCTCTTCGGCGGCTTCGCCGAACGTCGCCTCAGTCGACACGGCATCACCACTTTTCAGCCTGGCCTCGATCAGCGCCCGTAGCTCATCCTGATAATCGTCGCTGAAGGCATCCGGTGCGAAATCAGCCGCGAAGGACTCGACCAGCGCCGCTGACATATCCAGTTCCTTGGCGCTGATTTTCACCCGCTCATCGAGGGATGCAAATTTGGCCTCTCGCACCTCGTCGTCCCAGAGCAGGGATTGCAGCATCAGCATATCACCGTGCACGCGCAGCGCGCCGAGACGCGTCTTCTGCCGCAGCGCAAAGTGCACGATAGCCGTGCGATCGGTCGCTTCCAGCGTGCGCCGCAGCAACACGTAAGCCTTCGGCGATGTACCGTCGGGTTCGAGAAAGTAACTTTTGTCGAGCATGATCGGGTCGATCTGGTCGCTCGGTACGAATTCGACCACGTCGATCTCTTTGCTGTGCTCGGACGAAAGTGAGGCGAAGTCCCCGGAACTGAGCACAACCGTCTGCTCGCCGTCGTCATAGGCCTTGTCTATGTGGTCGTAGGGAACAACCTTGGCGCAGATCTCGCAGCGACGTTGATAGCGGATACGCCCCCCATCCGCATCGTGAACCTGGTGAAGTGCGACGTCGTGATCTTCGGTGGCGCTGTACACCTTGACGGGCACATTGACGAGCCCGAAGGTGATCGCACCGGTCCAGATGCTTCTCATACGCCCAGTACACACCCGAATGAGACATTCGTCGCCTAGTAGACCCAGAGTTTCCGCGGCACAGTTGACGCATGAACGCCAGCAGCCAGGTGGTCTCCATCGAGGGGCACCGCATTACGCTCACCCATCTCGATAAGGTCCTATATCCAAAGACCGGAACCACAAAGGCCGACGTTCTGGCTTATTACGCGGCGAGCGCCGATGTGCTCATCGGTCATGCCGCGAACCGCCCGGCTACCCGCAAACGCTGGGTGCACGGCGTCGGCACGAGCGAGAACCCGGGCGCGATGTTCTTTCAGAAGAATCTGGAGCCATCGACGCCGAGCTGGGTGAAACGGCGCGAGCTCCAGCACAAAGACCATGTCAACATCTATCCACTGGTGAACGACCTCGCCACCCTGACCTGGCTCGGGCAGATGAGCACCCTCGAAATCCACGTGCCGCAGTGGCAGTTCGGCCGCACCGGTACCCCGCGCAATCCGGACCGGCTCGTGCTCGACCTCGACCCGGGGCCGGGGGTTGGACTGCTCGAGTGCGCCGAGGTTGCGCGGCTGGCCCGGGCGATTTTGCACGACATGGGGCTGGAACCGATGCCGGTGACCAGCGGGAGCAAGGGCATCCACCTCTATGCGGCGCTCGACCTGTCATACAGCTCCGACCAGGTCTCGGCCGTGGCGCATGAATTGGCGCGCGCCCTTGAGGCCGACCACCGCGACCTCGTGGTCAGTGACACGAAGAAAAGTCTCCGACTCGGCAAAGTCCTGGTGGACTGGAGTCAAAACAACGCCGCGAAGACCACCATCACGCCGTACTCACTGCGAGGGCTCAGCCACCCCATGGTCGCAACCCCGCGTACCTGGAAGGAGCTCGCCTCGACCGACCTCGAGCAGCTCGACTACAAGCAGGTACTCGCGCGCCTGAAACGACGGGAAGATCCGCTCGCGCAGCTCACGGCCGGGTTTTTTGAGCACCCGGTCGGTGACGCCGGCCCAGCGAGCACAGGCTCGGCCCCGGCGCACGTCACGCCGGACCGGCTGACGGTGTACCGCGGCAAGCGGGACGGCGCGAAGACACCCGAACCGGTTCCGGCCGTGTCAGTTGCGGCATCCGCTGGCTCGTCGTTCGTCATTCAGGAACACCACGCCCGCAGCCTGCACTGGGACTTGAGGCTCGAACACGACGGGGTACTGGTGTCGTGGGCGCTGCCCCGCGGTGTGCCGGTAACCTCCGCACAGAACCGGCTGGCGGTACACGTCGAGGACCATCCCCTTGAGTACGGCGACTTCGAGGGAAGTATTCCGATCGGAGAATACGGCGCCGGCGACGTGTCGATCTGGGACCACGGCGAGTACGAACTCGAAAAGTGGCGCGATGACGAGGTCATCGTGACCCTGCACGGCGAACCAGACGCCGGACTCGGCGGCACCGCCCGGTTTGCCCTCCTTCGCACGAGCGACAGCCACAGCCACAGCCACAGCCACAGCCACAGCCACAGCAGCAAAGTAACGAACAACTGGCTGATTCACCGCATGAAGCCGAACATTTCGACCTCGGGCGGCTCGCGCACGAATGCCCGGCCGCACAGCATCCCCGCGGCTCCCATGACGCCCGCACCACCGAAGCACGCCTACTCCCCCATGCTCGCCGCTGCTGGTTCCGAAGCGAGCCTCGGCGACGAGGGGTGGGCCTTTGAAATGAAGTGGGATGGGATGCGGGCCCTCGCCTACGTGTCGCTGCGTGATCAGGCTGTTCGCCTGGTCACCCGCAACGGGCACGATGTGACCGCGTCGTATCCAGATCTCGTGGCCGACCTCCTTGCCGCGGTAGCAGCGCGGTCAGAAACGGATTCCGCGGTGCTTGACGGCGAGATCGTGGCCGTCAATAAACGCGGGCGGCCCGATTTCGGCCTCCTGCAGACGCGGATGAAACTTACCGAAGCTCGGGAAATCGCGTCGGCGGCCACGACAGCGCCCGTGCAGTTCCTGCTGTTTGATCTGCTCGAAGAGAACGGACACCCACTCACCGACCTGACCTACAGCACGAGACGCGACCGGCTCGAGTCCGCGGTCACGGCAACCGGCTCGACCCAGGTGCCGCCGCGGTTTGAGGGTGACTTTTCCGAGGCGTTCCACACCAGCCGCCAACTGGGACTGGAGGGGGTCATGGCCAAACGGCTCGACGGGCGCTACGCGATGGGTCGCCGGTCCCACGACTGGGTGAAAATCAAGCATTATCGCAACCAGGAAGTGGTGGTGGGCGGCTGGCGACCCGGTCGCGGCAACCGGTCCGGCGCGATCGGCTCGCTGCTACTCGGGGTACCAACCGACACCGGGCTGCGCTACGTGGGCCGGGTCGGCACGGGGTTCGGGGAACGCGACCTGACCGACATCCGTTCCCGACTGACCGGACTCGTTCAGAAGACCACACCGTTCAGCGACATTTTGCCAACGGATACTCACGGCGCGGTCTGGGTGCGCCCCACACTCGTCGCTGAGGTGGAATTCGCCGAGTGGACCGCGACCGCTCGGCTGCGCCAGCCATCCTGGCGGGGGTGGCGCCCCGACAAGACACCCGGTGACATCACGATCGAGTAGTGCCCAGAATTTTCTTCAGGCGGGCGTCCCACTGATATTGACCATCCAGGCTGTGCCGAACTTATCGGTCACCATGCCGAAGCTGTCGCCCCAGGGTGCCTTATTGAGTGGCATCATGACGGAGCCGCCATCGATCAGCTTGTCCCAGTACCCGGTGAGTTCGGCCTCGTCCTCGCCGCTGAGGGAGACGCTGACGCTGCTGCTCGTTGGGACCTCCATGCTCTTGGGGGTGTCGGAGGCCATCAGGGAGAACCCGCTCGTGGTCGTCAGCTCCGAGTGCATGATTTTGTCCTTCTCAGCCGGATCTTCGCTCGCGTCGTATTCCCCGTAAGTGGTGCGAACGATATCGCCCCCGAACACGCTCTGGTAAAAGTCCATCGCCTCGCGGGCGTTGTCGCGAAATCCGAGGTATGGGTTGAGACGACTGCTCATGGTTGATTCTCCTCGCTCGTCCGGTGCGTGCTTGTCTATATGGTTCTGTGATTATTACCTAAATCAGGCATTCGCACGAGCCCTGATCACCACAGGCCGTGAGCCGGGGGCGCAGCCGTTGAGCAGCGCGGAGTGGACGGCAGGAAGACGCGGGCGGGTACAGTATGGGCATGAAGCTGATCGCCATCGACCCGCCCACCCGCAGCTTTTCGCGCTGGCTGACCGACGAAGAAATCGGGCGGGTACTCGCCCACAAGCGCGGCTGGCGTCAGGCACCCGATGGCACCGTGTTGGCTGGCAAGATTCGCAAGATGCTGGTCAGCGCCTCGCTTGCGCAACTCGGCGCCGCTTCCGTCGCGCACGGCTGGGCCAGCCGACCACGGGTCGAGCCAAGCGACGGCAGCGGTCCCACCCACATGATGTGGGGCATCATCGATGCGCGCACCGACGCCGAGATCACGGCGGAGTTGCGCGGGGAAGTTTAAATTGACCCGGACAGTTCGACGCCAGTCGCGTAGCGTGGATGTATGAGCCTCAACCCCAGCTACATCAAGCCCGGCCTGGACTTCAATCGCGACACCAATTACATCGAGGACCGCATCACCCGGGATGGCCGCGACGGCTGGCCGGTTGAACCGGGCCGCTACCGACTCGTTGCGGCCCGCGCCTGCCCGTGGGCGAACCGCACTACGATCGTGCGCCGCCTCCTGGGCCTCGAAGGCGTCATTTCTCTCGGCCTACCCGGTCCCACCCATGACAAAAACAGCTGGACCTTCGACCTCGACCAGGGTGGGGTCGACCCGGTGCTCGGCATTGAACGCCTGCAGCAGGCGTTCTTCACCCGTTTTGCCGAGTACCCGCGCGGCATCACCGTGCCGGCGATCGTCGATGTGCCAAGCGGAAAGGTCGTCACCAATAATTATCCCCAGATCACCCTTGATTTTGAGCTCGAATGGACAGACCATCACCGGGCCGGCGCCCCGGACCTCTACCCGGAAACGTTACGGGCCGAAATCGACGAGGTTGCCAACTTGATCTTTCACGACGTGAACAACGGTGTCTACAAGTGCGGCTTCGCTGGCAGCCAAGAATCGTACGAGCGGGCTTACGACGCCCTCTTCGCCCGGCTGGATTGGCTCGAACAGCGCCTGACAGGGCAGCGGTATCTTGTGGGCGACACGATCACCGAGGCGGACATCCGCTTGTTTACCACCCTGGCCCGCTTCGACGCGGTATATCACGGGCATTTCAAATGCAATCGCAACAAGCTCAGCGAGATGCCCGTGCTGTGGGCCTACGCCCGCGACCTGTTTCAGACGCCTGGTTTTGGGGACACGATCGATTTCGAGCAGATCAAGAGGCACTATTACGTGACCCACGTCGATATCAATCCCAGTGGCATCGTGCCAAAGGGACCGGATGCTGCTGCCTGGCTGGCTCCGCATTCTCGCGCTGATCTCGGCGGCCGCCCGTTCGGCGCCGGCACCCCGCCCGAGGCGCCACCGGCCGCTGAACGAATCGTGCGCTGAACGAATCGTGCGCTGAATGATCGCGGGACCGTAGCGCCCTGGTTCGTTGGGATTGCTCACCCGGCCATGGTGCGCGCTGAACCGTTGCAGTGACAGCGCACGGTCACCGTTGGCCCGGATAAACGCCTCGCCCACCACGATGACGTGGTGGGCGAGGTCGAGTGCGGTGATTCACAGCTGGCAGCGTCAGTGTCCGCTGTCGTTCACCAGGGACTACGGAATGTAGTTGAACTCGTCGGGGTTCGGGCCCGTGCGCTCGTTGCGGTTCAGGGCAGTGATTGCGGCGATATCCGCTTCGGTGAGAACGAAGTCGAACAGGGCGAAGTTCTCCTCGACTCGGCTGCGGGTAACCGACTTCGGAAAGACGATGTCGCCGCGCTGCAGGTGCCAGCGCAGGGTGACCTGAGCGGCAGACTTACCGAGACGCTCGGCGATCTCTGTAATCACCGGGTCAGAGAGAACTGCGCCCTGTGCGAGCGGCGACCAGGCCTCGGTTAGGATGCCGTGCTCGGTGTTGAACGCCCGCAGCGCATCCTGCGTGAGGTACGGGTGCACCTCGATCTGATTGACAGCCGGCACGGTATCGGTCTCATCGAAGAGACGCTGCAGGTGCTCCTGCTGAAAGTTGCTCACTCCAATGGTGCGTACGCGACCCGAGAGCTGCATTTCCTCCATTGCCTTCCAGGTCTCGACGAAGTCTCCGACGGCCGGGAGCGGCCAGTGGATGAGAAACAGGTCAAGGTAATCGAAGCCGAGGGCGTCCATGGTGCGATCGAAGGCGGCCAAAGCGTCGGCACGGTCATGGAACCCGTTGTTGAGCTTGCTCGTGACGTAGATTTCCGACCGGTTCAGCCCCGACTCAGCGACGGCTTCACCGACCTCTTTCTCGTTGCCGTACATCTCGGCCGTGTCAATGTGTCGGTAGCCGGCCTCAAGAGCGGCAAGAGTCGCCGCCTTGGTCGTCTCCGGCGTGACCTGAAAGGTGCCGAATCCGAGCTGCGGAATCGTTGTGCCGTTATTGAGGGTGACAGTGGGGACTGCGGTCATGGATGTATCTCCTCGTTCGATATTTGAGTGCGCCGCTAGCTGTCTTGCCGATCACTTTGCCGCTGGTGTTGCCCAGGTAAAGAACTTGCTCGGTTGCACTAGGAACGTCAGCGGTGTCACGGTGAACGTGCCTGACAGCGTGCACGTTCATCAAAACCAGCCTACCGACGGAGATATTCCGCACGCCTAATGGCCAGGCACACTCCCAGCGCGCACACAGGGTTGGAGTACGGGCGCGCGTTGCCGTCGTGAATCTCATGCGACACCTCGTCGACGGTCAGCTCCAACGCATCGAACGGATGGCGTTCGCCCGCCCGGTCCGCGCAGCGCACATACGCCGGCTGGAACGGGCATGCGCACGGCAGCTTTCTTCGCAGGTTGCCGTCCTAGCATCGGATCATGATTGAGCGAGTGCAACGCGAACCCATCCGCCCCGGCCAGGAATCCGTCTGGGACTACCCACGCCCACCCCGCGTCGAACATACTGGGGAACACATCACTATCGAACTCGACGGTGTGACCATCGCCGACACGAGGGACGTCGTGCGGGTGCTCGAGACCAGCCATCCACCGGTGTATTACCTACCGCGGGGTGCCTTCACGCCGGGCGTGCTTCAACCGGCTGCCGGTCATTCTTATTGCGAGTTCAAGGGCGCTGCCGGGTACCTCTCGGTCGGCTCCCGCGCCCGGTCCGCCTGGTTTTATCCCACACCAAATGCTGGTTTCGAGTCTCTCACCGACCGCGTCGCTGTCTACCCGGGGGCGATGAACCGATGCACGGTCGACGGTGAAACGGTGCGCGCACAAGACGGCGACTTTTACGGTGGCTGGATAACCGAAAAAATCGTCGGGCCGTTCAAGGGCGCGGCGGGCACCCTGGGCTGGTAGCCCACGGTTCGACACAATTTCATTGCACGGAATTTCTCCGCTTGGGGTAGCCTTGGACCAGCCAGGCATCCGACGTACTCGAAACTGAAGGAGTTGCTGTGACCCACAACGCCGTAGACGAAGAGATTCTCAAGCAGTGGATCCGTCGCCTCAGTCAAGCACTGCAGATTGTGGACCTCGAGGTAGACAACGACCTCGTGCTCACCGTCGCCGATGAAGCCGCCCACGCGGTGAATCCGATGGCCGCCCCGATCACGACGTTCATGGTCGGCTACGCCGCCGGTCTCGCCGCAGCCGACCCGGCGATGCCCTCACGCACAGCCGTTGCCCGGGCTGTGGATGTGGTCACCGCCGTCTGCCGGCAGCCCGAAAAGGAACACCCCGACGCCACCGGCTGGGTGAACACCGCGCAGTAGCGTCACGATTCACACAGCACGCTCCAGTCGAATGATGACAGCCTTCGACACTGGTGTGTTGCTGCCGTCGGCGACACTATCGAGCGGCACGAGCACGTTTGCCTCCGGATAGTAGGCGGCGGCGCAACCGCGTGGTGTCGGGTACGCAACCAGCCGATAGCCGCGTAACACCCGGTCGACGTTGTCGCTGAACTCGCTGTGCACGTCGACCAGATCTCCATCGACGAAACCTAGGGTGAGCAGATCTTTCTTGTTGATGAAGACAACATGGCGACCCTTCTTAATACCGCGATAGCGGTCATCGAGGCCGTAGATGGTGGTGTTGAACTGGTCGTGACTGCGCAGCGTCTGCAGCACCAGACGCCCGGGCGGTACTTCAAGATACTCCAGAGTGTTCGTGGTCAGCATGGCCTTGCCGATCGGGGTGTTGAAGGTGCGCGAGTCCCGCGGCCCGTTGGGCAACATGAATCCGCCCTCCTGCCGGATGCGTTCGTTATAGTTCTCAAATCCCTCGACCACGTGGGCGATGTGCTCGCGGATATGGTCGTAGTCGGCCTCGAATCCGGCCCAGTCGACCGCGACCGAGTCGGCGAGCACGGCGCTGGCGAGTCGCGAAATAATCGCGACCTCCGAGAGCAAGTTTGGTGCGACCGGCTTGAGTTTTCCCCACGACGGATGCACCGCGCAGACCGTGTCTTCCACGGAAACAAACTGCACCCCGCCAGCCTGCTCGTCGATTTCGGTGCGCCCCAAAGTCGGTAGTATCAGCGCCTCCTCGCCGGTTACAGCGTGCGAGCGATTCAGTTTGGTGGAGATCTGCACGCTCATCTCGGTGCGTTGCATGGCGGCCTCGGCAATGCCGGTGTCGGACATGGCGGCAACGAAGTTACCGCCAAGCCCCACCCAGACCTTCACCTTTCCATCGCGCATCGCACGCACTCCGTAGACGGCATCAACGCCGTGCTTGCGTGGCGGGTCGAAACCGAATTCGGCTTGCAGGGCGTTGAGGAAAGCCGGCGGCATCTGCTCCCAGATGCCCATGGTGCGGTCACCCTGCACGTTGCTGTGGCCGCGAATCGGCGAGGCACCGGCACCGGGCTTGCCGATGTTGCCGCGCAGCAGCAGCAGGTTGATGATTTCCTTGACGGTATCGATGCCTTTTTTCTGTTGCGTCACCCCCATCGCCCAAGTGATGATCACTCGATCAGCGGCCAGATAGCGTTTGGCTAATTCGTCGATTTGTGCCGCGCGCAAGCCCGTTGCGGCCAACACCATCCGCTCGTCAAGTTGGGAGAGATGCTGCCGCAGCTCGGTCAGCCCGTGGCAGTGTTCGTCAAGAAACGCTTGATCGAGGACGGTTCCGGGGGCAGCGTCCTCGGCGTCGAGCACCCGCTTCGAGACGGCCTGCAGCAATGCCATGTCGCCGCCGAGGCGAATTTGCAGAAACTGGTCTGCTATCTCGGTGCCATGGCCAATTACCCCGCGCACCCGCTGCGGGTTCTTGTAGCGGCGCAGGCCGGCCTCGGGCAGCGGGTTGATCGCAACGATTTGCGCGCCGGCATCTTTGGCTTCTTCGAGCGCGGTGAGCATGCGTGGATGGTTGGTTCCGGGGTTTTGGCCGATGATGATGATGAGGTCGGATTTCGCAAAGTCGTCGTAGCTGACCGTGCTCTTGCCAATGCCGACGGTCATGCCCATGGCCCAGCCGGTGGATTCATGGCACATGTTGGAGCAGTCCGGCAGGTTGTTGGTGCCGTATGCGCGCGCGAACAGTTGGTAGGCGAATGCGGCCTCGTTGGAGGCGCGACCACTCGTGTAGAAGGCGGCTTGGTCGGGCGAGTCAAGACCGTTGAGTTTGGCGGCGATCATGCGAAACGCCTCGGGCCAGCTGACCGGGCGGTAGTGGTCGCTGCCGGCTGGCTTGTAGACGGGTTCGACCAGCCGGCCCTGCATGCCGAGCCAGTACTCACTCTTCTCTCGCAGGTCGTGCAAGGAATGCTCGGCCCAGAAACTTGTCGAGATGGTGATCGGGGTGGCCTCCCAGGTGACAGCCTTGGCGCCGTTCTCGCAGAACTCAAAGGCCTTGCGGTGCCCGGGGTCGGGCCAGGCGCAGCTCATGCAGTCGAATCCGTCTTTCTGGTTCATCGCCAGCAGGGCGCGCATTCCCCGCGCAGCGCCCATCTGTGTGATTGCCGGCTGCATGGAGTGCAGCACGCCCGGTACGCCGGCGGCCCAGGCTTTGGCGTGGGTGACCTCGATGTCGATGTCGGTGACGTCGTTGATCGGGGGTTCACTGCTCATGCTGCACCGCTCTCGTTGCGTTATCGCTTCGCCGCCCATACGGTCGACGCTTGCACGATACACCCACGGGGTTGGAAGCATCCGGTAGTGCTGTGATTATGTCATTAATACCCCCATGGGTATATAATGGAGGAAATTCCGAACGAAAGGCACCCACCATGTGCAGAGCCGTCACCTGCAAGACCTGTCAGAAGACCACCTGGGCCGGGTGCGGCCAGCACGTCGACCAGGTCATGAAGGGTGTTCCACGCGCCCAGCGGTGCGAGGGCCATGCGCAGGAGAAATCGACCGGCGGTTTCTTCGCACGCCTGCTCGGCCGGTAGCAGCCGCGCCCAGGAGGCCCGGGTTCACAGTGGCGCCCAGTAACTCGGTCGTTTCACCCCCGATTCGATGCGCGCACCATAATTGGTGGCGTCCTGGTCAAACGCTCGACTGAACACTTACACTCAAGGCACATGACTTTTCCGGAAACTGGCGGGGCCGCAGCGCCCACGCGCCGTTCGCTGCCACGGCTGCTCGGCCGGCTGGCCCTCGGTGCCGTGCTGCTTTTGGCTGGAATCAGCCACCTCACGTTCAACCGGGAGGCATTCCAGGCTCAGGTTCCGGCGTGGGTTCCGCTAGACGCCGACCTGGTCGTCGTACTCTCCGGAATAGCCGAAATAGTACTGGGAACCGCGTTGCTCACTTTGCACCGGTGGCGGGTACCCGTCGGCTGGGTCGTCGCCTTGTTCTTCGTGGCAATTTTTCCTGGCAACATCTCCCAGTTCGTCACGGCAACTGACTCCTTCGGACTGAATTCGGATGTGTCGCGGGGCATCCGCCTCGCCTTTCAGCCACTGCTCGTGCTGTGGGCGCTCTGGGCTACCGATGCATGGCGAGCCTGGCGCAGCCGCGTTGCGGCCCGGCCTCCGTCACAGCGATAGCGGGAGTATGCCCGCCATCGATAGTGTGGATCAAATGGACCCGCTAACCTTTCGTCGCGCGACGACCCAAGACATTCCAGCCTTACTGGTCTTGGTGACAAGCGCCTATCGGGGCGACGCGAGCCGAAAGGGCTGGACCTATGAGGCCGACCTTATCGACGGGCAGCGCCTCGACGCCGACATTCTTCATGGAGACCTCAGTCGCGCCGACAGCGTCGTTCTTCTCGGTGAACGCGAAGGCGATCTGGTGGGGTGCGCGCATATCGCGAAGGATGTGGGCGATAGGGCCTATTTCGGTATGTTCGCCGTGCGACCGACCGGGCAGAGCCAGGGCGACGGCACACGTATCCTGGCCGAAGCTGAACGCCTGGCTGTCTCGGAATGGGCTTCAACCGTGATGACGATGACGGTCATCGATGTGCGTGACTCCCTCATCGCGTTCTATGAGCGGCGGGGCTACCAGCGAACCGGCGTGCAGAAACCCTTTCACTTCGACACACGCTTTGGAATACCCCGGCGTAACGACCTACAGCTCGAGGTGCTCGAAAAAGTTCTGCAGCACGGCTAAACATCCCGCCTCTTGGAGGCGCGTACATCAGCCGGTGATCGCGCCCCGTTCGGGTTGTGACGAATGGCAGGCTGCTTTGCGCATCAATGCAAGGTACTGATCGGGCGTGAGCGCAACCACATGCCTGACGGGGGATGAAACGGCAGCAGGAAATGTAGGAGGAGTCCGGACAGCGCCGTGACAGCTACCGCTCCGATGGCGCCGAAATTCGTGAACTGTGCCTCAACGTTGACCCCGGCCAATGTCGTCACGGTCCATCCGAGCGCCCACAGCGTGGCCATGCCCAGGGCCCACAGCCAGCGTCGGCGCGTGCGCGGCGGTAACCCCACAGCCTGCGCGGCACCGAGCACGATCCCGGTGATCGCTCCCATCAGGGCCAACTCCGGAAGCGTCGTGCGATAGTCGACCACCGTCGAGCCCAGGAGCAGACCCAAACCCAAACCAATCCCGGTCAGCGGAACCCAGTTCAGCGGATTGAGACGACGCCGACTGACCAGCACCTGGCCGAAGCCGATTACGACCCCACAAACCGCGCCACCGATAAGGGCCGATACGGGGTTACTCACGCGCCCCCCGACGGCCGTGCCGGCGAAACCCGCGATCGGGAACGCAAGAAATCCCACGCTCCACAGCAGCCAGGTCGAGAAGAATGTGGGGTTTCGGAAGCTGGGATTGCGATGGAGTCGCCGCATTGTGGTCACGTTACTACTCCAGTCCAAGGTACTGGTCGGTGAGTGCAGCCCAAGTCAGTGAGAATGAACCTCGGACCGGCCTGCAAACATGCTACGCCCAAGCCAGTGCGGCCCGACAGCGTGCGGGGATACCCAAACATCGAGGCACCTCATCGGCGAACGCCGCTTGGGCGACGGTGCGGGCGTTTTTTGCACGCAGCGCCGCCCGGACTAGGCGGCCGACGCTTCGGCCACAACTGCCTCCGGCGATGCCAACGGCGTGATATAGGAGTAACCGGTGGTCGTGTTCTTGGTGACCGACAGCACGAGTTGCATGGATGGTTCGAGGGCGGTGACCTTGTCGAGCGGAGCTCCGACGATGAGTTGAAAGCCGAGGCCCTTCCACGCGGCGACGGCTCGACCAGCGAATTCAGCGTCGGATTTGACGAAACCCTCGTCGAGAAACACCGGCGCGAAGCGCGGCCGGGTGCGGCTTTCATCGCCAAGCTGAAAGCGCAGGGCTGCGCCGACCACGAAGGCCACAAGCTCCTGCGACTCACCACCGCTCTTTCCGCCGAGGGACGAGTAGGTGCTGACGCGGGTACCGTCTTGCGTCACACGAACAGCCGTGATCTCGACGTGCTGGCGCACATCGAGCAACACATCGCGCTGGGAGGTGCTGGTGCTGTCAGAACGCCGAATCACAGCCATGAACTGCTGCAGCCGGGTGAACCGATCCTCGGTTTGATCGTCGGTGAATTGCTCCGTCGCACCGGAGGAGAGCGCTTTGAGCTCCTTGCGGAACGAGGTCGCGTCGTCTCGGTGCAGTCGGCGCAGCGAAATCTGTAAGCGGTCCCGGGTCGCGCCGAACGGCAGGGTCGCGAGGATCTCATTGATGGGCCGCAACCGGTCTTCGATCTCTTCGATGGCCGTGTTGAACGCACCGGTGAGCGGCACGAGGTCCTGCCCGCTCCACGCGGAGAGCCGGCGTTTCCATTCCTGGCGACGCTCGGAAAGACCGAGGGTGCGGATGGCGTCGAGAATATCGGTGTAACTCGTGACCGATTCGAGCGCGACACCGATATTCGGGTCGGGCCAGCGAGCCTGGTACGTCTCGAAGATACCGATCATGGTGGCGCGGTCGCGGGCGGCACCGTCACGATCCTGCGCCGACTGGTTGATCAGCCGCTCACGCAGGCGTTTCAGGCCGCCGGGGAAACCGGCGAGGTCGTTCTGGTCGGTGACGCGCGCGAACTGCTCATCGAGGTGCAGAGAATGTTCCGGCGACAGGGTCAGCGCGCCGCTGTGTTCGATCTGTTCGAGTCGATCATTCACCGCGTCCTGTGCGTCGACGATGTTACCCTGCTCGTCATTGAGCACGGCCCCGGCCTGCTCGGTGCTGTGCTTGAGTTTCTGGGCAGCATCCAACTCGAGGGCGAGCCGGGCCCCTTCGTTACTCAGAGCGCGCAGAATATCACTGCTGGCCAGCATCCGCTCTTGTTCCGATTTCTTGCCCTGGATGCGTTCGGCTGCTGCCGCGACGTCAACGGTCAGCCAGTCGGTGTCGAGAATGTATTGGTGAGCGACCTGTCGGTCGCGCAGTGCACCGAGTTGCTCGGTGACAGCGGATGCCCGCCCCGCTATCGTGTCAGCGGCCAGCCCCTGCGCGGCCAGCTCTACGGCGATGTCATCGAGCCGGGCCCGGCTGGAAAAACCGATGATCGACTTCTGGCCGGTGTTCCAGCCATGGGCGCCGCGGGAACCGTTGCGCGTCTGCCCGCTCGGCGTCACCCGTGCACCCTCACCAACCAGCTCGGACGGGTTGGCCACGCAGAGCGCGTCGAGGCTCGACGACTGAAGGCGCGCCTGCACCCAGCTGCTGAACGGCGAGTCCTTCAGGTCGAGCTTGCCGGACACATAGCGGGCGTCGCCGGTCACGGCCTGATGCTGCTTCAGGGCCACACCCTCGAAGTGGATGCGCAGAGGCAGCTGCAGTGGATCGATCGCCGCGCTCAGGTGTGCAAGGCGCGTCTCATCAACGAGCAGAACCCGAACGACCGACGACAGGGTCACCTCGGCGGCCTGCCGCCACTGTTCCTCACCGGCGGTGATGTCGATGAGTTCGGCCACGAACGGCAGTTCCTGGGCCGGAATTCCCGCCGCTTCGGCGATCAGTAGCCGGGCCTGGTGCAGGGGCTGTGGCACCAGGCTTTCCCGCCCGGTCAAAAATACGCGCTCTTTTTTGAGGGAACGGATGCCCTCCTCCACGGGGTACGCCTCACGCTGCAGTGCCGCGCGCGTCGCCTCCAGGGCAGATTCGGCGGCGGCGAACCCGGCGGTGGAGCGGGTGGCCTCCCGCTGGGCGGCTGCGAAGCTCGCAGCGGAATCGATCGATGCCGCCAGAACGTGCACCCTTTGAGCGAAACTTTCGTGGTCCCGAGCCACAGTGTCGCGTTGGTCGCTGAGGTGTACAAGCTCGGTCTGCAGCCGTTCGAGCACGTCGCCGCCGTTGTCGCGCTCCTGCTGTTGCAACTCGACAACCCGGACTTTCAGCGCGGTCTCGGCGTCGCGCGCCTCTACGAGGGCGGTCTGGTTGTCGCGGCGGGCTGCTCGGTTGGTATCGGCGGCATTCTCGAGCAGGGTGTGCTCGGTGAGCAGCTGCCACAGCACAAACGGGGTGTCCCCAGCCCGGTGCACCCCGAAGGTGTCGACCAGTTCGGCCTTGGCGGTTGCGACCTGGTAAGCCTGCTGCAGTTCGGGCAGGCGTTCGAGCACCTGGGCCTTCTGCGCTTCGGTGACCATGGCGCCGTAGGAACGTTCCAGGTCTTCGAAGTGGTCGACCGCTTTGTCGGCGGCAGCGAAGGTCGCAGGCTCTTCGAGCACCATCGACTTGTAGAGTCCGTCGACCGTTTTCACCTGCTGGCCGGCCTGGATGCGGGCGAGCAGCCGCAGGGCCTTGCCGCCCTCGCCGTTGGCACCGATACCGAGCCGGGTGTACAGGGTTTGGGCGAACGCCGCGTAGGTATCGAACACGTCGAGGCCCTCGAAGCGGGCCTTGAGGGCGCGCTTGTCGAACCGGTTCTCGGCGCAGGAGGCCAGGTCGCGTAGGTCTAGGCATCCGTCGGCCGTGGCCATTTTCATGGCGACGTCGGCGAATTTATGGGCGCCACGCGGTACGTAGTAGGCCCGCAGCACGGTGAATCGGCGCTGGTTGTCGTCGATGAAGGTCAGGCCGATGGCGCCCCAGGTTGCCTCGTGTGCGCCTCGCAGCACCTGGTCGGTCAGCTCGCCGGTTGCCGCTTCCCGGTTGGCGTCGGTCTTGCCGCGCAGGTAGGTCATCAGGTTGCGCTGGTCGTGGCTGCGGGCACGGCCCGACCCGGCATCGTTCGAGGCACCGTTGAACGGGGTGTCCGAGGGCATCATCAGCGCCAGGTAGGCGTCGAGCAGGCTGCTCTTGCCGGTGCCGGAGGCACCGGAGACGAGCGTGGCCGCGGCACTGAAGTCGATCGTGTGGTGACCGTGAAATCCGCCCCAGTTGACCAGTTGCATGGATTCGGCTCGCCACTGGGTAGTGCCCTCGGTGGCGCCGTCGATGTAGAACAGCGGGGAATCGTTCATGCGAGGGGCTCCAGGGGCGAGGCGGCGAGTGGTTCGGGGTCGTCAGCACGGTTTTCCTGACGCAGCCAGTCGAGCAGTTCGCCGAGACGTTCCACCGACAACAGCACTTCGATCACGGCCGAGATGCGAAACCGGTCTGGGTCGCTGGTCTTCAGCAGCACCCTCGCCTTGGCGAGACTGTCGACCGCAGCAGCGGCCTTTCGGGCGTCACCGGACAGGTCGGTGGCGTATTCCGGGCGAAAGTGCGCAACGTTCTCGACCAGGTTGTCCCGGTCGACGAGTACGATCTCCTGGCCACTGGCCCGTTCACTGCGAAAGCGCTGGCGCAGCAGCACGAGCAGAATTGTCTCCTCGCGGGTGTAGGCCACGTCGTGCAGCAGCGTGGGAAACCGCTCGCCGCCCTCCGCGAGGGCCTGCCGCTTGAAGGCGACCTCGTAGTGGTGGTCGACATGCAGGTCGAGGAAGACGTCGTTGAGGCGGGACTTGAGCAGGCTCTGCGACTCCAACAGGGTCTGCCATTCGGCGGGTTGCAGGGCCGCCGAGATATAGCGGTGTTTCAGCAGCAGCACGAGGGTGCGACGCTGCTCTACGCTCAGCCCGCCCTCGTCGCCCTCGAACAGGGACAGGGTCTGGGGGTCGCTGTCGATGGCGGTGCCCTCAGCCGAAAAGTCGTCAATCATGCTGGGAACCCAAATTCTGGGCGGCCAGGGCCGCCGTGTCGTCGTCGGTCAAGATGCGTCGCGGCACGTCGAAGACCCGCATCGAGCCATCCGGTCGTATCGCTTCAAAACTCTCCAGGCTTACCGGGCCGGCCGACGTGCTCAGCTGCGCGGCCAGTTGGAGCAGGCCGAGAATCTCGACCGGGCGGCGCAGGCTCGCGCCGAAGCTGTTGAATGCGCTGCCAACGGATGCCGCCTCCCCCGCCGCAACAGCAGCCACGAGGGCGTCGCGCAGATCTTCGAGCAGTGGCCCGCCCTGCAGGCGCAGGTCGCCCAGGCTCGGTGCTGCCGGCGCAGCGTCCGACACATCGGCCAGCGCGGGCGGCCCCAGGTGGGCAACCGGATCGTAGAACCGTTCGCGCAGGTGTTCCACCTCGAGAGTGCCGGGCATGAGCTCGGTGGTGACAGTGGAGCGTGGGCCGGCGGTCTGCATCCAGACGGCGAGTTCGCGGTTGACACCCCGCAGCACGAGCTCAAGCTCGCGGTCTTTCACCACGTCGTGGTTGACGATGTGCTCGCGCAGGGTGGTCGAGAGCCCGGTGCGCTGGGTCAGAACGTCATCGATACCCTTGCGCAGCAGCGTCACCGTGCTCATGAAGCTGCGACGTTCGTTCAGGCTCAGTTCGAGGGCGAACGGATGCAGCAGGATCGACTCCAGATCTGCCTTGAGCCCCTGCATGAGCGTGTCGTTGCGCAGCAGGGTGAACGCACCCTCGAAGGCGCGACCCTCAGCCGTCGACGACATGAGGGCATCCGTTTTGGCCAGGTAGTCGTCGAGAACCTCGCTGATGGGTCGTTCCTCGCCGCGAAAGTCGTTGACGATCTGCCGGTGCATGGCCGCGACCGATTCCTCGACCCGTTTGAAGTCGCTCGGGAGTTGCTGGATGAGGTCGATGAGGTTTGCGTAGCCCTCGTGCATCTGCTCGTTCGAGGCCGCTTCGACAGCGCCGCCGCCAGCGAGACGATCGCGCTCGCTGGTCAGTTCATCGATCTGCTGGTCGAGGCGGCGAACCCGCTCTTCGCGATCGGGGTTGGCCTCCGTGGCCCGGTGGCGCACGGTGTCGACGATTGTCGAGAGTCTGGACTCGCTGATCAGCGCCCGATCGCGGGCGAGGCCGTCGACGAGAAGCAGGGCTTCAAGGGCGTGGCTGGTGAGTGAGTAGTGCTCCACATTCTCGTCAGCGCTGCCGCCGCCATTTCCGCCACCATTTCCATCGCCCAGATCGCGCACTTCGCGGTACAGCCACAGGTCGTTCATCCACTGCACGCACAGGGCACGGCCGGTCTTCTCGGGGGCGTCGACACCGGTGCTGCGAAGGTCAGCGAGGTAGGCATCCACTTGGGTATGCAGCAGCTCGCAGGCCACGCTGCGGCGGTCCCGGCTGAACGAGCTCTTGAACACCGCGAGCACGAACGGCGCCCATTTGCGGTCGAGTAGGCGCAAAGTCGGTTTGTCGAAGGCTTCGCGTACCCGCGCCAATTCGCTCGCAATATCACTCAATAGCTGGTTCCTCTCCAGCTCTCCACTTTAACCGACTGGATGGGTTGCCCCTGACCCGCTCAGCCGAGCAGGCTCGGCCTCTTCCAATCGCCGCCGTGCACGTGCTGGTCGAGAAAGGCGAACACGGTCTGGTACCAGAGAACGGCGTGCTGCGGCTTCAACACCCAGTGGTTCTCATCGGGAAAGAAGAGGAACTTGTGCTGGGTACTGCCGTCGGCAGTGGCGTGGTGTTCGGCGAGCTCCGACCACAGTCGCAGGCTTTCGCCGATCGGCACCCGGTAGTCGTGGTCGCCGTGAATCACGAGCATGGGCGTGACGATGTCGCGCACGGCCTGGTGCGGCGAATTGTCGACCATGCCTTGCGCGGAAAAGATGCTCTGCCAATACTCGGAGTTGTCGGTCGTGCCACTGAACTGGTCGAGCGACCACAGACTCGCGTGGCTGACGATGGCTCGAAACCGGTCGGTGTGCCCGGCGACCCAGTTAGCCATGTAGCCGCCGAACGATCCGCCCATTGCCGCCGTCAGGGTCGCGTCAATATCGGGGCGGGCCTCGGCGGCGTCGGTGATCGCGAGCAGGTCGGTGTACGGCTTGGCGCCCCAGGCGTTCCAGCCGCGCGCGATGAACTCGAGGCCGTACCCGGTCGACAGCGCGGGATCGGGCAGGAGCACCGCGTAGCCGCGGGCCACGGCGAGCAGCGGGCTCCAGCGCCAGCTCCAGGCGTTCCAGCTGTTCAGCGGGCCGCCGTGGATCCAGAGCAACAGCGGGGCCGGATGCTGCGCCGAGGCCTGCGCAGGCAGCAGCAGCCAGGCCCGCACCCGCGCTCCGTCCTCGGCAAGAGTCTCGACCTCGGTGATCGTGCTGGGAACGTCGGGCAGCGCGGCCGGTGTGGCCAGCGTGGTGACGGTGCCGGAACGGCTGATGCGCACCGGATGCGCCGGTGCGATCCAGGAGGAGCGCAACGCCACGAGGTCACCGGACTGGGCGTCGACGCACACGTCGGTGTAGGTGAAGTCATCGGTGGTGAGCTGTTCGGGGGCCCCGCCGTCGAGCGGTACCCGGAAGATGGGTCCGCGACCGTTGTGGTCGGCGGTGACGATGAGGGCTGGGCTGGATTCGCCCGGAACGCCGCCGTGCGGCGCGTCGAAGACCAGGCTGGTCGGCCAGCGATCCCACTCGGCGGCGAGGCGGCGGGGGTGGCCGCCGTCGAGGTCGGCGACCCAGATTTCCTGGTCAGCCGGACCCTGCGGGGTACTGACAGCGGACCGCACGAAGGCGATCAGTCGACCGTCGAGACTGACGGCCGGTGACTCGAAGTCGACCTTCGGTTCGTTGAACAGCGTGGTCTGGGTGCCGGTCGAAACGTCGATCGAGACCAGAATGTACCGGCCGGAGCGCTGCTCGGCCACCCGCCGGGCCACGATGAGCGTTGATCCGTCGGGGGTCAGGGCCTGGCCGGCGGTGTCCATGGTGCGGCCGGGGGTAGGGGTGAGGTCTCGGGGACGTGGCAGATCGGCCGGGTAGGGAGCGGGGGCATCCGTTTCGCTGTCGCTGTTTCTGGCACGGTCGCTGTCGCTGTCGGGAGTGGTGACGGTGTCATGCAAGTCGGTGAGGTTGAGGGCGAGCAGGTGCGGCTCGGCCGGGCCGAGGTCGTGGTCCCAGTAACGCACCGGGTAGCTCTCGTGCAGAATGGCCACGACCTTCTTGTCGGCGCGCTCCTTGCGTGCGACGCCATCGGATTCGAGGTCGGTGGCACTTGGCAGCAGGTCGGCGGCGATCACGAACGAATTGGCGGCCGTGGCGACCGCAGCGATGCCGGATACTCCCCCTGCGAGGCGAGTGATAGCGCGGGCCTCGCCGCCGGCGGCGGGCAGCAGCCAGAGCTGGGCAGCCTCGGTGTCTTTTTCTGCAGCGGCATCGGGCCGGCTGGAGACGAACAGTACATCGCCCGCGGCGGTGAAAGCCGCCCCGGATTCTCCCTTGGCCGACCGGGTCAGGCGGGTCGGAACACCGGTACCGTCGGAGCAAACCGACCAGAGTGCCCGCTCGTAGGTCGTGCGATCACGGGTGAGTGTGGCGACGGTCAGCACGACGCGCACCCCGTCGGGCGAGAGGGTGAGACCTTCCACGCGGGGCAACGCGATGTAGTCGTCGAGGCTGGAAAATGGCGTGCTCTGGGACTCCGATGTCATGGTTGCAGGCTAGCCGATGCGGAAGCGCAGTCTCGTGCACACCATGAGTGGCAAGGTTCGTCTTAGGTGCGCCAGTACGGTTCGGGGCTGGGGGTGTTGGCGCGGTGACTTCGGGCGGGGCGCCAGGTTTGGGTGGGGTCCCAGAGCAGGGGCCCGCGTACCTGGGGTCTGCCATCGATCATGCGCATGTTCCATCCGCTGGTGTCGATGGTGTGGTGGTGGAACCAGCAGAAGAGGACGCCGTTGTCGATGTTGGTGGGGCCGTGTTTGTGCCAGGGGATGACGTGGTGGACTTCACACCAGCGGGCGGGGATGATGCAGCCGGGGATGATGCAGCCTTCGTCGCGGGCACTGATCGCAGTGCGTTGTGTGGTGGTGAAGCAGCGGACGGTGTCGCCGAGGTAGAGGATGGTGCCGGTGGTGCCGGTGGTGCCGAAGATGATGTGTTGGGCGCCGCCGGCGCAGATGGCTTCCTTCACCCGGCGCATGCTGATGGGGGCTTCGACGCCGTCGATCCAGCCGACACCGCGTTCGTTGTCAAGGTCGGTGGCGTTGATGTGGATCAGGACGGTCGGGGCAGCGCCGCCCATGGTCGGGGTTTTCGGATCGCGCGCGGCTGCTTCGAACACACAGCGGAGGATGTCGGCGCGTTTCTCTCCGGAGGTGCGGGAGTCGCCGTCGTAGCGAGAATCGCCGCTGAACGGATCGGCGCTGAACGGGTCGTCGATGTTGAGACCGTCTAACTCGCTGCCGCTGTCAGTGCCGGGTGTGGTGGGTTCGAACCGGGGCGTGCGAGACCGGGCTGACAGGTAGGTGTCGAAGAGGGTGTCCATGATGCCGCGCAGCTCGGGGGTGACATCGGCGCGCAGTGGGTAGAGGCCGTGGCGCAGCAGCCCGAACGTCAGCGTGCTTTTCGCTTCGACGGTGTCGTCGTTGGGGGCGGCGCCGTCGGGATCGAGCCGGCCCTGCCATTCCAGGGCTTGCGCCCGCAGCAGGTCGGGGGTGAAACGGATGCCGGCGCCGGGTAGTCCGGCCGTTTCCGGGGTGATCGCGCCAGTCGCGGAGGCGACCAGGGCACGTTCCACCCGGTCCAGGTCATCCTGCAGCACTTTCCCGTGCAGCGCGGTCAACGTGCTGGCGATGATCTCTGCCGCTTCCAGGCCGAGCTCGCCGCTGACCAGTGCTTCGGCGATGACGGGGTACCGCGCTGGTACGGGCAGGCCCATCGGCGTACGTTCCACGACGGTCTCGCCCAGCTTCAGACGGCGTTGAGCTTCGCGGCTGGAGATACCGGCGAGTTGGGTGATGAATTCAACCCGGTTACGGCATCCATTCTGGTAGGCGAGGGACCCGTTGCCCCGGTCGGCCTCAGCGCGCACGCCGATGTCGGTGGTGGCTCGTAGCCTGGCACCATCAACCTTGCGGCCGAGTTCTTCCAACGCCGCCAGTACCGCGATGGCTTCAGCATCATCCAGGTGACCAAACCGTGTTTCCTCCAGAACAGAGCCCAGCAATGCACCAGCCTGACCGATGACGAAAACCCGAGAACCCTCAGGTTCCGGCGCGGAGCCGGGTGCAGCGGGCGGGGCGGTGAGGGTCATGGCGTCAATGCCTCCTTCACCCACAATTATAGCCCGAATCGCTCCTGACGACGAGGAAATCTCAGTAAATAGCGAAGGTTTTTTGCGAGTTGAATACTAAGGGCGATCACCGAAGCCTGCCCGGCACGACGACTCAAAGATCCGGTGCCCGGCTTCGTCTTCGATGTCGTTTCCCTGACCGCGTGATCAGGTCAGGGTCGTCAAAATCATTCGTGACCGAGCGGCGCTTCCCCGACCAGGTAGAGCCGCTGCGTGGCCCGAGTCATCGCCACATAGAGCGCGCCGGCGCCACGCTCGGAGGCGGCGAGAATGGCAGCCGGGTCGACGACGATGACCGCGTCGAATTCCAGCCCCTTGGCATCCTGCGGCGTGAGCAGCGCGATCTCGCGGCTAAGGCCGAGCGCACCAACGCCGAGCAGATCGCCGAATTCAGCGCGCAGGGTAAATTCAAGGTCGTCGAGAGCGGAGTCGTTGACGATCACGGCGAGGGTGCCACCGGTTCCCAGCGCCAGGTCGCGGCGTACCGCGACCGCGGCATCCGCTACCGTTTCGACCGGCCACTCGCTCGACCGCACCGTGCGGGAGCGCGTGATCGGCAATTGATGTGACATCGCTACCGTCTCGGCCGCCGTAGCGATCTGGCTCGGCGTTCGATAATTCACGGTCAATTCTTCGAGCCGCCAGCGGTCAGCTTCGGGCGAGCCGTCGAGCACCGGCTGCAACGCCTCTTTCCAACTGGCCGATGCCGCAGCACTGGCTGCCTGCGCGATGTCACCGACGATCGTGAACGACCGGCGCGGACCACGCCGCAACACCAGCCGCCACTGCATCGGGGAGAGTTCCTGGGCTTCGTCAATGACAACGTGGCCGTAGGTCCAACTGCGATCCCGGGCGGCACGCTCGCTGGTGGTTGCGCGTTCATCGAGTTCGGCGAAACTGGCGGCGAGGTCTTTGGCATTGACCAGGCCCTTCACCTGCATGTTCTCAATGGCCGTTTCGGCATTCTCCACGTCGCGCTTACGCTGTTCCTTGAGCGCACGCTTCTTCGCCTGGTCGACCGCGTTGTATTCACCGAGCAGCTCCGCCGCCTCATCGAGCAGTGGAATGTCGGCGATCGTGAACTCGGCCGTGCGCGGGCGGGCCAGCAGCTTGCGCTGGGCGAAACGCCAGCGCGGAGTGAGCTCCTCCAGC
This sequence comes from Cryobacterium sp. Y57, assembly GCF_002929505.1. Classification (GTDB taxonomy): domain Bacteria; phylum Actinomycetota; class Actinomycetes; order Actinomycetales; family Microbacteriaceae; genus Cryobacterium. The sequence goes on from NZ_PJJL01000071.1 coordinate 267,910, forward strand.
CACTGCGGCCGCGCATAGAGATCTTGCACGAGTTTTTGCGGCGTGAGCGGCAGCCACGCGGTGTTGAGCGCGATCCGCACATCGTCGGCCAAGCGTAGGTCTTCGCGCAGCATGGGCAGATCGGTGTCGTCCATCGATCGGCCCTGCTTCTGCAGTTGCTCGAGCCAGACCCGGGAGAGAGCGTTGATAGCGGTCTTCACAAAGGTCACTCGTGCCTCGTTGTGATTCTTGCCGGTGCCGCGAGCGCGCGCGATCGCATTGGCGACGAGCTCGGGCTGCAGCACGATGCGGTCGCCGTTCACGACGAGCTGCTGCGGGGCGGACGGGGTGCGCTGCCTGGAGAGCACGGCTCGCGCGATGAGGTCGGCCATGAACGCCTGGCCTTTGAGGGTTGCGACGGCCGGGGCATCCTCTCTGGTCGCTTCGACTCCGGGAAAGAGTTGGCCGACCGAAGCCAGTACGACACCCGTTTCACCGAGAGAGGGCAGCACAGCCTCGATGTACTGCAGAAATGAACGCGACGGGCCGATGATGAGTACGCCGCTGTCCCGCAGCCGATCTCGGTGGGTGTACAGCAGGTAGGCGGCGCGGTGCAGCGCCACGGCGGTCTTCCCGGTGCCGGGGCCGCCCTGCACGACCAGAACACCGGCCAGTTCCGAGCGGATGATGCGGTCCTGCTCCGCCTGAATGGTCGAGACGATATCGGACATGTGTCCGGTGCGCTGCGCGGTGAGCGCCGCGAGCAGGGCGCCCTCGCCCTGGTGTGTGCTGGCATCAGGGTCGGCGAGCAGGGCGGCATCGAGAATTTCGTCTTCGATGCGGATGATGGTGCGCCCCTTGGAGAGCAGGTGACGGCGGGCCCTGGCGCCGAGCGGCGTGGCGGCGGTGGCCTGGTAGAAAGCGCTTGCCTGCGGCACACGCCAGTCGAGCAGCAACGGCTTGTGATCTTCATCACGCAGGCCTACCCGGCCGATATAGCGGTAGACCGAGTCGCCGGAGTCGTCTGGCATGGTTTCGAGTCGGCCAAAGGCCAGTCGGTCATCGACCTCGCGCAGTTGCACGATACGGTCCTCGTAAAGGCGAGCGAAGGTGTCGCGTTCGCTGCGGGATTGGTGGTTACCGCCGACGTCTTGGCGGCGCACCGCTTTGAGCTGGCCTTCAGCCTCTTCCTGCAGCGCGTCGAGCCGCTCATACAGCGCCCGAACATAGTCCTGCTCTCGAACAAGCTCCTGGTCAACCACGAATACCCCTTAAACCCAAGCCTCTAGTTTAGTCGCGGTCAGCGTGGGCCACGCTGCACGCCTGCGCGTCAGATTGAGCTGCCCGCGAACGGTCACCCAGCTCGCCAGCACGGCGTCGGCATCCGCTCATGTGTCGAATGTTTACGTGCCTGTTCGCTTATTGTCGACGGCTGGAACAAGCTGTGGTCATGTCAGTCATCAAGGTCGCACCGCTGGAGCACATCCGGCGCGAGCGCAGCAGCATCAAGTGGACTCGGTTTCCCGCCGACGTACTTCCCTTGTTCGTTGCCGAGATGGACTACCCCCTCGCTCCGGCCATTGTCGCCACCCTCGTGGAGCGGGTTCAGGCTTCGGACACCGGTTACCTCGACGGCCCCGGGCCGCTCGCTCCGGCCTTCGCCGCATTTGCTTTGAACCGCTGGGGCTGGACCGTTGACCCCAGCCACGTGCACCTGGCAACCGACGTGAGCGTCGGCATCGTCGAAGCCCTCCGCCTGGCCGTCCCGGCCGGCGGACGAGTTGCGATCACCCCGCCGGTCTACCCGCCGTTCTACGAACTCGTCGAAGAGGCCGCGGCATCCGTTATCGAAACACCCCTGCTCGAGCAGGGCGACAGTTGGGTGCTCGACCTCACGGCACTCGAAACCAGCTTCGCCGGCGGCATCGACGCTTTTCTGCTCTGCAACCCGCACAATCCGCACGGCATTGTGTGGCAGCGTGAGACGCTCGAAACACTGGCCCGGCTGGCGGCGCAGTACGACGTGTTCGTCATCTCCGATGAGATCCACGCGCCGCTCACCTACCCGGGCGTCACCTTCACGCCGTTCGCCCCGCTGGCCCTGGCCGCCGGCGCCCGCGCGGTCACCGTGACCTCGGCGAGCAAAGGCTGGAATGTGGCCGGGCTCAAGTGCGCGCTCGTCATCGCCGCCGATGATGCCACCAATGACCTGCTGAACCGGCTGCCCGAAGAGGTGGCCTGTCGCACCAGCATCCTCGGCCTGCACGCCAACATCACCGCCTTCTCCTGTACCGACTGGCTCGACAATGCCATCGATCAGATTGTCGACAACGATCGCCTGCTTGCTGAACTCCTGCGTGAACACCTGCCCACTGTGATCTACCACCGGCCGCGCGCCAGCTACCTCGCCTGGCTCGACCTGCGCCACCTCGGCCTCGGCGACAGCCCGTACCAGCGCATTCTCGACGACGCCCGCGTCGCCCTCAACAACGGTGAGTGCTTCGGCCTCGGCGGCCAGGGGTTCGCCCGCCTCAACCTGGCCTGCTCGCCCGACACCCTGCGCGAAGCCGTCGCCCGTATCGCGGCGCTCGTCGCACGAGTTCAAGCCACAACTGCCGCTTTGCCGACGGCGGCAGCCGTCTCATGACGATCACGGATGCCCCGCTCCAGCCCGACACCGACGCAACAGGAAGTTTCATGGCCACGCCAGCACCAACAGCAACTTCACGCAATTCTGACGCCGCCGAAGTGGTCGCGCCGATCACTGATTGGGACGCCTTCAGCTTCGACACCCGCCAGGTTCACGTGGGCGAGTATGCCGACGAGAACCGTGGCGCGCGCATTCCGCCGCTCACCCTGAGCGCCGGGTATGTCTTCGACTCCTTCGACGACGGGGCCGCTCGGTTCAACGGAGGTTCCCGCGAACCCATCTACTCCCGGCAGGGCAACCCCACCAACGCGGTCGCCGAACAGCGGCTCGCCTCTCTGGAGGGCGGCACGGCCTGCGTTGCCGTGTCTAGTGGACAGGCCGCGATCAGCGCCGCACTGTTTGCCTTGGCCGAATCGGGTGAGCACATCGTTTCGACCGCGAGCATCTACGGCGGCACCCGCATTCTGCTCGGCCGGAGTTTTCGTCGCATGGGCATCGAGGTGGACTACGTCTGGGACACCAACTCCGATGCCGCCTGGGACGCGGTGATTCGGCCGGAGACCAAAGCGATCTTCACTGAAACCATTCCGAACCCGCGCAACGACGTCGTCGACATTGCCCGCGTCGCCGCCGTCGCCCGCCGCCATGGCATTCCGCTCGTCGTCGACAACACCGTCGCCACGCCGTACCTGATTCGCCCGTTCGAGCACGGCGCCGACATCGTCGTGCACTCCACCACCAAGTTTCTCAGCGGCCACGGCGCGGGGGTGTCGGGCGCCATCGTCGACGGCGGCACCTTCGATTGGGCGGCGAGCTCCCGCCGCTACCCGCTGCTGACCGACTCGTTGCGCCCCGGCCTGCCGTCGCTGCTCGACCGGTTCGGCCCCGCCGCTTATGCCCAGTACGTGCGCGAAGCTGTCGTGAACGATGTCGGCCCGTCGCTGTCGCCATTCAATGGGTTCTTGCTGCACCAGGGTATCGAAACCCTGTCGCTGCGCATGGAACGTCACGTCGACAACTCCATTGCGATCGCGCACTGGCTCGAAGAACAGCCCGAGGTCGAGGTCGTCGACTACGCCGGCCTGCCGAGCAGCCCGCTGCACGAGATCGCGCAACAGTACTACAACGGCCGTACCGGCTCGGTATTCGCCGTCACTGTCAAGGGCGGAACCGAGGGTGCCCGAGCGTTCACGAACGGTCTGCGGGTGTTCAGCCGCATGACCGGTATCGGCGACACCCGCTCGATGGTGCTGCATCCGCTCACCACCACCCACGCGTCCTTTGCCCCCGATCTGAACGCACGCCTCGGCATCACCGCCGGCATGCTGCGCCTGTCGGTGGGCATCGAATCGCTTGATGACCTTCTGCTCGACCTCCGCGGGGGGCTCGACCGAGTCGCCGGCATCCTCTAAACGCTAGGTATTCTGAGTTCATGAACTTCATCGCGCCATTTTCTTCTGCGCCCACTCGCACGTTTGCCACCCTGGGAGCGCTCGTTCTGCTCGCCGTTCTGAGCGGATGCGCCGGAACTGACTCGGGAGCCTCCGCCGGCTCGAGCGCATCCGCGACTGCCGCCCCAGGTACTGACTCGGCTGCAACGGATGCCGCGCCCGCGGACTGCGCCGGCGTCGCCGTCGTCGTCGACTTTGGCCTGCTCGACGCCGATACGATCACCAAATGCGTCGACGCGACAACGACCATCTCCGCGAGCGACGCCCTGGAAGCTGCCAACGTCACGACTGAGGGCACCGTCGAATACGGCGACATGGTCGCCTGCCGAGTCAATGACCGCCCGGCCGCCGACGAGACCATCGAGGTCGAGGGGCAGGCGCCATTCACCGAAAGCTGCGCGACCATGGCGCCGATGCACGCCTACTGGGGCATCTGGGTGCAGCCGTCCGCCGAGGCCGACTGGGAGTACGCACCGGTCGGACTCGGTGAGCTCGAAATCGAGCCCGGACAGTCAGTAGGACTTCTCTTCACCACCACCGGCATGGAAACTGCCACGCCCGGCAGCTAATGTTTCGCCTGCGCCTAGCCCCGCTACGCGCGGCAGTCGTACTCGCGGTCGGCTTCGTGCTGTTGCGGGTCGTCTACCGGGTGTTCTTCGGCGGCGCAGGGACAGGCCTGGGTCCCGTACTCCTGGAATTTCCCCGGCTGCGGCTCGACGGACCGTTCAGCCACATCACGCTGCTGGGCCCGATCACCCTGATCGGGCTCGGCAACGCCGCGCTCAGCGCACTCCCGGTCGCCGCCGTCATCGTCTTCTTCGGCGTGCTCAACGCTGTCATCAACGTGCAGGCCCTGTTCGCACGCGGTGCCGGTCGTGGGCCGCTACGCGCAATCTCCCGTTCGCTCGTGATCGCCTGGGCCACATTTCCGGCGTTGCTCGAATCCGTGCGCCGCGTGCGGGTCGCCCGCTCCCTGCGCGGAGAACGGTCGATCGCGTCGCTGCTCGTGCCCGTCTTCGAGCAGACGATCGAGCGCGCTCTCGCGCTCGCCGCATCGATGGAGACCCGCGGATTTGCAGCCACCCGCGTCGTCCCAGGCGTCTGCGAGGCACCCGTGGTGCTAACGGATGCCGGTTTAGATTTCGGCGCAGACTGGCACCTTGACGAGCTCAACATCACGCTGCGATCCGGCACCCTGACGGTCATCGTCGGCGCGACCGGGTCGGGCAAGACCAGCCTCCTCCACAGCATGAGCGGCCTGTTCCAGCACTTCTACGATGGCACCCAGCACGGTCGCATCGACATTGCCGGCGCCGACCGGTCGTCGACTCCCCCACGCGACACCGCCGGTTTCGTCGGGCTCGTCGCACAGAATGTGCGGCTCGGCTTCGCGTCCGAAACGGTCCACGACGAGATCGGCTTCGCCTTGGCCGTGCGGGACGTCGCAGCATCCATCGTGCACGCCCGCGTTCTCGAGGTGGCCGCCCGGCTCAAAATCGAGCACCTGGTCGACCGGCCCATCGAGCAGCTCTCGGCCGGCGAAGCCAGCCTCGTCGCCATCGCAGCGGCCCTCGTGAATAACCCCATCCTGTTGCTGGTCGACGAACCGCTCGCCGACCTCGATACAGCCGCCCGCGACCGGGTCTGCACCGTGCTCGACCAGCTCGCCCACGAAGCCGGTGTCTGCGTCGTCATCGCCGAACACAACACGAGCGAGTTCGCATCGACAGCGGATGCCTGGCTCCAGATTCGAGGTAGCCGAGTACACCACCTCTCCCCCGAAATCGGCGCGACGATGACAACAGGCCGTGACGCAGACGCGAACGGCCGGCGCCCCGCCGATTCGCCCGCCGTTTCCCCCACCGTTTCGTGGGACACAGCACGGCTATCATTCGGAAGCGGCGCGGGCATGGCAGCGGCGGCACAGAGCCCGACACTGGACATCGGCCCCGCGCCTGTGATGCCGCTTGCGAGCATCCGTCGACTGAGTGTTTGGCACAAAACCGACCTGGTCGTCAACGACGTATCTTTCGACGTGCAGGCGGGCGAACTCGTAGCCCTGCACGGTAGTAACGGCGCCGGCAAGACCAGTCTGCTGCGGGCGATCGCGCTGCCGACCGCTGCCGACACCGTCATCGTCGCTGGGCGAGATGTTCGATCCCGCAAGCGGCGAACGCGCCGGCAGTCCGTGGCGCTCGTACCCGAGAATTTCGACGACCTGCTGTTTGCGATCACCGTGGCCGAGGAATGTCGCCGCGCTGATCGAACGCTGCGCGAACCGAATTTGAGGCGCGGTCTTCGAGCCGCCACGCATACCGAACGCAGCACAGCAGCCCTTTTTGCCCATTTACTCGGCTTCCCTACCCCAACGGATGCCGCGCCCTTGTTGCAGCGCCACCCGCGCGACCTCTCGGCCGGCGAACGCCTCTGCCTCGTCATGGCCATTCAACTCGCCACCCGGCCGGCCCTGCTCCTCGTCGACGAACCCACCCGCGGCCTCGACCAGACGGCACGTGCGCTCGTGAGCGCGGCGTTGCTCACGGCCGCCGGTGCGGCCTCAGCGGTCATCTTCGCCACCCACGACGACGACTTCGCGCAGGACCTGGCCACGCGCACCCTGCATATGCAGGCCGGGCGGCTCGCCGCGCCGATCGAGGTGCTTTCATGACCGGCGAATCGACCACCGCCCGGGAGAACGCCGTTCGGGAAAACGCCGCCCGGGAGAACGCAGCCGCCGCCAAGATCGCCCGCAGCGACCGCCCCCGCGAGCGCACGGATCAGGCGCGGCCGCGCCGCAGCATCCGCTGGACGGAGGGGATTCTCGGTGGCGGCAGCCTGCTTGCCGTCGCCGCGTTCGCCTGGCCGATCTTCGTCGGCGCCGTGCCGGCCGACGCGCAGGTCGCGGTTCCGATCGTGGCGTTCGCGCTCATCCCGGCACTCATCGTGGCCCTCGCGCTCACCCTCGACCGCGAGATGTATACGGCGAAAACCGTCGCGCTGCTGGGAGTACTCTCGGCCGTCGGCGCCGCGGTTCGCATCGCCGGCGCCGGCGTCGGTGGAGTCGAGGCGGTGTTCGTGCTGCTTATCCTGGCCGGGCGGGTTTACGGGGCCCGGTTTGGTTTTCTGCTCGGTCTGCTCACCATCGCGGTGTCGTCGCTGCTCTGGGGCGGCTTTGGTCCGTGGACCCCGTTTCAGATGTTCGCCTGCGGCTGGGTCGGCGCCGGTGCCGGGCTGCTCCCCCGCTGGCAGAACGCGACTCGGCGAAATTCTTCCGGCCAGCGAATGCGCGCCACCGTCGAAATAGCCCTGCTCGCCGCCTATGGCGTGGTCGCGTCCTACCTGTTCGGCTTGCTGATGAATCTCTGGTTCTGGCCTTTTGCGGTGGGCAGCGGCACCGGCATCTCCTACGAAGCCACTGCCGACCCCGGCTCGAACCTCGCCTCGTTCGTGCTTTACTCACTCGTCACGTCGACGCTCACCTGGGATACGGTGCGCGCCATCACGACCGTGGTCGGCATCACCTTGGTCGGCCCAGCCGTCCTCGCAGCCCTGCGGCGAACGAAGATATCTCCCCGCCGTCGACCAGGTGGCCGCTGTCAGTATGGGGAAGGCGAATTCAATGGGTCGTCGCCAAAAGATCACCGCACGTTCGTCATCGACGGTCACCTCTTTGCCTCAGACATTCAGTAAGAACACCGGCAACACCGTTACCGGGACACTCCCCTCATCTTCACCGATTGCAATTGATCCACGACGGGGGCGACTTTGGAGTTTCTGAGTATGGGCACGGTTGCGGCTATCAGGAGGACGAGGGCCACTGCTGCGCCGATGATGAATCCCAGACGGGGCTCTATGGCGTCCATGGCGAACCCCATCACTACGGCGGCAACGGCGGCGCCGGCGTTGACTGCCGTGTTGATCCAGCTCGATGCCTCGGTGCGCACCTCTGCAGCGGTGAGGTCGTCAGCGAGTAGGTAGCCGGTCACGAGCGACGGGGCGAGGAAGAAGCCCACAGCAGCGAGTCCGAAGCCGAGGACCACGACAAACTCAATTGTCGTGAGAAGTGCGCACAGCGCGGTCATGACTGTGACCAAGATGAGGAGTCGTTTTACGAGCGAGCTCCTCCAACTTCGCTGGCCGTAGAGCAGGCCTCCGACTGCGCTTCCGGCGGCAAAAGAAGCGAGAAGGATTCCGGCCAGGCCGACCGATCCGTGTCTGTCGGCGACTGCGGGTGCGACTACCTCCACTGTCCCGAGTATGACTCCCACGCCGAGTAGCGCGATCAACACTGCAACGAACCCGCTCTGTCGTAACGGCCGTGAACTCTTCCGGGGGGAAGCGGTGACGGCAACGTGCTCTCGCGATAGCGAGCTGCTGGTCATGCCGAGGGTTCCGGTTAGCGCCACCGTGGCGGTAGCGAGCAGTCCGACCGGCGGCGATGCCGCACTGAGAATGGCGGCCGCGATCAATGGCCCCGTCGTGAACAGTAATTCCTCACAGACCGCGTCGATGCTGTACGCCTTCGTTCGCAGCGCTCCTGGCGCGGTCAGTGAACCCCAGAGCACACGCATTGAGGCGCCGAGCGGTGGCGGGAACAACCCGACAATGGCCGCCAGTCCAATGAGCGCCATTGACGAAGGGTCGGGCTGGGCTGTCAGCGCAGCAATGCCGCCGAGACCGGCAGCGAAGGCGATGGCTAGCGAGTTGAGTGCGAACCGCTGTCCGCACCGGTCGACGAATCGTGCGCGGTACGGGGAAGCGATCACGTTCGCGAGCCCGAAAGCCCCAATGGCCGCGCCGGCGGCGGCGAAGGAATCCGTGCTCGCTTGCACCGCGAAGAGCAGCACCAGGGTCACCATGGCGAATGAGAGTCGTCCGACGAGTGCGGGGACAAAGACCCTGAACGCGCCGGTCGTGCGCAGTACCTCGAGGTAGCCGCTACTCATGTTCGCGGGCGGTGTCGTGGTTTACGACTTCGAACACTGCGAGGGTGGCACTCATGCGGATCCCTTCTGGTGTAGCGGGGGGCACAGCCTCATCGTGGATGATTTTTCCGATCTCGCGTGACTTGTCGCGGATACGTTCCCATGCCTCGCGGGAGACGGTGACCTCCGCCTCGGTGAATACGAATTCGGATTCTGACAGGTAACGCGCGCTGCGGGCGATCAGCTCTGCGGCGAGGGAACCCATCAAAGCTTGGTGCTCGTCGACGCGTCCCGAACCGAGCGCTTCGCCGCTCGCGGGGTCATGTCGGTAGCGTTTGGCGGTCCCGCCGCGAATATTCATCTCCTCGACCAGCTGCACGAATCCCGCCTGAGCCAAACGACGCAGGTGGTAACTCACATTCGCTTGGCTCTCGCCCAAGACACGCGCCGCCTCCGTAGCGCTGAGAGCTTCTGCAGTCAGAAGTGAAAGCAAACGCAGGCGCAACGGGTGAGCTACGGCCCGGAGGCCATCGAGATCATAGGGATTGGTGGCATCCGGCATGCCCACACGATATGCCCAACAACCCGCAACCTCCAAATTGTTCTTTTGCGGTCAACGCCCAACGAGAATTCTCACCGCTCGCTACCGGGACGTGCAGTGCGGACGTCATGGCCCCTCGTGCGTCGATCACGGCTTATACATTGCACCTTGTGAATACGGCCTCGTCTGTGTCGCCTCCCCGCGTGTCCTGGCCGATTCTGTGCATTCTCGGTATATCAATACGATGTAACTAGATACTTAGTGCGCATTCCTCAAGCTTCACGATTCTTATGCGACCACAACACGCCACTACAGGGAACACCCATGTCCGTTCGTCAAAGCCTTCTCGCCATCCTCAATCAAGGCCCGTGCTACGGCTACCAGCTGCGAACAGAGTTCGACCGCCGTACCGGGTCGATCTGGCCGCTGAATGTCGGCCAGATCTACAACACTCTCGACCGGCTCGAACGCGACGGCCTCGTCGCCAAGGGCGACACCGACGAGCAGGGCCACGTCTATTACCAGATCACGGATGCCGGTCACGACGAAGTCGCGAGCTGGCTCAGCTCTCCCGTGGTGCGCTCAGCTGCAGCGCGTGACGAACTCGCGATCAAGCTGGCCGTCGCGGTCACCCTGCCCGGTGTCGACATCGCCGCGGTGATCCAGGTACAGCGACACGGGAGCCTGCGCACCTTGCAGGATCTGACGAAGACCAAGAACGCGAGCGGCGAGCCGAAATCCGCTGGCGACCTTGCCTGGCAGCTCGTCGTCGACTCGCTCATCTTCGCCGCAGAAGCCGAGGTGCGCTGGCTGGACCATTCGGAGGCCGCGCTGGCACGGGCCTCCGCCGCCGGACTGATGACGCCGATGCAGCTCAAGCTGGAACCGCCGAAGCGCGGCCGGCCAGTCAAGGCGGTCGCGGACATCGACGCACCGGCCGCTCGTTCGCGATGAGCACGCAACTCGCCGCTGGTTCGATGCGCCCCACAATGACCGATGAACTTCTACGCCTCGACGGGGTCGCCATGCACTAGGGCACGGGCGAGACCTCTGTCTCGGCCCGTTCCGGCATTGACCTCGCGGTATGCCGCGGCGAGCTCGTCGCGATCATGGGGGCGTCTGGTTCGGGCAAATCGCTAACTGCGCCACCGGACGCTCGACTCCCGACCGTTCCACTCGCGCCGTTCAATTACACCGAGAAGTACTTCGCCTCCGGGTGGTGAAACACGAACGCGTCGGTCGACTGCTCGGGGTGCAGCTGCAGCTCCTCCGACAAGACCACGCCCATCCGCTCAGGCTTGAGCAGCTCAACCACCTTGCGACGGTCCTCCATCTCGGGGCAGGCCGGGTAGCCCAGGGAGAACCGGGCTCCGCGATACTCCAGCTTGAACATGCCGGCCACGTCACTCGGGTCCTCGTCGCCGACACCGAATTCCGAGCGGATACGCGAGTGCCAATACTCGGCGAGGGCCTCCGTGAGCTGCATGGTGAGCCCGTTGAGTTCCATGTAGTCGCGGTACTGGTTCGCGGCGAACATTTTGGCCGTGACCTCGTCAACGTGCGAGCCAGCAGTGACCAGCTGGAGGGCGACGACATCCGTTTGGCCTGTTTCCTGCCCGCGCACGAAGTCGGCCAGGCACAGGTGTTTGTCACGGCGCTGCCGGGGAAAGTTGAACCGCAGTCGATCGGTGCCGAGCTCGCCGCCGGAGCCGCCGTCGGGCGCGAGCAGTCCGGCCTGGCCGAGGTGCCCGGTGGGGTCATCACCGTGGTGCAGCACGACCATGTCGTCGCCGTCGGCGACGACGGGAAAGTAGCCGTAGGCGACGGAAGCGTCCAGCATGCCTTCGCCCAGGATGCGGTCAAGCCAGTAGCGCAGGCGCGGCCGACCAACAGTGTCGACCAGTTCCTGGTAGCTCGCGCCGTCTTCGGCCCGGCTGGGCTTGAGCCCCCACTGCCCCATGAAGGTGGCGCGTTCGTCGAGAAACGCCGAAAAATCGGCGAGGGCCACACCCTTGACGATGCGGGTACCCCAGAACGGCGGTACCGGAATCGGGTTGTCGCTCGCGACCTCGGAACGCCCGGGCATCTCTTCGGGTTCGGTCAAGGTGAGCAGGCTCTTCTTGTGAATACGTTTCTTCAGCGGCGGCAGTCCCACCGAGGCCGGGTCGGCGCCGCGGGCGATAGCCACAAGCGGTTCCATCAGGGCGAGGCCTTCGAAGGCATCGCGGGCGTACCGCACCTGCCCAGCGAAGACGCTGTCGAGGTCGTCTTCGACGTAGGAACGTGTGAGGGCCGCGCCGCCGAGCAGAATCGGCCATTTGTCGGCGAAGCCGCGCGACTGAAGCTCGAGCAGGTTCTCCTTCATCACCACGGTGGATTTGACGAGCAGACCGCTCATGCCGATGACGTCGGCGTTGCTCTCTTCGGCGACCCGGATGAATTCGGCTATCGATTGTTTGATGCCGATGTTGATCACGTCGTAGCCGTTGTTGGTGAGGATGATGTCAACGAGGTTCTTGCCGATGTCGTGCACGTCACCGCGCACGGTGCCGAGCACGATCGTGCCCTTGCCGGCCGCTTCGGATTTCTCCATGTGCGGCTCGAGCAGGGCCACGGCGGCTTTCATCACCTCGGCTGATTGCAGCACGAACGGCAGCTGCATCTCGCCGCTGCCGAAGCGGGCGCCGACGACCTGCATGCCGACGAGCAGGTGCACGTTGACGATATCGAGAGCGCTCAACCCCCCGGCTCGGGCAAGGTCGAGGTCAGCCTCGAGGCCCTTGGCCTCGCCGTCGATGATGCGGCGTTCCAGGCGTTCACCCACCGGAAGGGCGGCAAGTTCGGCAGCGCGCTCGTCTTTCAGGGCGGCGGAGTCGACGCCGGCGAACAGGTCGAGCAGGGCCACCAGCGGATCGTAGGTGAGGGTGCCTTCGGCGTCGTATTCACGGCGGTCCCAGACCAGGTCGAGCGCCACCTTGCGGCGGTCATCGGGCACCGAGGCGAGCGGCACGATCTTGGCCGAGTTCACGATGGCCGAGTCGAGGCCGGCCTCCGTCGCCTCGTGCAGAAAGACCGAGTTGAGCACCGAGCGCGCAGCGGGGTTGAGCCCGAACGACACATTCGAGACGCCGAGGGTGGTGTGGATTCCGGGGTACTTCGCCTTGATCTGGCGAATCGCCTCGATGGTCTCGATGCCGTCCCGGCGGGTTTCTTCCTGGCCGGTCGCGATGGGAAAGGTCAACGCGTCGACGATGATGTCCTCGACCCGCATGCCCCACGTGTTCACGAGGGTGTCCACCAGACGGGTGGCGATGCGCACCTTGTGTTCGGCGGTGCGGGCCTGGCCCTCCTCGTCGATGGTCAGGGCGATCACGGCCGCGCCGTGCTCCTTGACGAGTGGCATGATCCGGCCGAACCTCGACGTGGACCCCTCGCCGTCTTCGAAGTTGACCGAGTTCACCACCGGACGGCCACCGATGAGTTCCATACCGGCCTGCAGGACGGTCGGCTCGGTGGAGTCAACGACGAGTGGCAGGGTCGAGGCGCTGGCCAGTCGGGAGACGACCTGCTTCATGTCGGCAACGCCATCGCGACCGACGTAGTCGATGCAGACGTCGAGCAGGTGGGCGCCGTCGCGCACCTGGCTGCGGGCGATGTCGACGCAGTCGTCCCAGTTCTCAGCGAGCATCGCGTCCCGAAATGCGCGCGAGCCGTTGGCGTTGGTGCGCTCCCCGATGGCCAGAAAGGCGCTGTCCTGGTCGAAACTGACATGCTGGTACAGACTCGCGACGCCGGGGTCCGCTTCGAGGGTGCGGGGTTTCACCGTGACGCCACGCAACCGTTCGACCACGGCGGTCATGTGTGCGGGAGTCGTGCCGCAGCATCCGCCGACCAGCCCCAGCCCGAATTCCTTCACGAACTGTTCGTGCGCCGTGGCCAGCTGGTCGGGCGTCAGCGGGTAGCTCGCGCCGGTCTTGGTCAGCTGCGGCAGGCCGGCGTTGGGCATACAGATGACGGGCACGCGGGAGAACTTGGAGAGGTGACGCAGGTGCTCGCTCATCTCGGTCGGCCCGGTCGCACAGTTCAAGCCGATCGCATCGATGCCCAGTGGCTCCAGCGCGGTCAGCGCGGCGCCGATCTCGCTGCCCATCAGCATGGTTCCGGTGGTCTCCACCGTCACCTCGACAAAAATGGGCAAGCGGATGCCGGTCTCACTAATGGCCTGCTTGCATCCGTTCACCGCGCTCTTGGTCTGCAGCAGATCTTGCGAGGTCTCGATGAGGAACGCGTCAGCGCCGCCGCGGATGAGGCCGATCGCCTGCTCGGCAAACGTAGCCTTGAGGTTGGCGTACGTGGTGTGGCCTAGGCTCGGCAGCTTGGTGCCGGGGCCCATCGAGCCGAGCACCCAGCGCACGCGGCCGTCGCGGACTTCGAATTTTTCGGCGCTGGCGCGGGCGATCTCGGCGCCGAGTCGAGCGAGTTCCTCGATGCGATCTTCGATCCCGTAGTCCGAGAGGTTCGACCAGTTCGCACCGAAGGTGTTGGTCTCGATGGCGTCGATGCCGGTTTCAAGGTAGACGTCGTGAATGGCCGCGATGATGTCGGGGCGGCTCACGTTGAGAATCTCGTTGCAGCCCTCGAGCTGTTGGTAGTCGTCGAGGGTGGGGTTGTGGTCCTGCAGCATGGTACCCATGGCGCCGTCAGCGATAACGACAGAGTTGGTGACGGCATCCAGCAATGCCTGGGATCGGGCCGGACGCGCCGCATCGACGGGTGTCTTGGCCTCAGGAGTTTGCATAGTGCTCATTGGCACAGCTTAACGGCGGGTCCGAATCGACTGCGGCCCCGAAGTAACGTTTCTTAGCGTTCGGGATTATGAGTGGCGCGGCGAGCGTCACTACGAGTGGCGAGCGCCACCAGGTTCCCCAGTCACAATCCAGCCGGTCGCAAAGCGAGTCTTCGTCGTCTGCTCCGACTCGCCCCCATCGAGCTGCAGATTGTGCTCCAAAATCTTAGCCTCGATCGCACGAGCGCTGTCTCCATTGCACACCCACACCCTGATTGTGGCGCCGGATGCACTTGGACGTTTCGGCATAGACCAGACTTGAACTACGACACTGTGACCGGACTGAACGATGCGCCAGGCTGCACGAACGGCCTGCAGATTCGACACGGTCGTGGCACCATCCACGCCAGTGACGACCTCCGTCTTCGTTTGCGCGTTGTACCAGCTATCAAAGCTCAGGGTGACCTGCTGATCGATTTCGGCGGGCACGAGCCCCCGCAACCACCTCAGCGCGAGAACGTCAACGCTCGTACCACTCTGAGAAGCCGTGTCATGAGGCACCGTAACGCCGTCGATCGCGCCACGAAAGACCCATCGACCGTTCTGCCGCTTGGCGCCCCCGACTCGGAGGCGCCAAGAACGTAAATCCCACGAAAAGCGCAGCCTGTGCCCGGGTGCTGGACGGCCATAACCGGTGTCAGACACCGGCATCAGAGCCCCCGCATTACCGCCAGTTACGAGCCAAGCCATAGCTGTTCCTCCCCCTAGGCCAACGTTAGACATGTCTATCGTAAGGCTTCCACGGGCCGAGTACCGACAGCCTGTCTACCCGTCCCGGCAAGGGGGGTAGACTCCGAGTACCAACACGGGGGTACGGGATTGAGCTACGAGTCACGCCAGAAACGGGCGTACACGATGGTGGCCGAACTCGGTCTGCCCCGGCCGCTCACGGCCGAACTGCTGCACCGACACATGGAAACGATGCGGGGCAAGAAGATCGTGATTCGCAGTGCGCCGCCGCGAATGCTTGCGGCCGGGCTCTGCGGTCTCTGGATCGCTGTGTCCGGCGAAGATTTCGAACGGATCTACCATGCACCGACTACGTCCAGGGTGCACCGCCAGCAGTTCATCAATCACGAATACGGCCACATGATTCTCAGCCAGGAGAAAGAACTGCTCTCGGCGGAACGTATCGCACTGCTCGCACCGCTCATCCCTCTCGCTCGACGCTATCGTCCATGCACTGGCGCGAAGCCGGTTCACCGACGAGCAGGAAGCACTGGCAGAGGCCATCGGCGATCAGCTGGCCTTGATCATGTTGAGCGATAAGCCCAAAATTGCGCTGGGTCTCCGGACCGGGTTCGGTCAGGTGTTGTAATGCAAACCACCGTGCAGACCTTCGTGCCCGTTGTCCTCTGGATCGCCGTACTCTTATGCGTACCCTCGGCTATTCGGGGAACACGCCGCCCGCTTCTCTGGTTCCTGATCATGCTCGCGATGAGCATGAGCTTGCAGGCACAACCGGTTTATCGATTTGTTGATCCGATTCTGGGCGGAATCAATGCCACGTATTTTCTCTTCCATGCCCTCACGATCGTAGCTATCGGCCTACTCGACGTGCTCGTTCAAGAAGCGGTGTCCGTCGGTGGAAGCACGCGGAGGCGTCGACGGGTGACGGCTCTCGTCGCCGCCCTGATCATCGTGGCGCAGGCAATTCTGTTCTTCTCCAGTGACTGGCGTATTTCGGACAATATTTCCCAGTCTTTCGTTGCCCGGTGGGATTACACCGCGTATGCCTCGACAACGTGGATCGCTATGGCAATTTTTGCCGTCTCCGTGGCGTACGCATGTGTGTCGGACATTCGTAAGCAGCCCAGAATGGTCATCCGGTTGTCCTTGGGATTTATGACCCTTGGCTGCCTGAGCGTTCTGATTTATGCACTCATCAGCCTGATCAGTGCCGTGCAATCCAACGTGGTTCCGGGATTCGTCTTCCAAGGCTGGCCGCGTCTGGCGTATGTTCTCGCCCTCCTCATCGCGCCTCTCAGCTTGGCAGTCGGCCTTGGACTTACCGCTACCGTCGACGGGCTCATCTCCAGTCGAAAGACTTTTCTCGATCGGGTGTTGTTGTGGCGCATTACACCTATGTGGCACCGCCTGCTCTTGACCGCGCCGGACCTCAGCATTGACCGACAGCTCACTCGTCCTGGCCTGCTCGTCGTTCGGCAGCCCGGTCTGCACTTATACCGTCGGTACGTTGAAATTCGCGACACCCTGCTTCTTGACCCGACGCAGGCCGTGTCGTCGGCCGAACAATCGATCATCGATCGGGTCGAACGGCAAACCCAGGTGCCGCCCGAACCGATCCGACACGATGGGATCAATACTGTTGTCTAATCTGCCGGACCATGAGTCCCCCACTCCAAGCCTTCATCCGACCGTCAGCCCTCAGGTGGAGCTGGCCCGAAAACTCAATCTGCTACTTGATGTGGTTGTGGCCGAAGGCAACACTCCATATACCTACAAGCAGATCGAGTACGGGCTCAAGAACAAGGGTGTCGCCTTGTCCCGGGCACGCTGGGCGTACATGATCACGGGCGAGGGCCCGCTCGTCACTGACGCCGCTCTCCTCACCGGAATCGGTGAATTCTTCCGCATTCCTCCGGAATATCTGATCCACTCCGATGGCGAACTGCCTGACCGCGTAGACGCCCAACTCACGTTTGTGAAGAGCCTCCGCGTGCGGAGGGTCGTCAGTTTCGCAGCGCGAATGCTCGGGGATGTGTCTCCCGAGACCTTGCGTTCCATAACAGAGCTCCTCGAAGCAGAATCACCTCACCTCGATGCTCCAGGGTCGGAGACCCAGCGTCGTCATGAGGTCTAAACGACAAGCTCAAACGAACGCCGCCCGTCGCGTGGCTGCCGATGATTGGGAGGCCACCTTCCGTCAAATGGCACTGTACGACTTCGGTAACGACGTCAACATTGGTTTCGTCCTGGCGTATTTTAGGAGCTTCGCCGTTCCGCAAATATCGAACGCGCTTCTCGCGTCCGGCGAAATCACGCACAGCCCGGGCAAACGGTCGACGGACATCGGAATTGTTGTGTATGAAATCATTACGCACGGTTTTGACAGCGAGCGGGGGCGCACCCTGGTGAGCCTGCTGCGCCGCGTGCATGCGGGCGTTCCCGGTACCGATGATGATTTTCTCTACGTGCTGATTAGCCTGCTTATCGCGCCGCTACGGTGGCTTGATAGCCACGGATGGCGAGCCGTGGAGCCAACAGAACGCGCAGCGGCACACCGCTTCTTCTTTGAGCTCGGCCAGCGCATCGGGCTCGAGACAATTCCCACCAGTTTTAACGAAGCAGCGGTGTTCTTCGACGATTACGAAGCGTTACACGTGGCGCCATCCGCTGCAGGAATTGCTCGCACAACCTCAGCCCTCCCCGCATTCACCACTAGGCTCCCCCACTTGGTGCGCCGTTGGGACCGAGAAATCCTGGGCGCGCTCATTGGCGACGTGCGGGTGAGCGCGGCCCTCGGCCTACCAACGCCCAGCCGCGGTTTGACCGCAGCAGTGCATGCACTCCTGAAGGTGCGGAACCTGCGTACCGCGCATTCGGCACCTTTAGAACTGCCAATCTTTACTTCTGGTGCGGCGACGACGATCTACCCGAGCGGTTACAGGCTTTCCGAAATCGGCCCGCCGGAGTCGCGCCGGTAGCACATCGGAACGTCCGTCGCCCAGGGTCAGTGCCCGGTACCGCCAGCGATGGCGTACGACCACAACTCGCTGCTGACACCGACCGGGCGCGCGGCCGGTTCGCCCTCTTTCGGCGTCTCGCTACGGTGTCCGTGGGCGAACGACGGGGAAGTCAACCAGGCCTGGAACGATTCTTCGTCGGCCCAGCGGGTCAGGACCAGCCAGGTGAGGCGGTCATCGGTCGGCTTCAACAGCTCGAAGCCCTCGAAGCCGGGCCGGTCGTCGACGGCGCCAGCACGGGCAGCAAATCGGCGGGCAAGCTCGTCGCCGCCGTCGCTCGGCACGGTGATGGCGTTAATTTTGATAATCGTCATGAAACTGCTTTCTGTTCGAACGCTCGAAGGGTATTTCCTCCATGCTGCCACTCTCAGCTGCCAGCCCGCCCCGGCGCCACTGCGAGCAGCCACAGCCGTGCGATCGGCGTATCTGGATCCCCCGGCACAACGCGTTCCCTATGCTGAACCTACGCGACCTTTCTCCTGATCGGTCCGGGCGTGCCGGACTGAAAACGTGATCGACCGTGTGTAACCGAATTTTTCCCGTAATTTCAACCCTGTTGGAGCTGCTGTGCCGATCACCGCTTTTCTCGATATCCATATCAAGCCCGAGTCCCTCGCCGAGGCTCCCGAGCTGTTACGCAACACTCTGCTCACCACCCGCGCCTTTGATGGATGCCTCGGTGTCGATGTGCTCGTCGACACCGAAGACCCCACGCATTTTGTACTCGTGGAACAGTGGGTCTCACTGGAGCACGATGCCGCCTACCGCACGTATCGTGCTGGGCCGGGTAAATCTTCTTTGGGACCGATCTTGTCCGGCACGCCCCTGCTCACCAAGTTTGAGACCGCCACAGACATCTGACGCAACCGCCGCCGATGCCGTTCGAAACCCTCACCGCTAGGGCCGTTGGCGCACCGGTCTTCTCGTGCTCGATCACGTTGCCTATGCTGGAGGGTATATGCGACTTCTCCTGATCCGCCATGGCCAGACTCCCGGCAACGTTCTCGGGCGGCTTGATACCGCGCATCCCGGGCCTGGCCTGACCGATCTCGGTCTGCGCCAGGCCGCTGCTATTCCCGATGCGCTGCGCTCCGAACCAATTGACGCGATCTTCGTGTCGACGCTTATTCGCACCCACCTGACCGCGCAGCCGCTCGCGGCCGATCGCGGCCTGGAGTTACGGGTCGGGACCGGGTTGCACGAGATCGAGGCCGGCTCGATCGAGGGGTTACGCGATCGAGCCTCCGTTCGCACGTACCTGGAGACCGTGATGGCGTGGGGCACCGGCAACCTGAATAAGAGGATGCCGGGAGCTGACGACGGCCACGGCTTCTTCCGGCGCTTCGATGCCGACATCGCGCTTGCAGCCGCCGACTCTGAGGTCGCTGCGGTCTTCAGCCATGGCGCAGCTATTCGTGTCTGGACCGCTGCCCGCGCGCAAAACGTACCGGCGAGCTTTGCGGGAGAGCACGAGCTCGACAACACCGGTGTCGTGGAATTCATTGGCTCGCCCGAGGAGGGCTGGACCCTGCTGTCTTGGGCCGGCCTGCCGGTGGGCGGGATGGCCCTTGCCGACCTGGGTGCTGCCGACCCCCTGGGTGATCCGCTCCCCGGGGTGTGAGCCAGCGGGGGTGAGCCGGGATGTGCGGGTTGGGGTATCCGTTCTCCGATCTGAAGCTCCAGCCCCGCTACTTCGGCCGGGCGCGGGGAACCCGGGGCCGCACCAGAGCATGGCTGTCGCGCAACAGCTGTTCAACCAGCTCGACAGGCACATGGCCGTCGAGCAGGATCGTGATCCAGTGCTTTTTATTCAGGTGATAGCCCGGCGTGATCCACAGCGAAAATTCTGCGCGTAGGGCACGACTTTCTTCCGGATCACACTTGAGCGACACCGTGAACGGCTCGCCCGCCAGGGCTGCGAGGGCAAAGATTTTGCCGTTGACACTGGTCTTGAACACGCTCGTCTCGTCGCCGAATGGAAATGTCTCTACCGCCTGGGGCAGGCCCAGACAGAGGTCGACGAGCGCGTCCGGGGTCACTCTGCCAACCTAGCCCTGAGCTAGACAGCGACGAGGTTCATCGCATCGGCCGTGAGCTCGACCGAGCGCAGGCGATCCTCGACCAACGGAGACTGGTGAGCGAGGATGAGCTCATCGGCCCCGGTTCCCTCGGCGAACTCCTCGAGGTAGGCGCGCACCTCATCGGCGGTACCCACCGCCGAATAACGCATCATGTCGGCGATATTGCGGCCCTCCGGCGTGGTCAAAAACATTTCGATCTGGTCGTCGTCGTATTCGGGGGTTGCCGGCCCGCGAGAGAGCATGCCGCGCACCCGGGTGCGGCGGGTCGACTCAAACTGTGCCACTGCATCCGCTTTATCGTCGGCGGCGATCACGTTGGCCGCGATGATGAGGTGTGGCGCTGCAAGCTGCTCTGACGGTGTGAAATCACGGCGGTAGAGCGCGATCGCTTCGTGCAACGCGTCGGGCGCGAAATGCGAGGCAAAAGCGTAGGGCAGGCCGAGCGCTGCGGCGAGTCCGGCACCGAACAGCGACGATCCGAGAATGTACAGCGGCACATTGGTTCCGGCCCCCGGCACGGCCTGTACGCCGGGCACGATCGACTGGCCACGCAGGTAGGCCTGCAGCTCTATGACGTCCTGCGGAAACTGGTCAGAAGCGCGCGGATCGCGGCGCATCGCCCGAGCGGTATTCTGGTCGCTGCCGGGCGCGCGTCCCAGACCCAGGTCGATGCGGTCGGGATAGAGCTCGGCGAGGGTTCCGTACTGTTCGGCGATCACGAGCGGTGAGTGATTGGGCAGCATGACGCCGCCGGATCCGAGCCGAATCGTGCTGGTCTGCCCAGCCACGTGCCCGATCAGAATGCTCGTCGCCGATGATCCGATGGTCGGCATGTTGTGGTGCTCGGCGTACCAGACCCGCTCATACCCGTGTTTTTCGGCCGTCTGGGCCAGCGCAACACTCCCCGCGAAGCTCTCCCGAGCGGTCTGGCCGGGGGTGATCGGAGCAAGGTCAAGGATGGAGAGCGCAAGAGTCATACTGGGGGCAACACCGCTGCGCCGAATTCGTTACCCGGTTCTTGGAAGGTTCCCGGATTCGCTTGGTCGGGTCAATCGTGGGGCGTCGCTCGGCTGCGGCATCACTCGCCTGAAACAAACCGTCCGACACCGGGCACGAATCGCCCGACCCGCGCACCGTAGCTGCGGTAATCGGAGTGCTCAGCCCGATGACCCCAAGAACCACGAGCATGGCGCCGACCAAACCCAACGAGATCGCTGACACGATCACCCCGACGTTCATCGCCCAGAGTGTGCCGTGCGGTATGAAGGCCAGGGCTGCCAGCAGGAGGAATTGCCCGGTCACCAGTCCGAGTGCGAGTGCACGTTTCATAATGCGAGGATACGCCCGGTTGGAACGAGCACAACTGCCGGTCAACGCCAGATCACCGCTGTGTCATGAAATGAAACATTTTCGCTTTTTGGCAGACAAACACACGATGACAAGTTAACCTCGTACGAATAGACCAGCTCCGCCGCCGCCGCCGGAGAGTGACATCGGGCTTCGATTCCGATCGCGTGTCGACTTATCGCGCACGATCGGCTCGAGGCACGCGCCTGCTCCGGCCGGTGCATTCGCCCGGCACCTCTGACGAGATGCCCCGCTGAAGTGGAACCACCATGACCGACGACGAACTCCTGCTTGAAATCGACTACACCGGCTATGACAGCTCGTGCCGCGATCCGCACATCACACCGGCCGAGGACCTCGTTGAGTGCCGACGCCTGCGCGGCCACGGTGACGAACCCCACGGTACCAGGGCCGGCATGCGCGCCATCCGCTGGCTAACCGGCGCCGCTCCCCTCGCTGCGTAGATACCCGACTGCTGGCTCAACCTCGACCCATCAACGTGTCACACCACCAGCTAAATAGCTGCCTCACGGTTGCAGCCACCATGCTGTATGTCGTCGAGATTCAAGTGACAGCTTCCTCCATGCTGTATGTCGTGGCTCGGCCCTCGGCCGGCCGCCACGTTCCGCGGGTATCCTCGACAGGTGTATTCAACCGACCAGACCCGAGTACTCGGGACCGCCGAGTGGCGCAGCCTCGAGCAGGCCCACGAAGAACGCGCCGACGCGTTTACCCGTGGCCGCCGCGAGCGCGCGGCAACCGGCCAGACGCATCCGGTCGAGGATTTTCTGTTCACCTACTACCCGTTTCGTCCCGGCTTGTTGCGCCGCTGGCATCCCGGAGCCGGCGTGCTGTTGCAGGGCGCTGCCGCCGAGCCTCGCGCGAACTGGAAGTGGTACCGTCGCGAAGGTAGCGACAGCCAGGTGGATGCCGCCGCCTTCTTCGAGAAGAACGAGCGCGTCTTGCGCTTCATCGGGTCACTGCTCAGTGCGACTCGCCAACGCCCCGCCCAGTTTGGCTGTTTCGGACTGCACGAATGGGCGATGGTCTACCGCCAGGGCGAGCACCGGCATGTTGCGCCGCTGCGGCTCGGCCAGAGCGACACCGACGGCGTCGTCGACGGCAATCGCGTGGCCTGCAGCCATTTCGACGCGTTTCGGTTCTTCACCCCCGCCGCTATTGGTCGCAACCAACTGCAACCGACGAGGGAGAACCAGCCAGTTCTGGAGCAGCCGGGGTGCCTGCACGCCGGAATGGACATCTACAAGTGGGTGATCAAGCTCGGCCCGCTCGTTCCCGGCGAGGTTTTGCTCGACTCCTTCGAACTTGCGCGCGACATTCGCCAGCTCGACATGGAGGCCTCACCCTATGACCTCGCCGCATGGGGCTACGCGCCGGTCGCGGTTGAGACTGCCGCCGGTAAAGCGGAGTATGTGCGCCGCCAGCGCGGTTTCACCGAGCGCAGCAACGTCTTACGTGACCGCGTCGTGGGCCTGCTCGCTTAGATAAACTCCCCCGCTTGCCATCGTGACGGGTTGCCAGACTCTTCTCAGGCTTTGCCATCGCCCCCGCGGACGCCCCTTATGGCGGCGATCGACCCACGTCACGGCCAGCATCATCTCCGCCAAAAACGATGCCTGACACCCATTTGGGGTGCGTCGACCAAACCGGATGGAGCCGAGCTCCGGACCATCTGTGCGGCCCGAGTGAACTTCGGGCCGGAACAGAACAACGAATAGGAGCTCTCATGAATATGATCACGAAGCACACAAACGTTCGCAAGATCACCGCGTTGGGAATCACCGGCGCGGCAGCATCCGCTCTCATCATTGGAGGCTTTGTCGCCCCCGCTCAGGCGTTTGACGGCGACAGCACCAGCACGACCACGAGCACCGACAGCTCGTCCGAGCAGGACCGCCTTGACGTTATCGGCGACCTGTTCAACCTCTCTGGCAACGACTCGACCGGCAACGGCGTGCTCGGGAACGACACCTCCGTCGGGGGCGTCGGCAACGGCCCAATCCTGGGCGGCGGCGTCGTCAACGGTCCGCTGGTCGATGACTCGCTCAACAGCGACATCGGTGATGTCGCGTCGGGCAACGAGGTCGGCAACGACGCGTCCGTCGGCAGCGGCAACGACGTTGTCGCACCGATCGAAGCTCCCGTCACCGCCCCGGTTGACGCCGGTAACGGCACCGATGTTGGCACCGACGTCGGTGGCGTCGACGTTGAAAACATCGACGGCTCGGTCGACTCGATCGTCAACGATGTTCTCGGCGACCTCGGACTCGGCCTCGGACGCTAACGCGTTCGACTAGAAGTGAGGGCGTCTCCCACTCGGGGGCGCCCTTTTCGTTTTTCAGCCGCGCTGGTACGACTCGATGACCTCGCGCATGCGCGGCAGGCCGAACTGGTCGGCGATAGCCACGCCACTGTGCGTGCCGAGGCGGGGGTCGGCATCCGCTTCGAGCAGCAACCGCAGAATCACCTCGTTGTTTCGAAAAACCGCGCAGGAAATGGCGGACTGGCCCATCGTGTTGATAGCGGATGTGTCCGCCCCGCGCCGCAGCAGCTCGGCGACAGTATCGGGGTGCTGCTGGTACGCGGCCACGATCAGAAGCGTGTCTCCACGCGGGTTGACTACGTCGAGGGGAACTCCGGCGTCGATCATCTCGCCCAGCGGGCCGGTCAGGCCGTCGCGAGCGAGGTCGAAAACGCCCTCGATGACCTGCGGGCTAATAGCTCCGCCGGGTACTTGCGTGTTTTCGTTCACTGACTACTCCTGCTCGACAATCGTGTACCCAGCGTATCCGTATCGGTCCGTCGTGCGAGGTGCAGGTCACAGTTTGGGTTCCTGGGTGGCTGGACCTGGCGGCGCGATGGATGGGATGCCGCACTCGGAGCGCGCCGACGTGGATCGCCGAGTTCCTACCTGACGAGAATGTGACGCATCGGGAACCGCCTGGTTACGACGTACCGCTACCGCGCGCTAGTACCAGCCCGATGCTTCCGACTTGTCCCAGGCATCACAGGGTGTGCTGTACCGACTCGCGATATAACCCAGGCCCCAGGAGATCTGGGTCGCAGGGTTGGTCTGCCAGTCGGCTCCGGCCGAGGCCATCTTGTTGCCGGGCAATGCCTGCGGGATACCGGTGGCACCGCTGGAGGCGTTGTAGGCGTTCACGTTCCAGCGTGATTCTTTTTCCCACAGACTCACCAGGCAACCAAACTGATCGTCACCCCAGCCGTACTGGTTCGCCATAAGCTGACGGGCGATTTGCTGCGCAGCGTTGGGGTCTGTTGGAGCCGACGGGCGGGCCGGTGCCGCCGGGACGGCATCGCCAGCTTCGGCTTCAGCAGCAGCCGCCTCAGCGGCCGCCTCAACAGCCGCCTCAGCAGCAGCGGCCTCAGCACTAGCCTGGGCAACCGCTGCCTGCTCGGCGGCAACGCGATCGACCTCGGTCGTGGAGGCGTTCACGTTCGCGGTTTCGGTTGTCGTTACGTCGACGAGCTCGAAAATTCGCTCCGGAGCAAGCAGAGTGACAGGGGAGAGCGAGGCAACGGACGCCGACAGGTCTGTGGCATCCGTCTTGCCTTCCGCTGCAGCGATGACGACGCTGGCACCAGACACGGCACTTTCAGAGGCCTGTTCGGCACGCGCTCGCAAGCGCCCCGCATTGAGTTCCAATTGCTCGACGTGTTCAGCGCCGCTGGAGGCAAGCGCTGTCATCACGGCTGTGCGCGCGTTTTCGTCTGCGATGCTGGACTGCACCGCGAAGCCGGTGCCGACGACCGCGGCGATAGCAGTGATGGCGCCGGCTGCCAGGAAGCGGCTCCGCTTCCGGCTCCGGCGACGACGCGTAGTTTGAGTGCGGCTCGCGTCGGTCTCAAGGGGTGTGGTGGGCGTGGTTGAAGAAGAAATAGGCCTAGCTTTCAGAAAAACGAATCGCTGGCTGTCGCGCGGGCGGTTCTGGTTTGACACTCCACAGGCGGCGTCCGCGGGCGAAAACACCAGTCTGCATGGCTTTCCTGAACACTTCCTCATTTTCACGGCAGCGGTCGTCGACTCAGCCGTCAACGTCCTGAACTCCGGTATCGGCGAGGAAAGAACCCGTAACCCGGTCAGCTCAGTCCGCCGGAGGCGAGGAGAGCAGGGGTGGCGAGCCAAGCAAACCTGCGCCGCGGCATCCGTGGTGGAATAGGGGAATGTTGCACCGAACTGCCCCCGCGCCAAGTTTTGTTCTGTCCCGCGACGGTGTGCAGTTGGCCACCTATGAGCTCGGTGACCCGGAGCATCCAACCGTGGTCGTGGTGCACGGCTTCGCCTCGAGCGTTATCGCTAACTGGCACGCCACCGGCTGGACCCGAGATCTGACCCGGGCCGGTTTTCACGTCATCGGCATCGACCAGCGCGGCCACGGTGCCAGCGACAAACCACACTCCCCCGACGCGTACACGATGGAATTGCTCGTCGCCGACGTTGAGACGGTGCTCGACGCCTATCTGCTCACCGAGGTGTGCTATGTGGGCTACTCGCTCGGTGCCCGGGTGGGCTGGCAGGCTGCCCGCGACCTCGGCGGCCGCATCACCCGGGCGGTGCTCGGCGGGATTCCCGATGGTGATCCGCTCAAAAGTTTTCAGGTAGCGGATGCCCGCGCCCACCTCGAACACGGCCGCGAGGTCAGCGACCGCCTCACCGGCGTCTATCTCGCCATGGCGAAGACATTGCCCGGCAATGACCTCGCCGCGCTCGTCGCCCTGGTCGAAGGCATGCGCGGCGGCCCGCAGCCCGGCGCCGCAAACGCGCCCACTCAGCCGGTGCTGTTTGCCACCGGTAGCGAGGACAGCATTCTCGATGCCTCCCGGGTGTTGGCTGACGCCACGCCAAACGGCGATTTTTTCGAGATTCCCGGGCGCAACCACTTCAACGCGCCCACATCGCGGGCATTCCGCGAGGCGGCCATTGGGTTCTTGAACGCCTAGGCGTCAGCCACGCGACGTGCCCGTGAAAGATACCACCGAAGGCGCCGGCACTGGATTCACCGGTTTGAGAAGTTGGGAAACGCCGCTTGCGTACCCGGCGCTACGCGCCGCTGCAAGCGGATGCCGCGGCCGCGGGCATCCGCTTTGCAAGTTGCCAGACGAGCCTTAACGCCGGGGGCGAACTCTTCGACTACCGTTGTAGTATGACCGCCCCAGACACTACAACGCAGAACGAGGCAGATTCCGCCTCCGTAACGAAGACATTTGCCGACCTTGGACTCAATGACGCCATGCTCAAGGCGCTCAAAGTTGTCGGCTACGAGACCCCCTCGGCCATTCAGGCCGCCACAATTCCCCCGCTATTGGAGGGTCGCGACGTTGTCGGACTCGCCCAGACCGGTACCGGCAAGACGGCTGCGTTCGCGCTGCCCATTCTGAACCGACTCGACCTGTCGCAGAAGAACCCGCAGGCGCTCGTGCTCGCGCCCACCCGCGAGCTCGCACTGCAGGTGTGCGAGGCGTTCGAGAAGTACGCCGCTCACATGCGCGGCGTGCACGTGCTGCCCGTTTACGGCGGACAGGGCTACGGCCAGCAGCTGTCGGCCCTGCGTCGCGGAGTGCACATCGTCGTGGGCACTCCCGGTCGAATCATGGACCACCTCGCGAAGGGCACCCTCGACCTCTCGGAGCTGAAGTTCTTGGTGCTCGATGAGGCCGATGAGATGCTGAACATGGGCTTCGTCGAGGACATCGAGACCATTCTTGCCGACACCCCCGATGACAAGCAGGTGGCTCTGTTCTCAGCCACCATGCCGGCGCAGATTCGCCGAATCTCCAAGAAGTACCTGCACGACCCGGAAGAGATTACGGTCAAGAGCAAGACCACGACCAGCGTGAACACGACCCAGCGCTACCTGATGGTGTCGTACCCGCAGAAGCTCGACGCGCTCACCCGCATTCTCGAGGTCGAGAACTTCGAGGGCATGATCATCTTCGCCCGCACCAAGAACGAGACCGAACTGCTCGCCGAAAAGCTGCGTGCGCGCGGTTATTCGGCCATGGCGATCAACGGCGACGTGCAGCAGGTTCAGCGCGAACGCACGATCAATCAGCTCAAGAGCGGCAAGCTCGACATTCTCGTCGCAACGGATGTCGCCGCTCGCGGCCTCGACGTGGAGCGCATCAGCCACGTCGTCAACTATGACATTCCGATCGACACCGAGTCGTATGTGCACCGCATCGGCCGCACCGGCCGCGCCGGTCGCTCGGGCGCAGCTATCAGCTTCGTCACGCCGCGCGAACGTCGTTTGCTCTCCGCCATCGAAAAGGCGACCCGCCAGCCGCTCACCCAGATGCAGTTACCGAGCGTTGAGGACGTCAATGTGACGCGCCTCACTCGCTTCGACGACGCCATCACGGCGGCACTCGACGAGACCGACCGCATCAGCAAGTTCCGCGACATCATCGCGCACTATGTGTCCCACCACGATGTGCCCGAGGTTGATGTGGCCGCGGCTCTTGCCGTCGTCGGGCAGGGCGAAACTCCGCTGCTGCTTTCAGCCGAAGATGTTCGCGCCCAGCAGCGCCTCGAGCGCGACGAGCGGGTCGAACGCTCCGAGCAGCGCGGCGGTCGTTCCGACCGCTTTAGCCGGGATGATCGCGGCAGCCGCGACGACCGCGGCAGCTACGGCGCCCGCGACGACCGACCGGTGCGCAGCGAACGCCCGGTACGTTCGAGCGGTAAGCCGATGGCCCAGTTCCGCATCGAGGTCGGCAAGCGTCACAAGGTAGAGCCGCGTCAGATCGTCGGCGCCCTCGCCAACGAGGGTGGGCTCAGCCGCGACGACTTCGGGCACATCAAAATCCTGCCGGAGTTCTCGCTGGTCGAGCTGCCCGCTGACCTGTCGAGCGACGTGTTCTCCAAGCTGGAGAACACCCGCATCAGCGGCAAGCTCATTGAGTTGCGCGCCGACAAGGGCGGCGCCTCGCGTTCCGCCGAGCAGGGCGATCGCCCGCCGCGCGCTCCGCGCCGCGAGTACTAAAGCCTGATACAGTCAAGTCCCCTCGTCGTTCGCGACGAGGGGACTTGACTGTATGACTTGCAGATCGCTGCCGGGGCCAATTCAAAAAACACACCTCAGGCATCCTCGGTAACCGCGCAGAACTCATCAGTTACCCCGCGGGGTTTTCTGCACTAGCCACCGAGCAAGGTTCTCGTCCGACCACCGATTGGGGCCTCGCGGCGCGCATAACTCCTGCAATTCGTATCGGGCCCCCGCAACATCCGTAGAAACACACCGGGGTTCCGTTTACGCCCCTGCAAATTGCAGGAGTTATGCGCCGGGCCCGCTGCGAAAGCTGACGACCGGTGCCTAAATCAGGACATCCCGCCGATCCGGCCCGTGCCGCCCAGTCCTGGGCAGCCCGCGGCCCACACCGGCGGGATGTCCTGATTTAGGCACCGCGGGTCAGGCCACGCGTCAGTTCGCGGGCCAGGCCACACGTCAGGACGCGGAGACGTCGACGAGCACCTTGCCGGTGACTCCGCTTTCGACGAGGGCGTGTGCATCTGCTGTGTGGGCCAGGTCGAAGCGGTGCAGCGGCAGGCCCGCATCCGCTCCGACGGGCAATGCGCCGTCACGGAGCGCCTCGTTGATGGCAGCGGCCGCCTGCTGCACGACCTCGATGCCGACGGTGTACAACAACAGGAACTGGTACCGCACGTTCAGGCTGAAGTGTTTGCGCACATCGAGGGTCATCTCGTCGCCGCCATTATTGGCGTAGACCGCGATGGATCCGCGATTGCGAATGACCGCAAGGTCGAGTTCGGAGTTCTGGGCGGGAGCCACCTCGACGATGAGGTCGACGCCATCGGGCGCGATGCTTCGAATTTCGGTGGCGACGTCGGAGTCAGTGTAGGTGAGCACGTGGTGTGCCCCGGCATTTGTTGCGAGGGCCGCCTTGGCCGGCCCACTCACGGTCGTGATCACGGTCGCACCGGCCCAGCGGGCGAGCTGGATGGCGGCGTGGCCGACGGCGCCGGCGCCTCCTGCGACGAGCACGATCTTGCCGTCAAGCGCCCCGGGATGCAGGCGCGTAGGCCCATCTTCGGCCACGGTGAGGGCCCGGTAGGCGGTGATGGCTGGCACGCCGAGGCTGGCTCCCTGATCGAAAGTGGCCGCGGAGGGCAGCAGAAATACGCGTTCGGCCGGAAGCACCGCGTACTCCTGGGCAGTTCCGCTGTCCGCACGCTGGTAGGCGGCGAGGGCGAGCCAGACGCGATCGCCGACAGCTACGTTCGACACACCGGGGCCAACAGCATCGACGACGCCAGCGCCGTCCTGGTTCGGCACGACGTCGGCGAATGCGAGAGCCTCCCCCGGGCTGGTGCCTTGGCGCGACTTCCAGTCGGTCGGGTTCACCCCGCCCACCACGATGCGCACGCGAACATCGCCGGCACGGGGCTCTGTCACTGGCCGATCAACGAGGTGAAGCACGGACGGGTTACCGGTTTCGCTATACACAATGGTCTTCATATAAGAGCTAACGCCGGAGACGTCGGAATGTTTCCCGGCGGCGCCGTACCGGCGATCGTGGCGTGCAGATCGGTCTGAATGGTGCCCCTGGTCCCGGTGGACGCCTGGTCGATGTCGATCTCGCTTGTATTCGCGAGCATGACGGTCCAGCAGAGCGATTCAGCCGGTGTGGGCTGAAGCTCGGCGGTCGCTTCTCCCTCGATCGGCCAGGTTCCCTCGGCTCGCCCGCCACCCATCTGCGGTTCAAGCAGAACGAACGCGCAGACAATACCTCACTGGGAGCGAGCGCGACGGCGGCGTTCCCGCCAGGTCATGGCAGCGAGCGCCGCGGCCTCCCTCTCGCGCTGCTGCCTGGCGGCCTCGCTGCGCACGGCGCGGCGTTCCCGCCAGAGGACGAGCTGTTCGGCCACATCCCGGGTGGGGGTCACCACGGGCGGTCCACCCTGCAACTGCCGCCGTGCCGCCACCACTCGGCTGTTGAAATCTTTCAGGATCTCGGTCACCGCAGCCTCAGACTGCACGCTGTCCAACCGGGCATCGAGCTCGGCGTTCTCGGTGCGCAGGGTGAGGGCCGGTGGACCGAGCCCGGTGATCTTCTCGCTTTCGATCTTCTGACGTATCCACCAGTCCGGGTCATACCCACGCTCGAGGTTGGCCAGCGGCTTGCCGGCACCGGGCAGGTTGTCGAACTCGCCACGACGAATAGCTTGCTGAATAGCCATTTCCACATACTGGGCTCGGGCTTCCATCATGGATTGCCCGGCCGTGTTTTGCTCGGGATCGTTTACGTCTGTCGCAGCGGATTCTTCCTGATCGGGCGGCAGCATGTGCTTGAGTTGGTAGCGGGCCACGTTGAGTCGGGCGTCGCTGGGTTGGGCGTCGCTGGGTTGGGCGTCGCTGGGTTGCCCATCTCTGCGGTCCTTGTTGCCGGTCATGGCTGCCAGCCTAGATCGAGGTGGTCGCCGAGTCGACTTGGAACGCTGCTCGGGAGGGTATCGCCGGTATCTCGAATTTGCCACGCGACATCCACGCGGCCAGCGCTGGCATCTCGCCCGCGAATCGTCATAAAACGCCCCCTGACTGACTCCGGTGGCAACGGCGAACAATCCAACGCGCGGATGCCGGGATGGTTCCGACTGATCGCCGCTGCCCCGTTGGTGCGTGCTGCGGCCTGCGCGGTTGCGAGAGGATAGGGGTTGTGTCTCACCTCGAAGCCCGTTCCGTGTCCGCTTCGATCGATTCGGAAGTGCTGCTCGCGCCCGTGTCGTTCGCTGTGCCGGCAGGCACGGCGCTCGCCATTCTGGGCGCGAACGGCTCAGGCAAGACCACCCTGCTGCGCATCATCAGCGGGCACCTGCGACCAACGGCGGGCGCGGCACTGCTCGACGGCCGGCCAGTCGATGAACGCAACCGCACGGCGCGACGCGCGATCTCGGCCCGGATCGGCCTTCCGGCTTTCGCCCGCGAGCTGACCGCCCACGAGCAACTGCGTTTCATCGCCACCACCTGGGGCCGCACCGGTTCGACCGCAACGGATGCCGCGGACGCCACCATGCAGCAACTCGGCATCAGCGAACTTCGCAACCGGTTCGTGCACGAGCTCTCCTCCGGGCAGACCCAGCTACTCTCCCTAGCCACGGCCCTCGTGCGGCCGTTCGACGTTCTCATTCTGGACGAACCCGAGCAGCGCCTCGATGCGCACCGCCGGCATCTCGTTGCCACGGCGGTGCGCCGGGAAATCGACCGCGGCGCATCCGTCGTGATCGCCAGTCACAACGTCGAGATGGTCGACTCGATCGCCGACGCGACCGTGACGCTCGGGCACCAGTGAGGCAGGTGCTCCGGTCGGCGCGATCGGTGCTGGCCGAGCGCCGGGCCCGGGCGGCCAGCGACACCGGCTACCTGATTTACGTCTCGGTGCTCGTCGTCGGTCTCGTGGCCGTTCCGGCCACGCTGGCGATCGTGCGCGGTCTGGCCCAACCCCCGGTCGTGGCCGCGCTCAGCTCCCCGGGCAGCGCCCGGATCGTCGGAATGATCGCGGCAGCGCTCGCTGCGGGGGCCCTGCTGCTTGGTCATACCCGCGGGCCCGTGGTTCCGAGTCCGTTCCTCACGGAGTTTCTGGCGGGGAGCGACCTGCCCCGCCATGCCACTGTGCTCCGCCCTTTTCTGGTGAGCGGGGCCGTGCTCGCGTGCTCGGTCGGTGCAGCGGTGGGTCTCGTGGTCGCGGCGCGATTGGTGAACGGCGCGGCGGCATCCGTTTCGGCGGTGCTGGTCGTGCTGGGGTGTCTCGGTTTCTCTGGCCTGCTCACCGTATTCTGGCTGATGGGGCAAAGCCTGCCGCGCCGCATCACGGTCGGGCTGGCGCTCGTCGTCGTGGCGATGGGCGCCGCGACGAACGGTGACACTCTCAGGTTCACCCCGTGGGGCTGGGTCGCCCTGCTGTGGCAGGGAGTAAGCACGGGTGCGCCCAGCGTCTGGTGGCCGGCGATCGCCCTGGGAGTATCGTCGCTGGCGCTCATCGGCGTGCCCGCGCTGCTGGGCAACCTGCGCGCAGACGAGATGATGGCGCAGTCGCGGCGTTGGCAGTCCATCTCAACATTGGTGCACATCGGCGATGTCGCCGGGGCTTCTGGAACGCTGCGCGACCCACCGACTCGTGGGCGACGCCGGCGCATTCCCCTGACCGGTCCGCTGATGCTGGCGATCGTGCAGCGCGACGTTATCGCTGCCGGGCGGTTTCCGGTGCGCATCACTCTCGGTTCGCTCGCCCTCGTCGGTGCCGGCTGGCTCACCGCCGTGACTGCGGCAATGCCCGATGGCGCCGACTGGATCACGGCCCTCGCCGGGGTGTCGCTGGCCTACCTGGGGGTGGGCGTCTGGTGCGATGGCCTGCGCAACGCCGCCGACAACGCGACTCCGGGTTCGCTATATGGGGGCAGCCCCCTCACCCTACTCGGCGCTCACTCGGTTATCCCTCTGCTCGCCGCCGTCGTGTTCGGCTCGCTCGGGGCCGTAGGCGGGGCTGTGGGCGGGGCCGTTGCCTGGTGGATGCTGCTGGCGGTGTTCATCGTGCTCGTGCGCGTTCTGGACTGCGCCAAAGGGCCCATGCCGATCGGCCTGCTCCTGCCAGTGCCGACCCCGGTGGGAGACGTGTCGATCCTCAATGCGATGGCGTGGCAAGCGGATGCACTCCTCATCGTTCTCGTCGTTGCCGGCGGTCTCACCGTGCACGTCGGGGCAGCGGGGACCGGAGGGGCTGGACTGGGAGCGGCCCTGTGGCTGGCCGTCGCCGGAACGCTCGTGGCCGCGCTCGCCCTGCGACGCGTCCGTGCGCTCCGTCGATAACGCTCGTGTCGAGGTTGCACAATTCTCGAAATGGATGCCCGACCATGAGACTTCGCACCGTGAGGCGAAGCGGGTCAACTGGTATGTTGCGAGGGTGACTGACACCAGCGCGCCGAACCCAGCGACGCTTCCCTCCGGCTGGGTGCGACTCGACCGTGCCGGCTGGTGGAGCACCTTCGCGGCAACTCCGCTGAACGGCATCCTCCTGGGTATCCTGCCGATCAACCTCGGAACCACGTTGGCGCAAAGTTTCGACATCTCGATCTGGTGGGGATTCCTGATCGCCCTCGGCGCTGTCGTTCCGGTGTTCTTAGTGCTCTACCTCGTGCAGCAGCTGCGCTACCCGCAAGCCTCGGTGAACTTCGACACGAACGAACTGCGGGCCGGGCGGCGGGTCGTGCCCCTGGCTGAGATCATTTGGGCTCGCCTCGACATGTTCGACCGTCAACGCGCCCACACGCGCATGCTCACCCTGCGGTTCGGCGCGGAGGGCGGGCCGCGGGCATCCGTTCGTCTGCGCGGTCGCAGCGGACAAACACTCCGCGCCGCGGTGACCGACTGCGTTGCCGAGATCATTCGCCGTTCATCGATCGTCGTGCCTTCGACGCCCAATGACCCCAGCGGGCGCTTTGCCCGCTACAACTTTCCCGGTTCGCTCGGCCGTTCTGACGTTCTCGAGGTCGTGCTGAACCCGCCGACCATCGACGATCCCACGCCGGTGCTGATCTCCTGAGCGGATGCGCCGGCCGTCGCCTCATCGGAGCGGGCGGCCTCGTCGTTCTCGCCGTGAGCGTCGCCATGTGCGTCGCTGTGAGCGTCGTCATGAGCGTCGCCGTGTGCGTGCGGCAGTCCCGGCTCGTCCGGCGAAAGCGCCTCGGCGGCCAGCTCGACGCGTTCCTCCCCCACAGCCGCGATGCCGCCCAGGATCAAAAGCCCGCCGAGCAGCTGCAGCGGCGTCAGCACTTCGCCCAGCAGCAGCCAGGCGAACAGCGACGCGAAGATGACCTCGAGCAGGCCGACGAACGAGGCGAGCCTCGACCCGAGAATTCCCGCCGCCGTGATGCCCGCCACATACGCGAGCGCGGTGCTGATAATGGCGAGCGCGAGCAGCGGCGCCCACCACGGCACAACCGTGCCGAGCAGGGACAGGTCGAGAAACGATGCGGTGAAAGGAAGCAGACCGGTCAGGCCGAGCAGGCCGAGGGCTGTTCCCCCGACCAGCAATCCAAAGGCCGCCAGTGCGATCGGCGGCAAGCCTTCGGTCGGGCGCGCAGCCACCACGAAGAACACCGCGCAGGCGATGGCCGCGCCGAAGGCGAACAGAACCCCCATCGGGTCCACGGCCCGAATGGCACCGGG
Organism: Cryobacterium sp. Y57; assembly: GCF_002929505.1. Lineage (GTDB taxonomy): Bacteria > Actinomycetota > Actinomycetes > Actinomycetales > Microbacteriaceae > Cryobacterium. The sequence continues at coordinate 302,660 of NZ_PJJL01000071.1, forward strand.
CCCGATCACGAGCAGTAGCCCGCCAACGGCGAGAGCCGATCCGAGCAGCACCGTGCGGCGGGGCATCCGTTTGGTCGTCACCCAAACGAAGCCGACCAGAATCAGCGGAGCGAGAAATTCAATCAGCAACGCGGTCGAGACTGGAATGGTCTGGAGCGCGGCAAAATAGGCCAGTTGCGTACCCGCGACACCGACGATGCCCATCCCGAGCACGCGCCAGCGACCCCGCCACAGGGCCCCCCAACGCCCGCGCAACGAATACAGCGCGAATGGCAGCAAGACGAGCCCGGCGGTCCACGCGCGGGCAGTCACGGCGGCTGTCGGTGACCAACCAGCTTCGAGCATGGGCTTGACCAGCGCGCCGGAGGTTCCAAACGAAATGGCAGCAATGGCGGCAACGATCACGCCTCCCGGCAGGGACGAGATCTTCATGCGCCTCCTTCACAAGACGTGGGCCTGTCATGGTCTAAACTGTTTTCACCACTGACAGTAGAACCCTATTGCCAAGGAGTCAACTTGCATTTTGCCCCTGACACCGAGGAAGCACTCGAATTCGTCGTGCTGCTCGGCGCCACTGACCCTGGGGCCTCTCGAAGTGGCCGCGACGAACTCGAAACGCTCGCCGACCTCGCTGCCCTGCTCGCCCCCATTTTGTTCACCGGCCGCATCGACGGAGATGATGTCGAGCTGCTCGACGTGCAACAGACCCGTGCCCTGCTGCGCCGGGTCTGGACTCTCGGCCGCGACGACGCCGTCACGGAGATCAACCGCATGCTGCGCGAGGCCAGGGCGCTCCCCCAGCTCGCCCGCCATGATGACTCGGACTGGCACCTGCACGCGACCGAGCCCGAGGCTCCACTCGGGGAACGCATGCGCGTCGAGGCCGCGCTGGCGTTGATCGACGTGATTCGCAGCGACGAAATGGGTCGCCTGCGCATCTGCGAAGCGGATGCCTGCACCGGGCTGGTTCTTGACCTCTCCCGTAACGGGTCGAAGCGTTTCTGCAGCGTGCGCTGTGGCAACCGCATGAACATGATCGCCTTCCGCGAGCGCCAGCCCACCGGCTCTACTCCGTCGCTGCCTCGTCGCGCACACGAATGACGACGTTGCCGATCTTCTGCCCCGTCGCGACATATTCGTAGGCAGCGCGAATATCTTCGAGCGGGTAGGTCCGGTCGATATCCGGCCGAAACTCGCCCGATGCGACCAGGCCCTGCAGGAACAGTGCATCGTCGCGGGTGTCCTTGGGAATGGGAAACACTACGCGCTTCCTCCTCAGCACCGGCGTGGTCAGCGCCAGGATCAGATTTTGCCACAGCGTACCAAGTTCGGACGAGATGTAGATTCCGTCGGGAGCGAGCACCCGGCGGCAGCGTCCGAAAGAACTCTTCCCGACCATGTCGAGCACCACATCAAACTCATCGTCGAGCGCGGTGAAGTCCTCGAGCGTGTAGTCCACCACCCGCTCAGCCCCGAGAGATTCCATCAGGGATAGGTGCGGGGTGGCGCAGACCGCTGTGACGCGGGCGCCGACATTCACGAGCAATTGCACCGCAGCTGATCCGATCCCTCCCGTACCGCCGTTGACCAATACCTTCTGTCCGGCGGTGACCCGTGCCGCGCGCAGCATGTTGAGCGCGTAGTGGGCGCCCTCCAGAATCGGTGATGCCTCCACGTAGGAAACGTCTCCCGGAATCTCGACGACCATTCCCGTCGCGGCGACAGTCAGATAGCCAGCGTGACCACCAAATTTCACGCCGCTGTAGCCGAATACCCGCTGGCCGACCGCAAACGCACTGACGTCGGCGCCGACACCGGCGACCTCGCCGGCGAACTCGCAGCCAAGAATCGTCGCCCGAGGCTTGCGCAGTCCGCTGAATAGCCGCACCACGCGTGGCTTGCCGCTCAGAAAGCCGCAGTCGGTGCGGTTGACCGTGCTGGTAAAGACGCGCACGAGCAGTTCGTTGCGCTGGGGTATCGGCTGCGGCGTAGTCTCGACGTGCACGAAGCTTGGGGGTCCGTACTGACGGTACACGGCAGCTTTCATGCGGCTCAGCGTACCCTCGAACGCGCCGTCGCGACCGGGTGGCCTCGGGAGCTCGGCGATGGCCAGTATTGTCAGCACACCTAAGCTGAAACCATGACTCAGGTTTCCGAAATTTTTGACCCTTCACTCTGGAAGCCCGTCGATGGCTTCACCACGCTGCAGGACATCACCTACCACCACGACAACGCCGGGCGGGTCGCCCGCGTGGCCTTCAACCGGCCAGAGGTGCGCAATGCGTTCCGCCCTCAGTCTGTCGATGAGCTCTACCGGGTGCTTGACGACGCCAGGCAGAACACGCGAATCGGTGTGGTGCTCCTCACGGGTAATGGGCCGAGCCCTAAGGACGGGGGCTGGGCATTCTGCTCTGGTGGCGACCAGCGTATCCGCGGGCGCGACGGCTACCAGTACCGTGACGGGGTCGCAAGCACCGGGCGGCTGCACATTCTCGAGGTGCAGCGACTCATCCGGTTCATGCCGAAAGTCGTCATTGCCGTCATTCCCGGCTGGGCGGCCGGCGGCGGCCACTCCCTGCACGTTGTCTGCGACCTCTCGATCGCCAGCAAGGAACACGGCATGTTCAAGCAAACGGATGCCGACGTCGGCTCGTTCGACGGCGGCTACGGCAGCGCCTATTTCGCCCAGCACGTCGGGCAGAAATTTGCCCGGGAGGTTTTCTTTCTCGCGCGTCCCTACGACGCCCAGCGCGCCTACGAGATGGGCGCCGTGAACGCCGTGGTGCCCCATGCAGAGTTGGAGACGACCGCACTGGAGTGGGCCAACACCATCCTGACAAAATCGCCGACCGCGATCCGCATGCTGAAATTCTCGTTCAACGCCGTCGATGACGGAATGGTCGGCCAGCAGATCTTCGCCGGTGAAGCCACCCGCCTGGCCTACGGCACCGACGAGGCCGTCGAGGGCAAGGACGCGTTCCTGGAACACCGCGAACCGGACTGGTCGCCCTTTCCCTGGCAGTTCTAGGGGCAGCCCGAACGCTCACCACCATGTACCGGTGTCGCTGCGTGACTGACCGAGAGTTCTAGGGCAGGGCGGTCAACACCCGCGTGTCGGCCGTTGCTGCGTGCAGCCACTCAGAATCAGGCGCCCGCCTGCTGCTCGGCCACGTACGCCGCAGGGCCTTTTTCGGCGGCGACCGGGTCCATCCAGAGTGCGCTGAACTCGTTGCCGTCCGGATCTTGGAAATCGCGGGCGTACATGAACCCGTAGTCCTGTGCCGCACGCGGCTCGGTGGCACCGCCGGCCAGCGCCTTGTCTAGAATCGCGTCGACGTCTTCGCGAGAATCCCGGCTGAACGCGGTTTGCGTGAGCACGGTGGTGCCGGGGTCGGCGATCGGCTTGTCGGTGAAGGTGGCGAAGAAGTCCCGCGTGAGCACCATGAGGTAGAGGTTTTTCTCGATCACGATGCAGGCGGCGTTCTCGTCGGTGAACAGCGGATTGATAGTCCAGCCGAGCCCGGTGAAGAAGGCTTTCGACCGGTCGAGGTCGCTCGTAGGTAAATTGACGAAGATGCTGGTGACCATGGTGACTCCTCTGCCTGGCGGGGTGCCCGCGCTGCGAGCTCTCTTCCATCGTCGTGAGAACGCGCGATATGTCAAGAGCCACGTACGAGCCGATGGCGCCGTCCGGCCGCCTGACGGCGCAAATAAGGTGCATCGCCTCGGCGGGCACCTGCTCACCGGTCACAGCCTCCCGGAGCATAGGCGCCGCCCGCAGCACGCTACCGGAAGCTTCATCACTCGGAAACAACGTGACCTGCATCGGACCAAACCGACCACCTCACGCGGATGCCCCTCCGTGCACTGGTTGCGGATCTCACCCGGTCATATATGATTCAGAAAACGATAATAGAACACCGCATTCGATTATCGAACGCAGACTGATGCTGGCGTTCGAATCGTTGTATTGAAAGACCCCACCGAGAGACCCCACACAGAAGTGAGGAAGTCGTGCAATTTCACCACCACGGATACGTGTCCGCTGATCCGCGTAGGCAGGATGCGGCCGGAGTGGGCATCGATCGCCCCGTCGAGCTCCCCGACAACGTCGACGTTCTGATCGTGGGCACGGGCCCGGCCGGCATGATCACCGCCGCCCAGCTCTCCCAGTTTCCCGGTATTACCACGCGCATCCTCGAGCGCCGCGGCGAACGTCTCGCGATCGGGCAGGCCGACGGCATCCAGGCCCGCAGTGTCGAGACCTTCCAGGCCTTCGGGTTCGCCGAGCGCATCATCACCGAGGCCTACCGCATCACCGAGATGGCGTTCTGGAAGCCCGACCCCACCAACCCGGCCAACATCATCCGCACCGCCCGCGCCATCGACGACCCCACCGGCATCAGCGAATTTCCGCACCTCATCGTCAACCAGGCACGCGTGTTGGACTACTTCGCCGAGGTGATGGCCAATTCGCCCACCAGAATGACACCCGACTTCGGCTATGAAATGCTCAGCCTGACCAACACCAACGAGGGCGACTACCCCGTCACCGTGACGCTCCGGCACACCAGCGGAGAGCTGACCGGCCAGGAGCGCATCGTGCACGCCCAGTATGTGGTCGGCGCCGACGGTGCCCACAGCGCCGTGCGCGATTCCATCGGCTGCACGCTGGCCGGTGACGCGGCCTTCCACGCCTGGGGTGTCATGGACGTGCTGGCCGTCACCGATTTTCCCGACATTCGCACCAAGTGCGCAATCCAGTCCGGATCCGGCGGAAGCATCCTGCACATTCCGCGCGAGGGCGGTTATCTGTTTCGCATGTACGTCGACCTCGGCGAAGTGGCCGCCGACGACAACGGCGCCGCGCGCTCGACGACGATCGACCAGATCATCGTGAAGGCCAACGAGATTCTGCACCCCTACACACTCGATGTGAAAAACGTGGCCTGGCACAGCGTTTATGAGGTCGCCCACCGTCTGACCGACCGGTTCGACGACCTGCTGCCTGAGGAGATCGGCATCCGCTCCCCGCGGGTCTTCATCACCGGCGACGCCTGTCACACCCACAGCGCCAAGGCCGGCCAGGGCATGAACGTCTCAATGCAGGACGGCTTCAACCTCGGCTGGAAGCTCGGCTACGTGCTCGACGGGCGTAGCCCCGATAGCCTGCTCAGCACCTATTCCGCCGAGCGCCAGGTCATTGCGAAGAACCTGATCGATTTCGACAAGGAGTGGTCGAGCCTGATGGCGGCGAAGCCCGAAGACCTCACAGTTCCGCTCGAGGACTTCTACACCCAGACATGGGAGTTTCCATCAGGATTCATGACCCGATACCCGCCGTCGATGCTCATCGGCGAAGCGACCCATCAGGCGCTCGCCACCGGATTCCCCATCGGCAAACGCTTCAAGTCCGCCCCGGTCGTGCGCGTGGGCGACGCCAACCCGGTGCAGCTGGGCCACCACCACCGCGCCGACGGCCGCTGGCGCGTGTACGCGTTCGCTGACGCATCCGCTGAAATACTGGCCTCTTGGGCCACGTGGATGCGGACCGCCCCCGATTCGCCGCTACTCACGCACACCCCGGCCGACAGCGACATCGATAGCGTCTTCGACCTGAAGGTGGTGTACCAGCAGGCGCACACCGAGGTTGACCTCGGCCGAGTCGACGTGGCGTTTTTACCGAAAACGGGCCCGTTCGGGCTGATCGACTACGAGAAGGTGTACGCCGCCGACCCGAATCACGACATCTTTGAGCAGCGCGGTCTCGATCGCAACGGCGTCGTGGTGATCGTGCGCCCCGATCAGTACGTCGCCCATGTGCTGCCCCTGACCGCTACTGCTGAGCTGGCGGCCTACTTTCGGCAGATGTTGCTTGTTCGGTAGGGCTCAGCGAGCGGATGCCGGTGGGTCGCCCACCTACTCGGCTGCGGGACGTTGCCGGTTTTGCTTCGTGGCCGAGCGCTGCTGTTTGACCGCGAGGTGCCGCCGGGCGGAACCGCGGGTGGGCTTGGTTGCGCGCCGCGCTGCCGGTTCCGCGGCCAAACCCGCCGTCACCAGGTCGGCGAGCTTTCGCAGGGCAATCTCGCGATTGCGCAGCTGGGAGCGCTGCTCGCTGGCGGCGATGGTGACCACCCCGGAAACGAGGCGGTGATTCAGGCGGGTGAGCAGCAGCATCCGCTCGTCGTCGGACAGCACCGCGGACTCGGCGACGTTCCAGGACAGCTCAACCCGGCTGTCGGAGGTGTTGACGTGCTGGCCGCCGGGACCGGACGATCGCGAGAACCGCCAGCCGAGTTCGCGCTCGGGAATGGTCAGCGCCGCCGACACCTCAAGATCCATGCTCCTAGCGTGGCACACCCCAGGATCCCCCGCGCACGACACGTATCATAAACCCTGCGCAACCGACCTCAAAACAGCGGCCAGCTCAGAACAGCGGCGAGCTCAGAACAGCGGCGAGCTCAGAACAGCGGCCAGGGCACGGCGGGCATGTCGCCGCTCGGGGCTGGGAACCGTGCGTCCGAGCGCAATTGGTCGCAGCGCGCGGCGAATGCCGTGAGTTCTTCGGCGCTGACTAAGCCAGCGAGGGTGTTGCCGAGTTCGCCGGACAGGCCGGTTGTGACCCGGTCGATGCCGTCGAGCTCGTCGGTGGTGAGAGCGTCGCCCAACCAGCCCCACAGTACGGTGCGCAACTTGTGTTCGACGTGAAAGGTGAGCCCGTGATCGACTCCGTGTCGGTGCCCATCGGTCATCGCAAGAATGTGGTCGCCCTTGCGATCGGCGTTGTTCACGACCACGTCGAACACGGCCATCCGCCGAAGCGGGGCGCTGTCTTCGTGAATGAGGGTGACCATCCGTTCGTGCTCGTCTCGCCCGTCGAGAACGTGTCGCCACCCGGTTTCCGGAACGGCGTCGGCTGCCACCAGGTCGACGGGGTTCTGGGCGGGGTCACTCTCCTGCCAGAGCTGTACCATACCTTCACCCATCGGCCCCTCGCGCAGCCAGGTGCGCGGTACGACGTTCCAGCCGAAGGCTTGCGAGACCAGGTAGGCCGCCACTTCACGATTGGCGAGGTTTCCGTCGGGAAAATCCCAGAGCGGATGCTCCCCCGCCACCGGTTTGTAGACGACCATCGCGCCATCGATGCTGCCTAGGAAGGTTGCATTCGAGGCTGTCGTGATTCGGCCGGTGAGTGTCAACTCGCCGTCGACCAGGTCGGGAGTCGGCATCAGTCCCCGGGAACGGTGCAGGTGTGGCCGTCGGCGTCGATGGGGTAGCCGCAGAGGGAGCACATCGGCCGCCCAGCGCCCACGATCTCACGAGTGCGCTTCGCGAACGCGCGAGCGGTACCGACGGGTATGCGCACGAGCAACGAATTGGCCGCTTCAAGCGGTTCGAGCAATTCCTCGTCTTCGTCGACAATCGGGTAGGCCTCGATCACCACTTGAACCGTTGATGGATCCCAGCCCAGGCTCATCGAGCCGGTGCGAAATTCCTCAGCGACCGGTTGCTCGAGCGGGTCGTTATCAACGAGCTCGATCGGGGTCGTGGACGGGATGCTGAACGGGTTGCCCTCGAAGGTGATCAGCTGGTCGAGAATCTCATCGATCTTCTCGGCGAGCAGCGCCGACTGCTGTTTCTCCAACGCGATGCTGATGATTCGCGCGCCGCTGCGCACCTGCAGATAGAACGTACGCTCCCCGGGCAGGCCGACGGTACCGATGACGACCCGGTCAGGCCAGACGAACTCATGAACGATTTGGGGCATGTGCACATTTTAGACGCGAGAGCTGCGTGACGTCTGCGGCTCGGCCCGCCGCTGACGAGAACCTCAGCCGAAAGGAGGCCTTGCGGCCATCGAATCGCCGATAATAACCGGCGCAGGCATCAGTGATGCCGCTCAGTTGACTTCGCTGCGTAGGGGGAGCGTGCGCACGCTGACGAAGTGCCGCGCTCCCCCGTCGATGGGGTCGGTGAAGCGCACCTCGTTCGCCAGCAACTGCAGGGGGCGGGTGAAATCGTCAAGCGCGACATCCTGCACAACGGGATAGAGCGGGTCGTCACTGATCGGAATCTCCAACCCCAGCATGTGCAAACGCAATTGGTGCGTGCGACCGGTGCGGGGCGTCAGCCGGTAACTGCCCAGGCCATCGATCACCGATTCGAGTTCAATCAACGATTCAGCGTTGACCGGTGCGCCCGGCAGCACCTCGGCTTGCCAGCGACCAGGACGCGTGGTGAGGTGATTGCGCACCATCACGGGCAGTTCGAGGCCCGTGTGCAGCGGAGCCAGCGCACGGTAGGTCTTGGCGACCTCGCGGCGTTGGAACGTCGACTGATACGCCCCGCGCCATCGTCGCTCGGTCGCCAGAATCAACAGCCCCGACGTCACCCGGTCGAGCCGATGCAGCGGGGACAGCTCCGGAAGCTGCAGTTGGGCGCGCAGGCGCACCACCACGCTCTGCACGACATGGCGCCCGCGGGGAATGGACGAGAGAAAAGCGGGCTTGTCGATCACCACGATCCGATCGTCGCGATAGATCATATGGATGAGCCCCGGAACAACGGATTCCTCGGCCAGATCGCGGTGGAACCACACAAAGGTATACGGCCGGTAGGGGTCGCGGCCGCCGACTGCGGCGCCGGTGCCATAGACAAACCGCTCCTGGGATAGAAATCCCGCCACGTCCACGAACTCGGACAACCGCTCGTCGAGCCAGGCTCCCATGGTCTCCCAGAGCGGATGCTGCGACCGTTCCGGCGTGCACACCCACGCGGCATCGAGCCCGAGCCGTTGCGGGAGCGGAGAACGCGGGGGCATCCACTGATCGTACGTGGCTCAGCCCTTCACCGCGCGTGTACGGGCGCCGATCGAAGCTGGGCAGATATGGCCGCGTGATTCTTCGTTCACAGCACCGGCAGATACTGCCACCTGCCCTCGTTGCGTCAGTTAACGAGAAAGCCCGCCCGTGGGCACACGGGCGGGCTTTCTATACGCGTTCCGCGCGGTGTGCGCGGTCACTCACGTGCATGTGCACATGACGAGGGTTAGTCGGCGCTGATCTGCAGGCGGAATCGGTCGCGCTGGGTGTGCAGGTTCCAGAGGTGTTCGGCCAGCGTCGCCGGGTCCTTTTCGGGGTGACCCTCGATGATTCGACCGCCGATGATGAGCTGGGAGACCTGAATCCCCTCTTCGCCGAGAACCTCATTCAGTAGCTGCGCGTACGCAGCCTGTCCGGCAAAGGCAATGGATGTGCCCGCCAGGCTCCGTACCGGCGTCACGGCCGTGCCGCCGTTGACGAAGAGGATGGTGCCTCGGTTCTTTCCCAGAAAACGCATGCCGGGAACGACCTGGTGCACCGCCGCAACGGGGCCGTAGACGGAGAATTCGATCGGCCCAACCAGATCAGCGGGCGTTGTTTCCAGCACGGGACGCATGAAGTCCTTCTGCGGCAGGGGGCTGTACTGCAACACCTCGATCGCGCCGAGAGTCTCCGTGACCTGCTCGAGCACCCGGCTAATCGACGCCGGGTTTCGCACGTCGGCGACGAAACCCTTCGCTGTGATTCCTTCTGCGCCCAGTTCCTCGGCCAGCGCATCCACGCGCCCTTGATTGCGTGAGATCAACGCAACGGAAAATCCTTCTGCTCCGAAACGACGCGCTGCTGCTGCGCCGAGTCCCTTGCCTGCACCGATAATTGCGAGAGTAGTCATATCGGTTGCAAGACCCCTCCCGGGGGAAATATTCCCCCATGATCAACCCAGCAACACCGTGGGCCCGGTATCAGAGCAGCGGCAGAACCTGCTCACGAACCTGCTTGCGCAACACCTTGCCGAGCATCGAGCGCGGCGTGTTTTCAATCTGCACGATCCGCCGCGGAATCTTGTAGGCCGCGAGATGTTCCCGGCAGTGCGCCCGCAGTGCATCCTCATCAAGGGTGACACCGGCCTTGAGTTCGATCGCGGCGACAACCATCTCTCCGCCGCGTTCGAGCGGTCGACCGATCACTGCGGCGTCACTGACGCTCGGGTGCAGCCGCAAGACAGCCTCCACCTCGGAGGGCGACACGTTGAAACCACCGGTGATGATCAACTCCTTGGCGCGGTCTACGATCGTGGTGAAGCCGTCCTCATCCACGGTCACGATATCGCCGGTGCGCAGCCAACCGTTGGGTAGGAGCGTCTTCGCGGTCTCCTCCGGGTTGTTCCAATAACCCTGAAAAACCTGCGGCCCCTTCAACAACAACTCACCCGGCTGCCCCAACGGCACCTCAACGCTTGGATCGTCCAGATCGACCACTTTCATCAGGGTCGACGGGAACGGCACACCGATCGTGCCCGTGCGTCGGCTGGCATGAAACGGATTACCCAGCGCGACCGGAGACGACTCGGTCATGCCGTAGCCCTCAACGAGAAGTCCGCCCGATACCGATTCCCAGAGTTCCACGACATGATCGGGCAGATTCATGGCGCCCGAAATGCAGTACTTGCACGAGCGCAGCGAGATCCCTTTTTCCTGTGCGGCGAGCGCCGTGCGCTCATAGATCGGCGGCACCGCGCAGTAGACCGTGGCGGGCGACTTTTTCATGGCGTCAAGAATCAGCCCGGGCTCAAACTTGGGGAACAGCACGAGCAGGCCCTGCTTGCGAATGCCGTAGGTCAGGTAGAGGGTCATCCCGAATGCGTGGAACATCGGCAGGATCGCGTAGAAGATTTCTTTGCGGTACTGCGCTCCATGCATCCACGCCTCACCCTGCAGGGCGTTGGAGTACAGGTTGAAGTGGGTGAGCATGGCCCCCTTGGGGGTTCCTGTGGTGCCCGAGGTGTACTGGATGGCGGCCAGGTCATCGACCGAGGGGCGTGGATGCTCAAAGTCGATCACGCCGAAAGCGAGCAGGTCCTTCCAGGACATCGTGCCCGGTGCCGGGCCCGTCAGCGCCGCGCGTGACTCGCGCAGCTTCTTCACCGGCAGATGCAGGGCGAGGCGCTTCAGGGTGGGAAACGCCGAGAGGAGATTGACCGAGACAACGTGGTCGATCTCGATGTCAGCCGGGAACTCGCGCACGGCAGCCGTCGCCTTGTCCCAGGCGATAACAATGCGGGCCTGATGATCTTCGAACTGGTGCCGCAATTCCCGGGACGTATAGAGCGGGTTGTGCTCCACCACCACCGCGCCGAGGCGCAGCACCGCGTAGAAAGCGACGACGTGCTGGGGGCAGTTCGGCAAGATCAGGGCCACTCGATCGCCGGCTTTCACCCCGAGGCGACGCAATCCCTCCGCGGCCCGGTCGATCTGATCGCCGAGTTCGGTGTAGGTCGTTCGACGCCCGAAAAACTCCAGCGCGGGGTGGGTGCCGGCTTCGGCCACGGCACGCTCGAGCATGGCCACGAGGGACTCCCGTGGAAGTTCGATCTCGGCGGGAACGCCCGGTTGATAGTTCTTGACCCACGGCTCGTGCTCAGTGTTTGCCATGACACCATCCTCCCTGATTTGACGCAGAATCCTGCGAGTGACGAGCGGATGCCGTGACACCGCGAGCGCAACGACTCGGGCATCCGCTGCCTGCGCCCTCACCTGCACACCCCCGCTGGTTGACGGTCGGACATTCCTTGGGGGGGTCAGACAGTGCCACGTTCCAGTATCGATCGGGTCGGTGCACTCACGTAGCCTTATTCGAGCGGATGTCACCGTCGACACGTGCCACGGCACGGGATTTCCTCGCATCTCATCATCGGCACTGAAAGATTTTTTTATGACGACCACTGTTCCTGCACTCGCCGCCCCCGCGGCCAACCAGCCCCTTGTTCGCACCACGATCGAGTTGCGCACCCCCGGCGCCCACGACGTGGCGATCGACATCAAGTTCGCCGGAATCTGCCACTCCGACATCCACCAGGCTCGCGACGAGTGGGGTGTCGGGCTGTTCCCGATGGTTCCCGGCCACGAGATTGCCGGCATCGTCTCCGCCGTCGGCAGCGACGTCACCCGTTACCAGGTGGGCGACCGCGTTGGCGTCGGCTGCTTCGTGGACTCCTGCCGCGAGTGCGTCAACTGCCTCGCCGGCGAAGAGCAGTACTGCCTGAAGGGCGAGGTCGGCACCTACAACGACCGTAACCACGACGGCTCCCCCACCAACGGCGGCTACAGCACCGCGATCGTCGTCGACGAGAACTACGTGCTCGGCATCCCCGATGGCATCGAGCTCTCCGAGGCCGCTCCCCTGCTCTGCGCCGGAATCACGCTCTACTCCCCTCTCGTGAACTGGGAAGCCAGCCCCGGCAAGAAGGTTGCCATCCTCGGCATGGGCGGCCTCGGACACATGGGTGTGAAGATCGCCCACGCGCTCGGCGCCGAGGTCACCGTTCTCAGCCAGACCCTCAGCAAGAAGGAAGACGGCCTGCGTTTCGGTGCAGACCACTACTACGCCACCAGTGACCCGACCACCTTCACCGAGCTCGAGAACCACTTCGACCTCATCGTGAACACCGTGGCCGCGAACCTCGAACTGGAGGGCTACCTCAAGCTGCTCGCCCTCAACGGCACGCTCGTGCACGTTGGAATCCCCACCGAGCCTGACAGCGTGAAGATGGTGTGGCTCGCCGCCCAGCGTCGCTCCATCGCCGCCTCCAAGATCGGTGGCATCCGCCAGACCCAGGAAATGCTCGACTTCTGCGCCGCCCACGGAATCGGCGCCGACATTGAGATCATCTCGGTCGATCAGGTGAACGAAGCCTACGAGCGTGTTATCCGCAGCGACGTGCGCTACCGTTTCGTTATCGACGTGGCCACGTTTGCGAACGAGACCCGCGTCGACGCGTAAGCGCCCTGACCGGCGCGGCATAAGCCACACCGGTCGATAAAAAACCCAGGCACGAACTGCCCCGGGCCGCAGATACAACGCGACCCGGGGCATCCGTCATTTAAGGAGTCCCATGAAGTACGTGAAGCTCGGAACCACCGGTCTGGATGTCTCAGCGCTCGCCCTCGGCTGCATGAGCTATGGCGAGCCGGAGCGCGGAAACCACGCCTGGACGCTGACCGAGGCGACCAGTCGGCCCTTCATTCGGCAAGCCGTTGAGGCCGGCATCAACTTCTTCGACACCGCAAATGCTTACTCGGCCGGGTCGAGCGAGGAAATCCTCGGACGCGCCCTCGCGGAGTATGCCAGCCGCGACGAGATCGTCGTGGCCACCAAGGTCTACTCGCCGGTCGGTGAAGGTCCCAACCAGCGCGGCCTCTCACGCAAGGCGGTGCTGCAGGAGATCGACAACAGCCTGCGTCGCCTCGACCTTGACTACGTGGACCTCTATATCGTGCACCGCTTCGACCCCTTCACTCCCCTTGAGGAGACGCTTGAAGCCCTGCACGACGTGGTGCGCTCGGGTAAGGCGCGCTACCTGGGCGCCTCTTCAATGTTTGCCTGGCAGTTTGCGAAAGCCCTGCGCCTTCAGCAGGTGAACGGCTGGACGCCGTTCGTGTCGATGCAGAGCCAGTACAACCTGATCAGCCGGGAGGAGGAGCGCGAAATGTTCCCCCTCGCCGCCGACGCTGGTATCGGTCTCACCCCGTGGAGCCCGCTCGCGCGTGGAAAGCTGACCCGCGACTGGGACCAGACGACCGCTCGCACCGAAACGGACCTGATCAGCCAGGCCTTGTACGCCCAGGCAGAGGTCGGCGATCGGGCCGTTGCTTCCGTCGTCGCTGACATTGCTGCTGAACGCGGGGTGCCGCGGGCTCAGGTAGCCCTGGCCTGGGTGTCGGGAAACCCTGCTGTGACGGCGCCGATCGTTGGTGCCACGAAGCCGCAGCATCTCGACGATGCCATCGCCTCGCTCGACCTCGAACTGAGCGCCGACGAGCGGGCGCGCCTCGAGGCATCGTACGTGCCGCGTCTGCCCGAAGGGTTCTAACGCGTCAGCGGCTGGACTCGAGTGCGGGGGCATCCGTCTGATCTGTGCGCCAGGAGGCCAGGATGAGCAGCGCGTCATTTGAGGCGGATGCCGGCTCGGTGCTGTAGACGAAGAGTTGCTGGTCTGGTTCGCCCGGAACCGGGAAGGTCTCGTAGTCCACGTCCACCCGGCCCACGATCGGGTGCTCGAAGCGCTTCACGCCGAACGTGCACTCCCACACCCGGTGCTGACTCCACCAGGCGCGAAATTCGTCGCTCTTGACGGTCAACTCGCCGATCAGCTCGTTGAGGGCCCGGTCGTTGGGGTGGGACCGCGCGTCGTGACGGAGCATAGCCGCCACATCGCACGCCACAATCTCCCAGTCCAGGTACAGCGTGCGCGCCGACGGGTCGAGGAATGTCCATCGGGCCATGCTGCGCCCGAGCCCCGAGGCCTTGGTGAAGTCCTTGAGCAGTAGCTTGGCGAGGTCGTTCATGGCCAGCACGTCCATGCCAACGCCGAGCACGAATGCCGGCTGCGTGGTGAAGGAATCCATGATGGTGCGCACCGACGTGCGCACCGCGTGGGTGCGCCGCCGCTGCTGGATGCGGCCGCCGGTCGAGGCGGATAACAGCGAGAACAGGTAGCTGCGCTCCGCCTCATTCAGGTGCAGCACCCCGGCGAGCGCGTTGACAACGGCATCGGATGCCTGCGTCACCCGGCCCTGTTCCATGCGCGCGTAGTAATCCACGCTCACGCCGGCCAGCCCCGCTACTTCGTCACGGCGCAGTCCGGGTACCCGCCGGGCGGGCGCGTGGGGGTTGACCAACACGCCGACGTCGGCTGGCGTGAGTCGCGCCCGGGCCGAGCGCAGAAAATCAGCGAGGGTATCTTTGTCGTCCATCCCTCCAGTATCTCAAACCAACGCACGTCGAAGTGGGAAGGGGCGGCCCGCCTGTTGTCGACCAGGACCTCAGCGCACACGCACTCTCACGATTGCACAGCTGTTCGCTGGTGTCATCAACTGTACAATTGCGTATTCGTGCAAGTCTGGGTTCTCCAGCGTCTGTCGGGTGTAAAGCTGCACCGTGTCTTCTGTTTCCACCATTTGAGGGATCAGCGTCGGGTCGCCTTTCTTGCCTCCTCCCGAGCAAGAGAGCCACACATATGAAAATGCAGGATCTGACCGCCAAAATCGCTGTTATCACGGGAGCCTCGAGCGGAATTGGAGCAGCAGCAGCGCGCCTTCTCGTCGAGGAAGGTGCCCACGTCATCCTCGTCGCCCGGCGCGTGGAACGGTTGCAGGAGCTCGCCGCCGAACTCGGAGACTCCGCGACAGTCATGCAGGTCGATGTCGCGGATGCCGCCGCCGTCACATCGATGTTCGCCACCATCAAGAGCCGTTTCGGTGGGGTGGATCTGCTCTTCAACAACGCCGGCCTGGGCATCAATTCACCGTTTGAGAGCAGCGACCCGGATGACTGGAAGTCAATGATCGATGTAAACCTGTATGGCGTGCTGAACTGCACCCAGGCGGCCATTCCCCTCATGCGCGGTCGGGCCGGCGCCATGATCTGCTCCGTTTCGAGCGTCGGTGGCCGCTACGGCGCAGCCACCTGGTCGGTCTACAGCGCAACGAAGTATGCCGTCGTCGGTTTTCACGATGCCCTGCGCAAGGAACTGGGCGAAGAGGGAATCCGCGTCTCGGTCCTTGAACCGGGCGCCGTCTGGACCGAGTTCGGCGAGAACGTCAGCGACGCGCTCCTGACCCGCCGCACCCAGCTGGAAGCGATGCAGTCCGAAGACGTAGCCCAAGCCCTCGTCTTCGCTTTTGCGCAGCCGGCCAATGTGCTCATCCAGGAGATTCTGATGCGCCCGGTCAAGCAGATCGCTCCCTGACCTGCTGCCGCTTGGCGGCCGGCACCGAATCACCTGCGGACAGAGTCGATATCAGCCCGCCCTCCTGTCAGCTACCGGCGAGTAATCGCACCGGGTCCCCGCGGTTGACGCGTCCCGGGCGAATAACCTGCGCGTAGACGCCGAATGGAATGTCGCTCCCGTTCAGTCGGTAGCGGGTGAGGGTCTTCAGCAGGTTCGTGCCGCGAGCGCCGGTGTCGGGATCCAGATCGATGACCGCGCAGCGCGGGATTCCGGCGCCCACGCGCACGCGTGCGCTCCCCAGGTCGAGTTCACGACCGGCCCAGGAATCTTCCACGTGTGCAGCCGCGTCGCCCGTGTCGATTGTGAACGTCGCCCGAAACCGGCGAGCGTCAACGGTCGTGGCCGCCTCATCGGCGAGGCGGCGCAGCGAGCTCGTCGTCACGAGGGTGACGGAGTCGCCGTAGACCACGCCGCCCGGGCCGTTGACCTGTGCCACAGCGACATCCTTGCCGAGCAAACGAGAGAATACCCGAGCCCACGGCCCGTCAACCACGTGCATGCCAACGGCGCGACCCCAATAGTCGAGGGTGACAGTTTGACTGTTCAACTCGGGCTTCGCGGCAACCAGCTGCCCGCCGATGTCGACCGACAGTACCCCGTCGTCCCACCGGGCTTGGCAGGTGGGCAATAACGGATGCTCAACGGTCTTCAACACCCGACCGTTCGCAAGGTCGACGACCGCGAAGAGTCGGTCCCCCGCTGGACCGTGCGCTTCGACCAGCACGTTGTCGCGCGTCGTGTGTCGGCCGCCCTTGAGGGCCGACAGGCCAATGTCGCGAATCTGCATAATAGTGATCACCCTAACGGCAAACTGCTTCCGGGCCGCGTCAGTAGAGGCATACCGCGTGCGCTGCCTGGGGCACTTCCAAAGGTCCTTCAGACCTCAACGCCCGCGTGGCGGTTGCGGAGCGCCGGCCGCAATCTAACTGCAGCCGATCAGCGCAGTCGTCGAGCCCGGAGGACAACGTCGTGGGTGTGATGTGACCCGGCGCCGGTTGCGACATGGCGCGGCCGGGTCTCGTCGACCTCGACCTGCCAGCTGTCGTCCAGCAGTGCAGCGACCTGGGCGGGGCCCACATAGTCGTCGCCATGGAAACCGTGGGCCGCGGCCTCCTCCTTCGTCGGGGCGGGGTGATGCACAAAGAGCAGCACACCATTGGGAGCGACCGCCGCGAGCAGCGCGTGCTCGGCGACGTTCTCATCGGTGCGCAGCAGCGCGGGGTACTGCGCAGAGACGAGATCAAAGGACGCCCGCGGCAGCGCCGCTTCGACCAGGCCGGCGTGTAGCCAGTTCACCTTCACTTTGCGAACGGCGGCCTGGGCTACTGCCCGGTCGAGCGCCACCCGCGACACGTCCAGCGCGGTGACGCGCCAGCCGTGTTCCGCCAGATAGAGGGCATCCGCTCCCTCGCCGCAGCCGACATCCAGAGCGCGCCCGGCCGATAAATCCTGCATCTCGGTCAGGAGGGTCCCGTTCGGATGCCCGCTCCACAGCTGTGCCATGTCGGCATAGCGCGCGTCCCAGAATTCCTCGACCGCGCCGGGATCGCGAGGGGCGTGAACAGCACTTGCCGCCTCCGCGTTGTCGTGGTCGGTCTCGGCGTGATCGGGTGAAGTCTCGTTCGTGTGCTCCATGGTTCAAGCATCCGACTTTCACGGGTTTGCGACAAATTTTAGTGGCCTATGGAGCGATCATGACCAGGTAGATATGACGCCCACTGCAGTCGATTGCTGGTGCAAGTGGCCAGCCGAGTTGCCCTGCCCCCGCCGCTCGGCGCAGACTGGAGGCACCGGATCGCAACTGAGTCTTCCGCCTGTGGCTAAGGAGCTCACTATGACTGAACCGAACGATGCGCGAGTCGGCCTCTACATCGACTTTGACAACATCGTCATCTCGCGTTATCAGCAGCTGCACGGGCGCAATGCTTTCCAGCGCGACGGCATCCGTGATTTCAATAAGTCGAGTGCGGATGCCGACCCCGAGGTCGCCGCTCGGCTCGCCTCCGCCACGGTGGACTTCAACGCCATCATCGACTTTGCCGCATCGTTCGGCACCCTGGTCGTCAATCGTGCCTACGCCGACTGGTCGGTGCCGGTCAATGCGAGTTACCAGCGCCAGCTCATGTCTCGAGCAGTGGACCTGACCCAGCTGTTCACCACGACCACCCGCGGAACCAAGAACGGTGCCGACATCCGTTTGGCCGTCGACGTGGTCGAAGACCTCTTTCGACTGCCCGACCTGACTCACGTGATCATCATCGCCGGCGACTCGGACTATATCGCCCTCGCCCAGAAGTCGAAGCGGCTGGGTCGGTTTGTGGTGGGCATCGGTGTCGCGGGCTCGACGAGCACATCACTTGCGGCCGCATGCGATGAGTTTGAGGACTACGACTCACTGCCCGGAATTGGCAAATCTACCGCCACGACCAGTACGGGAAGGCCCAAGGCCAGCAGGAAGGCTCCAGAAACTGCCGAGATGGCACCCGACCCGGCGCCTGTCCAGACTCGTATATTCACCACGATTCCCATGTTCTCGCACATCGAGGACGCGCAGTTCGACGAGCCTGAGGTCGGCGACGACATTGACCCACAGACGCTTGCCACGGAGCTCCTGGTGCGTGCGCTGCAGATCGGTCACGCCAAGGGTGACGCCGACGAGTGGCTCAACACGGGCACGATCAAGAACCAGATGCGCCGCATGGACCCCTCTTTCAACGAGAAGCCGCTCGGCTTTCGGTCCTTCACCGACTTTCTCTCCTCGCGCAGCGAGCTGGCCGAGCTGAAAGAGGATGGCCCGCAGCGGCTCATCCGGCTGCGCCCCGAGGCAGAAAGCAGACGCTAAAGAGTCAACTGACTCTCCGCACCGAATCGGCGACGAGAGCGCGCTGCCACCCCTGCCGCCACGAGCATCGCCACGCCCGCCGCGGCCGTCGACACGGCGACGATCGTCTCGGTGAAGGGGGTCGTGTCGTGCGACTGATAGCCCACGATGGCCGGCGCGATCTGAAAGGTGACGACGATAGTGCCGGGCAAGGTGACGGCGAGCAGCAACAGGCACGCGACGGATGACGCCCACGACACGAGCAGCCAGCGCACGCTCAAGGCGATCAAACCGGCGAACCCGATCAAGCTCAGCAGCACCTGCACCGGCAGAAATTGCAGCGGAGACGGAACACCGATCAGGCCCGAAACGAGGGCGTGCATGCCGGTGATGCCGAAGGATGCCGCGGTGGCGACGGTGAGCATCCGCTCAAGGCCGTTGTCGCGATGGGCGACTGATCGCGCCACGGCCGTGATGCCCAGCGCCAGCAGCAAAAGACTCACGCCGAAGAATTGTGCGGTCGTGCCGGGGTTTTGCCACGGGTCTGCGGGGTAGGAGTAGTCGAATCGGTGGTCTTCAATCGAGATGTCGGTGCTCGTCCGGGAAGCGCTGAGCACGACCCACCGTTCCAGCGAGGCGACAAGCTGCAGCGCGGCCGCTGCGAGAAACAGCCCCGCTGCAACGAGCGACCATTGGGCCGAAACACGACGGGCGCGATGTGTCTGCATGCGGTTGACGGTACTAGCGATGGCTGCCATGCGCTCAGAGTAGCAACATGGTGAAAGTTGGCAAGCGAACAGTGGGTAAATCTAATCGTGAGGGCGTTATTATCGACAGCCCCTTTGCGGCGCAACCGCTGAACCCAGGCCGTGGCGACACCAAATATTCTTGAGTTCAACGGCGTCCTCCCCTGTGTTCATTGGTCCTCGTAGAAAGCGGTAAGCTCTTACAGTTGTCTTCTGCAGGTTTCGAATGTTGAAATCGCTTTGCGGAAGTGGCGGGCTGTGGCGCAGCTTGGTAGCGCACTTGACTGGGGGTCAAGGGGTCGCAGGTTCGAATCCTGTCAGCCCGACCAAAGGGCCGTTCGCGAAACTGTTCACGAAACGGCCCGGTTGGAACAAAAAGAAATCGCTCCTGAGGATTCTCAGGAGCGATTCTGGTTTAAGCGGGGTGTTCGTGGAGTTGTGTTGGCGATTCGTCGACCAGGGCCGTGTTGCCCGTGGTTTTTTGTGTTTTGGGGCGCGTCGGATTGTTCGGAATGCGGGAGGCGTGCCCTCTCGGGCGGTAGTGGTGGCGTGTGTGGCCGTTTAGGTTCTTCGCGGTGGTCCGCCGGTTTCGTCGGCTTGTGATCGTTTGGGTTTGGTGGGTCGCTTTACATCGGGTGGGTAGGTGTCCGTGTAGGGGTTGTGGAATTCTCGGTCGCGACGCCGGACGAGTGAGACTGGCGGTTCGCCGTTGACCTGTTTCTTGGCTTCGTCTTTGATCTTGTCGCTGATGAAGGCGGCGATTTTGCGCAGGTTGAAGTTGGTGAGCAGCATGGTGACGATGATTTGGGCGGCGCCGAAGCCGCGGACGCGGCGGCGGCTGGCGGCTTCGATGTATTCGGTGCCGCCGCTTTTCANGCTTCGATGTATTCGGTGCCGCCGCTTTTCACCTGGTTGTTGAGCGATTCGATGCTGTTTCGCGCGTGGGTGTGAAACTCGTCCCATTGTTTGCTGCCGTATTCAAAGGCTTGGGCGGTGCGGCGATTGCGTGCCGTGTCGAAGGACACGGAGTGCTGTGCACAGATCTTGTCGGCGAAGTCCGGGAGGTCCTCACCGTCGACGGCTGGCAGCATTTTCCTGGTCTTGAGCATCTCGCGAAGAGGGCAGGTTACTGTGGGGCTTGGGCCGAGGGCGGGGCAGCGCAGCACGGTGCGATCTTTGCTGTCGGGCTTTTCTTTCTGGTGCAGGCGAAACGCCCGGCGCTCCTTAATTCGTGCTTCGTAGGTTTTGTCGTCAATGCTTCCGCTCGCGAGCTCTTTGGTGGCGTTTTTTAGAGGATCGGGAGTGGCGGGGCAGTAGGTGCCGCCCTCGATGTAGAGGGCGCCGTGGTCGCCGCCTTGGTGCCCGAGGCGGTCGACGCGGTAGTCCGTTGAAGGCGTATACCCGAG
>NZ_PJJL01000027.1 GCF_002929505.1 Cryobacterium sp. Y57
CCAATTTCATCACCTTCCATAATGGTTGGTGGCCCTATTTTCAGTTGGCGTTCTTGGCCCTATTTTCAGTCGGCGTTAACAACTCGTTTCATCCAAGTTGTCACCAGTTCTGAGTGCTCTTCTTGACCGCCTAGTTGTCTGCTCCCATTAGAGGCTTTCGTTCAGACCTCACAGTGATCCGACCAACCTTTAGCGGACAATCGCGGTGAGGGCACAATAGGTGGATGACACTTGATGAGGAGCTCGACCGGATCTTCACTGTTCGGGATCGGAATCACATGCAGCCAGCAATCGATGCGCTGCTGCCAATTTTGGCGGAACACCCGGCTGACGCTCGCGTGCTGTACGCGGTGGGTGGCGCTTACGACACTGCCGGTAAGGAGCAGACCGCGCGATCGTTCTACGAGCAAGCCCTTCGGGCTGGTCTCTCGGGTGAGCTGTTGCGCCGATGCTACGTCCAGTACGGATCTACGTTGCGGAATCTCGACGAGTTCGCTAGGTCGGTGGAAGTCTTCGAGCGTGCCCGACAAGACTTCCCGGATTCGCCATCGCTGGCGGTGTTCCAAGCGATCTTCTTTCATGCTTCCAGCCGTTTCGATGAGGCTGTCGCTGCATTGCTCGAAGTGGTTGTTGAGGGTGTCGAGTCGCCAGATATTGAATGGTATAGGCCATCCATCCGCGGCAACGCCGCCTACATCCGGTCCCTCGCGACCTCCGCACAGCCAGCGGAGCAGCACAACACCTGTTAGCGGGACGGCGAGTGGGAAAGCCGAGCAGGGTATCGGCGACTCTCGCTCCAGTCCCGCACGCCGAACCCTCTGCGGGACCATCTAGCTGGCCGTGGCGGAGTTCACGGACGGGTGCTTACGTGGATGGTTACGAGGTTCATTCTGGGATCACCAAGCGCAGTGACTCGGTCGCTTCAGCGGAAGTTGAGTAAGGCGTTTCAACGCCGTACCAGTACCATTTCGGATCGAGAGAAGATCCCTTGGCGACGCACGAAACTGCGCTCTCTGCACTTGAGGCATTGTTTCCGTCGTTAATAAGCAGATAAATGCCGATGTAGCCGTCATCACGTGTCACAGTGATGGACTCGTCTTCCGGAGCGAACGTGACATTAGATTTGTCACCGGGAGCGAGGTAGCCGGCATTAGCAACCTTGTCGAAGCAAATGTCGTAGAGATTCTTCTGTGTGATTTGTAACGTTGTTGGCCCAGGTGCTGGCGTGTCCGACAATGTGGACGCGGCAGGGGCGCCAGTTGGATCGGTGTCAGGAGCGGCCATTGAACAGCCCATTAGAGCGAGTGAAAGACTAAGAATAGAAAGTGCAGAAAGGCGGCGCATAGGAACGAGGCTGTCGCACCACAGGTAGCGCCGCAAGTCGGACGCTTTGCGAGATCGCCAGAAGGCCTGACCGAGGTCCCCGCTCCGTCCCGCACGGGAACGGCGAATTCAACCGGTCGTCGCAACGATGGGTTTTTCTGGCTCTGACAATAGTCGTTGCATGGCTTGAGTGGGTGTGATGCCGCCGAGTGTTTTGCGGGGTCGATTGTTGAGTTCGGTAGCGACTTCGAGTAGCCGCTCTGGCGAATGAACGGATAAGTCGGTTCCTTTGGGGAAATATTGGCGCAGCAGCCCGTTGGTGTTCTCGTTGGTGCCTCGTTGCCACGGCGAATGCGGGTCACAGAAGTAGATATCCATCTTTGTGGCCAGTGTGATCTTCCGGTGCTGGGCCAGCTCGGTGCCCTGATCCCACGTCAAAGTCTTAGCCAAGTGTTTTGGCAGTGTCTTGATGGCTGCCAACAGGCAATCGCGAACCGTGATCGCGCCGGGTCACCGGGGAGGTGGACCAGCATCGTGAACCGTGTCTGACGCTCCACCAACGTAGCGATCGCCGACCGGCAGTGTGACCCCAAGATCAGATCCCCTTCCCAATGCCCAGGCACGGCGCGGTCGGAAACCTCCGCGGGTCGCTCGCTGATCATGGTCATGTCCGGGATCTTGCCAGAGTTCTTCGCAGCAGGCCGTCTCGGACGCCTGATGGCGCGGCCGGTGCGCAAATGCTGATGCAGATCACCGCTCAAGCCACCCCGACCGCCCCCATAAAGCGCCTGGTAGATCGCTTCCGGGCTGACCCGCATCTCCTGCCGATCGGGAAACACCGCAGCCAAATGATCACTGATCTGTTCCGGACTCCATTTCACGCACAACTTTTCCTGCACCAAGAGCGCCAGCTCCAGATGGTCGAATTTGCTGGCCTTCGGGCGACGTCCACGAAGCTCAGCCTGCTTCTGCGCCGCATACGGGGCATACTTCGTCCGTGCCCGCGGGCCAGTCTTGGACCCGCCTCGAGCCAGCTCTCGACTGATCGTGGCAGCAGAACGGCCCACCAGAGCAGCGATCGCCCGCACGCCGGTCCCAGCCAGGTGCAAGTCCGCGATCTGCAGTCGTTCCTCCAAGGACAAGTACCGCCCAGACTTCTCTGCCTCGGGAAGAGGGATCCGCCCACCCGTTGCTTGACGCCAACGCCGTCCAGTTCGTCGATTCACGCCCACAGCATCGCACGATGCGGTCAGCGTCGAGCCTTGAGCCATCAGCTCCCAGAACCGCGCCTGCTTCTCCACCAGTTCATACTTCGACCACACGTAGAACACCTCACAAAAATCGAGTGTTGCGACGACCGGTTGAATTCGCCGAACCCATACGGGACGAGGGTTCCTAAGTTGCGCGTCTTCCCTCTTTCCTCATTGGGAACTTGGAGGGCAATTAGTGTAGGCCCGGAGTGGATCGGCATCCGTGCAGGTGCATATCGCTTCGTCCAGGTCGGTTCACCTCGCCAAGCCACCCTTGAGCGCAGTCCTTTGCGATGGGAGATTCTTGGTCGTCGTGTAGGTGACGGGCGAGAGATTCTCGCCGAGCCGAGCCGCGGCTCGATAGCGACTAACTCATTGGCAATCCGCTGCACCTTGCTGCCGGCGCGAGTCGCATCAAGTAGAGAGCGCCCCTTTGTTACGAGAGTGTCGATATCGAGTCCGGGCAAAAAATAGTATTCATCAGGCTTGAAATTTCGGAAGCCGTTATCAACTAGCGTTGAATTATGTATTCATACAATTTTTACGGCGTCGCCGCAATGGCCGGAATAGTCGCAGCATATATCGTCTGCTTCGTGCTTTTAGCTTTGCTTGGGCGATTGATACTCGTTGCAACCCAAGCACTCCGCGCTTATACTCTGGCCAAGAATCTGCAGATGGATCTGCTACTTGCGGACACAAATGACGAAGACCTAAAGAAGTAGGCCATCTAAAGAAGAACACCGCGGTGGCCACGTTTCGTCCCGTACAAGGGGGCGGCTTACGAAACAGAATATGTAACACGCCGAGGGTCGGCGAAGTCATCGCTGTTTCCGTCGACGGGGTGGCGGGGTTTGTTCCAGGTGTAGTCGCCATTCGGGTTGATGTGCTCCCAATATCCTTTTCAGTTCATGGAGACTAAACCACGCGACTAGCCCAGTTGGGCCCGTACCGCGAGCGGAACCCCTTACGGGACGCCAAATCTTCGTAGTGGACGTGAAACTGCTTCTGTGGGCGCAGCGTTAGGTCTGTGATCCAGAGGAATTCGCTGTTCCAAGGTTATGGGACGTATTGCGAGAAAATTGAACCGCTGTGCTTGATTGGCGTCACGCTGGCCAACGCAGGTCGGATTCGCAAGCGGCGGTATCGGCGGCATCGATGCGTTGGCATCCGCCGTCGATCAGTGTGCGTTCCCCGAGTGGTTGGTCGAGTTGGACGGTTACAGGGACGGCATCATTGTCTTGGCAATCAGCCGCGTCGCCGCCGAAAGGTTCAACGTCAATCCGGATCGTGATTTGTTCTGACTTGTATGTCACGACAGGGGCTAGGGTCGCGCCGGTAACACCGGAGGAGCAGCTGAGCCGGGTAACGACGACCTCGATATTAGTGCTGTCCCGGCCCAGATTAGTGGGATTACTAATTCGCCAGGTCGCGGTCTCTCCAGACTGGACAGCATCTGGATCGCCTATACCGTTCCCATTTTCGGGTCCGGTCTGCTGACATCCAGCCAGAAGTATCGCGACAGCGATCGCTCCGATTAAACGACCTGCAGTGCATTTCTGGTTCATGCACTCATGATCCACCGACCACGCCTAACAGCACAATACTGTTCGTGTACTTGATACACGAACGTAGTCGAAGGCATTCGCTGTTACGCCCTGAATGTCGAACAAGGCAACCCAGGCAGTCGTGCCTGACTACACCAATTCAATCACACACGAACAACGGCGGGTAGGAATGTCATACGTCCGCACGTTCATCGCGCTGACTTCATAAAATGGAAGGGTCTCACACGGCCCGGAAGCCGAACCCCCTACGGAACGCCGATTTCTCCTCGCGATGTTGAGCCATCACATCACGACCGCGACGCTTGTGGCGTCTGAAGCGCTCGACCGCTCTGATTGGACTCGGACTCGGGGGTTACCCACCCGCCCCGCGCGGTAACGAGTTGTTATTATACGATTCTGTGTTGCTTCATTCGGCGCGCTTCAATGCGACACTCGTGACATGACTTCCAATATTCGGATGAAAACGCGCCTCGGATTAGTGCTCCCAGCCGTGGCCATTGTGGTCGTCACCTGGCTGGTCTTCTGGATGGCGCAAGGATTCCCCACGATGTGCAACCTCGTGGCCCCGTGCCCGGGCCGTGACGTCAGGGTGGCACCCGCTCTGCTTTTCGGCGGGATGATGCTCGCACCGTTGGCGGCGGTAATCCTCATGTCCGTCGTACGCTCACCGGCGGGCTGGCTCGTCTCACTGTCGTATGTCGCCCTCGTGCTGCTGGCGGTTGTCGGGAACGGAGTCATCAGCTTCAGTGGCGGGTTCGGCGTTGATGCGGCGTTCCTGATCGATCTCCTCGTAACCTGCGGGACAGCAGCGCTTGCCTATCTGGGAACCGTTGCGCTTCGACGCGAGACTTGAGCGGCTACCCTTCCAAACCGGAAGTAGGCGGGTGAGTCCTCGAATGTTGAAAGCTGCAATTGCCGCCGTCGTGTTGGTCTTGGCTGTCGCGATGATCCTATTCGCACGCGGTATTGATTCGGCTGACACTCGCGTGCTGAAGTGCTCAACGCCGAACGATTCACGAACGTTCACTCCTGTGTGTTCCTGACAGCAAACTCGACATTCGAACGGCGCAAACCGGACCATCGTCGTATATCCCGCAAGTGGAACCCTCTACGGGATTTCTTATCCGGAGATCTGACTCGTAATGAGGTACGCGAAGACTGCGTATCCGTTGGCCAGAATATGCGCGGCGATGATGAGCGACAGGTTCCGATATTTCGACCAGAGGTATCCGAGCATGATGCCGAAGGAGCCTTGGACGATAATGACGNTTTCTTATCCGGAGATCTGACTCGTAATGAGGTACGCGAAGACTGCGTATCCGTTGGCCAGAATATGCGTGGCGATGATGAGCGACAGGTTCCGATATTTCGACCAGAGGTATCCGAGCATGATGCCGAAGGAGCCTTGGACGATAATGACGGCAGCAATCTCGACCAAGCGCCCACTGCCTTGCCTGTCTCCTCNGGCAGCAATCTCGACCAAGCGCCCACTGCCTTGCCTGTCTCCTCCCAGGTGCATGATCGCGAACGCAAAGGATGCTAGAACGATGCCGCCCCAGCGTCCGAGGAGTACTTCAGCCCGTGTCTGCAACCAGTATCGATAGAACAGTTCCTCGCCCACGCCGGCGGTCAGCGCGGTCAGCGTCGCGGCAATGATCAGGTAGGCCAGGTCCACGCCTGGAAAAGTGGGGACCGTTAGCCAGGGGCTCGCTTGCGAGAGGACCGTCCATACAGCAATGACAACAATCGGGGCCCACCACTGCCAGGCCATACGGGGATGGGCAATCTGGATATTGCGGCGAGATGTCCACACAAGTGCTGCGGGTATCCCGACCAGAAGGATGATTTTGGCTAGGAAGTACCAGGCTGAGCCCTCAATGCCCGTGATGCCGATGATCAAGGGAAATAGGGCCGCGCAGATCAAAAGCGTCAGGACGTTGCGTCGAATCGTTCGGGTATTCGAGAAGAGGGGTTCGAGCGCTGGAGTCGTCCACGGTAGGGCACGGATCAGGGCAATTGCGACAAGTGGAGGCAGGAGTACGACCCACAGGGGGGGGTGATCGGTGAGCCAGGGTCCGAGGATTGACGAATCCCGCCGGGCGAGACGGTTAGTAAGACGATCAGTGCAAGCACACCGATCACCCCAGCTGACCAGATGAGGACTCGACCGCGCATGGTCACAGTTTGTCGATCGTTCCCCAGGGGTGCTGTCGGCAGCGTCATGCCTTCGGGTGCTCGTCGACCCGCTGACTAGATGACGGGACCTTCTTCGGCCAGACGGTATAGCCGAGAGCCCACAGCACTTCGATCACAATAATGAGGAGGAAAACGCTGGTGAGGTCGGTGAGCGCGCTGGTTCTGGCTTGGTTATCGACGATGACGGTTAACAGCCAGATGGTCCCCAGCGCTACGGCCACAGCCAGCGCTGTGCGCGCGACGTCTTTCCAACACTCGAGCGCATAGGTCCACCCGTCGCGTTTGATCGGCTGCCGCCCATCCGCGAATCGATAGGCGAAATGGCGGTCGGCCCACGTGATCATTTTGTGCCCGTAAGCCACGGAGAAGCCTAGGTAGATTGCAGCGAGACCATGGAAGACGGTCGCCGTCGCGCCGGAAATCAGGTCCATTGCCGTGACCACGAGCAAGATGACGTCGACCACCGGGGTCATCGCCAGCAGGG
>NZ_PJJL01000069.1 GCF_002929505.1 Cryobacterium sp. Y57
GCTTCACGGCTGGAGATACCGGCGAGCTGGGTGATGAATTCAACCCGGTTACGGCATCCGTTCTGGTAGGCGAGGGACCCGTTACCGAGGTCGGTTTCGGCGCGCACGCCAATGTCGGTGGTGGCTCGTAGCGTGACACCATCAACCTTGCGACCCAGTTCTTCCAACGCCACCAGTACCGCGACGGCTTCAGCATCATCCAGAAGACCAAACCGCACCCCGTCAAACGCCACAGCCAAAATCGCACCAGCCTTTGCAACGGCCGCAACCCGAGAACCCTCGGGTTCCGGCGCGGAGCCAGTTGCAGCGGGCGGAGCGGTGAGGGTCATGGCGTCAGTGCCTCCTTCACCCACAATTATAGCCCGAATCGACCATTAAAGCGAGTAAATCTCAGCATAAAAGTGATGTCAAATCAAAAGTTTCTTCTCATTTACAAGTGCAGAAAAATGGTTGTTTCAGGAGGCACCGATTTACCCGCTCTCGCGAGATGCACCGCAACGGGGGTGGACGAACGGGATTCATCATGGGCAAAGTTACCCCTGAATTGGGTCCGCTATAGGGGGCGTTCCCATCGGTGGGAACGGGTTCAGCCGTCGCCCACCGCGATAACGTAAAGAGTCAGTGTCGTGCCGCGACTGCGGTGTGCCTCTTCGGTGGCACATTGAGCTGACTGAGAACCACGGGGGAGCCGCGCATACGTGACCAGCCTGACCGAAATTTTAATCGTGCACGGTTTGCTCCCAACCGAGCGGCTCGACACCGTGCGGTTGAACGACCGCGCTGACGAAGCTATGGTGCGCAACCTGGTCGAGGTGGGCACGATCACCGAGCTACAGTTCGCCAAGGCGCGTGCCGAGCAGAAAAACCTGCCGTTTGTCGAGCTGCTGGACTATCCCGTTGACCGGCTGGCCGTAGCCAAAGTGCCGGCCGCCGTCTGCCGCCGGGCCAACGTGCTGCCCATCGGCTTCGAAGACGGTCGTCTCGTGGTGGCCATGGTCAACCCCGGCGACGTGTTCGCCGTGGACGACGTGCGGGAGGCTGCCCGCATGCGGGTCAGCCCGGTCGTCGTCGAGCCGTCTGATCTGCAAGCGGCCATCGCCCGCTACCATCGTGCCGACAACGAGCTGATCGACCTCAGCACCACCCTCACGGCCGACAGTGAGGAGCCCGACGACACGACGACACCGGCCGAAACGGATGACGCAGCACCGATCGTGCGCTTCGTCAACCTGTTGGTCAGTCAGGCGATTCAGGACAAAGCGTCGGATGTTCACATTGAACCCGGCGAGAACGACGTGCGCGTACGCTACCGCATCGACGGTGTGCTGCACGAGATGCAGAAGGCACCGTCAACCATCGCCGGCGGCGTCACCTCGCGCATCAAGATCATGAGCGACCTCGATATCGCCGAGCGCCGCAAACCTCAGGATGGCCGCATGTCCGTGCACCACAACGGTCGTACGGTCGACCTGCGTGTGGCCATTCTGCCCACGGTCTGGGGTGAAAAGGTCGTTCTGCGAATTCTTGACAACGCAACCTCGTCGATGAGTATGGAGGGCCTCAACCTGCTCACCGATAACTTCAACGAGTACGAGATGGCGTACACCAAGCCCTACGGCATGATTCTGGTCACCGGGCCGACCGGTTCGGGCAAGTCGACCACCCTCTACACGACACTGCACGCTATCAACCGGCCGGAGATCAATGTGATCACCGTCGAGGACCCGGTCGAATACCGCATGCACGGGGTCAACCAGGTGCAGGTGAACCGCAAGGCGGGCCTCACCTTCGCCGTCGCTCTGCGTTCCATTCTGCGGGCAGACCCCGACGTCGTGCTACTCGGTGAGATTCGAGACCAGGAGACCGCAAAGATCGCCATTGAGGCCTCGCTCACCGGTCACCTCGTGCTGTCGACCCTGCACACCAATGACGCGCCAAGCGCCATGACCCGGCTGATCGAGATGGGTATCGAGCCGTTTCTGGTGGGTTCGGCATTGGACTGCGTTGTGGCGCAGCGGCTGGCCCGGCGCCTGTGCGACCGTTGCAAGGTACCCGACGATCGCACCGACCTGGCCTTTTTGGGTTTTGTGGTCAATCCGACGGTGGGTTACGTCTCGAACCGTTCTACGGTCATGCCGGAGATCGGTCCGGCCATCGATCCCACCATAACAGGCACCATCATCTATAAGCCCGCCGGGTGCGCCAGCTGCTCGCAGACGGGCTACCGCGGACGACTCGGCATTCACGAGGTCATGACGGTGTCCGAAGAAATCGAGCGGCTGACCGTGGCACGCGCCTCGAGCGCGCAGATCGCAGCCGCGGCACGCAAGCAGGGAATGATCACCATGCGTGAAGATGGCTGGGCCAAGGTCGCCCTCGGGCTGACCTCGATCGACGAGGTGCTCCGTGTGGTTTCCTAGCGCCTGGGATGGCCCGGTTTGTCACCGACGGACCGCGCAGGTACCTCAGTGAGGTCGCCTGACTTCGGTTATGCCGTGCAGGAATCCGATCACATCGAATATGGGGAGCCGGCCGCTGCCGCGCCCGTCTCTACCGTTGATATCCGTGCCAGGAAGCTGATGCGGTCCGAATCATCGGCACAATTCAGCACACCGATGCCCGATCCCGATCTGCTCACGGCACTGCGACTCGTGTTGAACGAGGGAGCGAGCGACTTGCATATTTCTGGCGGTGCACCGCCCAGCATGCGCGTTGACGGTTCCCTGCGGCCGATTCCCGGGTGGGATCGTTGGTCGCCCGAGAAAGTCGCCTCCGCCCTGAGGAGCATTCTCTCGCCCGAGCAGCGGGAGGAATTCGATCAAGAACTCGAGCTCGACTTCGCCCACACGGTGGGGTACACCCGCTTTCGGGTCAACTTCTACCAGCAGCGCAACACGGTCGGTGGCGCTTTTCGTCTCATTCCGAATGAGATCAAATCGTTGGCCGAGCTGGGCATTCCCGAATCTGTTGCACGGTTTGCGCACCTCCCGCGCGGCCTTGTGCTGGTCACCGGTCCCACCGGCTCCGGCAAGACCACGACCCTGGCCGCAATGGTTGACCTGGTGAATCGCACCCGGGATGACCACATCGTGACGGTGGAGGACCCGATCGAGTTCATTCACGAGGGCAAGAAAGCGATGATCAGCCAGCGTGAGGTCGGGCAGGATACGCACAGCTTCGCATCCGCTCTGAAGCACGTGCTGCGCCAGGACCCCAACGTCATATTGATCGGCGAGCTGCGTGATCTCGAGACGATCTCGGTCGCTTTAACGGCCGCTGAGACCGGCCACCTCGTTTTATCCACCCTGCATACTCAGGATGCCGCCCAGACCATCGACCGCGTGATCGACGTTTTTCCGCCGCATCAGCAGGCGCAAGTGCGCGCGCAGTTAGCAGCGACCCTGCGCGGGGTGGTCTGCCAGACGCTCGTACGCAAGATCGGCGGCGGACGCGTGGTCGCGACTGAAATTCTGGTGACCACGGCAGCCATCGCAAACCTCGTGAGAGAAGGCAAAACGCACCAGATAGCTTCGGCGCTACAGTCGGGTCGATCGCTGGGCATGCACACCATGGACCAGCACCTGGCCGAACTCGTCGACGCCGGCCAGATCACCCGTGAGGCCGCCGAGGAGAAGGCAATGGACGTCGAGGTGCTCAGGCAGCTCGTGCACCGGATTGATCCGACAGATGTTCCGGTGGGCCGCCTAAGCACTGGCGAAATTGACTTCAACGATTCGTTTTCGCCTGGGAGGCGTTAGATGTCCATCGAAACCTCTTTCAGCTACACCAGTCGGGACTCCCGCGACCGCGTGGTCAAAGGCCGTCTGGATGCGGCGTCGGAGCGGGCAGCGCTTTCCCAATTGCGCACTATGGGACTCTCGCCCATTACAATCGCGCCGGCCCGCAAGCTCACGAGACTCCACGCAGATCTGAGCATTCCGGGGTTTCAGAAGCCCATCGGCCTGACCGACCTCGCTGTGATGAGCCGTCAGATGGCGACCATGACCCAGGCCGGGCTGTCGCTTTTGCGCACACTGAACATTCTCTCGGGGCAGACCGAGAATAAGCAGCTCGCCCAGGTGCTCGCAGTCATTCGCGGCGACGTCGAGACCGGCGTGTCCCTCTCAGAGGCCTTCGATAAGCATGACGTGGTGTTTCCCCCGATTATGATCAACCTGGTGCGCGCGGGGGAGATCGGGGGTTTTCTCGAAGATGCCCTCAACTCCATCGCCGACAACTTCGAGTCCGAGGTGAAACTGCGCGACACGATCAAAAGCGCGCTCGCCTACCCGGTGATCGTGCTGGTCATGGCGCTTCTCGCCGTGGTGGGGATGCTCATCTTCATCGTTCCCGGTTTCGAGAAGATGTTCCAGGGTCTCGGCGGCGATCTGCCCCCGGCCACGCAGGTGCTCGTCGTGCTCTCCGACGGCATGATCTGGGTGGCCCCGGTACTACTCATTGCCGTCATTGTTTTCTCGGTGTGGTGGCGTAAGAACAAGCACAGCCTGGCCGTGCGCCGCGTGGTCGACCCGTTCAAGCTCAAGCTGCCCGTGTTCGGCCTACTGCTCACCAAGCTTGCCATTGCACGGTTCAGCCGCAACTTCGCGACCATGATCGGCGCGGGCGTGCCGATACTGCACTCGCTCAAGATCGTCGGCGAGACCTCGGGTAACTACGTCATCGAGTCTGCCCTCGGCAAGGTGCAGGAATCGGTGAGCCAGGGCCGCTCCATCGCAACACCGCTCGCCCTCGAGCCGATTTTTCCAGCCATGGTCACGCAGATGATCGCCGTGGGAGAGGAGGCCGGTGCGCTCGAGCAGATGCTCACCAAGATCGCCGATTTCTACGACCAGGAAGTGCAGTCGACCACTGAGCAGCTCACCGCGCTCATCGAGCCACTCATGATTGCCGTCATTGGCGTGATTATCGGGGGCATGGTCGTGGCGCTCTACCTGCCCATGTTCAGCGTTTTCGACTACGTCAAATAGCCGCCAGGAGTCACAACCCCCGTTTAGGCTGCACTCCCACTGGGGGTAGTCCGACCGCTGAAAAAACAACGGTTCACCGGGGTGGCCAACTTAGGCTTGAAAACGGGCAAGCCACTGCATTGCTCCCTGCTGAACAACGCAAAGGACACACCTATGAACCGCTTCTTCACATCAGCCCTGGTCAATAAGCGCACGACCCTCGGCGAGAAGGAGAAGGGCTTCACGCTCATCGAGCTTCTCGTGGTGGTACTTATTCTCGGCGTTCTCGCCGCGATCGCCATCCCGATCTACCTGGGCCAGCAGGACAAGGCCAAGGACAGCGCTGTGGCAGCCGCTATCACTAACGCGAAGACGGCCGTTGTCGCGGAACTGGTTGAAGGAACCGAGCTCTCCACCCTTGAAACCGGCTTTCCGAGTGGCCTCACCGCGTACACCGCGAGCGGAGAAATTTCAGTCGCCATGGAGGTAACTTCTTCGACGAGTTTCATCATTACCGGTACCTGGGGTCCGATGACCGACCTCGATCACGATCACTACATCACCGAAAAGGGTGCTGCGATAGAAGGTCCGGTGCCTGTCGCCGCGTCGTCCGACGTTGCGGGGTAACACTGCCTCACCGTCCTTTCACCGGTGGGGCGTCCCAGACGCCCCACCGGTGGTCGAAAATCGCCCGTAGTGAAAGGGAACTAGTGCGAGTCGGACACCGCTCCGTGACTAATTCTCGAACCGGTGAGGCAGGCTTTGGCATGATCGAGATCGTCGTGTCGATGCTGTTGCTCTCCCTGCTCGCCATCGCCTTTCTGCCGATGCTCGTCACGTCGTTGCGTGTCTCGGTCTCCAATACCACCCTCGCCTCGGCCACCCAGCTCGTCGCCACTCAGATGGAGAACATCCGTTCCATCGGCACGACCTGCGCGCCGCTCCGCTCGCATGCTGCCACGCCGCCGGCCGCCTTCGACCCCGACGGTCGTGCCCTACAGCCCAGCTTCGATCCAATCACCTGCCCGCTCACCTACCCGGCTACAGTACCGGTGCACGTCTTCGTTACTGAGGTTTCGACCAGGGAAATTCTGGCCGAAGCGACCACGAGCATTTTCGTGAATGGTTAGGCCTCGGCATGTTTGCGAGAGCACGTCACCACCAGCGCGATGTCGCGTCGGGCACCGGGTCGAACCAGCGGCGACAGCGCGGTGAAGGCGGTTACAGCCTCATTGAACTGCTCATCTATTCGAGCCTGCTCGTGATCATTGTGACCATCGTGGGCGGCATGCTGCTCAACACCCTGACGTCTAAAGCCAAGGTGCTGGAGAGCGCAGACGCAAATGCCGTCAGTCAGCTGATCTCCACGTCGGTACACTCCGGTGTGCGCAATGCCACGGCGCTTCAGGTCACCGACAGCGCGAATCCCGATAACGATGACCAGCTCTTTGTGATCACAGCTGTGAGCAGCGATCCGGCAGCCCTGGCGACCGCGCGGATTTGCCAGGCTTGGTTCTACACCGAGTCCAACGGCGGCGCCATGTTCTACCGGCGCGCAGCGGCTCCGCAAACCTTCGTTGCCCCCACGCCGGACGCCCTCACCAATGACATGACGGGCTGGACCCTGCTGGGTACCGGCTTGTCTGCGGCGTCTGCCCAACCCGTCTTCAACCCCGATGTCACTGCCGACCGCCGGGCCGTCACCGTCAACTTCACAATCAACGCCGGTGGGGACAGCAGCCCGGCGCTGATGTCGACCAAAGTCACGAGCCGCCAGGGCGCGGTACCCTCCATGGAGCCCACATGTTTCTAGTTCGCAAGACCTACCTTTTCCTGGCTGGCGAGCGTGGAAGCAGCATGCTCGCCGTGATCGGGCTCATGGCCGTGGCGGCAGTGGCCACCGTCGCCATTGCTGGTTCCACCATGAACTCACTCGGTGTCAGCAGCGCGACCCGCGCCGGAGTGCAGGCGCAATCGGCGGCGGAAGCGGGCATCGACGATGCCCTTCTCAAGTTGACCAACAACACCTGCACGGTGGCGAGCTGGAGCACCATCAGCCCGGCTTCGACGGTGTTGGTCTCGTACTCCACCAGTGCCACCTCTGACACCTGGTTCAACGCGTGCCCATCATCGGCAGCAGTCCGGGTCAAAATTCTAGCGACCGGAGAAGCTGTCGATATCGGTGTCGGGGGCAATACCACCGGCGACGCGCGCACGGTCGAAGCGATCTACGCCTACGTGCCGGCTGACACCGACACTCCCGGCGCAGGCTCCGCCCTCTACTCCCACAAGTTCGGAACGTTCGCGGGCTCGAGCCAGTTGAATTCCGTCGACGGGTCTGAGCCGGTGGTGCAGGTGCGCCACGACAACGTTTCCTGTGACAGTACCCACAGGGCTGATACCAGCATTCTCAACGCCGATCTCGTGATCGCGGACGGAGGGCTCGCAGTCGGGGCAACCTGCACGATCGTCGGCGACGTCTGGGCCACCGAACCTGTCGCCCTGCACGATTTAGCTCAGGTGCGCGGCAACGTCGTGGCGCCGAGCGCAGAGTTCATCGACGACACGATCATCCACGGGAGTATTTGGACCACGGGGGCGACGGTGCTGAAATCTTCTGCGTGGATCAAGGGTTCGGTCACGGCCGGTTCACTGAGCATGATCAACAGCGCAAAAATCGACAACGACGCCTGGTCCGCCGGCGAGACGACCATCGGCCACAGCACGAACGTGATCACCGGTCACCTGACGACTCAGTCTCTCGCCAACAGCGGGCCCGGCGTTATCACCGGCGGCACGACAGTGGTCGCGGTCGGTCCCGGAGCGGGTTCAGCACCGGCTCCGGCACCATTTGTGCCCGACTGGGTCGATGTCAACTATGACCTGACCGATTGGCCCGGGTTCCAGGTGGCGACAATGAACCATGGCTGTAGGCTCGCAGACATACAAACAGTCGCAAACTTATTCACGGGTCCGGGAATCATCGACGCCCGCGAGTGCCCTCAGGGCGTTTTCCTGAAGGAGAATAACGTGACCCTGAGCCTGCCCCAGGACCTGGCGATTTTTGCGGATCGATTCGAAATCGGCCTCGAAACGCAGATCGATGCGTCGGGAGCCACGTCTCGCAAACTATGGCTGATCTCGCCCGATGAGACGGCTGACGGATCGCCCACGTGCCGGAATCCCAGCGACTACTCGGACATTACACATGTCTTCATCGTGCAGGCCCCCGTGACGGCCATGCTCTACACGCCGTGCTCGATCGACCTCGGGTTTTCGGCGCAGTGGCGCGGCCAGCTCTACGGTGGCACCGTCGGCATGGCCGGCACAGCGACGCTGCACTATGCGCCAGTGGGTATCCCCGGAGTCGACCTGTCCACGGGAACGACACCGGACACGGGCGAATCGATTGCACACCTCGGCGCACGCGTTTCGATTCGAGACCTGAATGGATAGCACTATCGCGGGGGTATTCGGCATCCTGGGAGCCCTCATCGGGTCATTTTTGAACGTGGTGATCTACCGCATACCGGCTGGCCGCTCCATCGTCTCCCCGCCGAGTTCGTGCAGCAGCTGCGGCGCGCGCATTCGGCCGTACGACAACATTCCGGTTCTGAGCTGGCTGGTGCTGCGCGGTAAATGTCGCGACTGCCAGGCGCCGATTTCGCCCCGTTACCCGATGGTGGAACTCGGCACCGGGGTTGTCTTCGCGGTCGTCGCCGTCTGGGTGTTCTCGATCGATGATTTTGGCTGGGCGGGTGTCACTACCAACGACAACACCCTCGCGATTCAGCTCATCCTGCTCGTGGCGTTCCTTTACCTGGCGGCGATCAGCGTTGCCCTGGCCATGATCGACTTCGACACTCACACCTTGCCGAACAAGATTCTGCTGCCGGCTTATCCGGTCGCCGCCGTGTTGCTCACTGCTGCTGCCCTCGTGGCGGGCGAACCGGGTCGGGTGCTGACCGCCTTCATTGGGGTTGCGGCATTATTCGGTCTTTACCTGGCCCTGGCGCTGATCAGTCCCGGCGGCATGGGGCTCGGTGATGTCAAACTTGCCGGGCTCCTCGGCTTATACCTCGGCTATCTGGGGTGGGGGCCCCTGATCGTGGGGGCGTTCGGCGCCTTTCTGCTCGGCGGCGTGTTCGGGCTTCTTCTGCTCGCCACCCGCAAGGCCAAGCGCCGCAGTGGTATCCCGTTCGGTCCGTGGATGCTCCTGGCGGCCTGGCTTGGCGTCTTTTTCGGTGACCAGATAGCGATCGGCTACCTCACGCTGTACGGCCTCGCGTAATTGGCAATTGTCATCGCCAGGCCCACTCCTCGACCACCGCTTACACATCAAATTCTCACTGGGGGAAACAAATGACTACTCGTGTGGTCGGACTCGACATCGGCACTACCGCCGTGCGCGCCGTAGAGATGCGGGATGCCGAAACGGATCATCCCGTGCTCGTGCGCTGCTATGAAGAGCCGCTGCCTTTTGGCGCGGTCAGTCGTGGTGAGGTACTCGAACCGGCTGTCGTCGCCGCGGCGCTGAAACGGATGTGGTCGAGCGGCGGTTTCACGACCAAGGACGTCGTGCTCGGTATGGGCTACCACCGCATGGTCGTGCGCAACCTGACCGTGCCCAAGATGTCGCTGCGCCGCATTCGTGAGTCGCTGCCGTTTCAGGTGCAGGACCTGCTGTCGTTTCCCACCGCGGAGGCATTGCTCGACTTCTACCCTATTGCCGAGGTCGACATTGAGGGAGAGTCTGGCCCGCAAATTTCCGGGCTGCTGATCGCAGCCATGAAAGGAGTCGTGCAGTCGCATATCAAGGCCGCCAGGCTCGCCGGACTGCACACCGTCACCGTTGACATCATGTCATTCGCTCGCAGTCGTGCCATCCATCGTGCGGTGACCACTCCCGAGGTGATCGTGCAGATTGATATCGGTGGCGGTTCGTCGAGCGTACTGATCTCGTCGAATGCCGTGCCGCAGTTCGTGCGGGTGATTCCTTCCGGCGGCAATGAGTTCACCAAGGCGCTGCGTGTGCGCCTCGGCCTTGACGAAGAGGCGGCGGAGTTGCTCAAGACGCGGCTGGGCCTTCTGGATGACGTTGCACCAGAAGATGAAATAGCCGCCACCATCATTCGGGAGATCACCTCGGAACTGCTGGAAAGCCTGCGCAACACCATTGCCTACTTCACGAACAGTCGTCCGGAGCTACCCATCGGCCGCATCGTGCTGATGGGTGGGGGCGCGCGGCTCGAAGGGTTCGGTGCTGCGCTCAGCGAGCTGACCCGTTTTCCGGTGGTTTCGGCGCAACCGTACGGCGCACTCGAGCTCGGTCCCGATGTCAGCCAGGAATATCTCGAAAACTCCCAGTGCACGTTCGTTGCTGCGCTCGGCCTCGCTCTCGGGAGTAAAGCATGAAACGCACAACGGATGGCCACGAGCTGATCCTCGGCGGGGAGCCACGCGCAGACCTGCTGCCCTCCGAACTCAAGGCCGCCCGTCAGGGCCGGCTGCTCCGCCGAATCATGTCGATCGTTGCGGCCGGCATCGTGCTGATCGTTATTGCCGCCGTCGCAGCCGTGTCCCTCGAGGCGGGGCGGGCACAGTCCCGGCTCGACGCATCCGAGGCCCGTACCACTGAATTGCTGCTGGAGTCTGCAAAATATTCGGAGGTACGGACTGTGCAGAATCAAATCGACCTGACAACGGCGGCGCGGCAGCTGGCTGCTGCCACCGAGGTCGATTGGCGTGCTTACCTGGGGGCCGTCCGAGCAAGTCTGCCCTCTGATGTCACCATCCAGGCGATTACCGTCGGATCCGGCACGCCGTGGGCGGAATATGAGCAGAGCAGCGTTCCCCTGTACAACCCGCGTGTTGCCAGCCTGACGCTCAGTCTCACCAGTCCGACCTTGCCCGCTGTTCCTATGTGGTTGACGAACCTGCGCACGCTTCCCGGCTACGCGGATGCCCACCCCGGTTCGGTGACCCGCACGGAAACCGGCCAGTACGTCGTCGAACTGGTCATCAATATCAATAAAGATGCGCGGTCAAATCGCATCGCTGGGGGACAGTGACGCCATGACGCGCAACAGACTATTCGGTGCCGTGCTGATCTTGATCATCGGCACGGCGGTGGTTCTCGGCGGGATGCTGGGGATCGCGCCAAAATTGGACGAGATTCAGGCCACAACGGCGCAACGTGAGGTCATACTGGCGAAATATGCAGAGCACGAGGCCGATCTGATCGTTCTAAAACAGGACTTTGCCGGAATCGCGGAACTTCGCACCTATCTCGCCACCCTGCAGAGCGGGGTCCCGATAGATGCCGGCATTCCCGATTTTCTGGATGAGCTGGAAGTTATTGCCCGCCAGAACAGCGTGACACTGAATTCGCTGGTTATCAGCGATGCCGTTGCCTTCCAGCCCGTCGCGGAACCGGCAGCCGACCGGAGCGCTCTAGCGGCGTCAGGCACGGGAGCGGATTCCGCAGCTGTCGCATCCGCTGTTCCCGATACATCGTCGGCACTGACCCCGGACAACTATCTGGCTATAACCGTTGCACTGACGATCGCCGGTGCCCACAGTAATCTCTTCGATTTCGTGGCCGGCCTTCAGCACGGCCAGCGCAGCATCGCGATTTCCTCGGTGACGACCGATACCGGTGCGGGAGAGATCGTGAACGATATGACCGTTCTCGGCACGATCTACGTTCTGCTGGATCCAGATGGTGTGGCGCTCGAGCACTAAGCGGCACACCCCCAGATCGCGGGCTACCGCCGCGAAACGAGCTTCAATAACGTTGCGCGTGGCGTAGACCTCCCGCGAACAAGACTTACCCTGACTCCATTCTCGCGAGGCCTGCAACGACCGTTCGTCGCAACGTGGGCGAGTGGTCGCGTACCCGAACGGCCGTGCCTGTTCGCGGCAATCAGTACCCGACACGCTTGCTCCGAGAAGGAATCGCTCATGGACGACCCGAAAACCTCCCTGTCGCCAAACGACACCCGCATGCGCGGCGAGCTCGCGAGCTTCACCCCGGTATCGGCGAGCGTCGCAGTGAGCGCCACCCATCACGACGAAATCCGTGTGCTGCCCACCAAGCGTCGGCGCACGCGCGTGGCCCCCCGTAGCGGTCCCGGCAACTGGATTCCGCGCGGTGTCGACCCGGCGGTACCCGATGTGCTCGGCGTACCCGACGTCGACCTGATCGAGGCCCTCCATGAGGTGGTGCTGCGGCAGGCGTCCGACCTGCACGTCTCTGTCGCCGCTCCGCCGAGCATTCGCCGCGACGGCGATCTCGGCCCGGTAGGCGCCGGCCCAGCCTGGTCGAGCCTGAAAGCAGACCGGGCCATCCGCAGCATTCTCACCCGGGCCCAGCAGGTCATCTTCGATCGCGACCATGAACTCGATTTCGCCTACACGCTGGAGGATGCCGCGGTCACCGGTGTGTCCAGTCGATTTCGGGTCAACGTGCACCAGCAGCGCGGCGCCGTTGGTGCGGTCTTTCGACTCATTCCGCACGAGATCAAAGACCTCAAAGCCCTGGGAATCCCGCAATCGGTGTCGGCATTCGCCGGGCTGCCTCGCGGGCTGGTGCTCGTAGCCGGGCCAACCGGCTCGGGAAAATCCACAACGCTGGCAGCCCTCGTCGACCTCGTGAACAGCACGAGGGCCGACCATATCGTCACCGTCGAAGACCCGATCGAGTTTTTGCACGCCCACAAGAAGTCCCTGGTCACCCAACGCGAGGTGGGGCACGACACGGCGAGTTTCGCATCCGCTTTGAAGCACGTGCTGCGGCAGGACCCCGACGTGATTCTTATTGGTGAACTGCGCGATCTCGAGACGATCCAGGTAGCGCTGACCGCGGCCGAGACCGGTCACCTCGTGTTCGCGACGCTGCACACGCAGAGCGCGGCGCAAACCATCGACCGTATCATCGACGTCTTTCCGCCGCACCAGCAGAACCAGGTGCGGGCGCAGCTGGCCCAGACCCTGCAGGGTGTGGTCTGCCAGATCCTCGTGAAATGGGCGAACGGGGCCGGTCGGGTTGCGGCGACCGAGGTTCTCGTCACCGCTCCGGCCATCGCCAACCTCATTCGCGAGGGCAAAACGCACCAGATCGAGTCGATGATGCAAACCGGTCGGGAGCGCGGCATGCACACCATGGACCAGCACCTCGCTGAACTGGTCAACACGGGACAGATCACCCGCGCTGCCGCGCTGGCCAAGGCCCACGATATTGCCGGACTGGAACTGCTCATCCACCGCACCGAACCGGCGGCCGGGGTCTTTACCTTCGCTGCGGTCGGCGCCGGGTACGATTCCGACCACGACGCCGACAACAACGTCGGGTTCGCCCGCGCGGTGAACTGATGTCGGCCACACTGGTTTTCAGTTACACCGGTCGCGACACGAGGGGCAGGAACGTCAAGGGACGAGTCGACGCGCAGAACTCGGGTCAGGTGGCCGCGCGACTGAACTCGCAGGGCATCGCGCCGATCTCGATCGTGGAATCTCCGCCCGCCACCGGTATGGCGCGCTCCATAGCGCTGCCGGGCTTCTCACGCGGGGTGCGCCTGAAGGATCTCGCCATTCTGAGTCGGCAGTTCGCGACCATGATCTCGGCCGGGCTGTCGCTGCTGCGGGCTCTGTGCATTCTCACCGAGCAGACCGAGAGCAAACCGCTCGCGGCGGTGCTCGCACTGGTGCGGGACGACGTCGAGGCCGGGCAGTCGATCTCGGAGTCGCTCGCGAAGCATCCGCTGGCCTTCCCGCCCATCATGATCAGCATGGTGCGGGCCGGCGAGACCGGCGGTTTTCTCGACCAGGCTTTGAACTCGATCGCCGCGAACTTCGAGACGGAGGTCAAGCTGCGCGACACCATCAAGTCGGCCATGACCTACCCGGTGATCGTGCTCTCCATGTCGGTCGCCGCCGTGATGATCATGCTGATCTTCATCGTGCCGATCTTTCAGGATATGTTCGCCGGGCTTGGCGGCTCCTTGCCGCTGCCCACGCAGCTGCTCGTCACCGTGTCCGGATCGATGATCTACGTCGTGCCGATCGCTCTCGTTGCCGGTATCGCGTTCGCCGTGTGGTGGCGTCGCAACAAACACACCGACCGGGTGCGCCGGGTACTCGACCCCCTGCGGCTGAGAGTACCGGTGTTCGGCCCACTGCAGAAGAAGATCTCCGTGGCACGGTTCAGCCGCAACTTCGCCAACATGCTCGGCGCCGGCGTGCCTATTCTGCACGCCCTCGCGATCGTGGGGGAGACCAGCGGCAACTGGGCCATCGAGAACGCCCTCACCCAGGTAGCCGAGGGTGTGCGCCGCGGACAGTCGGTCTCGGAGCTGCTGCTGGAGCATCCGATCTTTCCGGCCATGGTCACCCAGATGATCGCAGTGGGAGAGGATGCCGGCACGCTCGAGCTGATGCTCGACAAAATCGCCGACTTCTACGATCAGGAGGTGCACACGGCCACCGAGCAGCTCACCGCCGTGATTGAGCCGCTGCTGATCGCCTTTCTCGGTGTCGTTATTGGTGGCATGGTCATCGCCCTCTACCTGCCCATCTTCAGCATCGCCAGCATGATCAAGTAGTCCTGACTGTGCGAATACCCTCGCTCGACGGGGGCGTTTGGCGCGCCTGCCCGCCAGCGACTCCCCGTTCGAGTGCCGTTCCTAGTGGGGGTGGGTAAAACCCAAATCACCCGCGAACGTGGGTCGTGGGCGAGAAAATCTCACCCGTAATCTGAAGCTCCGATCGCACCCTCGATCGGAAGAAACACCGCACGGCATTACGAGTTCTTACCCGACTCGCGTCACACCACCCACTTCCAACCCGAATGGACTCACCATGATTACTCGCCTGCTTGCTTCCCTCAACCTGCGCCGCGCACGCTTCACCGAGAACCAGCGAGGGTTCACGCTGATCGAGTTGCTCGTCGTCGTGATCATCATCGGAATTCTCGCCGCGATCGCCATTCCGGTCTACCTGGGCGTGCAGAACAACGCCAAGGACGCGAGCGTGAAGAGCGACCTGGCCAACGCCAAGACCGCGATTATTTCGTTGCAGACACAGAACGGCGTGTTGCCGGCAACCGCCGCCAACCCGCTGTCCACGACCGTCACTGGCATTACGGCCGCCGGGTTCACCCAGGGT
This sequence comes from Cryobacterium sp. Y57, assembly GCF_002929505.1. Lineage (GTDB taxonomy): Bacteria > Actinomycetota > Actinomycetes > Actinomycetales > Microbacteriaceae > Cryobacterium. Next base: position 15,132 of record NZ_PJJL01000069.1, read on the forward strand.
GTGAACTCGAGTTCGATCAGCTTCGTGAACATCTCGGATTCGACCTTCTGCATCGGCGCGACGAGTGCGACCTTGGTTGAGTACTACGTGACCGATTCGCTCGGCATCACCAACAACAACGCCACGACCCCTGCACCCGCTGCCTGCACCTTCTAAGCCGCGCAAGCGGATGCGTCGGCTCGGCCGCAGCATGCGCTGGGGCAGCACTGTGTCGTTACTCAATCGGCGTCAGCCGGGGTGGGCCTTCGGGTCGCCCCGGCCGCGCCGTTCTCTCTCACCTTGACCCTCGCGAAGGAGGCTCGTGTGAACACCCTGCTCCGTCACCTGGGCCGTCGCATTGCCCGAAAAGACGAAGGCATCAGCCTCATCGAAATTCTCGTGGCCATGATGATCTTTGCAATCATCGCCGTCGGTGCGGGTTACGGCATCGTCACCTCGCTCTACCTCAGCAACGACGCCCGGTCCCGCGAAGTCGCCACCAACCTGGCCGCCCAGGAGATCGACCTCGCCCGGTCGGCCGGCGACGTATTCAGCGTGCTCGACCGCGACAGCACGGTCGTGCAGAACGGCACCACCTTCTCCGTGCACCGGGCCACAGCCTGGGAGACGTCCACCGGCGCCGATGGTAACTGTGGTTCCGGAGGTGGCCAGCTGCGCTACCGCCACATCAACGTCACTGTCGGCTGGGACAGTATGCGAGCGTCGACCCCGCTCGTGCGCGCCGATAGCGCGCTCGCCCCCGGCAGCCGCATCAACGATCCCACCCTCGGCACCATCCTCGTGTCGGTGCTCACCGCCGGCGGCGGTGGCGCCGGCGGGGTGTCCATCTCGGCCGTGCCGAACGCGGTACCCAACGGGGCCCAAACCCTGTCCGTTGCTCCGCCTGCAACGGATGCCCAGGGGTGCAGTTACCTGCTCAAGGTCAAGCCCGGCACCTACAACGTCAGCGCTTCCCGCCCCAACTATGTGGACAAGAACCAGGCGACCACCCCGGTGAAGACGGTGGGCGTCGCGGCCGGAACCGCGGCATCCGTTTCGTTCGCCTATGACCTCGCCGGAACGCTCACGGCCCACTACGCCACCAATGTCACCACCGGAACGACGCTGTTGCCCAGCGACCTGTACACCACCTGGCGCAGCAACTATGCTGCCTACACGCCACTGAATGCCAGCGTCGCGACCACCCAGACCTTTCGGCTGCACCCGTTCGCTTCCGGCTATCAGGTGTTCGCCGGCATCTATGTAGCGCCCACTTCGATCATTCCTGCCACGCCGGCAACGCAGGGCTGTGTCTCGGTCGATCCAGCAGCCTGGACCACTCCGGCCGCGGACGGCGCGATCGGCACGGCTGCGGTTTCGGTAGCGACCTTACCCGGCGGTGCGGCCAGCGTGAATGTGCCGCTCGGTGTCTTCACCATCACTGGCCTGGCCGGGCAGTATCTCCGGGCCGTGTCCCAACCCGAGGGGGCAGTGCCCGGTGACCCCGGCTGCGCTCTGGGCACCACGTACACCTTCGGGCCACTTCCGGTCGGGGCTACGGCGCAGCTCGGTCTGCCGTTTGGCTCGTTCGCGCTGTTCTCCGGAGTGACGAGCGGCGCACAAATCGTTCCGGTCGTCGCCGCGAGCGTGACAGTGCAAACCCGGGGGAGTGCGGGCGCCGTTCTCACACTCGATCCGCGCCGGGTGGTGACCCCGTGATGCGCTGGCGCACAATTCGCACCGATCAGACCGGCTTGTCTCTCGTGGAACTGCTCGTGTCGATGGTGTTGCTCAGCGTGACTCTGGTCATGATCTCGGGACTCTACGTGAGCGCGACGCGGGCGCTCGGCTCGGCGTCGGCGCTCGGCGCCAATACCCGTGAAGCTTCCAACGGCATGAATGCGATGGCGCGGTCGATTCGCGCTGCCACGGCAAACCCCGTAGCGAGCCCCGCCCTCCCCGACCCCGCCCTCTCCGAGGCGAGAAATGAATCACTGACCCTGTATACCTACGTCAACCTCGGTTTGTCCACCCAACAGCCGGTGAAAATTCGCCTCGCGGTCGACGCTCAGCGACGCCTGGTCGAGACGCGCTGGGCGTCGATCCCGCACCCCGGTGGCCTCTTCACCTTTGCGACCACCGCGCTGTCCACCCGTATCCTGGCCCAGGCCGTGGCACCGTCCGGCAGCGGTCTGCCGCTGTTCAGCTTTGCCGACTCGGCGGGCGTTGTTCTGTCGGTAGATGCGGCGCTGACCCCGGTACAGCTGCGCAGCATCGTCACAGTCATGGTCACTCTCACGGTCCAGTCCAGCACGGCGGATGCCCGCAGCGCGGTCACCCTGAGCAATACGGTCGGTATGCCCAACGTACGCCTCGCCGTGGGGGGACCATGATGGGTGGCTTCGTTCGTCGCGGCTGGCTGTGGCGCACCGGGAGCCTGGCGGAGTCGCCAGAACGCGGAGCAGCCCTTCTCGTCGTGATCGGTATCGGCCTCGTGCTGCTCACCTTCGTCGCGACGGCCATGACCTTCTCGGTCAGCGGCAGCCTCAAAGCCACCGGCGACCAGCACTGGAACGGCGCAATGGCCGCAGCCTACGCCGGGGTCGACGAATACGAGAGCCGGCTCGCCAACGACAACACGTATTACCGATTCGGCAACCCCACGGCCGCGTTCAGTTCCAGCAGTACGCTTACCGCGCCCACGGTGGCCAATCCAGCCTTTGGCATCGGCGCAGCCGGCAGCTGGGCGAGTGTCACCGGCGGCGACGGCACCGCGTCGTTTCGCTACGAGGTCGATAACTCGGCCTACGCCTCGTCGGGGGTGCTGCGCATCCGCTCGACGGGGCGGGTCGGAACCAAAACCCGCAGCGTCGTCGCCAACCTCAAACAAGCAGGCTTCATCGACTTTCTGTACTTCACCATGTACGAGATTCAGGATCCGGTCCAAAGTGGCGCGACCAACCCTGCCTGCGCCGACACCTACGCCTGGGCGGGGCGACCGGCGCCAACCGGTGGCTCGACCGTGTGCAGCGACGTGGCGTTCGGTGGTGGTGACGTGGTGAACGGCCCGGTTCACTCCAATGACACCATCCGCGTGTGCCAGGCGACGTTCAATGGAAAAGTCACCACGGGCAACCCCGGGGGGAACTACCTGCGGCGGACCTCCTCCGGATCGAACTGCACCGGGCAGGTATTCAACGCCGGACTGCCCACCAACAGCCCCGTGGTCGCGATGCCCGCCACGAACGCGTCGTTGCGAGGTGAGACCCGCACCGACGTTGGCATCGCCGAACCCGGCTGTCTCTACACCGGGCCCACCAGTATCGTGCTGAACTCAAACGGCACCATGACCATCCGCTCACCGTGGAGCAAAGCTACCCGGGTCGTCGGCGAACCGGCTTCATCGGGCAGCATGCCCGCGGCCTGCGGAGCGCCCGGCACCGCAACCGGCGCACTCGGATCTACTGGCGGCGCCACCATACCGGTCTTGAACGCCAACCTGTTGTTCGTGCAAAGCGTGCCGCTGCTGCCGGCCGATCCCAACTTCACAAGTGATACCGTCTGGCCGGGCGGCCAGAGTGCCGCGACCTGCGCGGCCGGTAACGGGATCGGCTTTCCCCGGTCGAACGAGAATGTGGCCTCCATTCCTACCTCGTACGGCTGCCGCCACGGTGACGCCTTTATCAAGGGCACGCTAGCCGGCACCATGACCGTCGCCACTGACAATTTTCTTTATGTCACCGGTGACATCATTTATGCCGATTCCGCAGTCGATGTGCTCGGTTTGGTCGCGCAAAACGCCCTGTGGATCTGGAACCCGGTCTGTGTCGGCAGCTGCCCGGCCCACGGCGGCGCGATGCTGCCCGATAACCGCCGCATCGACGCGGCCATGCTCTCGCTCGACCACACCGTGCAGGTGCAGAACAACGATCGCGGCGGCAATCAGGGAGTGCTCACCGTCAACGGATCGCTTGCCCAGAAATACCGCGGAATCGTGCGGGTGACGAATAGCGGCGGGGTCAACGGTTACAGCAAGAACTACACCTACGATCCGCGCTTTCGCTATATCGCACCCCCCAAATACCTTTCTCCGGTTGCCGCGACCTACAGCGTCAACCTGCTGGTGGAAGTCAGTACGGCGTTTACCGCCGCAGGAGCGTTGATTCCATGAGCATCAATTACGACACCTATATAAAGGAGCACCGCGCGTGTCCTCAAACATCGTAGGAATAGACATCGGTACGGCGCACCTGCGTGCCGTCGAGGTGCGCAACCCCGGCAAATCTCGGCCAATCGTGCTGAGCTATCACGAGGTTGCGCTGCCCGTCGGCGCCGTCGTCGGCGGCGAGGTGCTCGAGCCGCATACCGTCGCAGCGGCGCTCAAAACCATGTGGTCGAATGGGGGGTTTCACACCCGCCAGGTCGTGCTCGGCATGGGAAATCAGCGGGTGCTCGCTCGCAACCTGAGCGTGCCCAAAATGTCGCTCGCGCGCATCCGCCAGTCGCTTCCATTCGAGGTGCAGGACCTTCTGCCGGTGCCCGTCACTGATGCCCTGCTGGACTTCTATCCCATCTCGGAATCCACCACAGAACAAGGCCCCACCGTGAACGGGCTGCTCATCGCGGCGGTCAAGGCAGCGGTCGTCGCCAACGTGTCCGCGGTTCGGCTGGCCGGCCTCACCACAATCGACGTCGACCTGATTCCCTTCGCAATCAGCCGCCTGCTGGTCACCCGCCCCGGCATCGACGGTGTCGTCGCGGTGATCGACCTCGGCGCCTCGACCACGAGTGTGGTCGTCACCCGGGAGGGTGTACCGCAGTTCGTGCGCATCATCCCGACCGGCGGCGACGACGTCACCCAGGCCCTCGCTACCGGATTGACAACGGATGTCGGCACCGCCGACCTCCTCAAACGTCGCGTCGGCCTACTGGCCCGTGCTGCAGCCGATACCCGACCGGGGTCCTTCCGCGGCGCGGTGCCGTTCGACGGGGTCATCGCTGGCGGATCAGGCCCGATCGACGCGGTCGGCGCCGATATCATCGCGGAGGTCATGAACGATCAACTCGGCAGTGTGCTCAACACCCTCAACTATTACGCGAACACTCGACCCAGCGATCCGGTGACCGCGATCGTGCTCAGCGGCGGGGGAGCCCAGATGCCAGGGCTGCCCGGGGCCGTGTCGAGACTGACCCGCCTGGGGGTATCCACGGGAGAACCGTTGTCGACGGTGGCGCTGGCATCCGCTATCGATGCGGAGGCACTGCGCCAAAGCGGTACCGCTTACACCGTGGCGCTCGGGCTTGCGCTCGGGCGTGCAGCATGAAGCGCGCAGCGAAAGATGACGTGCTGGTCATTGGCGGCGACCATCGGCTGAACCTGCTCCCGCCCGAGGTACGGGCTGAACGTCGCGCCCAGCAGCAACGACGGCGCCTGATCCTCGGTGTCATCGGGGTAGCAGCGGTCGTCGCGCTAATGGTCGGGGCGGCGAGCGCCCTTTCGTATACGGCCCAGGTGAATCTAGCCAGCGAGCAGGATCGCACCGCAACCCTATTGACCGATCAGGGTCAATATTTTGCCGTGCGTGCACTGCAGAATCAGGTCACGCTCACCGAGGCGGCGCAAAGGGTTGGAGCCTCCACCGAGATCGACTGGAAGACCTACCTCGATGCCGTGCAGAACACCCTGCCGCGCAGCGTGGCGATCACCACCGTGCAGGTTGATTCGGCCACACCGTTGGTCGCCTATACCCAGGCGACCGCTCCGTTGCAGGGCTCACGAGTCGCGACGGTATCGTTCACCGCCACGAGCACCGTACTGCCGGACATCCCGGCCTGGCTCAGCGCCCTCGGCACCCTCGACGGGTTCGCCGACGCCTTGCCTGGATCGGTCACCCTGGAGCAAGCCACGGGCATTTACACGGTCACCATCACCATGCACATCAACGACTCCGCATTCGTGCGTCGTTTCGACCCGACCGAAAAGAATTAGCTATGGACAGCAACAAACTCTGGCTCATCGGTTCCGTTCTGGTGACGAGCGTTATCGTCGTTCTCGGCGTCGTGCTGGGAATTCAGCCGCAGCTGGCGAGTATGAATTCCGCGAATGCGAACCGTACCATCGTGCAGGCGACAAATGCCGAACACGTCGCCCTGCTGGCGCGACTCAAGCATGACTTCAAGAACCTCGACGTGCTTACCGCGACCGCAGAGGCGCTCGCCGAATCGGTACCGAGTGGCTCGGCCATGCCGGCTGTGGTTGACCAGCTCGACGCCCAGGCTCTGGCCACCGGCATCACCCTGACCGGGATGACGGTGACCGAGGCGGTAGCGTACGCGCCGGTCGCGCCGGTCGCGCCGGTCGCGCCGGTGGCGCCGGTGGTGGCCGAAGCTCCAGCAATCGTTCCGGCCGTTACTCCGGCCGCCAGTGCCACCGAGATCAACAACACCAACTTCGCCGCCTTCCCGCTGCAGGTCACGGTCGCAGGCAGCTATGACCAGGTGCTCGATTTCGTCTCGCGTCTGCAATCCGGGAGTCGGTTATTTCTCGTCGACGGACTGAACACCGCCGCGGCGCCCGAACTTCCGGGCACGGTGAACGCGACGATATCGGGACTGGTGTACTCGCTCGTGACGCCGGTGACCCCCGTGGCGGCAACGGCGGGATAAAACGGCCGCCGCGCCGAGTCTCCATGGCATTTGCCGTGCCCTTGGTACAGTAGGAGTCAATCACGGCGAAGGCCACGAGGAGTTCAGCATGAACGACAACACGCCAACCGACGGCAAGAAGAACCCGGAAACGGATGCTGCCGCAGCGCCTGATCTGACCGTGTCAGAGCAGGGTCCCACCGACCAAGACGGTGCTCCAGAGCACGCAGCGGTGGTGGCCGAATCGGAGTCAGCCTCGTCGAAATCTTCGGTTGAGCCGGAACCCGAGCAGGAACCCATCGTCATCGACTATGACGCCATCAACGCCAACCTGAGTGCGGCCGAGCGCGCCGACGCGGTGTCCGCTTCCGTCGTAGCCCACAACCTGGCCCCCATGTCGACGGCCACTCCGGTCGCATCGACAGATGCCACCGCGCCGAGTCTCACCGATGACTACGCCGAGTCGTATACGCCCGCCGCAACGGTTCCCGCCACGAGTGCCGCCGTTGACTCCGAGCCGACGACGCCGGTTGTGCCGGTTGTACCGGTCGCGATCGCGCCGTCGTACACGCCCCCGGCCCAGTCGCCGATCTACGTGCAGGCGCCGACCAAGCCGAAAAACCGCAGCAACCGCGGCGGCGGCGTTCTGATCGCCCTTCTCGCTACGGTCGTCTTCGCCCTGTTGTACGCCGTCGCGGCATTCATCCTTATCGGGATGACCAGCACGACCATGGCCGTGACGTTGAGCAGCTTCATGCTCTTCGCCTCCCTGCCGATCTCGTATGTGCCGGTTTTGTTCTTCTTCCTCGCTTTCATCGGGCTGATCTCCCTGGTCAATCGGGGCGGTTGGTGGGCCTATGTGCTCTTCGGCTTTGTCGTTGCCGTGATCGTGTACTTCTCGTTCATCGGTGCCGCGCTCCTCGGCCTCCTGCTCGACGGCACGTCCGACGCGCTCAGCCAGGCCGACGTCAGCCGGTTCGTTGCGTCGCTGTGGCTGAACCCCTACGCTATCGCTGCCGCGATCATTGCCCGTGAGGTGCCCATCTGGGCCGGAGCCTGGATCGCCCGCCGCGGACGCCGCGTCACCGCCAAGAACCTCGAGGCCCGCACCGAATACGAGCGCCTCCTGGCCGACGGCCCGCACGTCACCCGCCCCTAACCCGAGTCCTCCGTCCCCGCACGGCGCGTTGCACCCGACGGGCCTACGCTGGACCCATGCGGGAATACCGAAAGTACGCGATCACCATNTCTGGCGGACGGGGCCTGGGCCCGGAACTCGGGCCCAAGATCTAACCTGGGCCCGGGGACGGGGCCCAGGCCCCGTCCCCGCACGGCGCGTTGCACCCGACGGGCCTACGCTGGACCCATGCGGGAATACCGAAAGTACGCGATCACCATGGCGGCCTTTTCGGCCGCGCTCTATGCCGCGTTCATCGTGGCAGCGTTCGGCGTCCTGAGCCTGCTGCTCAATCGCGATGTCATCAACGAAGCGGATGCCGGTGCTCTCCTCGGCCCCATCATGGTCGCCACCGCGGTCTCTGCTCTGGTCTGGGTCATCCTCAGTGCCGTGTTGCGGTCCCCAGAGCGACTAACGCAAATTCCTGCGCTGCCGATCTTCCTCTCGGGAGTCGCGGCCTATCTCGGCTACTGCATCTTCGGGGGAGTCGTCTACAGCCTCGGCACCGGCGAACTCTTTCGCTCCGTCACCTTCATCGGCGCAGAGATGACGAGCCCGTTCGCCATCGCCATCGCCGTGAGCGGATGGCTCATTGCCTTTCTGTTCTTTCTCGTACTCCTCGCTAAGCCTGCCGGGTCCGGCGCCCCCGAGTGGCCCTGGGAGAAAAACGACGATAACTAGCCCGCGACGACGGTGCAATCTTGGCATCTCACGCAGGAAGTGTTACGGGTACCCTGATCAGTATGGATAGGTCCATCGAGTCGCGCGTCAACCACGAGGTTGAGAACTGGCTGCGTTGGATCACCCGGTGGCGCCCCGCGACACACCGCGGGCGGGCGCGCCTGTGCCGACAGTGCTTCGGGTCGCCGATCATCGCCTCCGCCGGACTCGCGGTCGACGTACCCCACGTCGTGCAGCACGCCCTGTCGATGCGGATGAAGATCGTGATCGACGCTTCGGTTGACGAATACACGGAACTCAACCTGCCCCGGCTCGCGCACGAACTCAACCTGAGTGAGCGCCGCGAATCGGCCCAGGCCTACCGGCCCGCCGAGGGCCTGGACCCGGAGTTTCGCGGCCTGGACCTCGACCCGCAACCAGCAGCGGATGCCCCCTATCTCTTCACCTTCAGCGAGCTCGCCGACCAGCAGTTCCCCGCCGTGCAATCGCCGCCCCCACCTGTCGCCGAGTCCGACGGCGCCGAGTTCGACAGCGCCGAGTCCGACAGCGCCGGGTCCGAGCACGAGCACGAGCACAGTGTTCCCGCGCCCTCCGACCCCCTCCCGCCGCTCACCCCCGCAGAAAAACGAGCGCTCAAAGCGGAGATGCAGCTTGCGGACGAGTTCGCGACCCAGGTAGGCCTGCGGGTCTGCGCCCAACTCAGTCAGCAGAGGCCCCGCCTGCTCACGGCGATCGCGAAATTCGTCGAACCCCAGGTGCAGGCCCTGCTCGTCGACCTCGGGAGCACGCTTGATTCCCCGCTGTGGCCGCGCAATCCCTAGCCGAGCTGTGGCATCCGCTTCCTCAACGACCGGGCCCACCTTATGAACACGGGCCCAGTTTATAAACTGGGCCCGGGGACGGGGCCCGGGCCCCGTCCCCATAAACGATACGAACATGGGCGCCAGACGGGATCGAGACGGGGCGCAACCCATTTGACCGGCGTGGCTGCGCCGGGCTAGAATTATAGGGTGTGCGCTTGTCGTGCGCCTGAATTATGCCCTCACGATGTTCGCATCGAGGAAGCACCAGGTCGGGGCAAGATTCCACACATGCAGGGTTCGCTCTTCGAGCAAGCCCCCACGGCATACCCACCAAAACACGCGCGAGCAATCGCGTGAGTTCAAGTGGGTCCAGATGAACTCGACCAACTCGAATGAAGAGGTCGAATGCTAACCATCACAAAGCTGTCACCGTGCAGCAAAAACAAGGAGTAATTAGTGCCCACCATTCAGCAGTTGGTCAGGAAGGGCCGTAGCCCCAAGGTCACCAAGACCAAGGCTCCCGCCCTGAAATCCAACCCGCAGCAGCGCGGCGTTTGCACGCGCGTGTACACGACCACCCCGAAGAAGCCCAACTCGGCTTTGCGCAAGGTCGCCCGTGTCAAGCTTTCCAACGGCACCGAGGTCACCGCCTACATTCCCGGCGAGGGCCACAACCTGCAGGAGCACTCCATGGTGCTCGTGCGCGGAGGCCGTGTTAAGGACCTTCCCGGTGTGCGTTACAAAATCATTCGCGGCGCACTGGACACCCAGGCCGTCAAGAACCGTAAGCAGGCTCGCAGCCGTTACGGCGCAAAGATGGAGAAGAAGTAATGCCCCGTAAAGGACCCGCTCCCAAGCGCCCTGTCATTGCCGACCCGGTTTACGGTGCACCCATCGTCAGCCAGCTCGTCAACAAGATCCTTCTCGACGGCAAAAAGGGCCTCGCCGAGCGCATCGTCTACGATGCCCTCGCCGGTGTCTCCGCCAAGAACGAGCTGGATGCCGTTGTCACGCTGAAGAAGGCACTCGACAACGTTCGTCCGACCCTCGAGGTGCGTTCGCGCCGCGTCGGTGGTTCCACGTACCAGGTTCCGGTTGAGGTCAAGCCGCACCGCGCCAACACGCTGGCCCTTCGCTGGTTGACCAGCTACGCCAAGGCGCGTCGCGAGAAGACCATGACCGAGCGTCTCACCAACGAGATCCTCGACGCGAGCAACGGCCTCGGTGCCGCTGTCAAGCGTCGTGAAGACACTCACAAAATGGCTGAAGCGAACAAGGCCTTCGCTCACTACCGCTGGTAGTTCGGCTCTCGAGCATTCCTGATCATCGGTTCAGGCGCGTTCCGGCTTGCGTCGGCACGCGCCTGACCGCTGAAAAAGCGGATGCTCACGGCCTCGTTCCGCATTCCCACCCCTACCCGCTGGAGGACCCCCGTGGCACTTGACGTGCTCACCGACCTGAGTAAGGTCCGCAACATCGGCATCATGGCTCACATTGATGCTGGCAAGACCACCACAACTGAGCGCATCCTGTTCTACACGGGTGTCAACCACAAGATCGGCGAGACCCACGACGGCGCCTCGACGATGGACTGGATGGCGCAGGAGCAGGAACGTGGCATCACGATCACCTCCGCTGCGACGACCTGTTTCTGGGACAACAACCAGATCAACATCATCGACACCCCCGGACACGTGGACTTCACCGTGGAGGTGGAGCGTTCGCTCCGCGTTCTCGACGGTGCCGTTGCCGTGTTCGACGGCAAGGAGGGCGTTGAGCCCCAGTCCGAAACCGTATGGCGCCAGGCCGACAAGTACGACGTGCCGCGCATTTGCTTCGTCAACAAGATGGACAAGCTCGGCGCCGACTTCTACTTCACGGTCGACACCATCATCAAGCGCCTCGGCGCGAAGCCGCTGGTCATCCAGCTGCCGATCGGTGCAGAGTCTGAGTTCGAGGGTGTCGTCGACCTCGTCCAGATGCGTGCGCTGACCTGGCGTGGCGACTCCAAGGGTGACGTGGAGATGGGCTCGAAGTACGCCATCGAAGAGATCCCCGCCGACCTCGTGGAGAAGGCTGCCGAGTACCGCAAGCTTCTGCTCGAAACCGTCGCCGAAACCGACGACGACCTCATGGAGCGTTACTTCGCCGGCGAAGAGCTGACGGTTGCCGAGATCAAGGGCGCCATCCGCAAGCTCACCATCAACAGTGAGATCTACCCGGTTCTGTGCGGTTCTGCGTTCAAGAACCGCGGCGTTCAGCCGATGCTGGACGCTGTCATCGATTACCTTCCGACGCCGCTCGACGTGCCTGCCATTGAGGCACACGACCCGCGCGACGAAGAAAAGGTCATCATGCGTCACCCCGACGCCGAGGAGCCGTTCACGGCTCTCGCGTTCAAGGTTGCGGTGCACCCGTTCTTCGGTCGCCTCACCTATGTGCGCGTGTACTCGGGCCGTCTCGACTCCGGAGCCCAGGTCATCAACTCGACCAAGGGCAAGAAGGAGCGCATCGGCAAGATCTTCCAGATGCACGCCAACAAGGAGAACCCGGTGGGTTTCGTGACCGCCGGTCACATCTACGCGGTCATCGGCCTCAAGGACACGACCACGGGCGACACCCTGTGCGACCCGAACCAGCAGGTCGTACTCGAGTCCATGACCTTCCCTGACCCGGTCATCGAGGTCGCCATCGAGCCCAAGACCAAGCAGGACCAGGAAAAGCTGGGCCTCGCTATTCAGAAGCTCGCTGAAGAAGACCCCACCTTCCGTACCGAACAGAACCAGGAAACTGGCCAGACGGTAATCAAGGGAATGGGTGAACTTCACCTGGATATCCTCGTCGACCGCATGAAGCGTGAATTCAACGTTGAGGCGAACGTCGGCAAGCCCCAGGTGGCGTACCGCGAGACGATCCGCAAGTCTGTTGAGCGTCACGACTACACGCACAAGAAGCAGACCGGTGGATCTGGCCAGTTCGCGAAGATTCAGATCGCGATCGAGCCGATGGAAATCACTGCTGAGAAGTCATACGAGTTTCTCAACAAGGTCACTGGTGGCCGGATCCCGCGTGAGTACATCCCCTCGGTGGATGCTGGAATCCAGGATGCGCTCCGCGTAGGCATCCTGGCCGGCTACCCGATGGTGGGCGTTCGAGCCAGCCTGCTTGACGGCGCTGCGCACGACGTCGACTCCTCGGAGATGGCCTTCAAGATTGCCGGTTCGATGGGCTTCAAGGAAGCCGTTCGTAAGGCGAACCCCGTTCTGCTCGAGCCGTTGATGGCCGTCGAAGTTCGTACCCCTGAGGAATACATGGGTGACGTAATCGGAGACCTCAACTCGCGTCGTGGGCAGATCCAGACCATGGAGGATGCGCAGGGCGTGAAGGTAATTCGCGCTCACGTTCCACTGTCGGAGATGTTCGGATACATCGGTGACCTGAGGTCGAAGACCTCGGGCCGTGCGGTGTACTCGATGACGTTCGAGAGCTATGCGGAGGTCCCGAAGGCAGTTGCCGACGAGATCATCAACAAGAACAAGGGCGAATAGCCCTAAGGTGGCCTTCGGGCCTGAATCGCTTAGGCCACCTGGCCCGAGTAATATAAATAGACACATCCAGCGCATACCGGCCGCTCATAACGGCGGCCGTGAATTTGCACGCGAGTCCTGAGGAGGACCCACAGTGGCCAAGGCCAAGTTCGAGCGGACAAAGCCGCACGTAAACATCGGAACGATCGGTCACGTTGACCACGGAAAGACCACGCTGACTGCAGCGATCTCCAAGGTTCTTGCCGATAAGTTCCCGTCCAAGATCAACGTTCAGCGCGACTTCGCGTCGATTGACTCGGCTCCGGAAGAACGCCAGCGCGGCATCACGATCAACATTTCGCATGTTGAATACGAGACCGACAAGCGTCACTATGCGCACGTCGATGCTCCGGGCCACGCTGACTACATCAAGAACATGATCACCGGTGCTGCTCAGATGGACGGCGCAATCCTCGTGGTTGCCGCTACTGACGGCCCGATGGCTCAGACCCGTGAGCACGTTCTTCTCGCCAAGCAGGTCGGCGTTCCGACCCTGCTCGTCGCGCTGAACAAGGCCGACATGGTTGACGACGAAGAGATCATGGAGCTCGTTGAGCTCGAAGTTCGTGAGCTGCTTTCGAGCCAGGGCTTCGATGGCGACAACGCCCCCGTCGTTCCGGTTTCCGCACTCAAGGCGCTCGAGGGCGACGAGAAGTGGACCGCCAACATCCTGACTCTGATGCAGGCCGTTGACGACTTCATTCCCGACCCGATCCGCGACAAGGACAAGCCGTTCTTGATGCCGATCGAGGACGTCTTCACGATCACCGGTCGTGGCACCGTTGTAACGGGCCGCGCCGAGCGTGGAACCCTCAAGATCAACTCCGAGATCGAAATCGTCGGCATCCGCCCGACGCAGAAGACGACGGTTACCGGTATTGAGATGTTCCACAAGCAGCTCGACGAGGCGTGGGCCGGCGAGAACTGTGGTCTTCTTCTTCGTGGCACCAAGCGCGAAGACGTTGAGCGCGGCCAGGTCGTCGTCAAGCCGGGTTCGGTTACGCCGCACACCGACTTCGAGGGCACCGCGTACATCCTCAGCAAGAACGAGGGTGGCCGTCACAACCCGTTCTACGCGAACTACCGCCCGCAGTTCTACTTCCGCACCACGGACGTCACCGGCGTCATCACGCTGCCTGAGGGCACCGAGATGGTCATGCCTGGCGACACCACCGACCTGACTGTCGCGCTGATTCAGCCGATCGCCATGGAAGAGGGCCTCGGCTTCGCTATCCGTGAAGGTGGCCGCACCGTCGGCGCCGGCACGGTGACCAAGATCATCAAGTAGTCACTTTCTACTGATCTCCTGAAAAAGGGGTCGGGCCTTCGGGCCCGGCCCCTTTTTTCGTACCCGGCGTCCCTCACCTCGTGCTGCGACCGCCAGTGATTCCAGAGCATGGCTTCAGATGTGATTGCCCGAGGCGAGAATGGCTTGATCCGGTTATGGTTTCCGCATGCAGATATCGAAACTGGAAATGCGCATCCTGATGGGGATTGCCGTTGTCGTGATCGCCATCCTGGCCGTGGTGATCGTGCCGCGCCTGGTCGGGTCTGCTCCCGTCACCGAATCCGCGATCGCCCAGGTGGCACCCATTCCCACTTCGTCAGCTCTCGGCACGCTAACCCCAACGCTCACGCCTACCGCTCAGTCGGAACAGCAGGTTCTCGACAGCATCGTGGCCAGTACCGTCAGTGTGTACAGCGTGTTGGTCTGCGACAGCCTCACGCAGTACGCCGCCCTGTCGATTCCCGCGATCATCAGCGAGGTGCTGGCCGAATACCCGACGACCGGCTTGTCTGAGAAATCCCGACAGATTATGGCCCAGCGCGTTCTTACCGAATCCACCGCGAAGAGCTGCTCCGACCAGAGCCCGCGCGTGGCCTCCGGCATCGCCACCGGGTAGCCGCTCGAGTTGCGGCACAGTCGATGCCCACGGCAGCTGCCCGCGGGTATTCGTCTGCATAGCGGGCGACACGTGGGGCCGACGAGAAGCATGCGACACGCCCGGGTTGCATCAAGTGGCAATTGTGTGGCAGAATCTTCTAGTTCAACACTTTCGGTGTGCGCTACGCGTCGCCGGAATCACTGCCAGGCAGTGCATAGTCGCGTCACGCTCTTTCGAAAAACACATCGTCGGATGAGCGCAGATTGCAGGCTAGGCCGCAGGGAGCAGAGCGCAGCACAAATCAACGATCTGGTTGGCATGGGTGAAACCGTGCCGTCCCCCAGCTTCTGCTTCTGGGAGTCGACGTTGACGATGAGCGTCGTTTATTCGTACGCGATTCGAAATTGACATATGAACAGTGGTGCTAATGGCAGCAGTGCTACTACGGCGTCCAATGCAACCTCGGTAAATCGTGCCGTTGTCTGTAAGACGCCTCGACAGAGAGAGAGTTCGACATGGCGGGACAGAAGATCCGCATTCGACTTAAGTCGTATGACCACGAGGTCATCGACATTTCGGCACGCAAGATCGTCGACACGGTGACCCGCGCGGGCGCTACAGTCGTCGGCCCGGTGCCGCTTCCGACCGAGAAGAACGTGGTGTGTGTCATCCGTTCACCTCACAAGTACAAGGACAGCCGGGAGCACTTTGAAATGCGCACTCACAAGCGCCTGATCGACATCATTGACCCGACCCCGAAGGCTGTTGACTCGCTCATGCGCCTCGACCTTCCGGCCGACGTCAACATCGAGATCAAGCTCTAGGGCCCGCGATGTCTTACTCCGATACCAAGACCACCAAGGGTCTCCTCGGCAAGAAGCTCGGCATGACCCAGGTGTGGGACGAGAACAACAAGCTTGTTCCCGTTACCGTCATCGAGATCGCGCCGAACGTTGTCACGCAGATTCGCACCAAGGCAGTGGACGGCTATAACGGCGTCCAGATCGCCGCAGGCCCGATCGACCCGCGCAAGGTCAACAAGCCTCTTGCCGGTCACTTCGACAAGGCCGGCGTCACGCCGCGTCGCCACATCACCGAGCTCCGCACCGCGGATGCTGCTGACTACAACCTGGGCCAGGAACTCACCGTTGATGGTGTCTTCGCTGCAGGTACCAAGGTTGACGTCATGGGCACCAGCAAGGGTAAGGGTTTCGCCGGTGTTATGAAGCGTCACAACTTCAAGGGTGTCTCCTCCTCTCACGGTTCGCACCGTAACCACCGCAAGCCCGGTTCCATCGGTGCTTCCTCGACCCCGAGCCGTGTCTTCAAGGGCATGCGCATGGCCGGTCGTATGGGTGGCGAGCGCGTAACCGTGCTGAACCTCAAGGTGCACGCCATTGACGCCGACAAGGGCCTCATGCTCGTCAAGGGTGCCGTTCCCGGTGCTCGTGGCCGCCTCGTATTCGTTCGCAACGCAGTGAAGGGAGCCTAGTCACCATGGCTACAGCACTCGACATCATTGATGCCAAGGGCAAGAAGGCAGGCTCTGCTGAGCTTCCCGACGACCTCTTCGACGTTCCAGCTAACATTCCTCTCATCCACCAGGTCGTTGTTGCGCAGCTTGCTGCCGCACGCCAGGGAACGAGCAAGGTCAAGCGCCGTGGAGAAGTTTCCGGAGCCGGCCGCAAGCCGTTCAAGCAGAAAGGAACCGGTCGCGCTCGTCAGGGCTCGATCCGTGCTCCTCAGATGACCGGTGGTGGAATCGTCCACGGACCGACCCCGCGCAGCTACGACCAGCGCACCCCGAAAAAGATGATCGCCGCAGCCCTCAAGGGTGCACTGAGCGACCGCGCCCGCGGTGGCCGCCTGCACATCGTCGAGGCACTGTTCACGGCTGAGACCCCCAACACCAAGGTTGCCCTGGAGCTGCTCACGCAGATCGCCACGAGCAAGCACGTGTTGGTTGTCCTCGAGCGTACCGACGAGACCACGTTGCGAAGCATTCGCAACATCCCGACGGTGCACATCCTTTCGTGGGATCAGCTCAACGCCTATGACGTGCTCGTCAGCGACGACATCGTCTTCACCACCGGCGCGTTCAACGCGTTCGTGGAGAGTAAGACCAAGAAGGAAGAGGTGGCCGCATAATGACTATCGCGACCAACAAGGACCCCCGCGACATCATCATCTCTCCGGTCGTCTCTGAGAAGAGCTACGGCCTGATCGACGAGGGTAAGTACACCTTCATCGTTGACCCCCGTTCGAACAAGACGGAGATCAAGCTCGCGATCGAAAAGATCTTCAAGGTGCAGGTCGCTTCGATCAACACCCTGAACCGCGTGGGCAAGACTCGCCGTACCAAGTTCGGCATGGGCAAGCGCAAGGACACCAAGCGTGCCATTGTCACGCTCAAGTCTGGCTCCATCGACATCTTCACGGCCGTCGGCTAAGCGACAGGCAGAGGGATAACTAATGGCTATTCGTAAGTACAAGCCCACGACCCCGGGTCGACGCGGTTCATCCGTTGCCGACTTCGCGGAAATCACGCGTTCCACCCCGGAGAAGTCGCTTCTGCGTCCGCTCTCCAAGACCGGTGGACGTAACAACCAGGGCCGCATCACGACCCGTCACATCGGTGGTGGCCACAAGCGCCAGTACCGCGTGATCGACTTCAAGCGCAACGACAAGGACGGCGTCAACGCCCGCGTCGCTGAAATTGAATACGACCCGAACCGCACGGCGCGCATCGCGCTCCTGCACTTCATCGACGGCACGAAGCGTTACATCATCGCGCCGAACAAGCTCAGCCAGGGCGACATCATCGAGTCGGGAGCCGGGGCTGACATCAAGCCCGGCAACAACCTGCCGTTGAAGAACATCCCCACCGGTACCATCATTCACGCGATCGAGCTGCGTCCGGGTGGTGGCGCCAAGATGGCCCGCTCCGCCGGTTCGTCGGTTCGTCTCGTCGCGAAGGAGGGCGTCTACGCCCAGCTTCGTCTGCCGTCTGGTGAAATCCGCAACGTGGATGCTCGCTGCCGCGCGACGATCGGCGAGGTCGGCAACGCCGAGCAGTCGAACATCAACTGGGGCAAGGCCGGACGTATGCGCTGGAAAGGCGTTCGCCCGACCGTTCGTGGTGTTGCCATGAACCCGGTCGATCACCCGCACGGTGGTGGTGAGGGTAAGACGTCCGGTGGACGTCACCCCGTCAGCCCCTGGGGCCAGAAGGAAGGGCGCACCCGCCACCCGAATAAGGAAAGCGACAAGCTCATTGTTCGTCGCCGTACCGTCGGCAAGAAGCGTAAGTAGGAGTAGACGATGCCAAGAAGTCTTAAGAAAGGCCCCTTCGTTGACGACCACCTGCTTCGCAAGGTGTTCACGGCGAACGAAGCCAAGAGCAAGAACGTAATCAAGACCTGGTCGCGCCGCTCGATGATCATCCCCGACATGCTCGGACACACCATCGCAGTGCACGACGGACGCAAGCACATCCCGGTGTTCGTCACCGAGAGCATGGTCGGCCACAAGCTCGGTGAGTTCGCACCCACCCGCACCTTCCGTGGACACGTGAAGGACGACAAGAAGGGCCGTCGCCGCTAACGCGGTGACGTGAAGGAGGAGAAGAAATGGTGGAGTCGATCGCACGCGTGCGTCACATCCGCGTTACCCCCCAGAAGGCTCGTCGCGTTGTCAACATGATCCGCGGCAAGCAGGCGCACGAAGCGCTGGGAATTCTGAAGTTCGCACCCCAGGGCGCGAGCGATCCGGTGTACAAGCTGGTGGCCTCGGCCATCGCCAACGCCCGGGTCAAGGCAGATGCAGCCAACACGTATCTGGACGAGCAGGACCTGTTCATTAGCCGGGCATTCGTTGACGAGGGTACGACCCTCAAGCGTTTCCAGGCTCGTGCCCAGGGCCGCGCATTCGAAATCAAGAAGCGCACCAGCCACATCACGGTTGTGCTCACCACTCCTGAGGAGGGTACGAAGTAATGGGTCAGAAAGTAAACCCCTATGGCTTCCGTCTGGGAATCACCACCGATCACGTATCGCGTTGGTTCTCTGACTCGACCAAGCCGGGTCAGCGTTACGCTGACTTTGTTGCAGAAGACGTCAAGATCCGTCGCCTGCTGAGCACCAGCCTTGACCGTGCCGGCGTTAGCCGCATCGAGATCGAGCGCACTCGTGACCGTGTGCGCGTTGACATTCACACCGCCCGTCCGGGCATTGTGATCGGTCGCCGCGGCGCGGAGGCCGAGCGCATCCGCTCCGACCTTGAGAAGCTCACCGCCAAGCAGATCCAGCTGAACATCCTCGAGGTCAAGAACCCCGAGCAGGATGCCCAGCTCGTCGCGCAGGGTATTGCCGAGCAGCTTTCCGCACGTGTGGCGTTCCGCCGCGCGATGCGTAAGGGCCTGCAGGGTGCACAGCGCGCCGGCGCCAAGGGTGTTCGCATCCAGGTGTCCGGTCGTCTGGGTGGGGCCGAGATGAGCCGCAGCGAGTTCTACCGCGAAGGTCGTGTGCCCCTGCACACCCTGCGCGCGAACATCGACTACGGCTTCTACGAAGCCAAGACCACCTTCGGCCGTATCGGCGTGAAGGTCTGGATCTACAAGGGCGACATCACCAACAAGGAACTCGCTCGCGAGCAGGCCAACGCTAAGTCGTCCCGCCCCGAGCGTCGTGACGATCGACCGCGTCGTGCACCTCGTGCAGATGCGCCGGCAGCGGCTCCCGTCGCAGCGGTCGCGGAGGCTAAATAATGTTGATTCCACGTAGAGTCAAGCACCGTAAGCAGCACCACCCGGGTCGCACCGGCCACGCTACCGGTGGCACCACGGTGTCCTTCGGTGAGTACGGCATCCAGGCGCTCACCCCCGCCTATGTGACCAACCGTCAGATCGAGTCCGCTCGTATCGCCATGACGCGTCACATCAAGCGTGGCGGGAAGGTGTGGATCAACATCTACCCCGACCGTCCGCTGACCAAGAAGCCGGCCGAAACCCGCATGGGTTCCGGTAAGGGTTCGGTCGAGTGGTGGGTTGCCAACGTCAAGCCGGGTCGCGTTCTGTTCGAGCTCAGCGGTGTCACCGACGCCGTTGCGAAGGAAGCGCTCACCCGTGCAATTCACAAGCTGCCCCTCAAGGCACGCATCATCAAGCGCGAGGAGGGCGACGCATAATGGCGATCGGCACCAAGGAGCTCGCCCCAGTCGGGCTCGATACTTTTGACAATGAAAAGCTGTTCGAAGAGCTGAAGAAGGCCAAGGAAGAGCTGTTCAACCTGCGCTTCCAGTCGGCTACCGGTCAGCTTGAGAGCCACGGCCGCCTCCGCGCGGTCAAGCGCGACATCGCTCGCATCTACACGGTTCTCCGTGAGCGCGAGCTGGGCATTCGTGCCACGCCCATCGCAGCCCCGGCTCCGGCCAAGGCTGAGAAGGCTGAAAAGAAGACCAAGAAGGCCAAGGCAGCAGTGGAGTCCACCGATGACGCTGCAGCCGAGGCCGTCGAGACGAAGGAGGCCTAGTCATGGCGAAGACTGACGAAACGGTCGTCGCGGGCGAAGCCACCGAGCTCGTACGCGGTTACCGCAAGACGCTGCGTGGTTACGTGACCAGCGACAAGATGAACAAAACCATCATTGTCGTGGTCGAAGACCGCGTGAAGCACCCGTTGTACGGCAAGGTCATCCGCCGTACATCCAAGCTGAAGGCGCACGACGAGACGAACTCCGCCGGCATCGGCGACCTGGTCCTGATCAGTGAGACCCGTCCGCTGAGCGCTTCCAAGCGCTGGCGCCTGGTCGAGATTCTTGAGAAGGCCAAGTAAGCCTCGCGCTTACTTGACGTAAAGGAGTTATAAAGTGCTTCAGCAAGAATCACGAGTCAGGGTTGCCGACAACAGCGGCGCCAAGGAACTCTTGACCATCCGTGTTCTCGGTGGCTCCGGCCGTCGTTACGCCGGTCTGGGCGACGTCATCGTCGCCACGGTCAAGGATGCAATCCCGGGCGGCAACGTCAAGAAGGGTGACATCGTCAAAGCTGTCATCGTTCGTACCAAGAAGGAGACGCGTCGTCCAGACGGCTCCTATATCAAGTTCGATGAGAACGCTGCAGTGATCTTGAAGGCAGACGGTGACCCCCGCGGCACCCGAATCTTCGGACCGGTCGGTCGCGAGCTTCGCGACAAGAAGTTCATGAAGATCATCTCGCTGGCACCGGAGGTTATTTAATCATGGCCAGAATCAAAAAGGGTGACCTCGTTCAGGTCATCAGCGGCCGCAGCCAGGCTCGCGGCGGAGACCGTGGCAAGCAGGGCAAGATCATCTCCGTCGACGCCACGAAGAACCGTGTCCTCGTTGAGGGCATCAACTTCGTGACCAAGCACGTTCGTGTCGGCCAGACCCAGCGCGGCACCAAGACGGGCGGCATCGAGACCTTCGAAGCACCCATCCACGTGTCCAACGTTGCCATCGTTGACCCGGAGACCAAGAAGCCGACCCGCGTCGGGTTCCGCCAGGAAGAGGTAACGAAGGACGGCGTCACCAAGACGGTCCGCATCCGTTACGCCAAGAAGTCAGGGAAGGACCTCTAATGACTGACACCGCAGTTGTTGAAGGCACGGCGGGCGCCGCGCCCGTCAAGGCCCTGCCGCGTCTGAAGCAGAAGTACCGCGATGAGATCAGTGCCAAGCTCTCGACGGAACTCGGTTTCACCAACGTGCACCGCATCCCCACCCTGACGAAGATTGTCGTCAACATGGGTGTTGGAGAAGCAGCACGCGACGGCAAGGTGATGGATGGTGCGGTTTCTGACCTCACCAAGATCACCGGCCAGAAGCCGCAGGTCACCAAGGCCCGCAAGTCCATCGCGCAGTTCAAACTGCGTGAGGGACAGCCCATCGGCGCCCACGTCACTCTTCGTGGCGACCGCATGTGGGAGTTCCTGGACCGGCTGCTCAGCCTGGCCCTTCCTCGTATCCGTGACTTTCGCGGTCTGTCCGACAAGCAGTTCGACGGTGCGGGCAACTACACCTTCGGTCTGACCGAGCAGGTCATGTTCCACGAGATCGACCAGGACCGCATTGACCGCGTTCGCGGTATGGACATCACGGTCGTCACGACCGCGAAGACCAACGACGAGGGTCGCGCGCTGCTCAAGGCGCTCGGCTTCCCGTTCAAGACGGACGACGCCAAGAAGTAGTCCAACTACACCGGAACAAATTCAACTAGAGTTGGGAGCTTGCGCCTAGCAGGCTCCCAACCCCGGTTGGCCCCGTCCGCATCCAGTGCATAAACACTGAGTAAGCCGGGCGCACACAGATTTTCACCCCGGAAGCCGATCAACCGATCGGTTTCCCCACCACCACAGGTCGTCATTCGTGTAACGGATGGGCGAAACCAGGCGAGAAAGGCACCACAAAATGACAATGACAGATCCGGTCGCAGACATGCTGACCAGACTGCGCAACGCGAACTCGGCGTATCACGACACCGTGTCCATGCCGCATAGCAAATTGAAAGCGCACATCGCTGACATCCTCAAGGCTCAGGGTTACATCTCCGCCTGGACCGTCAAGGATGCAACAGTAGGCAAGACCCTCACGCTGGACCTCAAGTTCGGTCCGAACCGCGAGCGTTCCATCGTAGGCATCAAGCGGGTTTCCAAGCCCGGCCTGCGCGTGTACGCAAAGTCGACCGAGATCCCCACGGTTCTCGGTGGCCTCGGCGTTGCCATCCTGTCCACCTCCAGCGGTCTGCTCACCGACCGCCAGGCTGAGAAGAAGGGCGTAGGCGGAGAAGTTCTCGCCTACGTGTGGTAACTGAGAATGTCACGTATTGGAAGACTGCCCATCCCGATCCCCGCTGGGGTAACGGTTGTGGCTGACGGCCAGGCCGTCTCCGTCAAGGGCCCGAAGGGCGAGCTCGCTCTCGTCGTTTCCAACCCCATCTCGGTGTCGATCGAGGACGGTCACGTTCTCGTTACGCGTCCGAACGACGAGCGCCAGTCGCGTTCGCTGCACGGTCTGACCCGCACCCTGATCAACAACCAGATCATCGGCGTAACCGTTGGTTACTCCAAGGGTCTTGAAATCGTCGGTACCGGTTACCGCGCGGCGCAGAAGGGCACCTCTGTCGAGTTCGCCCTCGGCTTCTCGCACCCGGTCGTCGTCGAGCCGCCTGTCGGAATCGTTTTAACCGTTGAGAGCGTCAACAAGCTCACGGTCAGCGGAATCGACAAGCAGGCCGTCGGCGAGGTTGCCGCCAACATCCGTAAGATTCGCAAGCCAGAGCCCTACAAGGGCAAGGGTGTGCGTTACGCCGGCGAGATTGTTCGCCGCAAGGCCGGAAAGAGCGGTAAGTAACCATGGGACTCGGAACTAGAGGCAAGAGCAAGGCCGCAGCCCGCGGACGTCGACACACCCGTCTTCGCAAGAAGATCGAGGGAACAGCGCTTCGCCCGCGCCTTGTCGTGACACGCTCGGCTCGCCACGTATTCGTGCAGGTCGTCGACGACAGCAAGGGTTTCACCCTTGCGTCGGCGTCCACGCTCGAAACGGACTTGCGCACCTTCGATGGTGACAAGACCGCCAAGGCCCGCAAGGTCGGTGAGCTTGTTGCTGAGCGTGCGAAAGCCGCCGGCATCGAAGCCGTTGTATTTGACCGTGGTGGCAGCAAGTACGCAGGACGCGTCGCAGCCATCGCTGAAGGAGCTCGAGAGGGTGGATTGAACCTGTGAGCACTGAAAAGATCGAAACCACAGCACCTGTTGCTGCCGTTGCCGAGGCGCCGGTTGAAACCGCCGCCTCCACTACTCCGCCGCAGAACGAGCCTCGCGAGGCTCGTCGTGGTGGACGTGAGCGCAACCCGAACAAGGACCGCGGAAGCCGCGATGCCGACAAGAGCCAGTTCCTGGAGCGCGTCGTCACCATCAACCGCGTATCGAAGGTCGTCAAGGGTGGTCGTCGCTTCAGCTTCACCGCTCTCGTCGTCGTCGGTGACGGTAACGGCTTGGTCGGCGTTGGATACGGTAAGGCCCGCGAGGTCCCGACCGCTATCTCCAAGGGCGTTGAAGAGGCGAAGAAGAACTTCTTCCGCGTTCCTCGCGTTGGCCTGACCATCCCGCACCCCGTGCAGGGTGAAGCCGCAGCCGGCGTCGTTCTGCTTCGTCCGGCAGCAGCAGGTACCGGCGTTATCGCCGGTGGCCCGGTGCGCGCCGTACTCGAATGCGCTGGCATCCACGACGTACTGAGCAAGTCGCTCGGTTCATCGAACACCATCAACATCGTGCACGCCACGGTTGAGGCACTGCACCAGCTCGAAGAGCCGCGTGCGGTTGCGGCTCGCCGCGGCCTCGCCTACGAAGACGTGGCTCCGGCTCGTTTTCTTCGTGCCGACGCTGCTGCAGCTGCAGCGGCTGCAACCGCGAAGGCAGGTGCCTGATGGCCCAGCTGAAGATCACACAGATCAAGTCCAAAATTAGTGAGAAGCAGAACCAGCGCGACACTCTTCGCAGCCTGGGTCTGCGACGCATTGGCGCCGTCACAATCCGCGAGGACAACTCGCAGAACCGTGGCTACGTCAACACCGTCGCTCACCTCGTAAAGGTCGAGGAGATTGACTAATGGCTGACGAGAAGGAAGCTACCAAGGTAGCCGACAAGCCTGCCACGAAAAAGGCCGCTGCACCCAAGAAGGCTGCTGTTGCAGCGGAGTCGACTGCGCCCCGCGAGCACGTGCTGAAGGTACACCACCTTCGCCCGGCTCCCGGAGCGAAGAAGGCCCGCCAGCGCGTCGGCCGTGGTGAAGGATCCAAGGGTAAGACCGCGGGTCGAGGCACCAAGGGCACGAAGGCACGCTACAGCGTGCGCGTTGGCTTCGAGGGTGGGCAGATGCCTCTGCACATGCGCACCCCGAAACTGCGTGGATTCAAGAACCCGTTCCGCGTCGAGTACCAGGTTGTCAACCTGGAAAAGCTCGAATTGCTCTACCCGGACGGCGGCGATGTCACCATCGCCAGCCTGATCGCCAAGGGTGCGGTTCGTGACAACGAAAAAGTCAAGGTTCTGGGAACCGGTGAAATTACCGTTAAGCTGAACGTGACGGTCGACAAGGTCTCTGCGTCAGCTGCGCAGAAAATTGTCGCCGCGGGTGGATCTGTAAAGTAAATCCGTAGACGCTCAATCGAGCTTGTCGAATCCGTCAATCGAGTAAATCGTTTGGTGTGATTCGACAAGCTCGATCGTTTTAAGTAGACCTACACGGGTCGATCTGCGTAAAAATCTGGAGGCCTTCTTGTTCAGCGCCATTGCGCGGATTTTCCGCACACCCGACCTTCGTAAGAAGATCGGCTTCACCCTGGGCATCATTGCTCTGTTCCGTTTGGGCTCGTTCGTTCCGACCCCGTTCGTGGACTTCGCCAACGTGCAGTTGTGTCTCGCTGCCAACCAGGGCACGAGCGGCCTCTACGAGCTCGTCAACCTCTTCAGCGGTGGCGCCCTGCTCCAGTTGAGTGTCTTCGCACTCGGAATCATGCCGTACATCACGGCCTCGATCATCGTGCAGTTGCTGCGCGTGGTCATCCCCCACTTTGACACTCTGTACAAAGAAGGTGCAGCGGGCCAGAGCACCTTGACCCAGTACACCCGCTACCTGACCATCGCCCTGGGCATTCTGCAGTCGACCACACTGATCACCGTGGCCCGCAGCGGCGCCCTGTTCGGCACCTCCGCCAGTACCGAATGCACACAGCTGATCACCAACGACGCCTGGTACGCCATCATGCTCATGGTCATCACCATGACCGCCGGCACCGGTGTCATCATGTGGATGGGTGAGCTCGTCACCGAGCGCGGCGTCGGTAACGGCATGTCGCTCATGATTTTCATTTCGATCGCGGCGTTGTTTCCCGGCTCGCTGAGCGCCATCGGCAACCAGCAGGGACTGAATACCCTCATCATCGTGCTGATCGTGGGCATTCTGGTGGTCGCCGGCGTCGTCTTCGTGGAGCAATCGCAACGAAGAATTCCCGTGCAGTACGCCAAACGCATGGTCGGGCGTCGCACCTACGGCGGCAACAACACCTACATTCCGATTAAGGTCAACATGGCCGGTGTGATCCCAGTGATCTTCGCCTCCTCGCTGCTATACCTGCCGGCCCTACTCGCGCAGTTCAACCAACCGGCAGCAGGCACCGAAGCCCCGGCCTGGGTGGTGTGGATCTCGCAGAACCTCACCGGTGGCGACCAGCCGCTGTACATGGCAATGTACTTCCTGCTCATCATCGGATTCACCTACTTCTACGTCGCCATCACGTTCAATCCCGAAGAAGTCGCCGACAACATGAAGAAGTACGGCGGGTTCATTCCCGGCATCCGCGCTGGCCGCCCGACCGCCGAGTACCTCGACTTCGTGCTGACGCGCATCACTCTTCCCGGCTCGATCTACCTGGGCCTGATCGCTCTGATTCCGCTGATCGCATTCTCGGTTGTCGGCGCCGACCAGAACTTCCCGTTCGGCGGCGCGAGCATTCTGATTATCGTCGGCGTGGGGCTCGAGACGGTCAAGCAGATCGACTCGCAACTACAGCAGCGACACTACGAGGGGCTTCTTAAATGACGCGTTTACTGTTGATCGGCCCACCCGGCGCGGGCAAGGGCACGCAGGCCGAGCGCCTGGCGCTGGCCTGCGAAGTTCCCGCCATCTCCACCGGCGACATCTTTCGCTACAACGTGACCAACAAAACCGAGCTTGGGCTCGAGGTCAAGTCGTTCATCGATGCTGGTGCCTACGTGCCGGACACCCTCACCAACGCGATCGTTGCAGACCGACTGAAAGAAGCGGATGCTGCCGGCGGCTTTCTCCTCGACGGCTACCCGCGTACGACCGATCAGGTCGCTGAGCTCGACCGTCTGCTCAGTGCCGAGGGCACCCAGTTGGATATCGTGGTGCTGATCACGGCCGACACCGACGAAGTTGTCTCGCGGCTGCTCAAGCGTGCTGTCGAGCAAGGCCGCGCGGACGACACGGCCGACGTCATCCGTCACCGTCTTGACGTCTACGCCGAGCAGACCGCTCCCTTGATCGACGTCTACAGCGCCCGCGGCCTCGTGGTCACCATCGACGGTCTCGGCGCCGTGGAAGAGGTCACCGAACGCATTCTTGCTGCGCTGACCGAACGCGGCCTGTGCGCCAGCGCCCCCACGACCTGAACGAGGTTTTTTAGCCGTTTTGGGCCGGGCCTCACGGCCCGGCCCATCATCATGTGCACAACCAGGTACATAAAATATCGCTCCCGTCTTCGGAGCTAGTTTGTAGGAAATCAGTGAGTCTTCGTCGTTCCATCTATAAGAATCCAGCCCAGCTGCGCCTCATGGTCGCGCCCGGTCTGGCCACCGCGGCATCGCTTCGGGCTGCCCGCGCGGCCATGGTCGTCGGCGCGACCACTCTCGACATCGACGCTGCGGCCGAGGCCGCGATCGTGGCGCTGGGCGGCAAGCCCAATTTCAAGCTCGAAGAGGGCTACCACCACACCGTGTGTGCGTCGGTGAACGATGACGTGGTGCACGGCATCCCCTCCGCACGCCGACTCGGCGCCGGCGACATCGTCTCGATCGACAGCGGCGCGATCATCGAGGGCTGGAACGGCGACGCCGCGTTCACCTTCGTGCTTCCCGATCCATCACGGCCCGAAGTCGTGGCCGAACGCCAGAAGCTGTCCGACGTGACCGAGCAGTCGCTCTGGCACGGTATCGCCCGACTGCACACTGCCCGGCACCTGAACGAGGTGGGTGATGCCATCGAAGACTATGTGGAATCGCAGGGCACCTACGGGATCCTCACCGACTACGTCGGCCACGGCATCGGCCGGTCGATGCACGAGGCCCCGCCGGTGTTCAACTACCGCGTGCGCCAGAAGGGTCCCGACGTGAAGCCGGGCCTGGTCGTCGCCATCGAGCCGATGGTCGTGCTCGGATCGATCGATACCTACACCCGCGAAGACGACTGGACCGTTGCCACGAGCGACGGCCTGGCCGCCGCGCACTGGGAACACAGCATCGCCGTACACAAGGACGGAATCTGGGTACTGACCGCTGAAGACGGCGGAGCCGCCGGCCTCGCCCCGTTCGGCATCGTTCCCGTTCCGATCCTCTAGGGTCTATTGGTCGATGAGGTGCACGAGCTCGTCGATGAACGACGGGAAGTCCACCGAGCGCTTGATGAGACGCTGCACATCGGCGCGCTCGGTGAAGACCTCGACGAACTGGTCGAAGATGGACTGGAACGACGCCCGCCCGGCAGCGCTGAAAGCGATCAGGGCCACGACGTTGACACGGGTGTCACCCCAGGGCATGGGGGAGTCGTTGACCGCGATGGCAATGGACGTCTGCTGCGCGGTCATGGCCATGGCGTGGGGAACGGCGAGGTGGTCGGTGAACGCGGTCGACGATAGCCGTTCGCGCTCGATAGCACCGTCAACATAGCTGGGGTCGATGAGTCCGCGCGCGACCATGCGGCCGCCCAGCTCACGGATCATCGCCTCCTCGTCGGGGGCGGTGAAGTTACGCAGGTACAGGGACTCGTCGAAAAACTGCAACAGGTCATTCTTGATGTGCGAGCGCCGACGAACCCGGCGCACACGGATGGCCGCCTCGCGAATTCGGTGCACGTCGCGTTCCGTGAGGAACGGCTGGATGACGATCACGCCGTCGGCCGGAACCGGCGGCTCAATCGTGGTCAGCACGAGGTCGGCGTGAAGGTCTGCCCACGGCACGTCACTGCGCGTGATCTGGTCCACGATCATCAAGTCATCGCCGAGCACCCGTTCAATGCGCTGACGTAACTGCACGTGCATCGTGTAGTAGTTGGGGCAGACGATCACGCAGGAGACGAGTTGCTCGGATGGGGAATGCTGTTCCAGGTAGGACCCGACGTGCATCGCGATATAGGCGATCTCGTCATCGTTGATCTGGATCTGCTCGTGACGCTGCAGTTCGCTCGCGATGAACACAGCGAGTTCGTAGATCATCGGATAGGCGGTCTTGATCGAGCGGGTGAGCGGGTTCCGTGAGTAATCCCGCACCTGGGCGCGATCGATGAGGTTGCCTACGTGCAGCGTGAGTCGGGTGATGAAATCTTCGTCGGCCAGGTCGACAAGGTATTCCTCGCTGGCCTGAGCCACGATGCGTCGCACAACTTCGAGGTCACCGGCGCAGGCGACGGTTGCGCTGATCGCGTCGGTGGCCTCGTCATGTCCGGGCGTCACCACCCGGATCTGGAGAAGGAGCACGAGATAGGCGAGATCGGTGACATCCAGCACGACGCCGAAATGGGTGTCGATGAGACTGGCCAACGCCACCGTGAGGGGTGCACCGTCGGCTGGTGCGTCGTCGGCTGGTGCATCGTCGGCTCGGGCGGCGGCGCGTTTGCTCACCCGGTCCACGGCGATGGCCACGTGCAGCAGAACATTATTGGTGCCGTACTCATTCACAAAATAACCCTGGGCGTTGAGCATGGCGATCAGGTCGGTCTTGAACGCACCGAGGCTGTCGGACGCGAATTCCTTCTGGATCGCCGCGAGTTCGAGAAAACCACGGGCGAACTCCTCCCGGAACATCCGGCTGATCAGATGGCGCCGGTCGGTTTCGGATCCGAGGAGGGTCACCCTGCTGCCGTGGCGAGCCAGGGAGAGTCCCGTGCCTGGCAGCAGTGCGCGCACTCGGGATAGATCGGCCTCGACGGTAGAGTCGCTCACGAACGTGTCGGCCGCGAGCTCATAGACATCGAGGCCTTCGGCCGAGTCGATGACGCGACGAACCAGCTGGTACAGACGGCGCTGCGGCGTGTCGTTCTCGGGGTGCCGCCCCGGCGGTACTGCACGGAATGCCGTGTAGGCCTCGTGGTTGACACGGTAGCCGGCCGGCCCCGATTCGATCACCTCGAGCGGATCCGCCGCCGCCTTCACACTCGTGACGTAGCTGCGCACCGTGCGAGCAGTCACGCCGAGGTGTTCGCCCAGTTCACCCGCCGTGACCCAGTCCGGGGAGCGGAAGAGATAGTCGAGCATCCTCGATTGCTTGTCGCTCATTGTGCCTTGTTCTGTGCCTTGTTCTCTGTCGTACGCGGTCCCAACACCTTGATCTTATCCGCCGAACCCGAGCTTTTCCGGGGGTGCGGAAACGAGTCTGGTGGCCCCCGGACGAGGTGCCCGGCAGAATTTATTGAGCGTGTTGTGCGTCGACGACGAAAGGGTAAACCGATGAGGATTCATATTGTGTGTGGCGCCGGTGCGTCCAGCACGTTCGTGGCGGTGCGGCTGCGCAAGAGCGCGGCGGCCCGAGGCATTGCGGCTCAGGTGACCGCCGGAAGCGAATCAGATCTGGCGAGCATGCTGCCGGTCATCGATGTGCTTCTTGTGGGTCCGCATCTGGAAGCGCTGTTCGCCCGGATCCAGCAGCAGGCCGCAGCGGCCGGCGTGCAGGCCAGCCTGATGTCCCCGACGGTCTTCACCGCCCGCGATGGCGAAGAGGCCCTCGACCTGGTCCTCGTGATCGCCGGCACCCGTTCATGACGCGGGGAAACCAACCCATGCTGCACCACTCAGACGCAACGAAAGGCACCGCAATGCTCGAACGAACGGTTCTCATCGGCTCGACCAACG
This sequence comes from Cryobacterium sp. Y57, assembly GCF_002929505.1. Classification (GTDB taxonomy): domain Bacteria; phylum Actinomycetota; class Actinomycetes; order Actinomycetales; family Microbacteriaceae; genus Cryobacterium. The sequence continues at coordinate 45,549 of NZ_PJJL01000069.1, forward strand.
GACTGCACGCCCGTCCGGCGAAACTCTTCAGCCAGGCCGCCGCGGCAGCGGGTATTCCCGTCACGCTCACCAAGACCGGCGGCAAGACCGTGAACGCCGCGAGCATCCTCGGCGTCATCTCCCTCGGCATCGGCCACGGCGACGAGGTCACCCTTGCGGCCGATGGTGACACGGCCGAGACTCTCCTCGACGAGCTGGCCCGGCTGCTGCTCATCGACCACGACGCTTAAGGAATCCGTTATGGAACTGCAGGGAATCGGAATCGGCCAGGGTGTCGTCGTGGGCCGTGTCGTGCGCATGCCCGACCCGCTGCCCGACCCCGTCGCCGCGCCCAGCGCGCTGACCCCGGCGGAAGAGGGCGTCCGGGTCGCCGCAGCCCTCAGCGCCGTCGCCGCCGACCTCCTCGCCCGCGCAGCGCGGGCCGGCGGAGTGGCCGGCGAGGTGCTCGAGGCCCAGTCCATGATGGCCGAGGACCCCAGCCTCGTTGACGACGTCACGCTGCGGCTCGCCGCCGGCGCGACTGCCGAGCGAGCGGTCTTCGAAGCCTTCGCGGCCTTTCGCGACATGCTGACCGGGCTCGGCGGCTACCTGGCCGAGCGAGCGGGCGACCTCGACGACGTCTCCCAGCGAGTAGTCGCGCGTCTTTTCGGAGTCTCGGCGCCCGGGGTACCCGACCGGGGACATCCGTTCATTCTCGTGGCTCGCGACCTGGCTCCGGCCGACACCGCCACCCTCGACCTGAGCCAGGTGCTCGGCCTCATCACCCTCGACGGTGGTCCCACCTCGCACACCGCGATTTTGGCACGCGAGAAGTCAATCGTGGCTATTGTGCGCACGAACGGTGCGGGTGACCTCACCGATGGCGACGAGGTCATTCTCGACGCCGCGAACAACCTGGTGATCACCTCCCCCCGTGCCGATCAACTCGTTGAGGCGCACGCCCGTGTGGCTGCTCGGGCTGCCCGCGCGCTCGCGCCGCTGTCGCCGGGCCGCCTCGCAGACGGCACCCCCATTCCACTGCTGTCGAACCTCGGGTCGGCCGATGGAGCGGCTTCGGCGCTCGCCCTCGGCGCGGAGGGCGTTGGCCTGTTCCGCACCGAATTCCTGTTTCTCGACGCCGCCACCGCACCGACCGTGGCCGAGCAGCGCGCCGAATACGAGCGGATGCTGCGCGCCTTCCCCGGCAAGAAGGTCGTCGTGCGGGCGTTGGATGCCGGGGCGGACAAGCCGCTGGCCTTCCTCAACAACGCCCGCGAAGAAAACCCGGCCCTCGGCCTGCGGGGACTGCGCGCGCTGCGCGCATCCGAACAGATTTTGCGCGACCAACTGGAAGCGCTCGCCCAGGCGGACGCCGCCACCGACGCTGACCTGTGGGTGATGGCCCCCATGGTCGCCACCGTCGAAGAGACCCGCTACTTTGTGGCACTCGCGCGCGAGCTCGGGCTCAAGACCGCCGGGGTGATGATCGAGATCCCCGCCGCCGCTCTTCTCGCCGATCGTATTCTGCAGCATGCCGACTTCGCCTCGATCGGCACGAACGACCTCACCCAGTACACGCTCGCGGCCGACCGCCTGCTCGGCTCTGTGGCCGCCTTCCAAGACCCCTGGAACCCTGCTGTACTGCGCCTGGTGGCCGAGGTCGGTGCCGCCGGTGCCGCGCTCGGCAAGCCCGTCGGCGTGTGCGGTGAGGCCGCCGCGGATCCGCTGCTCGCCGTGGTGCTCGTCGGCCTGGGCGCAACGAGCCTCTCGATGTCAGCCTCGGCCCTCGCCGACGTGCGAACGGTCCTGGCGGACTTCACCAGTGAGCAGGCCCGGTTGTTGGCCGAGCTTGCCCTCGCAGCCGAGGATGCGGCATCCGCCCGCGAAGTGGTCACGACCCAGGCTGCCAAATTTCTTGATTCATCTTCTCGTTGTGAACCTTCCCTTACAGCACACCCTAGAAAGGTACTGAAATGACGACGACGTCAGCCGACACCAAGCGCACGGGCACTCGCGTGCACGTGCAACGCTTTGGCACATTCCTCAGCGGAATGGTCATGCCCAACATTCCCGCCTTCATCGCGTGGGGACTGATCACCGCGCTGTTCATCCCCACCGGATGGACCCCCAACGAGACGTTCGCAACCCTCGTCGACCCGATGATCATCTACATGCTGCCGCTATTGATCGCCAACACGGGTGGCCGCATGATCTATGACACCCGCGGTGGCGTGATCGCCACGATCGCCACGATGGGTGTGATCGTCGGCAGCAGCATACCGATGTTCATCGGAGCCATGATCGTAGGTCCGCTCGCCGCCTACCTCCTCAAGAAGGTCGACAGCATCTGGGAGGGCAAGATCAAGGCCGGCTTCGAGATGCTCGTGAACAACTTCACGGCGGGAATCCTCGGCGCCATCCTCGCCCTCGGCGCGTTCGTCGGCATCGCTCCGCTCGTGACCGGGCTGAGCAAACTGCTCGAAACCGGTGTCGACTTTTTGATCGCCAACGGATTGCTGCCCCTCGCGAGCATCCTGATCGAACCGGGCAAGGTACTCTTCCTCAATAACGCCATCAACCATGGCGTGCTCACCCCGCTCGGCGTGCAGCAGGTATCCGACACCGGCAAATCGATCCTGTTCCTGCTCGAAGCCAACCCTGGTCCCGGACTGGGAATCCTGCTCGCGTTCACAATCTTTGGAACCGGCATCGCCCGGGCCAGTGCGCCCGGCGCGATCATCATCCAGTTCCTCGGCGGCATCCACGAGATCTACTTCCCCTACGTGCTCATGAAGCCGATCCTCATTCTGGCCGCCATTGGCGGCGGTATGACCGGTGTGGCCATCAACGTGGCGTTCGCCACCGGCCTGCGTGCTCCCGCCTCGCCCGGCAGCATCTTCGCCGTGCTCTTCCAGACGTCGCCGGACAGCTACATCGGCGTCATCCTGTCGGTCATCGGTGCGGCAGCGGTCTCCTTCCTGATCGCCGCCGTCATCCTGCGCGCCGGCCGTCGCCGTGACCTCGCTGATGGTGCCGGCCTCGACCTGACCGCCGCCGTGGCGAAGACCCAGGCCAACAAGGGCAAATCCAGTTCGGTGCTCGGCAACCTCGTCGGCTCCACCGCAACGGATGCCGCAGCCGGCGGCACCGCCCCCACCCGCGATTTCCGCAACATCGTGTTCGCCTGCGACGCCGGAATGGGCTCGAGTGCGATGGGCGCCTCCGTGCTGCGCAACAAGATCAAGAAGGCCGGCATCGTGGGAATCACGGTGACCAACCAGGCCATCGCCAACCTCGACGGCAGCGCCGACCTCGTGATCACGCACCAGGATCTGACCGACCGTGCGCGGGCCAAGTCACCCGACTCCGTGCATGTCTCCGTCGACAACTTCATGAACAGCCCGAAGTACGACGAAGTCGTGGGCATGCTGGAGCACCAGACCAACGAAGGAGTCATCTCATGAGCCAGATCCTCGAACCCCGTAACCTGATTGCCCGCGGTACGGCCCGCACGCGCGACGAGGCGATTCGCGAGGCCGGCGGCCTGCTCGTGGCGTCCGGCGCTGTGAGCGACGACTACGTGGCGTCCATGTTCGAGCGCGAAGCATCCGTTTCGACGTACATGGGCAACTTCCTGGCCATCCCGCATGGCACGAACGACGCGAAGGAGTCCATCCTGCGCTCCGCCCTATCGCTCGTGCGCTATGCCGAACCGATCGATTGGAACGGTCAGCCGGTGCGCTTCGCCGTGGGCATCGCGGGGCTCAACAACGAGCACCTCGAGATTCTCTCCAAGATCGCCATCGTGTTCTCCGACGAAGACGAGGTGGCCAAACTCTTCGACGCCGGCACGGCCGAAGAGATCTACGCCCTGCTCGAAGAGGTCAACGCAGAATGAAGGCTATTCACTTCGGCGCGGGCAACATCGGGCGCGGCTTTGTCGGACTCCTGCTGCACGAAGCGGGGTACGAGGTGGTCTTCGCCGACGTGAATTCGACCCTCATCGACGCGCTGCACGCCGCACCCAGCTATGAGGTGCACGAGAAGGGGGAGGGGGCCCGCCAGCACACGGTGACGGGGTTCCGCGCCATCAACAGCGCCACCGACAGCGACGCGTTGATCGAGGAGATCGCCACGGCCGACATCGTGACGACGGCCGTCGGACCGAACATCCTCAAGTTCGTCGCCCCGCTCATCGCGGCGGGGCTGGCTCGCCGGGCCGTGTCGCTGCCGCCGCTGGCCGTGATGGCGTGCGAGAACGCCATCAACGCCACCGACCTTCTCGCCGAGCACGTGCACAGCCACGTGACCGGTGCCGACTGGCCGGCCGTCTCGGCGCGCGCCGCCTTCGCGAATACGGCCGTCGACCGCATCGTGCCCAATCAGGCGGCGGATGCGGGCCTGACGGTGACGGTGGAGGCCTTCTACGAGTGGGTCATCGAGCGCGGCGCATTCGGCGATGCGGTTCCGGTCATTCCGGGAGCCACATTCGTGGACAACCTCCTGCCCTATATCGAGCGCAAGCTCTTCACGGTGAACACCGGGCACGCCACCATCGCCTACCTCGGCAGCCGGGCCGGCGTCCGTACGATCGCCGAGGCGCTTGACGTGCCGGCTGTCGTGCTCACCGCCCGCGCCGTGCTCGAAGAGACATCGGCGCTGCTCGTTGCCAAGCACGGACTCGACGAAGCAGCCCAGCGCGCCTACCGTGAGAAGATTCTCGTTCGGTTCAGTAATCCGGCCCTGCTCGACACCGTCGAACGAGTGGGCCGCCAGCCGCTGCGCAAGCTCAGCCGCAACGAACGGTTCATCGGCCCGGCCGCGGAATTGATCGAATCGGGCCTCATGCCCGAGGCGCTTGTGGGCGCCATCGGTGCGGTGCTGCGCTTTGACGTTGCGGCCGACGAGCAGAGTGTCGAGCTGCAACGGATGCTCCGAGTCGAAAGCGCAGAGCAGGTGGTTCTGCAGGTCTGCGGGCTCGATGCGGCGCATCCACTTTTCGCCTTGGTCGTGCGTGAAGTACGACGCGCGCAGGGATTATAGGGCTGAATTGCCAAAAGGCAATCTCATACCATAAGATTGACCCTTGGTGTCTGGTGTCGCCCCTTTCGGGCGTGTCCAGCATCAATCCCGCATGACCAGCAATCAATACAGAGCGACAGTGAGGGTATGGCCAAAAAAGACGGTGTCATCGAAATCGAGGGCGCAGTAGTCGAAGCTCTGCCCAACGCGATGTTTCGCGTTGAGCTGTCAAACGGCCACCGAGTTCTTGCCCACATCTCGGGCAAGATGCGTCAGCACTACATCCGCATCCTCCCGGAGGACCGCGTGATCGTCGAGTTGAGTCCTTACGATCTGACCCGTGGCCGGATCGTCTACCGCTACAAGTAACGGCTGCTGTAAGTAACGGCCCGCGGCATCCCGAGGGTACGAAGACAGCGAAAAACAAGGAATCACCATGAAGGTCAAGCCCAGCGTCAAAAAAATCTGTGACAAGTGCAAGGTCATCCGCCGTAACGGCAACGTGATGGTCATCTGCGAGAACCCGCGTCACAAGCAGCGCCAGGGATAAATCCGTTGCGACTTGTCGCTTCGAGATTTACCTGAGTACACGCACGAAATAAGCACAGATAGATAGCAGTTCCGGGAGCCCTTCGGGGTGACACCATCGGCTGGAGGCCGGTGTACAGGAGCTGTTACAGACCTCCATCACTAACAGGAGACACAATGGCACGTCTAGCCGGCGTCGACATCCCGCGCGATAAGCGCGTGGAAGTTGCATTGACTTACATTTACGGTGTTGGCCGTACGAGGGCCCTCAAGACCCTCGCCGACACTGGAATCGACGGAAACATCCGCGTCAAGGATTTGAGCGACGACCAGCTCGTCCTTCTCCGCGACTACGTCGAGGGTACCTTCAAGGTTGAGGGTGACCTCCGCCGTGAGGTTGCCGCTGACATCCGCCGCAAGGTTGAAATTGGCAGCTACGAGGGCATTCGCCACCGCAAGGGCCTGCCCGTTCGCGGTCAGCGCACCAAAACCAACGCTCGCACCCGCAAGGGCCCGAAGCGCACCGTAGCCGGCAAGAAGAAGGCGCGCTAGGCCCTCGGCCTAGCCCGCTAACGCCTTTAGGATTCAGGAGAAATTCATGGCACAACCCAAGTCGGCCGTACGGAAGCCGCGTAAGAAAGAAAAGAAGAACGTTGCTGTGGGCCAGGCCCACATCAAGAGCACCTTCAACAACACGATCGTGTCGATCACCGACACGACCGGAGCCGTCATCAGCTGGGCCTCGTCTGGCCAGGTTGGTTTCAAGGGTTCGCGCAAGTCGACCCCTTTCGCAGCTCAGCTTGCGGCCGAATCGGCCGCCCGCCAGGCGCAGGAACATGGGATGAAGAAGGTTGACGTCTTCGTCAAGGGACCCGGTTCGGGCCGCGAGACCGCGATCCGTTCGCTTCAGGCCGCTGGCCTCGAGGTCGGTTCGATCAACGACGTGACGCCCCAGGCTCACAACGGATGCCGTCCGCCGAAGCGCCGCCGCGTCTAAAGCACACGCTGTCATCTCGACGGGCTCGGTACTTGATTGTTACCGAGCCCCGTCGAGACTCTTTTCTTTCACTTTTCACTCTCTCGTCATTGCAAGTGTCATATAGCGGACACTTAGCCGAAAGGAATCAACAGTGCTTATTGCACAGCGTCCAACGCTCACCGAAGAGAACATCTCGGAGTTCCGTTCACGGTTCATCATTGAGCCGCTCGAACCTGGCTTCGGCTATACCCTCGGCAACTCGCTTCGCCGTACCCTGCTCTCCTCGATCCCGGGCGCTGCTGTAACCAGCATCCGTATCGATGGCGTGCTGCATGAGTTCAGCACCGTTCCCGGTGTGAAGGAAGATGTCACTGAGATCATCCTGAACATCAAGGGCCTCGTCGTTTCGAGCGAGCACGACGAGCCCATCACCGCGTACCTGCGCAAGCAGGGCGCCGGCCAGGTTACCGCCGCTGACATTTCGGCTCCGGCCGGCGTCGAGGTGCACAACCCGGAACTGGTCATCGCAACCCTCAACGACAAGGCGAAGTTCGAACTCGAACTCACCATTGAGCGTGGCCGTGGTTACGTCTCCAGCACCCAGAACCGCAACGAGTTCTCCGAAGCCGGCCAGATTCCGGTCGACTCGATCTACTCGCCCGTGCTCAAGGTGACCTACCGGGTCGAGGCAACTCGTGCCGGTGAGCGCACCGACTTCGATCGCCTCGTCGTGGACGTGGAGACCAAGTCGGCTATTTCGCCGCGCGACGCCATCGCATCCTCCGGTCGCACCCTGACCGAACTGTTCGGTCTGGCCCGCGAGCTCAACACCGCTGCCGAGGGCATCGAGATCGGCCCCGCGCCGGTTGACGCTGTGCTCTCGACCGAGCTTTCGATTCCGATCGAAGACCTCGACCTGTCGGTGCGCTCGTACAACTGCCTCAAGCGCGAAGGCATCAACAACGTCAGTGAACTGGTCGCCCTGTCGGAGACCCAGCTGATGAACATCCGCAACTTCGGGCAGAAGTCGGTTGACGAAGTGAAGGACAAGCTCGTTGAGCTCGGCCTGTCCCTGAAGGATTCGGTTCCCGGATTCGACGGCGCGCACTTCTACAGCGGCTACGAAGAAGAGACCATTTAAGGCTCGCGCTTCAACGCTGCCTTTCGATTTTTTGATACTGGAGATTACCAATGCCTAAGCCCACAAAGGGCCCCCGTCTCGGTGGCGGCCCGGCGCACGAGCGCCTCATGCTTGCGAACCTGGCCGCGGCCCTGTTCACCCACAAGTCGATCAAGACGACCGAGACCCGTGCCAAGCGCCTGCGTCCGCTCGCCGAGCGCATGGTGCAGTTCGCCAAGCGCGGCGACCTGCACGCGCGTCGTCGCGTCCTCGCGACGATCACCGACAAGACCGTCGTGCACGAGCTGTTCACGGTCATCGCCCCGCAGGTCAACGAGCGTCAGGGCGGTTACACCCGCATCACGAAGCTCGGTTTCCGCAAGGGTGACAACGCTTCGATGGTGCAGATGGAGCTCGTTCTCGAGCCCCTGACCCCCAAGGTCAAGCGTTCCAAGACCGCGACCGTTGCTGCGACTCCCGTGGGAAGCGACAACGTCGTTATCGACGACGTTGTAGCTGACGACGTTGCAGCTGACGACGTTGTCGTCGACGAGACCGTCGTAGCAGAAGACGTCGTAGCAGAAGACGTTGTTGCCGATGACGCAGCAGCCGATGAGGCCGACAAGAAGTAGCACCACCACCAAAGGGAGGGCCAACAGCTGTTGGCCCTCCCTTTTTGTGTATATGTCCGTCTCGCTTGCCGAAGATAGGGTTGAGAAATGGATCAACGCGAGACTGCCCTGGGTAAGCGCATCGGTACCGTCCCGGCTCCGGTGCTTCCGGTGCACCGGGACGTCCCTACGTGGCGGGCAGCCAGCAGCGACGACATCGACGATATCTGGCAGCTGCGCCGTGCCATGGGTGAAGTCGACCACCCCAACTACCTCACGGCGCGCGGCGCGATCGCCGCAGACTTCGGTTATTCTCATTTTCACCCGGAGCTCGACTCGCTGGTCGGCGTCGACGAGGCTGGCCGCATCGTCGCGGTCGGCATGGTCATGTTCCCGCCGCGTCAGGTGACTCTGGTGCGGTCGATGCCGATCGGCGGGGTGCACCCATCATTACGCGGCCGCGGCATCGGCCGCCAACTGCTGGCCTGGCAGCTGGGCCGGGCCAAACAGCAGCTCGCGTCGTCGACCAAGGCGCTGCCCGGTTGGATCCTCACCTATGCCGACGAACGCTCACCGCAGAACGCGGCCTTGTTCGAGCGCAGCGGCCTGACTCTCGAGCGCTATTTTCTCACTCTCGAGCGATCGCTGGATGCCCCGGTGCGCGTCGTCGACGCCGCCGACGGCATCCGCATCGCCGTCTACGTCCCCGCCGTCGCGACCGAAGTGCACGCCGCCCGCGACGACGCGTTCATGGACCACTGGGGCAGTCAGCCGATGAGTGACGAGAACTGGAACGCCTTCGTCGGCGGACAGTGGTTTCGTCCTGACCTTTCGTTTGTGGCCTACGGCACCGATTCGACCGGAACCGAACGGGTTGTCGGCTTCGTCCTGTCGACCGCGAACGAGAACGTCTGGGCCACCCAGGGTTTCACCGGCAGCTACATCGACCTGGTCGGTGTTGTGGGCGGATGGCGCGGCCGCCACATCGCACAGTCGTTGCTGGCCGCACAACTCGCCGCCGGGCAGGCTCTCGGGCATGAGCGGGTGACCCTCGCGGTCGACTCGGCCAGCCCCACCGGGGCCCTCGGCCTCTACACCGGCATGGGATTCGTGCCCACGCACCGCAAGCTGGCTTATACCCTCGAGTTCTAACCCTGGCCGCGTTCGGGGTGGCGTGGGTAGGGTGAGGCATGACCGTTCCCACGACTCCGCTCTCTGCGCGCGTGACTGCGCTCTCGTCGCTGCCTGTTCCCGACCATGCCGATGTCGCCCTGTGGCGGCCGGCGACAACCGCCGATACCGACGCCATCTGGCAGCTCGAAATAGCGATCGGCCGCGTCGACCACCCCAACTACGTTCGTGAGCGCGATGACGTGAGCGAGGCATTCACCTTCTCCTTCATTGACGTTGACGCCGACACCCTCGTCGGTTTCGACGCTGACGGGCGTCTCGTCGCCCACGGTCTCGTGCTGCTCCAACCGGGGCAGGAGACGCTGGTGAAATCCGACCTCGGCGGCGGGGTCCTGCCCGAAATGCGCGGCCGCGGCATCGGTCGCGAACTGCTGAACTGGCAGGTAGCCCGCGGTAAACAGCAACTGGCGACGTCCGACAAGCTGCTGCCCGGCTGGATCTCCACGTTCTGTGACGAGCGTGCCCCACAGAACGTCAGTCTCTATGAACAATTCGATCTCGTGCGCACCCGAAATTTTCTTACGCTTGACCGCATGCTCGCCGAGCCGATTCGTGAATTCGTGCTGGCCGCTGGCATCCGTTTGACGGGTTACACGCCGGAGTTGTCCACTGCCGTGCACGCCGCACGCGACGCGGCATTCATGGACCACTGGTCCAGCCAGCCGATTCCCGACGAAAGCTGGAACTCCTACGTGACCGGCCCCTCTTTCGTCGACGAGCTCTCGTTTGTTGCGTTCGGAACGGAACCCGACGGCAGTGAGCACGTCGTCGGTTTCATCATGTCGAGCGTCAACGAACAGGACTGGGCGGCGGCCGGCTACCGCAGCAGCTATATCGGGCTCGTCGGCGTGCTGAGCGGATGGCGCGGCCGGCACATCGCGCAGGCCCTGTTAGCGGCGCAGCTGGCCGCCAGCCGCGCCGCCGGGTACGAGCGGGCCACCCTCGATGTGGACTCGACGAGCCCGACCGGGGCGCTCCACCTGTACACGGGCATGGGCTTTTTCGCCACCAACCGGGAGTTCGCCTACGTGCTCGAGTTCTAACGGTCTTCTTCTTGTTTAGAGTTTCCCGTGAACTGTCTGTGCACTTACAATGAGACGTAACGTCCACGAGTAACGAAAGCCGGAGTGCACCAGTGCGCCTGATCCACAATTCCCCACCTGAAACCGGGCGTGAATTATCCTGTTTCTGATTCTTTCGGTGCTGGCCTTCGCGGCCACGTTCATTCCGGGGGTGAGCCCCTATGCGTGGGTGTGGGGGGTGGGACTCGCCTTCTTCAATTTCATCGTCTTCTTCTTCGGCAAAAACCGTTTCAGTTGGCAGCCGATCCTTGGGTTCGTCTTCTCTATTGGTGCCATTTTCATGGGCATGTTTATGACGATCGTCTTTGCCTCCTCCTCGATAGTCAATCCGGAACTGCGCGAGTCGGCCACACCGACAGCGGTCGATGTGCCCCCCGCCCGCAGTGCTGTCGTGGTTTACGAGCTCACGGGTGACTCGGATGCCGAGACGATCACCTTCAGCGTGCCGGGCGAATCGCACTCAGTCGCAACCGCGCAAGCACTGCCGTGGTCGGTGACCTTTGAGGTGGTGGTGGGCGGATCCGAACTTCAGACGCCGCTAGCGCTGAACGCACTTCTTGAACAATCCGCGACGACGGCAACCTGTCGCATCACGGTTGACGGTGTGGTGGTCTCGGAACACACGGGCGTGGGGAAATATGCTGTCGCCGACTGCGATCCTTCGGACACGTACTTGTTTTGAGCTCGCCTGCGCCTGCGGCTCTCAGCGGTACGGCGGCGAACTTTGCGCGTCGGGGTCGCGCATCAGCCAGCTGTTGTCCGGTAGCGGCGGCACCGCCGCGAGACGCTCCAGCGCGGCATGCACCGCATCGGCGTAAAGCTGACCGCCGGTTGGCCCCGGATGCACGTGATCGCCGGCCAGCAGGTCGAGTCGCCCCGCGATCGCGTCGTGCCAGTTCGCGAGCTCGACCCGACGATTGCCGGCAGCGAAATCAGCGAGCCGTGCGTTGACTGCGGCGGTCCAGTCGCGTTCAGCGTAAGCGTTCACGATCACGAGCCGCCGGTCGGGTCCGAGAATGCGCAGAATCTCGGTGAGTTCAGCGGTCGTGATCGGCCCGTTGGTGCCGAGGCCGATCACCACAACCGGCTGTAACTGGCCCGCCGCCGCGAGGGCCACCAATATGTCGTCTGCGGAATGCATCCCGCGGGAGACCGACGCGTCAACGGTCATCCCCGCAAAGGTAGTCTGCAACTCCGGGGCCGAGGCCAGCATGACCGAGTCGCCGATGGCGGTGATCGGGCCTTCGACCAGGGCGGGGGCAACGGCGGCTTGGCGGGCCGCCTCGGTGGCCGCAGCCTGCGCGGCGACCCGCGCCGCCGCATCCATTGCCCGCTGACCCCGTTCGATGCGCAGTTGCGCCGAGGTCTGCGCCGGCGCTGCGACAACGGCGGCCGTGGTGCCGCCGACCAGCAGCAGCGATAAAGCGGTCGTCGCCGCAACCAAGCGGCGGCGACGGGTAGGCCCGGTCCACAGGGCACCGATTCGACGGATGCTGCTACGCACGCCGAACCGCCGGATCGGCACTTCCAGCCAGCGATAGGACGCGCCGGCCACAAATACGGTGATGACCGAGGCGAGCAGACCGATCGGCAGCAGACTGCCGGCCGGGGACGACGCCGGCCAGAGCAGCTGGACCAGCACGAGCACCGGCCAGTGCCACAGGTAGATGCCGTAGGAGCGCTCACCGAGGTAGCGGAGCGGTGCTGCATCGAGCAGTGACCCGAACCGGCCACCGCGTACTCCCGCCCAGATGGCGACGGCGGTGGCCAGGGACACCGCAACGAGGCCGCCGCGGTAGGTTATGGAGCCGTCTTCCGGCAGCCAGAAGGCGCAGGCGATGATCGCCAGAATCGCGCCGCTGCCGAGCCACGGACGCATCCGGGGCAGTTCGTTGCGCTGCCCGCTCGGGCGGCGCAGCAGCAGGGCGAGGGCGGCGCCCGCGAATAAGCCGAAACTGTGCGTGTCCGAGCCGTAGTACACCCGGGTGGGGTCGGCGCCGGGCTGGTAGAGCACACCCATCCACAGGGCCGAGGCGACGAACAGTGTGGTGACGATGGCTAATCGCACGCGGGGACGACGAACCAGCAGGACGGCCATCAGCAGCAGCGGCCAGACCAGGTAGAACTGCTCTTCCACGGCAAGCGACCACAGGTTGCGCAGCAGTTCGGGTTCGTTGAGACTGAAATAGCTGGCGTCGTGTGCGATCGACACCCAGTTGTAGCCGAAAGTGCTGGCCCCGAGCAGTTGCCCGTCGAGACCCACGAGCACGTCGCCGCCAATGACAAACGCGATGGTGCAGCAGATCAGAACGACTGGAATGAGCGGGGGTACCAGTCGACGGGCGCGCCGTTGCCAGAACCGACGCAGGGAGATATGCCCGGTGTGAGTGTGCTCGGAAACAAGCAGACCGGTGATCAGAAAACCGCTGATGACGAAGAAAACGTCGACGCCGATGAAGCCGCCCGGCAGCATCGCGGGAAAGAAATGATACAGCGCGACGGCGATGACGGCGAGGGCGCGCAGGCCGTCGAGGCCGGCCAGTCGCCCCCTGCTCGGGGCGCTTTTCGGCCCCAGGACCGGTGTGTTCGCGGGGCCGATTGCGGACGATTCTAACCGAGTCCTCCCGGCGAACGGGAACGACAAGGGGGAACGAGTCATGGGCAACACAGGGTTTCTTGGCACTCTTTATGGGGGTGGGCCATAGGCCGGACTCAACGATAACCCGAGCGCGCCGCCTAGGCTTACCCTCGTGAATCTTTTCGTGCCCCGCGCCGCGAATGCAGCGCTCGGCTCCACGCGCATCCGCCTCGACCTTGCCTACGATGGCACCGATTTCACCGGGTGGGCCCGGCAGCCTGGCTTTCGCACCGTCCAGGCCGACATCGAAAATGGACTCGCGGGCATTCTGCAAAGCTTTCCTCCGCATCCCACCCTCATCGTCGCCGGCCGCACGGATGCGGGAGTGCACGCTCGTGGGCAGGTTGCCCATTTCGACCTCACTGCCGAACAAGCCCACTCCCTCGTGCGCATCCAGCGGGGCACCGGTAACCGCCCGCCGGTCGACCTCGGCACCGCTGTGCTGCGCCGCCTCGGCGGCATTCTCGTCACCAAGCCCGACATCGTGCTGCGCCGCGCCACGGTCGTGCCCGGCGGCTTCGATGCCCGGTTCTCGGCCATGTGGCGCCGCTACGAATATCGCATCGCGGACCCGCTCTCCCTGCGCGACCCGCAGCAGCGACTGCGCACGACCTGGCATCCGTTCACACTGGACCTCGCCGCGATGGACGCCGCAGCGGCGACATTGGTGGGCCTGCACGACTTTGCCGCATACTGCAAGCCGCGCCCGGGAGCGACGACCATTCGAACCGTGCAGGACTTTCGCTGGTACCGCGACGCCGACGAACTGATCATTGCCAGTATCAAAGCGGATGCTTTCTGCCACAGCATGGTGCGCGCCATGGTTGGTGCCTGCGTGGCAGTGGGGGAGGGGCGCCTCGACGGGAGTACCCTCGCCCACCTGCACTTCGACAAACACCGCATCAGCGAGTTCAAGGTGATGCAGGCGCACGGCCTCACGCTCATTGATGTCGGTTACCCCGATGACGCTTCCTTGGCACAGCGTGCCATCGACACGCGCAACCGAAGGTCACTGCCGACCGCTGCCCAAGTTGCGCCCACGGTCGGGGCCGACTATCGTTGACCCTTGGTGTCTGTGCGTTGCAGCGCGGCACCCGAACGTGAGCCCTCCATCGACAGTGTTCTCCTCACGAGAACACGCCCGGAGCGGGATTCACGAACACCTCCGTTCGAAAAAGAAGAAAGCAGCACAACAGTGACGCGCACTCACACCCCCAAGGCAAGCGAACTCCAGCACGACTGGGTTGTCATCGATGCCACCGATATCGTTCTCGGACGTCTGGCCAGCCACGCGGCAATCCTGCTGCGCGGCAAGCACAAGGCCACCTTCTCCCCGCACATGGACGGTGGCGACTTCGTCATCATCGTCAACGCTGAGAAGGTCGCACTCACCGGCAAGAAGCTCGACCTGAAGATCGCGTACCGCCACTCGGGTTACCCGGGCGGCCTCACGGCGACCAACTACTCCGAGATGCTCGAGAAGCACCCGACACGTGCGGTTGAAAAAGCGATTCGCGGCATGCTGCCGAAGAACTCGCTCGGTCGCGCCCAGCTCACCAAGCTGAAGGTGTACGCCGGCCCTGAGCACCCGCACTCCGCTCAGCAGCCCACGCCGTACACCCTCAGCCAGGTCGCGCAGTAGCGCCGGCAACCAGACTTCTCGACTCTTAGATAAAAAGGATTCCCATCATCGTGGCGAAGATCGCAGACCAGATTGACCAGGCTCCGGAGAGCTACTCCACCGAGACCCCGGCCGAAACCGTAACCAAGGCGCCCCGCGCCGTCCTCAACGTTCCCGGCGCAGCCGTCGGCCGTCGCAAGCAGGCTATCGCCCGCGTGCGTATCGTCCCCGGCTCCGGCACGATCGTTGTGAACGGCCGCGAGTTCGCCGACTACTTCCCGAACAAGCTGCACCAGCAGCTGATCAACGACCCGTTCAAGGTTCTCGACCTGCTCGGCTCGTACGACGTCATCGCCCGCATCACCGGTGGTGGCCCGTCCGGCCAGGCTGGCGCACTCCGCCTCGGCATCGCACGTTGCTTGAACCTGATCGACGAAGAGAACAACCGCGCCATCCTCAAGAAGAACGGCTTCCTCAGCCGCGACGCTCGCGTCAAGGAGCGTAAGAAGGCTGGACTCAAGAAGGCTCGTAAGGCACCTCAGTTCAGCAAGCGCTAACCGGATAGCCGACGACGATATGACTCGTCTGTTCGGCACGGACGGCGTTCGGGGCCTGGCCAACCGTGACCTCACGGCTGGCCTGGCCCTGAGCCTTGCCCAAGCCAGCGCCGCAGTGCTGACCAAGGGTCGTCGTGCCCAAGCACGCCTCGAAGCGGGCCGTCGGCCCGTAGCAGTGGTCGCCCGTGATCCGCGAATTTCCGGTGAATTTCTCAACGCTGCTGTCGCGGCCGGTTTGGCTTCCAGCGGCGTCGACGTCCTGGACGCCGGGGTCATCCCAACGCCCGCTGCAGCTTTTCTGATCAACGACATCGGCGCTGACTTCGGTGTGATGATTTCGGCCTCCCACAACGCGGCGCCCGATAACGGCATCAAGATCTTCGCCTATGGCGGAACCAAACTTCCCGACGACGTCGAGGACCGCATCGAGTCCTATATCGGTCGCGACACGCTGATGCCGATCGCCGGCGACGTGGGGCGTATTCGTCGTTTTGCTGACGCTGAAGACCGCTACGTGGTGCACCTGCTCACCACGTTGCCGCACCGCCTCGATGGCATCCACGTTGTGCTCGACTGCGCCCACGGCGCCGCCGCCGGCGTGTCGCCGCAGGTGTTCACGGATGCCGGTGCTCGCCTCACCGTGATCGGCGCCGACCCTGATGGTCTCAACATCAACGACGGCGTGGGCTCGACCCACCTCGACAACCTCGCGCGAGCCGTGCTCGAACACGGTGCCGACGTCGGGATTGCGCACGACGGCGACGCCGACCGGTGCCTCGCGGTGGACCGCGACGGCAACATTGTCGACGGCGACCAGATCATGGCGATCCTCGCCGTGTCGATGGCCGAACGAGGGGTGCTGAAAGACCGTACACTCGTGGCGACCGTCATGAGCAACCTCGGCCTGCGAAAGGCCATGGCGGCCAACGACATCACCGTGGTGCAGACCAAGGTCGGCGACCGATACGTGCTCGAAGAACTCAACGCCCACGGGTATTCCCTCGGCGGCGAACAGTCCGGCCACGTCATCATGACCAAGTACGCCACGACGGGGGACGGTATTCTCACCGGGCTTCACCTCGTGGCCGAAATGGCACGCACCGGTAAGACGCTGGCCGAACTGGCGTCCGTTATGACGGTATACCCGCAGATTCTGGTGAACGTGCGTGGGGTCAACCACACGGGTCTCGGCGCCGATGATGTCATCGCCCAAGCCGTCCTCACGGCCGAAGCCGAACTCGGCGACACCGGTCGTGTGCTGCTGCGTCCCTCCGGCACCGAGCCGATGGTGCGCGTCATGGTGGAAGCCGCCGACCAGCCCACAGCCGACCGCCTGGCACACTCCCTCGCCGACGTGGTGCGGGAGCGCCTGCCCCTCTAGCCCTACCGGCTCAGTACAGCTAGCCCGAAGGGACGGGGCCCAGGCCCCGTCCCCGGGCCCAGCCTATAAACTGGGCCCGCGTTCGGGGCCCAGGCCCCGTCCGGACACGGCGCGCGCGTGCGCGGGGTCAGACCTTGCGCAGCAGCACCTTGGAGACGGCGTGCGTGGGGTCTTTGCGCAGTACGAGGGTTGCGCGCGACCGGGTAGGCCGAATGTTCTGCAGCAGGTTGGGCTGGTTGATACTGGTCCAGATGCTGCGTGCCTTGCCGCGCGCTTCGTCTTCGGTGAGCGCCGCGTAGCGGTGGAAGAACGAGTTGGGGTTGGCGAACGCCCCGCGTTGAAGCTTGAGAAATCGTTCCTCATACCAGCGAGCAATGTCCTGGGTGCGAGCATCCACATAGATGGTGAAGTCGAACAGGTCGCTGACCGAGAGTCCATGTCCAGGGGCGGGAGGCTGCAGCACGTTGAGGCCCTCGACGATGAGAATATCGGGTTGTCGCACCACGATCTGCGCGTCGGGAACGATGTCGTAGCTCAGGTGCGAGTAGAACGGTGACCGCGCCTCCGGGGCGCCGCTCTTGACAGCGCTGACGAACCGCAGCAGAGCACGCCGGTCGTAGGACTCCGGAAATCCTTTGCGTTCCATCAGGCCGCGGCGATTGAGTTCGGCATTGGGAAAGAGAAAGCCGTCGGTCGTGACCAGTTCCACCCGGGGGGTGTCGTCCCACCGGGCGAGCATCTCGCGCAGCAGTCGGGCGGTCGTCGACTTGCCCACCGCAACCGAGCCGGCCACGCCGATCACGAACGGAGTTGGGCGAGCGCGTTGCCCGAGGAATCCGCTGGTTGCGCGGTGCAGGGTGCGGGCATTCGCCGCGTAGAGGTTGAGCAGGCGACTGAGCGGAAGGTAGACATCCGTCACCTCGTTGATGTCGAGTGGCTCACCGATGCCGCGCAACTGCACGATCTCGGTCTCTTTGAGCGGCCGCAGAGTGGTCGGTGCGAGGGCAGCCCAGTCCGCTCGGTCGAGCTCCACGAAAGGGGTACCGTGACCGTTCATTACAGGGGCCAGCACCAGATCGGACATTCCCCCAAGCTTAGTCCGACTAAAATCGATCTCTATGTGCGGAATCGTAGGTTATGTCGGAAGCAATAAGACCGTTGACGTTCTCATGGGAGGACTCGGACGGCTCGAATATCGAGGGTACGATTCCGCGGGTATCGCCGTGATCGACGAATTCGGGGTGCTCAACACGGCCAAGAAGGCCGGCAAGCTGTCGGCACTGACCACGGAGCTCAAAGCCCACCCCATCAACGACGGCACGACTGGAATCGGTCACACCCGCTGGGCCACCCACGGCGGTCCCAATGACGAAAACGCGCACCCGCATCTCGGTGACAACAACAAACTCGCCCTCATCCACAACGGCATCATCGAAAACTTCGCCGAGCTGCGGGGAGAACTGCTCGCCGAAGGCTTCACCTTTCTGAGTGAGACCGACACGGAGGTCGCCGCGGTGCTGCTCGGCCGGGAATACCAGCGCGTCGGCGACCTGGCGGAAGCCTTCCGCACCATCGTGGCCCGCCTCGACGGAGCGTTCACGCTGCTCGCCGTGCACCAGGACCAGCCCGGCATCGTCGTCGGAGCCCGCCGCAACTCGCCGCTCGTCATCGGTCTCGGCGAGGGCGAGAACTTTCTCGGCTCCGACGTCGCGGCGTTCGTCGAATACACCCGTCGCGCCGTCGCCATCGGGCAAGACCAGATCGTCACCATCACAGCGGATGCCGTCACCGTCACCGACTTCGACGGTCACCCCGTCGAGACCGAAGAGTTCGACATTGCCTGGGATGCCTCCGCCAGCGAAAAAGGAGGCTGGACCAGCTTCATGGCGAAGGAAGTCTCCGAGCAGCCCGATGCCGTCGCCAACACCCTTCGCGGGCGCATCACCGCCGAACAGGTGGTCGTTCCCGAACTGACCGAATTCGGCGACGATGTGCTCGCTGGCGTCCGTCGTATCGTGATCATCGCCTGCGGAACTGCGGCCTACGCTGCCCAGACAGCCAAATACGCCATTGAAAAATGGGCGCAGGTGCCGGTGGACGTCGAACTCAGCCACGAGTTCCGCTATCGCGACCCGGTACTTGGCGAAGACACCCTGGTGATCTCGATCAGTCAGTCCGGCGAGACCATGGACACGCTCATGGCCGTCAAATACGCCATGTCGCTCGGCGCTAAGGCCATCTCGATCTGCAACACGCAGGGAGCGACCATCCCGCGTGAGAGTGACGCGGTGATTTACACCCACGCCGGGCCCGAGGTTGCCGTGGCGTCGACCAAGGCCTTCGTGGCCCAGATCACCGCCCTCTACCTGTTCGCCCTGCACCTCGCCCGGGTGCGCGGGAGCCTGAGTGCTGCCGAGCAGGCCGCGCAGGTTGCCGAACTGCAGGCCATCCCGGAGAAGATCCAGACCGTTCTCGGCGTTGAAGACGAGGTGCGCCAGCTGGCGCGCTGGATGAGCGATACCCGAGCGGTACTGTTCCTCGGCCGCCACGTCGGCTTTCCGATCGCGCTCGAGGGGGCGCTCAAGCTCAAGGAACTCGCCTACATCCACGCCGAAGGCTTTGCCGCCGGTGAACTCAAGCACGGCCCGATCGCCCTGATCGAGCCCGGCCAGCCGGTTTTCGTCGTCGTGCCGAGCCCGCGCGGCTCAGCCCATTTGCATCCGAAGGTCGTCTCCAACATTCAGGAGATCCGGGCCCGCGGCGCGCGCATCATCGTCATCGCCGAGGTCGGAGACGCAGCGGTGCTGCCGTTTGCCGACACTGTCATTCACATTCCCCTCGCGGCGCCGCTGTTCGAGCCGCTGCTGGCCGTGGTACCGCTGCAGATGTTCGCCATGGAGCTCGCCATCGCCAAGGGTCTCGACGTCGACCAGCCGCGCAACCTCGCAAAGTCCGTCACGGTCGAGTAGTGCCAGTCGAGGTGGCACGATGATCAAGGGCATCGGGGTTGACGTGGTCGACCTGGCGCGGTTCGCTCGTCAGGTCGCGCGCACGCCGCGCCTGGTGCCGCGGTTGTTCACGGAAAACGAACGCGGTCTGCCGGTGCACTCTCTCGCAGCGCGTTTCGCCGCCAAGGAAGCCCTGATCAAGGCTCTCGGCGATAGTGTGGGCGCTACCTGGCAGGAGATGGAAATTGTGAACGACCCGCACGGCAATCCGGAATTCCAGCTCAGTGGGGCGGCCCAGGCAGCGCTCACCGAGCGTGGCATCACCCGGGTGCACGTCACCATGACGCACGACGCGGGCGTGGCTTGCGCCTTCGTCGTCGCCGAGGGGGAGTGATGAGCGGTTTTCGCGAGGCCATGGTCGACCTCGCTGCCATTCGCCACAACATGGCCCACCTGCGCGCTGTCGCCGGCACCGCGCACGCCATGGCGGTCGTCAAAGCCAACGCCTACGGTCATGGCGCCGTGCCGGTGGCGCGCGCTGCCCTCGCGGGTGGGGCCGACTGGCTTGGCGTCGCCGACATCGATGAGGCCCTGGTCCTACGTGACGCGGGCATCGACGCACCGATTCTCGCCTGGCTGCACGACTCCGACGCTGATTTCAGCGCCGCGATCGACGACGACGTCACGCTCGGGCTCTCCTCAGCGCAGCAGGTGCAACAGGTAGCGGATGCCGCGGCGGAACTCGGCCAGAGCGCATCCGTTCATCTGAAACTGGAAACCGGCCTGAGCCGGAATGGCGTGCACGAGAACGACTGGGCCGAGGTCTTCGCGCTCGCCGCTGCGCTCGAGAGGGTCGGGCTGCTGCGCGTCGACGGTGTCATGAGCCACCTCGCCAACGCGTCGGCGTTCGATGATCAGCAGGCGCTCGAATGCTTCGAACGCGGCGTCGCCGCCGCCCGCGCGGCCGGGCTGACCCCCACGCTCGTGCATCTTGCATCGTCAGCAGCGGCACTGCGGCTGCCGGCCGCTCGCTTCACCATGGTGCGATTCGGCATCACCATCTACGGGCTGTCGCCCTTCGACGATGCAACCTCGGCCGATCTCGGCTTGATTCCGGCCATGACCCTGCGCGGCCGGGTTGCCCTCGTCCGCCGGGTCAGTGCCGGCGCTGGAGTCTCGTACAACTACCTGTGGCGCGCGCCGCAGGATTCCACGCTCGTGCTCGTTCCGCTCGGCTATGCCGACGGCATTCCCCGGCAGGCCTCGGGTGCGGCGCTCGTGCACATTCACAGCGCGAACTATCCGCTGGTCGGACGGGTGGCGATGGACCAGTTTGTCGTGAACCTCGGCTCCGAGAACCCGGGAGTCGCTGTCGGCGACGAGGTCGTACTGTTCGGCGACCCGGCCACGGGAGCGCCGAGTGCCACCGACTGGGCCGACGCCGCCGGCACGATCAACTATGAGATCGTCACGCGAATCGGGCCCCGGGTGACGCGGCGACACCTCAATGGCTGAGCTGCACCGCACGATTGCGAATGCGGCGGCGATGCACCGCTTCGGAGTGGACCTCGCCGGAGCCCTGCTGCCCGGTGACCTCATCGTGCTCACCGGACCGCTGGGGGCGGGCAAGACCACGCTGACGCGCGGCCTCGGCGAGGGACTAAAGGTGCGTGGGGCCGTGACCAGCCCCACTTTCGTGCTCGCTCGCACACACCCGAGTCTCGTGGGCGGGCCGCCGTTCGTGCACGTCGACGCGTACCGCCTCGGCAGCGCCATGGAACTCGACGACCTCGATATCGACTTCGTCCGCTCGATCGTCGTGGTCGAGTGGGGCCGCGGCCTGCTCGATGGCATCACCGAATCCTGGCTGGACATCGAGATCGAGCGGCCGCAGGGCCGGGCGCTCGTGACGTCGAGAACGGATGCTGAAGCATCCGTTCTCGATCTGGATCACGACCTCGATGAGCCGCGTACCGTGACCGTGGCCGGTCACGGCCCCCGCTGGGACCGTCTGGCGTTGGTCTAGCGTGTCCATTGCTGCCCGCTGTCTGCGACGTCGCCGTTGAACACTCAAACCCAGGGAACTCTTACTCAATGACTCTTCTTGAAGGCGCGATCATTCTGGTCGCCGGCATTGCCGCTGGCATCATCAACGTGGTCGCCGGCGCGGGGACCCTGATCACTTTTCCTACGCTGCTGGCCCTGGGCGTCCCGCCGATCACCGCGAACGTGTCGAACACCGTTGGTCTGGTTCCCGGGTCGATCGCGGGTGCCTACGGTTACCGGCGGGAACTCAAGTCACAGTGGCGACCGGTGGCCTGGATGGCCGTGTTTTCGGCTGTCGGTGGGGTGACCGGCGGTCTGCTGCTGCTGATCCTGCCGGAGGAGGCCTTCTCGGTGGTCGTTCCGTTCCTCCTGCTGTTGGCCGCCATGCTCTCGGCGGTGCAGCCCCAAGTGGCACGGTACGTTCGGCGCAAAGCGCCCGAAGGCACAACCACCGACACCCGCCCGATCACGTTCGGTTTGGTACTCGGCATTCTCGGTACGGGTGTGTACGGCGGATATTTTGGAGCAGCCCAGGGCGTGGTGCTCCTTGCCCTGCTGGGAATCCTCTGGACTACCGATATACACCGGGCAAACGGAGCCAAGAACGTTCTGGCCGGCACGGCCAACCTCGTGTCGGCGATCATTTTCATCTCGAGCGGAACCGTGGATTGGGTGATCGCCCTGTTGATCGGCGTGGGCTCAGCCTTCGGCGGTTGGATCGGCGCCCGCATCGGTCGGCGCCTCTCGGCCCCGGTGTTGCGCACGATCCTCGTCGTCGTCGCACTAACGGCCGCCACCGTGCTCTTTCTGACCTGATCACACCGGAGCCCGGCGCGCAAAACGCTTGCCCCATCAAAGCTAGGCTGAACGGGTGCTACTCGCCATTGATACCTCTGCTGGCACGAGCGTTGCCGTCGTCGATTTCACCCGGGGTGTCATCGCCGAACGCGGTGAAGCCGACACGATGCGCCACGCCGAAATTGTCGGTCCGTTCATTCTCGAGTGTCTGCGGGAAGCGGATATCGCGCCAGCGGCACTCTCCGGCGTGGTCGGCGGTATGGGCCCCGGCCCGTTCACCGGCCTGCGCGTCGGCATCGCCTCGGCCCGGGTCTTCGCCCTCGGCGCCGGCAAACCGCTCGTGCCGGTCATCAGCCACGATGCCATCGCCTACGGCCACTACCGCCGTGGACACAGCGGCCCGCTCGTCGTCGTGACCGACGCCCGCCGCCGCGAAATCTACTGGAGCGCCTATTCCCAAGCGGATGCCGTGGGTTTGCCGGTGCGCGTTGGTTCACCCGGCCTCGCCAAACCGGCCGAACTCGACGACCCGGCCTGGCTGCACGCGCTGTGGCCCCGAATCGACGCCGCCACGGTCGCGGCTGGAGATCTCGGACTGGTGGCCGAGCTGAGCTTCGCCCACCACCGCCCTTTCGCGGCCAATGTGCCGCTGTACTTGCGCTCACCCGATGTCACGTTGTCGAACGGCCCCAAGCGGGTCAGCCGATGACCTGGCAGCTGCGCCGCGCGCACGAAGCCGACCTGGTTGCCATCATGCACCTCGAGACGACCATTTTCGAGAACGATGCCTGGTCGGCGCCCATGATGCTGCGCGATCTTGGAGACCCGGCCTGCTATTACCTCGTGGCTTTCCCGCCGGATTCCCCGAGCACGATCGAAGCTTACGCCGGGCTGCTCGCCCCCCGCGGCGCCACAGAAGGCGACATCCAGACCATCGCCGTCGCCGACTCGGCCCGCGGTCACGGACTCGGCCGTGCACTCATGGAGGCGCTCATCAGCGAAGCTCGCAAACGCGGCGCCCGGCTGATCTTTCTCGAGGTTCGCGCCGATAACCCGGGTGCCCAGCGTCTCTACGAGCGCCTCGGATTCCTGGACATGGGGGTGCGCCGCGGTTACTACCAGCCAGACAACGTCGACGCCATCGTCATGCGCCTGAGTATTCCCGAATTGGAATCAATGCTAGTAGCCGTGGAGATCCCGTGATGGTTACGAACCGCACCGATCCCCTCGTGCTCGGCATCGAGACCTCCTGCGACGAAACCGGCATCGGCATCGTGCGCGGAACCACCCTGCTGTCCAATACGATTGCGAGTTCGATGGACGAGCACGCCCGCTATGGCGGCGTCGTGCCGGAGATCGCGGCCCGCGCGCACCTCGATGAACTGGTGCCGGCCATCAACGCGGCCATCGCTGAAGCTGGCATCCGCTTGCACGATCTTGATGCCATCGCCGTCACCTGCGGCCCCGGACTCTCCGGCGCCCTGATGGTCGGAGTCGGTGCTGCGAAGGCGCTCGCCGTTGCGCTCGACAAGCCGATCTACGCGGTCAACCACCTGGTCGGCCACGTCGGGGCCGACCTGCTCCATCATTCCATTCACACCAGCAGGACCGAGACCAGCGACGCAGCCCCGCTCGAGTACCCGACGATCGCGCTGCTGGTCTCCGGCGGGCATACCTCGCTGCTGCTGGTGCGCGACCTGGTCAGCGATGTCGAACTACTCGGCGAGACCATCGATGATGCCGCTGGCGAAGCCTTCGACAAGGTGGCCCGGCTGCTCTCGCTGCCCTACCCCGGCGGACCGCAGATCGACCGAGTCGCCGCTGACGGTAACCCGAAGGCCATTCGCTTTCCGCGCGGGCTCAGCCAACCCAAGGACATGGCCGCGCACCGCTACGATTTCTCCTTTTCGGGTCTAAAAACCTCGGTCGCTCGCTTCGTGGAACAGCGTCAGGATGCCGGCGAACCGGTGCCCACGGCCGATGTTGCGGCGAGTTTTCGCGAAGCGGTCGTCGATATTCTGCTCACCAAGGCTCTCGCAGCCTGCGCCGACTACGGCGTGCCGCGGCTGCTGCTCGGCGGCGGCGTCATCGCTAACCAGCGGCTGCGCCACATAGCCACCGAAAGAACGGATGCTGCCGGCATCGCCTTACGCATCCCGCCGCTCTCTCTGTGCACCGACAACGGCGCCATGATCGCAGCCCTGGGCGCGCAACTCATCATGGCCGGACGCGAACCGTCAACGCTGGAATTCGGCGCGGACTCGACCCTGCCGGTCGACCAGATTCAGGTCTGATCTACTCCGGAAATCACCGACGTGCAAGCCCACGCGATATTCTGGATCAGCGACCCTGAATTTTTAGCACAGAGGAGACCGCAGATGTCTGATCCCACCCAGCCCCCCGACAACCCGACGAGCAGCGACCCGACGAGCAGCGACCCGACGAGCAGCGACCCGACGAGCTCGAAGCCGACCGATCCCAGCGCATCCCCCGCTTACGAAACTCCGGCCGCTCCGGCTTACCCGGCGGCGCCAAGTTACCCGGCAACGGGAGGTCAGGAAGCGCCGGGATATGGCCAGGCTCCGGTTTATGGGCAGCCGCCGGCGTACGGCCAGAATCTATACGGCCAACAGAACCCGCACGACAAATACAACGTTCTGTCGATCATCTCCCTCGTTACCTCGATCCTCTTTGTCTCGGTCGTCGGTATCGTCACCGGCCACATTGCCCTGAGCCAGATCAAGAAAACCGGCGAAAAGGGACGCGGGCTCGCCCTTTGGGGAACCATCCTCGGCTACGTCGGACTGCTCGGCGGCACCATTTTCATCATTATCACGATCGCTTTCGTGATAGCCGCAGCCTCCACGGGCGCGGGCTATTACAGATAGCGACGCAGCAGTGGCCCCGTGCGGGGCCGCTCGGCACGTTTCGACCGACTCCGGGTCGATCCCAGCGTTCCGTTGCTTGCGGTTCGCGGCCAGAGGACGCCCATGACGACACCCCACCAGCACGATGACGCCTCGGCGCAGCTGGGCTACACGCGTGCTCCCGCGCCGCCGGGTAGCCAGCTCGACTGGGCGTCCACCGTGACCGCTCCCACCGAGTTCGTGCCGTATACCTACACCGAGGCGGAGGTGGAGCGCATCACCGGCCGTCGCCGGCTCTCGATCGCCGCCGTGAGTTGTGGCCTGGCCGGGCTCGGCTTGGGAGTGATCGGTGTGTTCGGTCTGCCGCCAGCGCTCATCGCGATCGCCCTCGCGCTGATTGCGCGCAGCACCGAGAATCGGGCGCGCACTCTCTGGCTCAGCGGCCTCGTGAGTGGTCTCGTCGGCGTTCTACTCGCGGCCGGCTGGATCGTTTATATCAGTCAGACCGTGCTGCCCCTGCTCTAGGGCGGTCCGGACCGAAGTTTGGACATTCGCTCGAAAACACGTACCCGCCGAGAATTTTCGCAGTCAGGCAGCGGCCTCGCCGGCTAGCGCACGCGCTCCACGAGCAGTGCAACGCGATGCCCGGCCGCCCGCGTCAGAATCAGGGTTGCTGACTCGGGCCCCTTGAGCTTGAGTCGGGTGCGCAACGTCGCCGGATCCACGTCGACGCCGCGTTTTTTGATTTCGAGAGTACCGATCCGTCGCTGAAGCAACGCCAGCCGCAGCTTCTTTTCGTCGAAGGGCAGAGTCTCGAGCACCCGGAAGGCACTCGCGAACGGTGTTGGAGTGAGCCGGTCATTGGTCAGGTAGGCGATGCCCTCGCTCACCATATGCGCGTTCAGCGAGCGGGCCAGATCACCGATCAGCCGCGCCCGAATGACCGCGCCGTCGGGTTCGTAGACGTAATTTCCGAGGCTGCCCGCTTCGACGTCTGCACTGTCTTCGGGGGCAGTCAGTTCGTGCGTGCCGTCAGGAGTCAGGAGCAGAGCCGATCGACGGATGCCGATGCGTGCGAGTGCGCCAAACCACAGCCCCATTTCCACCAGCTGGCCATCCACCGACACCCACTGGGCCTCGGCGTCGACGGGAATCCGGTCGCGGTCGTGACCGGGGCCGAGCTTCATCCCAAGCGGCAACCGGGTGGCCAGCAGGTACGCGAAGTCGAGTGAGGGGGAGTAATCCTCGGAGCGGGTCAGCCGCGTCGTGTTGCTGTGTCCACTCGTACGGCGGGCCGGGTCGAGCCAGACCGCGTCGACATCACCGAGGTCGAACGTCTCCGCGTCGGCCTGCAGGGCAGAAGCGTTGGGAAACGGTGCGAGGTTGAAGCTCGCGACGGTCGCCGTGACCTCGTCGGCGTCGATGGCGACGACCGAAACGTCCAGGGCGGCGAGGGCCATGGCGTCGCCGCCGATGCCGCAGCCGAGATCGGCGACCCGCGGCGGGCGGCCCAGGGCCGCGCCGAGCCCGGCGAACCGACCGGCGTGCAGCGCGGCGACGCGTAATCGTGTCGCCTGCTCCAGACCAGCCTCCGTGAACAGCATCCGCTCGGCGAATTCACCGAACTTGACGGTGGCCTTCGCCCGAAGCCGGGACTGGTTGAGCACGGCCGACACGACGTCGGATGGGTGTCCGGCCTTACGCAGGTCGCTCACAAGCTTCAGCACGTCGCCCTGGCTGTCATACGACGGCAGGGAGTCCAGCAGTCGCAAACTCGCGGGGGAAAGCAGGTCAACGAGTTCGGTTCGATCCATGCTGCAACGTTAGCAAAATGACCCCCCATCTGGCACTCACGTTGCGTGAGTGCCAGAACCCCCCTAAACTTCACTTGGCACTCTCGCT
Organism: Cryobacterium sp. Y57; assembly: GCF_002929505.1. Classification (GTDB taxonomy): domain Bacteria; phylum Actinomycetota; class Actinomycetes; order Actinomycetales; family Microbacteriaceae; genus Cryobacterium. Next base: position 72,819 of record NZ_PJJL01000069.1, read on the forward strand.
GGGAGTCTGCTAACCCAAATCTTAGAAAGAGGTCAACCGTGTCGGTCTCCATCAAGCCGCTCGAGGATCGCATCGTCATCAAGCAGGTCGACGCCGAGCAGACCACCGCATCAGGTCTGGTCATTCCTGACACCGCGAAGGAAAAGCCCCAGGAGGGCGAAGTTGTTGCAGTCGGCCCCGGCCGCATTGACGACAACGGCAACCGCGTCCCCCTCGACATCGCCGTCGGCGACAAGGTGATCTACTCCAAGTACGGCGGAACCGAGGTCAAGTTCGGTGGCGATGACCTGCTGGTTCTCTCCGCTCGCGACGTGCTCGCCGTCGTCGTACGCTAAGTAGTTCTCTTCGCTTCTAGTCTCTAGACTGAAACTCCCGAATAGCAGTGCTGTTCGGGAGTTTTTGTTTGTGTACTTTTGTTCCGCAGGAGAAGACCATGACGGATGCTGCCGCATCGGACCGCACGAGAGCCCATTCCACGTACCGTTCCGGCCTTATCTTCGGTGGTCTCTCCTACGCCCTCTGGGGGGCGCTGCCGCTCTATTTTCTGCTGCTCGCGCCCTCCGGCGCGTTTGAGATCGTGGCGTGGCGGGTGCTGTTCTCGCTCGTCTTCTGCGCTCTGATCATCACGGTCACTCGCACCTGGACGGTGCTCGGGCGGGCCCTGCGGCAGCGGCGTCTGGTGTGGACCATGGGCCTGGCCGGGGTGTTCATTTTCATCAACTGGCAGACCTACGTGATCGCCGCGACCACCGGACACGTCGTCGAAGCGGCCTTGGGCTACTTCATTAATCCGATCGTTACCGTGTTGCTCGGCGTTTTCGTGCTGCGGGAAAATATGCGCCGGCTGCAGTGGGTGGCCATCGTGATCAGCTGTGTCGCCGTCGTCGTTCTCGCCGTCGGATATGGTTCCGTACCATGGATCTCGCTTATTCTCGCATTTTCCTTCGGGTTGTACGGTCTGATCAAAAAGCGCGTCGGTCCGAGTGTGGATGCCGTCACCGGCCTCACCCTTGAGACCGCGTGGCTGGCCCCGGTCGCCGTCGTGCAACTCGTTGTCGTCTCGGGACTGTCCGGAATCACCTTCGGCACGGTGTCGCCCTGGCACACGGCGAGTCTGCTCGCGGCCGGGATTATCACCGCGGTACCGCTGCTGCTGTTCGCCGCGGCCGCTCGGCGACTGCCGTTGACCGTGCTCGGACTCATTCAATTCGTGGCGCCGGTGTTCCAGTTCCTCGTGGGCGTGTTCATTCTGAACGAGGCAATGCCGTTCGAACGCTGGGTCGGCTTCGGTCTGGTCTGGGTGGCCCTGATCGTTTTGATGGCTGACATGGTGGCTTCCGGTCGCAGTCCCCGGCGCAGCATCCGTGAAGTCGCCTAGCTCCCAAGACCGGGCCGGTTAGCCGATACGGTGAACCGTCACCTTGCACGCGTCAGTCCAGTTCAGTTCATTTCACGCCATTTCCGTACTTGAGGATCCACATGCCCCATCGCCCCATGATCGCCGTAGTTTTTCTGCTCGCCTTGGCCCTGACGGGTTGTACTGGCGCCCCGGCGGCCACGTCGACCACGATTCCAACTCCGGTCGAGAGCACCAGCCCGACCGGCGACGGCACGCTGAGCATCGGCACGCTGTTTCCCATGACCGGTGAAAATGCCGCGAGCGGCGCGGCCCAGGTAGCCGGCACCGAAATCGCCGTGCGCGATATCCTCGCCGACCAGACCACTCCCACCCAGCCCGTGCAGCTCATTCACCGCAACTCCGACGGAGACCTCGCCGCCGCCTACGCCGACCTTGCGGCGCGCGGCGTCGACCTGGTGCTGTGGGACGCAACGACAGCGTTGCCAGCGGATGTTGAAAGTTCCGTTGGCAACACCGCCATCATGGCCCTCATCGACTTTGCCAACGGGGGAACTCCGCTTGCCGCTGACGAGGAGTTCACTGCCCGGCTGAAGACCGCCGACCCAGGGCTAACGGTCACGGCTGGCGGTGCGGAAGCCTACGACGGGGTCATCACGGCAGCCCTGGCCTCCGTCATCACCGCGGATGATGGTGGCGCCTCGCTCGAAGCTGGCTGGCCCCGGGTGGTTTCTGGAACCGCCGTGTGCGCATCCTGGGGGGAGTGTGTTTTTGCCCTGACGGAGAACCAGATCATCGATTATCAAGGGGTGACCGGCCGTCGTTCGTAACGATTTGGTCGCTTTACCAAGTTCTCCCGTGAAGGGGTAGGTTTCCGGGGCCTTGATTGCCTACTCTGACACCACGGCAGTCAATCGGCTGATCAGTCTTACCCCCTTTATCAATCAAGGAGCAACATGAGCGTTTTCGCGAAGGCCTCGGCCTCCCGCTCAGTTCATACCCTCGTTACCGGTGTCGCCCTCATCGGCGTGAGCGCCCTTTTGCTCACCGGCTGCAGCAATGGCGCTGCTACGGCGCCAGCAGAATCAGCAGCCCCCACTGCGGATTCTGCTGGGGACTTCCAGCCGGTCAAGGCTGGTGATCGTGATCTTTCCCTGAAGATCGGTACTCTCCTCCCGCAGAGTGGTGGACTGGCCTTCCTCGGCCCGCCCGAAGAAGCGGGCGTTCAGCTCGCTATCAACGACATCAACGCGGCGGGCCTCGGCATCAACATCGAGCCGATCTTCCGCGACTCGAGCGACACCACGACCGACCTCGCCACCGTCGCCGTGACCGACCTGTTGTCGAAGAACGTCTCGGCCATCGTTGGTGCAGCCTCGTCGGGTGTGTCCAAGACCGTGATTGACCAGATCACCGGTGCCGGCGTCGTGCAGTTCTCCCCGGCCAACACCTCGGACGCGTTCACCACGTACGCCGATAACGGTCTGTACTGGCGTACAGCGCCCTCCGATGTGCTGCAGGGTGAAGTGCTGGGCAACCTGATTGCTGACGATGGAAACGAAACCCTTGGCCTGATCGTGCTGAACGACGCCTACGGAACCGGTCTGGCCAAATATGTCAGTGATGCATTCACCGCCGGCGGTGGCGAGGTCGTCGCGACGGCCTTGTTCAACGAGGGCGACCCGAACTTCACCGCTCAGATCGCCGAGGTCACGGCTCAGGATCCCGACGCGATTGCCCTGATCACGTTTGACCAGGCCAAGGTCATCGTTCCCGACCTGGTCGCCGCGGGCTTCGCGGGCGACAAGTTGTACTTCGTCGACGGAAACGTCTCCGACTACAGCGCTGTCTTTGCGCCCGGTCTCATCAAAGGTGCCCAAGGCACGTTGCCCGGCCTCGATACCGCATCTCTCGGTGACTTCACCAAGCGCCTGCTCGAAATCGACCCGAAGCTAACCGACTTCAGCTACGCCGCCGAGTCGTATGACGCCGTCGTTCTGATCGCCCTGGCCGCCTACGCGGGCCAGGACGTGTCGGGCAAGTCGATTGCGAGCTATCTGCGTCAGGTCTCCGGCGGAACCGGCGATGGCACCAAGACCACCGACTTCAAGACTGCTGCCACAGCGCTCAAGGCGGGTGAGCAAGTCGATTATGATGGTTTCTCTGGTCCGATCACGTTTGATGAGAACGGCGACCCCACCGGTGCAACCATCGGCATCTACAAGTTCGATGCAGAAAACAAGTACTCCCGTACCAACTAGCTCGACTGCCTGACCTGAAGGGCCCCGGGTTCTGCCGGGGCCCTTCTTCATGCGTGCGGGCGTCACCATGCCAGTACGAGACATGTGCCAATATTTCCCGCAAACACCCTCGCCAGGCTATGAGGAACAGGCCCTAGACCGGTTCCTCCGACGTCCGGGCGGCGATGACGCTTGCGCTGGCCGCTTCCTCGTCGCGCTGTTCGTGGTGCGGCGCCGTTCCGGAGAGCCGCAGCGTCGCCAGGAAGCCGAGTACGAGAAACCCGGCCGCGGCGAAGGCCGAGTACCGGGTGCCGTCGCTGAAGGCCTCCCGGGCGGCATCCGCCACGGCCGGGCTCTGCGCCTCCAGAGCAGGGATCGCGGAGCCGGCACTGTTGACGACCGCGTCGACGATCTGCGTCTGGGTCTGGGCCGGCAGGCCCGGCACGGAAGACAACTTCGCGTCGAGCGATGCGCCGACCGCGGTGAACAGCACCGTGCCGAGCACTGCGATTCCGAGCGCGGACCCGATCTGCCGGGCGGTGCTGGAGGTGCCGGAGCCCTGGCCGCTCTGCGCCACCGGGACGTCCTTGAGCACCACGCCGGTCAGCTGCGCGGTGGCCAGACCGACTCCGATCCCGTAGACGAACAGGAACGGCACGACCGTTAGCCAGGTGGTTTCCGCGGTGATGATGATGCCGAGCCCGGTGACACCGATGATCTCCGCGATGATGCCCAGGCGCACGATCGTCTCTGGCGAGGTCTTGTTGCCGAACGCGCCCGAGAGCGCGCTGGCCACGAACGAGCCCACCGCGAGGGCGAGCAGCACGAAACCGGTCTGCAGGGCGTCATAGCCGAGCACGTTCTGCAACCAGAGCGGCAGCGAGAGGATGATGCCGAATTCACCGAGCGATACGATCATGGCGGCGATGTTGCCGTTACGGAACGAGGGGATCGCGAACAGGGAGAAGGCGAGCAGGGTGGTCTGGCCGGCCCGCTGCCGGTAGCGCCCCCAGGAGACGAAGGCGATCCCGCAAACGATGGTGAGCAGGAAAACGAATGGGATAACCGACCAGGAGTACGGCCAGGTCCAGTCGCCGATCGTCGGGGCGTTGTTGGTGAGCCACCAGCCGTAGGTGCGGCCCTCGATCAACCCGAAGACGAGCGAGGCGCTGGTGATGACCGAGAGGATGGCGCCGATCACGTCGACGCGGTGGGGCTCCCCGGCATCCCGGGATTCGACCACGAAGACCAGCACGCCGATGATGATGACGATGCCGAGGGGCAGGTTGATGCCGAACGCCCAGCGCCAGGAGAAGTAGGTGGTGAGCCAGCCGCCGAGCAGCGGGCCGACGGCCACCATGCCACCGATGGTGGAGCCCCAGATCGCGAACGCGATGCCGCGGTCCCGGCCACGGAAGGTGGCGTTGATGATCGACAGCGTGGTCGGCAGCACCATCGCGCCCCCGACGCCCTGGATCAGCCGGGCCAGGATCAGCAGGTCGCCCGACTGGGAGAACGCGGCGAAGACGGATGCCGTGGCGAAGACGATCACGCCGAGCACCAGGAGCCGGCGGCGCCCGAAGCGGTCGGCGAGCGTGCCGAACACGAGCAGGAGCGCGGCGAAGACGAGGGTGTAGCTCTCCTGCACCCACTGCACCTGGGTCGACGTGATGCCCAGATCGTCCACGATCGACGGGATGGCAACGTTGATGATCGTGGAGTCGACGATGATCAGGGCGACCGCGACGCTGATGACGACGAGGCCGGCCCAGCGGCGGCGGGCGGTGGGGGAGGTGGGGGCGGGGGAGAGGTGCTCGTCATGCGGGTACCAGTCCTCGCGTTGACGTGGGGGAGGCGCGTCGGATGCGAATGGTGACGGTGACGGCGAGAATGACAACCACCGCGACGAGGGCCGCGATCGCGGCCGGGGTGGAGAGAAGGGGGCCGGTGAGGCGGGCGACGGCGATCCAGGCGAGTCCCCAGCAGAGGGACGCGGAGGGGGCGAGCCGGCCATGCCCGGAGAGAGCGATCAGCACGCCGACGAAACCGGCCACCGCGATCACCCCGACTGCCCAGACGTCCGCGCTGATGCCGAAGCCGCCGAAGCCGCCGGCGACGAGTACGGCCGTCACGTTCGCCGCGGTGGCGATGCTGACCCAACCCAGGTACAGGCCGATCGTGCCGTCGGCGACGATCGTCTCGACCAGGTTCTTCGGCCGAGAGGCGAGGGTGAGCTGGAACCCCCGGACCAGCACGGCCAGAAGCAGCACGATCACGGGGACGCTGAGTGCGAGCAGGTCGAATTGGATGCTGAGGATCCAGGCCGCGTTCAGGACCAGTGTTGCGGCGACCGGGTAGCCGAGGGCGCGCTGCCGGGCATCCGTTGTCTGCGCCGGCAGGAACTGCCAGATGGCGTAGGCGATGAGGCCGAGGTAGATCGGCGTCCAGATGCCAAATGCCGCGCCGGCGGGGGCGATCGGGGTCGCATCGGCGGCTAGGGCCCCGCCCGACGCGTTCTGGATCGGGGTTCCACCGGCGGCGCCCGAACCGATGAATGATCCTACGATGGCCAGGATCGCACTGACCAGCACCACGGTCTGGCGCAGACGATCGCTGCTCAGTTTCATCTCAGTCTCCTACTAGTCAGCTAGCTGATTAGTTGACGCTAGCACTAGATTAGGGGCATGACTACACCTGATCCGGAACCCCCAGCGGAGCAGGAGCCGAGACCGGCGCCCGTGCAGGAGTCCATGGCCTGCTGGCCGACCGGACGACTGCTGTCGACCGCCGCGCGGCTGGTCGAACACGCCTGGGTGGAGGCGCTGGATCAGCTGGGACTCACCCATGCCGGCATGATCGCACTGCACTTGCTCGGCCCGGGGCCGCTCAGCCAGACCGAACTCGCTCATGCCGCCCGCGTGCAAACGCAGACCATGTCTCGCACCCTCGAACGACTCGAGCGCGAGGGCTACGTCGCGCGCACCCGGGACGAGCACGACGCCCGCCGACACTCCGTGGTCAGAACGGATGCCGGTACCGCCGTCTGGGAGAAGTGCCGCACGCTCGAGGCCGACCTCTTTCCCGAGCTCGAAAACGTGGACGCGATGCGTGACGCGCTGCTCACGATCATCTCCGCCTCCTCAGCGCGCCGCTGGTGACGCGGGCCATCCGACACCGGGCTAGCGGCGTACCCCTCTTAAAGCGTGTCTCCTAACGGATCCAACCAGATCGTAATGGCGCGGCGCATGGCTCCGCCCGAACCCCGACCCCACCGGTTTGGAGACATGCTCTAGTCCTGCCCGAGGGTTCCCAGGTACAGGCCGATCACCTTGGGGTCATTCAAAAGCTCACGTCCGGTGCCGGTGTACGCATCCCGGCCCTGATCGAGCACGTAGCCGCGGTCGCAGATCTGCAGGCAACGACGGGCGTTCTGCTCGACCATGATCGTGGTCACGCCGGCCTTGTTGATCTCCTTCACCCGCAGGAATGCTTCATCCTGGCGGACCGGGGAGAGGCCGGCGCTCGGCTCGTCGAGCAGCAGCACGTGCGGACCCATCATGAGCGCACGGCTCATGGCGACCATCTGTCGTTCGCCACCCGAGAGCGATCCCGCGCGCTGGGACATGCGCTTACGAAGCTCGGGAAAGATCTCGGTGACGAATTCGAGTCGTTCGACGAGCCCCTTGGGCTTTTGAAATATGCCCATCTCGAGGTTTTCGCGAATGGTCAGGGTGGGAAACACATTGTTGTTCTGTGGTACAAAACCGACGCCCTGCGCGACCAGCTTGTTGGCCTTGAGGTTGGTGATGTTGTTGCCGCGCAGCAGAATTTCGCCATCGCGCACCTTGACCTGACCGAAGATCGACTTGAGCAGCGTCGACTTGCCGGCGCCGTTCGGACCGATGATGCCGATGAGCTCACCATCGTAGGCGGTGAGTGAACAGGAGTTGAGAATGTTCACACCGGTCACGTAGCCAGCGGTGACATTCTTGACCTCGACGACAGCGTCGCGGGTTTCGGTTGGAGCCGGCACGGCCAGCGGGTTAGCGTTCGTCATCGAGCAACTCCTTTATGGCTGACACGTGCTCGGTTTCGGTATCGGGGTCTACCCCAATGTCTTCGTCGTGGTGCTGCCCCAGGTAGGCGTCGATCACGGCCGGGTTCTGCATGACCTCGTGGGGGTCGCCCTCCGCGACAACCTTGCCCTCGGCCATCACGATCACCCAGTCGGCGATGTGGCGCACCATGTGCATGTCGTGCTCGACGAACAGAACGGTCATGCCCTGGGACTTGAGGTTGAGGATGTGATCGAGCAGCGACTGGGTCAGCGCGGGGTTGACGCCGGCCATCGGTTCGTCGAGCATCACCAGAGTCGGGTCGCTCATGAGCGCGCGAGCCATTTCAAGCAGCTTGCGCTGCCCGCCGGACAGGCTCGCCGCGTAGTCGTTCTTCTTGGTCTCGAGCTTGAACCTGGTGAGCAAGTCGAGCGCTTTCGCCCGGTTCTCCTCCTCTTGGTTGCGCCAGAGAAACGGCATCAGGGCCCGGAACATGTTCTCGCCGGTCTGACCCTTGGCGCCGAGGAGCATATTGTCCATGACGGTCAGCAGCCCGAGGGCTTTGGTGAGTTGGAATGTGCGAATCTGCCCCATGCGGGCGACCTTATATGCGGGAACGCCGGCGAGGGAACGGCCGTCAAAGGTCCACTTGCCGTCGTTAGGCTTATCGAAACCGGTCAGCAAGTTGAACAGGGTCGTCTTGCCAGCGCCGTTCGGGCCGATCAGCGCGGTGATCGCGCCGCGCGGAACCTCTAGATGGGCGACATCGACGGCGGTGAGGCCGCCGAAGGTGCGGCGCACGTTATCGACGACGAGAATTGGATCGACCTTCGCGCAGCCTGGTCCGGCCTCGCCGATATGCAGGCCGGTCGTCTTGACCGGCTTCTTGGTGGGAACGGGCGGCTCCAGCGGAGCCGCCGCCTGAGAAACAGCGTTAGCGGACAAAAGCCAACTCCTTCTTATTGCCGAAGACGCCTTGCGGCCTGAAGATGACTATCAACATGATCGCCACCCCAACCAGGATGAAGCGCAGTTGGCCGCCTTGGATGGACGTCATAAACGGCAACCAGCCCGCTTCCACAGCACGGGCGACGAAGCCAGAGAAGAACGACAATAGCACCCAGAAAATCATCGAACCGATGATCGGACCGAGCACTGTCGCGGCACCGCCGAGCAACAGAATGGCATAGATGAAAAAGGTCAGCGTGGTCTGATAATTCGACGGAACAACCGCCCGCGGCAGGGCAAAGATCATTCCAGCGATAGTGCCCAGTACGCCACCGAAAATGAGTGATTGCATTTTGTAGGCGTAGACGTTCTTACCGAGGGCGCGTACGGCGTCTTCGTCTTCCCGGATGCCTTTGATGACGCGGCCCCAAGGGCTCCGCATGATCTGCCAGACCAGCAACGCCGCAAGAATCACGATGGACCAGGCCACGATCCGCAGCCAGGTGTCATAGGCGTTGTTCGTGAAAGGGCCGAAACCGTAGGTGCCGTCGGCGAGCGGGTTGAGGGCCGCGAACTCGTTCTTGTAGCCACTCAGCCCGTTGGCCGAACCCGTGACGGAGGCGTAGGTGTTCGTCGTGAACAACAGCCGCACAATCTCGGCGGCAGCAATTGTGACGATCGCGAGGTAGTCGGCGCGCAGTCGCAGCGTTGGAATCCCCAAAATTAGCGCAAAGATAACGGACGCGCCGACGCCGACCAGAAAGGCACCCCAGACGGGAAACCCGAAGGTCAGGATCGAGATCGCGTAGCCGTACGCCCCGAGAGCCATGAAGCCGGCCTGGCCGAAGTTCAGCAGGCCGGTGTAACCGAAGTGCACGGCCAGCCCGAGGGCGGCGAGTGCATAGGCGGCAGTGGTCGGGCTGATCAGCTCGACGGCCGCATTGCTAAAGATTGCTCCCCAGTCCATGTGAACCCCTAACCAATTCTTTCTTTACGACCCAGAATGCCTTGCGGTCGAAACAGCAATACCAGGATCAAAATAACCAGGGCGCCGACGACTTTCATGTCGGACGGAAGCCAGAGCGTCGACAGCTCAACGAAGAGCCCGACGATGAGGGAACCGACGAGGGCTCCAAAGGCCGTGCCGAGACCGCCGAGGGTCACCGCGGCGAAGACGAGAAGCAATATCTGAAATCCCATGTCCCAGCTGACGCCTGGGCGAAAGTATGCCCACAAGACGCCGCTGAGCCCGGCCAGCGCGGCTCCGACCACCCAGACGATGCGAATGACGTTATCAACGTCAATGCCACTAGCCGACGCCAGGCTGGGATTATCCGAGACGGCGCGAGTGGCCTTGCCAATGCGAGTGCGCAGCAAAAAGAAAGCCACGGCGAGCAGCACCACGATGCTGATGCCCATACTGGCCAGGTCAATCGGAGACAACGAGATCGGACCGAACTTCAGGTCGGTCATTCCGGATCCGGGGAGCTGACTCGTGCTGCCGCCGAAAAAATACTGGTACAGGTAGCGCAGGGCGAGCGACAGGCCGATGCTCACGATCATGAGGGGGATCACGGCCACACCCTTGCGGCGCAATGGTTTCCAGATCACCGCATCGAGGCCGTACCCCAGCGCGCCGCTGAGCGCGATGGCGATCAGAATGGCGAGCCAGATCGGAAGCCCGAGGTTGACCGAGAAGACCAGAGTCATCAGGGCGCCAAGGGTGATCATCTCGGCGTGTGCGAAGTTGCTCAGGCCGGTGGTGCCAAAGATCAGCGACAGCCCGATCGCCGCGAGCGCGAGCAGCAGACCAAAGTTCAAACCATTCACGAACCGGTTGACGAACTGGTCGAAGAAACTCACCGTGTTACGGGTGCCTTCGCCGAGGAAGAAGTTGACCGACTTGCGGTCGGTCAGGCCGAATTCCGTGTCGATAACGTTACCTCCCTTGGCCACGACGACGCCCTTCGGCAGGGTTTGCTCGTCCAGGGTTACCTCGTAGGTGCCCTTCTCGGGAACGCCGATCGCCCACTTGCCGGCGGCATCCGTCACGGTGTCGGCTGTGTAGCCGTTGCCCTTGACTGCGATGGCCACACCGTCAAGGGCTTCACCATTGAACTTCACGTTGCCCGAAAGAGTGAAGCCGTACTCGGTGCCTACCTCGTCGGCGTGCGCGCTGCCCGCCGAGAACGTAGCCATGGACAGAGCTGCGAGGAGCGTTACGAACAGAATGACCAGCATTCTGGGTAGGTATCTCTGAGCCGTCAGAGTGGACTTCACGGGACCTCCATGTTGGTGCCGACCGGTGGCTGACCGAGCGGGCGCCGGACAAGTACAGCCAGCGTCGTTGGTGTTGTAAGAGCCGATTATGTCCTAATTTTTTCGAAAGTTCGCACCAGTTCACGATTCGTGGGCGGAATGTGATGAGCGCAAACACGCTTAACATTGAAGAACCCGTTAAATCATGCGATTTGGCGGACAATTTTCTGTTTTCAGCTATAGGTAAGGGGTTACATGGATCAGCCAGATCCGTTCGGATTCACCGGGCTCACCTACGACGACGTGCTGCTCCTGCCGGGGCACACCGACGTCATTCCCAGCGAAGCGGTAACCAAATCCCGCTTGACCCGACGAATCGACGTGTCGCTGCCGCTGCTCTCCAGCGCCATGGACACGGTCACCGAAACGCGCATGGCGATCGCCATGGCCCGCGAGGGCGGCCTGGGAATTCTGCACCGCAACCTCTCCATCGATGATCAGGCCGAACAGGTCGACCTGGTCAAGCGCAGCGAATCCGGAATGATCACCAACCCGGTCACGACGTCGCCCGACGCCACAGTGGCCGAGGTCGACGCCCTGTGCGGCCAATTCCGCGTGAGCGGGCTGCCCGTCATCGACGGCGGCGGAATTCTGGTCGGCATCATCACCAACCGGGACATGCGCTTCGTGCCATACGCCCGGAAGGCGTCCACCCGGGTGAGCGAGGTCATGACGAGGTCCCCGCTGATCACCGGCAAGGTCGGAATGGCTCCCGAAGACGCCCTGGCGATCTTCGCGAAACACAAGATCGAAAAGCTTCCCCTGATCGACGCCAACGGCAAGCTCACCGGCCTGATCACCGTGAAGGACTTCGACAAGAGCGAGGAATATCCCCTCGCCACCAAGGACGATGCAGGACGCCTCCGCGTCGGCGCGGCCATCGGCTTCTTCGGTGATGCCTGGCAGCGCGCGACCGCACTGCTCGAATCCGGGGTGGACGTGCTCGTGGTAGACACCGCCAACGGTGACAGCGCCGGCGTGCTCGACATCATTCGACGACTGAAGGCCGACAAAGCCTTTGCCGACGTCGATGTGATCGGCGGGAACGTGGCCACCCGGTCCGGTGCCCAGGCGCTCATTGACGCGGGCGCGGACGCGATCAAGGTGGGCGTTGGCCCCGGCTCAATTTGCACCACCCGCATCGTGGCCGGGGTAGGCGTACCCCAGATCACCGCCGTCTACCAGGCCTCGCTGGCCGCACGGGAAACCGGTATTCCAGTCATCGCCGACGGCGGGCTGCAATACTCCGGTGACATCGCCAAGGCTCTCGTGGCCGGCGCTGACACCGTCATGCTCGGTTCTCTGCTCGCCGGCTGCACCGAAAGCCCCGGGGAACTCGTCTTCGTCAACGGCAAGCAGTTCAAGACCTATCGCGGCATGGGATCGCTCGGAGCGCTGCAGACCCGCGGCACGAAGACGTCCTATTCCAAAGACCGTTACTTTCAGAACGACGTTCCCAGTGACGAAAAACTCATTCCCGAAGGCATCGAGGGTCAGGTTCCGTTCCGCGGCCCGCTCGCCGCCGTGGCGTACCAGCTGGTCGGCGGCCTGCGGCAGTCCATGTTCTACGTCGGAGCCCGCACCATCGCCGAGCTCAAGCAAAAAGGCAAGTTCGTGCGTATCACGCCCGCCGGACTCAAGGAATCGCACCCGCACGACGTGCAGATCGTGGTTGAAGCCCCGAACTACCGTCGGTAGGGCTTGTCGGTTCGCCGCTCCTGCTTCTGAATCGGGCAGGGGCGGCGGCGTCCGCTCGAAAAAGGGATGTCGGTCGCTCCGTCTAAACTAGGACCATGGAAATCGAGATCGGCCGTTCCAAGCGCGCACGCCGCGTATACGCCTTTGACGACATCGCGGTGGTGCCCAGTCGGCGCACCCGCGACCCGGAGGACGTGTCGGTTAGCTGGACCATCGATGCGTACCAGTTCGCCATTCCGGTACTCGCCGCGCCAATGGACTCCGTCGTTTCGCCCACCACGGCCATCATGATGGGGCAGCTCGGCGGCGTCGGTGTTCTCGACCTCGAGGGCCTCTGGACCCGGCACGAGAACCCCGAGCCGCTGCTCGCTGAAATTCGTAACCTGCCCGCCGATAAGGCCACAGCACGTATGCAGGAGATGTACTCCGCCCCGATTCAGCCGGCCCTGGTCACTGCCCGGCTCGCGGAGATTCGTGCGGGAGGCGTCACGGTAGCTGGGGCGCTCTCGCCCCAGCGCACCCAGGAACTCTATGAAACCGTCGTTGCCGCTGGCGTCGACCTGTTCGTCATTCGCGGAACCACGGTGTCGGCCGAGCACGTGTCGCAGAACCAGGAACCGCTCAACCTTAAGAAGTTCATTTACGAACTCGATGTACCCGTTATCGTCGGCGGCGCAGCCACCTACACGGCGGCGCTCCATCTCATGCGCACGGGCGCAGCGGGCGTTCTGGTCGGTTTCGGCGGGGGAGCGGCGTCGACCACCCGGGCGACCCTCGGCATCCACGCGCCCATGGCCACTGCCGTAGCGGATGTCGCCGGCGCGCGCCGCGACTACATGGACGAATCCGGCGGGCGCTACGTGCACGTCATCGCCGACGGTGGCCTCGGTGCCTCGGGGGACATCGTCAAGGCCGTCGCCTGCGGCGCTGATGCCGTCATGCTCGGAACCGCGCTGGCCCGGGCGACGGATGCCCCCGGCGGGGGATTCCACTGGGGCGCCGAGGCGCACCACCCACAGCTGCCGCGCGGCAAGCGGGTCGAGGTGGGCACGGTTGCCCCGCTCGAAGAGATTCTGTACGGTCCGGCACCGGTTGCCGATGGCACGGCCAACCTCATTGGCGCATTGCGTCGGTCGATGGCAACCACCGGATATTCCGATCTCAAGGAATTTCAGCGGGTTGAAGTGGTTGTCGCGCCGTACCGAGTGAACTAGCGTCGAAAACAGACGTACTTTTCAGCATTACCCGCAACACTGATGTCGCAGTTGTTTGTCGCACCTCCCCTGACCTCTCGTCTTAAACACTGAGTCTGAACAGGAGTAGTAATGGCCTCTCACAATTCGGTCACGCGGTCCACGAAAATGGGTCCTGAGGAGCGGGTCTCCGCTCTCGCCAAGCTCCGAGAAAAGGAACTCGACATTCTCGTCGTCGGCGGCGGCATCGTCGGCGCCGGCGCCGCACTCGATGCCGTCACCCGCGGTCTGAGCGTGGGCATCCTCGAGGCGCGGGACTGGGCGTCGGGCACCTCGAGCCGGTCGTCCAAGCTCGTGCACGGTGGCATCCGCTACCTGGAGCAACTCGACTTTCGCCTCGTGCGCGAGGCACTCACCGAGCGTGGTCTGCTGCTGCAGCGCATCGCGCCGCATTTGGTGAAGCCGGTCCGGTTTCTCTATCCGCTCAAGAAGCGCTTCACCGAGCGGTTCTATATCGGCGCCGGAATGCTGCTCTACGACATCTTTTCCTATACCGGAGGCCGCCCGCCCGGCGTGCCGCACCACCGCCACCTGTCGAAGAGTCAGGTGCAGAAGCTCATTCCGAGCCTGGCCAACGACGCCCTGATCGGCGGTATCACCTACTACGATGCCCAGGTCGACGACGCCCGTTACGTCTCGTCGCTCGTGCGCACCGCCTCGTTCTATGGTGCCCATGCGGCCAGCCGGGTGCGCGTCGAAGGCTTCATCAAGGTGGGGGAGCGCGTCGTCGGCGTGCGCGCCCACGACCTGCAGACCGACGAACACTTCGAGGTGCGGGCCAAGCAGGTCGTGAACGCGACCGGAGTCTGGACCGACGACACCCAACGCATGGTCGGCGAGCGGGGAACCTTCAAGGTGCGGGCGTCCAAAGGCGTGCACCTCGTGGTACCGCGCGACCGGTTCCAGAGCGCCATGGGCCTGTTGCTGCGCACCGAGAAGAGCGTCTTGTTCGTCATTCCCTGGGGCCGGCACTGGCTCATCGGCACGACCGATACCGACTGGTACCTCGACAAGGCGCATCCCGCCGCGACGGCGGCCGACATCGACTACATCCTCGAGCACATCAATGAGGTTTTGACGGTTCCTCTGACACGGGAAGACGTCGAGGGTGTCTATGCCGGCCTGCGACCGTTGCTGGCCGGTGAGAGCGACCAGACTTCCAAGTTGTCCCGCGAACACCTCGTCGGACACTCCGTTCCCGGCCTGGTTGTGATCGCCGGCGGCAAGTGGACCACCTACCGCATCATGGCCAAGGACGCAGTGGATGCCGCGGTGTCGGCCCTCGATGGCCGCATTCCCGCTTCGGCGACCCAGGACATCCCCCTGCTCGGTGCTGAGGGCTATCAGGCGGCCTGGAATAAGCGCGGCAAGATAGCCAAGGCGTTCGGTGTGCACACGGTGCGGGTGGAACACCTGCTCAACCGCTACGGAACCCTCACCGACGAGCTGCTTGACCTCATTCGCGCCAACCCGGCGCTCGCCGAACCGTTGCCTGGCGCCGACGACTACATCGGTGCCGAGGTCGTCTACGCGGCCTCGCACGAGGGCGCGCTGCACCTTGAAGACGTGCTCGCCCGCCGCACCCGCATCTCGATCGAGGCGTGGGACCGCGGGGTCTCGGCCGCGCCGGTCGCCGCAGCGCTGATGGCGGGCGTGCTCGGCTGGGACCAGGAGCGCATCGACCGCGAGGTCGGCTTCTACCTCACCCGGGTTGCCGCCGAGCGTGCGTCGCAGGAGGAGCCCAACGACGAATCCGCTGACCGGGTGCGCCTCGAGGCCCCCGACATCGTGGTCACCAACTAGCCCGTCCGCGCCCACTTCCGGTGGTCGCGCCCGCTATCGGTCGCCGCGCCACCTCTAGTGGGAGCGCCCACCGGTACCGGGCGCGGTGACGGCGCTAGGACGCGGGTGTGCTAGCGAGTCCGGGGGACGCCGATTCGGGAGAGAAATATTCCGAAGGCCCCGAGGTCGCGCGCGACCGGCCAGTCCCACCGCGAAACGGACGGTCCGCACGCGCGAATTCGATCTTCACGGCGCTTCTCGTTCATCACGATCTCGGCCGTAGTGCGTCCGCTCATGTAGGCCTCCTTGACGTACTTGCCGAGCCCGTCGCACTCGCCGACCTTGTTGATGCCTCGCCAGAAGAAATCGACATAAGCGATGAACCCTGCAGCATCGTCGAAGCGCACCTGCAACTCGGGAGCGGTGAATCCGAGCAGAAACATGTGCGCGCGGCTGATCGACTCCTCGCCGGAATCGGACTGCGTCGACGCGAAGTCCCCGGCGCGGAGTGCTGCGCTTTTGCCATAGCGTCGGCCAGAGCCGGCGAGCGTGTCCATGGCCGACTGCAACTCGTCGCGCGTCACCAGTATCGTCACTGGGCTGCCTCCGGGTGCCATCCTGCGTGGAATGTGAATGGCCTTGTCCATCATTGCGACAGCCTGCGGAAACGGCAGTACGCGTGCCATCGTGACGCCGGTCTGGGCCGCAGACGTGACCAACAGTCCGCCGCGCGCGATAGCGCCGCTCGGCAGGGCGTCCGGGGTGGTGGCGCTATGCCGCACGATTGCGGGCTTGGAACGACCGCCCAACGACTGCGGGACGGTGATGTGGACATCCGTCGGCCAGCTTGTAGGTCGGGGGAACCCCCAGATCGCCGCCGCGGAGTGGTGGGAGAACACCGGTGGATCGGCGCTGACCGCGCCCAGTGCCGCCGGTCGCGCCACCTCTAGCGGGAGCGCCCACCGGCACTGGGCGCGGTGACGCAACAGGCGGCGCGCGGACAGCGAAAGCGGCTCCGGTAGAATAAGAGGACTGCCCCTAGACCTCAGGAGTCATGACAATGGTTGATGTTCGGCGGGTCAAACTTCCCGGCGTGGGTGTTCTGCACACCTTCATCACGGATGACGGCGGCAAGGTCGGCGTCATCGCCCACCGCTCCGGCCACAGCGACCTCATCACCTTCGCCGACGACGAGGGCGGGCCCGACGCGAGCAAGGTGTCGCTTCGGCTCAACGAAGACGAGGCGCACACCCTCGCGGAGTTGCTCGGCGGTACTCAGATCACCGAGTCGCTCAGTGCCCTCGACCAGATTCCCGGCCTCAGTATCGACTGGTTCACCGTCGACTACGAAGACCACATCGCCGGCCAGGCTCTCGGCAACCCGGCCGACCGCGGCATCGCCGGACTCACCGTCGTCGCCGTCGTGCGCGGCGAATCGGCCAATCCGGCCCCCGCTGCCGACTTCAAGGTCTTCCCCGGTGACACCCTGGTCGTCGCGGGCTCGCCCGAAAAAGTCGTCAAGGCCTTCGCGTTCTTCCGTACCGGTGAAGTGAAGGCGAAGACCGTCGACGCTCCACCCGGGGGGTAAGCGATGCACGTGGGCGAAGATCTCCTCGTTCTTGGCACCCTGCTCGTCGTCGCGTATGTTCTTGGCCGCCTGGGCAAACTGATCGGGCTCCCCACCATCCCGATCTACATGATCGTGGGCCTGCTCGCGAGCCCGAACACCGACTTCTTTCCCCTCGACTTTGAGTCCGCAGACATCGAACTCATCGCCGTGTTCGGCCTGATCCTGTTGTTGTTCAGCCTCGGCCTCGAGTTCGACCAGGAGGAATTCTTCGGCAATGCCAAAACCCTGATCATCTCCGGTGGATCCTGGATTCTCATCAACATGGGCGCCGGCTTCATTTTCGGTCTGCTCGTGGGTTGGGGACCGCGCGAAGCCCTCGTCATCGCCGGCATGACCGGCACCTCCTCGAGCGCGATCATCACCAAACTGCTCATCGAACTGCGCCGCCTCGCGAACAAAGAGACACCGATGATCCTTGGCGTGACCGTGGTCGGCGACATTTTCATCGCCATCTACCTGTCGATTGTCTCCGTCGTGCTCAGCGGCAAGACCGAGATCTGGCCGATCGTGCTCCAGCTTTCCATCGCTTTCCTCTTTCTCGTGGCCATGTTCTCGCTCGCCAGGTGGGGCGGCCGAGTGGTGTCCCGCCTCATGCGTACCAAAGACGACGAACTGTTCACTATTTTGTTCTTCGGCCTCGTCGTGTTGTTCGGCGGCATCGGTGAGATCATCGGCGTGACCGACGCGATTGGCGCATTCCTGATCGGCGTCGTGCTCGGAGCGAGCAGTTACCGCGCCCGAATCGAGCGCGTCGCGGTACCGTTGCGCGACATTTTCGCGGCGTTCTTCTTTCTCAACTTCGGCCTCGCCCTCGACGTGGCCCAGTTCGGATCGGTGATCGGCGTGGTGCTCGTAGCCATCGTGATGACCTTCGTCTTGAGCCTGCTGTCGGGAGCACTGCTGGCCTGGCTGCACAAAATGGGGCCACGCGAGGCCCTCAACACCGCCGCGATCTTCGTCAACCGCGGCGAGTTCACATTGATTCTGGCAACGCTCTCCGTCGCGGCCGGGCTCGACCCGCGGTTGCAACCGTTCGCGGGCCTCTACGTTTTGGTCATGGCAATTCTTGGTCCGCTGTTCGCAGCGAATTCCGAGAAGATCGGGTCGGCGCTGCGCGGCCGGGGGCCAGCATCCGTGGTTACTCGTGCGCCGCGTAACCCGATGCTCGACGAAGAGATCGCGCTCGTCGACGCGGCAACGGCCGTTCAGGCAGCGGATGCCGACGTATCCACGCGCCGGGGGTCCAAGCGCGACTCGGCCAATTCCCAAGCGTCGGCCGATACTGTGAACACGGTACGACCTTCGCGTTCGGGCGATTCAGACGCAGATTCTATGGCCGATTTCGCTCTCGGTCAGCACCCTCTAGAACCCGATGACACGGCCGACACACCGGCACGCAAACCCGGGCGAGAAACCCACACAGGTGACTATTCGTGATCAGAATGATGCTGCGCCCCCGCTGGGTGGCCGCACTGCTGCTTGCCCTCGGTGTTGCCGCTGCCTTTGCCCTGCTCGGGCACTGGCAGTTGGAGCGCGCCATCGAGTCCGGCGTCGTAGTGGAGCGAGCCACCGAGCAGGTGAAGCCGCTCGCCGAGGTGGCGCAGCCTGACGGCGGGGTGACACAGATCGCGACCGGCCAGATGGTAGCCACCACGGGCACCTGGGTGGCCGGTGACGAGACCCTCATCACCAGCCGCTTCAACGGCGGTGTCGAAGGGTTCTGGGTCGTCAGCCATTTTCGAACGGATAGCGCAGCCAGCATCGCCGTCGCGCGCGGCTGGGCTGCAGACAAAGCCACGGCCGAGACCGTCATCGCTGAACTTCAGACCGATCCGAAAAACACCCCGGCTACTGTGACCGGGCGTTTTCTCACCGGGGAGGCCCCTGAGCTGCCCGACCCCGAGGGCGATTCGATGGAGCTGACGAAGGTCGCGCCATCCGCTTTGATCAATCTGTGGGCCGATTTCACGGACGAGTCGGTCTATTCGGCCTACATCGTCAGCGCTGACGCCACGGCCGGCCTCGACCTGATTGACTCCCCGATACCCCAAGTCGACCAGTCGTTGAACTGGCTGAACATCTTCTACGCCATCGAGTGGGTCGTCTTCGCTGGGTTCGCTGTGTTCTTCTGGTACCGATTGGTGCGCGATGCCCTGGAACGTGAGCAGGAAGAAGCCGCGCTCGAAGACGTGGCTGCAGGGGCTCCCAGCACGGGCGCATAGAATTGCCCTATGCCACTTGATCCCAAGCCCGCCGACATCTCTCGAATCCCCGGTGCGCTGCGGCTCTACCAGGTGTCGTCCATCATCACCGGTGTTTTTCTGCTGCTGCTCTGCGCCGAGGTCTATGCCAAGTTCGTGCTCGGCTACGAACTCGAGATGAACGGCTCCGAGGGTTTTCTTGCCTTCGTGCCGCGCGACACGGTCGTCGCGATCAACCTCAGCACGATCATTCTGATCGTGCACGGCTGGTTCTACGTGCTGTACCTGTTCGCCGATTTCCGCTTGTGGAGCCTGATGCGCTGGCCGTTGCCACTCTTCGTGCTGATCGCGCTCGGCGGCATCATCCCCACGCTCTCGTTCTTCCTGGAAGGCCCCATGACCCGCCGCGTCAAACGTTCCCTCGCGCAGCTCGAAGCGAAAAAGGCTGCCGAGGTGCGTTCATGAGGGATACCTTCGACACCGCATCGGCGAAGCCGGCCCTCCCAGATTCAGGACTCGATCGCCCCGTTCTCGTGGTCGATTTCGGTGCGCAGTACGCGCAGCTGATCGCACGGCGCGTGCGTGAGGCATCCGTCTATTCGGAGATCGTGCCGCACTGCATCACCGCCGCCGAGGTACTCGCCAAGAACCCGCGCGGAATCGTTCTGAGCGGTGGCCCATCGAGCGTTTACGCCGAGGGGGCACCCACCTTCGACGCCGCGATCTTTGAGCTCGGGGTGCCCGTGCTCGGTATTTGCTACGGCTTCCAGGTGATGGCGACGGCACTCGGCGGTACCGTCGCCCAGACCGGAGCCCGCGAATACGGCTCGACCCCGGTCGTTGTGAGCAACGCCGACAACGTTCTGTTGGCCGACCAGCCCGACAGTCAGACGGTCTGGATGAGCCACGGCGACTCCGTTGCCACCGCGCCTGACGGCTTCACCGTGCTTGCCTCGTCGACGTCGACCCCGGTCGCCGCGTTTGCCAACGACGAGAAGCGGCTCTATGGCGTGCAGTGGCACCCCGAGGTCAAACACTCCGAAAACGGCCAGCACGTGCTCGAAAACTTTCTGCACCGCGCCGCCGGAATCAACCCAGACTGGAACAGCGGCAACGTCATCGCGGAGCAGGTTGCGAAGATTCGCGCCCAGGTCGGCACCGGAAAGGTCATCTGCGGCCTCTCCGGCGGAGTCGATTCCGCCGTGGCCGCAGCCCTCGTGCACAAGGCCATCGGTGACCAGCTGGTGTGCGTCTTCGTCGACCACGGCCTGTTGCGCGAAGACGAGCGCCGCCAGGTCGAGGAGGACTACGTCAAGGCCACCGGCATTCGCCTGGTCACCGTGGATGTGCGCGAGCAGTTCCTCGATGCGCTGAAAGGCGTGAGCGACCCGGAGACCAAGCGCAAGATCATCGGTCGCGAGTTCATCCGCACCTTCGAGCAGGCCCAGGCTGAACTGATCGAAGAGGCCAAGGAAATCGACGGCGACCCGATCCGCTTCCTGGTACAGGGCACCCTCTACCCCGACGTCGTCGAGTCCGGCGGCGGCAGCGGCACCGCCAACATCAAGAGCCACCACAACGTGGGCGGACTGCCCGACGACCTGAAGTTCGAACTGGTCGAACCGCTGCGTACCCTGTTTAAAGACGAGGTGCGCTCAATCGGTGCCGAGCTCGGCCTGCCGGCGGAGATCGTGCAGCGTCAGCCTTTCCCGGGCCCCGGCCTGGGCATTCGCATCGTCGGGTCGATTACCCAGGAACGCCTCGATCTGCTGCGCAAAGCGGATGCGATCGTGCGCTTCGAGTTGACCGCCGCCGGCCTCGACCGTGAGATTTGGCAGTGCCCGGTCGTGCTGCTCGCCGATGTGCGGTCAGTGGGCGTGCAGGGCGACGGACGTACCTATGGGCATCCGATCGTGCTGCGCCCGGTGTCGTCGGAAGACGCCATGACCGCCGACTGGACTCGCCTGCCCTACGATCTGCTGGCCAAGATTTCGAACCGCATCACCAACGAGGTGGACGGGGTCAACCGCGTGGTGCTCGACGTCACGTCGAAGCCGCCGGGAACCATTGAGTGGGAGTGATTCCTGCGTAAGGGACAGGCAGGGCTAGTTGTGCTTTCCGTCGTGAGGAATGACGATGGCCGCCAGTACCGCGCAGCATACGAAGACTCCGCCACCGACGGCGATCGAAAGCGGCAGACTCACCACGGCCAGCAGGCCGCCGAGCGCGGAACCGAGCGCCAGCCCGAGAAGGCTGAGCACGCGGGACGCTGCGTTGACTCGGCCGCGTAGATCGTCGGGGACGAGCCGTTGTCGGAGCGAGGTTGCGCAGATTCCCCATGCCACAGCGTGGAGGATATAGACCGCCAGAATCGCGGCGGCGATGGCACCACTCGTGCTGATGGAGAGCGCGAACAGTGACACGGCACCCGTGACGAGGCTTGCGATGATCGTGCCGCGGTAGCCGATGCGGCCTATCGCGCGTGGTGTGGCGAACGATGCGACGAGCCCACCGAGTGCGGAAACGGCGAGGATCACCCCGTAGCCCAAGCCATCGAGGTGAAGCCGCTCCGCAGCGAACAGAACGAGGATCGAGAAGGGGAGCATATAGCCCACGCTCGCGAGGGCACCGATTAGTGCGAGCCCGCCAACCGTGCGGTTGCCGGCCAGCCACCGGGCACCCTGCATGGCCTCGTGGACGGCGGGCTGGCGTCGTATCAGCGAGCTTCCACTGCGCACCTCGAGCCCGTGCACCTCGAGCCCGTGCACCGGCAGCGCC
This sequence comes from Cryobacterium sp. Y57, assembly GCF_002929505.1. Classification (GTDB taxonomy): domain Bacteria; phylum Actinomycetota; class Actinomycetes; order Actinomycetales; family Microbacteriaceae; genus Cryobacterium. The sequence continues at coordinate 95,080 of NZ_PJJL01000069.1, forward strand.
AGTGCGAGAAGCCCGGCCGCAGCCCACAGCCCGCCCATAAGGTATAGGGGAGCCGCGGCCGCGACGGCGAACAACAGTCCGCCGAGCGGGGGGCCCGCGAACTCATCGGCAACCAGCTGTGCCGCCGAGATACGGCCATTCGCACGATCCAGCTGCTCGACCGGCACAACCCCGGGCAGCAGAGAAACGGATGCGTTATCCGCCGCGCTCTCCAGCGTTCCGACCACCGCAAACACGGCATAGAGCAGCGGCAAGTTTCCAAGCTCCAGGTGCACACAGACGGCCAAAGCGATCACGACGAGTCCCCTGATGAGGTTGGCGCCGATCAGCAGCGTGCGCCGATCGACCCGGTCGACCCAGACCCCGATGGGCAGCGCTACCAGAAGTCGAACCAAGGCGTAGGTCGTCGCCAGCCCTGCGACCAGTCGCGGATCATCGGTGAGTGATGCGGCCAGGAGCGGCATCGAGATGAACGCAACCCCGTCAGCGAGATTAGAGGAGACGCTCGATGTCCACAGCGCTCGAAAGGGGAGACCGAGCGACATGACTCCGAGTTTAGGACAGGCGAACGCGATGACGGCGTCGCTGCTGGCCGACGGCGCTCTCCTCGTCGGCAGATCAGTCCTCGCCGGCAGATCAGTCCTTGGGGGCCTTGAGGTAGCGCCGGATAGCGATGATGACCACCCAGGCGAGGCCGAGGAGCACGATGGCGCTGCCGATATAGCCGAACACGGCGTTCATGCCGTTTGCTTCGAGCGGGAGCAGCGCATGCAGGTCAGTAAAACTCATTGCTTCAGCCAACCACATTTTGGTGTGCCGCGGGAACGAAAAAAGCGCCCTCGCTCCGGGGAACGAGGACGCTTTATCGAGGGGTACTGCTACTCGCGACTGAGGGCGAAAATGCGCAGCAGCTCGACGTAGAGCCAGACGACGGTCATCATGATGCCGAAGGCGCCGGTCCAGCCGTACTTGCGCGGAAGGCGGTTATTGACGCCCTTCTGGATGAAATCAAAGTCGAGTACGAGAGAGTACGCGGCCATGAGCACGGCGAGAATTCCGATAATGATGCCGAGCTTGATGTCGAAGCCCAGAATGTTGATGCTCTGACTGCGGAGGCCGAAGGCCTGGTCGCTGCCACCGAAGATCATCAGGCCGACGTTGATCAGCGAGAAGGCGGCATAGCCGATCATGGCGATCAGGAAGACCTTGGTGGCCTTCTTCGAGGCCCGGATTTTGCCGCTCTTGAAGAGGGCCAGTGTCACACCGACCACCACGAGGGTGGCCAGCACAGCCTGTAGCACAACGCCGGGCCACTGGATCTCAAAGACGCGCGAGATGCCACCGACGAACAGGCCCTGCGCCGCGGCGAAGGCCAGGATCAGCGGAGCCGACGGCTCTTTCTTGAAGGTGTTGACCAGGCCGAGTACGAAGCCGGCGATGGCTCCCAGAATGAAGAGGAAGGGAAGCACCGGCGTGGCGACCCAGGAGATCATTGCCGCCACGAGCAGCAGCGCAAAACCGAGACCGGTCTTGGTGATGGTGTCTTCATAGGTCATGCGCTCGGTGTCTTGCGAACCAGCAGACGGCCGGTTGTACATCGACTGCAGATCGTTGTCCGAGAGGGCCTGCGACGACGCCACTGCGCCGCGAGGGCCGAACGCCTCGTTGCGGGAGAAAGCGGGGTTGGAGGATGCCATGTGTTGCTGTACTCACAATCAGGTGGGGGAGTAACGGGTGCGCGCGGGCGGACCAACACGCAGCGCCTAGTGCGGCACTTCATTAAAGGTACCCGAGAGCGCATTCGAATGTGCTGGGGATCAGCCGATTTGCAGTATTCCGGGCGGCACGCGAATGCGTTCCGCTCGCAGCGGATCTTCCCCTCAGCATCCGTTCCGGCGGCGCGGTTAGCCTGAAACCATGCAAGCGATCGTCATTGGACACCGCGGGGCGAGCGGCCACCGGCCAGAACACACCCGTGCCGCCTTCGATCTTGCCTTCGCGCTCGGCGCCGACGCCGTCGAACCCGACCTGGTGGCAACTCGCGACGGCGTGCTCGTGATCCGCCACGAAAACGAGATCTCCGGCACAACGGATGTCGCCACCCGCACCGAATTCGCCGCTCGCCGCACCGAGAAGCGCGTCGACGGCAAGCTGGTCACCGGCTGGTTCACCGAGGACTTCACCTGGGCCGAACTGAGCACCCTGCGTGCACGCGAAAGGCTGCCGAGGTTGCGGCAGAACAACGCTACCTTCGACGGTCAGCAGCCGATTCTGCGACTGCGCGACCTGTTCGACCTCGTCGATGCCGCGGCCGAGCGGACCGACCGGGTGCTCGGCATCGTCGCTGAAATCAAGCACGCCAACTATTTTGCGGGGCTCGACCTGCCCCTTTCCGAACTGTTCGCCGCCGAGGTCTCCGCGGCCGGCTGGAATACCGACCGGCTCACCGTGGAAAGCTTCGAACCGAGCGTGCTCGCCCAGGTGCGGGCCGAAGGGGTGCGCGGCACACGCATCTTCCTGCTCGAAGACCGGGGGCACCCGGCTGACCAGGTCGCCGAGTACGGCGCCGGCGCGCTCAGCTACGCCGACCACCTCACGCCAGATGGGCTTGCGAACCTCGCCGCCGGGCCTGAAAGTATCGACGGCATCAGCGTTGTGAAATCGCTCATTCTCGAAACGGATGAAGGGGGTGATGTTGTCGGGGCATCCGCTCTGGTCGATGATGCCCACAAAGCAGGGCTGGAGATTTACTGCTGGACTCTGCGGCCAGAGAATAAGTTTCTGGCGAAAACGTTCCAGCGCGGTATTCGCCGGGCGGACTTCGGCTATTGGCAGGCGGAGTTTCGCGTCATCCTCGATTCGGGCGTCGACGGTGTGTTCGCTGACCACCCCGATCTGGCCGTGCACGTGCGCGACGGGTTGCGCTGACCCGGCCTCATGTCAGGGGCCTCGCCTACACTGGAAACCGACATGACCACACCTCTGAACGCGGAATCCGCGCCCGCTACCACCGGCCGCTCGGCCACGCCGATCATTCTCGATTCCAACGGGTACGCGGGCACGGGGCAAAGCGCACAGAGCCCATTGCTCGATGGGCTTAATCCGCAGCAGAAAGAGGCGGTCGAATACCGCGGCCAGGCGCTGCTCATCATCGCCGGCGCCGGTTCGGGCAAGACCAGTGTGCTCACCCGTCGAGTCGCAAGCCTGCTCGAAACCCGCGATGCCTGGCCGAGCCAGATTCTGGCGATCACCTTCACCAACAAGGCCGCCGCCGAAATGCGCGAACGCGTGCACGCCATCCTCGGTCAGGCCTCCGACGGAATGTGGATCAGCACCTTCCACTCCTCCTGCGTGCGCATCCTGCGCCGCGAAGCCGAGAAGATCGGCCTTGCCCGCACGTTCAGCATTTACGACTCGGCCGACACCAAGGTCACCCTCAAGCGCATCATCAAGGCTCTCGACGCCGACACCTACGGGTTCACGCCCGGCTCGGCCGGCGCCAAGATCTCCAAGCTCAAGAATGAGCTCGCCGACGCGGATTCCTACGCCCGCAATGCGAACATGAGCGACCCGCAGGAAGTCATGTTCGTCGAGATTTTTCGACAGTATTCGGCCCGGCTGCGCGCCGCGAGTGCGCTCGACTTCGACGATCTCATCGGCGAGACTGTGTACCTGTTCCGCGCATTCCCCAAGGTGGCCGCCCTCTATCGGCGTAGGTTCCGGCACCTGTTGGTCGACGAATACCAGGACACCAACCACGCCCAGTACGCCCTCGTGCACGAGCTCACCCGGCCGGTCACCGCCGAGCTCGCCCAGGAGATGGAAGACGATGGCGTACACGTGCGCAACCTGCGTGACGCCACCGGCGCCATCCCCGGAGCGTCGCTGACCGTGGTCGGCGACTCCGACCAGTCGATCTACGCCTTCCGCGGCGCAGACACCCGCAACATCAGTGGTTTCGAACGGGACTACCCGGGCGCGAAGGTGATTCTGCTCGAGCAGAACTACCGGTCCACACAGAATATTCTCTCCGCAGCGAATGCGGTGATCGGCCACAACTTCGACCGCACCGACAAGAAGCTGTGGAGCGCGGGCGGCGACGGCGAGAAGATCGTCGGTTTTACCGCTTATTCCGGGCACGACGAAGCCCAGTTCGTCTCCGACGAGATCCAGGTGCTGCACGGCGCCGGCATGGCCTACCGCGACATGGCGGTGTTTTATCGCACCAACGCGCAGACCCGAGCGCTCGAAGAGATTTTGGTGCGCTCGGCCACACCGTACCGGGTGGTCGGCGGCACCAAGTTCTACGAGCGAGCCGAGATCAAGGATGCCCTGGCCTACCTCATCGCCGTCGCCAACCCGGTCGACGAACTCGCCCTCCGCCGCATCCTGAACACCCCCAAGCGCGGCATCGGCCCGGCCACCGAGACCGGGCTGTCGAGCTTCGCCGACGACAACGACCTCACGTTTCGGCAGGCCATGCGCAACTCCGCCGCGCTCGGCCTCGGCCCCAAGGTGACCGGGGCCATCCTGAAACTGGCCGAACTGCTCGATGCCGCAGCGCTCATGCTCGTGCCGACCTCGGTCACCGATGACGGTGTGCCGGTCGGCGGCTCCAACGTGTCCGACGTGTTGGAGTTTCTGCTGAGCGGCAGCGGGCTGCTCGCCGTACTGCGAAACAGCCGCGACCCGCAAGACGAGGTTCGGGCCGAGAACATCGAAGAGCTCGTGGCCCAGACCAAGGACTTCAACAAGGAAAACCCCGACGGCGGCCTGGTCGACTTTCTCACGCAGGTGTCACTCGTGGCGGCCGCCGACGACCTCGACGACGCCTCGGGAACGGTGTCGCTGATGACCCTGCACACCGCGAAGGGCCTCGAATATGAGGCCGTGTTCCTCACCGGGGTCGAGGAAGGGCTGCTGCCGCACCAGATGTCGGCGAACGAGCCCGGCGGTCCGGCCGAGGAACGTCGCCTGTTCTACGTCGGCATCACCCGGGCGCGCAAACGGCTTTACCTCTCGCTCGCTATGACCCGGGCACAGTTCGGTGACATCAACGTGGCCATGCCGAGCCGGTACCTGCAGGAGATTCCGGCCGAGCTGATCGACTGGAAGCAATCGCCGGGCATGGCCAACTCTCGCGGGGGGACCCAGCCGCGTGCTCTCAACGCGCGCCGCGACGGTGGCTTCGGCGGTTTTGGTAATTCGTTGAACGGCAGTTCGAGCGACGGCTACGGCGGGCGCAGCGGTTACGGCAACAGCGCGAAGCAGGGTGGGCTGCCGCCGGGCAAGCCCAAGACCGAGTGGGCCAACAAGATCACCGGAACGGTGCGCGACAACGGCGGCCTCGAGCTGGAAGCGGGCGACCGCATCCGTCACCACGACTTCGGCGAAGGCCGGGTCAACCAGGTCACCGGTGAGGGCACCAAGCGCATCGCGCACGTGCAATTCGACACAGCGGGTGCCAAAAAGCTGTTGATCAAGATCGCCCCGATCGAAAAGATCTAGCGTGCTTGTTGCGGCAGTGCTCGACGCATTGGTAACACACAGACTGTTCACAGGCTCTCGATAGCTGTTCGAGGGGCGCCCGCCCGATGCTCTATTCATGAGCCTTGACACGCGCAAAACTCGAGTCGGCACCGCGCCTGCAAACACCCCACGGGTGACCTCGCCGCACCCCGCGTACCAGAAGCGGATGCGCCTCGCTGACAGCCTGCAGATTCTCTGTATTGCCTCGGTCGCCATCGTCATCGCCATCTTTCTCGCCGACGGGGGAGCAGCCAAGTTCGGCACGCCCGCCGACGCGTTTACGTCCCTGGGAATCATCGCGGGCCTGGTCGGAACCGACCTGCTGCTCATCATGCTCGTGCTGGCCGCTCGGCTGCCCCCGATCGACCGCGCCTTCGGGCATGACCAGGCGATGGCCGTGCATCAGTCGCTCGGCAAGCCGGCCCTCTACCTCATCCTCGGTCACGCTGCGCTGCTCATCACCGGCTACTCGCTCGCCGAAAACGTCAACGTGGTCGTCGAAACCTGGAACATGTTCACGACCCTGCCCGACATGCCGCTCGCTTTTCTCGGCCTCGCGCTCATGATCGGTGTCGTCATCACCTCGCTCGTGGTGGTGCGCCGCAAGTTTCGCTACGAGGCCTGGCACGCTGTGCATCTGCTCGCCTATTTCTCGGTGCTCGTGGCTATCCCGCACCAGTTGAGCGTCGGTGGTCTGCTCAGGGACGGTGCCATCGCACGGTATTACTGGCTCGCCCTGTACGCGGCGGTGGCCGGCTCCATCATCGTGTTCCGATTTTTGCTGCCGGTCATCCGGTCGTTGCGCCACCGCCTGGTCGTAGACCGGGTGGACGCGGTCGCTCCGGGCGTCGCCTCGATCACACTGACCGGCCGCAAGCTGGACAGGCTCAGGGCGACCTCCGGACAGTTCTTCGTCTGGCGGTTCTGGGCCGATGGGCTCTGGTGGCAGGCGCATCCGTTCTCGCTGTCGTCAGCGCCGAGTGCGCGCGGACTGCGCATCACGGTTCGCGGCCTGGGCGATGCTTCGAAGCAGCTTCCCCACGTGAAACGCGGCACTCGGGTCAGCTTCGAAGGTCCATATGGCCTGTTCACCGAGAACGCTCGAACTTTGCTCCGGGTCGTGCTGATCGCCGCAGGCATCGGCGTCGCCCCCATTCGGTCGCTGCTGGAAACGGTGTCGTTCGCGCCCGGCAACGCCACCGTGCTGCTCCGCTCGCACAGCCTCGGCGATACCTACCTGGTCGATGAACTCACCGACCTGTGCCGGCGGCGCGGCGCCGAGCTGCGCATCATCGCCGGCAAACGTCCCAAGGGAGTCAGTACCTGGCTTCCAGCAGATGCCGTCAGTGCCGGGATCTCCCTGAGCACGATCGTGCCCGAGCTGGAAAGCTCAGACATCTATATCTGCGGTCCCCGACCCTGGACCGACGCCGTCGTGCGCGACGCCCGCTCCGCGGGGGTGCCCAAAAAGCAGATCCACTACGAAAGGTTTGACTGGTGAGAGCACGCGCGGTAGCTCTGGCCACCCTGGCCTCTGTTTCGATCGTCGGTATCGGGTGGCAGTTGGGTTCCTCGGCGATTGAGGCCTCGCAGAGCCTGACCGCGTCCAGCGGCGGCACCGCCATGGCCGCAACCGTGACCGCCACAACGGATGCCGCGGCGCGCGCCGCCGCCGCCGCCAAGGGCGCCGCCGATGTCGCCGCCGCCGCCAAAGCTCAGGCCGACACCGCGAACACCGCCGCGTCCGCCCAAGCTGCAGCGGATGCCGCGGCGGCCAATGCTGCTGCTGCCGCCCAAGCCGCCGCGACGGCCGCTGCCGCAACAGCGGCCCAGGCGGCAGCGCAGTCAGGCACCTTCACCGGCGCGGTGGTGCAGACCCAATACGGCAACATGCAGGTGTCGGTGACCATCGCCAACGGCGCGATCACCGAAGTCCTCCCGCTGCAGCTGACCAACCGTGGCGGTCGGTCGGTCGGCATCAGTAATCAGGCCGCGCCGATTCTGCGCTCCGAGGTGCTCACCGCGCAGTCAGCGAAGGTGCAGAACGTCAGCGGTGCCACGTACACGAGCGAGGGCTACCTGCGGTCGCTGCAATCGGCGCTCGATACGGCCGGATTCTAGGGCGGCGACTGTGGTCGGGGACTACGAGGGGATGCCGGCGCGCACCTTTGCAACGATGGGGACGGTCGTGAGCCTGCGCCTGGGTGATTTCGCCGCAGCTGTTGATTGCGCTGCCGTTGAAGCGGTCGAGACGGTCTTTCGTCGCTGGGACGAGCGGTTCAGCCTGTACCGGGAGGACTCGGAACTGAGTCGGATCGCGCGCGGGGACATCCGTTTGACCGAGGCGAGCAAGAGTCTGCGTACCTGCTACGCCCTCGCGTTGGACTGGCGTGAACGCACCCAGGGCGTGTTCACGCCACATCGTGCCGATGGCGTCATCGACCTCTCGGGCGTGGTCAAAGCGCTCGCCATCGCCGAAGCCGGAGCCGTCCTGACGGTGAGCAGCCCGGCCAATTGGTCGATCAACGCTGGCGGTGATGTCCTGGTCGGTGGGAATGCCGGGCACCCCGAATGGGTCGTGGCAATCGTCGATCCGGGCAATCGGAGTGAGGTGATTGCGAACGTGCCGCTGGGGTATCTGCTTCGGGCCGTGGCCACGTCGGGCAGCGCGGAACGCGGCGAACACATTTGGACGGCCCTGAACGGTGAACCGTCGCCGTTTCGACAGGTGAGTGTGTTCGCGGCCGATATCGTCACTGCTGACGTGCTCGCGACGGCGATCGTGGCCGGCGGAGAGTCGACGCTGAATGAGATGACCGAGCGCTTCGCCGTCGACGCACTCGCGGTGCTGCGCGACGGTCAGTTGCTCGTAACTCCGGGACTGAGGCGGACCGCATAGGCGATTCTTCGTGGTGGACAGCGTGGTGGACAGTTGGTCCGTGGCGTCTGGTCGTCTGGTGACGCGACGGTTCTGTTGCTGTGAATCGACCGCGCTCGCGTGCGGGAGGGGCTGATCCTGAACTCAGGCCGCGGCGGGCATCCGCTGGCGGCCTCGGCGGAGCAGGAGCGCGGCGATGGCCCGCCAGCCGAGCAGGAACACGCCGAGCACGATAGTCGTGACGATCGCGAAACTGAGTTGAACGCCCTGGCCGCTGGCGAGGCGCAGCAGCAGGCCACCCGCTACGGTGGCAATCCAAATGCCGACGCCGATCCAGACGATACGGCGCGGGTGTCGCCAAGCGCGCAGCAGGAGCCAGCCGATAATCAGGGCGCCGAGGAACGGCCAATAGGTCACGCCGAGTCCGGCCAGACTCTCGCCGTGACTCAATCGGCCGATCGCCGCGAAAGCCAGCACGAGGGCCGCGTCAAAAACGCCCGCCGTACTGATCGATGATCGCGATGTGGGGCCAGCTCCGATGCGCAGTGTTGCCATATTTTCAGCCTATCCACCCGGTCGGTCCGGAACCCGGAGTTGGCTGTGAGCTCAGCTCGATCAGACGCTGCCGCCGATGAGGGCGCCGATCACATAAGTCACGGCGAGGGCGAGGATTCCGCCGATGACGATGCGGGCGATGGCCCGCGGTTTGGGGCTGTTACCGAGGTGGGCGCTGAGCCAGCCGGTGATGACCAGGGCGATCAGGACCGCGACGAACGTGGCACCGATACGGTATTCAGCCGGCGGCAGCAGCACGGCGAGCAGGGGGAGCGCAGCGCCGACGGTGAAGGCGATGGCGGATGCGTAGGCCGCATGCCAGGGGTTCGACACGTCTTGTTCGGTGATGTGCAACTCAACCTCGAGGTGGGCTGCGAGGGCGTCATGCTGGGTGAGCTCGACCGCGACCTGCCGGGCGGTCTCGGATGAGAGTCCCTTGGCTTCGTAGAAGCCAGCCAATTCGGCGAGCTCCTCCTCGGGCTCGTTCTCGAGTTCCCAGGTTTCCTTGGCGATGAGGGCGCGTTCGGAGTCGCGTTGGCTGCTCACCGACACGTACTCGCCCAAGGCCATCGAAATGGCGCCGGCGAGCAGGCTCGCAACCCCGGCGATGAGGATGACGTGGGAGTCGGTGGTGGCGGCGGCAACACCGACGACGAGGGCGGCGACAGAGACAATGCCATCGTTCGCGCCCAGAACACCGGCGCGCAGCCAGTTCAGCCGGGAAGCGAGGCCGGCGGCGTGCGGTTCGACCGCTTGAGCAAGATCAGGCATAGTACAAGATAAGCACCGAGCGGGGGCGTCGTCCAGCAAGGTGTGGCTAGCCTTCGCGGTCGTGTTTTGTGGCAGCACGGCGGTGTTTCGGCAGTTCCGCGAGTGCGCCTTGGCGCTCGAATCACGCGCTAGAGTTTTCACGGGCCGGTATGTCTTGATGTCGAGCTAATTTACGGCGAGGACTGCTGTTACCAACAACCTCATATATCTTCACCGGCGGTGTGATCGCCAAGACGCGGATTGGAAGAGCAGCGTGGATCTTTACGAGTACCAAGCGAGAGACCTTTTTGAGGAATATGGTGTGCCGGTTCTGCCGGGCATCATCGCGGACACCCCCGCCGAAGTGCGCGCAGCGGCCGAGAAGCTCGGTGGCGTTGTCGTGGTCAAGGCGCAGGTCAAGGTCGGCGGCCGCGGCAAGGCCGGCGGCGTCAAGGTAGCCAAGACTCCGGATGACGCCGAGGCCGCTGGGCAGAGCATCCTGGGCCTCGACATCAAGGGCCACACCGTGCACCGCGTCATGGTGGCCGGTGGAGCCCGCATCAAGTCGGAGTTCTACTTCTCGGTTCTGCTGGACCGCTCCAACCGGTCCTACCTGTCGCTCGCCAGCTACGAGGGCGGCGTGGAGATCGAAGTTCTCGCCGTCGAGAAGCCCGAAGCGCTCGCCTACACGGCCATCGATCCCTCGGTCGGCATCGACCTCGCCGTGGCGAAGCAGATCGCTATCGACGCCAAGTTCCCGGCCGAGCTCGTTGACAAGGTCGCCCCGGTCTTCGTCAAGCTCTACAACGTATTCACGGGTGAAGACGCGACCCTGGTCGAGGTCAACCCGCTGGTGCTCACCGAAGAGGGCGACATCATCGCGCTCGACGGTAAGGTCACCCTCGATGAGAACGCCGACTTCCGTCACCCCAAGCACGCTCTGCTCGAGGACGCTGCTGCGGCCGATCCGCTCGAAGCCAAGGCCAAGGCTGCCGGCCTCAACTACGTCAAGCTTGACGGTGAAGTCGGCATCATCGGCAACGGCGCGGGGCTCGTCATGAGTACCCTCGACGTCGTCGCCTACGCCGGCGAGAACTTCGGCAGCGTCAAGCCGGCCAACTTTCTCGACATCGGGGGCGGAGCATCCGCTGAGGTAATGGCCGCCGGCCTCGACGTCATTCTGGGCGACCCGCAGGTTAAGAGCGTGTTCGTCAACGTCTTCGGTGGCATCACCGCGTGTGACGCCGTCGCCAAGGGCATCGTGGGTGCGCTCGCCGAACTTGGTTCGAGCGCCAACAAGCCGCTCGTCGTTCGCCTCGACGGCAACAACGTCGAGGAGGGTCGTCGCATCCTCGCCGAGGCGAACCACCCGCTCGTAACACTGGCCGCCACCATGGACGAGGGCGCCGCCAAGGCCGCCGAACTCGCCCACGCAGCGAAGTAAGGGACAACCACGCATGTCAATCTTCCTCAACAAGGACTCCAAGGTCATCGTTCAGGGCATCACCGGAGGTGAGGGCACCAAGCACACCGCCCTCATGCTCAAGGCCGGTACCCAGGTCGTCGGTGGCGTCAACGCCCGCAAGGCCGGCACCACTGTCGTGCACGGCACCGTCGAACTGCCCGTTTTCGGTACGGTCGCCGAGGCCGTCGCCAAGACCGGCGCCGACGTGTCGATCATCTTCGTGCCGCCGGTGTTCACCAAGGACGCCGTCATTGAAGCGATCGATGCCGAGATTCCGCTTCTCGTCATCATCACCGAGGGTGTTCCCGTGCAGGACTCGGCCGAGTTCTGGGCCTACGCCATCAAAAAGGGCAACAAGACCCGCATCATCGGCCCGAATTGCCCCGGCATCATCACGCCCGGTGAAGCACTCGTCGGCATCACCCCGGCGAACATCACGGTCAAGGGCCCGGTCGGACTCGTCTCCAAGTCGGGTACCCTCACCTACCAGATGATGTATGAACTGCGGGACCTCGGCTTCTCCACCGCGATCGGTATCGGTGGCGACCCCATCATCGGCACCACGCACATCGATGCCCTCGAGGCCTTCGAGAACGACCCGGAGACCAAGGCCATCGTCATGATCGGCGAAATCGGCGGCGACGCTGAAGAGAAGGCCGCCGAGTACATCAAGGCGCACGTCACAAAGCCGGTCATCGGCTACGTGGCCGGTTTCACCGCCCCCGAGGGTAAGACCATGGGCCACGCCGGCGCCATCGTCTCCGACGGAGCCGGAACCGCCCAGGGCAAGAAGGAAGCCCTCGAAGCCGCCGGAGTCAAGGTCGGCAAGACGCCGAGCGAGGCTGCGAACCTGCTGCGTGAGGCACTCGCCGCACTGTAATTCGCTGTCGGAAAGGGCTCGCCGAAATTTCGGCGGGCCCTTTCTGCATGGGTGGGCGCGTGCTGGTGAGCATTGCCGGCCCAGCGATATAGGCTCGCAACGGATGAATCGCATAACGACCGCCCTGCTCGCCGCTCTTGAGGCTCTACTTGTCGTCGCCATCGGCATCGGCATCGCGATGGTGCCGCTCACCGTGCTCTGGGCCGCCCACTTTGGCCTCTCTGTGGAATGGTTCGTCTTCTGGCGCGCTGCTGCTGATATCTGGTTGCTCGGCAACGGCGTCGACCTCACGGTGCAGCTTGGCCCTGACGTCGCCGCCGCGCTCGCCCTGACCGGCGCAGACACCCCCTTTCTCATCTCGGTGGTGCCGCTCGGCTTCGCCATGCTCTCGGTGCTGATGGGCGTGCACACTGGCCGTCGCGCCGCCGAGACCCCGCACCTCGTCACCGGCGTCGGCGTCGCCGTGGGCACGTATGCCGTTCTCGCCGCGCTGGTGACCCTGTCCGCGGTGTCGGAAACGGTTGCGCCCAACCAACTGCAGGGGCTCGTGCTGCCGACGCTCATCTATGCTGCCGGGGTTCTGGTGGGGGCGGAACTGGGGCGGCGCAAGACCGGGGGGGCGGTGGTGGGCCTGGATCGGGTGAACCGCGGTATCCGCGCGGCCTACCAACGGATACCGCACACCGGTCGCNATCGGGTGAACCGCGGTATCCGCGCGGCCTACCAACGGATACCGCACACCGGTCGCACCGTCATCGAGGGTGCACTGCGCGGTGGAACAGCCGCCGCCGCGGGCGTGCTGATCGTGTCGGCCGTGGCTGTTGCCGTGCTCATCGCGGTCAATTACGCGACCATTATCGGGCTCTATGAGGCGGTGCAGGCCGGTGTCTTCGGTGGCGCTACCATCACCCTGGCGCAGCTCGCACTCATTCCCAACCTCGTTATCTGGGCTGCCGCGTGGTTTGTCGGGCCCGGCATCGCGCTCGGCATCGGTACCACCGTCTCGCCGATCGGCACGGTCGTGGGAACCCTTCCCGGCCTGCCTCTGTTTGGCGCCCTGCCGCAGGGCACCCCGACTTACGGCTTCCTCGGATTGCTTGCGCCCGTTCTGATCGGTTTCGTTTTCGCAGTCGTGACCCGGCAGTTTTTGGACCGCGCTGGGGTCCCTGAGAGAACCACGCTCGCGCACGTTTTCACCGGCCTCGGCATGGGCGTCGTCGCCGGCGCACTCCTCGGCCTGCTCGCCTGGTGGTCGGCCGGAGCGATGGGCCCGGGTCGACTGGCTCAGGTCGGGCCGAACCCGCTCCTGGTCGGCGCGCTCGCCGCCGCCGAAATCGGCGTCGCTGCGGCACTCGGCATGCTCGCCGGCCGGGTACGGCTCCCGTCTCGGCGCTCTGCCAAACGGTAGGCTGAAGATCGTGCTGTCTATTGTCGTGCTGATCTCCGGCGGAGGATCCAACCTGCGGGCCCTGCTGGAAGCGTCAGAAGACGCCGAGTTTCCGGCACGAATCGTGGCGATCGGAGCTGATCGCGATGCTGACGGGCTTGAGCTCGGCGTCGAATTCGGTGTCCCCGCCTTCTCCGTTCCGTTCTCCTCTTTCGCTGACCGGGCGGCCTGGGGCGACGAACTGCTCGCGCAGATTCAGCAGTGGCAGCCCGACCTGGTTGTGCTCAGCGGCCTGATGCGGCTGCTGCCGCCGCGCGTGGTCGCCGCCCTGTCGCCGAACCTGATCAACACCCATCCCGCGTTCTTGCCTGAGTTTCCGGGGGCGCACGCCGTGCGCGACGCCCTGGCCGCTGGCGCGGTTCGAACCGGAGCGAGCATCATCGTGGTCGACAACGGTGTCGACGCGGGCCCCATCCTGGTTCAGGAGCGCGTCGACGTTCTGACCGGTGACACCGAAGCTTCCCTGCAGAATCGCATCAAGATCGTCGAGAGGCGCCTACTCATCCAGGCTGTGCTCGACATCGCCAACGGACACATGAACCTCAAGGAGAACAGCAACGCATGACCGCTCACACCAGCGCGCCCAGCTCGTACCGTAACCGGGACCAGATCGTGATCGAGCGTGCGCTCATCTCCGTTAGCGACAAGACCGGACTGCTCGAGCTCGCCGCTGCACTGACAACCGGAGGCGTCGAAATTGTTTCCACCGGCTCCACCGCGGCCACCATTCGCGCCGCCGGCTACGACGTCACAGACGTTTTTTCGGTGACGGGCTTTCCGGAATCGCTCGACGGCCGGGTCAAGACCCTGCACCCCGGGGTGCACGCCGGCATCCTCGCCGACCTGCGCCTCGAAGCGCACGAAGTGCAGCTGGCCGAGCTCGGTATCAAGGCCTTCCAGCTTGTCGTCGTCAACCTGTACCCCTTCGTCGAAACCGCCCTGAGCGGCGCCGAACCGGCCGACGTGATCGAGCAGATCGACATCGGCGGACCGGCGCTCGTGCGGGCATCCGCTAAAAACCATGCCAACGTGGCCATCGTCGTCGACCCGGTCAACTACGGTGAGATCATCGAAGCTATGGCCGCGGGTGGCTCAACGCTCAAGCTGCGTCAGAAGCTCGCCTCGCTCGCCTTCGAGCACACCGCCGACTACGACCTGAGCGTCTCGGCCTGGTTCACCGAGAACATCTACGACCAGTGGCAGGACGACACGGAGGCGCTCGATGAAGACGCCACCTTTGATGACGACGACGATGATGACGATGACGACGACGAGTCGCCGTTCCCCGAGGGGCTCGGCATCGAGGTCACTCGCGACGCGATCTTGCGCTACGGCGAGAACTCGCACCAGGCAGCCGCGCTCTACGTCGGGGACGGCGGCCGCGGCATCGCACAAGCCCGGCAACTGCACGGCAAAGAAATGTCGTACAACAACTACGTCGATGCGGATGCCGCGGTGCGCGCAGCCTTCGACTTCAGCGAGCCGGCCGTTGCGATCGTCAAGCACGCCAACCCCTGTGGCATCGCCATCGCCAAGCCCAATGCACCGGATCCCATCGCATCCGCCCACCTGCGCGCGCACGCCTGCGACCCCACCTCGGCGTTCGGTGGCGTGATCGCTGCAAACCGCGTCGTCACTTTGGGAATGGCCGAAACCATCAGCGAGATCTTCACCGAAGTGCTCGTCGCCCCCGGCTTTGAACCGTCAGCGGTGGAACTGCTCACCAAGAAGAAGAACATCCGCTTGCTTGAGTTGCCCGCCGACTATGAGCGTTCTTCGCTCGAACTGCACCAGATCTCCGGCGGCCTGCTCGTGCAGGAGACCGACAGCTTCGAAGACTTCAGCTCAAACGGTTGGACTCTCGTAGCCGGTCCCGAAGTGGATGCCGCCACCCGCGCCGATCTGGAATTCGCCTGGAAGTCCTGCCGCTCCGTGAAGTCGAACGCTATTCTGCTCGCGCACGCCGGGGCATCCGTCGGGGTAGGTATGGGCCAGGTCAACCGGGTCGACTCCTGTCACCTCGCCGTGAGCCGCGCCGGCGAACGAGCCGCGGGTTCGGTCGCCGCGTCGGATGCGTTCTTCCCCTTCGCGGACGGCCTCGAAGTGCTGCTCGACGCCGGCATCGCCGCCGTCGTGCAGCCCGGCGGATCGGTGCGCGACCCCGAGGTCATCGCCGCAGCGACCGCGGCGGGGATCTCGATGTACTTCACGGGAGAGCGCCACTTCTTCCACTAGGTTTCCACCCAGAAAAAGCACCTTCGACGTTGAATCGGGGGTGCTTTTTGGGTAGTCCGCACGCCCACCGGTTATCCTGATCGAGGCGGTGCCACACACCGGCGCCGCCGCACCCGGCCCACAAGGCCCGAAACAACGGAGTTTCCATGACCCTCACGCACCCTGCCGCAGCCCTCGATTCCCTCGCGCAGATTTCACTTTCCCATGAAAAAGTACTGATCGAAACCGGAAAACGATCTGGGCTGATGATCACGGTGGCCATCCACTCGACCCGTCTCGGCCAAGCCCTCGGCGGCGTGCGCCTATGGCAGTACGCAAGCTGGACCGACGCGGTCGCCGACGCCCTGCGCCTTTCCGCAGCCATGACCCTGAAAAATGCGGCCGCCGGCCTCAACCGCGGTGGTGGGAAGTGCGTCATCTATCTGCCGCTCGGCACGGTGCTGACAGACGCCGAGAAGCGGCTGGCGATGCTCGACCTCGGCGATGCCATTGAGAGCATGAAGGGCGCGTACATGACGGCCGAAGACGTCGGAACGAGCGCCGAGCTCATGGCGATCGTGGCCGAACGCACCAACCACGTCTGCGGGCTGCCTGCCGCGAGCGGCGGCGTTGGCGAGCCAGCGGATGCCACAGCGGCCGGCGTATACGCGAGCATCGAATCCACCCTGGAGGCACTGTTCGGCAGCCGCGAGGTGCGCGGCCGCCACCTGGTGATCTCGGGCCTGGGCCAGGTTGGTGGCCGCGTCGCAATGGCCGCCGCTGCCGCCGGCGCCACCCTCACCGTCACCGACATCAACCCCGACAAGCGCGCGCTCGCTGACGAACTCGGCGCCTGTTGGGTGCCGGTCGCTGATGCGCACCGGGTACACGCCGATCTGTTCGTGCCGTGCGGCCTCGGTGGTGTGCTGACATCCGCCGTGATCGCGGAGTTGAACGTGCTCGGCATCTGCGGCGCCGCCAACAACCAGCTTGAGAATTTGGCCGGCGCCGCCCAGTTGGATGCGCGGGGCATTCTCTGGGCACCCGATTTCGTCGTCAACGCCGGCGGCGTCGTCTACCTCGACCTGGCGAGCGAACCGAACGCCGATCGCGCCAAGATCACCGAGCGCGTTGCGGCCATCGGGTCCGTGCTCACGCAGATTTTCACGGATGCCAGCGCGAACGAGATCACGACCCTCGCGGCCGCCGAACTGCTCGCCGTGACCCGCCTGAACGCCGCCAGCTAGCGCGCCCCATCTCGGTGGCCGCTACGCACGATTACCGTAGTGGCCACCGAGAGCATGCGCGGTCACGTAAGGCTTACTCGCGCAGGTCGACCGGGATGGTGGGCACAACGCGGGCGGCCACACGACGCTCCTTCAGCGTGGTGCGACCGGCTTTGACCAGCTCGGTGAGGATCGGAATTCCGGAAAGCAGAATGATGCCGATGATGAAGTACTCGGAGTACGCCTCGACAAACGCGATCTGACCGAGGAAGAAACCAACCAGGGTGAGGCCGACACCCCAGGCGAAGGCGCCAATCGCGTTGTAAATCACAAAGCTGCGGTAACGCATCTTGCCAACGCCAGCAGCAACCGGTACGAAGGCGCGGAAGACCGGCAGAAAACGGGCCAGGATGATGGACTTACCACCGTGCTTGGCGAAAAAGGCGTTGGTGCGCTCGACATTCTTCGGGTTGAAGAACCGGTTCTTCTCGCGCGAGAACACGGCGGGACCAGCCTTTCGGCCGATGACGTAGGCGAGCTGGTCACCGGCGAATGCGGCCGCGAACACGACCAGGCAGGTCACCCAGATAGGCAGCGGCACGACGCCGGTCGCGGTCAGCAGACCGACCGTGAACAACAGCGAATCGCCCGGCAGGAACGACAACACGATGAAACCGGTCTCGACGAACACGATAACGGCGACGCCCAGCAGCACGAACGATCCAAACGAGTGGATCAGCCACTCAGAGTCAAGAAAATCGATTCCGAACAGGGTGGGCAGCATGAAGAATCCTTCCAACAAGCGAGCGCGGGGCATGGCCATGCCGACGAGAGGCGCAGACTCCAGACTACGTGACGCGATGCTGGGATATGCCGGGTTGCCCGGGCTCGGCGCGGGTCTGCCCGCCACGAGAACGGATGCTCCCGGTTGAGAAAATACTTGTGTTCTGCCCCCGCTTCCCAATATCCTGAAAGGCTGCCTGTTTCGGGGGCATGTGACAGACATACTTGAGGCGCCCAGGAGGCAGACATGACCAAGACAGCACCGATAGTGCTCGCAACGGCTGCGAACCACGGCGCTTCTTGTGGCGTTTCTTCTCCCGCCCGCCCAACGACCCGCACCACCGCCGTTGGGGCCTGCGCCGGCTAGTTTCATCGTGCTCGTCAGGGCAAGCACTCAGCAGATGTGCCCATGAGCCAACCCAGCCGCACCGTACCGCCGCGCGGGGTGCTTCACCACTGCAGTACGTTCTCGTCGGCACTGCCAGCTCATTGTCGGCACGCTGTCCGCGACCAGAATCATCCGCTGCCCGGCGCAACCCGAGGCGCGACCGCACCACAATAGGACTGGACCATGACCACCACCGCACCGAAGGCGCCGCCGCCGCCCAGCAATGACGCCCCAGCACGCAGCAACACCTTTCGCAGCCTGCAACGGCTCTATCCCTATGCCAAACCGGCCCTGCCGCGTATCTACTGCGGCATGGCCGCGGCGCTTTTCGCCGGTCTCGTGGCCCTGGCCATACCGCAGGTGCTGGCCTGGCTCGTCGATGGCCCGCTCAGCGCGGTGGGGAACGGCGACAGCGCCGTACAGGTCTGGCCGGCCGTGTGGATGGTTCTCGGACTCGGTGTTCTCGAGGCGATCATGATCGCCCTGCGCCGCTGGTTCGTACTCACCCCGGGCACCCACATCGAGGCCCGCATGCGCAACCACCTCTATGCCCGGCTGCAGGACCTGCCGGTGAGTTTTCACGACCGCTGGCCGAGCGGGCAGCTGCTCTCGCGCGCCGTGAGCGACCTCAACCTCATTCGCCGCTGGATGTCATTCGGGCTCCTGCTGCTCGTGGTCAACTTTCTCACCATCGTTGTCGGCATCGTCATTCTGCTCTGGATGCATTGGCTGCTGGGCGTGATCTTCGTGGTCTGCTCGATTCCGATTTGGATCTACGGCTATGTCTTCGAAGAGAAGTACTCCGTGATCACCCGGCGCAGCCAAGACCAGGCCGGTGACCTCGCAACCGCCGTCGAAGAGTCCGTGCACGGAATTCGCGTGCTCAAAGCGTTCGGCCGCGGGTCGTTCGCGCTGAAGAACTTCGCCTCGCAGGCGGAAAGCCTGCGCGGCACCGAGATTGAGAAGGCCCGCGCCATTGCGGGCATCTGGCTCTGGTTGCTACTCGTGCCCGACGTTGCATTCGCGCTCTGCCTCGTGGTCGGCGTCTGGCTCACCAGTCAGGATGCCCTGAGCAGCGGTGAGCTGCTGGCCTTCTTCGCCACCGCCACGGTGCTGCGGTTCCCCGTGGAATCGATTGGGTTCCTGCTCTCGATGACCTTCGACGCGCGCACTGCGACCGACCGCTTCTTCGACATTCTCGACGCCCCGAACGAGATCACCGACCCGACGGACCCGGCCACCGTGGCGGCACCGCTCGGCCGACTCTCGTTCGATAACGTGCACTTTCGCTACCCGGACTCGCCCGAGCGCCTTCCTGACCTGCTCAACGGCATCGACCTCGTTCTCGAACCGGGGGAGACCATGGCGCTCGTCGGCCTCACTGGAAGCGGCAAGTCCACACTCACGGCCCTCACCACCCGGCTGTATGACGTGACTGCGGGCGCCGTGACGCTCGACGGTGTCGACGTGCGGGCGCTGCGCCGCGAGGAACTGCGCAGCCACCTCGCGATGGCATTTGAGGACGCCACCTTGTTCTCGGCATCCGTTCGTGACAACGTCCTACTCGGCCGCGCCGACCTGGCCGCCAGTAGTCCCGAAGCGGATGCCGCACTCGCGCAGGCCCTACAGATCGCGCAGGCTGATTTCGTGCACGATTTGCCCCTCGGTGTCGACACCCTCGTCGGCGAAGAGGGAATGAGCTTGTCCGGCGGGCAGCGGCAGCGTCTGGCGCTTGCCCGCGCGGTCGCGGCGCGGCCATCCGTTCTCATTCTGGACGATCCGCTGTCGGCGCTCGATGTGAACACGGAATCGCTGGTGGAGAACGCGCTGCGGGAGGTGCTCGTCGATACCACCGCGCTTATCGTGGCGCACCGACCGTCAACGGTCATGCTCGCCGACCGCGTGGCTCTGCTCGAAAACGGTCGCATCACCGCCGTCGGAACGCACTCCGAGCTATTGCGCACCAGCGCGCACTACACCTTCGTCATCTCCAGCCTCGAAGACGAAGAACGCAGAGAATCGAACCGAGCGGAGGAAAAGCTGTGACCGTCAGTGGCGTCAAGGGCGAGGAACGCCATAACTTCACCAAGGCCGAGAGCAAACAGATTCGCGCTCGCTCGCTGCGGCTGCTCGGCTCGCTGCTCTTGCCGGTGCGGGCCAAGGTCGTGCTCGCCATGCTCGTGGTGGTCGTCTCGACTGCCGCCCAGGTCTCCGGTCCAGCGCTGATTGCCGTCGGCATCGACCGCGGCTTGCCCGCGCTGCTGGAGCAGGACTGGCTGCCGCTGGCTGCGACCGGCGGCGTTTATCTCGTGGCCGGGGTGATGGGCGCGCTGCTGATCGCCTGGTACACCGTGCTGTCGGCCCGCATCAGCCAGGGCGTACTGATCGACCTGCGCAAGCGGGTATTTCTGCACACGCAGAAGCTCAGCCTCGAATTTCACGAGTCGTATACCTCCGGTCGTATCATCTCGCGCCAGACCAGTGACCTCGATGCCATTCGCGAACTGCTCGATTCCGGCATCAACCAGCTGGTGCAGGGCATCCTCTATATGTCGTTCACCGCGGTCGTCTTGGTGCTGTTCGATGGCACTAGCGGACTCGTACTGCTCGGCGCCGTGCTGCCGCTCGTCATTCTCACGCGCTGGTTCCAGGTGCGCTCGCAGAGTCTGTTCCGGCAGTCGCGGGTCGCGTCGGCGAGCCTGATAGTGCGTTTCGTCGAGACGATGACCGGCATCCGCGCGGTGAAGGCGTTTCGCACGGAGAAGCACAACGGGACGGTATTCGGCAAACTCGTCGAGAGCTATCGCGAGGTCAACGCGCGAGTGATTCAACTGTTCGGGGTGTTCGACCCTGGGCTCGTGCTGATCGGCAACGTGACGGTCGCGGCCGTGTTGCTGGTCAATGGTTTTCGGGTCGCTGACGGCCAACTCGCCATCGGCGCGCTGCTCGCGACGCTGCTCTACACCCGCCGGTTCTTCGACCCGATGGAGGAGATGGCGATGTTTTACAACTCCTACCAGTCGGCCGCTGCGGCGCTCGAGAAGATCTCCGGCGTGCTCGAGGAGCGCCCTGGGGTGCCCGATCCAGTCGCCCCAGTGGACCTCTGGGAGGCTCATGGTCGGGTGCGGTTCGACAATGTGCAGTTCGCCTATCAGACGGATCGGGAGATCCTGCCGCACTTCGACCTCGATATTCCGGCCGGGCAAACCATCGCATTGGTCGGGTCGACCGGAGCCGGTAAATCGACGCTCGCCAAGCTGATGAGCCGGTTCTACGACCCGACGGATGGCCGGGTTCGGCTCGACGACGTCGACCTGCGCGACCTGCATCCCAAAGACCTGCGGCGCGCGATCGTCATGGTCACCCAGGAGGCCTACCTGTTCAGCGGTTCGGTCGCCGAGAACATCGCAATAGGCAAACCGGATGCGTCGGCGCAGCAAATTCGCGCCGCCGCGGCTGCCGTCGGTGCTCACGAATTCATCGAGAATCTCCCGAATGGCTATGACACCGACGTGAACAAGCGTGGCGGGCGCGTGTCAGCCGGACAACGCCAATTGATCTCGTTTGCGCGCGCTTTTCTCGCCAACCCGGCGGTGCTGATCCTCGATGAGGCTACATCGTCGCTCGATATCCCGAGCGAACGGCTCGTGCAGGAGGCGTTGCAAACCCTGCTCGCTGATCGCACGGCCGTGATCATCGCCCACCGCCTGTCGACGGTCGCAATCGCCGATCGGGTGCTCGTGATGGAACACGGTCGCATCGTGGAGGACGGAACGCCGAAAGACCTCATCTCGGGAACCGGCCGCTTCGCGACCATGCACGCCGCCTGGCGCGAGTCCCTCGTGTAGCCGCTCCCGGGAGGCGGCGAGCATCTTCGTCGCTCCCGGAAACGGAACATTCACAGACCACGACGGTCGTGCAGATCGAACGTCAGCTTCGGTATGAGTTGCTGCGGGCATTTCGAACAGTGGAATTTGTGGATTCTCCGACACTGCCAGTGCTGGCCGTGGATGACCATAATGGGCGTCATTAGGCTGGCGATAACCCAGTGCGGAATGCCGGCGTCGGCTGTTGTAAACGGTTCAACACACCGGATGACGTCGCTGCGAGCGTGTGATTTCGTCGCGCATGTGGTGCGGTAGACGCACTCGTTCTTGAGCAGCGAGAAAAAAGATTCAGCCATGCTGTTGTCCCAGCACACGCCGGTGTGGGTCATCGAGGAACGCCTTCCCAGGCTGGCCCGAAGGAACGGACGCGGTATGCCCCCTACGCGGCGCAGAAGCAGGCCGAGCTTCGCGACCGTCGTCTTGAGGTCAGTAAATTCGATTATCCGGAACTGGTCCTTTGTGGTGCAGACCACGTTGCACCTGAAACTGCTCGAAAGGCTCGTAGGCGACACCGCCGACTGTCGAATGTCGGCACTGTTGGTGGTCGCCATGCCCGCGAAATGCATAAGGCCAACGCCTCAGGCCCGCGGGTGGCGATAGTGAGCGCCGCGAGCATCCAACCGGCGCTTGCCATATTCGTCAGTCGAGAGTGAGTACCGCTGCCTGGCAACGAGCCTCACTGCCGATGCTCATTCTCAACGTGCTTTCGGTCGGACCACACGCAAGGGGAACCCACCGAGGGACAGCGCTCTTCAACTCGCCGAAGAGCTTGACGAGCGGCGGTCCACCGCGATTCCGGCCGGGCGGCCAGAGACGAACTTACGAAGTAACGTGTTGACGCTCTCAATCTCAACAGCAGTCATCGATTGCTCGATGAAGCTATGAAGTACGGCTTCGACGCCCCGAATACTGACTTCTTTCTCCCGACCGGTATCCGTCAGGGAGAGGACCACTCGGCGCCGGTCGTCGAGCGCTGGTATCCGCTCGAGCAGGCTCGCGGTCACCAAACCATCCACCAGACGGCTGGGGCTGCCGGTCTCACAAACCAGCAACACTCCGAGGTCGACCAAGGAAAGAGGGCCGTGATCAGCCACCACCCGAATCACCTCAGCCTGGGATGGTGACACACCGAGGGGGCGAAGTAGACCGAGAAGGATTCGGTTGCCTTCACGTTGGGCTGCGAGAACAAGATATCGCAGCTCTTGGGATGCATTCATGATGCATTCATGATGCGCTGAATTCGGCTGAATCGTCCACCCGGTGCACGCTGTCGACGAAGGTGCGGATGGCGTTCGAATACAGGGTGGGATGAGTGAAGCGGAACATGTGACCCGTTTGGGGCAACACAATCTCCGACGAGTCGCTGATGCCGTCGAGCAGTTGGCGCGCAGCTTCCGCGCCGACCAGTCGGTCATCTGCCGGCGTCAGCACGAGCGTTGGTACAACGACTCGTGCCAGGTCGTTGATCATATTGAAGCGGGTGATGGACGTCACTCGCGCCGTATAGCTCGATCGCGGAGTGTTCTGCACAAAGAGGTCTCGGTAGTCGTTTTGAGTATGCGGGACTTCTGCCTCAGCGTCGAAGCGTGAAGCGAGCTGGAAGGCGTGAAAACGGAGCGTGCCGTGCCGGTAGACGGCGCCATTGGCGAACCTCGACAGTTTCGCGGCGACGCCCTTCCACCTCGGGAGCGGGTTTGCGGCGAAGCCTCCGGAAAGCACAAGTCCTACAAGGCCTGCCGGTTGCCGGGCGGCGAGGGCAAAGCTAATGATAGCGCCGAACGAATCTCCCACCAGAACGTACGACGTAAGACCGTGAACCTGTTCAGCTAGGGCGGTGGCGTAACTTTCAACGTCAGCAACGTCCTCTGGCAGTCGCATTGTGCGCGCTGGAAGACCAGCGAGACCGGGAAGCGCGGTCAAGTCCCACGGCGCACCCGAAAAGCACGGCACGCACACGACTGTCGGTCGAACTGTCCCAACATGTTTAGATGACGCATCATTTAATAACATGTCATCAATATAGCGCAGAGCGACAGCCGGACAACCAAGGGCTTGTCAAGTGGAGTTGACCAGCTCAATCAGGCACGGGGCCGAGGGGCTCGGAGGAGCCGGGAGCGAGCGGATCCGGGGCAGGTTCCTTGAGTTCCACGAAAATGGTGTGCGTGGCCGTTTCTCCGATGTTCGCACCGGAATGCTCCTGGGCGGGGAGCCACCGAGCCACGCCCTCCGGCAGCTCGAGGTCCACGGATCGACCATCGGTGGTCAGCCGCCGGGTGAAGGCCGTGAGAGTGAACATGACGCTGTCCGGGTGCCGATGCGGCGTTGTTTCGTCGCCGGGCCGGTCGAGGTATTCGAGCACCCGGACCCGCTCGTTTTCAAAGATCACCCGATAGAACCGCGGGTTGGTGACGACTGGATCGCTCTGCATGTCAGCACGGTAGCACCGACGGCCTGCACAGCAGACTATGGTCGGGTCTTTGGTCACTGGTCAGGCCTGCGAAGGTGGGGCATGCTGAACTCGGACGTTCATTCCCTGGGCATAAACGTTTTCAGAAAGGCTGCCAGACGATGAGTAACCTGAATCCTCCGACCCGACCCGCGCTGCCCCCTTCCGATTCAGCGCCCACATTTCATGGACGCGTAGGGTCAGGGACAGGCCCGGGTGCGATCATCATGCTCGTTTTGGGCACGGTGCTGGGCCTGGTCGGTGCTGGCATGCTGTCCGGGGGAACGGCGCTCGCCGTCGCCACGGCGGCCCAGGGAAATGATGGATACTTCACGTCGCAGGCCGAGACTTTCACGACCGATTCGGTTGCGATCACATCGCCGAGTTTTGACATTGGCAGAGACTTCGACGTGCCGACCGGAGTCGGATTCGACCTGGCCACGCTGCGCCTGCAAGCCAGCAATGTCGCGACCGACCGAGACGTGTTCATCGGCATTGCGCCACGCGCCGACGTCGATGCGTACCTCGCCGACGTGAACCACAGCGAGCTGCGTGACGTGCAGACGTCACCGTTTCGGGTTGATTACCTCGACGTTCCCGGTACTCAAACGCCCCCCGCCCCCGCCGACCAGACTTTCTGGACCGAATCTGCAGCGGGCTCGGGACCTCAGGAGATCATCTGGAAACCCGCCGCGGGCGACTGGTCGGTCGTGGTAATGAATGCCGACGCCAGGCCCGGAATCGCAGTGAACCTCGCAGCCGGCATCCAGACCGATCTGCTGGGGCCGATCAGCATGGGGCTCGTCCTGGGCGGTGGCATCCTTTTTCTGCTCGGTGTTCTTCTCGTCGTGTTCGGTGCCGTCGGCCTCGGGAGAAGGCTCACGCCGACGCCCGGCGCACCCGGCGCACCCGGCGCTTTCGGTGATGCTGGCACGCCAATGCAGCCGCCCGCCTTCGGCCGAGTGGATGCGACAGGCTCGGTCACCCCGCAGCGAGTCGCCCGAGCGGCGACCGCGCGGCAGGCATCCGTTCTGGTCCCTTCTGACTCGATTAAACCCGTGTACCGGGCAGTATTGACCGGGCACCTCGACCCCGTGCTCTCCCGCGGGCTGTGGCTGATCAAATGGCTGTTGGCCGTTCCGCACTTCGTAGTGCTCGCCGGCCTGTGGTTCGCGTTCCTGGTCACGACGGTGGTGGCGGCGTTTGCGATTCTGTTCACCGGTCGTTACCCGCGTTCGATCTTTCATTTCAACGTGGGCGTGCTGCGGTGGAGCTGGCGCGTGTCGTTCTACGCCTATTCAGCCTTCGGTACCGACCGGTACCCGCCGTTCACCCTCGCGCGCACCGACTACCCCGCCGACTTCGACGTCGAGTACCCCGAGCGACTGTCGCGGGGCCTCGTGCTCGTGAAGAGTTGGCTGCTCGCCATTCCGCACCTGGTGTTGCTCACGGTACTCGTCGGCGGCGGGGCGGCCGGGGCCCACCCCTGGCGAGGCGACGGCGGCGCGGGTGCTGGCGGAACCGACGGAGTATCGCTCCTCGGCATTCTCGTCGTGGTCGCCGGGGTTATCCTGCTCTTCACCGGCCGGTATCAGCGGCCGCTGTTCGACGTTATCTTGGGGGTCAATCGCTGGGTGTTTCGCGTCGTGACGTACACGGCGCTGCTGCGCGATGAATACCCTCCGTTCCGACTGGATCAGGGCCCGACCGAGCCTGCCACCGAAACCGTTGCCAAAACGTCCGCCGGGTCGACCCCGTAGACAGTGCCGGGCTGATCGACTTGCCACGGTCGACCAGCCGTTCACTACTTGTCCGACCCAGCGGTGAGGCCGCCCACGATGTACTTCTGCAGGTAGAGGAACAACGCCATCACCGGCAGGGCGGCCAGCACTGCCCCGGCCGAGAAGGCACTCCAGTCGGCGTAGTTCGGGTTGGATACCAGCCGGTACAGTCCAACGGCGAGGGTCTGCTTGTCCGGGTCGATCAGCAGTACGCTGGCGACCACGAAATCGTTCGTCGTCGCGATGAACGAGAGCAGTCCCACCACGGCCAGAATGGGAGCGACGAGCCGCAGAATGATGGTGAAAAAAATACGCGCGTGACTGGCTCCGTCGATCTTGGCGGCCTCATCGATCGATGCGGGAATGGTGTTGAAGAACCCGTACATGAGGTACGTGTTCACGCTGAGAGCTCCGCCCAGGTACACCATGATCAGCCCGATCTGCGTGTTCAGGCCGATTGCCGGGAAGAGATCGCTGATCGTGCTCATCACCAGAAAGATCGCAACGACGGCGAGCAACTGCGGAAACATCTGCACGAGGACGAGGGTGAGCAGCCCCACGCGGCGACCGGTGAAACGCATGCGAGAAAAAGAATATGCCGCGAGGGCGCCGAGGAACACGGTGAGAATCGCCGTCGTCGCGGCGATGATAATGGTGTTGCCAAACCACAACCCGAAGGGGGCTTCGGGCGTGCTGAGAATGCGAGCGTAGGCATCGAAGCCGATGCGCGAGAACAACTGGTTCGATCCGGTGAGAGTGCCTTGCGGATTGAGCGACGCCGACAGCACGTACAGCAGTGGAAAGCCGGAGAACACGACCATGACGATGCCCACCAGGTGACGCCAGCCGGTGCGAGCAAACCAGCGCCGAAGTGCGAACGGACGTTTGAGCGGGATTACCCGTGTGGCCCCGTCGACAGTCATCATCGGTTCAACTCCTCGAGTGCCTTGGTCTTGCGGAACGCGACCACGGAGATGACCGCAACCAGAATGAAGATGATGATCGAAAATGCGCTGGCGAGTCCGTAATCGCGCGCTTGACCGGTGAACGCAACCTTGTACACCATCGAGATCAGGATGTCGGTGGCCCCGACGTTCACATCGGCCGCGCCATCGCGCGGCCCGCCGCCGGTGAGCATGTAAATGAGATTGAAATTGTTGAAATTGAAGGCGAACGATGCGATGAGCAGGGGGGCAACGGAGACGAGGAGCAGGGGCAGCTTGATCAGCCGGAACACCGCCCAGGGCTTGGCGCCGTCGACCGTGGCCGCTTCTTCCAGCTCCGCCGGAATGGATTGCAGCGCTCCGGTGCAGACCAGGAACATGTACGGGAAGCCCAGCCACAGATTCACCACGAGAACGCTGATCTTGGCCAACCAGGCATTGGTCAGCCACGGAATCTCAGCGCCGCCAAGTAGAACCTGGTTGACAAAGCCAAAGCTTTCGCTGAGCATTCCAGCCCAGACCAGCGCGGACAGGAACGCGGGAAAAGCGTACGGCAAGATCATGGCGACACGATAAAACTTACGGCCCCTCATGCGCATGTCGTTGAATACGATCGCGAGGAAAAGCCCGAGGAAGAACGTGGTCGCGACCGACAGGGCGGCGAAGGTGATGGTCCACAGGGTTACGCTGATCAGCGGGGTACGGATGCCTTCTTCGGTGAACGCGCGGGCGAAGTTGTCGAATCCCACGTTGATGCGCCAGCCCGGCAGCATCTCCTCGCCGGTTGCGGAAACAAACGCGCCGTCACCGGTGTCGGTGAAGACGGTGCCGGTTTTGGCATCCGTCATCGTGTCGGCCTGCTCGTCGTAGACGAGGGAGGAGAGATACAGGTACGCGCTACTCCCGTCGTTGGTGCGCAGGGCGCCGTCGTTCGGATCATCGGAGAACGGAACAGCCAGGGCCGTGATTTCGGTGGTGCGCGACAGGATGTCCTGAAAGCTGAGGGTCGTATAGCCGGTGAGGCCGACGCCCTCGCCGCCGTCGATGGTGGCGTTGTTGACGGGGGACAGTGGGCTGTCGGCCGAACCGAGGCTGACCTCACCATTGGGGTCGGTGACCAGAAAGCTCAGGGTGCCGAATTGGTCGAGCACCGTCACCGCGTAGGTCGGGGAATCGGGCACACGCTCCTGGGCGCTGCTCATCAGCGCCGAGATGGCCTGCGCCTTGTCGCTGTTGTGCCCGGTGCTGTAGTTGGTGAAGCCGATATAGGCCGTGTAACCGACCACAAAGATCTGGAACACGACAAGAAAGATGACGCCGGGGGTGAGGTACTTGGCCGGTAGCTTGCCGGGCGTGAAATAGATCCAGTTGACGACCAGAGTGACCGCGGCGACGAGTCCGAAGATGATCCACTGCTGCTGAAGGAACAGGATGAACAATCCGTAGAGGGCGATCGCGTCTACGATGCCGAGGAGCGTGATTTTGATCAGGATGGTTTTGAGGCCACCGGACGCCGCCTCGGCGATCATCGCGGCGCGCTGGTGACGCTTCGACGGTTTCGTTGTGCTGGCATCCGTGTCATCGGTGCGCATAGTTCTGCTTTCAAACGGTGAACGGGTATCTGGCTTGTGGCCGCCGGACGGGCGGCCACAAGCCATTGGTGTGGCGCGAGAACGTGCGCTTTCTAGCCGATGGCGCCCTGTACGTCGGCGGCCAGTTTCTGCCATGTAACGGTCGGATCTTCACCGTTGATGACGGCGGCCTGGGCGATTCCCCAGAACTGCCAGACCTGGCCCATGGCGGGGATGGCGGGCATCGGCACGGCTTGAGCGCCTACGGCAGCGAAGCCGGCAACCACGGGATCGCTCGAAGCAGCTTCAACGGATGCCTTCAGCGCGGGAAGGACCTGTCCTGACTCGAACAATGCGGTCTGTACGTCTTCGGTAGCCATGTAGTTGACCAGAAAGTCGTTGGCGGCGACCTTGTTCGCGCTCTGCTCGCTAATGAAGAACCCCTTGACGCCGGCAAAGGGAGCCGCAGTACCCGTTGAGGGAGCGGCGATCGGGTCGACGGCGAGATTGATGCCGGCCTCGAGCGCAGCGCCGACGTTCCACGGTCCAGTCAGCCAGAAGGCCGCGTCGCCGGAAGTGAACGCGGTCTTGGCGATGTCACCGGTGATCTCGGTGTTGAACACCCCGGTACCGTTTTTGCCTTGGCTGGCGAGCCAGCTCGCGAACGCCTCGCCGCTGGCATTGCCGATCTCAAGCTTTGTGGCGTCGTAACCGCCGGAAGCGTTGGTGCCGAAGACCGGAGCGCCGAAGGAGGTTTCGAATGGGTATAGGTGGTACGGGTTGCCGTCAACGCCCTGCTCGACGAGGAACGGGTAGGTCACCCCGGCGGCCGTGCCCTTGGCGATCATGTCCTCATAGGAGCTGGCCGCCTCGGGGACGAGATCCGCGTTGCGCAACAGGGCGAGGTTCTCGACGGCATAGGGCAGCTCGTACACCTGGCCGTCGTAGGTGGACGCTGTAATGGCGACGGGGAGAAAATCGTCGGCCTTGTCGCCGAGTTCGATCGGGCTCACGACCCCATTGGTGACCAGTTCGCCAAGCCAGTCGTGGGCGCCCATGGTGATGTCGGGACCCTTGCCAGTGGGTACCTGCTGGATGAAGTCGTCCTTGAGAGTGGCGTTGTCTTTCGAAACGAGATCGACTTCGACACCGGTTTTTTCGGTGTAAGCGGCCGCGGCGGGTTTCAGAGCCTCGACTCGTTCGGCGTCAACCCACACGGTCAAGGCGTTGGCGGACGAGTTGTCACTATTGGTGTTATCGGACGACGCGGGGGAGCATCCGGCCAGGGCCAGAGATGCGACGACCGCGAGAGCGCCGACTCGGAGCAGGTTCTTGGTATTCACCGTCATTGGTGTGGAGCCTTTCGCAAAATAGTGCCTGCAGCGGTGCAGACCGGCTATGACCGGCTCGTTTTGCAAGCGATTGCACAACGTGCCTGCACTGAGGCTAGTCCAAAATCACCATAATTAGGTCACAAAATGACAACAAACTCAGCGTCGCTCGAGTCGGGGGTGAATCATTTTGCAATCGCTTGCAGTGTCTGAAAAATGTGTAACATATCAACTGCGCCACCAACGAGGGCGGCACGTTTGAGGACTTCATGATCAATATTGCAGACGTCGCGCGTCATGCCGGAGTGTCCACGGCCACCGTGTCACGCGCGCTCAGCGGCGGTCACCACGTGTCGCCAGCCACTCGCCTGCGCGTCGAGGAATCCGCTGCGCACCTGGGGTATGTCGTGTCGTCGAACGCGTCCAGCCTGGCGTCCGGGCGCATGAAGAATATCGGCGTGGTCGTGCCGTTCTTGAATCACTGGTTTTTCGCGAGCGTCGTCGAAGGCGCCCAACAAGCGCTGCAACGCCACGGGTACGACCTCACTCTCTACAACCTCACCGGCGGACTCGAAGCTCGCCGCAGCGTCTTCGAACACTTTCTGCTGCGTCAACGAGTTGATGCTGTCATCGCGGTTTCGCTCGAGCTCACCGAAAACGAGGTGGCCCGGTTACACGCCTTGAACAAGCCCCTCGTGGGCGTCGGCGGTCCGCTGGCCGGCGTTCGCACGCTCACCGTCGATGATCTCGCCGTCGCCCGCCTCGCGACGGAGCACCTCATTGCACTCGGTCATACCCGCATCGCGCACATCGGTGGTGACAAGGCATTCGACCTGGACTTCAACCTGCCGACCAATCGGCGCTTCGGCTACGAGGCCGCCCTCGTGGCCGCGGGAATTGAAGCGCGCCGCGATGATTTTCGTCCGGCCGATTTCACCACTGCCGGGGGCTATCAGGCGGCCAAGCAGTTGCTTGGGCGGCCGCACGAACGCCCGACTGCCATCTTCGCCGCCTCCGACGAAATGGCCATCGGCAGTATTCTGGCCGCGCGAGACCTGGGGCTTGCCGTGCCAGGGGACATCTCGGTGATCGGTGTCGACGACCATGAACTGGCGACTTTTTTCGGGCTCAGCACCGTGGCACAGTTTCCGCAACGGCAGGGCGAGAAGGCTGTCGAAGTACTCATGGAAGAACTCCGACCGCACCCGGAGTCGCGCACCGGGCTCAACATCAACATGCCGTTCGAACTCATCGTGCGGGGCAGCACAACACGTCCGGCGGTGTAGCCTGACCCGCGATTGCACCTTCGCCGCAGCTGTTCGGCGGGCTTTGGTGTTTCGTGCGCGGCGCCCAGCGGGCAGCGGCGTAGTCGACGCGGTAGGTGGCATCCGTTGTCGCCCGATCCTTGACCACGCCTAGCAGCGGTGTGTGCTCGGTCTCGTAGTGCGGCAGCGCTCGGGCCTCGTGCCCGATGGGCGGATACCCGCCGGCGCGAATCACCCGCCACCACGCCACGTCAGAGCCATAGCGGGCCATGACGTGGCCGACAGCGCGGGCGGCACGGGAGCCGAGCTCCGCCGCCACGCCGCCATACGTCATCACACGACCCGTCGGGATGGATTCGACCACGCCAAGCACGCGCGAGACGAAATCATCGGGCTCCGGTGTGGTCATGCGCAGACTGAACGCGGCTCAGAGCTTCAGCGAACCGATGACCTCGCCGTACTGGGTCTCGCCGACGTCGACGAAGCCCAGGCGGTGAAAGAAGGCCTCCGGGCCGTCGGCGCCGGGCTCCCAGATGACGTTGACGTGATCGAAACCACGATCGCGGGCTTCAGTGGCCAGCGCTTCGGCGGCGAACTTGCCGACGCCCTGACCCTGGGTGTCAGCGTTGACGTTGATGCGCCAGATGCAGGCGCGAAACTCTTCGTGCTCGGAGTTAGGGTCGAAGTTGCCGTGGATGAACCCCGCGACGACGCCGTCGAGAAGGACCACGCGCTGCCACGATGTGGCCGGGTTGATCACCGAAGCGGCAACCGAATACGAGACCGGTGCAATGAATTGCTCCTGGCCCGGCTTCAAGCTCAGGTTGTTGGCCGCAACGATGTTGCGGGCGGATAGTTCTTCCAGCGTCAGCTCACCCATGTGATCAGGCTAACGTGCGCCCGGGGTCGCCGGTAGTCGATCAAAGCGTCGATACCCTCAATTCACTCGCAGATTTATCTCGATGTCAAGATAGTTGTGAGTTTCTAGTAAGCTCGTCGATGGTCGTGACGGCCACACTGAACAAAGAGGAGAAATTTTTGTCGAAGATCAAGGTTGAGGGAACAGTTGTCGAACTCGATGGCGACGAGATGACCCGCATCATCTGGCACGCCATCAAAGAAACGCTCATTCACCCGTACCTCGATATTGACCTCGAGTACTACGATCTCTCGATTCAAAAGCGCGATGAAACCAACGACCAGGTCACGATCGACGCCGCCTACGCCATTCAGAAGCACGGCGTCGGAGTAAAGTGCGCGACCATCACCCCCGACGAAGCTCGGGTGGAAGAGTTCGGCCTGAAGAAGATGTGGCTCTCGCCGAACGGCACCATCCGCAACATCCTCGGCGGCACCATCTTTCGTGAGCCGATCGTCATTTCCAACATCCCACGCCTGGTTCCGGGCTGGAACAAGCCGATTATCATCAGCCGTCACGCCTACGGCGACCAGTACAAAGCCACCAACTTTCGTTTCAAGGGTAAGGGCACGCTCAGCATGACCTTCACGCCGCAGGACGGCACCGAGCCGTCGACGTTCGAGGTGTTCGAGTCCCCTGGCGACGGCGTCGCCATGGGCATGTACAACCTCGACTCGTCGATCACCGACTTCGCTCGCGCCACCCTGGCCTATGGCCTCGAGCGCAACGTGCCGGTCTTCCTCTCGACCAAGAACACCATCCTCAAGGCCTACGACGGTCGGTTCAAAGACATCTTCCAGGACATCTTCGACGCCGAGTTCAAAACGGCCTACGAAGCGGCCGGCCTCAGCTACGAGCACCGCTTGATCGACGACATGGTCGCCTCGGCCATGAAGTGGGAGGGCGGTTACCTCTGGGCCTGCAAGAACTATGACGGTGACGTTCAGTCCGACACCGTCGCCCAGGGCTTCGGCTCGCTCGGCCTCATGACCAGCGTGCTCTCCACCCCCGACGGCAAGATCGTCGAAGCGGAGGCCGCCCATGGCACCGTGACACGTCACTATCGCCAGCACCAGCTCGGCAAGCCCACGTCGACCAACCCGATCGCGTCGATCTACGCCTGGACCCGGGGGCTGTCGCACCGCGCGAAGCTCGACAACAACCCGGCGCTGGCCGAGTTCGCGTTGACCCTCGAAGACGTCGTGATCAAGACCGTCGAAAGCGGCAAGATGACCAAGGACCTCGCGCTTCTGGTCGGCCCCGACCAGGGCTACCAAACTACCGAAGAGTTCCTCGCCTCGATCGCCGAGAACCTGCAGAGCCGCCTGGCGTAAGCGCTGATAGCAGTAGCAGACAGGCCCCGACCAGTTCTGGTCGGGGCCTGTCTGCTGCTGCGAGCAAATGCCGGTCGCGGGTGTCCCCAAGTGGCGGACAGGACACTGTGGCGGCGCGGGCGCGCAGGGGCCAGACTCGGGCCATGACTCGCATCCCGGCCTTCGTTGTGAGGTCTCGCATCGTGGCGGCGACGATCGTCGTCGGACTGATCGGCCTGGCCTTGTGGGCCGTCGAAGCGACCGCTGCGGTGCGGTGGCTGTTCAGCGGTTACGGCCTCGTCATCGCCCTGATCGAACTCGTCGGGATGCTGCGCCGGCTGCGCCGAGGCAGCTTCGGCATCGACCTGCTCGCAATCATCGCGATCGTCGCGACCATCCTCGTCGGCGAATACGTGGCAACGGTGCTCATCGTGCTCATGCTCGCCGGCGGAGCCGCCCTCGAAGACTTCGCCGCAGGGCGAGCGGCGCGGGAACTGGACGCGCTGCTGAAACGAGCCCCGCAAATCGCGCATCGACTCGACCCGGACTCCGGTGAAGCCACGGATGTGCCCGCCACCGAGGTGTGTGTGGGGGATCTGCTGCTCCGTGCCCGTCGCGTTCATGGGCGGCATGAGTCGAGCCGCCCGCAACGGCATCATCGTGAAGGGTGCCGGGGTGCTCGAAGCACTCTCCCGCGCCAAAACTGTCGTCTTCGATAAGACCGGAACGCTTACTTACGGCACCCCCGCGATCACCGAAGTGCGCCCCGAAGCGAACTTCACCGCCGCTGGGCTGTTGACGCTCACGGCGTCGGCCGAGCAATATTCGAGTCACGTGCTGGCGGCATCCGTTATTACAGCGGCACACGAGCGCGGTCTCGAGCTGCGCGCGGCGGACTCGGCGAGTGAGGCCGCAACTTTCGGCGTCGAGGCCCGATTCGCAGCCGGTGTGGTGCGGGTCGGCAAGCTCGCATTCATTCATGACGGGACAGCGGATGCGACGGCTACCCACCTCTCCAGCGGCGAACTCGCCATGTACGTGGCCGACGATGGGCGGTTCGCCGGCAGTATCGTGGCGAGCGATCAGGTGCGCGACAATGCCCGCCAGACCGTCGCCGACCTTGCACGCCTCGGTGTGCGGGAGAGTCTTATGCTCACCGGCGATGCGCGCGCCACTGCCCAGCACGTCGCCGGCCAGGTGGGTATCGTGCATGTGCGGGCGGATTGCCTGCCGAGTGACTCAGGGTGATTGCGGCGTTCGGGTTGATTCCGGCGACCGCGGGCGCCATCAGCCCGGAGATCGTCGACCTCGTGACCATTGTGAACGTGCTGCGTGCGATCGGTGGTCAGCGGGACGAGGCTGCAGCGCGGCGGGTACCGGTCGGTGCGGCATCGGCCGCTGCCGAAACGCACGAAGAAACGCACAGACCGGGACACCCAACAGTAGACAGGCCGGCACGGCCACCTCGGCCGGGGTCGTTGTGAGGTACGGTGCCACGGTTGACCTCACGATCGGTTCGAGGGCCAATCCTCACTCGACGGGCGTGACATTCGAGGTATCCGTGCAGACCGACGCCCCGCGCTCTGCACAGCTCGGGACGGTGCAGGTTTTGGTCGATGACCAGAGTTACGACATCGCCCTCGATCAGATGAGCCGGGGGTCGCTCACCCTGACCGACCTCAACCGCGGCACCTACACATTGACCGCGGAATATGCGGGCAGTGACCTCGTGGCTATGGCGACGAGCAAGCCGCGCACGCTGACTGTGCGGTCGCCGGGGCGCAGGCGGGCGCGCGCCGCAGCATCCGTTTCGAGGCGGATTCTGCGGCGCGTTTGCGTGCGCGCCGACGCGCAGCACTGCCTGACGTACCTGCGGAATGCCCCTATCCGCACGGCGGTCAGCGCGCTACGGTCACCAGCGAACTGTCCCACGCATCGGAACAGCGAACCGTTCCCGCTGTGGAACGAGACCACCTCGCACCCTTATCGGATTGGACACCAACGTGAGTTCTTTCTTTAGGCGCATGATGTCTGCGCCGGATTCAGCGCTGAACCCGGCGCCAACATCCCGCACACGTCGCCGCGCCACAATTGCGGCCACCGTCACCGTCGCCCTGGTGGGCGCGTCAGTGCTCATCGGCGGTACCCTGCCCGCCGGCGCTGCCCCCGCTGCGACCGGCCTGTTCGGCAGCATCGCCGCTCCCGGCGGACAACGGATGGACTTCACTGCCGGACGCTTCATCGTGACCCTCAGCGACCAGGCTGTCGCGCTGTATCAGGGTGGGGTCAACGGTTTCTCGGCGACCATGCCGGATTCCGGAGCGAAGCTCGACGCGCAAAGCCGCTCGGCCGAGACCTACAAGGACTATCTCACCCGACTGCAGAGTGAGGTCGCAGCATCCGTTGACGCCACGGTGGCGTATTCCTACACGCTCGCGGTAAATGGATTCGCCGCTCAGTTGACCGGCAAACAGGCGGCAGCCCTCGCTATCAAGAAGAACGTGGTGTCGGTTGTCCCCGACGCCCTCCGTCACGTGACCGCCGAGTCGTCGACTGACTTTTTGCGCCTGAGCGGGCCGACCGGACTGTGGTCCAAGCTGGGCGGATCGAGTGAGGCCGGCAAGGGCGTGGTGATCGGCGTGCTCGACACCGGCATCGCTCCGGAAAACCCCTCCTTTGCCGGCTCATCGCTCGGCACGACTCCCGGCGAGGAGCCGTGGCTCGATGGCGACACGATCACCATGAACAAAGCCGACGGGACCACCTTTACCGGCACCTGCCAGACAGGTGAACAGTTCACAGCGGATGCCTGCAGCACCAAGGTGATCGGCGCGCGATACTTTCTCGACGGATTCGGCGCCGGCCAGATCGGTAACGCGTCAACGGGTGAATATGTCTCCCCGCGCGATGGTGACGGCCACGGTTCGCACACCGCGAGCACCGCTGGCGGAAACGTCGACGTTGCCGCGAATCTGAACGGCGTTGACTTCGGCACCATTTCCGGTGTGGCTCCGGCCGCCAAGATCGCCGCCTACAAGGTGTGCTGGTCCGGCCCCGACAACTCGGTCACGACCGATGACGGATGCACGGACACCGATATTCTGCGTGCCATCGACCAGGCCATCTCCGACGGCGTCGATGTGATCAACTACTCGATCGGCGGCGGCCCGGCCCAGACTACGTTCTCACCCACCGGCCAGGCCTTCCTCGGGGCGGCGGCAGCTGGCATCTTCGTGGCCGCTTCTGCCGGCAACGCCGGACCCACGCCGTCGACCCTCGACAACGCATCACCGTGGATCACCACGGTCGCGGCGAGCACGATCCCGTCCTATGAGGCGACGGCCACTCTGGGTGACGGCTCGCAATACGTCGGTGCCTCGATCACCGTTGACCGCACGCCGGGAGCCACCCCGCTCTCCGGTGATCTCGTGCGAGCCGACCTCGTATCGGTGAACGGCTTCGACCCCGCCGACGCGCTGCTCTGCGCGCCGGGTTCACTCGACCCGGTCAAGGTGGCCGGCGCAATCGTGTTCTGCCAGCGCGGCGTCTACGACCGAGTAGCCAAGTCGGCCGAGGTACTGCGGGCCGGCGGCAGCGGAATGCTGCTGATCAACCGCACACCGGCTGACGTGGACACCGACGAGCACTCGGTGCCGAGCATCCACCTGGACGCGAATGCCTTCGATCCGGTCTTCGCGTACTCGGCATCAGATGGCGCGACGGTCACGTTCACGCCCGACAACAGCACCGCCACGAAGACTCCGGTGCCCCAGGTAGCCGGGTTCTCCTCTCGTGGACCGGTTACCGCCGACGGCGGCGACCTGCTCAAGCCCGATATTGCCGCACCCGGTGTCAGCATCCTGGCCGACGGCGCCAACGCGGCCGGGGCCGACCCGACGTTCGAGTTTCTCTCGGGTACCTCCATGGCCAGTCCGCATATCGCCGGTCTCGCCGCGCTCATTCTGGGCTTTCGGCCGCTCGCGACCCCGTCCGAGATCAAATCAGTCATGATGACGACCGCGAGCGACACGCTCGACGCCAACGGTGACCGGGTGACCGACCCGTTCGCGCAGGGCGCTGGGCAGGTCAATCCCTCGTCCTTCGACTTTCCGGGCCTGGTCTACCAGAGCGGCCCGGCCGACTGGCTGGCCTACCTGCAGGGAATCGGATTCGATGCCGGCGTAGAGCCGATCGATGCGAGCAACCTGAACCTGCCGTCGATTCAGATCGGAGCGTTGACCGCGCCCGAGACGATCACCCGCACGGTCACCGCAGTGCGGGTCGGCACCTACACGGCCCTGCCGATCGTGATTCCCGGCATCAACGCCGTCGTTTCGCCGGCTGGGATGACGTTCGGTGCGGTCGGTGAGAAGCAGAGTTACACGGTTACGTTCACTCGAACGGATGCTCCGCTCGACGTGTACACGACCGGCGCACTGGACTGGGGCTTCGGAAACGGTGGCTCGGGTGACCCGGGCGACTTCTTCGACGTAGTGCACAGCCCAATCGCCATTCGTCCGGTCACTGTCGTCGCCCCGACCGAGGTGGCTGGCGCCGGAGTGGACGGCACGGTCGACGTGACCGTGGCCCCAGGCGGTTCAGAGCCAGTGGCGCTGAACCTCGCCGGCCTCGCCAACGGGGTACATCAAAACAACGCCGACAACCCGTCCAGCCCGCACACCAATGTGGGCGCAACCGGCGATCAGTTCACCTACGAGGTGGAGATTCAGGAAGGCCGGCTGGCCCGGTTCGATCTGAACGCCGTCGATGACTCAACCGACCTCGACCTGTTCGTACTGTTGCTCGACGGCCCCGGTGGCGACCCGGTGGCCGGCTGGCAGTCGGCCACCGGGTCGGCCGACGAGCACGTCGACCTGAACGACCCCGAGGCTGGTTTCTACCAGGTGATCGTTGACGTGTTCTCCGGTTCGACCGCGTTCGATGTGAACACCTTCTCGGTTTCGTCGGGGGAGCCCAGCAATGGGTTCGCAGCGACCCCGCCCGCGATCCAGGGACCGCAGGGCGTTCCGGTCACGTACACGCTGAGCTGGGCCGGCCTCGTTCCGAACACGCCGTACCTCGGTGTGGTCGACTACGGTGACAGTGCTGCGTCGACGATCCTTACCGTGGCTGCCAGCGAGGGTGGCCAAACGGATGCCCCGGTGAACACGGTGGCGCCCAAGGTGTCGGGTACGGCAGAGATCGGGGCGGTACTGACCGCTGACCCCGGCCAGTGGAACATTGAGGGCCTCGCCTTCGGCTACCAGTGGCAGAGCACCGGCGTCGATATTGCCGGTGCGACCTCGGCGAGCTTCACAGCGACCAAGGCGCTCGCCGGAACCACAGTGACCGTGGTGGTGACCGCTACGGTGCCCGGCGGGCCGAGTGCCACGGCGACGTCGGCCGGGGTCGTCGTGAAGTATGCCGCGAAGGTTGCCCTGAGTATCAACCACCGGGCCGTGTTCTTCTCCAGCCGGGTCACGGTGTCCGTCACGGTCACCAGCAAGGGTGCGGTCGGCGACACGGCGACCGTGACCGTCGATAAGCGCCGGTTCACCGTGGCGCTCGACGCGAATGGGCACGGCAGCATCACGCTGCCGAAGCTCGGTCGTGGCCTGTACAAGGTCGTCGGGCACTACGCCGGCAACGACGCGGTCGCGGCCGCGACGAGTCCGGCGCGTTCTCTGCTGATCGTGCGGTAGTCCCGCCGCTCGCCCGCACCCCGGGCCCCGTCCCTCTTTCTCCGGACGGGGCCCGGGCCCCGTCCATGGGCCCAGGTTAGAAACTGGGCCCGTGGTCAAAAGGTGGGCCCGGACTCGGCACGGGGCGAGGGGCGGGGCAGCTTAGGCTGGAGGGATGCGAGTGGCGGAATGGATGCGGGGGCGACGCCGGGCATCCGCTGTACCCGGATCAGACCCGGGCAGCACGAGCCAGAAGCCCCGTTTGAATCGCGACGTGATCGTGCTCGGTGTCATTGCCTTCTTCGTAATGGTGGGGTTCGGCGTCGTCGTTCCGGTGCTTCCGGTCTATGTGCAGAGTTTCGGGGTGGGCAACCTCGAGGTCGGGGCGGTCGTCTCGGCGTTCGCGCTCATGCGTTTCGTGTTCAGTCCGGTCTGCGGACGCCTGATCGACTGGGCGGGGGAGCGCGCCGTGCTGGCAATCGGCATCGGAATCGTCGCCCTGTCCAGCGGGCTGGTGGGCGCAGCGGACAGCTACCTGCAACTGTTGCTGCTGCGCGGCGCGGGCGGTATCGGCTCAGCCATGTTCTCGGTGTCGGCGATGACGCTGTTGCTGCGC
This sequence comes from Cryobacterium sp. Y57, assembly GCF_002929505.1. Taxonomy (GTDB): domain Bacteria; phylum Actinomycetota; class Actinomycetes; order Actinomycetales; family Microbacteriaceae; genus Cryobacterium. The sequence continues at coordinate 134,949 of NZ_PJJL01000069.1, forward strand.
ACGGCGGAACCGGGCCGACGGGCCCGCGCGATCGGCTTCTATCAGGGTGGATTTCTCATCGGCGGCATGGCCGGCCCGGCGATCGGCAGTCTGCTCGCCACGATCTCCCTGACGGCGCCCTTCTTCTTCTACGCCGGTACCCTCACCGTGGCTGGCCTGGTCGGGCTGTTTCTGTTGCGCTCGGGCGGGCGAGGCGGCGCGCTGGCCGGAGGCGACGTATCCGCCGTGCGCCTGCCGTTTCGCACCGTACTGCGCGATGAGCGGTTTCGCGCGGCCTGCATTGCCAACTTTGCTCAGGGCTGGACCTCGCTCGGGGTGCGCACGACACTCATTCCTCTGTTCGTCGTCGTGGTTCTCGGCGGAACGAGCTCGTGGACCGGCCTCGCCCTCGCCGCCGCTGCCGTGGCCCAGGCCCTCGCCCTCGCTCCGGCCGCCCGCTTCGTCGACACCGTTGGGCGTAGACTGGCCATCATTGGGGCGTTCGCTGTCGCCGGACTCGCGATTGTGGCGATCGCGTTCTCACCGAATATCTGGGTTCTCGGCGCTCTGCTCTGCGTCTACGGAGTTGCCGCCGCGTTCATGGGCACGGCGCCGGCCGCAGCCGTAGGCGATGCCGCCGGTGCTCACGGGGGCCGCCCGGTGTCGGTGTTCTCCATGTGCGCGGATGCCGGTGCGATCGTCGGTCCGCTCGTCGCGGGCCTGCTCGTTGACACCTTTTCGTTCTCCGCCGGGTTCGCGGTCGGCGGGATTTTCCTGGTCGTCGCGGCCCTCTATGCAGTGCGGATGCCGACGGAACGGCGCGTCTGAGAATTTGGGAATGAAACCCGGCATACATGCGTTTGCATGAATATCGAACGTTTGATTTGCCCAGGAGAGGACCTCATGACCGTTCACACCACCGGACTGCACCATGTCACTGCGATCGCGGGCGCCCCACAGCGCAACATCGACTTCTACGTGACCGGGCTCGGCCTGCGCCTCGTCAAGAAAACCGTGAATTTCGATGACCCGGGAACGTATCACCTCTACTACGGCGACGATTCCGGCCGACCCGGCTCGCTGCTCACCTTTTTTCCCTGGACCGGCATTCGGAGCGGTCGTATCGGGGCCGGCCAATCGACGACGACCGCGTTCTCGGTTCCGGCCGGCAGTATCGGCTGGTGGAAGGACCATTTCGCCAAGCTCGGCGTGGAGTCCGACGTGACCGGGCGCTCCTCCCACGAGGAGCGGCTCTCGCTGCGCGACCCGGACGGGCTGCAGCTCGATCTGGTGGCGTCGTCGACGGTGGATCCGCGTAATCCTTGGGATTCCGCATCCGTTCCCGCCGAGCTCGCGGTGCGCGGGCAGCACTCCTCCGTGCTCACCGTGGCCGACCCGGCGCAGACCGTGCAGGTGCTCACAGCAGACCTCGGCATGCAGATCATCAGTGAAACGGATGGTCGCATTCGCGTTGGTGCCGGCGATGGCGCGCCCGGCAACCTCGTCGACGTGCTGGCCGATCCCACGAAGGAGCCCGGTTTGACCGCCGGTGGCAGCGTGCACCACGTGGCCTTCCGAGCGCCTGACCGGGCCACCCAAGTCGAATGGCGTGAGCAGCTCGTGGACCGCGGCTACGGCGTGACCGCCATTCTCGACCGCCAGTACTTCACCTCGATCTACTTTCGCGAACCCGGTGGCGTCTTGTTCGAAATCGCCACCGACACCCCCGGATTCGACATTGACGAGCCGCTCCTCGAACTCGGGCGGTCGCTCAAGCTTCCGCCGTGGCTCGAGCCGAGCCGCGAGGCCATTGAGAATGCGGTCGTGCCGATCACCCTGCCGCGCGAGAACAACCCCGGGGCAGCGGATGCTGCAGCGCCGGTCTCGGTTGCCGCCTCGGCCACCGAATGAGCGTCGCCGCGCACACGTCGAGCGGACCGGCCGCATGAGCGCCGTGAACGAGAATGCCCAGTGGCCGCACCTGTTCCGGCCCGGTTCTGTCGACGCGCCCGTGCTGCTGATGCTGCACGGTACCGGCGGCGATGAACAGCAGGTCAGTGGTCTGGCCGCTGCGCTCGACCGAAACGCCGCCGTGCTCGCCCCGCGTGGGCGCGTGCAGGAGAACGGTATGAACCGCTGGTTCCGGCGCCTCTCCGAGGGTGTCTTCGACGTCGACGATGTGGTTCGACGAGCCGATGAGCTGGCCGGATTTTTGGTCTGGGCGCGTGACCACTACGAATTGGGCGATCGCCCGCTGGTCGCCGTCGGATTCTCGAACGGCGCCAACATCGCGCTGGCGACGGCGCTGATACACCCCGAGGTGGTGGCGAGGGTGATCGCGTTCTCCGGCATGCATCCGCTCGACCGGCCTGCATCGAATGCTGTACCTGACGCGCGGACCGCCGGGAGCGAGCTGACGGCATCCGCTCTGTTACTCCTGAACGGTCGCAGCGACCCAATGGCACCGCTGCGGAGCGTTCAGAAACTCGTGACGTTGCTCGAAGCGCGCGGCGCGCAGGTGCAGCAGGAGGTGCGCCCCGGCGGCCACGGCATTACCGAAACGGATGTTGCCGCCGCGGTGGCCTGGCTGGGCGCCGTCTTGTAGCCGGCCGCGAGTGTGCGACGTGTCCGTTCCACCGGGCACTTGTCCCTCTCGAGCGGGTTAGCGAAGTTCTTTTCGACCCGAGATGACGCCGCTCACCGTGGCGACGACAGCGAAGACCACGGTGATCATGGGCAAGCCGAGGTCCCACCAAGCGATCGCGGCTGCGCCGAAGATGGCGATCTCGATGAAGGCCTTACCGAACGGATCGAGGCGGAACACGGCCTTCGGGGACCGGAACAGGGCCCAGACCAGAATCGCGAAAGCCGGGGTGGCGAGGCCGAACACGATGCCGGGCCAGGGGAGTGGCCAGGCGATGAAGCCCCAGAATCCGAGGCTGATGAAGGCGAAGAGTTCGAGCACGAACCGAAGCATGTCGTTGGGGCCGATTTTCGGGAGTCCGCGCGTATCTGTCACCCGTCAAGCTTAGCGAAGCGCTCTGCCCCTGCGGCCCGGGCCTGGGCCCGGACCCGGGGCCCAGGATAGAAACTGGGCCCCGGGCCAGAAGGTGGGCCCACGAACCCGCGCGGCTATTTGAAGATGATCGTGCGTGCGCCGTCGAGCAGTACCCGGTTCTCGGCAAACCACTTCACCGCCTGGGTCAGTGTGCGACTCTCCTCGTCTTGTCCGATCGACACCAGCTCCGTCGGGGTACGCGAATGATCGACCCGCACCACGTTCTGCTCGATGATCGGTCCCTCATCGAGATCGCCGGTCACGAAGTGCGCCGTCGCCCCAATCAGCTTCACGCCGCGGGCGTGCGCCTGGCGGTAGGGGTTGGCACCCTTGAACCCCGGCAGGAACGAGTGGTGAATGTTGATCGCCCGACCGTTGAGCCGAGCGCATAGTTCGGGCGAGAGAATCTGCATGTAGCGGGCGAGCACGACGAGTTCGATATCGAGCTCGTCGACAGCGTCGATGACGCGGGCCTCGAAAGCGGCCTTGCTGGCGGCATCCGTGATCGGCAACGACTCGAACGGAACGCCGTAAAACCCGACCAGGTCGCGCAGCCTACCGTGATTGCTCAGCACGAGCGGAATCTCGACCGGCAACTGCCCGCCACGCTGGCGAAACAGCAGGTCGTTCACGCAGTGGCCGGCCGACGAGGCGAGCACGAGCGTGCGCAGCGGACGCCCGACCACATCGATGATCGACGCCATCGCGTAGCGTTCGATCACGGGCGCGAGCGCCGCCTCGAGCTCGGGCCGGGTCGCCGGCGACTGCACCTGCAGCCGCATGAAAAACCGCCCGGTGTCATCACTGGAGAACTGCTGGCTCTCGGAGATATTACCCTGCGCCTGCACGATCGCCCCGCTGACCGCGTGCACGATTCCGGGCTGATCGGCACAGACCAGCGTGATAACCCAGTGATGTGGGGTGGAAGAAGTCATTGACTCAGAATACCGGGCGGTCAAGCGGATGCCGTGGTCCGACCAGTCTGCCGCCTCACCTCGTGTGGGTAGACTACCGGTTGGTCGTACTGAACAAGCCGGCCCCGGGCGCGCACGTCGGCGCGCAGTCGAGTGGTTTTGACCTCGGTGTGAATGCTTTCACCGGTCGGCTTCGACTCTCAGCATGAATGCAGACATGACCAATACAGCCAATATTTTTCTGCCCACCGGGTCGATCCCCGTCGTGCCTCCCACCCGCATCCGCGCGAGCGAACCTCCGTTTCCCTGGGTCGGATTGATCACCCTCTCGGCTGCCGTATTCCTCTCAGTCACGAGCGAAATGTTGCCGACCGGCCTGCTCCCTGAAATGAGCGGCAGCCTGGGTGTCGCCCAGTCGCAAATCGGGCTTCTGGTCTCGTGGTTCGCCTTCACCGTCGTGCTCACGAGCGCCCCGGTCGCAATTTGGACCCGACGCTTTCCGCGCCACGGCCTGATCATCGTCGTGCTCATCATCTTCGCGGTGAGCAATATCCTCACCGCCATCGCTCCGACCTACGAGTTCGTCGTTGCCGCCCGAGTGCTCGGCGGCATCGCGCACGGCCTGTTCTGGTCGGTTGTCGGCGCCTACGCGGCCCACCTCGTGCCGAAGGCGCAGATCGGTCGCGCGGTTTCCATCACGGTCGCGGGCGGCACGCTCGCCTTCGTCTTCGGGGTTCCGCTCGGCACTGCGGGTGGGCATCTGCTCGGCTGGCGGCTCTCTTTCGTCATGCTCGCCGCCCTGATGCTCGTCGGTGCGGTACTGGTCTGGAAGTTTCTGCCGCCGGTGGCGCGGCACTCTACGGGCGCATCGACATCTGCTGACCCGACCGAATCGGCAACGAAAAACCGTCGGGACGCGACCGTGCCGGCGGTGGTGCTGATCTGCAGCATCACCGGCATCACGATGATCGGCCACTACAGTTTCTACACCTACATCACGCCGTTCCTGCTCGATGGGCTCGGCGTCGACCCCGTTCTCCTGGCCCCGCTGCTCTTCGCCTATGGCGTGGCCGGTGCTGGCGGATTGCTGCTCGTCGGCACGGTTTTCGGTTCCCGACCGAGCCTCGGCCTGGTTCTGGGCCTCGCCGCGAGCGCCGTCAGCGTGAGCCTGCTCGCCCTGTTCACGGCGACCCTGCCCGTCGCGATCGCCGCGTTCGTGCTCTGGGGCATGATGTTCGGCATGCTGCCCCCGCTCATGCAAACGCGGATGCTGCACGCCGCGTCGCCGCATATCCGCGATACCGCAAGTGCCTTCTACACCACCGCGTTCAACGCTGGTATCGGCGGCGGCGCACTGCTCGGCGCGGTGCTCATCGACAGCGTCGGGCTCGAAACGGTGCCGATCGTATACGTCGGGGTGCTGGTCGTGGCGCTTGTGCTCGTGATCATTACCGACCACATGGCGACCCGCCGCAGCAGCTGAACGCCGCAGCAGCGCGTGGCTCAGGGAAGGCGGATGGCTAGTGACGGGGCCGGTCGGACAACGGACGGTTGGCGACGACCGGCACGTGGCCGGTGAAGCCCTCGCGGGCCGCGGCGATCTCGAGAATGCGGCCGCGGCAGGCATACCAGCCGATCATCAGTCCCGGAATGATGAGCGCGAGTGAGCTGATCGTGAGTGTGCCGACCGGCCAGTCGAATGCCATCAATACGAGCACCCCGACCAGGAACACGAGCGTCACGTAGCCGGAGTATGGCGCCCACGGCATGCGGAACACCGGGCGCACCAGAATGCCCCGTTTGGCCCAGGCCTGCAGTCGAAGCTGGCACAGCACGATCATTCCCCAAGCGCTCACGATGCCGATCGCAGCCATGTTGAGCACGATCTCGAAGGCATTGTCGGGCACGATGGCGTTGAGTCCGACGCCGAGCAGCGTCACGGCGCCGGTCAGCAGGATACCGCCGAACGGTACCCCGTTGCGGCTGATCTTGCCCGCGAAGCGCGGCGCCGAACCGGCGAGCGACATCGACCGGAGTATGCGTCCAGTGGAATATAAGCCGGCATTGAGCGAGGACAACGCCGCTGTGAGCACGACGAGGTTCATGATCACGTCGACGCCATCGACCCCGATCGTGGCAAAAAAAGTGACGAACGGGCTCTCGCCCGCCTTGTAGGCCGTGTACGGCAAGAGCAGCGAGAGCAGCAGGATCGAGCCCACGTAGAACACCGCGATGCGAATGATGACCGTATTGATCGCCTTCGGCATCACCTTCTCGGGGTTCTTCGTCTCGCCCGCTGTCGTGCCGACCAGCTCGATCGAAGCGTAGGCAAAAACGACGCCCTGTACGACCAGAACGGATGCGATCAGCCCGTTGGGCAGCCAGCCGCCGTTTTCACCGATCAGCGCAAACCCAACCGTGGCACCGTCCAGCGGCGTGCCGAAAATCACCATCCACGTTCCCACGATCAGGAACGCCACGATCGCGAGCACCTTGATGAGCGCGAACCAGAATTCCATCTCCCCGAACACCTTCACCGAGAGGAGGTTCAGCAACATGACCAGGCTGAGAGCCGCGAGGGCATACAACCACTGCGGCACCGAACCGAACGGTGCCCAGTAGGTGGCGAAGAAGTTCATGTACAGCGCAACCGCTGTCACATCAACGATGGCGGTCATGGCCCAGTTCAGCCAGTACAGCCAGCCGGTCACGAAAGCCGTCTTCTCGCCGAAGAACTCGCGTGCGTATGACACGAAGGAGCCGGAACTCGGACGGTGCAGCACCAACTCACCGAGCGCCCGCAGAATGAGAAAAGCGAAGAAGCCGCAGATTGCGTAGACGAAGACCAGGGCGGGACCGGCGCTGGCCAGGCGCCCGCCAGCACCGAGGAACAACCCGGTGCCGATCGCTCCGCCGATCGCAATCATCTGCACGTGGCGAGACTTCAGTCCCTTATGCAGCGCGTCATCTTCGTGCACGCTCAGGGCGTCTTCGATGTGCTCGAAGGGGGTCTCTCCGGGCGGATTCGCGTGGTCGTGATGTCCGTGCGGCTCAGAAGGAGCGGCACCCGGCGCGGGGGTGGAGGAGGGCTTCTGGCCGCGGATGGGGCTCACAACGGTTCTCGGTTTCGTTGGCCGGACGCTCACGAGCAACTTCTTCAGAACGAAAACAGTGCATTCGAAGAAACGGTCGAAAGTGGCGCGGAAAGTGGCCGGAAACGGTCAGTTCGCTCGCTCATGGCGGCGGGTGACGTCGGCCGGGTGGATACCGTAACCCTACCCCGCGGTCCGATGTGCCCGGCTGGGAGATGCGCCGGACGTCCACTTCCCCGTCCGGGGCACCGAACGGCGGGTAGAATTGTGTTTCACGCCCTGACCAGACACGCCTGACCTGACCAGCCCGACCTGATAAGCCCGGAGGACGCATGGTTCCATTCCTCCTCGCGTTCATCGTTTTGTCGGTACTCACGCCCTGGCTCACCCGGTATCTGGGTACCCGGGTCTTCTACCTGATCGCGCTGCTGCCGGCCGGTGCCTTCGCCTACACGCTCACCCAGACGGCCACGGTCACCGCCGGCGGGGCCGTAAGGCAGTCGATTCCGTGGATTGCGCAGCTCGGCATCAGCCTGTCCTTTCGGGTCGACACCCTGGCTTGGTTGCTCGCCCTCGTCGTCACGGGGATCGGCGCCCTTGTACTGGTCTATTGCGCCCGCTACTTCACCGATCAAGAACCCAGCCTAGGTCGTTTCGCCGCGCTGTTACTCGCCTTCGCGGGCACCATGTACGGGCTGGTCACCGCCGACGACCTGGTGATCATGTTCATGTTCTGGGAGATCACGAGCGTGCTCTCCTACCTGCTGATCGGGCATTACACGCACAAACGCGAGAGCCGCGGCGCCGCCCTGCAGGCCCTGATCGTGACGACCTTCGGCGGTCTGGTGATGCTGGTCGGCGTCGTGATGATCTCGGTCGCTTCCGGCACCACGAGCCTCGCGTACATCGTGGCGAACCCGGTGACCACCCAGATGGGCACTTGGGCGATTCTGCTCATTTTGGTCGGGGCGCTTTCCAAGAGCGCCCTCGTGCCGTTCCACTTCTGGCTGCCCGCCGCGATGGCCGCGCCGACCCCGGTCAGCGCCTACCTGCACGCCGCCGCCATGGTCAAGGCCGGCATCTACATCGTCGCCCGGCTCGCCCCCGGGTATGCCGACAGCGACGGCTGGCTGCCGGTGCTCGTCACCTTCGGCGTCTGGACCATGGTCGTCGGGGCCTGGCGGGCGCTTCGGCAGTATGACCTCAAGCTGCTGCTGGCCTACGGCACGGTCAGCCAGCTCGGCTTTCTCATGATCGCGATCGGGTTCAACACCCGCGACACCGCGCTCGCCGGCGCCGCTCTGCTGCTGGCGCACGCCGTGTACAAAGCCACACTCTTTCTCGTGGTCGGAGTCATCGACCACCGGGCAGGCACCCGAGACTGGCGCAAACTCAGCGGCGTCGGTCGCGGCGCCCCGGTGCTCGCCGTCATCGCGTTCGTGGCGGTCGCGTCGATGGCAGGCCTGCCGCCGTTCCTGGGTTTCGTCGCCAAGGAAGCCGTGTTCACCTCACTACTCGACGCCGGTGTCGGCGGTTCCGGGTGGGGTTATGCGGCGCTGATCGGCACGGCCATTGGATCCGTTCTCACCGTGGCCTACAGCATCCGCTTCTTCTGGGGCGCGTTCGGAACGCGCAAGAAGCAGCCGGCCACAGTGCTGCACGCGAGTCCGTGGGACACGCTTCTCGCCCCCGGTGTGCTCACGGTGGCGACCATCGGCCTTGGTCTGTTCGCCTCGGTGCTCGACCCGTTGCTCACGCCCTACGCTGACACGGTGCCGGGCGTCGGCAGTCTGACCGAACCCCCGTATCACCTGGCGCTCTGGCATGGGCTGGAACCGGCACTGTACCTGAGCGCGGTTGTCCTGCTGCTCGGAGCGCTCATGTTCCGCGCTCGCCGCAAAGTATTGCGACTGCAGTCCAAGGTGCCTGACGTTATCGATGCCGGCCGCGGCTACGGCAAGGCCATTCGCGGTGTCGACCGTCTCGCGGCACGGGTCACCCATTTCGCCCAGCGTGGTGGGCTCCCGCAATACCTCGGCACCATCCTCAGCGTTTTCGTGCTCACCCTCGGCTGTGCCGCCTTCGTCAACCGCACCTGGCCCGACACGATCGTGTGGTGGGACTACCCCGGCCAGGTGCTCATCGCACTGATCATGGCTATCTGCGCGGTCATGGCGGCGCGGGTCGGCCAGCGGATGACCGCAGTCATCCTTGCCGGTATCACCGGTTACGGCCTCGTCACCCTGTTCGCTTTTCACGGCGCGCCCGACCTCGCCCTCACCCAGGCTCTGGTGGAATCGATCACCCTCGTGATTTTCGTGCTCGTTCTGCGCCGACTGCCGGCCAACATCGCCCAGCACAACACACCGGTGCGCCCCAAACGCCGCTTGCTGATCGGCAGCCTTGTGGGCTTGGTCATGGGAACAATTGGCTTCATCGCACTCGGCGCGCGCCAGTTCGACAGCATCGCCGGCGCCCTGCCCCGACTGGCGGTCGAGGACGGTCACGGCGACAACATCGTCAACGTGATGCTCGTCGACATACGCGCCTGGGACACCATGGGCGAGGTCTCGGTGCTCATCGTCGTGGCGACCGGCGTCGCCAGCCTGCTATTCGTCTCGGGTCGCAATGCGGTCGTGCCGCGCCTGAAGGAATCCCGCAGCCTGCGCTCGGCGGCCAACCGTCGCCGAGTCGTCGCCGACCCCGAACTCTCGAGCGAGGGCCACGCCGTCACCCGGCAGGCTTTCCTGCTCGCCGGGCGCAAAAATGATCCGCGCAGCCGGTCGATTCTCATCGAAGTGCTCGTGCGGCTGCTCTTCCACCCCGCGATGATCGTGTCGATCTACCTGCTCTTCGCCGGCCACAACCTGCCCGGCGGCGGCTTCGCCGGGGGACTGCTGGCGGGCCTGGCGCTCGTGGCCCGGTATCTCGCCGGCGGACGCTACGAGCTCAGCGAAGCGGCCCCGATCGACCCGGGCAAGCTTCTCGGCCTGGGCGTCATCCTCGCCGTGGGCATGGCCGTCGTCTCACTGTTTTTCAACGGCCTGCCACTCGAATCGGCTTACTTCACGGCGACCGTGCCCGTGCTCGGCGACCTGTCGTTTGGCACCTCGACCATCTTTGACATCGGTGTCTACCTCGTCGTCATCGGCCTGACCTACGACATTCTGCGCAGCCTCGGCAGCGAGATCGACCGGCAGAGTGACAATGACGAGATCGGGCCGCCGCTGGACACGGCTCCAGAGGGCGCATCCACGACAACTCCCGAGCAGGTCGTACTATGAGCGCCTCCCTGACCCTCGTCATCGTGATGGCCGTCATGTACGCAGCCGGGGTCTACGTGATGCTTGAACGCAGCCTCACCCGGGTGCTGATCGGCTTTCTGCTGGTCGGCAACGCCACCAATCTGCTCATCTTCATCATGAGCGGCCGGCCGGGCAGCGCACCGATTGTCACCGGTGCGAGCGTTGAAGATATGGTCGACCCGATTCCGCAGGTGCTCATGCTCACCGCGATCGTGATCAACTTCGGCATCACCGCACTGCTGCTCGCCCTCATCTACCGGTCGTGGTGGCTGGCCCAGCTCGGTGACGAGGGCGATACCCTCACCGACGAACACGCCACCGAGAGTGACGACGATGCCGACGCCACGTTCCGTTCTTCCGCTGACGACGACGACGCGGTCGCCGAGTCGATCGACGAGTTCGAGCGCGGTGACGGCGCGACGAGCGATGAAGACACCGTCTCCACCAAAACGGATGCTGCCGGCCGGGCCGCCGCATCCGCTTCCCACCCGGGGGACGCGCGGTGACCGCCCTCGTTCCCCTCATCGTCTGCCTGCCGCTGCTCGGGGCGGCCGTCGCGCTGATACTCGGCCGGCGCCGCCGCCTACAGGTGCTGGTCAGCGTGCTGAGCCTCACCGCCGCCACGGTGATGAGCGCCGTGCTGCTCGTATTGGTCGACCGGACTGGCCCGGCCGTGGTGCAGGTCGGCGGCTGGGAGGCACCGTGGGGCATCGTGCTCGTCGTCGACCGGCTCTCGGCGCTCATGCTGCTCATCTCGGCGCTCATGCTGCTCGGCGTGCTGCTGTTTGCGGTGGGCCAGGGCATCATCGACGGTGACACCGAGACTCCGGTCTCGATCTTTCACCCCACCTATCTCGTGCTCGCCGCCGGATTGTTCAACGCCTTCGTCGCCGGCGACCTGTTCTCGATGTACGTCGGTTTTGAGATGCTGCTCTCGGCCAGTTATGTGCTGCTGACCCTCGGCGGCACCGGCGCACGCATTCGGGTGGGCATCACCTATATCGTCGTGAGCCTGGTGTCGTCCATCCTCTTTCTCAGCGCGATCGCCCTGATCTACGGCGCCACCGGCACGGTCACCCTCGCTTTGATCGCCGAGCGGATGCCCGACCTCCCCGCCGACATCCAGCTGATTCTCGGGCTGTTGTTGTTGATCGCCTTCGGGGTGAAGGCGGCCGTATTCCCGATGTCATTCTGGCTGCCGGACTCCTACCCGACGGCGCCGGCACCGGTCACCGCGGTGTTCGCCGGGCTGCTCACCAAGGTCGGTGTCTACGCGATCCTGCGCACCCAGACCCTGTTTTTTCCCGACAACCAGTTCTCGATGCCGCTCATGATCGTCGCCGCACTGACTCTGCTCGTGGGTATCCTTGGTGCGCTCGCCCAGGCCGACATCAAACGACTGCTCTCGTTCACCCTGGTCAGCCACATCGGCTACATGCTGTTCGGCATCGCGATTGGCACCCCGCTGGCTATTGCCGCGACCATCTTCTACGTCGTGCACCACATCGTTGTGCAGACGACGTTGTTCCTCACCACGGGGCTGATCGACCGTGTCGGTGGCACCACGTCGCTCTCGCGCCTCGGCGGGCTGTTGCGGTCGTCGCCGCTCGTGGCCATCCTGTTCTTCCTGGGTGCCCTCAACCTCGGAGGGATCCCGCCGTTCTCGGGCTTTCTCGGCAAGATCGCCTTGTTTCAGGCCGGCACGATCGTGGGCGACCCGATCATCTACGTGCTGATCGGGGTCGGGGCGCTCACCTCGCTGCTCACCCTGTATGCCCTGGCCCGGGCCTGGAACATGGCGTTCTGGCGGCCGAAGCAGCAGGTCACGGATTACACCTCGTCAATGTCGGTATCGCTCGTGGAAGACCCACACGACGAGGGAATCGTGGTGAAGAAGACGATCTCCCCGCTCATGATCGGCGCGACCACCTCCATGCTCGTGCTGACCCTGGCCCTCACGGTGTTCGCCGGGCCCATCTTCGACCTCACCACTCGGGCAGCCGCCAATATCAGCTCGCCGTCGACGTACATCAGCGCCGTGTTTCCGAACGGCACCGGTTCTATCGCCGAGAGTAACGTGGGCACCAACTTCGAAGGTGGCGCCAAATGATCACACCGCGTGAACGCCTCGAGGCCGTAGGTAATCAGATTCCGCCGCTGATCGCCCTGATCGTGCTGTGGATGCTGCTGTGGGGCGAGTTTTCCTGGCTCAACCTGCTGGTCGCTTTCGTCGTGGGCATCGTGGTGACCGTGGCGTTCTACCTGGTGCCGGTGCAACTGAGCGGTCGGGTGCATCCGCTGCACGCCATCGTCTTCTTCGTGCGCCTCATCGTGGATATCGTGCGGGCGTCGATTGACGTGGCCTGGCTGGCGATCAAGCCGAAGCTGGTCACGAGCAACGCAATCCTGGCGATTCGGCTGCACACCCGCAGTGACCTCATTCTCACCTGGACCGCCGTTGCCACATCGATCGTGCCCGGCTCGATCGTGGTGGACATCGACCGGGAATCCTCTATTTTGTATCTGCACGTGCTCGACATGCACAGCGCCGCTGACATCGAGAGTTTTCGTCGGCAGGTACTCGACACCGAGCGGCGTATTGTGCGCGGGTTCGGTTCACGCGAAGACGTCGAACGGATGCGCGGGGTGCCGCCCGCCAATCGTCGCACCGCTCGCAGCGCCGACCAAAATAAACAGGGAGCATCATGATTCTGCAGATTGTGGCCGTGGTCGCTTCGATCATGTTCGGGATCGCGGCGCTGTTCTCGGTGTATCGCATCGTCGTCGGCCCGAGCGTGCTGGACCGGGTCATCGCCTCCGACGTGCTGGTCGCGACGGTCATCTGCGCCCTCGGCGCGGAGATGGCGCTGAACCGGCACACCGACAACCTGCCGGTGCTGCTCGTACTGGCCCTGTTCGCGGTACTCGGATCGCTGAGCGTCGCCCGCTTTCTGCCCGGCCGGGACAGCGCATGAGCGCCCCGCTGTTCGGCCGGCTGGCGGTGAGTGGATGAGCGCGATGCTGCACGACGTGCTCACGGCGATTCTTGTACTCGCCAGCGCAACCATGTGCCTCGCCGCCGGAATCGGGCTCATCCGCTTTCCTGACGTACTGTCGCGCCTGCACGCGGCGACCAAGCCGCAGATCTTCGGTCTTATGGCCGTGACAACGGATGTTGCGATCAACAATTTCTCGGTCGGCACCGTGACCCTCGTTGTTGCGATCGTCGTCTTCCAGGCCCTGACAGCGCCGATGGCCGCGCACCTGGTGGGCCGGGCGGCCTACGAGACCGAGCACCTGCGGCCCGACCTGCTCATCGTCGACGAACTGAAAGACCGCTGACCGGCGGCATCGCTCGCGGCACTGACCGTGGATGCGGGCACCCCGACCTCGGGGTGCCCGCATCCACGGCGAGTGCCGCGAGTGCTACGGAGAAACCGGAGCCAGGGCGGCCAGACGCAGGGTCTCGTGAGTGGGGCCATCCGGTACGTCGGTCGGGCGGTTCTTGGCGAATTCCCTGCGCAGAACGGGCACGACCTCTTCGCCGAGCAGATCGAGCTGCTCGAGTACGGTCTTCAGCGGCAAGCCGGCGTGGTCCATCAGCCAGAGCTGGCGCTGGTAATCACCGACGTAGTCGCGGAATCCGAGGGTGCGGTCGATGACTTCCTGGGGGCTGCCCACGGTGAGCGGGGTTTGCGCGGTGAAGTCTTCCATACTCGGGCCATTGCCGTAGACCGGGGCTTTGTCGAAGTAGGGGCGGAACGTACGTTTGGCGTCCTGGGAATTCTTACTCATAAAGACCTGGCCGCCGAGCCCGACGATGGCCTGTGCGGCTGTGCCGTGGCCGTAGTGCTCGAAGCGTTGGCGGTAGTACTGCACCATTTTCGCGGTGTGCGAGGCGGGCCAGAAGATGTGGTTCGAGAAGAAGCCGTCGCCGTAGTATGCGGCCTGCTCGGCGATTTCAGGACTGCGGATGCTGCCGTGCCAGACAAAGGGCGCCACACCGTCGAGCGGCCGCGGGGTGGACTGGAATCCGTGCAGTGGGGTGCGGAACTGGCCTTCCCAGTCGACGAAATCCTCGCGCCACAGCCGGCGGAGCAGGGCGTAGTTCTCAAGGGCCAGCGGGATGCCCTCGCGGATGTCTTTTCCGAACCACGGGTAGACCGGGCCGGTGTTTCCACGCCCGAGCGTCAGGTCCACCCGGCCGTCGGCGACGTGTTGGAGCATGGCGAAGTCCTCGGCGATCTTGACCGGGTCGCTCGTGGTGATCAGTGTCGTTGCGGTCGACAGGATGATGTGCTGGGTCTGCGCCGCGATGAAGCCGAGCAGGGTCGTCGGCGACGACGGCACGAACGGCGGATTGTGGTGCTCGCCGGTCGCGAAGACGTCGAGGCCCACCTCCTCGACCTTCTGCGCAATGGTGAGCATGGCCTTGATCCGGGCGTTCTCGGTGGGGGTGTCGCCCGTGGTGGGATCGGTGGTCCTGTCCCCGACCGTGAAGATTCCGAACTGCATGCCATCCTCCAAAATTCAATGCGTCTGCATGTACATCGATGATAACGGTGGATCGTCCCGGGCTATTCCCTCGGTGGGTCGCTCGGTGCCGACGCGCAAACGGATGCCGAGATCGCGGCCGGCAGCATCCGCTGATATGCTGGTGGAGTCGCAACTGGCGTAGCACGAAGATGGGTCACCATCGGGGAGCGACTGACACGGTTAGTGGCCGCACGCCTGGGCCGCAACATCCACATATAAGGAGAACTCCGTGCCTGATTCCGCCACTGCTCTGAAATCAACCTTCAACGAACCACTCTCGGTCGTCGACCCCGAGATCGCCGCCGTGCTCGAGCTGGAGCTCGGTCGCCAGCGCGACTACCTCGAGATGATCGCGAGCGAGAACTTCGTTCCGCGCGCCGTGCTGCAGTCGCAGGGCTCGGTGCTCACCAACAAGTACGCCGAGGGCTACCCCGGGCGCCGCTACTACGGCGGCTGCGAGTACGTCGATGTTGCTGAGCAGCTGGCCATCGACCGGGCCAAGAGCCTCTTCGGTGCCGCCTACGCGAACGTGCAGCCGCACTCCGGCGCCACCGCCAACGCCGCGGTGCTTTCCGCCATTGCCACGCCCGGCGACACCATCCTCGGTCTCGAGCTGGCCCACGGCGGCCACCTCACCCACGGCATGAAGCTCAACTTCTCGGGCAAGCTGTACAACCCAGTCGCCTATGGTGTCGACCCGGAAACCTTCCGCGTCGATATGAACGTCGTGCGCGATAAAGCGCTCGAGAGCAAGCCGAAGGTCATCATCGCCGGCTGGTCTGCCTACCCGCGCCACCTCGACTTCGAAGCCTTCCGCGCCATCGCCGACGAGGTTGGCGCGCTGCTCTGGGTCGACATGGCTCACTTCGCCGGACTCGTCGCCGCCGGGCTGCACCCCTCGCCCGTGCCTTACGCCGACGTCGTGTCGAGCACCGTGCACAAGACCCTCGCCGGCCCGCGCTCGGGCTTGATCATCTCGCGCGACATGGCCCTGGCCAAGAAGCTCAACTCCAACGTGTTCCCCGGCCAGCAGGGCGGGCCCCTTATGCACGTGATCGCCGCCAAGGCCACCGCGTTCAAGCTCGCCGCCGAGCCCGAGTTCAAGGAACGCCAGGAGCGCACCCTGCGCGGTGCCAGCATTCTCGCCGACCGCCTCACCGCCGACGACTCGCGAGCGCACGGCATCGACGTGCTCACCGGCGGCACCGACGTGCACCTCGTGCTCGCCGATTTGCGCCACTCCGAGATCAACGGCCAAGAGGCCGAAGATGCCCTGCACGAGGTTGGCATCACGGTGAACCGTAACTCCGTTCCCTTCGACCCGCGCCCACCGATGGTCACCTCGGGCCTGCGCATCGGCACGCCAGCCCTGGCCACCCGCGGCTTCGGCGACGTGGAATTCACCGAGGTCGCCGACGTCATCGCTGAGGCGCTCAAGCCCGGCGCCGACATCGCCGCGCTTCGTGCCCGTGTCGGCGTCCTGACGCAGGCGTTCCCGCTGTACTCCGGCCTGCAGCAGTAACTTTCCCGAGAGCGGATGCCGCTGGCCAAGCCGGCCAGCGGCATCCTCGCGCGCACGCCCCCAGTCACCGCCATTGGTCGGGGCCCGGGCCCCGACCCTGGGCCCAGGTTATAACCTGGGCCCGTGGACGGGGACCGGGCCCCGTCCGAGCGAAGTGCATCGATCGACAACAGAGGGAACCAAGATGACGGCAATCACACTCGACGGGGTCAAGACCGCGTCCGACATCAAGGCCGAGCTGCGGGGCCGCATCGCTGCCCTGCGCTCGCACGGCGTGGTGCCCGGCCTGGCCACCCTGCTCGTTGGCAACGATCCGGGCTCCGAGACCTACGTCGCGGGCAAGCACCGTGACTGCGCCGAGGTCGGCATCGAATCGCTGCGCATCGACCTCCCCGGCTCGGCGACCTCGGCGGATGTCCGTGCGGCCATCAAGGATCTCAACGACAGCCGCGAGGTGACCGGCTACATCATCCAGTTGCCGTTGCCGGTCGGCCACAACGAGAACGCGATGCTCGAACTCATCGATCCGTCCAAAGACGCCGACGGCCTGCACCCGACCAACCTCGGGCGCCTCGTACTCGGGATCGAGGGCGAACTGCGTTCACCGCTGCCGTGCACCCCGGCCGGAATCGTCGAGTTGCTGCGCCGCTACGATGTGCCGATCGTCGGCAAGAAGGTCGTCGTAGTGGGCCGGGGTCTCACTGTCGGTCGCCCGCTCGGCTTGCTGTTCACCCGCAAAGGCCTCGACGCGACCGTCACTTTGACCCATTCGCGCACGGTCGACCTCGCCGGTGAGGTACGCCGCGCCGACATCGTCGTGGCCGCCGTTGGCGTGCCACACCTGATTCAGGCCGACTGGATCAAGCCGGGCGCCGCCGTGCTCGACGTGGGTATCACCCGTGTGCACAACGAAGAGACCGGCAAGGGTCGGCTAACCGGTGACGTGCACCCCGACGTGGCCTCGGTCGCCGGGCACCTCTCGCCGAACCCGCGCGGCGTCGGTCCGATGACCCGCGCCATGCTGCTCTCCAACGTGGTCAAGGCCGCCGAGCAGTCCCTGCTGGCGTAGCGGCTCGATCGGGAGTTCGGGCGGCCGTAGCTCACGCCGGTAAATTAGCGACACGCCGTCACCTCAGCGCATCTGGCTTGGCGCGTCGCAGATCGACCGGCCTTAGCGGCGGGGAATCCATTCGTGCCGAAAAACTACTGCTGGGCGAGGGCTGCGCGGTGCAGTTCGGTGTGCTCGAGATAATTCTTGGCGTTATGACGGATGCTGGCGATCTCGTCGTCGGTCAGCGGGCGTCGAACCTTGGCGGGGACACCGGCTACGAGCGAGCCGGCTGGCACGACGGTGCCACCGAGCACGACGGCTCCGGCAGCCACGAGGGATCCGGTGCCGATGATGGCGCCGTTCAGAATGGTCGCGGCCATTCCGACGAGCACATTGTCTTCAATTGTGCAGCCGTGCAGCACGGCGCCGTGCCCGACCGAGACTCCGGTACCGAGGGTGAGTGGAAAGTCGGTGTCGACGTGGCAGGAGACGTTGTCCTGCAGGTTCGAGTCGGCCCCGATCGTGATCGGCTCGAGCTCGGCGCGCAGCACAGAGTTGTACCAGACGCTGGCCCGGTCGGCGAGGATGACATTGCCGACAACGACGGCCCCGGGGGCGACGAACGCCGTCTCGGCGATGCTCGGAGCCGGCGTGTGCGGCAGAACGATGATTCGGGCAGCGCTATCGGCAGTCATACGCGTCAGCCTAGCTGAGCCGCTCCCGGGGCCATGCGTTGCCGGATCCTGGGCTGCCGTTAAAGCGTGCTGTACGGCGAGAACATAGTCGGGTCGGGGGCGTGACGGCTCAGGGGCGCACGCCACTGTCGCGGACTGCCCCATCGGCAGCGTGCACCACGAACACGTCGGGGGTGGCAAAGCCTCGTTCGGTGAAGGCCACCAGCACGGCGGCCGTCACCGCCGGCACGAGCTCGGTCGGGGTCAGGGCGATGGCCGCGCCACCGAAGCCGCCACCGGTCATGCGCGCGCCGATGGCACCCGCACGGCGGGCGGTGTCCACGGCCAGGTCCAGTTCGGGCGCTGAAATCTCGAAGTCGTCCCGCATCGACCGGTGTGACGCATCCAATAGTGGTCCGATCGCGGTGCATCCGCTCGATCGCAAGGCCTGCACGGTGTCGAGCACACGTTGGTTCTCGGTCACGATGTGACGCACTCGGCGAAAAGTCTCGTCGTCGAGCATCGTCTGCGCTCGGGGGAGATCGTCCAGGCTGAGATCGCGCAGTGCCGGAACGCCCAGAGCGCGGGCTCCGGCCTCACACGACTTTCGGCGGGCGGCGTACCCGCCCGTCGCGTGCGAGTGAGTCACCCGGGTATCGATGATGAGTAGCTCGAGGCCTGCCGGATTGAGTCCGAGCGGGATGACCTCGGCCGCGAGGCGTCGGCAGTCCAGAAATACCGCAGCGTCGGCCTCGCCGAGCAGTGATGCCGATTGGTCCATGATGCCGGTCGGGGCGCCGACGACCCGGTTCTCGGCGAGCTGGCCAACACGGGCCAGCGTTGCACGGTCGAGGCTCAGGTCCCACACGTCGTTGAGGGCTATCGCAACGGCGCTTTCGAGCGCTGCTGACGACGACAGCCCGGCGCCTACCGGCACGTCGGAGTCGATATAGACCTCGAATCCCGGCACGGCGGTGAGGTCAGCTCCGAACTGCCCGAGTGCCCAGGCCACGCCCAGCGGGTACGCCGACCAGCCGTCGAGGTTCTCGGGAACCAGCTCGTCGAGGGAAACCTCGACGGTCTCGGCCGCGAAGGAACTCGCCACGCGAACGACGCGGTCGGTCCTGGTCGCGAGCGCAACGACCGTGCGCCGGTCGATGGCGAGAGGCAGCACGAACCCGTCGTTGTAGTCGGTGTGCTCACCGATCAGGTTGACCCGGCCGGGCGCCGACCACAGGCCTGTCGCCGATCGATCAAAGCGACTCTGAAAGCCCGCCTGGGCCGCGCGATCCAACGTACTGACGATGCCGGGGCCGTCAGCATTTTGGCCCGTCACGGGTGTGTCCTCGAAGCCACTGTGGCAAAGTCCGCCTCGGCGGCGCGCGCGACGGCCGCGCGAATCAGGGCGGCAGCATCTTCTGGAGTGACATCGCCGATCCAGGCGCCCATGGCGGCCTCCGACCCGGCGAGAAACTTGAGCTTGTCCTCGGCGCGTCGCGGGCTGGTCAGTTGCAGCATCAAACGGATGTCCGCCCGGTGCGTCCGCACCGGCGCCTGATGCCACGCGGCGATATAGGGAGTCGGAGTCGAGTAGATCGCGTCGATGCCGCGCAGCAGCCGACGATACAACACGGCCAGCTCATCGCGTTCAGCGAGGGTGGTTTCGGCGAAGTCGGGTGTCTGGCGGTGCGGCAGCATGTGCACTTCGATTGGCCAGCGCGCCGCGAAGGGAACAAAGGCGGTCCAGTGTTCGCCGCGAAGAATCACCCGGTCGCTGGCTTGTTCGCTCACCAGAATATCGGCGAAGAGGGTTGGTCCATAGCGTTCGATCGAGTCGACCAAGCGCTGGGTTCTTGGTGTGACATAGGGGTACGAATAGATTTGACCGTGCGGATGCCGCAGGGTCACCCCGATCTGCTCACCTCTGTTCTCAAACGGGAATACTTGCTCAACGCCGGGCAACTGCGACAGCACGTGGGTGCGTTCTGCCCAGGCCTCAATGACGGTTCGGGCTCGAATCACCGACAGGCTGGCAAAGGATCCCTCGTTCTCGGGACTGAAGCACACCACCTCGCAGCGGCCAACGGACCGGCGGGTACGGCCGATGCCGATGCGGTCAAAATCGGCGAGATCGACCGGCGTGGCGGCATCCGCCAAAAGAGGACCAAATGACGGGGACTTATTCTCGAAGACGGCCACGTCGTAGTTGCTCGGAATCTCCGAGGCATTGTCGGGGGATTGTGGTGCGAGCGGGTCGAGGTTGGCCGGCGGCAAGAACACCCGATCTTGGCGATTGGCGGCAATGGAGACCCATTCCCCGGTCAGTGCGTCCTGGCGCATGGTCGCGGTGGTCGCACGTTCGGCGGGTTCACGCAGGTCGGGCGCCCGATCCGGCGACAGCACGGTGTCAGGGTCGTCAAAATACACCAGGTCGCGACCGTCGGCGAGGGTGCTGGACTGCCGCCCGATCGTCTCATCGGCGACAAAGTGCGGGCGGTGGGTGCGTGGATTCGTCATGGCAGTGTCACAGTAGCAAATTTTTGCGCAAGCGAAACCACATGACTGCGTTTTGATAAGCAAAAGAAACTAAGTGATACTGATGTGATGACCGCGACCGAACCAACGCGCAGCCCGATACCCAATCCGCTTCCCGCTCACGTTCGCCGCGAGCAAGCACAACGCCTGGTGGACGAACGCGGGTTTGTGCGCGTGAGCGAATTACGGAGCGCCTTCAACATTTCCGGAGTGACAGCCAGGGCTGATCTTGACGCCCTGGAGCTTCAGGGCGCTGTTCGGCGCGTGCACGGCGGAGCGGTGCCGGCGCATTCCCTCGGCGAGGGCGAAAGTTTTCGCGCCGAACGCGAGCACTCGTTCGAGGAAGCTCTGGAAGCCTCGATCGTTCCCAAACAACAAATTGCCCAGATCGCGGCCGGGCTCGTGCACAGCGGGCAGAGCGTGATTCTTGACGTGGGAACCACGACTCACGCTGTGGCCCGAGCGCTGGTTGCGCGGGACGACCTGCACGACGTTGTCATCATCACCAATGGACTCAGCATCGCCCTCGAACTGGAACAGGCCATCCCACGGTTCACGGTGATCGTCACCGGAGGCTCACTGCGCCCTCTGCAGCACTCGTTGGTCGAGCCGCTCGCCGGACTGATGCTCAGCCAGGTTCATGCCGACCTGGCCTTCATCGGTTGTAATGGAGTCGACATCGCCGGCGGTGTCACCAACATCAACCTGCCCGAGGCCGGAATCAAAGCGCTCATGCTCACCGCGGCGGAGCGGGTGGTCGTCGTGGCCGACCACTCCAAGCTGGGTCAGGTGCATCTCGGCCGGGTGGGCCCGCTCGGCGACTTCCACACGCTCATCACCGATGCCGCTGCAGATCCGGCGATGCTGGAGTCGCTGCGCGAGGTCGGACTGAGAGTCTTGCTCCCCGTCGAGCTAACCGTCGAGCTAACCGAAACTGCGCCGCAGACACCGGACCGGCCCTAGGCTGAACGAATGCGCGCACCAACTGGGATTCAATACGATCTAACCGTGCAGACAGCGAGGGGAACAGCCCGCGCCGTCGTGACCGAGGTGGCTGCTGGCCTCCGGGCATATTCCGTGAACGGAATCGACCTGGTTGAGACTTTTCCCGAGCTATCGCAGCCTCCCATGGCTGCGGGCATCGTTCTCGTGCCATGGCCCAATCGCATTCGCGATGGTCAATGGACGCAGAACGAGGTCACCCGCCAGCTCGCGCTCACCGAGCCGGCGCGCCACAACGCCATCCACGGGCTGCTCCGCTTCACTTCCTACCGCGAGGTGTCGAGGCAGAGCGATTCGGTCACGCTCGCCGCGACGGTCTTTCCGCAGTCCGGCTACCCCTTTCACCTCGACACCGAGGTGAGTTATGCGCTCACTCCCAACGGTCTGAACGTGACACACCGACTGACCAACGTCGGTACCGACGCGGCGCCGGTCGCTGTGGGGGCGCATCCGTATCTGAAAATCGGCGACGTACCGACCGGCGATCTCATCGTGCGAGTGGATGCCGCAACCCACATCGACGTAGACGACCGCCTCAACCCGACCGGCGAAACCCCCGTCGACGGCACCCGGTTCGACCTGCGCGGGGGCGTCGCGGTCGGCGACCTCGACCTCGATGATGGCTTCGGCGGGGTCGGTCTGGCCCGTCCCGGCTCGGGCACGCCCGGCGAACACACCCTCACCGCAGCGGATGGCCGCAGCGTCACCCTCTGGGGCGATGAGAATATGCGCTACGTACAGGTCTTCACGCCGCACATCTTTCCGGTTCGCACCGGAGCCACCGAGCCATCCCGCGGCCAGGCGATCGCCATCGAACCGATGACGGCGCCCGCCGACGCCTTCAACTCCGGCGCTGGCCTGCACTGGCTGCAACCGGGGGAGGAGTGGATCGTGCGCTGGGGCATCCGTCATGCCGGGTTCGACTCGCAGAGCCAACCCTAGGTGACCACAACCCTGACGCACCGCATGCTGCCGCACCTCGGGCGCTATCGCGTCGATCTCGTGCTGCTGCTCGTGGCCTTGGTCTGGGGTGGAAGCTACCTGAGTGCGAAGGTGCTCACCGAGCAGGCGAGCGTATCGGCCGTGCTCGCGCTGCGCTTTCTGGTCGCGGCGCTCGCCCTGCTGATCGTCTGGGTGATGCGGCGCGAACGCCTGCCGTCACGGCGTGCGTTCGGGGTCGGCGTATTGCTCGGGGTGACCCAGGCGAGCATCCTCTGGCTTGAGACCCAGGGCGTGGCATTCACGTCGGCCACGAACGCGGGCCTCATCATCAGCCTCACCATCATTGTCACTCCGGTGCTAGAGTCGGTCGCGGCCCGTCGATGGCTGCCGCGCCCCTTCTTCGTGGCCGCGGTGCTCGCCGTCGTCGGGGTTGCCCTGCTCGTCTCCGATAACGGGTTTGCGCAGCCGAATGTGGGCGACCTGCTCATTCTGGCGGCGGCGCTCGTGCGCTCCCTGCACGTGACGATGATGGGCCACCTGATTCGCGGGCGCAGCGACAGCACCATCACGCTCACCCTGCTGCAGGCGCTCGTCGGGGCGGTCGTCTTCACCGCCTTCGACATCCGTGGCCTCGTCGCGGCGATTTCGACCTTCGATTTAGCTGCGTGGATGGGCGTGCTCTACCTGGGCCTGGCCTGCAGCGTATTCGCGTTTCTGGCGCAGATGTGGGCGATCCGCCGCACCTCGGCGGCACGGGCCAGCCTCCTCATGGGCACCGAACCGATCTGGGCGGTGCTCGTGGGGGTGTCACTCGGCAGCGAAGCCCTCGGCCTCATCGGGGCACTCGGTGCCGTGCTCATCATTGTGGGAACGTTCTGGGGCCAGCGCATCGAAGCCAGCCACCGTCTGAACGTGGGGTGAGTACCCGTTGGGGTGATCCGGTCAGCGCACACCTTCGCCCAGCCGTGAGTTTCGGGGCGCCTAATCGTTTGAATGTGCGCAAGACCCACGGCCCCTGGCCTGACCGGCGTGCCCTACGGCTTGCGCACACTCGCCTCCGGGCGCAGATTGAGGCGGCGCAGTAGCTGCGCGTTCAGGGCAACGACCACGGTGGACACCGACATGAGCAGGGCCCCGATCTCCATCGGCAGCACGAAGCCGATGGGCGCGAGCACACCCGCGGCGAGCGGAACCGACAGCAGGTTGTACCCGGCTGCCCACCAGAGGTTCTGCTTCATCTTGCGGTAGCTCGCCTGCGACAGTTCGATCACCGAGAGCACCGACCGCGGATCGTCGCTGGCCAGAATGACTCCCGCCGATGCGATCGCCACATCGGTCCCGGCACCGATCGCGATGCCGACGTCGGCCTGCGCGAGCGCCGGGGCGTCGTTCACTCCGTCGCCGACCATCGCCACGCGGCGGCCCTCGCGCTGCAGATCGGCCACTTTGCGCGCCTTGTCCTCCGGATGCACGCCCGCGAACACCCGGTCGATGCCGAGCTCGGCTGCAACCGACTGGGCCACAGCCTGAGCGTCGCCGGTGATCATGACGACCTCGATACCCCGTCGGTGCAGGGCATCCACTGCCTGCCGCGACTCCTCGCGGATCTCATCGGCGAGGCCGATCGCGCCGACGACCGTACCGTCGCGTAACACGTGCAGAATGATCGCGCCCTGGCTCTGCCACGCCACGGTCTCGGCCAGCGGCGTCGCCCCGTGCTGGTCGAGCATGCTCGGCCCGCCGACGCTCACGCTGTGCCCGTCGACCAGGCCGGTCACGCCGATCGCCGCCGCAGTCTGAAACTCGCTCGCCCGCGGCACGGTCAGCCCACGCCCGCGGGCAGCCGTCACGATGGCGCGAGCCAGCGGATGTTCACTGTCACCTTCCACCGACGCCGCCCACGCGAGCACATCGTCGCTCGAAAACAGGTCAGCGCCCAGCGAGGCGCCCGCTGAAGCCGCGCCGGCTTCAGGGCCGCGCGCCGCGGCATCCGCCTGGCTGCTTGCAACGGCTACGTGGCTGACCGTCGGCTCGCCCCTGGTGAGCGTGCCGGTCTTGTCGAACAATACCGAAGTGACCTGACGCATGCTCTCAAGGGCGAGGCGATCCTTGATGAGCACGCCGCCCTTCGCTGCGCGTTCGGTGGCGATCGACACCACGAGCGGAATCGCCAGCCCGAGCGCGTGCGGGCAGGCGATCACGAGCACGGTGATCGTGCGCACGACGGCATCCTGTGGCTGGCCGAGCAGCGTCCAGACGAGTGCGGTGACGATACCGGCGCTGAGCGCGAACCAGAACAGCCAGCCGGCGGCCCGGTCGGCGATGCGCTGCGCCCGTGATGATGAGTTCTGTGCCTCGGTGACGAGCCGCTGGATTCCCGCCAGCGCGGTGTCATCGCCGATGGCGCTCACGCGCACCCGCAGGGCGGAATCGGTCGCGACCGTACCGGCCACGACCTGGTCACCGGGGGAGCGCTGCACCGGCCGAGATTCGCCGGTGATCATAGATTCGTCGACATCGGCCGTGCCCTCGGTGACTTGGCCGTCGGCGGGCACGCGCCCGCCCGGCCGCACCACGACGAGGTCGCCCAACACCAGGTCGCTCGGTGAGACCATGACACTGTGCTCGCTGATGAGGCCATCATCCTCGACCCGCTCGGCCTCATCGGGCAGCAGCGCAGCGAGCGACTCCAGTGCGGTGGATGTTTGCGCCAACGAGCGCATTTCGATCCAGTGGCCGAGCAGCATGATCACGATCAGCAGCGCGAGTTCCCACCAGAAATCGAGCTCAGCGTCGATGAGGCCCAGGCTCGCGCCCCAGGAGGCGAGAAACGCGACCGTGATCGCCAAGGCGATCAGCAGCATCATTCCGGGCGTGCGAGCCTTCAGCTCAGACACCGCTCCGCTCAGGAACGGTCGTCCACCCCAGACATACATGACGGTTCCGAGAACGGGGGAGATCCAGGTCACGCCGGCTATATCCGGAAGGGCATACCCGACGAGCGCCCCGAACATGTGGCTGAACGCCACCACGGGCACCGCCATGACGAGCATGGTCCAGAACAGGCGCCGAAACTGCCCGACGTGATCGCCGTGCCCGCTGTGGTTCATGGCGCTGTGGTCCATCGCATCGTGGTTCATGGCGCCGTGGTCCATAGCGTCGTGGTCATGGCCGCGTGATCCGGCTTCAGGTGAGCCGTACTGCCATGCGCGTCGTGGTTCGAGTTGGGCTGTGTCATGTCGTTCCTCGATTTTCAAATCTGCCGATACTGTCGAAGCATACCCCCTTAGGGTATCCCTTTCTCTGTTTCGGTACCGATGAGCACGGTTGGCGCTGCAGAGCTCGTCGCCGTGGGTATGGGCGTGGTGCCAGTGGACAGCGTGCCTCCACGTAGCGCATTCGCACACGTCCGAGCGGAACTCGCATGAATGAGCACCACTCTGCCGCGCAATCGGGCAGGCTTACGTCATGGCGCAGAGCACATACACGGCACCCCCCGCCGAATCCCCGAACGACACCGACCGCCGCACCGCGCTGACCCGCATGAAGCGACTCGCGGCGGGCCTGCTCGCCCTCATGGCCATCATCTTCACCGTCTCGTTCGCCTTACAAGAGCGCTACCCCTGGCTCGAATACGTGCGCGCCGCCGCCGAGGGCGGCATGGTTGGCGCCATCGCCGACTGGTTCGCAGTGACCGCCCTGTTTCGCTACCCGATGGGCCTGCGTATTCCGCATACCAACATCATCGCCAACCGTAAGGACGAGATCGGCGCGAGCCTCGGCGAGTTCGTCGAGACCAACTTTCTGTCCGAGGCCGTCATCCGCGGCAAACTCGAATCGGTAGAACCAGCCCGCCGCATCGGCGCCTGGCTCAGCGACGACAAGAACACTGCAAGGCTCACTGACGAGCTCGCGATCGCCGGCCAGGGCATACTCAACCTGCTCGGCGACGACGCCATCAAGAACCTCATCGAATCCGTCGCGCGCGAACACCTGATCCAACCAGAGTGGGGCCCGAGCCTCGGCCGGGTCGGGGAACGGCTGGTCACGAGCGGGCAGCAGCACGCGGCCGTCGACCTGCTGCTCGACCGCGCCGACGGCTGGCTGCGCGACCACCCCGAAGCGTTCGGTCGCGTCGTGTCGCAGCGATTGCCTACCTGGCTGCCCGGATTCGTCGACAAGCTCGTCGACGACAAGGCCTACCGTGAAGTATTGGCTTTTGTGGCGTCCGCCCGCCACGACCGGCAGCATCCGGTGCGCAAGGCGCTGGACGACTACCTGGGCGAGGTCATGCATGACCTGCAATATGAGCCGGCCATGATCAACCGCGTCGAAAACCTCAAGACCGAGGTTCTCGACAATGCCAAGCTGCGTGAATTTGCCGGCGACACCTGGCAAGCCATCAAAGCCTCCCTCACGCAGGCGCTCGACGATCCGACGAGCGCGCTGTTGGTGGGCATCCGCTCGACTCTGCACGATATCGGTAACCGCCTCACAACGGATGCCGCCCTCGGCTCCCGCATTGACCGCTGGCTCGCCGACACCGCCAGTCATGTCATCTCCACCTATCGTCACGAGATCGCCGGGGTGATCACCGAAACCGTGGAGCGCTGGCCGGCCCGAGAAACGGCCGAGAAGATCGAGCTGCAGGTGGGCCGCGATCTGCAGTTCATTCGCATCAATGGAACCGTGGTCGGCGCTCTCGCCGGCCTGGCCATTTTCACATTCGCGCACGCGGTGGCCGCGCTGATGTGAGCCGACAGCCCGAGAAGTAGCTGAAAATTACCTTTGGGGTATTTGGGCTTCCCCTTATTCGGGGCAGAATTAATCTTTCTGCTATTCCCGAAAGGCGCCAAATGCACGACCTGACCAGGTGGGCCGTCCGGCCGCTGATGCGCGTGTGGGCGGCATTCGCCGAGCGTCAAGATCGCCACCTACCGCGGCCGAGCGATGTCCCGCAGGCGCATGCTCCCGGAATCGACAGCGATCGGGTGCTCATTCTGGGCTGCGGACCGGCTGTCGGTTGGGGTGTGCTCAGCCACCAACTCGCGCTGCCCGGATCGCTTGCCCGGGAGCTGTCGGTGCTCACCGGCCGCGGAGTAGACATCGACCTCGTAGCCAGTCGCACCATGACGGCGGCGAACGCGCTCCCCGCGTTGAACGTCCAGAGGCTCAGCCGCTTCGACGCCGTTGTGCTGACAATTGGCGTCAATGAGGCTTTGACACTGGTGAGTCGTCGCGAATGGCGCACCCGACTCGGAAAACTGCTCACGGTGCTCCAACGCGAGGCCTCGCAGAGTACCCACTTCTACATTCTTGGGATCGCACCGATTCGGAGCATCGAGATCTTCAACCTCCCGCTCGGATTCATCGCCGATCATTCCGCAGCAGATCTCAACCGGGTCAGCGCGCAGCTGGCTGCTGAGGCACCGCGCACGACCTTTCTGCCCTTTTCACCCGCGACCACGCTCACGCCCGACCGCCATCGCAGCCCAGCCGACTACCGGGACTGGGCCCTGCTGCTGGCTGGTGCCATGGCCGACACCCTCGACGCGGCACGCCTCGGCATCCATGAGGAACACGGCGGTCAACGGCTAACGGATGCTGCCAGTGTGGAACGCACCCGGCAGGCGGCCGTCGATAGCCTCGGTATCGTCGACACCCCGCCGGAGGCCCGATTCGATGAACTCGTTGCTCTGGCACAGCGACTGTTTGAAACCGAGTCGGCGGTGATCAGCGTCATCGACCACGATCGGCAGTGGCACAAGGCGCGGGTCGGAGTGGCAGCACCGGAGATTCCGCGCGCCGACTCGCTCTGTGCCTACACGATTGCCGGAGACGGACCTTTCGTGGTGGAAGACGCCCAAAAAGACCAGCGGTTCAGCCAGAATCCGCTCGTGCTCGGTGATTCGCTCATTCGTTTTTATGCCGGTTTTCCGATCGAATCGCCGTCGGGGGAACGCATCGGATCGCTGTGCGTCTTTGATCCGGCCCCGCGTTCGCTCGCCGAGGTTGACCAGGTGCTATTGCGCGAACTTGCGCTGCTGGTGCAGCGCGAGTTGCGGATACCGCCGACCGGGGGTCCGGCAGACCCTCCGGCGTAAGTGGTGGTAGTGCTCGAGGCGGTGCCAGCCAGGTCGATCATCCACAGCGCTCTAACGGTCATTTTTGGCAGCTGCGGGTAAGCTCGCGGCGTGAGCGAATCCTTCAGTCAACGCCTCCGGGCCCTCCCGGATTTTCCGAACGATCTCCCGAAATTTGATCCAGCCACTGCGCCGGCCGATTCCGTTGACCTGTTTCTCGAGTGGCTTGAAGCCGCGCTCGCGGACGGGGTACCGCAGCCACATGCGTTCAGTCTTGCCACGACGACTGCAACCGGTCAGGTCTCCTCGCGCATGATGATTCTGAAAAACATCGACGAGGGCGCCTGGCACTTTGCCAGCACGGTAGGTTCCCGCAAAGGCCGGGAACTGACCGCAAATCCGCAAGCCGCCATGAATTTCTACTGGGCGAAATTTGGTCGCCAGGTGCGCGTTAGTGGCGCGGTCACCCTGCTTTCGGCCGAGGCATCCGCTCGCGACTGGGATGAGCGTCCCGGCGCCGACGGCCGTGACAACCCCGATTGGCAGCTTTTTGCCCTGCATCCCACGGAGGTGGAGTTTTGGCAGGCGAGCAGTGATCGCCACCACATTCGCCACCGGTACGTGCTGTAGGGCCGAGGTCACGACAGTCGTTCGCGCGATCCGGCGTGAACGTGGTGGCTGATTTCGAAATTTCGCGGGCAGTACCAATTCTAATCAGCCACACTCATGCGGGCGCCATCGACTCATCATCAGCGCCGGCGAGTGCGCACTGAATCTATGGGATTTTAGCGCCAAGGCTACCGTGCCGCAGTGTATTCCTCGGCTGTGGCGCGCAACCGACTGTGAGCTCCACCGTAGGCCTGTGCATCCTTCAAGGTCCACTTAGGCAGTTTCGCCACCATCGTGTAGTTGGGATCGCACACGTTTGCGGCCGGCGCGAGTCCCATCTGGCTGACGAGCTGGTACGCATCAAGGGTGTCGAGACCGGTGAGATCGGAGGCCCAGTTCACGAGATCTTTTTGGCTGATCCGGAAGGCGTCCTCCAGCGGGCGCGCTGACCCGGTGCTCATGATGAACTCATCGTTTTCGAGCCGCGGCCATGCCGAGGCACCGCCCTTGATCAGGTCGAGGGCGATCACCGAGTGCATGGCCGATTCGAGTCCGGTGCCACACACCTCGCCCTCGCCCTGGCGCGCGTGACCGTCTCCGAGCGACAGCATCGCCCCGGCGACATTGACCGGAAGATAGAGAGTTGTTCCGGCTCGCGCTTCCGGTGTGTCCATATTGCCACCGTGGGTGGAGGGCGTCACGACCAACCGAACTTCACCGCCAGGCGGAGCAACTCCCACCGTTCCATGCATGGGATCGAGCGGGAGTGCGAGCGTAAAATCTGAATTCTTGGCGCGAAAAGTCGCCGTCCAAGCATCCAAATCAACGTCGTAGAACCATACCCGCTCTTCGAGCGGCTCGTGCAGCATCGCCGTCTCGTGCGTCGCGGAGAGCGCACCAAAGAGTGGGAAAGTGCTCGAGATGGCGTATGGGCGCGCCGGGACGATCGAAACGAAATGTACGGCCAGCAGGTCACCGGGTTCCGCGCCGACCATTTCGATTGGACCGGAGACTGGATTGAGCTCGTTGAACGGAACGATCTGACTGGGAATGTCACGGGGGTTCGTTACCCGTCCGCCAAAGCAGTCCTCCGTGCTGACCTCGACAATGTCGCCGGGGCGCACGCTCAGCAAGGGGGCACGCCCCCCGAACACGTAGGAATACTGTTCGGGAAGCGGAGTGAGCTGGTGAACGACCATGTTGCTACCTCGTCCCAGTCTGTTCGGACTCGACTGGGATGGGATTGGTCATGCGACCCGATTTGTAGAGGACAACCGCGACCACAATTCCGAGGATCAGCCAGGCCACGCCAAGGATCTGCGCGGACACTCGGGCGTTGTAGAGCACAAAAGAGAGGACCGCGAAGCCCAGTACCGGAAAAACCAGGTGCACGAACCAACGCTGGGATTTCTGCCTGACGATGAACCACCACACGACCGACACGTTGAGCAGCAGGAATGCGGTCAGCGCGCCAAAGTTGACCAGCGCGGCGATGGCACCGAGCCCGTCCGGCAGAATAGTCAGGAACAGTCCGAGGACGAGAGAGATCGCGGCGACCAGAAATGTTGCGTTGACCGGTACGCTGTGCTTCTCGCTCACCTTGGCGAGGAATTTGGGCAACTGGCGGTCGCGCGCCATCGCGTAGAGCAGGCGAGACGTCGATGCTTGAGCGACGAGTGCATTGGCAAAGCCCCAAGCGATGGCGGTCGAGGCTGCGGTCAGGATATACATGAATGGTCCACCAGCGACGGCGGCCGCCTCATAGAAGGCCACTCCCGTCGGGTCGCCGTTGGCGATCAGGGCTGCAGGGTCTTCCACCAGCATCGAGGCGACCCAAGTCTGTGCGATGAACAAAACGCCCAGCAGACAGAGCGCGGCGATCATCGAGCGACCGAGAGATTTGCTGCTGCCGCTGTTTTCTTCGGCCAGGGTGGAGATTCCGTCGAAGCCCAGAAACGACAGCACGGCGATGGAAGCGGCGCCAAAGAGCAGGGGGAGGGAGAAGGTATCCGCATTGTAGAACGCGTCGAAGCTGAATCCCTGACCCTTGCCCTGTGAGACGGCGACAATGCCAACGATCAGGAAAATAGCTAGTACCAGAAGTTCGAGCACCAGCATGACGCGGATCACGACGGCGGCAAGGTGGATTCCCAGGTAGTTGATTAATGTGTTCAGTGCAACGAAGAGGATCAGCCACAGCCAAATTGGAATCTGGCTGATGATTCCGTTCATCGCGATGGCAGCGACAAAATACAGCAATGTCGGAATGAGGATGTAGTCGAGCAGAATCATCCAACCGGCGATGAAGCCGACCGGGCGGTTGATTCCGCGACCGGCATAGGTGTAAACGGACCCGGCCATCGGGAAGGCCTGAGCCATTTGCGAGTACGAATTGGCCGAGAACATCATGGCGACCAACGCGATGATGTACGCGATCGGCGGCATCCCGCCCGAGTCGTGGAAGACACCGCCGAAGATGGCGAATGGTGCGATAGGAACCATGAAAATCAGGCCATAGATGATGAGATCGCTGAACGTCAGCGTTCTCTTCAACTCCTGCTTATAACCAAATTGTTCGATACCGGAAGTGGCCGTGCCACCAGGGTTGGTCGTGGTGCTCAAGCGTGGTCCAATCGTCGTTGACAGACGTCATTGTTTCCCAGTGGAAATGTTTATCAGGCTACACCCCATTGGGCATCCCGACAATCTCCAGATCGGTGTCGTTGGCACGCGCCAGGCGCATCGGTCGACGTGTGAGGTCGAATCCGTGCTCCGGCCCACCTGCTGAAAATCCCGCGCCTACGGCACACAATTGCCTGGCCGCGTTGAGAGCGGAGTCGGTTGCGAGTAAGCCACTCATACACAGAGCAGCCAGCACGTGCACGCCGTCGTAGCAGCCCTCGGCGTAGGAACCTGGAAGGGGTGCGGTTAGCCCAAAGCGTGCAACGTAGGATTCCAACAGCCGAAGGTGTCTGTCATCCCGCTGCTGCAGGAACGTGGGCATGGCGGAATACAGCCCACCACTCGAGTCGCCGCCCGCGGCGAGCAGGCAGTTTTCGTCGAGGGCGGTACAAAGTCTGAGAAAGGAGTGGCCCTCATCCAGCTCGGTAATCCCCCGATGAAATTCGATGCCGTCGCGGCCAACCAGCGAAACCAGAACCGCCTCGGCGCCTGATTGCCGGATTACCGCCACGAGTTCGGCCACGTCGACGTGACCCATCGGCACCAGTCGGTCCAACACGACGCGCTGCCCCAGCTCACGAAGCACCCTACTCGCCGCTGCATGAACCTGGCGCGGCCACACATAATCATTGCCAATGAGCGCCCATCGGGTCACCCGTCGATTTTTGGCCAACCATGCGATCGCCTGGCGCAGGTGTTCCTGGGGATCGCTTCCGAGAAAAACGCTCCCGGCGCGAGCGCGGCTGAATTCGTGCGGGGGAGTAAAAACGTAGGGCACCCGATCGGCAATACGAGCTTCCACGGCTACTCGAATATTGGACGTATGCGTACCGACCAAGCCGTTGACCAGTCCTGCTCCGACCAGTAGGTCGACTTCGCGTGCGACGGCGTCGGGCATTCCGCCCGCATCGATCAGGACGAGTTGCATGACTGTCTCGGTGGCCAGACAGATTTCTTCCCCGGCCAGGATTGCACAATTGATGATCGCCGGGCCGGCCACGCCCAGCAAGCCCGACAGCGGTGCAAGAAGTCCCAGTCGAAGCACGTGCGGATCGGGGCCGCTCAGCAGAACTTCGCTCGGGAGTAATATGCTGACCAGTGACGTCATAAGCCCATTATTATGCCTAGGAAATACCAGGTACCATCACACGCACTTGCCAAGGAGTGGAATGGTCGAGGACTTGCCCAGCGTACGGCCGGGGCCAAAATTCGCGGCCCCGCTCGCGGAGTTGGTCTGGACGCTGTCCAACCTCGAACGGCGTCTCGCACTCGGGTTGACGGTTGCGCTATCGGAAGAGAACGCAACGCCCGACCAGTGGCGAATTTTGGAGACTTTAGAGCGACTCGACTCACCGACGATGGGGGAGCTGGCGGAGGCGTCGGGTATGGCCAATGCAAGCCTGAGTCGAACGGTAGACGCGCTCGAAGACACGGCCTGTGCCTATCGCTTGCCGGCCGTCACGGATCGCAGACGGATCACCGTACACGTGTCCGACCGGGGCCGTGACAAGCTCGTACGCATTCGTGAAATCGTTGCAGCTTGGGAACGAACTCTTCAGCAGATGATTGGCGCAGATGCGGCACAGGCCTTGATCGAAGCAGCCGAATGCGCTGCATGCTCGCTGGGCGGCGCAGGCGCAAACTCGCACTCGCAATCTCGGCGCGACCGTCGAAGCTAACGAAGATGCGCACAGAATCTGAGGGATTCGGTGCGCATCTTCTGCGCAACCTGCGCGATTATTGTGGGCCCCGTCGGGCTCGAACCGACGACCCAAGGATTAAAAGTCCTTTGCTCTACCAACTGAGCTAGAGGCCCGTAGGCTCTAATCTACCGTGGATTCACACTCAGCTTTTCTCGGTAGCGTCAAGGGCGACAAAAACACCACCCGATTACGCACGGAAACGAGGAGAACCGCCATGGCCGACAACTTCCACAAGCCCACCTTGTTCTCCGCAAACAAATTCGAGGCCTTTCAGGGTGGTGACGATCCTGCCGCTATCAGCCGGGTCGCCCACGAGACCGCGCAGGCCCTGCTCAATCGCGTGCGGAGCGACCCCGACCCCGAGACGGTCGAGCGCCTCGTCACCTACACGGACGAAAATGGCATCGACGCGGTCGCCGAGCTGTGGTCACGGGCCGCTCCGCGCAGCCTGCCGGGCGCGCTCTGGCGCATCTACCTCATCCGCATGCTGATTCGGCAGGACCCCGAAGGCTGTGCCTACCTTTATCAACGGGGAACGGATGCTGCCGCCACGATCGATCCGCTGGTCGCGGGCGCTGCCCTGCCCACCGGTCCCGCCGAGATTATGACTCTCGCGGACGAGATTCTGCGCGGATTATTCACCGGAGACTTCGCGGTGGCGCTGGATCGCGGGGCCGCATATTGCCGGGTCACGGCGGTCGGGGCCACGAGCATCGCCGATGATCTCGAGCTGACCGAGCCACACCGCTCCTCGGAGCTGACCACCCGCGCGCTGCGCTTCTCCAAGACCGCCGCCGAGTTCGCGGCCTGTGCGCGCCTCTGGCGCCACGACTCGCTTGAGTAGTCCCGCAACTTCGGGCCCGGGCTTCATCAGGTGGGCCGGGCGGGCGTTGCCACGGCGATGACATAGTCCGTGTGCGCCCGCGGCGAACATTCGACGCCGACCGCTTCGTTCGAATACACTGGAATCTGGTCGGGCCGCAGTAATCCCGGGTTCCATTATTCGCCGCTTCGAGCGGCCTCGCGCCGAGAGGTGCTCTGCGGCCCGGCCTTCTCAATTCTCTCCACCTTGTAGGCGACGCCCGCGCCCAGCTGCGAGCATTCTGTTTCGCTGATTACTTGTCGGGTCGACCAATCCGTTAGCGACTTCGTACCGAACCCTAGTCATGGAACGGGACGAGACCTGACATGCTAGGTCTTATGACTGTTGATTCCGCCGGAGATCTCGCGCCGCCAGCCCCTGCCAGCAAGGAGGAGCTGCTTGTTCAAGTGGCCCGTGGCGATCAATCGGCCTTCGGAGAACTGTATGACCAGATCGCCCCGCGGGTGCTGGGCCTAGTCAAGCGTCTGCTGGTTGACCACGCGCAGTCGGAAGAAGTGACTCAGGAGATTTTTCTGGAGATCTGGCAGTCGGCCGCACGGTACGAATCATCGCGTGGTGGTGCAAGCACCTGGATTCTCACCATGGCACACCGCCGGGCGGTCGACCGAATCCGCTCGTCACAGGCCGGACGTGACCGCGATACCAAAATTGGAATCCGTGACCTGGCCGTTGCCTACGATCACGTGGCCGAAACCGTTGAAGTACGAATCGAACATGAGAGGGTGGAGAAGGCGATGACTCGATTGACACAACTGCAGCGTCAGGCTGTCAGCCTCGCGTACTACGGCGGGCTGAGTCACAGCGAGGTCGCCGACATGCTCCAGATTCCTTTGGGCACCGTGAAAACACGGCTCCGCGATGGGCTGATCCGCCTGCGCGACGAATTGGGCGTGGCATCATGAGCCGCAGCGACGAGCAGAACCCCGCCGATCTTGCCGGCGCTTACGCCCTGCACGCCCTCGACGCCGACGACATGGCTATTTTCGAAGCGCATCTCGCCGAATCCAAGGAAGCGCGCATCGAGGCTGCTGAGTTGACGGACATCGCGGTGGCCCTCGGCCTCGCCGTGGCACCCGTGCAGCCCTCGGACGCCGTCAAGGCCAACCTCATGGCGATGCTCTCGTCAACGCCGCAGCTTCCACCACTGCCCGCATCGCGGACCACGAGTCCCTCCGCGATGGATGTTGCCGCCGCCGATCCGGGAGCATCTCCCGCCGGTCCGTCGGTCGCGACGGCAACGCCGGGGACCGAAGGTCCTGCCGCAACTGGTGCGGGGACCACCGCCGAGCCGCGACCGGAATCTGACATCCACTCCGGCAACGCTTCCAGCACGCCGCGCCCATCGACGGCGACCGAGCGGGCCCAGGCTCGCTGGTTCAAGCGACCGTCGCAGTTCATTCTGGCCATCGCGGCTGCGGTCGCCCTATTCGTCGGCGGTATATCCCTCGGCCAGGCGCTCAACAGCAACGAGTTCAAGTCGCAGCAGGCGGCCAGTCTCGCGCAAATCAACGCAGCCAATGACTCTCAGCGCGCTGCGACCACCACCGTTGACGGTCAGGAAGTCACTCTGGTCTGGTCTAACACGCTCGGAATCTCCGCGCTGTTGGTCGACAACCTGCCCGCGCTGCCCAGTGACCAGGACTACCAGTTGTGGTACATGAACGATGGCGATGCGACCTCGGCGGGAACCTTCGATTCCAGCGGCGACGGCACGGTCTGGCGCGTGCTCGATGGCACGATGCACACGGGCGATCAGGTGGGCGTCACCGTCGAACCGACCGGTGGCTCGGACCAGCCCACCAGCAACCCGATCGTTGCTCTCCAGAGCTAGCTGGCTCGGCATCCGCTCACCAGAGTGCGCGGTGCCGAGCATTCTGGGACTGCTTGGCAAAGTAGGCTCGGGACATGAGACTGCCTTTCACTCTTTTGATCGACCCTGTGCCCGCTGACTCACTGCAGCAGGACTTCGACATCACGTTCCACGAAATGGACTCGTCCGCCCCGGCTCTGCGCGTGGGAGAGCTCAGCACCCAGCGCGGCGATGGAATCTTCGAAACCCTCGCCGTCGTCAACGGCCACCCGCAGGAGGTTGAGCCGCACATCACCCGGTTGCGTAACTCAGCCCGTATCTGCGAGCTGCCGATGCCGAACGTGCAGCAGTGGCGCGCTGCGATCGCGTACGCGGTCTCGCGCATTCCGCAGCGGGGTGAAATCGCGCTCAAGTTCGTGCTCAGCCGCGGCGTCGAGCACGGTCCGGCACCGACAGCCTGGCTGCACGCGGTCGCCGCGGTGGACTTCAGTACTGTGCGTGCGAACGGCGTGCGCGTAATCACCCTCGACCGCGGCTATCCGCGTGGCGTCGCCGAGCGAGCCCCCTGGCTGCTGATGGGCGCGAAAACGCTCAGCTATGCGGTGAATATGGCGGCAATTCGCGAAGCGCGCCGTCGCGGCGGCGACGACACCATCTTTCTCACCACGGACGGCTTCGTCATGGAGGGACCCACCTCGAGCGTCGTGCTGCGCCTCGGCGGTGAGTACGTCACGCCCGCGCCGAGCGGCGCCATTCTGCACGGCACCACGCAGCAGAGCATGTTCGACTACCTGCGCGCGCAGGGTGCGTCGGTACAGTATCGCGATGTCACCGTCGAGGAACTTCGCCAAGCGGATGCCGCCTGGCTCGTCTCCAGCGTGCGCCTGGCCGTATCCGTTGTCGCCGTCGATGGCGACCCGTTTCCGGCCGATCAGACGTTCACGCATGCCCTGAACGCGTACCTGCTGGCACGTACGTCTTAGCGGTGATCGCGGCATCCGATGGTGGGGAGTGGCGGGAAGGGGGGCGGCATCCGTTTGCGGACACCCTCGAATAGGGCCGACGTGCCGCGCCCAGTATGCTCTGGGATGACCGAGAGGAATACATGAGAATTTCTGTCATTGGATGTGGCTACCTGGGCGCCGTGCACGCGTCGGCCATGGCCGAACTGGGGCACGATGTCGTCGGAATCGACGTCGACGCCGCGAAGATCGCCCAACTTGCCATCGGCAAGCCCCCCTTCTTCGAACCCGGACTTCCCGAGGTTCTCATGTCAGCTATGAACAGTGGCCGGCTGCGCTTCAGCACCGACATAGCGGACGCTGCCGGCTCGAAGGTGCACTTCATTGCCGTGGGTACTCCGCAAAAACCCGGCGGTTACAGTGCCGACCTGCGCTATGTGGATGCCTCGATCGAATCGCTCCTTCCGCACCTGTCCGACGGCGATCTCGTCGTGGGCAAAAGCACGGTGCCGGTGGGAACGGCCGCGCGCCTCGCCGAGCTCATCGAAGCCGAAAGCGGCGCGTCGCTGGCGTGGAACCCCGAGTTTCTCCGCGAGGGATTCGCCGTGCAGGACACCATCAGCCCGGACCGGCTGGTCTACGGGGTCGCCCCCGGTTCACTGGGCGAGCACGCCACAGAGCTGCTCAACGAGATCTACGCCACGGCGCTCGCCGCCGACACCCCCCTGGTCATAACCGACTACGCCACCGCCGAACTCGTCAAGGTCGCCGCAAACGCGTTTCTCGCGACCAAGATCAGCTTCATCAATGCCATGGCCGAGATCGCCGAGGTCACCGGCGCCGATGTGACGCAGCTGGCGGATGCCATCGGTTACGACGGACGTATCGGTCGTCGCTTTCTGGGCGCCGGCGTTGGTTTCGGCGGCGGCTGCCTGCCGAAAGATATCCGCGCCTTCACCGCGCGCGCTGAAGAGCTAGGACGCGGTGAGTCCGTGGCCTTCCTCAAGGAGATCGACAAGATCAACCTGCGTCGCCGTCAACGTGTGGTCGATCTCACCGTTGGTGCGCTCGGCGACGCCGTCTACAACGCCAAGGTCGCGGTGCTCGGCCTGAGTTTCAAGCCACACTCCGACGACGTGCGAGACTCACCGGCGCTCGATGTGGCCGTGCAGTTGCGTGGCCTCGGGGCCGACGTCGTGGCGACCGACCCGCAGGCCATCGATAACTCGAGGGCGCGGCATCCGCAGTTGCAGTATTCACCATCTCTCGAAGACACCCTGCAGGGAGCCGACGCCGTCGTGCTCGTCACCGAGTGGCCCGAGTTCAGGCATCTCGACCCGGTGTGGGCCGGTTCGCTCGTGAAATCGAAGACGGTGATCGACGGTCGCAACGCCCTCGACCCTGCGGCCTGGCGTGCTGCCGGCTGGACCTACCACGGTCTCGGTCGCCCGTAGTCTGAAGTGTCGTCCTCGATGTGATGCGGTCTGGGCTCACGTTATGCACGTGGGCCCAGGCACTCCACGATGCCGATTGAGGTTCTGCGCCGGGACCGTGGGGCGCAGAACCTGGGCTCGTTCCGATCTGGCTTCGGGGAAGGCGCGTCGCGGCCCTCACGCGGATGCCGCCCGTATGGCCGCTGCCGCGGGCCCTGCTACTCGCGCCCGCTACGGTTTTGCGGCTCGTCGCCACGGCGGTATGGCGAAGAGCGCAATCTGGCTCACGAGAACGACGACAGCGGCAAAGATGGCGCCAAGATGCACGTTCAGCGGGCTCCCCGCGTACATAGTGACTCCGACGAAGAGCAAGGCCAGGGCCAGAACTGCCAGAGACACCCAATTCTGCCGCCGCATGCCCATCAGAACCAGCGCCGCCGGAACGACGTACAGCATGATGCTCGCAACATTCATGGCGTTGACCATCTCCACCAGGGGTCCAAGGGGCACGCCGTCGAAAATGGTGCGATAAAACATGGCCGCGCAGTGGAAAGCCAAACCGACAACGCCGCTCACGAGCAGAACGGCATCGACTACCGACAGTCTGACCGCGCGCCGGGCCAGCGGGAGCTGGGGCACCACTAGCCGCGCCAGCAGAATGAGAGCGGATGCCCCGGCCAGCGTGAACGCAAATGCTGAAGTCACGCCGCGCCATCCATGGTCACCGAGCCGTGTGCACATGGTTGAGCACTGGTTCGAACATCATTCCATGTCATGACTAACTCCGAGTCTTTACGGCTTAGCCGAAAAGGTCTCCGAGCCAGCTTTCCTTCTTCTTCGGGCGATAACCATCCCGATGGTCGCGGTCGCGATCACGATCATACCCGCGGTCGCGGTCGTGGTCACCGTACTGTGGAGCCCGCGTGCGAGCATCCGGATACTGCTGTTGCGGGGGTACAGCGACAATCACCGGTGCCGCGTTGGCGGCCGGCGCTGCAGCCGCGAATTCCTTTTCAGCGCGATCAATGATCTTGTCAAGCTCACCGCGGTCGAGCCAGACTCCGCGGCATTCCGGGCAGTAGTCAATTTCTACACCGCTACGTTCGCTCATCACGAGGGTGGCGGAATCGGTTGGGCACTTCATAGGAGTCCTCCAGGACGTCATCGGTCTTCAACCCTAATCAGTGAACACCGGCTGTTGCTGAGAGCCGGGGGGAGCACGGGAGCGCTTAGCGGTTGACTGAAACTACGGCGGTAGGTTTGCCTCAGTAGTTGAGATTACGTCATAAGCTCAGAGCGTGCCCGAAGGCCGGGCCGAACACGTACCAGTTCCGAAACCCGAATCGGAGGCTATACATGTCCGTTCAGTCCAGCGTGGGGCGGCGCGAGCGCGCACCCGACCGCCCCTCTGGCGGCAAATCCGCCACCCGCACCTTCCGCGGCGACATCGAAGGCTTGCGCGCGGTCGCCGTGGTCGTGGTCGTTTTCGACCACCTGCTCGGCTGGCCATCCGGCGGCTTCGTCGGCGTCGACATCTTTTTCGTGATCTCCGGCTTCCTGATCACCAGCCTTCTGCTCAAGGAACATGCACGCACCGGCCGCATCTCTCTGGTCGATTTCTATCGCCGGCGCATCCGGCGCATCCTGCCGGTCTCAGTGCTCGTCCTGGTCGTCACCGTGGCGGTCGGATTCCTGCTGCTTCCAAGCGCCCGGGCCCTCAGCACCCTGTGGGATGGAATCTACTCGGCACTGTTTGTGGCCAATTGGCACTTCGCCGCAGTCGGCACCGACTACTTGCAGGCCACCAACGCCGTCTCCCCCCTGCAGCACTACTGGTCGCTCGCGGTGGAGGAACAGTTCTACTTCGTCTGGCCGTTTCTGCTCATCGTCATCTTCGCCCTCGCCGGCCGTCGAGCGCTGAGCGCCCGGGTGCTGATCACGCTCGTCGCTGCGACCACCGGCGCCATCACCCTCGCCTTTCTGGCCTGGAGTTTTTTCGAAACCGCGACTAGCCCTGCCATCTCCTACTTCTCCACCGGAGCCCGCGCCTGGGAGCTCGGAATCGGCGCATTCGTGGCCGCCGCCGCGCCCGGCTTAGCGAAGCTACCCCTTCGGGTGCGCCCGGCGATCGCCTGGCTCGGCCTTGCCCTCATCGTCGCCAGCCTCGTGCTGATCAGCCGAGATTCACCGTTTCCAGCGCCGTGGGGCATGCTGCCCGTTGCGGGAGCTGCCCTTGTGATCGCCGCAGGCGTCGGGCAGCCCGAACAGCAGTTGTTGTTCCCCCTGACCAACCCCGTGAGTCGCTATGTCGGCAAGATCTCCTACTCCCTCTATCTGTGGCACTTTCCGGTCATGATTCTGCTCGCCACCGTCCTCGCCACCGATTCCCCGCTCTACCTGCCGCTCGCCGCCCTGCTCATGGTCGTTCTCTCGGTGTTCTCCTTTCACTACGTTGAAAACCCCATTCGTCACTCCCTCTGGCTCGAAAACTCCGTCACCCGAAAGCGAGAACAGATGCGCCGTCCCATCTCGCAGAACCGCACCGGGATCACCCCGGTTCAGGCTTGGATCGGCGCCCTCGTGGTTGTTGCTCTCGTTCTCGTCTCGGTTTCGTTCATCGCGCTGCGGGGAGGTACGCCGTCCGGCCCGTCCGCGAACTTTGCCCCGGTCGGAGCGGGAGCTGACCTGGGAGTGGAGACAACCACCGAACCAGCCACCCTCCTGGCCACTCGGCAGGCCACCATCGCCGCGGCCCTTGCCGCAACGGCGTGGCCCGAGACCATCCCGGCGTTCGATGCGCTCGGCGACAACTCCGGCGCCCCGGAATGGGTCGACGACAACTGTCTCTCAGTCAGCGAGAAGAACGCCGCCGACTGCATCTACGGCGACCCAGCGGCGGCCAAAACCGCGGTGCTGCTCGGCGATTCCATGGCGATCAGCTACATGCCCGCCATTCGCTCCGCCCTCGAACCGCTCGGCTACAACGT
This sequence comes from Cryobacterium sp. Y57, assembly GCF_002929505.1. Classification (GTDB taxonomy): domain Bacteria; phylum Actinomycetota; class Actinomycetes; order Actinomycetales; family Microbacteriaceae; genus Cryobacterium. The sequence goes on from NZ_PJJL01000069.1 coordinate 176,711, forward strand.
GCGGTCTCTGACCATGTTCTCCTGCCCGGGAGTGAACATTTCGGTGGCGCCCAAGAACGCCTCCGACGCCTCGGCCGCCACCTGCGACGACCATCACGCCTGGGTCTACGCTGAGGTCGCCCGACTCTCACCCGACCTCGTCATCATGTCGAGCCTGGCCGGATCCATCGTGCGCCTCGCCAGCGGAAACGAAGGCGCCGCAGCTCTCGCCGAGTGGCAAACCGCGACCGCCGACACGCTCACGGCGTTGCAGGGGGCGACCGACCGTGTCGCTGTGCTTTCACCGCCGCCGGCCAGCACCCCGTTCGCCGAGTGCAAGACCCTCACGAGCGCCCCCGCCGACTGCGTTTACAGCCCCTCAAGCCTCTACCAGAAGGTCGTGGCGACCGAGCAGGGCGCGATCGAGCAATTCGGTGACTTCGCCCAGTATGTGAACGTTGTACCGTGGCTCTGCGTCGGCGACACGTGCCCGGCCTTCATCGCCGACACGCCGGTGTTCTTCGACGGCCAGCACTTCGTGCGTGAGGCGAGCGCCCAGCTCGGTCCGCTGCTCGCCGAGGCACTGTTTCCGCCGGCCGCCTAGCCGGCGCGATCATCCGCTCGGGCGGAATGATCAGCGCTCTCGCGGCCGAAATTCGCGCGGCCAGTCACTCGCGCGGATTCGCCGGATCGCCTTGACCTCGCCGATGGTTCCCCACTCGTCGAGGCCGAGGCGTGACAACGGGCGTAGCTTCTCAATAAGCGGATGCTCTCCGTCCAGCACCATTGACGACACCGCGACATGCGTGACCTCGCCGAACACGAGCGTGCAATCGCCCAGCTCCAGCGTGGAATGGAGGCGGCACTCGATCGCCGCCGGGGACTCGGCCACCCGCATGGAGGCCACGGTCACACTCGGTTCCCGGGTGAGCCCGGCGCGGTCGAATTCGCTCTCCGCCGGCTGAAAATCAGTGCCGGTCGCGTTGACCTCTTCGAACAGCGACTCCGGCGTGAAATTCACCACGAAATCTCCGGTCGCCAAAATATTGCGCACAGTGTCCTTGACACCCACCGAGGTGAACTGCACGATGGCCGGCGAAACGGATGCCACGGTGAAGAATGAATGGGGCGCGAGGTTGTCGACACCCGTCGCCGACCGGCTCGACACCCATGCGATTGGCCGTGGCACGACGAGCGAGTTCAACAGGCGGTAGAAATCAAGACGCGGCAGATTCTCGGGGTCAAAGTCAGTACGCACCCCTTCAGACTAACAATTCGCGTCATCCTTCGGGTCAGCAGCGCAGCCGCTATCGCGACGAGCGCGCATGCGCCGACGCGACCCAACCGAATTCGCCATCCATACGCCCGGCACAAGGTTCCGGCAGTCACGCCGATAGAGTGGGCTGATGTCTATTCTTCCCCGCCTGGTGGCCTTCGACCTCGACGATACGCTCGCGCCGTCCAAGTCCGCGCTCGACCCGATCATGATCGACCTGCTCGTCAAGCTGCTCGGCGTCACCGAGGTGTGCGTCATCTCCGGTGGCCAGTTCGGGCAATTTCAAGCACAGATCATCGACAATCTGCCCGAGATCAGTCCGGAGAAACTAGCCCGGCTGCACCTCATGCCGACCTGCGGCACCCAGTACTACCGCAGTGATTCGCAGGGTTGGCGCCAAGTGTACGCGGAGAACCTCAGTGAAGACCAGAAAACTCGCGCACTCGAAGCCGTTGAGCAGACCGCTCGCGATCTCGGCTTCTGGGAAAGCGACACCTGGGGCCCCATCCTCGAAGATCGCGGCTCGCAGATCACTTTCTCCGCGCTCGGCCAGGCGGCCCCGATCGCCTCTAAAATCGCTTGGGACCCAGCCGGTGAGAAGAAGAACGTTCTTCGAAGCGCCGTGCAGGCCCTGTTGCCTGACCTCGAGGTGCGCTCCGGCGGGTCGACGTCCGTTGACATCACCCGGCAGGGCATCGACAAGGCCTATGGAATGACACGCCTGGCTACCCTGACCGGCGTCGACCTCGCGGACATGCTGTTCGTCGGCGACCGCCTCGACGAGAACGGCAATGACTACCCGGTCAAGGTCCTCGGCGTCGAATGCATCGCCGTCGAGGGCTGGCCCGATACCGCGGCCCTGCTCACAGACCTGATTCCCCGCTACGTCGCCGTCTGACCGCTGACCGCTGACCGCTGACCGCTGGGCCCTTGCCCCTGCGCATAACTCCTGCAATTTTGCCACGAGAGAAGGAGCATCCGCATAATTCCGGGGTGTTTGTCGTGGCGACCGTGAAATTGCAGGACTTATGCGCGGCTCAGCCGATCTTTCGCTTTTCCACCAGCAGCACGGGAACATCCGCCGACAATCAGCCCGTCGTTATCGTCGATAGAGGCGCGCCGGCCACCCTGCAGCAGGTTTTGCAGGCCGATCCGCTCGCAGACGACCGCCCCTAAAAACCAGTCGCGATATCATCCTGAGTTTTTCTCGTGTACATTTCGCTTGTGAAAGAGATACAGGCCGAGAACCGCGAGTGGATCAATTTCGCCAAGGGCGCGGCGATTATTCTCGTCGTGCTGTACCACTCGTCGTTGTTCCTCAACGACCTCGGTCTGGCCGGCAGCACCCCACGGTTGCGCCTCGTGTTGGCCTATTTTCCCATGCCGGTGTTCTTCTTCATCGCCGGACTCACCGCGCGGCGTATGCTCACCTGGAACCTGAAAGACCTCTGGCGCCGGCGCTTACTCGTGCTTGTGTATTTGTACCTGCTCTGGTCGGTCATCCGGGTCGCGTTCTACCTCGTCGTGCCGCACCTGCGCGGCACCGAGCGGTCCCCGACCGACCTGCTCAACATCGTCCTGCTGCCGGTTTGGCCCACCAGCAGCTACTGGTTCATCTGGGCTTTGGCCATTTTCACCCTGCTCGCGTGGCTTCTGCGGAAGCTGCCGATCAGGCTGCAACTCCTTCTCGCCGGCGTCGTCGCAGCACTGGCGACGACGCCGGGAGTGCTCGACCTCGACAACGTCGGCTGGGACCGCGTCGCCGCCAATTTCATTTTCTTCATCACCGCCGTCTACTTTCCCCACGTCATTTATCGGCTGGCCGCCCGAGTGCGCGTCTGGCACGCGGCTGTGCTTGTCGCTGCCTATCTCGGGCTCGCCGTGCTGATCGTGCCGCTGCATCTCTCCCGTGTTCCGGGGCTGATCCTGCTCGAAAGCGTGGTGGCCGTCGCGATGGGCGTCACCCTGGCCACCCTGCTGGTTCGAGTGCGCTGGTTGAAATTCATGAGCACGCTCGGGCAATACAGCTTTCAAATCTATTTATTGCACCTGTTTCTCGTGGCCAGCGCCCTCGCGCTGCTGGCACCGTTCGCAGAATCGCCCTGGCTTGAACGCGCCGGGAATGCCCTGCCGTTCCTGCTCGCCGCCATTGTGCTCGTCGCCTCGCTCTACCTCGCCAAGCTCCTGCGCCGGTTCTCGTTCCTCTGGGTCAGTCCGTTCCGCACACGCCAGACCGCGTCAGTTTCTCGTCGGGCTCCTTTGAACCGTGACCTGTTGTGAAAAAATCCCGTGCGTTTGCGGCATCCGTCGGGCTGCTCGCTGTCGGTCTGGTGCTGAGCGGATGCGCCGCCACCACCAGGCCGACCGCGCGTGCACACAGCGACTCGGTCGTACTGGAGAACGACCTGCAGTACGGCACGGCTCTCGGTCAGAAGCTGCTACTGAACGCCTGCTTGCCCAAGAGTAAGACAGCACCCAGGGCGGCTATGATCCTCATTCACGGCGGTGGCTTCGACAGCGGTACCAAAGACTTCGGCGGCATGAACGCGCTCTGCTCGGAGCTGGCCGATGGCGGCATCGCCGCCTTTTCGGTGGATTACCGCCTGGCGCCCAAATTTGCCTACCCGGCACAGGTGAACGATGTCACCGAAGCGCTCACCTGGCTGCGGGAACCCGCCCAGATCGCGCAGTTCGGCATCGACCCCGAACGCATCGGACTGTTCGGAAGCTCCGCCGGTGCGATCATCGCTTCCTCGATCGGCACCAATGGCTCTGGCAGCTTGGCCGGTGATGATCGGGTCGCAGCGGTCGTGGCGATGTCGCCGGCAGTCGACCTCACCGAGCAGGGGCTTCTGCGTGGCAACCCTTCGACACCGGCGATGGCATCCATTTTGCAATACCTCGGCTGCTCTGACTTCATTGACTGTCCCGATGCCCACGCGGCGTCGCCGTTGTACGCCGTCGACAAGACCGATCCGCCGTTTTACATCGCCATTTCACAAAAGGAACTGGTTCCCCTTGAACAGGGCAAGGCCATGGCGTCAGCGCTCAAAGCGGTCGGCGTACCCGTCACCCTCGATGTGAAACCCGGTAAAAAACACGGGTTGGAGCTCCTCGACGAGGCTACACGAGCGAGCATTCGTCAGTTTCTGATCGATAATTTAGTCAACTCCACAAGACCAACTGATTAAATCCTCAATACCGGCAGTCCAAAAATGAGGATTTTTATGACAACATAGGGACTTGTCGTCGTGCACCCGAAGCACGACGCATTGATCATGCGGGAAGAAGCGCCCATGGAACTGAAGCGACTGGTTCGAATTCTCCGAAAGCGATGGATTCTCATCGTTGCTTTCATCCTGCTCGGCGTGGTCGGTGGAGCAGCAGCCGCCCTGCTCACTCCCGTGCAGTACCAGGCTTCCACCCGGGTATTCGTCGCCGCACAGATTCAAAACGGGTCAACTCCCGGCGATCTCGTGCAGGGCAACAACTTCGTCGTGCAAAAGCTGCCGTACTACCTCGACGTCGCGACGAGCCCCCGTGTGCTCGACCCGGTGATCGCGAGCCTCGGCCTCGATGAGAGCGCGGTGAACCTGGCCGAACGGGTCACGGCCACATCGCAGCCCGGCTCGGCCATCATTGAGCTCAGAGCTCTCGCTTCCACGGCAAATGCCGCCCAGCAGCTCGCGCAGGCCGTCTCGGAGAGTTTCACCGACGTCGTCATCAATCAGATAGAAAAGCCCGCCGATGGCGGTGCGAGCCCGGTCACAGTCGGCGTGCTCAACCCGGCGGTCGTCCCCGACAACCCCGCGGTGCCTCAGCTCTACCTCAACCTCGCCGTCGGACTGCTCATCGGGCTGCTGATCGGACTGGTCACCGCATTCATCCTCGGCCTGTTGGACCGCCGCATCTACAACCGCGACGACATCGAGCGACTGACCGTCGTTCCCGTACTCGGAGGCATCCCGCTCGAAGCTCGCGCCAACCCGATCATCTCGCCAAACGGTGCGCCCACCGCCCGCGGCGAGGCGTTTCGCGTGCTGCGCACCAACCTCGAGTTCGCCGACGCCGATGCCGGCCGCCGCAGCCTCGTCGTGACCTCTTCCGTGTCGGGCGAGGGCAAGACCACCACGCTCGTGAATCTTGCCATCGTGCTGGCCGAGAGCGGCGCGACGGTCGCTGTCATCGACGCCGACCTGCGCACGCCCCGGCTGGCCGACTACCTCGGACTCGATGCCGAGCACGGACTGACCGACGTGCTCCTCGGCGACGTGCAACTCAAGGAATCTCTACAATCGTGGGGCGCGCAGCATCCGCTTACAGTGCTATCGTCGGGCAAGATTCCCACGAACCCGAGCGAACTGCTTGGATCGACAGCCATGGGTACGGTGCTGGATGTGCTGAGCAGCAGTTACGACTATGTGCTCCTCGACGCCCCGCCGGTGCTTGCAGTGACGGACGCAGCCGTGCTCAGTCGCTGGACCGGCGGCACCATTCTGGTCGTCGGCGCCAACCGGGTGCGCGAGCCCGAACTGCTGGCTGCCTTCGACGCCCTGGAAGCTGTCGGCACAACTCCCCTCGGCGTCGTGCTGGCCATGGTTCCCACCCGTGGTCCCGATGCGCTCGTGCGTGATGGAAGCTTCGTAGTCTCTGCCCGCCCGGCACCCCGAGCCACCCCAGCAACCGGCGCGGACACGAACGAATCGGGCCGTTCGACCCCGTCCGACAGCGAGGCCGCGACAGCAGCCAGCGCCACCCGCGTCACCTGGTAGGACCAGCGTTCCAGTGCGTTCGGCGCGCGTTCGAAGCAGTTCTGCAAGAGCTTGACCCAAAAGGAGACTCAGTGTCCGTGCACTCGTCTTACCCGATCGATTCGTCGCCCTCCCCGCAACGAAAGCTCCTGCTCGTCGCTTCCACGGGCGGGCACCTGGCCCAGCTGGTGCGGCTGGCCCCGGGGCTCGGTGCCTCACCCAATTCGCTCTGGGTCACCTTTGATTCCGTGCAAAGCCGGTCGCTGCTGGCCGGCCAGCGGCGTATCCATGTGCCGTACGTGCGTCCCCGCGATTACCTCGGCATGATGCGAGCGGCCAGCATCGTGCGCCGAGTGCTCAGGCACGAAACTTTCGAGGGTGCCGTGAGTACCGGCGCCGGTCTTGCCGTTGCGGCGCTGCCGCAGGCCGCGATCAGCGGCGTGCCGAGCCTGTACATCGAGAGCGTCTCCCGTGTCGAGGGGCCATCGCTCAGCGGACGCATGCTCGCCGCCAGCCATCTGGTCAGCGTGCGCACCCAGCATCCGTCCTGGGCTACCAGCCGCTGGCGGACGCACCCGAGCGTGCTGTCCACCTATCATTCGTTGATCCGGCCCGCGCCGGAACGGCCCAGTCTGTTCGTCACACTCGGCACCATCGAGGGGTACCGTTTCGATTCCCTCGTCGACGCAGTTCTTGCGAGTGGCCTGGCCGATGAGCGCACGGTCTGGCAGCTCGGTTTCACGACCGACCGTACCAGCCTTCCCGGCCGGGTGCACCAGATGATGCCGACCGCGCAGTTTATCGATGCTGCCCTGAACTCCGATGTCGTCATCACCCACGCCGGTGTCGGTACCTTCATGGGGCTGCTCGAACTGGGTATTTTTCCCGTGATCGTGACCCGTCGCAAGTACCGCGGCGAACACGTTGATGACCACCAGATGCAGATCGCGGAGCTGGCCGAGTACCTGGGCGTCGCTCGAGCCGTTGACTCGCCCGACCTGACGGCCGACGTCATCCGCTTCGCGGCCGGTCGTGCCATCGACACCGGTGTGCGCATTCCGCTGCCCAGCGACCGATGAGTCAGGGGGCTCCAGCCGAGCGGATGCTGCGCCAAATTTTTGTCCCCGCCCGCGGGCAATACGACAACATCGGCGACATTCTGCTGCGTCGCCAACTGCTCGACTGGTTACGGGGGAATGGCCCGCTGCACGTCTATGTCGGTAAGGCACCCGACGGGTATGCCAGGGGGCTCGGCCTCACACCGGGCGACGTGCAGTATCGATCGTTTCGATGCTGGTACGCGGCGGCGCTTCGCAGCGCGGCCCACGGCCAAGCCTCGTACGTATTCAAACCCGGCGAGATTCAATTGACTCTGGTCGGCATGAAAGAGCACCTCGTCATGCTGCCGGTGCTTGCACTCGTGCGTGCCCGACACGGCCGCGTCGCCCGGGTCGGTGTGGGCAGCCGAAACTTCGCGCCGCTGCCGCGTGCACTGATGGGACCCTCGATCGCGCTGTCGAACCTGTCGTTGTGGCGGGATGCAGCAACGGCCGGGTATCTCGGGCGGGGCAGTGTCATGCCCGACCTTGCCTTTGCTCGTCGCGGCAGGGGTGTCGATTCGGTCGATATAGCGTGCCGCGACCTTCTCGTCGTCTCGATGCGCTCCGACCTCGACTACCCGAGCGCCGCCTGGCTTGCCGCCGTGCGTGCAGTCGCTGCCGACCACGGTCTGCAGATCTGGTGTGTCACCCAGGTCTTGCGCGACGATACGAGGTGCAGTCAACTCGCGGCCGATCTCGGGGGCGAAGCGCTGCGCTGGAACGGCACCGGCCATGACGAGCAGGAACAGCGTCTGCGTACGCTCTATCGGCGGGCCGCGCTTGCCGTGAGCGATCGTTTGCACGTGCTCGTCGGCGCGCTCACGGAGGGAGCGGTTCCCGCCGCGCTCCTTGTTGACGCGAAGTCCGACAAGATTGCGCGGCATTTTGCTGCAGCCGGACTACACGACGTGAGCATCGTCAGTGCGGGTTTGACCACCGCCGAGATCGCTGAACGGCTGCAGAACCTGCTCGGCCGCCGTATGGCTATCCTGGCCGGCCTGGCCGAGGCGCAGGACGAGTTGCACAACGTGCGCCGTCTGCTGGATCGGGTGCTGACCCGCGAGAGCGCGCGGTGAGCCTCGCCGACGCGGGCGATACCGAGCCGATCGAGATACAACCGATCACCGCTGTACCGCCATCAGTCACAGCAAGCACGCCCCTCGTTCCGATTGCCCCAGTTGCCCCAGTTGTCCCAATTGTCCCGGCGTCGCCGGCGGAACGGCTGACAGCGGTGCACATTGGGCGCAGCGGTGAGGTCGCCGGCGGTATGAGTCAGGTCGTCAACGGCTATCTGGCACATTCTTTCGCCGATTTCGACCTGCGTTTGGTGTCCTCGCGCGATGGCACTGGCGGGGCGCGGGCGGCCTGGCTTGCCATGTCCGCTTTCTGGAAAGTGTTGCGTCTGTCCCGGCCCGAGCGCACCGTCGTGATCGCGCACCTGTCGCAGGGTGGTTCCTTCGCGCGTGAAGGAGCGCTGCTGGCCCTCGCCCATGCGCGCGGGTTTAGCACGGTCGCTCAGCTGCACGGCAGTTCTTTTACCGACTTCGCCGAAAAACGGCCCGGTCTGGTGGGGAGCGTCCTGCGCGCGGCCGACGTGGTGTTGACCCTGTCGGCCGAATCGCGCGACACGGCGGCTGAGTTCGTGCCGGGGGAGCGGGTTGTGCTTGTACCGAACGCCGTCGCCGACGGCGTGCGCCGCGACATCGAACCGCTCGTGGTGTTCGGCGGTGCGGTCAGCGTCCGCAAGGGTATCGACGTGCTCGTGGCGGCGTGGCGGCGGCTCGCGCCCGAGCATCCGCTCTGGAAATTGGTGATTGCCGGTCCCATCGGTGATCAGCCTGCCGTTCCGCTGGTGCGCGGCGAATTCGTCGGGGCGCTCAGCCACGAGGCACTGATGAAGTTGCTCGAGCGTGCGGCGATCGCCGTGTTGCCCTCTCGCGACGAGGCGATGCCGATGTTCATTCTCGAAGCCATGGCTCGCAGCAACTGTGTGGTGGCGACGCGGGTCGGCGGCGTGCCGGCCGTGCTCGCCAACGGTGCTGGGGTGATCGTGGAACCCGGTGACGTCAACTCGCTCGAGGCAGCGCTGAGACACGCGATAACGGATGCCGCCTGGCGCGTAAAAAAGGCGGATCTGGCCAGATCCGCCTTCGAGACTACCTATTCGGCGGCCGCTGTCTTTCCGCTGGTCGAGCGCAGCTGGAAGGCTGCGCTCGACCGACGATCAGACCGTGTTGCTAGGAGATACAGGCCTGGTTAGAGAATCCGGACCCCGCAGCCGTAACGATGTTCGAGCAGTAGACCGTAGTGCCGCTGGCACCCTTGGTTCCCTGCTCGTGGATGAAGAAGCCGTAGCCGGCCGCTCCGACCGGGGTGGTGTTGCCGTAGAAGATGTTGCGGAGGCCCCAGCCGGCGACGCTTCCGTTGACCGCGAAGCCGTGCATGGTGCTGTTCTTACCCTCGTTGTTGTACACGCTCCAGTCGTTGCCCTTGACTTTGACCCATTCCTCAGCGCGCGGCATAGCGTTGGCGCCATCGATGATGTTGTCGCGGATGATCCCGCTGGAGGTACCTTCCTTGACCTCGATCGGCTGTGCGCCGGTGAGGCTAATGTTGTTGGCCATGAGCAGCGTGCGGTCGGTCTTGTCGGGCTGGCAGTTGGTCTGGGCGCACCAGTTGGCGTCTGAGGTTCCGATGTAGATGCCCTCCCCGTAGAACGGGTCGCGCTTGCCGGTGTTTGTGACGGTGTTGCCGACGACTTTGCTGTCGGTGGTGAAGGCACGCAGGTGGATGCCCTCGTAGCCGATGTTGTCGACGAGTGTGTCCGCAATGGTGACGTTGCTGCTGCGGATGACGCTGATTCCCTTGAGGCTGTTGGTGATGGTCATTCCGGCGATCACGAGGTTGGAGGAGTTGGTGATCTGGATGCCGTGGTTGTTCTGGATGCTGCCGACGTTGATCACGGCGCTGCGCGGTCCGCAGACCCAGATCGGGTTGGACGCGGTTCCGTTCGCGGTCATGTTGATTTGCTCGTTGTAGGTGCCGGGGGCCATCTTGATGACGGTTCCGGGCTGGGCCTGGGAGACGGCGGTTATGAGTTCCCGGGCCGTCGCCACATTGACGGTGGCAGCGGGGCAGTCAGCGTAGCGCGGGGTGCTGATCGGAGCCGGAGTCGGCGCCGTGCTTGGCACGGCCGACACGATGAACGCGTCGACGATGCTGTTGGTACCGGTGGAACGGGCGTCCTTCTGCCCGGTTCGGGTCACGGTGATGGTGTGCGTGCCAGCCGAGAGGCTCGTGGTGCTGAACGCGTTCTGCTTGTAGGCGGTGGTCGCAGAATACCCGTTGACCGTGGCGACGTTCGTACCGTCGATCGCGACGATGCTGGTGCCGGAGCTGCTGGTCAGGCGTGTGATGAAGGCGATGCTCGAGCCCTGGAAGGTGAACGAGGCGCTACCCGCCGTGGTGGTGAACTGAACTCCGCCGCCTGAGTCGCTGGCCGAGCCGGAGGTGCGCCAGGTGCCGTTGTATGTGACCGACGCGGAGTCGCCCTCGAAGGTGGTCGAACCGGCCGGAGCCTGCACGGGAGCGGTGGCAGCGGGCGCCGGTGCCGGTGCGGCTGCGGGTGCCTTCGTCCCGGTAGGCGCCAGGGTGACGAAGGCGTCGACGATGCTGTTGGTGCCGGTGGAGCGGGCATCCTTCTGGCCGGTGCGGGTGACCTCGATGGTGTGCGTTCCGCTAGAAAGGTTCGAGGTGCTGAACAGGCTCTGCTGGTACCGGGTTGAGGCGGAGTAGCCGTTGACCGTGGCGACAACCTTGCCGTCGATAGCGATATCGCTCGTGCCGGAGCTGCTGGTCATGCGAGTGACATAGGCCACGGTTGAACCGGTGAAGGTGAGCGAAGCGCTCGACGTGGTCGAGGCATACTTGATGGATCCGCCGTTGTCTGATGGTGAGCCCGTCGTGCGCCAGGTACCGGAATACTTCACCTGCGCTGAGCTGCTGTCGACGACCGTGGTGCCGGCGGGAGCCGTGGCGGCGGAGGCTGAAGCGGCGCCGAGGGGGATCATTGCGGTGAGGGGTACGATCGCGGCGATGACGACGGCCGCGATGGTGGCACGGCGTGAAGCACGGGGGAACAACATTATGAAACCTTCCGAATGTTCAAGGACGGGATGGTTACGTCCGTGAACCCGACGGGTTTCGACGCACCTGACCTTCGTGATTTGTGGCGGTGGTGCTTCCGTGATCACGTCGTCAATTAGGGTCTGTGCTGCTGCGCGTTTGCCGTGTGTAAATGGGTTTGTGGGCGCAAAATGCGCGGATGCGGCGGCTCTGCAGCGCGCGAGCGCGCGCGAAAAAGAGTGCGTCGCGTCGAGCAACCGTCAGCGAGAAACTGAGACGACCTCGGCGATTTCGTCCTGATCAGTGCTATTGCCCATTGTGGGCAACGTCCCACAGGTAGGGGCTGAATTTTCGGGCGGCGCCGCGCGGTCACCGGGAGCGGGTATCGGTCATTCCTGAGAAAGTGCCTAGAGTAAAATTCATACTGTTGAATTTTGTCGCGATGCAGAATGCTGAACCTGCGGTCGAACGAAAAACGACCCCCGGCGCTTCCGCGGGCATGCTGAGGGTCGTGTGCAATCGGCTACGGAGTGCAGGCGATGTTGGTCAATCCTTGCCCGGCACGGGTGACCGAGTTTGAGCACGACACCGTGGTGTTACTGGAGCCCTTGCTGCCCTTCTCGTGGACGAAGAAGGCGTAACCGCCGGCGTTCACCGCACCCGAGTTATCGGTAAAAGTGTTGTGAAGACCCCAGCCGGCGACGCTTCCGTTGACCGCGAAGCCGTTCAGGGGGCTGTTGGAGCCGCTGTTGTCATAGATCATCCAGTTGTTGCCCTTGACCTTGACCCACTCTTCGGCATCGCTCATGCCGTTGGCTCCGTCGATCACATTGTCCCGAACAACGCCGTTGGACGTGCCCTCCTTGACTTCGATCGGCTGAGCACCGGTGAGGCTGATCTGATTGCCAAGCACAAGAATGCCGTCGGTGCGGTCGGGCCGGCAATTGGTCTGGTCGCACCAATTGTTTTCGGACGTACCGATGTAGATGCCCTCGCCGAAGGGTGCGTCCCGCATTCCGGTGTTTGAGATGGTATTGCCGACCACGGTGCTGTCGGTGGTGAAGGCACGCAGGTGGATGCCCTCGTAGCCGATGTGGTCGATGCGGGTGTTGGCGATCGTCACGTTCGTGCCGCCGATGACGCTGATGCCTTTGAGACTGTTGGTCACGGTCATGCCGGCGATCACGAGGTTGGACGAGTTCTTGATCTGGATGCCGTGGTTGTCCTGGATGCTGCCCACGTTGATGACGGCGTCGCGCGAGCCGCAGACCCAGACCGGATCGGCAGCGGTGCCATTGGCGTGGATGTCGATCTGGCCGCGATAGGTTCCGGGGGCCATCCTGATAACGGTGCCGGGGCGGGCGCGGTCGACGGCCGCAGTAAGTTCGTCAACGGTGTGCACCGTCGTCGTGGCGGTGGGGCAGTCGACGTAGCGGTGCACGGCCGGCGACGGCGCGAGTGCAGGGACCGGCGCAGGGACCGGCGCAGGTGCTGGCGCAGGTGCTGGGCTGGTCGCGGCATTCACCACGAAGGCGTCCACGATGCTGTTGGTGCCGCTCGCGCGTACGTCACGCTTGCCGGTGCGAGTGATCTTGATGGTGTGGGTACCGCTCGAGAGGGTCGTCGTGCGGAACACGGTCTTCTGGTGCACGGTTTGCGCGGAGTACGCGTTCACTGTCGCGACGACCCTGCCGTCGATCGACACGGTGCTCTTTCCTGAACTTTTCGTGGTGCGTGTGATGAAAGCAACGCTTGTTCCCGTGAACGTCATTGATGCGCTGCCGGCGCTGGACTGAAACCGCACGGATCCACCGCGGTCGGCGGTGTTGCGCGTACTGCGCCAGGAGCCGGTGTAGCTGATTCTTGCCGAGGAGCTGTCGATGATCGTGCGTGGAGGGGCGGCAGCGGCCTCGCCGTCCGGGCTGGGGATGGTCAGGGAGGCGAGAACGGCACCGATGACGACAATGAAAGCGGCAACGGCGATTGCGGTGTGGCGGGCGAATGCGCGTGGGCGGGGGGATGTGCGGGAAGCGGGTGTGCGGGGGTGACGGTTGCCAAGAAAGGGCACGATGGTCCTCTCTGGAGTCGGGGTCGCGTACGGACAGCGGTGTCGCGGGTGAGGATTCTCCTGAGCGCCGGTTACTGGCTTGGTCGTTACGAGATGGGACGCGTGTTCACTGTTGCTAGACCGAGATCGTAGAGAACTGCTCGGATGGAACATCGAACGGAGTCTATCGAGAGCCAAAGTCGAATCAGATTCACTTTCCTGTGAAAGTGCTGAAAATCACACGAAAGATTCTGGGATTAACCCGGTTGCTCTTGTTGGGAGGGGCGCACCCGTCACCGCCGATGAGTTTCAACCCGACAAATCAAGCTAGGTCAGGCGACATCCCGCTCGGTTGTGAGGCGCAGCACCCGACGATGCAGCGGAACACTCAGCTTTGCCGTGCCGGCTAGCACCAGCCGCCTCCAATCGCGACGGCGCGCGGCTAGCAACACGAGCCGCCAGGTCAAGCGGGAACGCAGCTCAGAGACGATCTCGTCCCGTTCGTCGGCATCATACGGGCCGGTCAGCGCGTCCTTCAGCCCGGAGAGCAGCACGTAGCGCAGCCGAAAGTAGCCGTAGGAGTTAGAACCGATGATGCGGGTATCCAGGGTGATAGCCGCGTTCGTGACGGCCTGCTCGACCAGCAGGAGAGATTCGGCCCGGCGCAACCCCGAACGGATGATCGACCCACCGCGCACAACATAGGAATAGAGCGAGTCGCTGATGAACGCCACGCGATCGGCCGCAGCGAACAGTTGGGCCACCATGGCCAGGTCGGAGTGCACCCGGGTCGGGGTGAACTCGATCTCGCGGGTAAGAGAACGGCGGAACAATTTGTTCCAGAGGTGCCCGGTCAGCTCGCCATCGAGCAGGAGGACAAAAGCCTCTGCGCCCGTGATCGGATTGTTCAGAAGAGGCGCAACCAGCGGGCGCCGCCGGCCGGGGTAGACATACGCCGCACCGCAGACGATCACGTCGGCGCCCGTAGACCTGGCCGCCGCCACGAGTTTCTCCAGCGCAGAGTCAGCCCACTCGTCGTCACAATCGACAAACCACAGAAACTCGCCCCGACTCTCGGCCACCCCCCGCGCCCTCGCCCGCGCGACACCGCCATTTTGCTCCTGGCGAAAGTAATGCACGCCGGCGTTTGCCGCAGCCGCCTGCGCGCCGATCGTAGCCGTCGTATCCGTTGAGCCGTCGTCGACCACGATGACCTCGAAATCGTCCATGGTCTGGCCGAGGAGTCGTTCAATGGCGCTCTCCAGAAACTCGGCGGCGTTGTAGGCCGGCACGATGATGCTGACAACCGGCGAGCCCGCAGCGTGTGCCCCGGTCATGCGGTGAGCCTTCCAATGGAGCGGGTCAGCTCCCGCAAGGAAGCGCGCGCCTCGACGACGTGGCGCAGAATCGGCTCCCGGCGGCTGAGGACGTCGCGAGCCCGGCGCTCGAATGCCGCGGGGTCGGGTAGCGTCCAGCCGATCGTGGCGCCCTTGATACCGACCGCGTCGAGGGTGCGAGCCGCCTTCGACGGGCCCGTATCGGCGATCACGAGCGGCAGTGCGCCCTCGGTCAGGCCGATCACGGCAGCGTGTAGTCGGTCGGTCACCACGAGCAGTGACCGCTGGTAGACCGCTCGTAGTTTCTGCTCCTGAACGAGATGGTCTGGACCGTCCCAGACCATGGCCGTGCCGCCGAGCTTGTCGGCCAGTACCTCGGCGAGCGGCCCGTCTCGTTCGATCTGCGACACCGCCACGATCTCGAGTTCGAGGGTCTCGGCCAGGCCGCGCAGTGCCGCCAGCCACGCATCGTCGGGGTGCCGTCCGTTGTAGCGCACCGATACGGCCAGTAGTGGGCGAGAAGCGGTGGACGCGAGGAGATCGGCATCTGCTGCCCCCGGAGCAAAGGCCCAGTCAGGAGCGATGCGACCCAGGCCCATCGTGCAGCGGCTGTAGGCGTCACGCCAGGCCACGAGGTCGCACAGGCGCAGTGTCGCCGCCACCGGAATGCGCCAGCCCGTCTTCTGCCGCACGCCGAACCCGGCGTGCACGGCGTGCCCGCCGCGCAGACGGTTGAGCGCGAGGTGGGGCGCAAGACGCACGTAGCGCAGGGCATAGGCCCGCTGCAATTCCATTTCACCAGCGTTGAAAGCGTAAACGGATGCCTCCCGGAGAGTCGACCGCGAAATCTCGCGTCGCCATTCTGCGCTCGTGCGATACACCCGGTCTTCGTCGTGCAAGCCGAGCCCACTGAGGTAGAAGTCCGATCGGGCGCCGACGAAAACCTGCAATTCGCCGGCGCCCCGAAGTGCATCGAGAAAGGCCCGTCGCAGCACAGTATCGCCGACATTGTCGATCTGGCCCATAGCCGAGGCGAAGATTCTCATGCGCGTTCCACGACCCGCAGCAAGACCCGTTCCAGGTCGCTGCCACTCGCTTCCTCCGAAAACCGAGCCAGCCAGGGTTCGATGTGCTTGAGCGGGAGATCCACCGCCCGCAGAATGGCGTCGGCAAGGTCCGCCGGATGCGCGGACAGCGCGAGTTCGCCTGTGATGCCGGGCACAATCGCATCCGCTACCCCGAGCGCCCCCGAAACGGCGACCGAGGGATAGCCGGCCGCAGCCGCTTCAACGAGCACGTTGCCAAAACCCTCCCGGCTCGAGGTGAGCAGCGCCACCGAGTTGTCGGCGAAGTGGTCGAACCAGTTTTCGACCCAGCCTCGATGGTGAAAGGCCACGTTCTCCTGCCGAGCCGCGGCCTGTACGTCGTTGAGCAGGGGACCGCCACCGAACGAGACGACCTCGACATCCACGCCGCGACGGGCAAGCTCGGCGGCGGCCGAGATCGCGAGCAGCGGCCGCTTCTGCGCCACGAGCCGGCAGGCCAGCACAATTTGAATGCCATTGCCTGATCCTGGGCGGCGTTCGGATCGCGCCACGATCGTGGTTCCCCCCGGCTCGACCAATTCCGTGCCGTCGTCGCCCCCGACCTGCACATGGGCCGCCGTCGTGCCCAGCCCACGCCGGGTGCCGCGTAGTTTTGCCGTTGCCGGATTGGCGACGACGGTGATGCGGTCACCGCGCACTCCGAAAGCGGCGATCATCTCAGCGGCGACCGGATGCGAAATGGCGATCACGTGGTCGGCCCACGGATACAGGCGCTTGGCAAACCAGATTTTCACCCGGTGGGCAAGATTCGATCCGGGTAACCCGAGCGATACCAGGTTGCGTTCACTTACGAGCACGCGGGGGCGCAGACGGGCCGGTATCAGGTGGGCAGCGGTCAGGAGCACCAGGTTCGGGTGGGCCTGCAGCGATATCGCCACGTCGGGGTGCCAGTCGAGCAGGCGCCGCCGAAGCGCGGTGG
Source organism: Cryobacterium sp. Y57 (assembly GCF_002929505.1). Lineage (GTDB taxonomy): Bacteria > Actinomycetota > Actinomycetes > Actinomycetales > Microbacteriaceae > Cryobacterium. The sequence continues at coordinate 193,351 of NZ_PJJL01000069.1, forward strand.
CCTTCTGCAGGTGGCCGCGCTGCCCGGACAGGGAGGATGACGCCACGCCATCGGGTAGGTACTCCGGCTTCACTGCGGCGGAGGTCAGCACGACAGCCACCTCGTAGCCCTGGTCGGCGAGCCAGCCCATCCAGGTGCGGGCCACAAATTCTGCCCCGCCACCGTGCAGTGACGGAATCACGAAGAGGATGCGGCGCAGGGCGGGATCCCCGCGCGCATAGTCGGGTGGGGTTTGCGAGGAAAGCGTCATGCGGGACCTTGTCTGTGGGAAGTCGGACTCGGGGCCGTGAGGGCCGGGGGATGGGAATGCGTGGCATTCGGCAACCCCGAGAAGTTCAGGGCGGCCAGGCGCCGCACCTCGGGCAGTCGCGCAGCCAAACGGTCGCGATACCTCTGCCGATCGGCCAGCACCGATAGCGCCACCGGAATCATGCGTCGAGCCAGGTCGCCACCCGGCTCGATGCACAGTTCCTGCGTGTCAAAGAGTCGCATCATGCCCGCGACCTTGCCTTGGGTGGACAGCGCAACGGCGGGAACCCCGTGGAACATGGCCTGCACGGCGAGGTGCATGCGCCCGGTCAGTACGATTTCGGAGCCGGCACACAATCCGCGCACTTCGGCCGGGGTCAGCAACCGGTTCACCAGTATCACCCCGTCGGTATTGGGCAGGCGATCGAACACGGCCCGGCAGGCGGCCGCGTCGTCGCCGCTGGCGCGCATGACGTGCGGCAGCAGCACTACCTGAAGCCCCGCCTCCAGGAGTGCCGTCACGATCCGGGCGTACTCTGTGGTCTGGTCGAAACTGCGGCCGACCAGTGCGCTAGCGTTCACGACGGCATAGCGGGCCGGCGTGGCTCCGAGATATTCCGTTTTGGCGAGAGTGCAGCTGGTCCGGGCCGCGAACACGGCGTCGGCGACGTCGACCACGGTGTCGAATCGATCGGTGCGGGCGCGCTCGCTGGAGGTGGGGTCGCGCAGCTGTAACCGCGTTCCCATTCGCCCGGCCCGGGCGAGAGACCGGCGCACCCCCACGTTGGCGTGGCCGTTCCAGCTGAAGCCGAGGATACGCGCTTGCACGCCGACGCTGCGCGCGAGGCTCGCAACATCCGCTCGCCGGGCGGAGGCACGCACGCTATATGCGCCGTCCATAATATCCGCGCCAATCACGGTCAGTGACAGGGCGCTGCGGAGTACGGGGGCCAGCATCGCCATGGCCTGCCGGTGCACCCGCCCCTTTCCGTAGATCAGGTGCGGAATCGGAACGAGTTGCGCCCGCCAGGTATGCTGCGACGGAATCTGCACGTCGGTCGACCGCCGCACGAGCACCTGAACTTGTCCCGTCACATTTTCGAGAAAGGCTTCGACCATGGCCTGGTCGCCGATATTGCCCTCCCCGGGTGGGGCGACGAGCACGTGAGCGCGCTCACTGCGCGTATCGAACGGGCGCAGCCGGTTGGTCGCGCGTTTCAGGGCGGCACGATCGCGCAGGAAGGGCAGGGTGGATGCCGCGGCCAGGCCGTGTACCACCCGGTCCAGCCGGCGGATGATGCGCAGGTGGGTGCGCCCTGCTTTTCGGACACGAGAGGGGGTGGGGGCAAACGCCGGGTGATCGGTGTCAACGGTCGCGCCGACGGGGCCCTCTTTCGACGATTTCGCGGAGCACAGAAAGCTGCGGGCCTGGGTGATCCCGCGCACATCCCGGCGAAAGGTCGGCCAGATCAGCATGACGAAGCCGACCGCCGCGAGCAAGGCGACCCCGCCGAGGGCGACGCGCGCGAATGGCAGATCGATCGGGATCCACTGCACGGAGGTCCAGCTGATTCCGGTCGCGAAACCGTAGCCGAGAACAGCGCGCGCGCCGGCTCGGAACATCGACCATGCGGGGGCATTCGTCACCCGGCTGATCCACCACAGGCCGATCGGCCAGATCAGCGCGACGCCGATCGAATACCCGGCAGCGACGCCGTAAACGCCCCAGAGTGAACCGACCAGCACGAACACCACCAGCAGGGGCCGGGTGGTGAGGGCGAAATACAGGTTCTGCTTGGTGGCACCCTTTGACAGGAACACCCAGTAGGTCGCATAGGCAGCAGCCTCGAAGAACCCGGCAATAGCGAGAATTTGAAAGATCGGAGCCGAACCGAGCCAGCGGCTGCCGAGGGCGATGCTGATGATCGGCAGGGCCTGGGCGCAGGAGAAAGCGAGCACCATGGTGACCGCGTGCAGCATGATGGTCTGCCCGAGCAGAATGAACCGGTCGTACTTGGGTGGGTCGTCCTGCAATCGGGCCAGCACCGGCAGGGCCACCCGGGTGGACGGACCGTTGATCTGGTTGAGCGGCAGCAGCAGTAGCTGGAAGGCCCGATTATACAGGCCGAGCGGGCCGGCGCCGAGCGTGGCGCCGATCACAACCGTGTCGGTGTTGCGGCTGGCATAGCCGAGCAACTGTGTGCCGGCCAGGTTCGACCCGAAAACGATCAGATGGCGCATGGGCGTGGTGCGGTGATACCAGCCGGGAAACCAGTTGGTGACCGGAACGAGAATGATGATGGTCAGAATGCCCTGGCTGATCTGCAGCCCAGCCAGAGCCCAGTAGCCGAAACCATTCAGCGCCATCACGATGCCAACCGCGAGGCCGCCGACCTGAGCGCCGATCTCCGATCCGGTGAGGGCGGCAAAGTGAAAATTGCGGTTGAGATCAGCACGAAACTGGGTGGCGAGGCCGTTGAGCAGAAACGTTGCGGCGAGCACCTGGGTGAGCAGCACGAGTCGATCGTCGCCGTATAGGGTGGCGATGAGCGGACTGCACAGCACCGCGAGCAGCATGAGTGCAAGCCCGATCAGGCTGTTGATCCAGAACAGGTTGTCTTTTTGGTGCCGGGTCAGGTCGCGCACCTGAATGGCCGCTGATGACAGCCCGAAGTTGCGCAGCACCTCGCCGACCCCGATGATCGCGGCGACGGAGGCGACCAGCCCGTAGTCGCTCGGATCGAGTAGTCGGCCAAGCACGACGATGCCGCCGAGCTGCACGCCGATGCGAATGAGCTGGCCGACCAGGGTGGTCGATGCCCCCCGCCCCGCGGCGCGGCCGAGACCCGCCGTCGAGCGAGGCTCGCCGGGAACGCCGGGAACGCCGGGAACGCCGGGAACGTCGGGAGGGTGAGGCGGCATCGTCGCGGTCAACGGATATTCCGCCCAGCGCGCACCGTGCGCCCAGTCAGCTGCAAGGCACGCAGATAGGTTTGATAACTTTGCAGGCCGAGCGTCTTCCAATCCCGTCCGGAAAGCTGTGGGCGCCGGTGGGCGCCGGCGGCACGCATCCGCTTGAGGGTGTCGCCGAGAATCTCGGCTGTGAGCTCGCCGTCATAGAGGTAAATCCAGTCGGGCCCGACTTCGTCGGCCAGGGCGAGGTTCGACGGCGTCGACGGCACGAGCACCGATCGATCGAGCGAGAGTGCTACGAGCAACACGCCCGAATTGTGCATTTCGCGATAGGGCAGGACAACCAGCTCGGCCAATCCGACCTCAGCCACCAATTCTTCATCGGAGACAAAGCGCAACACCGAGCTGATGCGCGAATCCTGCGCGGCCTCGGTGACGATGACTGTTTCGAGCCCGCTTGATGGTCTTCCGACTATGCGCAGGGTCAGGTCAGGGACCGGCAGTGCCCGGAACACCTGCAGCAGCGTTTCAACTCCCTTGTACGGCCGAATCAGGCCGAAATAGAGGAGGCGCCCTGACACCGATTCGGGCCGCGTCATGCCGCTGAAACGGTCGCGATAGTGCCCGTGCAAAATGGTGACCGCCCGAGACTCGGGTTCAACCGGTGTGGTCGGATTGAGACGAATTACCAGTGCAGTGCGGGCGTCGAGCGCGTTCAGCGCGCGTGTTTCGGCGCTCGCGCCGGCTTCGTGCGGGGTCAGGTTGTGTGCGGTGCGCACAATCGGAATGCGCTGCATTCGCACGCGCAGCAGTAGCGCGTAGAGCGCGCCGCGACGCAGCCGCGCCTTCAGCGGTCGCGGGGCGCGAATGAGCAGCTCCGGCCAGTGCACGTGAAGTACGTCATAGCGGCCGAGCAGCGCAGTGCGCCAAGAAAAGAATCGCATGGTCACGGCGGGCGGTGCGCCGTCGACCACTTGATTGACGTACCGCGTGGTGCCATCCGGCGGACTCAGCGATTGCAACACGGTGATATTTTTCGCCCTTGTAGTAATCACGTCCATACCCCTCACGGACCGGTGAGAACCGGAATTAACTGAGAATCTATCGGTTTAGCGTAGCGTGCGAGTCTTTCCTGCGTTAGAGCCTCGCGTACCCCCGTTTGGGGCGCACGGACCCCCTCCGAGCGCTCACCGCACGACCGGGTTCGTGTGGGCCAGCGGCATCCGCTCGCGTCGGATTCAGGGCCAGGATGAGCAGGCAGCCGAGCAGTAGGTGCATCGGGCGCAGGGCGTCGATGGCGTTGAAACCGGCAATACATACGGTGTACGCCAGGAGCGCAGCTGCCGCGCCGACGGCTCGGCGCGATAGCGCGTGCGCGACGGCCGAGCCGATCATCAGCAGGAACAGTCCGACGCCGGGCAATCCGAGGCTGATCAGCAGTTGCAAGAGCGAATTCTCGATGGTGACGTCGTTGAACATCCGCCCGGTGATGCCCGAGGTGCCGGGGCCCGAGCCGATCCAGCCGGTGAGGTTGGCTGCCTGCACTGACACCCAGACGCCGAGGTCGCGGGCCTGCGACGAGAGTTCGGCTTCGACCGAGTTGTTGCGGGCGGTGAACGCATCGAACTGGAACAATCCCACGACCGCGACGACCATGAGCACGGCGAGCAGGGAGAATTTACCCCAGCGCTTTTCGCCCCGCAGCAGGAGCGATACCGTGTACGCAAAGCCGACGGCGATTGCCGCGGCGAGAATGGCGCCGCGCGAGACGGTCGCGACGAGGCCCAGACCGCTGAAAACGGCCGCGGCCAGGGCGGGTTTGGAACTCTCCTGTAGCCAGATGCCAATGGCTAGTGCACAAGCCACGGCCAGGAACAGGGCGGCGAAGAGCGGATGCCCGAACGATGCGTCGGCCCGATACACCGACCAGTGTTGATGGTCGGTGAGGCCGAGCGCCGAGAACAGGGTGCCCCAGATCGGATTGAAGCGCAACACGCTTTCGAGGACGGCGTAGGCGCCGAGCCAGGCGCCGAGCAGTAGCCAGGTGCGGCGAATCCAATACGCCTCCCGAGTGCTGGTGCCAATACACAGGGGCAGGAGAACGGCCGCGCTGAAGCTGATCGTCCAGCCGAGGCTCGCCTGCAGATCGGGCGTACGCGCGAGGGTGAACAGCGTCCAGACCAAAAAGATCAGGGCGAAGTAGCGGGTGGCTGACCGAAAGGGGGTGGATGGCGTCGCGGGCTGGGCATCCGTTTTCGTGGGGAGCAGGCGACGCAATGCCCAGATCACGATAATCATGGTGGTCAGCGGCAGGGCGCCGATTGGGCCGTCCTGCGGCAGGATGCGGGCCGGAATCAGTGCGAACGTGACCAGCGCTACGGCGGGAAGGATGTGCGCCGGCAGGAGGAACAGGGTGGTGGCGGCGGCGAAGCCGAGCAGGGTCAATGGAATGATGCCGACGGTGGTGATGAATCGCGGCAGAACCATGCTCGCCACAATGACGAAAAGGGCGGCGAGGGCAATCAGGATGACCGGCGTGCTGCGCAATCGGCGCAGAGTGGAATCGAACATCGGCCGCCTCGGATTGTAGTGGCGCAGTGGATGGATCGGGTGTCGCGCAGCGCCAGTGGAGTAGCGGCAACGATAACACGTGAATTTTCCTCAGCGCCAGCGCGGCCGCCCGAAAACCGATACTTTGAGCGGGTCGCTGAAAGCCTGAATCACCAAAGAAGTGGAGTTTTACGGTGAAATTTTCCCGTCTTGCCTATAGATTTCAGCGAAGCACCCGGGGCCGGGTGTACGCCATGCGTGCCCTGGGTGTGCAGATCGGCGCCGGATGCCGCATCCTCTCCGACATCATCACGTCGGAGCCGTGGCTCATCTCCGTTGGTGATCGCGTGACGATCAGTTCTGGCGTGACATTCATCACCCATGACGGATCCGGCTGGCTCTACCGGGATGAGCGCGGCCGCCGCTACCGGTTTGCGCCGATTCGGGTAGGCTCCGACGTCTTCATCGGTGCCGGTGTCACCGTGCTGCCGGGCGTGCGAATCGGCGACCGGTGCGTGGTGGGAGCAGGGTCGGTGGTCACCGCATCCGTGCCGGACGGCACCATCGTGGCCGGCGTTCCGGCCCGTCCGATCAAGAACTGGCCCGAGTTCCACGCGGGGCTTGCCGGGTGGCCGGCCGAGGCTGATATGGTCGGCGAAACGTACCGCCAGCGGGTCGACTCAATCGCCGAGGGGTTTCAGGTCAACAAGCCGGCGTAATCCACGCCTTGACGAAACCGGCGCTCTGGTAGACGAACTGGTAAGCCCATTTCAGCGGATCCATCGGCTGCCGGGCGCCGACCACGGCGAGGGAACCGGCGTAGCACCGGCCAATCTGCACCCGGGCTCGGCTCACGTGGTAGCTCGAGGTGACCACGATCACCCGATTCCATCCGTGGACGGTCGCGAACGCGGTAATCGCTTCGGCTTCACCGCGGGTCGTGGTCGGGTGCGCGTCGAAGCACTGCACTTTGATCATCGTGCCGGGTATCGGAACGGCTCGCGCGCAGAGATGTGCCGGGCGAGTGTCACCGCCGAATGCGTCTGAGATGAAAATCCTGCCGCTGTATCCGGATTCGGCGAGGTCCACGGCTTTCGCAACGACGGCTGCGCTGCCGAGTCCGCCAAGAACGACGATGGCCTCGGCCCGGTGTGGCGCATCCTCGCGCAGAAACATGACGGTCCGAGTGGTGACGGCCAGAAGCCCCGCGATCAGGAGCGCCAGGCCGGTGAGCACGACCAGCACGCGCTGTCGCCGGCGAGCTCGTCTCAATCGCTTCGTGGCAGCATCCGCTCTGTGGATTCTGCCGCCTCGGCCGAAACGGACGCCGCCGCTTTCCCCGTTACGCTCCCCGCGGGAGCGCGACCGGAGAACCAGGCCGGCACAGCGAATCCGTAGCGCAGCACCGGACGGTCGCGCACAAGGTGCCAGAAAGCCAGGGAGGCGGCGACCGCGCCACCGGCGACGAGCAGGGGCAGTACCGGGCCGAGGTGGTCGAGCCAGGTCTGGCCGCGGGCGAGCAGCAGCAGGCTGGTCAAGGCTGAGACGAACAAAACGTGCACGACGTAGATCGGGAGGGTGTTGCGGCCGACGTAGGTCAGCCAGTCGAACGCCCGGAACCCCACCAGAAACCGGGCCACGAGGAGGCCGGCGCCGAGGGCCAGCAGGCTCACCAGCATGAGGGTACCCGTAATGAACGGTGCCCGGGCGTCGACGATGAGAATCACACCGGCCAGTACCAGGAAGGTTACGCCGAAACCGAGGCCGAGCCAGAGGGCGCCCGACCGGCTGGGCCGATTGACGAAGGTCAGGATCTGCTCGCGCAGGTAGCAGCCGAGAAGGAAGAACACGAAGTATCGGCCGATGCCGTTCCAGGCGATGTTACCGGTGTCAGCGCGAGCGAAGAACAATGCCGACAGCACGGCAGCGACGCCGATTTGCACTCGCCAGTCGATGTGGTTTCGCATGAGTTTTGAGGCGATGAAGAACAGGGCGAGGGCGTAGAGAAACCATAGGCCGTTGCTGGGCCGCAACGGGGCGAGCAGCAGATCGACCGGGTTGGTCTCGTCAAAGCCCGCGGGGTTTGGCAGCAGGGAGAAATAGCCAAAGCGGATGACTGTCCACAGCAGCAGCGCCCAGACCAGCAGGCTCAGTCGGGTGCGCCAGAGAGTGGGCCAGGTGCGTGTGATGATCGACGCGGCGAACAGGCCGGAGGCGAGAAAAAACAGCGGCATGCGAAACACGATGAAGACGAGGTTGATCTTGTTCCACAGTTCGGGGGCCAGGCCGGAAAGGACTGTCCACTGCACCGCATGCGCCAGGGCGACGAGTAAAATCGCAATACCCTTTGCGCCGTCGACCCAGTCGACTCTGGTGCGATCGATCTCGCTGCCCACTGGTACCTCCCTATCAGATCGACCACTGAGCGAAGGTTTTGATCATGTCGGTGTGGGCAAAGCCCGGCGTCTCGTGGCCGAGCGTGTGGTACATCACTTGGGTATCGGCGGCGACCGGCTTGATCTTATTGATCAGGGCGAGGCCGTTTCTGCTCGGCAGGACGACGTTATCGGGGTGGGCGTCATCGGAGACGAGCACCTTGACCCGGCTGTTGGTCCAGGGTGTCGCGCTGATGCGTGCGGGGTTGGTTGCCTTGATCAGGGCGGGATCGTTGCCGTAGGCGTCTCCGACGCGCGCCTGGTTCTTGGTGTCGTAGGCGTAGAGCCACTCGTTGTCATAGAGCCCGTTCACCAGGTATAGGCCGCGGATGTACGGGATGAGCTTCTTGCCATAGGTGTAGCAGCCGAGCGATCCGCCAAAGGAGGTGGCGCGCAGAAAATTGCGGCGCACGGTGTAGAGCGCGCTCAGGTAGGTCCAGGCATTTTTCTGCGCCGTCGTGGCGATGGAGTTGGTGTACTGGGCGCCAGAGGCATTGATGCAGATGGCGATGGTGTTCTGATCGACAACGAGTTCACCGGGATACTTGTACCCGCCGTTGAGCGCGTTGTGCGAGCTGGATGCTGCATGGTAGAACCAGACAGCACCGACAGCGCTCGCCGAGTTCATCGAGATGGTCTGCGGAATGAACAGGCGGGCCCGATCACCGCCGATGTCTACTTCGATATTGTCGTAGAGCTTTCTCCCCTTTTGGGTAAGCACGTTGGAGAGGCGTGACACCTCTCCCGGTAGTTTCGGGGCGGTGGCAGCGAACGCGACGGGTGCGCCGAGCGCACCGAAACCCAGCGTAGCTGCGCCAGCCGTTGACAAAGTGAGAAACCCTCGACGGTCCATGCTGCATAAGCTAGCAGAGTGAATCGACGAGGTCCAATCCGACAGTTATCGACGTTGGATTGTGCGGCGCGCGGGGCGCGGCCCCAGAGCGAGACGAAGCACGATCAGCGCCAGAACCATGCCGAATACCGCCCCGAGACTGTTGGCTACGAGGTCGCTGACGGTCGCGAAGCGCTCGGGCAGAAAAAGGACCTGGCCGAGCTCGATCATGGCGCTGATCAGGGCGCCGATCACCGGGCCGAGCCACCAGCGCCGCGCTCCGGCGAGCACCACGACGAGCAGGCCGATAGGAATGAACAGCGCGATGTTGGCGGTGAACTCAATGGTGTCGTAGCCAAACCGATTCGGCATCCCGTGCCCGTGTAGCCAGGTCACGAAAGCCCCGATCGACCCGTGCACGTTCCGGTCGACGGGCGTGGGCCAGAAAGCGATCAGAGTGAGGGCGACAAGGTAGGCCAGCATGACCCACAGGGCGCAGCCACGTAGCCGCCTGTGTCGACGTCGTTGAATCGCGGTCATGACATCTCCTGGTTACTAATCGGGTTTGCACTACTCGGCGGCTGCGGCCGGGCTCTTGTCCAAGACGCGCTTCGGCAGGGCAAAGACGAGCAGGAGCGCGAGAATGACTCCGCCGGTGAATGCCGGGTGTGTGAACAGGTGCGGAGGTACGAGTGGGCTGCGGTCACGTTTCGCGACGGAGACTTCCCAGGCGCCAAAAGCCACCACGAGCAGTACGCCGGCAGCGAGGGCGAAAACGCTCCAGAGCTGCCAGCCGTGATCCTGGCCCTCAATCAGAGGGACCAGGAAGGCGACCAGGCCAGCGGAGATGAGCGCGAGTCCGAGCCAGTCGGTGCCCGTACGGGACACCTGTCTGGCTCGGGGGAGTGCGGCGCCACCGGGCAGGAGAAAGACGGTGGCGACGAGGGCGAGTACGCCGATCAGCAGGTTCACCCAAAAGACCAGGCGCCAGCCGTTGTCGACGCCGAAGGCCTCGATGATCAGGCCGCCGACGATGGGGCCGAGCGAGGAGGAGACGCCGATGACCAAGCCCATGATGGCGTAGGCCTTGCCTCGGGCCATCGGTGGGAACATCAGCTGGATAACGGCGGTGATCGCCGATACGAACACGCCTCCGGCCAGGCCCTGCATAACACGGGCGATGATCAGCTGCAGGTCGTTTTGGGCGAGACCGCAGGCGAGACTCGCAATAGTGAACAGTGCCAGGCCGATGAAGAAGACCCATTTGTGGCCATAGCGATCGCCGACCCGGCCGGCCGGGATGAGCGCAAGGCCAAAGGCGAGGGCGTAGCCGGAGATAATCCACGACAGAGTGGCCTCGCTGGCGTCGAGGCTCGTGCGAATGCTCGGAAGCGCAACGTTCACGATGGTCGTATCCAGCAGCGCCATGAACATGCCGGCGAGAAGCACGATCAGGGCCTGCCACGCCCGACGTGGCACGTCGGACGCCGTCGGGCGGCGGGCTGAGAAATCATGCGCGAGATCCGTTTCGCGCCGGTCTCCCGGCGATCCCCGGCAGGAGTAAGGCCGGTGCCGACAGGTGAGCGTACAACACAACCCCCCACTCGATTGGATTGGGGGGTTGTGTTGTACTTTCGGCCATTAGTATCTACTGCGGTCGGGGTAACAGGATTTGAACCTGCGACCTCGTCGTCCCGAACGACGCGCGCTACCAAGCTGCGCCATACCCCGATGGCCCGTGGGCCTCACTCAGTATAGGCGCTCTCACCCTTCCCCGACGAATTGAGTCGGCAGTTAGGCGGAGGTGAGCGTGAGCAGCGTCGCCTCGGGCGGGCAGGCGAAGCGTACGGGTGCGTAAATAGAAGTTCCCAGGCCAGCCGAGACGTTCAAAAATGCCGTACGCAAGCCATGGTTCCACAGGCTCAAGCCCTTGACCTGGCGCCGCGGAATATCGCAATTGGTCACGAGCGCGCCGAAACCCGGCACGCAGACCTGGCCGCCGTGGGTGTGGCCAGCCAGAATCAGCTGGGCGCCATGGTTGACAAAAGAGTTCAGCACCCGCTGGTAGGGCGCGTGAGCAACACCGACGGTGAGTGTGGACCGCGGGGCTGCGGCTTCTTCAGGGTCGGGCCAGACGTCGTCGCCGAGCGGATCGTTGGCCCGCAGGTCGTCGATCGCACGCGTGATCAGGTCGAGCCGGTCCCGCCCGATGTGCGGGTCATCGACGCCGAAGAACTCCACGTGGGTGTCTTTCAGGTCGAGAGAATCGGCGGCGTTGTTGATATCCGTCCAACCGAGATCGGCGAACACGCGGCGCAGCGCATCGGTGTCGAGCTCTTCCCGGCGAACGGTGCGCCGGCTCGACGGCCCGCCGAAGTAGGTGAACGGATTCTTCACCTGCGGTCCGATGTAGTCGTTGGAGCCGTTGACGAAGACGCCGGGAATGCCCCGGAACGGTGCGAGAGCGTACTCGATGCCACTGACGCCGTTTTCATGACCTAAGTTGTCACCGGTATCGACGACGAGGTCGGGCTTCAGGGAAGCGAGGCTGCGCACCCACTCCTGCTTGTTCTTCTGCCACGGAGCCATGTGCAGGTCGGAGAGGTGCAGCACCCGAATAGGTGTCGACCCCGGCGCGAGCACCGGAACGTTCACCTCACGCAGCGTGAAACGGTTCCGCTCCACGAGCGCACCCCAGGCGAAGGCGGTCAGGCCAACCGCGCCCGCCGACGCCAGCAACGCGCCGACGAGTCGTCCACCCTCGCCGAGGGGGCGAAGTGCGGTCATTCGTTCTGGCCGTTATTGCCGTTATTGCCGCCATCGTCCTGACCGGGGGCGGGGGCGGGGGCGGGTGCGGGTGCGGGGGCAGGCGCCGTGTACTTACCGATGACGATGGTTACGGCGTCGCCGGGCCGGCCGGCCGTTCCCTCGCCCGGCTGGATAGCCATGACCTTACCGTCCTGCGCCTTGTTCGTGGTTGGCTGTTCAGTCTTGGCTACGGTGAAACCGAAGGGAGCGGCGGTCAGAGTACTGCGCGCATCCGCTTCGTTCTTGCCGATCACTGAGGGGATCGTAACTCCCGTGCCATCGCTTGAACTCGCGGTGACTGTGGCACCGCGAGTGGATGCCGACCCGCCGGCCGGATCGGTACTGGCCACGGTTCCGGCGGGCAGCTCTGAACTGGTCGCGCCACCGTCGACGAACAAAAAGCCGGCCGCCTCGAGGGTAGTCTTAGCTTCCGCCATCGACTTGCCGCGCACGTCAGGAACCGGAACGGACACCGCGTTGATCACGTTCGACGACGCCTCGGGAAAGTCGTCTCCACCGTACTTCGCGTTGGCCGCCGACATGACGATCGGCCAGATGCGGTGGCGCGCCGTGGCGGCCTGCTTGCCGAACAAATTGTTCCTACCGCTGCGCTGATTCTTATAGTTGTTTCCGCCGACGTTGACCACGCCGACGACGGTGGCAACCTTGGTGGTGGCGCCGCTCATCCAGGTGTCCTTGGCGCCGTCAGTGGTGCCGGTCTTACCGATCATGGGAAGTCGGGGAGATGTATTGCGGTTGGATGCTGTGGCTGTTCCATTGGTCATGACCGTTTTCATGGCGTACTGCATGCCCGCTGCAACGCCGGGTTCAACCGATTGCGTGCAGGTCGACGCGGGGATCGGAAGTTCGGTGCCATCGGAACTGATCATCTTCGTGATCGCGACCGGAGTGCAGGTCATGCCGTTGTTGGCGATTCCGGCGAAAGCCGCCGCCATGGTCAGCGGTGCAATCTCGTTGGTGCCGAGCACCGATGCGGCGCCCTGTTTGAGGTCGGTCCCATCGGCCCGGTGCACGCCAAAGAGTTCGGCCGTTTTGCGAATGCCGCACAGGTCGAGCTTTTTGGCCATACCGATGAAACCCGTGTTGATCGAGCCGGTGGTGGACTGCAAGGCGGAATAATTGGTACCGGCCTCGTTGGAGTCGTTGCGCGGGTTGAAGGGCGGCACGTCGTTGTCGTAGTTTCTTACGCCGAGGCAACTGTCCTGAAAGTTGCCCCAGTTGGACTTGCGCCGGGAGTCGACGCGCTCGGTCAGAGCGTGGCCTTCTTTGAGCCACTCGGCCAGCGTAAATACCTTGTAGGTTGATCCGGGTTGGAACCCGCTCGACCCACCGTAGGCGAAGTCGGTGTTGTAATTGAGGCTCGTGTAGTTGGCGCCCGTGGCCTGAACGTCCGGATCCTGGCTGTAGTCCTTGTTTTGGGTCATGACCAGAACATTGCCCGTGCCGACTTGCACACTGGACACCACGCCGCCGATGTTCCAGTCGTTATAGGTCTTGGGAACGTTGGCGTTGAGCGCAGCGACGGCGGTGGACTGAAGGTCGAGGTCGAGGGTGGTGTAGACGTTGAAGCCGCCCTGAGCGAAGTTGGCCAGGCGTTCCTCTTCGGTAGCGCCGAAGGTCACATCGTTCTTGAGGATCTTGATCACATAGTCGCAGAAAAACGCGTTATCGCCGGCGGTCTGGCAGCCGGTGCTCGGAACGGTGATGACGGGCTCGACCGGCGTCGCGACGGCCGCGTCGTAGTCGGCTTGAGCGATCTTGTCGTACTTGAGCATTTCCTTGAGAATATAGTCGCGCCGAGATTTATTGTTGGCGTAGCCGTTGGCCGCGCCGTTGGTCTCGCTGGCGGGGCGGTCGAGCTGAAACTTGACCGGGTTATTCACAATCGATACCAGGCTCGCCGCCTGCGGCAGCGTCAGGGCCAGCGCGGTGGTATTGAAGTAGTAGCTCGCGGCGGCTTCGATACCATAAACCGTTCCGCCATAGCCGGCGATATTGAGGTAGCCGCGCAGAATATCTGCTTTTTCGTACTTCTTCTCTATACCGATGGCCAGGCGCATTTCGCGCAGCTTGCGGTCAGCGGTGGGCTTGGTGGCATCGTCGTAGCACGCAGCTGCCTCGTCGGCATCGGTCATGACCGCGCACTTTTGAATGAGCACGTTCTTGACATACTGCTGGGTGATCGACGAACCACCGCGGGTCTCACCGCCGGCCAGGGTCTGCACGGCACCGTTGAAGCTGGACTGGATATCTACGCCGCCGTGCTCCATGAACCGCGGGTCTTCACCGGCGATCGCAGCGTCCTTGGCGAACTGGCTGATCGCGTCGGAGGGGACATCGACCCGGTTCTGCTCGTAGAACGAGGCGAGGAGCACGCGGGTGCCTACCGGATCCTCGGCGTTGGTGGACGCGTAGATGTTGCTCTTCTGGGCGAGCCGATCGATGGACAGGTACTCCGGCAGACTGTCGAACACGTTGATGGTGTTCGTAGCGGCCATGCCGGACAGGGCGACAGCTGGGGCGACGGCGGCGGTCACGAGAATGCCGGCAACGGCACTCATTCCGACGAGACCCAGGAACCCCCCCAGAGCCCCGCTCACGGTTCGATTTTTGGCAGACATACACTTGAGCGTAAGCGACAAATCTGAATACCCGCCTCAATAGGAGTCACATGCCCGCCTGGGAGTACCTCACAACGCCGTTGATGATCCACAACACGGCCGCCATTTTGAACAACTGGGGCTCTGACGGGTGGGAGCTCGTGCAGGTCGTCACCGGCCCTGAAGGCGGCCTGGTTGCGTACCTGAAACGCCCGCTCGCCCCCAAGGAAGACGCATAATCATGTCGCATATCGAAGCACGCCTGGCCGAACTGGGCATCGAACTGCCGAGCGTCGTTCCGCCGGTCGCCGCGTACCTGCCCGCCGTGATCAGCAATGGTTTCGTCTACACCGCCGGCCAGCTGCCCATGGTCTCTGGCGCGCTGCCCGCCACTGGCAAGGTCGGCGACGGCCACGGCCTCGTTCCGGCTGCCGACGCCCAGGAGTATGCCCGCACCTGCGCGCTCAACGGCCTCGCCGCCATCAAGAGCGTGATCGGGTCGCTCGACCGCATCACCCAAGTGATCAAAGTCACGGGCTTCGTCGCGTCCGACACTGCGTTCACCGGTCAGCCGACCGTCGTCAACGGTGCCTCTGACGTGCTCGTCGAGATTTTCGGAGACATCGGCCGCCACGCCCGTTCCGCCGTGGGTGTTGCGGTGCTGCCGCTCGACGCCCCGGTCGAGGTCGAGCTCATTGTTGCGTTTGCGTAGCTGACCCGCGCCTACGGACGGTTCGCGAGCCGGGACATTCGCCCGGAAACGGATGCCCCGGCTCGCGTGCCATGGACCTGCGCCGGTTGCTCGACAAACCGGGTCATCAGCTGGGCGATGACCAGGCTGAGCGGCACCGACAGGAGAGCGCCAAGCCACCAGCGGCCGGGTCCGGCGAGCACTGCGAAAGCCACCACGATGGGAAAGTGCACGAGGTACAGGCTGAAGCTGATGGATCCCAGCCAGTCGAGTGCTGGGCGCGCCCTCGGCGCACGAACCCGGCCGCGCTCCGACACTGAGGCGGGCCAGAAAGCCACCGTTGCCACGATCATAAACGCCCCGGTCACCCGCAGCGAGAGAGTAGCGTCGCTCCACACTCCGCTGGTCAGCGGGCGCAGCATCCAGTAGGCCACGAGCAGAGACGGGCCGAGTGCGGTCAGCGTCCACCCGAGTACCCGTCCAGTGGCGCTCGCGACCAGGCGGTCGCTGCAGCCTCGCAGTTCGTCGTAGTTTGCCGCCAGAAGGGCGCCGAGAGCGAACGGCGGCAGGTACATGAGCGGCTGGGTCGTCGTGACATAGCCGATGCTGGCCAGTGCACACAGCACAGCAACCCAGAGCAGAATGCGGCGAATCGGGCGACTGACCGGTTTGCGGGTGAACGCTGCGAGGGCTACGAACACCGGGAGCAGCAGGGAGAACCACATTTCCCAGACCAAGGACCACAGCGGCGGATTGATGTCGGGCCGCCGGGTTTCGCCAATTAGGCTGACTTCCCGCAGCAGGTTGCCGAGGCCCAGGTCTGGCGTGTCCTGCCGGGCCAGCCAGGGCCCGCCCGCCGCGCCGACCGTGCGCGGCACCAAAACAATCCAGACGACCGCCAGGCCCACTGACACCACGACGGGGACGGTCAAACGGATGACGCGGCGCACGTAATAGGCGCTCCAGTCATAGCGGGGGCCGGACTCGCGGGCGGCCAGCGGGGAACGCACGAGGACGAAACCGCTCAGCACAAAGAACACCAATACGAACTCGGGCCCGGCGAGCAAAACCTTCAGCGGGGACAGCGTGGCCCACCACCCAGCGGAAAAGAGCGTGACGCCGACGCTCGACTCGTAGGCTGCGGCGATCTGCGGCACCGTCATGGACACATGGTGCGCCAGAACGACGAGGGCGGCCACTCCCCGCAGCGCATCGAGCCGGCCCAGGCGACCGCGCACGGGTGCCGCTGCTTCGGTCATGCCCACACAGTAGGACCCCTGGCTGGTTTCAGGGCGGGAACGTGCATAACTCCTGCACAATGAGCGCACTGCTCAAAACAGCCCCTGCAAAATTGGGGAACTGGCGAACTGCTGCTGGGAATTGCAGGAGTTATGATCTCGGGAGGGAAAGCGTGACGGCCGCCTTGTGCCAATGGAAGACGGCCGTCGTTGGTTGTGCAGGTAGTGGTTGGCTATTTTTTCATTTGCGCGGTGATGGTGTTCATCACCATGGTGTCGGCGAGGGTCGTCACATCCCCGACGTCGCGCCCCTCAGCCGCGTCGCGCAACAGGCGGCGCATGATCTTGCCGGAACGGGTCTTCGGCAGCTCGTCGACGATGTAGATGTCACGCGGGCGGGCGATCGCCCCGATCTGCTGGGCGACGTGGGCCCGCAGAATGCTGACGATGTCCTCGTGCGATGCGATCTCGGCCTGGCTGAACTTGATCACCACGAACGCGACGACCGCCTGACCGGTGGTCTCGTCGGCGGCACCGACCACGGCGGCTTCAGCCGTGAGGGAATGCGCCACGAGGGAGGACTCGATTTCGGCGGTGGACAGGCGGTGTCCCGAAATGTTCATCACGTCGTCGACGCGGCCGAGCAACCAGATATCACCGTCGTGGTCAAGTCGGGCGCCGTCGCCAGCGAAGTACAGTGGACCGTCTTTTGCGCCGAGGGTGCCCTCAAACTTGTCCCAGTAGGTTTCCTTGAAGCGCTCCGGGTCGCCCCAGATGCCGCGGAGCATGGCCGGCCACGGCTGCGTGACCACGAGGAGTCCGCCGTTTCCGTAGCCAACGTGCATGCCGTCGTCATCGAGCACGTCGATCGTGATTCCGGGCACCGGCACCTGCGCCGCGCCCGGCTTTGTCTCGGTGAGCCCCGCGAGAGCCGAAACCATGATCGATCCGGTCTCGGTCTGCCACCAGGTGTCGACAATCGGAGTCAGGCTGCTGCCGATGACCTCGCGGTACCACATCCACGCTTCGGGGTTGATGGGCTCGCCTACCGAGCCGAGCACGCGCAGGCTCGACAGGTCGAACTTCTGGGGAATCTGGCGTCCCAGCTTCATGAACGTACGAATGGCGGTCGGCGCTGTATACAGAATCGAGACCTTGTACTTTTCGATGATTTCCCACCAGCGACCGGTGTGCGGAGAATCGGGGGTGCCTTCGTAGAGCACCTGGGTCGCGCCATTGGCGAGGGGGCCGTACACCACGTAGCTGTGTCCGGTGATCCAGCCGACGTCGGCGGTGCACCAGTAGACATCCGTTTCGGGTTTGAGGTCGAACACGTTCTGGTGGGTGAACGCATTCTGGGTCAGGTAGCCGCCGCTCGTGTGCAGGATACCCTTGGGCGCGCCGGTCGTGCCCGATGTATACAGAATGAACAACGGGTTCTCGGCGGGGAAAGCCTCCGCCTCGTGCTCGGGAGAGGCTGTTTCCATGGCATCGGACCACCAGATGTCGCGGTTGTTCCACTGCACGTCCTGGCCGGTGCGCTTGACCACGAGCACGTTCTTCACCGAGGAATCGTTGGTCTGCAGGGCGGCGTCGACGGCCGGCTTGAGGGCGCTGATCTTGCCCTTGCGGTAGCCGCCGTCGGCCGTGATGACGAGCACAGCGTTGGCGTCATCGATGCGGGAACGCAGGCTTTCAGCGCTGAACCCGCCGAAAATGACCGAGTGCACGGCTCCGATGCGGGCGATGGCGAGCATAGAGATGACAGCCTCGGGGATCATCGGCAGATAAACGGCCACACGGTCGCCGGCGGTGACGCCGAGCCCGATCAGCACATTGGCGGCTTTTTTGACCTCGGTAGTCAATTCGGAGTAGGTGTAGCTGCGGGCATCACCGGGCTCGCCCTCGAAATACAGCGCAACACGGTCGCCGTTGCCGGCGAGAACGTGACGATCGAGGCAGTTGTACGCGACGTTGAGTTCGCCGTCTTCGAACCACTTCGCAAATGGCGGATTGGTCCAGTCGAGAGTCTTGGTGAATGGCTTGTGCCAGTGCAGTAGATTACGGGCCTGATCAGCCCAAAACGTGGCCGGGTCCTTCTGCGAGACTGTGTACAGGTCTTGTGTCGCTGTCGTCTGTGCGGCGAACTCGGCAGTGGGCGCGAATCGACGCGATTCGTGCAGGAGGGTGTCAATTTTAACCGTCATATGTGTAATTCGCTCCTTTGCGGTACGTGCATGCAGGACATTGCCAGCTCAAGTGAACCCTACCGGTTTCCGGTCAATCTCTGTATACACAAACGAGATACGGAGAAATGAACCCTCGGTTTAGGGTGATTTTGTACCCCCCGGTCGAGTGTCAGCACAAATGAGGACATTGGACTTGCAATCTGGGCACGTCTGCGTAAACTAAATCACGTCTGAACGAAAGTTTTGACCGGCATCGCGTACGGTTCCCCCCAATCTGCGTGGTGCTAGGCGGCACCTGTTCCCCCCAATAGGTGCCGCCCCTTTTTTTAAGCGATTGAGCAATTCAGCTTGTGCTCAGGGATTCACACTGGTGTGGCTCCTCCCCAGATGCGTCGGCCCACCGGCTGTCCACGGATAGTGCCGAGGGAACTGTCATCGGGCCGGCTTGCCCTACCGTCGAGGCATGGGTCAGCCTTTCGTTGCCGTACCGTCCTACGCCATACCGGCCTCTACCGTGCCGGTTGCTGCCGGGCCGGTTTCTGCAGTGCCGGGTTCTGCCGTGCGGTCCTACGTGGTACCGGCATCTGCTGCGCCATCCTCGACCGCCGTGGACGATCCCTGGGCAGCGCGGTCGAACACTTCACATTCGATCGTTGCACGGCCATCATCGAATTTCGCTCGGCATCGCACGACGACAACGGATGCCGTTGGCACCATGTCGCGGGTCGGCGCTGCGGCAGCAGCCTCGACCGCAGTCTCGGCAGTGGTCGGCAATGATCGCCCGAACGTGCGCGCGCTGGGTCCGCTGGCTGGCTATGCCTCAGCCCCGAACATCACGGACCTGTTTGTCAATGGGGATTCCGGGCTCTGGATCGACGCCGGACACGGTCTCGCCTTCGTGCCGGCCTGGCACCTCGGCGAGGCCGAGGTACGTGAGCTGGCTGTGCGCCTGATTGCACTTGGCGGGCGGCACATCGATGAGGCGAGTCCATGCGTCGACGTGCGGTTGGCCGATGGGATTCGGGTACACGCCGTGCTCCCGCCGGTATCGAGCACGGGAACACTGCTGTCAATTCGGCTGCCGCACGCTGCCGACCGCAGCCTCAGCGCACTCGCTGACGCCGGCCTGTTTGGCGAGGGAGAGGAATGTGCTGCCCGGCTGAATCGGCTGCGTGCTGCGGTGCACGGCCGCCAGAACCTGCTCATCACCGGTGCAGCAGGGAGTGGAAAGACTACGCTGCTGGCGGCCTTGTTGGGCGAAGCGCCCGCCGACGAACGCATCGTGGCGATCGAAGACGTGGCGGAGCTGCGTATTCGGCATCCGCACGTTGTGGCCCTCGAGGCCCGGCAGGCCAACCTGGAGGGGGCCGGGCGTATCGGCTTGGAGTCGCTGGTGCGGGAGGCACTGCGTATGCGTCCGGATCGGCTCGTGCTCGGCGAGTGCCGCGGGTCGGAGATTCGCGAGCTGCTTGCCGCGCTCAACACCGGGCACGACGGGGGAGCGGGCACGCTGCACGCGAATTCGCTCGAAGACGTTCCGGCCAGACTGGAGGCGCTCGGTTCACTCGCCGGAATGAGCGCTTCGGCAGTTGCTCGGCAGACGGTGAGCGCCATCGGGCTGGTGCTGCACCTGGAACGCACCGACGGGGTGCGCAGGCTTGACGCGGTCGGCCGATTCGCCCTCGACGGCCGTGACCGTCTCTCGATCGAAGCGATCTGATGCTCCGAGATCGATCAGCCACGATTCAGGGAACGTGTGACGATGCGCCGGGCTGATGCGGTACCGCCGATCGAGGAGGTCGCCGCGGTCACACAGCGGCTGGCCGTGCTGCTGTCGGCCGGTGTTTCCCCGGTGTCGGCCTGGGGTTATCTGTTACCGGTGCACGACGTGGCTGCGGCTGGAGCGCCTCGTGCTGACCGGCAGAGTGTCGACTTGCCGCCGGAGCTGGGTAGACGGGTGAGGGCAGTTCGTCGGGAGGTTAGAGGAAAGCAGGGGTCCTTGCCCGCCAAGGACGCGACGGCGGTTCCGGTTGCCGCAACGATCACGCCCCGGGCGGCCGATTCGAAGCACGCGGGTACGGGTACCGCACCTATCCTTTGTGCTGCAGCGCGCGCCGCGGCTCGGGGTGACAGCGTGGCCGATGCGATCGCCGGCCAGGCGCGCCGGCAACGCCGGGAGATTGCGTCGAGGATCGTCGACGCGCGGGCATCCGCTGGGCGGCCTGCGCGGGGACATGGCGATGCGGCGGGCCAGGCCGAGAGCGCCTGGCTCGGACTCGCCGCGGCCTGGCAGGTGGCCACACAGGCTGGTGCGCCTCTGGCCGGGTGCCTGCGTGAGCTCGCTGGGTCGTTGCGCGAACTCGCCCAGGTGCAGCGCGATCTGGAAGTGGCGCTGGCCGCGCCGCGGGCCACGGCACGACTGGTGATGGTGCTGCCGGTGATCGGCGTCGTCTTCGGCAGTTTGATGGGTTTCAATTCCGTGCACACCCTGTTCTTAACCGTGCCGGGGCTGGTCTGTCTAGGTGGCGGCGCTCTCCTGATGCTCGCCGCAGCAGGCTGGAATCGTGCCCTGGTGCGCCGGGCGGGGCCTCCCGACCTGACGCCGGGGCTGCGGCTGGAACTCATGGCAATTGCCATGTCCGGTGGCGGGTCGATCGACCGTTCGCGGGCGTTAGTGCAGGCAGCCGCCGAGCGATACGGCATTGCCCCCGGCGCTGATGGTGGTTCCGCTGACCGGATACTGGGCCTGTCGACGCGTGCGGGAGTTCCCGCAGCAGAGCTGCTGCGCAGCGAGGCCGAACAGCTGCGTCGCGATGCCCGCAGCGCGGGACAACGACGGGCCGCGACTCTTTCGGTGACGCTCATGCTGCCGCTCGGCCTCTGTGTGCTGCCCGCGTTCATGCTGGTGGGCGTGGTGCCGTTGCTGCTCAGCGTGCTCTCCTCCACCCTGATGACATTCTGAAACTCTCCACAAATGAGCGAATACCGAGGCGTGCGCCGACGGATGGGAGCAGAGTGAAAATGCTCGTGCCGCCCAACCCGCGTCGATGGACGCCGAAGGAGACGAGTCTGTGTATACAAAGACCACCCTGAAAACCCTGGCTGACGAAGCCGGAGCCGCGACGGCGGAATACGTTGTCGCCACGATGGCCGCGGTCGGGTTCGCTGGGCTGCTCATCGTTATTCTGCGCAGCGACGAGGTGCGGGGAATGCTCACCGATCTGGTGCGACGTGCCCTCAGCATTGGGTAGCGCACGTAGCAGGGGCAGCACGACCGCCGAATTCGCCACGGCGCTGCCAGCGGTCGTGCTCGTTCTGGCCTGCTGCCTCGGTGCTGTGCAGGTGGTCGGCGTGCAAGTGCGGCTGACGGATGCCGCTGCCAGCGCCGCGCGTGCGCTGGCCCGTGGCGACACGGCAGCGCGCGCCACCGGCCTCGTGCTCCAAAGCGTGCCGGGGGCCAGCCTGGCTTCGCAGCGCCGCGGCGATTTCGTCTGTGCTCGAGTTACCGCGCACAGCCTGCCGGGGATTTTTGCCGGGCTAACCCTCGAGGCACACTCGTGCGCCCTGGCCGGCGGCCAATGACCGCGCGCGACGACACGACGAACGCGCCAGACCCCGCCGGGAAGGTGCTCGAGCGGGGAGCGGGGTCGATCCTCGCCCTCGCGGTACTCGCTGCCACCGTGTTGCTGACGACGTTCGTCATCTTAATACTCGGACTGCTCACGGTCGGCCGGTCCGTCGCGAGCGCGGCCGATGCCGCCGCGCTCGCCGCCGCCGATACCGCTTCCGGCGCGATCGCGGGGTACCCGTGCGAGGCCGCGCAGGCAGTGGCCGCGCTGAATGGGACTACCGTGACGCGCTGCACGGTGACGGGGCTGATCGCATCCGTTTCGGTGGGGCGGCGGGTGCAGGGCATAGATATCGTCGCGAGTGCCCGGGCCGGGCCGCCGCCCTGATGAGACGCCCGGTAAGCCGGGCCGGGACGAATTAGGAGAGGAGCGCTTCGAGGTAACGGTACTCGACCGCGCTCGGGCGACCGGGGGAATCGGAATCCTCAAACTCCAGGCCGGCGCCGCGCGCGTAGAGATAGCGTTTGCCGGAGTCGGCCGGGATTTCGATGCGGGGCCGAGGATCGCCCGAGTCGAGGAAGGTCGTGGTGATTGTTTTGCCCTGCAGGGGGCCATCTGTCAACTTCGCGGTGTATGTGGCCGTCATTGTACCCATAGGACTATTCTGCACTGAGCCAGGCAAACAGCAAGGGTTTGGGGTTGCTCTGCACCTCGCTCAGAGCGAACTGGGCGGTGGCTGGGAGCGCCGTGTGCGCGAACGTGACGCGCCGAGACGTGCCCGTCGATTAGGCGGGCACTCCATTCCGGTGTGTATGGTGTGCCTTGGCCCATCATGTGGTCACCACGTATAAAGAGGAGTCTGGTGCCAGGCACTAAGAAGCTGGTCATTGTTGAATCACCGACCAAGATGAAGTCGATCGCCGCGTATCTCGGCGACGGCTATGAGGTGTTGTCTTCGGTCGGTCACATTCGCGATCTGATCGAGCCGAAAAACCTGCCGCCTGAGCTCAAAAAGGGTGCCCTCGGACGCTTCTCGGTCGACGTGGAGAACGGCTTTGAACCGTACTACGTGGTCTCCGACGCCAAGAAGAAGACCGTCAGTGAGCTCAAACGGGCCCTCAAGAATGCGAACGAACTCTTGCTCGCAACTGATGAGGACCGCGAGGGCGAGGCCATTGCCTGGCACCTGCTGCAGGTGCTGCAGCCCAAGGTTCCGGTCAAGCGCATGGTTTTCCACGAGATCACAAAAGACGCTATCCTCGCTGCCAAAGACAACACCCGCGACCTCGACACCGCCCTCGTCGACGCGCAGGAGACTCGCCGCATCCTCGACCGCATCTACGGCTACGAGATTTCCCCGGTGCTGTGGCGCAAGGTCGGCCCCGGCCTGTCCGCCGGCCGTGTGCAGAGCGCCGCGACCCGCCTCGTCGTCGACCGGGAGAAGGAGCGCCTCGCGTTCGTCTCCGCTGGCTACTGGGATCTGCTCGCGCGACTGGCGGCATCCGCTTCGCAGGATGACCAGGCGTTCGATGCGAAGCTCGTACGACTGAACGGTGAGCGAATTGCTACCGGCGGCGACTTCGATGACTCCGGTGTGCTGAAGCCCAGCGTGAAGGCCGTCACCCTCGACGCCTCCGCCGCGCAGGCCCTGACGATCGCTCTGAAAAGCCCCGGCGTGAAGCTGGAGGTGACCAAGGTCACCTCCAAGCCCTATCGTCGCAGCCCCGCCGCACCGTTCACGACGTCGACCCTGCAGCAGGAAGCGGCGCGCAAGCTGCGCTTTACCGCCCGCCAGACCATGAGCGTTGCCCAGTCGCTGTACGAAAACGGGTATATCACCTACATGCGTACCGACTCGCCATCACTCGGACAACAGGCTCTCACCGCCGCCCGCACCCAGGCCGCGACGCTCTACGGCGCCGAGACGGTTCCGGAGGCCCCGCGCGCCTACAAGGGCAAGAGCAAGAACGCCCAAGAGGCGCACGAGGCCATTCGCCCGTCCGGCGACACTTTTCGTACCCCGGCGTCGCTCGCGTCGAGCCTGCGTGGCAATGATTTCAAGCTGTACGACCTGATCTGGAAGCGCACCGTCGCTTCGCAGATGAAGGACGCCACCGGCTCGACCGCTTCCGTCACTATCGCGGCCGGCCCGACCGGCACATCGGAGCACGCCTCCGCGTCGGGCGCGCTCGCCGAATTCTCGGCCAGTGGAACCGTCATCACGTTTCGCGGGTTCATGCTCGCCTACGAGGAGTCGAAGGACGAGGAGCGTAACGCTTCGACGGACGCGACCGAGTCCAAGCTGCCGCCGCTCGAAGAGGGCCAGAACCTGACCCTGCAGAGCCTCGAGGCCAAGGGTCACGAAACGACCCCTGCCGCTCGTTACACCGAGGCCAGCCTGGTGAAGAAGCTCGAAGAGCTCGGCATCGGCCGCCCGTCGACGTTCGCCTCGATCATCTCGACCATCACCGAGCGTGGCTACGTCACGCCGCGGGGGCAGTCGCTCGTTCCCAACTGGATCGCGTTCTCGGTCGTGCGCCTGCTTGAAGAGTTTTTCGGCGATCTGGTCGAATACGACTTCACCGCCGAGATGGAGGACGACCTCGACCGTATCGCCGGCGGCGAAGCCAACCGCCTGGATTGGCTCACCAGTTTCTACTTCGGCAGCGACAAGCACCGGGGCCTCCGCCAGGTCATCGACAACCTCGGCGAAATCGACCCGCGCGTGATCAACTCGGTCACCATCAGCAACGACATCACCCTGCGTATCGGCAAGTACGGTCCCTATCTCGAGGTCATCGACCCCGACGCGGCAGCGGATGCCCCGCCTCGCCGAGTCAATATTCCGCCGGAACTCGCCCCCGACGAACTGACCGCGACCAAAGCTCGTGAGCTCATCGATGCCCCCGTCGTCACGGACCGGGTGATCGGACTCAACCCTGAGAACGGAAAGGAAATCGTCGCGAAAGACGGCCGATTCGGGCCGTACGTCACAGAGCTCACGCCGGCAGCAGCAGAATCCGATGTTCCGGTCGTTGTGGCTGCCCCCGTCGAAACGATCGACCCCGCCACCGGCGAGGTCAGCGTCGCGAAGCCTAAGCGCAAGCCGGCTGCAAAAAAGGTGGCCGCCGCCGACAAGCCGCGTACAGCATCCATTTTCAAATCCATGGACCTGGCCACCGTCGACCTCGAAACGGCGCTGCGCCTACTCGCCCTGCCGCGCATGGTCGGGCTCGACCCGGAGACCGGCGCCGAGATTATGGCCCAGAACGGCAAGTTCGGGCCGTACCTGAAGAAGGGCATAGATACCCGGTCGCTCACGAGCGAAGACCAGATCTTCGACATCGACCTGCCGGGCGCGATCGAGCTTTACGCGCAGCCGAAGTACGGTGCCCGCCGGGCGTCGAGTGCGCTGAAGGAATTCGAAGCACCCGACCCCGAAAGTGGCAAGGCGATCAAGATCAAGGACGGCCGGTTCGGCGCGTACGTGACCGATGGGGTCACCAACGCGACCATTCCCAAGTCGGAGGATATCGAGGAGATCGACTTCGACCGGGCCGTTGAGCTGCTCGCCGACAAGCGGGCCAAAGGTCCGGCCGCGCCGCGCACGAAGGCACCGGCCAAGAAAGCTGCCGTCAAGAAGCCAGCAGTCAAGAAGGCACCGACCGCAGCGGCGAAGGCGGCTACCGCGAAGAAGGCGGCCGCGACTCGGGCCGCAAACGCGGCAGCCAAGGCCGCGTTGAACGGCACGCCCCTGGTCAAAAAACCGGCCCTGAAGAAGCCGGCCGTCAAGAAAGCGGCCGTGAGGCAATCGGCCAGTTCGGCCGCTGAATCCGCTGCCACGACGACGGTCACGCCGACGGCGTCGTGACCGGTCTGTTCATCACCCTCGAGGGCGGCGACGGCTCCGGTAAAACTACGCAGGCGCAGCTGCTCTCCGACTGGCTCGAAGAGCGGGGGCGCACTGTCGTGCGCACCCGCGAGCCTGGGGGAACGGATGTCGGTACCCGGATTCGCGAGATCGTGCTGCACCACCGCGGCGAAGTGGACCCGCGCGCTGAGGCGCTGCTCTATGCAGCAGATCGGGCCCAGCACGTGGGTACCAAGCTGCGTCCGGCGCTCGCCCGCGGTGACGTGATCGTGCAGGACCGTTATCTGGATTCCTCGGTTGCCTACCAGGGGGCCGGGCGAGTTCTCGGCGCCACTGAGGTGCGAGACCTGTCGCTCTGGGCGGCCGAAGGTCTGCTTCCCGACCTGACCGTGCTGCTCGACCTCGACTCGCGCGCAGCCCGGGCCCGGCTCGATGCCGACGATAAAGTCTTCGACCGGCTCGAGGCTGAGAAGAACGACTTTCATGCCCGTGTGCGCGCTGCGTTCCTCGAATTGGCAGCCGCCGAACCCGACCGGTTCCTGGTGCTGGATGCCGCAGCCCCCGCCGCAGATATCGCCGCGAGCATCCGCGCACGGGTGGCGCCCCTCCTGTAACCGTCGGAGCCGACTACTGCCCTGCGCGACCGGAACCATGATCCATCGCCACGGGTCCGCGTTCCGGCCCGGGAGGCGGGGGAGGCGCGTCGGCGGCGGTGTCGGCGGGGCGGGTTACCCTTGACTCATGGCAGTGTGGGACAACCTAACGGGACAGGCCGACGCGATCGCCATCTTTCGGGCAGCGGCGCAGCGGGCACCGTCCGGTACCGGTTCCGCCACGGCCGAATCGACTTCCATGACGCACGCCTGGCTCATCACCGGCCCGCCGGGTTCCGGTCGCTCCAACCTTGCCTTTGCTTTCGCGGCGGCACTGCTGAGCCCTGGTACCCCTGACGGCGACCGTGCGGCGGCCCGCCAGGTCGACGCGCGCACCCACCCCGACCTCAGTGTGCTCAGTACTGAGGGCGTCATCATCCCGATGAAGACCGTCAAGGAGGCCGTCGCCCGCTCACAGTACTCGCCGTCGGTCGGTCGGTACCGGGTCGTCGTCGTCGAAGATGCCGACCGCATGGTCGAGCGCACGTCGAACGTGCTCCTCAAGGCTCTCGAAGAGCCACCCGAACGCACGGTGTGGATTTTGTGCGCGCCCAGCGAGGCAGACTTGCTTCCCACTATTCGGTCCCGCGTGCGCACCGTGCGCCTGCGCGTCCCGAGTGTTGCTGATGTCGCCGACCTGCTCGTGCGCCGCAACGGAGTCGACCCGGCCATTGCAGAGCTCAGTGCCCGGCTCGCCCAAAGCCACATCGGCATGGCCCGGCGGCTTGCCACCAATGCGGATGCGCGGGCACGACGTGAGGAGACCCTGCGCGCGGCCCTCGGTATCCGTTCGGTGTCGTCGGCCGTCAATACGGCTGCCCGGTTGCTCGCGATCGCGGGTGACGATGCGAAGGCGATCACCCTCGAGCTGGATGCCGCGGAGCGCGACGGGATGCTGCGCTCGCTCGGAATCGAAACAGGGCAATCCGTACCACCGGGGCTGCGCGGCCAGATCAAAGATCTCGAAGACGACCAAAAGCGGCGGGCAAAACGCAGCCTGCATGACGGCATCGACCGCATTCTGGTTGACCTTGCTTCGCTGTACCGGGACATCTGTATGGTGCAGCTGGTCCGGGAACAAGCTGTGATCAACCGTGAGTTGCTCGCCGAGCTGCGTACGGCGAGTGTGTCCAGCGCTCCAGCAGCCACGGTCGCCACGATGGACGCGATTGCTGTGGCACGCCAGCGTATTCAATCCAACGTCGCCCCGGCCCTCGCCCTCGAGGCGATGCTCGTGTCGGCGATCCGTCGCCCACAGTAATGTCACCCGCAGTGACCTCATCCACAGCCACTCCCAGCCGCTTTCGGTAGCCTGAACCGCAGCATCCGCTTCACGCTAGGAAAAGGAACACGTTGAACCGACGCAATCGCGCTACCAGTATCGCGGCCGCCGCCCTGGCCCTTACACTCGCTCTCAGCGGATGCACCACCCTCTTCGCGACGAATTCCGCACCCACCGAATCCACCCCCACCGGCGAGCAGGTGAAGGACACCCTTGAGCCGTTTTACAGCCAAGTGCTGCAGTGGAAGGACTGTGGCGAGAAACTGCAGTGCACCAAGGCCACTGCGCCGCTCGACTACACCGACCCGACCGCCGGGGATATATCGCTCGCCCTGGTACGTCACGTCGCCACCGGCAACGAGCGAATCGGCTCGCTGTTGGTGAATCCAGGCGGGCCCGGTGGCTCCGGCTATGACTTCATCAAGGATTCCCTCGACTATGCGACGGACGCCACCCTGCAGGCGAGCTTTGACATCGTGGGTTTCGACCCCCGCGGCGTCGGGCGCTCCTCGGCGGTCTCCTGTTACGACTCCGCGGCGATGGATGAGTACGTCTATGGGCTGACGACCGCAGAGCGCGGTACGGATGCTTGGATTGCCGAGCTCACGGCCTCCTCGGATGCCTTCGCGGCGGCATGTGCCCAGCAGACCGGGCCGCTGCTCGGAACGGTCGACACGAAGAGCGCCGCCCGCGACCTGGATCTGCTGCGCGCGGTGCTTGGCGATACCCACCTGAACTACCTCGGTTATTCCTATGGCACTTTTCTCGGCGCCACTTATGCCGAACTCTTTCCCGAGAAGGTCGGCCGTCTTGTGCTTGACGGGGCTGTCGACCCGTCGACCAGCAATTTCGAGGTGACCAAGACCCAGGCGGTGGGTTTCGAAAACGCCCTGCGTGCCTACCTCACTGACTGTCTCGCGGGCAAGGACTGCCCCTTCCGAGGAAGCGTAGACAGCGCGATGACGACGATCGGCGCATTGCTGAATTCGGTGGACGCGAGCCCCATCACCGCCAAGGACGGCCGTCAACTCGGCGGAAACGCGCTACTCACGGCGATCATCTACCCGCTCTACCAGGACACAGCCTGGCCACAACTGAGCACAATGTTGGATACCGTGCTGCACGGCAGCGCCGAGGGCGCGTTTCAATTCGCGGATGCCTACAACGGCCGCGACGCCGACGGCAACTACACCGACAACTCGACCGAATCGTTCATGGCCATCAACTGCATCGACTATTCGTACAACGCCGACCCGACCGTGATGCGCGCCCAGGCCGCCGAACTCGAAGCCGCGGCACCGGTGATCGGCCCGTTCATGAGCTTCGGCGACATCGGCTGCGCCAATTGGCCCTACAAGTTCACCGGCGAACGCACCGAAATTCACGCGTCCGGGGCGGCACCCATTCTGGTTGTCGGCACCACCAACGATCCGGCAACCCCGTACGTCTGGGCGCAGCAACTGGCCGAACAGCTCGACAGTGGCAGCCTGGTGACCTACACGGGTGAGGGGCACACCGCCTACAACAAGTCGAATTCTTGCGTGAACGATGCCGTTGACTCCTATCTCGTCGACGGCATCGTGCCGGCATCCGACCCGCAGTGCTGACCCGAGCAGATTTGCATGCTGTGAAATAACCTCTTCGGCAGGCGCACGGCGAATCTGCGCGACCTCAAGACCACGTACAGCAGACCAGCAAGCCACGTCGTACGGCGGATGCGCCGGCGCTCGCCCGGACCAGACCGCGCGATATTAGCGCGCCCTGGTGTTCACCCTGTGGTCCTGGCTGCCATTTGTCTAGCCTGGCGGTGCTGGTGAGCAGGCGCTGGAGCGAGCCCGCTGACGGACCGCGTGGATGCGTCATTCGCCGAGGTGTACAGAATCACCCGCAGAAACGACTAGGCTTGACTGCTGTGTCACCGAGTGCCTTATGGGGCGTTCTGGTAACGCCGCCTTAGCTCAGTTGGTAGAGCATCTCACTCGTAATGAGAAGGTCGTCAGTTCGATTCTGACAGGCGGCTCTTTCTCTGCTTGCTAGTGTTTATATGGGATGCAAGGGCTTCGGATGCTGGCTAAAACAGGTCGAAAATATCGGGTAGTCAAGCCATTACCTCAGCCATTAGCGCTCAATCCCTTCTCGATCGAACTTTTTCTACATTCCCCGAACTGGTCACACCAAGAAAACGCCCCGCCACCCAATCCAAAGGACTGAGCAGCGGGGCATTGTCGTACTAGGTCTTACGCGGCGAGCTTGATCTTCGTGAGCCATTCGTTCACGCCGGGGATCGCCATGATGCGAGCGAACGCACCAGCAACCGCGCCGATGGTTGCCACAGCACCAGTGGCCCATGCGAGCCATTCAGGCGGCAGGATCGCAGCGACCGCCTCGAGGAACTGCGGCGCGAGAACGGCTACAGCGGCGACTAGGGCTGCTGCACCGAGGATGGCACCAGCTACTGCCTGAAGAACTGTTCGGGCCGTAGCGGTCCACGGGCGGGCTACCTGTGTAGGTGTGGCGGTCATGAGGTCTCCTTAGATGATGCCGTCGGGCATTACGGGCGGTGGGGGCGGTGAGCCCTGGTAGATGTGATCGATCAGCTGCCGGTTGTAGTTCCATAGGATCTGGTTGCGCCGTTCGACCAGATCGACGCGGCCCTCTAGGTCACGGATGCGGCCGTACGATCCGGCGCGACCGGTGACGCGAGATGTGAACCATGCGCCCGATGCGGCAATGGCGGCGACGATCGCCGTCAGTAGCCACTCAGGCATGGCGGCAGTAGTCGCAGCTCGGACCGCACGGGCAGGTGTTCGCCGGATTATGCCGGCAACTCATGCGCGAATGGCGGCGAGGTTGTCGTTTACCGTCGAGACAAACGAGTCGAAGCGGGCATCGTCTACCGCCGTTGCGGGGCCGTAGACGGCGATTGCAACGTCAAGCTCGGCCTGCGTAGGAAGCGGGCGCACGGTCAACTCGCCCACCTTGTAGTGCATGATCCCGGTGACCTTGCCTGAGCCGTCCGAGGCGTGCGTGGTGTGGAGAATGACCTTCATGGTTGATGATCCGATCTGCCGTGTGACCGGCTGTGCGAGGGCGATGCGGGTTGCGGATGCGAGCGCAGAGCCGAGGTGTTCAAGCGGGTCGAGCTGTGTGCCGTCAGCGTCCCAGAGCTCTTGGTGGCTGTGGATGTACTTGGTGCCGGTGTTGCCCATCTCGGCGATAAGTTCGCGCTGTTCGACTCGCTGCCCGACCGTCACGAATTGCTTCTCGTGGTGAGCGAGTAGGGTGCGCCATCCGTCGTCATGCCGAATGACGATGCGCAACCCGTAGCTGCCCTGCCTGCCGACCGACACGACAACACCAGCAGCAGGCGCGCGAATCTTAAGGTCGGCGGCGGTCTGATTGCCGTGGCCCTGGTCGATGCCGTTGTGCAGGAATCCGCGGCCGATGTCCTGCCGGAAGTGGGTAGTTATGCGGCCACGTGCGGCGAGGATTATGCGGGGCATTAGGCGTCCCGGTACACGAGCGTCATGCGGACCTGCGTGTTACTGCCACTCTGCCCGAACACTGCCACGTCGCCTGATGGGCTGAATGCCACAGCGCACGGTCCAGGTGCGCCGCCGATGCCCGACCATGCTCCGGTGGCTGAGTCGATGTGCGGTCGAAATCCGATCGGCATAGTGAACATCACGTCTCCGCCCAAGAACGCCGAGGACTTGGTAGCGATGATCCACGCCGTGACTAATCCGTTTTGTCGTGTAACGTCCTGGCTAGCAATGCTCCAACTGGATGCAATCTCCGTGATTACAGCAGTTGTGACAGCGAGTCGCGCGTCAATTCCCATCTCCCGCAGGTCGTAAAGTGCGACGTTCGTATTCGTAACGTTGACCCACGCCCACCACAATGGCTGATCATCGATCACGCCGGGGGTGGAGTTGATCGCTGGGTAAGTGGTCGGCGGCTTACTCGGAGTTGTGGACGAGGTGGCTCCACCGGTAACCGCAACCAGTTCACACACGTTCGTCGCCCACGTGCGGCGCAGCACGATCAGGTGCCACTGTCCTGCTGCTGGCGCCGAGAATGCCACCACTTCCGCAGCGGTAGAGGTAGCCACAACCCCCGGCACATATGCGTCACCGGCAGAAATTGAAACAGAGCGGATGCCTGTTACCTGAGTCGCCGCAAAATCGGCCGTGCTACTCACCGCAGACCGCACCCCGGCGAGGTTCATCAGCTTGGCGAACTGCGCCTCGTTCATGGTGCCGTCGAAACCAGATCCTGTGATTGCCATGTCGTCCTACCTGCTCGTTGAAAGTCGTCGTTGTGCAGCGGCAAGCTGCGAAATAGCCCGTGCGAAAAGCACGTCGGGGTCGTCGGTGCGATCGCCGACCTGCGGGGTTGCCGTTGCGCCCGTGGTTTTGTTCCATGTGAGATTCACGGCCAGAATCTGATCAGTGAATCGGACGCCGTTTGCCATGACTGATATATGATCGCCACGCCGAAACCCGCCCGGTGCGTACTGGAATTGTGGCGTTTCGGAGAGGCTCAGTGATAGGCCAGCGGTCGGTGCACCATCCGAAAGACCCTTCGCGCCCGCCGCGTTCAGGTAGATCCTGAAAGCGTTTTTATCGGCCGTGGAGACTTCATCACGCAGCAGGTAATACTTCGCGATCCGATATTGATCAGCGAGCGTGTCCGGCCAATTCAGGGTCGAGCCCGTAGCATCCCGGAATACTTCGATGATGTCGCCGTACTCATCCTCAATCCCGGTCGCATCGCGCACCTCCCAGAACGCCCGTGCAACATTCTCGCCAGGGCCGCCTATGATCATGCGGGTTGCGGTCGGGTACTGCTGCGACCAGTCGCCATCGAGTACCACGCCAGAATCCACAGTCAGGTCCAGAGGCCATGTTGTCGGCTCCCACACCTCGGCGGTAATGGTCGGGGATACACCATCATGCTGAAGACTGAGGCCCAAGCCGGTTTCAAGCAAAAGTCCCGCCAGCGCCTCATCCAGCGGCGCCATTCGCACTGGCAAAATATCATCGGAGGCGTAAGGAAAGGGAATGCGGAACTGGTTGGGCGCGACAGTCACGGGCCTTCCAAGCCGCTCGATCATGTTTACAGATATGAGGTCCTTAATGGCTCCTTCTGCCGAGTCGCCACCCGTGAGGTAGTAGTGGGCTTTGCTGAGCGTTACGGTGGCACCTGAATTGAAATAGATATTCGACTGTGCTGTGTCGCTCATAGAGACTGGTGAAAGATTCTTATCCGGCGCCACCCAGCCGAGGGTGTTCGGCAGGAGCCGGTAGTCGTCCTCCACTTGGAAGATGACCGTGCCGAACTCTGCCACCTTCCCCGTGGGATGCCGCAGCGGGCCGGACATCTCGTGCCCGCCCTTGTACGTGATCCGGCAGCGCGCACCCTTCGCCAACATGAACGGCAGCATCTCGTCAGACGCTGAAACTTCGATCTCACCCGTCCCCACTGCATTGAATTGCGGCGTGAGATCCAGCCGAATCGGATCGGCAAGATTCCCCAGCCACTTGAACGCCTTGTCGAAAATCTGCACCACGAATGGTGATTCCATCAGAAAGCCCTTCTGTATTGCGGGAAGAAAGCGACCTGCACGGAACCGGCACCATTCAGCACAATGTCAACCGGGACCGAACCGCCCCGAGGAATCTGCGCAAACTGGATCGATGAGAAATTGAAGAATGGAACGATCGTTCCCACGCCGGCCACCCACTTCCGGGCAACCTGCACAGTCGGATTCGTATCAATCACCAAGCTCTCACCCGCCGCTAACGACAACGTGGCTGAGATAACCGACCCGCCCACATTGATGGAAAAGCTCACAGCCGGACCATAAACAGTCAGTGTCGGCCATGCCGGAGTGTCGCCAGGATTCGAAATAGTTGCGCCATCCACCGTCGACGCTGAGCCGATCGTGAAGACGAAATTAGAACCGGGCGGCGCGTAGAAGGTTCCCGTGTCGGCGGCTGTCTGGAAAACCTTCGAGGATAAAGGGCCACGCCAAAACGGCTTGTCAGCGATGAGGGAGATGCCGGCGACCTCGATGCCGCGCTGAGACGGATCAAAGGTGTACGGCTTGCCAGCATCAGGCGCGTATCGACACTCCAAAGATCGAGACACACCATCATGTGTCACCGTCCAGAGTCCATACTCACCTGGAATCAAAGACCGCCAAAACCGTTCCTGATTCGCCTTCCAGTCCGTCATCCCAGCATGAATTGCCACTGGCCAGAAAGCATCACGCGGACCAGTGGATATGCCGCCGAGCCGCTGGCCATCAAGCGCGGGACTAGACCGAACATATTCAATCGTCGCTGCGTCCCCCATTCCCTCAATGCCGCCATCCGTAACGAATAGCCCCGAAGATGGAGTGGACAAATCGACCACTTCGCCATCAGGGCTTGTCCATGTGTGAGTGATCACGCGATACCGACCTTTCGCACATTGATGGACGCAAGAGCACGCCGCTTTTTCTTCGTGATTTCGGCCTCGACATCGGCAGCAGTAAGCCCCATCGGTCCCGTGAAGACGTAGGAGTCACCACCTGGCGATCCGTAACCTCCAGACGCCGAAGCCGACCCGTAAACGGACGCATCAACCCGCGGCGTGAATGCGCCCACGTTGACCGACGAGAGCATGGAGCCAACGTCAGGAATAGAGTCCTCAAGGCCCGCACTGAATTGGTCGCCGATCGCCTCACCAGCAGTGAGGACATCGCGCCAGCCCGAACCAGAGAACGGGCCGCGCTTAGCCGGCGAGTGCGGAAAAAAGCCACCCACGAAATCCATAACGCCGCCGACCGCATCGCCTACGTTGTCGAGCATGCCAGTGATGCCGTCAATGAATCCCTGAATGAGATCAGCGCCCGCGTTCACGAGAAATGAACCCATGTTTCCGAGCACGCCTAGAACTTTGCCAGGGAGCTGGCGGATGAATCCGACGACATTTTCGACGCCGGTTGAAACAGCACCAGTCACCCCGGACCACATCCGAGCAAAGAACGACACCAGGCTAGATCCGAACGCCGCGAACCGGACAAGGATCGAGGAAATGAAGTTAACGATTAGCCCGATCGCCCCCGAGATGAATCCGGAAAAGAATCCGGTTACAGACGACCACATATCCGATACCGTCGACAGAATCGAGACGCCGAGGCCGATATAAAATCCGATGATTTTAGACACGAATCCCACGACGAGGTCGATCGCCCCACCGATGAAGTCAGAGAAGAACTGTGTCACGGATTGCCACATGGCCTGGACTGCAGCCACAACGTTCACGCCGAAGTCCACGAACATTCCCACGGTATTCGTGAAGAAGTCCACGAACATACCGATGGTGTTGGTGAAGAAATCGGAGAACATTCCTATGCTATTTACGAAAATGTCGACCATGACCTTCCACGCGTCCTGGAAGAACGTGGTCTGAGTCGCGACCCAGATAATCGCGGCAACCAGAGCAATGATCGCCAAGACGATGATCCCGATCGGGTTTAGCGCCATGACCCCGTTGAGGACCGCCTGCACGCCAGCCCAGAGGACCGTAGCGCCACGAACGATTGCCATGGTGGCCGTGTAGAGCTGGAACGCTATGACGGCCGCACCGATTGCCACAGCGAACGCGAGCACCACTTGCACGTTGTCGGCAAGCCACCCCGCGAACGCAATGAGGGGCGGGAGTACGTTGGTAAGAATGCCGGCGAGGATGGCAACCAGTGCGCCGCTGAGTGCAGTAATCGACGGCATGATGTCCACCAGTGCCGAGCCGAGCGCACCAGCCAGAGCAGCCGCAAGACCGGCAAAAGCCAAGACGAGTCCGGGTAGCTGAGGCCCGATCGCTGCGAAAATCAGCGACAGAGGAGAGAACGCCTCCCACAGGGTGACGAGTTGCGGCAAAAGCGTAGCCAGGATCGGCGCGAGCAGGGCAAAAGCGGGCGCTATGCTGGTCTGGAAAAAGTTGATCAGCGGTTGGAAGAATCCCATGAACCCGGCAACTGCGGCCGGAGTTTCGCCACCCGTCAACATGCCGGCGAGCCCTTGAAATGCGGGCACTACGGAACGGTTCAGGAAGCCAACGACCGTAGTTGCGATCGGCAGAAAGATTGCGCCGAACGTGGTGGATAGGTTCTCCATGCCAGCAGACAGAATGCGCTGCTGGTTAGCAAGACCGCCCGAGGTCTTAGCGAAGTCGCCCTGCTGAATGCCCGTCTGAGCCATGATCTCGGCTTGAGACGCGAGTACCTTCTGCTGCGCGGTCAGTGCGCCCGTGCCCGAGTAGATCCCGAGCTCAGTTGCACGCGCCTTCAGGGCCGCATCATCAAGCAGCACGCCGTACTGTCGGAGCGGTTCGGACTCGCCACGGAGACCAGCACCGAGCGCTTCGATCGCGGCCTCAGGGGTCGTGTTGTTGAACGATGCGAGGTCAGCCGCGAGCGTAATGAAGTCTGTCGAGAACCCTGCAAGATCATCCCCGCCGAGCCCGGCAGCCTTACCGAACACGCCGAAGACACGTGCTGCGTCTAGGGTCTGATTCGTGGACTGCCCAAGAGATGCCGCCGAGCCTGCTGCAAACTTCTGAATCGTCGCATCAGCCGAACCGAAGACGGCCGTGATTGCCGTGCCAGCCTCGGCAAGGTCGGATGCGTTCGTGATCGAGTCACTGATGATCTTGCCAATGCCGAGGCCGGCGAAGGCAGCAGCGAGGGGTCCGGCTAGTTTGCCGACGGACCCGAGCACGCCCGAATTGATACCCTTGCCAGCCGCGCGACCAGCATCAGGCCCGGCATCGCTGAACTCCTTGGCCAGTTTGGATTTGAGGCCTCGAGTCGACGGGACGATATCAACGAAAGCTTCATACAGTGACGCCATGGGTGTCCTCCCGTGAGATTGAGTCGAAATCTCGCGGGAGAACGAGCCATGCTATTCAGTGCTTTGCGGGCGAAGAATGGCGCGAACGTCCTCGATGGAACGCCGAACCATCTTCTTCCCGCCGATCTTGTTTTTCGTGTCAGGCCACGGGCGAGGCATCGGCTTAGGTCGATGCTTAGACGCCGCGGCATGAGCGAGGTCGAACGACTGTGCGAGGATGATCCATTCGCGCGAGACTGGGTGCTCCCAGCCCGCTACAGCCGCATGGAGCCACGACGAGGGGTCCTTGAGTAGCGACTTGCACAGATGCCACGCTTCGATGTAGACGATGCCGTATCCGATTTCCAGATAGGACAGTCCGAACCGCTCGCGGAAATCTCGCGCGAGCGGTTCGGTGTGATCCTCTACGAGGCCGAGGAGGCCGAGGATTCCCCCGGCTTCATTCCCTGCATCCAATCATTGAAAATGTCGGCTACCTCTTTGGCCTCCATGTCGTCCAATGCGTCGAGCGCTTCAGCATCTGCGACAAGTTCGATCACGTTGAATGCGTAATCGACGTCATCGCGTGCATTGCGCGCCTTGCGAAGTACGCCGGATTTGACGACTTTTGGGAGGGTGTAGTCCTTGCCATCATTGCCGGTGAAGTGGAAGAGTTCGAGCGCCATGGGAGATCCTTAAGTTGGGAGTTGTGGGAGATGTTGAAACGCTGGCCGGGATATCTCCCGATCACCCGGCCAGCGGTCTTTGGGCCTAGGCGCGCGTGTACGCCTTAGCAGTGGATGCTCCAGCAGAAGTGGTTACGATGATCGGCGCAGAACCCGCAGTGCCACTGGGCAGGGTGATGTATATCTTCGTTGCCGAGATCACGTCGAATCCGGTTGCAGAGACGCCGCCGATGGTGATGCCGGTTACACCGCTGAATCCGGTACCAACAAGGGTCACAACTTCGCCCGTGGTCTGGCTGGCAGGCAGCGCAGACGTGATCGTGGGAACGACGGTAGCGGCAAGCGAGCTGTACCACTTCTTGACAGATCCGGGCTTGCCTGAACCGGCGATGTCAGTGACGACGGCGCACGTGATGGTGACTTCGTAGCCGATGGCGACGCCGTTTGCGTAAACCTGATCTCCGACTTCGGTAACCTGAGCTTCGGGAGCGTAGGCTCGCACGATGTCGTTGCCGTCGATCACGTCGAGGTTCAGCTCGAAAAGTGGGCGCTCCTTCATCGGGTTCACGACGATCGAACCATCCGCGGCCACGTCAGCGCCGTAGTAGAGCGCCACCGTGTCTTTGTTAGTCTGAATCAGCACTAGCTGGTAGGTGGTTTCGCCCTCGGTGATGACGGTGCGCACGGCCTTGCCGTTCTGCCACGCGCGGATCTTCTCGCTGCTCTGCGCAGTGGCTTCGGTCACGCCGTCCTCGCTCACATAGCCGAGGTCGACCCACGGAGCGGCAAGAGTCGAAGCGGACGACGTGGGCGGGGTGCTAGTGCTGTAGGGTGCGGTGGAAACGATGCCGTCTACGGCAACGCGAACTTCACTGGTGGATTGTCCAGCCATGATTTATCTCCTTAGGTGAGGCGGTTTTAGTAGTCGACACCGCGGGCAGATACCCG
Source organism: Cryobacterium sp. Y57 (assembly GCF_002929505.1). GTDB lineage: Bacteria > Actinomycetota > Actinomycetes > Actinomycetales > Microbacteriaceae > Cryobacterium. The sequence continues at coordinate 231,765 of NZ_PJJL01000069.1, forward strand.
AAATGTGAAGAAGAAGTGCACGAGATCCTCGTTACCGACCACGTAGGCCGGATCGTCAGGGATCGAATAGGGACCGCTGAATGAATCAGTGGCGGTGATTGGTTGACCGTCAGCGCACGACCGCAGAACGGCCATGCAGAGCAGTGCGAGAAGTTCGGCATCTTGGCGCCGAGCCCATACGTTGATGCCGTAGCGCCGGCGAGTTTGAACGCCATCGTCAGGGCCGGAATCGTCCCGAACCGTGACCATGCGCGCCGTCTTCGTCGCGGGAAGCTCAGGGCCGACCGTGACGCCCGACGCATAGGCCAGGGGAGACGCTGTGAGGGCCGTACGCAAGACGGCGCACAGCTTGCCGGTGGTTGGGGGGAACAGGGTCTTCATGTGCTAGCCGCCCCCAGAGCGCGTGCGAGAGTACCGCGCTTAGCCTCGACAGCCATACCGATAATCGGAGCCGCACCGACCTGCACCCGCGCCCGGTCCTTCGTCATAAACGTCTGCATTTCTAGCGACTCGACATAGACCGGATTTGGGTCCGACTTGGCAGCGGCGAGAACCTGTTCGCCGATGCCCTCGAGCACCGCGACAATCTCGGGCGACTTCATCATTTCGGTTAGGGTGCTGATCTGCCGAAACCTGGTCGCCATCAGCTCGCCCTCTTAACACTCACGACCGCGCCTGCCTTCTTGCCAGAGAACGGGCTGAGATAACCGGATGCCGTAGTGTCGCCGACAACCTGCCAACCGGGAATGCCGCGGATCTCGATCCGGTCAGTCGGCAGCAGGATCGTTCCATACGGCAGATACAGAGTGAAGCCGGTGACAACCCATAGACCGAGCGTCTGCGGGTCTTCGGTTGAACCGGCCGGAGCGACGGGAACGCGCACGATCGGGAACGTCGTGTCAGCGCCGACAATCGGGTAGCCGCCCGAGTCGTAACCGCCCGTAGGAACGCCCTTGCGAGTGACCGTGATTGTCTCGGCTGCTCGGTAACTCACGACGTTACCGGGGCAACATAGAACGGCGAGGTGGTCGGAATAAGGTTGACACCAAAAGCCCGCCGATCCGAAGCGTTTGCGGTCAGTTTCGCAAGCTCGTTAGCCAGCATGACCAGCTCGCCCGGATCGTCGCCTCCGAACGTGCGCGACTCCGAAAACGGGCCAGTCGCAGTGTTCGCCGTGCGGATGCCCTGAGGGTTGTTGAACTTGCGGATGACCATCGCCGTCACGACGTCAATTGCGTTTTCTAGCAGGTCAACCTCGGCGGCGGTGATGCGCGCTTGGATGCCAGGTACCTTGAACCGGATCTCGCGCTCAGCCTTGTCGATCCACGTGGCGATCAGGGCCGTATCGGTCGGGTCGTCGTCACCGATCCACGCATTGATAACATTCTGTGCAGTGGTCCAAGCCATGCGGCACCTCCGGTTAAATGCAGAAGGGCGGAACCGAAGTTCCGCCCCTCTGCGACTTGACTACTTCTCGGTTACCGTCTGCTCGCCGTTGTCGATGTTGCGATCCACCGTGACGACAGTGCCGTCAGGGCGGGTCGCCGTGAACGACTCACGGCGACCCTTGAGAACGACCGCAGCGACAGGCTCAACGGATGGAGTTCTTACCGCCATTAGGCAAGAACACCAGTCAAGCGAGCTCCGGCTTTTCCACCGAATACGGCAAGACCGGTATAAAATTCGATGCGGGTACGGAAGGCGGGCTTGGTTTCGAGCTCGCCCAGGTCGTAGACCTGCACGCCGCCGTTAGTCAGGCCGGTAACAGCCTGATCGCCTTCGGACTGACCGAACTTCACCGCGTAGATGGAAGACGCGACAGTGCTCGTGCCCTGCGTTTCCGACTGCGGAAGAACGAGTGCGCCCGCAGCAGTCGCGCCGGCGTCGAGGATCGGAATACCGTTCCAGACCACCTGACGCTTGCCGTTGATGTCCTGTTCGACAAACACGTCAGCGTTGATGTGACGTGCGGCCGACTTGATCTTGCCGATGATGCTGGCATTGGCGTACAGTGCGCCGTTTCCGCCATCGAGCCCGGACACGCTGGCAACGAGCTCGTCCAGCTTGTCGAAGAAGGCATGGATCGAGGTCGTGTCGGTCAGGATCGAAGCGCCGTTGGTGCCGGCAGAGATGACCTGAGCACCAGTGAGGCGTTTCTTCAGCCCGTCGAACGAGAGGGCATCGACGGCGGTGTCACCGTTGAAGAAGGTGTTCTGGAACTGGTAAGACAGCGCCTTGACCTTCATGGCAGTCTGCACGGCGCGCTGGTCGTTCACGTCGCCGCGAGTCTGAACGATGAACTTGTCAACGTCAGCGTCGCCACCGGTGATGACCAGCGACTCGGACTTCTGGTTGACGGTACCGGTGGACTCGGTGTAGCTGCCATTGACAGCACGGAACGCGACACCGGGAAGGGTTGCTTCCTCGTTGTACGAGTACGCATTGCCCTGAATGGTCATGAACGGGATGCGGTCCAGAACCGAGCTGGCCTGAACGAACGTCTCGAGAACGCCGCGCTGAAGGTAGGACTGAGAAAGCTTTGCAGCTTCTGCGAGAGTGGTAGCCATGGGCTATTCCTTTTCTTGTGCGTAGCCAGCACGGAGAGACCCCATGCCGGGAGAAATGTTGTCTTGCTTGCCGAGCGCCGGAATGCCGCCTTCGTCAGGAACGAAATACGTCTTCTTGTCCGGCTTGGGCTCGACAACGGGCGTGATGCCCTTGAATGCGATGAGCGCGTCAGCAGATGCCTCGAGCTCTTCCTGAGTGCTGCCAGATAGCAGTGCGGCAGGTACGCCCTTGGTGGCTGCAACCTCGGCTCGGGTCGCGCGACTTTCAAGATCGTTTGCGCGCTTCTCAGCGGCAGCGATCCGGTCGGTGACCTTCTGCTCGTCGGTCTTCTTCTCTTCTTCGATCTCAGCGAGACGCTGCGCAGCAGTGGAGTTCTCCTTGCTGCGAGACTCCCACTTGCGCGCCTCGGCTTTCCAGTCCGTCGTGTCCTGTGCAGGATCGGCAGGCTTAGGCGCTTCGGGGGCAGCGGGCGCCGCTCCCTCTTCTCCCTCGATGAATCGAATGCCCATCATGGCGAGACGTGATGGCGCGATAGGTCCGAAGACTCGATTGGTTGACATTGCTGCTCCTTCTTCCCGTGCGGGAATGCCGAATAGCGGCCATGCGGCCTTCGACTTTGTGCTTGGATTGCGCCCGTGCGGGCTATTGATCCGCGAAAAGCGGAAATCTATGTTTCAGCCGGAATGTCACGGCCGACTCCGACACCCTCGGCATACAGGCGCTCGAACTCGCGAACGTCGTGCCCCTCGGGATAGTCGGCCTTGCTTCGGATTGGCGTGGGGACACAATCGCAGTCGCCGTGGTAGCTGTTGCCCTCGCCGGCTTCTTTCGCGTTTGCGTAGATGGCCCCGCGAGAGGCGAGCATCACACACCACTTGCACGTTGTCGGGCCGGTTGGAACTCGTGCGTAAGCCGTCCGAACTGGATCGCGGAAAGCTGCCGATGAGATGGTGTCGCGGCCTGACTGCAAGACGAGCCGCTGCGCCACTCCCGAAAGGTTCAGGAGAGCTTGCACCGGGTCGGGGTCAGCCGTGAACAGTGGGCCGAGTCCCCAGCGCGCCGCTGCCGTTGCCTGCGCTGAGTCAGGAGCCGCTGCGAGCGTTGCCGTGAACCGTGCAGCCGATGCCGGCACGTCGCGCAACTCGTCGTAGAAGTCAGCAGCTAGCAGCGCCGCGGCGTCGCCATAAGCTGCGATCAACTCAGGGAAGAAATCAAGCAACGCATCACGAACCAGGATCGGGCTGCCCTGAACATTCAAGGCAGCCCAGAACGTGGTCAGGTCACGCCGCGCTAGCTCCACCAATGACTGGTTGTTCAGCCGGAACGATGACACTTGCGCCGCTGTCGCCATTGGTGGACCCCTGTCGGATTGATTGAGCCGCAGCCACCAGCGAAGTCAGACGATCGCCTGACTGTGCGCGCCGGCGATCAGCCTGCAAGCGAACGATCTGCCCGCGATCGAGGCCTGCATATTCCATGCCGACCTCGGACGCGCCAAACCCTTCGATGCTGGTTGCGAGCTTCGAGAACGCATCCGCGCGAGCAGTCGGGGACACCAAGTGCGCCTTCGTGAACTGTGCCTGCAAACTGCGCATCTCCACCGGAACGGACGTGAGCCCATCTCGGAGCATGACGCCCATTTGCATGGCACGTTCGGCGCCCTGGCCCCAGATCCCGTTCGCCGTGTTCGTCGCCATAGTCAGCGAGATCTTGCCGGCGAAGATGGCATCCGCGCTGGTCGGATTCGAGTTGTCGGCGAACTTGACCTCGAGGTCCTGGTCATCCGAGAACAGGTTCGCCCACATCCGCAACTGATCAGTGTGAGGCTGCGGAGATGCGCCAGTAAATCGGTGCAGATCCGGTTTGTCTTCGCCATCCTCAACATCGAGCGCCTTGATCCGGCCCATGAGCGCCGTCCAGCGATCGTCACCGACGAAATCTTCGACCTTGGCGCCGAACAGATAGTATTCCGGCGCAGAGTAGAACTCGGCCGATACCTCAGAACGAACGATCGTGCGAATGGCCGAGTCCACATAGCCCATAGACGCGCGAGTAATGCGCGAGTGACCCAGAGGCCGCGACAGTTCGTAATTGTTCGGCAGCGGGGCAACAGAGACGATTCCAAGCGGGTTGCGCTGAACGTCGGCCTTCCAGCCACGACGCCAAGCGCCACCCTGCCGTGTAAGAGTGACCACCTTCTCAGGCGTGTACATCACCATTCGGCTAATGTCGCCAGTATTCGTGAAGTCAACGATCGACAGGAAACCTCGAAGCGCACGACGGCGCGGGTCCCAGATCGCCGCAGAAGTCTCAGCAGATCGAGCCAGCAGCATCACCTCAGGCTCGCCCGACTGCACATCGCCCGAGCTCACCGTCAAAAACGAGCAGCCATGAACGGCAGACGACACCTTCGCCGCAGGAAACTCCATCAGGAAGTTGTTATCCCAAGCGATCGAGTCGACTCCGAAAGCATCCTCTTCACCGTTCGCCGAAACGAACCCGGTGAACTGCGAAAGGTCAGTCATGGCATGGACACCCTTAGCCGTCCAGCCGAGCGCCGCGTCAATCGACCGCATCTGAGGCGGCAGCGAGATGCCGAAGTCCTTCAGAGCCGCTTTGCCGTCGAAATACACGCTGCGAGTCAAGTTCCGCGGGCGCTTCTTCTGCCAGACACGAATCAACGATTCCAGCAACTCCGAATCGGAATGATCGAGCACCAAATCAATGCCTAAAGTCACAAGATCCTCCCTCTCCGCTCACCGACCGGCCGCGATTGGCCCGTCTTTTTTTCAAGCCCCGCCACAGCGACCGTCAAGGCCACTAGCGAGGTAATGTCTACGTCCGAGGAAACCCGCGACCAGTACCAAGCCGCGTTATCTCGGGTGAATTTCTGCTGCACACCTTCGATCGCTGCATTGAGAATGGGATCGTCAAGATGCCGAAGCTTGCCCTGCGTGATCCAGTCATAGATGACGCCGCACGCCTTCACGTAATCGGCAAACTTGATCAGCTTCACGCGGGCGCCGTCACGCTTCCATGACGGCACCAGCGAGTCAACATGACCTCCTGCAATGGCGACTGTCGCTATAGGGTTCCACCGCTTCTGAAGCTCGGCCAGACGGGTTCCAATCCACGACGTTCCGACGCGGTTCTCGATGATCTCCGCATGAACTAGCTCGTCGGCTCGGAATGACAGGAGGGCGATCGACGCCGACTCGCGATTGGCCGCGATCTCGACAGCGAAGACCTTCTGATCACCGGGCTGAGAGCCTGTCCCTGCGATTGGATCGTCAGAGTCATCTAGGTCGGGTGGGTCCATCAGGGCAGCCCAGACGCCGGCCCCGAATACAGACTCGCCGCCAAGCTTTGCCCAGATGCCCAGGCGCTCGCGCTTGAACTCTTCGATCGCGTCGGCCTCGATGAATACTTCGTACTCGTCGCGCACGTACTGCTCGCTAATGCGAATACCAAGTCCTGGATTCGCCTGATACCAGGACTCGACATCATCGATCGGCGCATCGTCATCAGCCGACCACTCGAAATAGGCGAGTCGATCAGAAGACTTCTTGATGCCCTCTTGACGCATGGCCTCTAGCAGGTCAGACTCAGGCATTCCGGCAGATGACGTGAACCAAATCTGCGGGTTGCCCTCCATCGACTTAGCCGCCATCGTGGGCAACATCGCCGCCATCTCCGCAGTCTTCAGCGCGTATGCCTCGTCCATCACGATCAGATCGCCAGTGAATCCACGACCCGAACCCTTGGACCTTGCAGCATAGGAAATCTTTGCGCCGCCCTTGAGCGTGATGGATGGATCGTTGCCGACCTTCATGCCGGAAAACTCTTTGTCTAGGTCACCCTCAAAGCCCAGAACCTGCTCCATGAGATCCGGCGACTGCTTCATACGATTCATCAGAGACTGCATCGACTCACGCGCGGTTTTTGTCTCGTGAGCTGTATGAATGATGCGCTTTTCGCCGAATAGGAACAGCCCAGCGAGTTCACGCGCCTCAAGCAGCGCATTTTTTCCGTTTTGTCTCGGGACAACTAGGCCACAACGAAATGCAGACCACTTGCCATTACGCTTCTCGCCCAACGATCCACGCAGCACGTACTCTTGCCACGGATCAAGGAACAAGCCGGCAACCGCAGCCAGGTCAATCGCATCATCAGCGGCAGTTGTCGCATAAAAGGGAAACGACTCAATGCGAGGAAGCTGCGATCCTTTCCTCACGGCGCTTTCGGAGTTGGTCAAAGACGCTCTCCTCGGGCTCGTTCGATTTGGACAGCACGACAATGCGGCGAACAAGCTCTTCGCGGCGCTTGGACAGGGCAGCGACCGCGTTAGCAGGCGCCTCGGACATCGCAGCCTTCACTGCGCGCAAGTTCTCCCGCGCCTCGTCCAGCTCATCGAGAACATCGGGGGCAGGCTCGGCGGCAAGTGCCAAGGCGACAAGGGAAGCCGACTCAGCGCGGCCGGTATCTACCCGCGTGTTCTTTTGCTCACGAGCAGCCTCGGCGCACAGATCACATATGGGCTCCTTCTTGCGAAGGTGGCGCTGATACGCCGCAAAAGTGCCACAAGGACGTAATTCGCGCGCCATGTGATCACCTCTGTTAGATCGGAAACCTCACTGATAGACCAAGAATTGATCGTGTTTACAAATCGCGTCAATGCCGCCCGTGGCGCAGTCGGCCCGGGGGAGGGGCATATAGGCCGTCTGTGCACCCCTGTGAGCCGTTCACCACTTCCGCGAGGTCTTGGGTGCCTGCAATGCTTTGATGCCCTCTAGCGCCTTCTTGCCGCGTCGTGAGTTGCAGCTACGATGCGCGGGCTTGAGCGCACCTGTCATCGATCCGCCGTTACCGACTGCATCGATGTGGTCAGCGGTGAAGGCCATTGGGTGTTTCCAGTCGAGCTCATAATCGAATGGCTTGCCGCATAGGTGACATGGTGCGCCCGTCTTGCGCGCTTGCCTCTTCAGCGCCTCACGCTTGGCAACATATGCGCGATCGTTGCGGTACTGGGCAGCCACCACCCACCCCCTGCTAGCCTGAGTCCCTACTACCTACTGGGGGAACCATGTCTAAGATCACGTTCATGTTGGCTGCTACGGCCGTCCTGCTGCTCGCTGGGTGCTCATCTGCGGGGACTGTGCCGGACGCTGCACCTTTCACTGTGGCGCCGACCATTGCGCCTGAGCCAACTATCGAACCGACCGTCGAACCCGAGCGTCTAGCGCTCACCTATCCGAATGGCGAGTTTCCCGGCAATGGCACCTTCGTGATCAACGTCGACATAGAACCTGGAACGTATGGCTCGGATGATGGAACCGCGGGAGCTAACTGTCATTGGCAGCTTCAAGATGAGGCCGGCGAAGCATTACGTGATGGTACCGACGCTAACGGTGTGCTAATCCTTGAGGGTCAGCACCGGTTCGTGTCGGAGGCTTGCCCTGTCTGGGTAAAGCTCGACTAGCGCAAGAAGCCCTCACCACAATGGCAAGGGCTTCGGGTAATGCCAGGTGATGGCGCCTACAGAACCGTCAGTGATCCGAGGTCGAACCCGTTATCGTCAATGCGAAACACGAGCAGCCCGGGGTCTGAATCGTCACCTGACTTGTTCCGCCACCAGGACGAACCGTTGTCTAGCGTCGGTGCCTGAAGATGCCACTTGGCTCGCCCAGTCTCGGCATCACGACCTGATGGCCGGATGCGGAGATTATGGTAATGACCGGTGAGCAGGATGTGTGCTCGTGCGAGAGGCTGTCCGCCGTGTTGCTGTGCTGCCCACCAGGGAACCATTTGAGCTTCTGCTGATTGGTGACCGTGATGCAGGCCAATGATTGTGCCTCTCACGTCGAACGTGAGCGATTCATTCCACTCTTCGGGGAAGTGGTGGGTAACTGGCAGCCCGGTGTCTGAGGCGCGTTCAGCTAGGCGCTTGTGAACGTGTATGCCCCAGTCGTCGGTGGGCTTACCGAGGATGTTCTTGCCGGCTCTCCATGCTCCGTGATTGCTCGGAACTACGAGGGAGTCGACGGGGCCGAACTTTGCTAGGAGTGTTTCGACTTTCCATCGTTCAACGGCGTACATGTCGACCTGATCAGGAAATGACAGGTCGTTGAGGTGCGCTTGAGATGCGACGTTCTCGAATGATTCGGTGCCGTCGCCGACATCCGCTAAGACGTAACGCGAACTATTGCCGGCTTCGAGGTAGGCGGCGAGTGCTGCACGCTTGTCTGCGAGGCGGGCGATGAGTTCAGGGGTGCCGCCTCTTGAATCGCTTTTGCCAATCTGAGGATCAGCCCAAACGACGACGGTGGTTGATTCGCCGGTGCGAGGCGGGTGCGGCTTGTGCTTGGTGCGTGCAACCTCGGCGTAGAGGGCGGGCAGGTCAAGCTGTTCTGCCGTGGTCTTGCGTGTAAAGCTCGCCCGATACGAGAACAAATTCACGACATCGCGCGACCCGTCCTCGAGCGCCTTCGACTGCTGCCACGTAGAGCATCGAACCGTGTCGCCGACAATCTCGAATTCGTTCGGGTCGCGGTTGAACCGTTTGAAGATGTCGGCCCAGTCGGTGATTGGTTCGATGGTTTGCACGTCAACGAATTCACCGCCGTCGATGCCAATGTCCATTTTGCCGGACAGCTTACCGATGACGGGGTCCGTCTTCTCGATGCCAGCAATTTGGCGTTCGAGTTCGAGGCGGGCGCGGTGTCCGTTGGCTGTTGACTTGTTAATGCCCCATTTGCTGGCGATGGCCGGCCCTGTGAGATCAGCGTTGTTTAGGTCGACCAGATAGCGTGCATCGTCGAGCAGTGACATTTAGCTCCCTGCCTTCATGTGTGCGAATAGAGCCGAATGTCTAAACTTCTGTCACGCTGCCGGTCTTGAGTAGCACGGCGTCTGTCTCGTCGGACCAGAATGCTGCGATCGGGCGTAGGACGGGTTCTACTTCGCGGCCATGGTGGGCGCAAAAAAGCAGTTCGCGCATGTCGCTCATCGTCACGCGGATGTATGCGCGGGCGTTGCAGTCGCGTTTGTCACAACGATCTATAGCTGTCAGTGTGAAGACCGGTTTCTGGTCTGGAGCGGGGTTTAGCATTCCGCCTGGAGTGAGCTCAGGAAGTGGGATTGTCGCCGGCATAATGACTCCGTTGTCCGGTTGAGCCGGGGTTGATTGGGGGTGCCGAATGGAGCCGGTAGTAATGCCACCGACCCACATTCGCGCTATGACGCAGCCCGCACGGCCGCGTGTTTGTTGCTCGTTGTCCTGCCAAACCCTGAGCTCGGGCTGAACGGCTGCGACCTTTCGGCAACAGTGGCAAGTTGGTTGGGGGCGGGTGGTCGGTGGGACGACCTCGCAAGGCCGCTGCAGCTACCACCCGCCAGCTCGTTTTGTCTTGCGCCCGCGGAGAGCTATTCCGCTGCATGAAGGACCAGCAGCCCCGGCAAGATGATTCGGCCGCGCACTCGCCCGCTGATGCCTTGATTGGGCGGGAGTGTGTCGGGGGTGGCGGCCGAAAAATGGCACAAAAAAAGCCCCAACCGCGAGGTCAGGGCCTTTCTTGAAGTGTAGTTGAACCGGAAAAAGTTACACGTATCCGATATCGTTCCCCATTATGTCACACTTTCGCGCCTTTCTTCGCGTATTTCTCAAGAAACTTGCGGATTTCTTCGGAGAGGATTTCGCCGCGTGCGTCGGCAACTTCTTGAGCCGCTGTCCAGAGAGCGTCAGATGTGCGGATGGTGCGCGCGATCATGGGGGGGCGGCTCATGTGGTTACCTTCAGTAGCAGCTTGTGAATGTCGTAGGCGGTCGCGTCGCCGTCTACTTCTTCACGTATCTGTTCGATCAGGGCAAGCGCGGCGTTACGTTCGGCGGTGACGGATTCGAGGGCAGCGACTGGCACCGTGAGAATGGCAAAATCTCCAATTTCCGAAGTAAATATATCGTCGGATCCATCCGCGCAGCCAGCACAGTGGGGGTCCATTGGTGACCATCTGCCAGGTTTGCCTAGCTCATACCGTGCATCGTCCTCGGCCCGCAGGATCGTAGTCCCCGGAAGCATTTCCTTTTTGCTCATAAGTTGACCATCATGGCTTGGAACGCGGCCCAGAGTTGGTCGTAGACGCGGATATTTCGGGGGCGAAGATGTAGGCGCGGGGTCATGTGCAGCGCCATTGACGGCGCGGGCGAGTGCAAGGGGCGGGTCATCGTCAAAAATATGGGCATTCGCGGCGTATGCGATCGTGCTGTGCAGAATTACTAACTGCGCGTCGATGGTCATCAACCACATCCGCTCCATGCGAGTGGAGACATCAGCCGTGGCCAGTTCACCCAGTTGTGTCTGGATCAGGTGGAGCATGCTGCTGGCCGCTTTGATCTCATCAATGACATCTTGCTGTGTGTTGCTCATGCGTTGACCATCGTCATGGCGAGGGCGATCTCTTCGCGGCGCGTTCCGGTGAACTCGTCATCGGCGAATGCGATGGTGTCGAGTGCGGAGTTGAGGTTGTGGCGGGTGGCGAGGGTGTCAACGACTGCGGCCTGAATCTCGCGGGCCGTCTTGTCGCCTTCGAGAACGTCGAGCATGTCGAGAAGTTCGTCGGTGGTCTTCGCTGTGATGGTTGCTTCGATCAGGTTCTGGATGTTCTTCGTCGTTGTCATGTCTTTATTCTATGTCCCCCGCAATACGAACCGCAATACGAAACACAAAGAATCCCAAGAAACTTTCCACACACGCGAAAGGCCCGCAAGCTTCCACCTGCGGGCCCAATCCGGTTACGCGCCCTCAGGCTTCCTGCGCGTCGATCGCGTAACTCAATTCCCGTATCCCGAACACGGCTTCACACGCCCGACATTCCCCCTTGCCCGTCTCGATCATCTCCGGTCCGTCGTGGAACGTGAGCAGCAGCGGGCGCTGATACTCATTGCCGTCTTTCCACCATGTGCCAGCACCACATAGCGGGCAATCGTCTGGCAGGTCACGGGTTCGCGGCGGGTCGAACAGTGCCTCGATCTGCTTGGCCCACCCTTGCATCTTACGCAGGTAGAAGCTGTGGTCTTCTCGGTAGCGTTCCGTCTGCGAGAAGATCACATACCAGGACCGGAGCAACGGGGCGGGCATGTCTGCGGGGCGTGTGACTATCCCTGCACCTCTCGCCCATTCCTTGACCATCGTGGTGATCATGACGGCGGTGTAGAGGTTGCCGGCGTTGAGCATGTTGCGCTCGTTGGGTAGCGATCCACCGCCACCGATCCCGACCGTGCCCCGGATTGCATCTTCGAGCCGGTCGAGCAGCGAGGGGAGTTCGACCGGTGACACGCAGGTGATCCCGTTCTTCTCCTGCACGGTCTTCGTCGTTCTCGATTTGGTGAGGGCATCTAGGGCGTCGAGTAAGTCGTTCATCGTGCCACCGCCGCAACCTTGTCCAGTCTCAGCAGCCACTCACGGCCACGTGGCGCGGCGCCCGAGAGCTCGAACCCTTGCTTCCGTGCCGCGACCTCACTTTCGGCCACGACTTCGATCGGGATCGCCTTGTTCCAGTCGGTGTAGTAGTAGCCGGTTGGATCGGATGCTGCACGCCGAAAGTGGAACATCGACATCGGCACCTGAGGCGTCGGCGACTCAGCGGCCCCGAGGTTGTCGCGCAGGTATCCCGCGCCGGAGTAGATGCCCTGTTCTTCGAGCTTGTCGGCGATCAGTAGCCCCGCCTCCCGCATCGTGTAGCGCGGTTCGGTCTCTGCTGCTTCAAGGGCGTCGATCAGTTTCTCGATAAGTACTTCTTTGCGGTCTGATGTTTGAAAGTAAAACCCGTCAGCCATGTCCCGTGCCTCTGCGATCAATTCCGCGTTACTCATCCTCTGTCCTCTCTCTGCGCCTCTGTAGCGCTGGTGCGGGTTGGTGGTGCTAGTTGTGCTGCGAGGGGCTTAGATGGCGGGGTGGGGGCTGATGGTGCCAGATTGGTTATCGTTCCTGTGGTCATTGGTCTGCCCTCTCTTCTGCATATTCGGTAGCGCACGGCTTGCACTCGCACTCGTCGTCAGCGCTGTTATGGGTCCATTCGGTTAGCCCGATACTCATTGCCCCGTTGCCGTATGGGTCCATCGTGATTTGCACGATTGACTCGCCATCGAGGAACAGCAGGTCGAGGTCGTGACCACGCCCCGGTCGGGTCTCTTCGCGGAAGATCGACCGCCATTCCCAGCGGTCTGGACTCCAGTCGCTTATCTCAACGCTGTACGTCTCGCGTGCCTCCGTGATCCACTCAGCCAGGGCCGTTGTCTGGCGCTCGGTCATCGTGCTCACGAGTTCCCCCGCTTCATCTCGTCCCGCAAGTCGAGCCATGCCTGCGCCTGCTCCTGACTGTTGCGGTACTTCCTTGTGCTCCATCGCAGCAGTGTTGCCTCGAATATCCACTGAGTGGCGATCGCCCTGGCCTTGCGAGCCTGGCGGGTGGTGCGTATGCGTATGCTCATGTTGTCCTCAAATCGTGTTGTGGGATTAGGCCCGGTGTTGCGTGAAGCGATGACAGAAGCTGTGCGCCGAGGAATTCGCTGTACGCGGGCGGGATTGCCTGCGCCAGCTCGTGTTCGTTCATCTTCCAGTCGATGCCGAGCAGTTCAGCCCTGACCGATAGAGCGGGCGTGTAGCCGCCCTGTCGATCGGGGTTGTCTCTATGCGCCGGCGTGCGGTGTCTTCCCGCGGTGTACGAGCCGGCTACCTGCGTGTCGTCGTGTTGGCAACCGCCGGCACCCATGAGCCAGATGTTCGACTCGAAGAGACGGTGCCTGCGCAGCGCGAGTGGCAGGCCGTCAACGTCTGGCGCTCTCAGCCCGAACTCGGAACCGCAGAGGGTCATCGGGCTGAACAGTGGCGCGCCCTCAACGTTCTCGATGACGTATGGCAGGCCTGATTCGATGAGCGCAGCACGAGTCGGCACTAGAAGATCTGGGTGCGGGTTGTCGTGCAAGTGCGCGGTCTTGCTGTAAACCTGGCACGGCGGGCTCGCGTGAATGGCGTCGAACTCATGGCCGTGCTCTCGCAGATATTCGAGTGCGTCGGCCTGGTGGAACTCAAAGGGGTAGTTTTTCTGCGGCACGATGTCCACGCCGTAGACCTCGAAGCCGGCGCGGGAATATCCCACACCGGCCCCACCCGCGCAGCAGAACAGATCCAGAAGTTTTGGCTTTCTCATGTTGTCCTCAAATTCGGCATAAAAAATGGCCCCTACCGAGTGGAAGGTGCCTAGGTGGTGCGGAAGGTGCGGGCTTACTGGTCGTCCTCGCACGGGCAGGGCATTTGCAGCCAGCAGCTCGTGCATGTTGGCGTTTCCGGGTGCTCGATGCGCCCATGAATGTTTTCGCAGTCGGCGTGCACGACCATGAGGCCGTTGAACTCGACCTCATCACCCGGTTGAATCCCGTCACATTCGCCAGGACAAGGTCCCGCGAACTTTGCCGCGAATGTCATCAGAACGGGGTGGTGTCGTCAAAGCTGCCCGGCGCGTTCCATGTATCGCCGCTAGTTGCCGGCGCACTCGTCGGTGCGGCCGGTGCCCACGGTTCGTCATTCCCTTGCTGTGGTCTGACCTCACTACGCTTCGGCTTCTGCACGATGACCGAGAGCTGCGGGAAGTTGAACGTGATCTTGGCGCCGGGTGTACCGTCCCGCTTTGCATAAACCTCGAGCTTCGGGGTGCCGGTGATGGTCACGAATGAACCCTTCGATACGGTCGCGCGGATCGAATCGCCGTGTGCGTCCCAGAACTCAGCCTCGTACCAGATCGTTCCCGCGTCGTCGTTCACCCATTCGCCGTTGACCTTCTTGGACGGGGTGACCGGTACAGTGACCGAGACGATGCGGTATGCCTGCGCCTGTCGCTCTTCGGGGTCCTTGGCGACGAATCCTTCGATGGTGAGTGTTGCTTTTGCCATGATCTATTTCTCCTTTTTCGTGAGGGCTTGCACCCTCTGCAATTCCTGATAACCGAGCGACTTGCTGCCACCCGGCCTGTACGTCTGTTTCGGTTTGCGCGGTTGTTTCGGCTTTGACCTGCTGAATTTCAACCAGTCAGCAACCACCGCCTGGAGTCGAGCATCGCCATGTTCATCGCCAGATAGGGTCAGCGCGCGATTCCGATCGTCGTCTTGAACGCGGCCCCAACGCTCGAACTCAGCAACGTTCAATAAGTGAGCCCGAACCATCTGCCGGTGACCTTCCCCCGTGAATGACTCGCGGGCGATCGTTGCCGGGTCAACCTGGGCGAGGAACATCTCGAAACTGTTCACAACATCCGCCCAACCGTGCCGACATCAGCCGGCACACCATCGCCCTGATCCAGTGCGAGCCGATCCGTTGCCTGCCTGCGCTCGAACTCCCGCAGCGTGAACAGTGCGTCGCGGATGTCAGGGGGGAGTAGGTTGCGAGACGGCCATGACTTCTCGATGAGGCCGCGTGCTTTTGCGGATCTCACGTCGGCTTCGATTGCGGAGGCTGAGTTGCGACCACCATCAGCGACCGTGTTCAGAATGTGCCGGACACTGAACACCTCCTTCGCAATCGGCCCGGTGAAGTGTCCGACCGTCGCAGCCATCGCCTCGTCGTAGTTGACCTGCTCGAGCGCCATGAACCATGCCTCGGTTGTTACGCGATCCACGACTATGAAACGGTCGAAGCCCGACGCGATGGTGAGGATTTGGGCTACTTGGGTTTTGTTCACTGGGTGGCAATCCAGGGTCCAGCGGCGGTTCGACTCACGACTTCTCTTGACAATGCGCGGTCGACCGCCGATTCCGCCACCCACTCTCGTGCATCATCTTCGGCGTCGGTCTCGTAAACGTGAGTCGAGCCGCCAGTTGCACGCACTCCCCACTCAACATTGGTCGGGTCGAGAGGGGCAACCCAACCCCCGGACTTGAGCGCATCCATGATCTTGCTGGCGGGCAGCCACGGCTCGGCGAGATACAGGTGAGACATCATCTGCACACCCGCTTGAATGCCGCGCTCACGTTCCGTCAGGTCTCCGCCCGTCATCCCGTATGCCTCGGCGAGCTTGACGAACTCCTTGATGATTGCCGTGACCGTTCCGCGCATCTGGTCTTCCGTCGTCTCGGTCGGCCTCTCCCTGTCGTCGGGGCGTTCCTGCTCGTCCCGGCTGTCTATGTCATCTTCGATGCTCTCGGGGTAGCTCTGCTCATTCATGCTTCAATTCCTCTCTGTTTCTGCATTTCTTCGCGGGCGAGTTGCGCCACGAAGTCGAGGTTCTGATCGGTGCGGGTCGGTTTGCGGTCGGACTCGGGCGCCGTAGGTAGTTCGTCGGTCCAGCGCTCATGCCCGATCCACACACCGAGCGCCGGGGTGTACTTCTTCTCGGTCGTCGCGAGGTAGGCGTCACCGAACCGGACGATGTGATCGGCGAGCTCGTCAGGGTCGATACGTTTCGCGGATGCCCTGAACTTCTCGAGGGCATCCTTCCGTTCGACCTTTTTGGGCCAGTGCTTATAGGCAGCATCGAAGACACGCTCAATCGCCGCAGGTGATGACTGTTCCCTTTCCCCTGTTCCCCTATTCCCTTTCCCCTGTTCCCTTTCCCTTTCCCTTTCCCTTTCCCTTTCCCTTTCCCACGCCTGAACTTCCTTCGCTTCCGACGGTATTTCCGCCGCTAACGTCGGTAGTTCCGACTCCCCAGTGTTTGCAAGGGGTTCAGCCCTATCAGGGGTCGGGTTCAACCGCTTTGCCTTGCGTTCGGTGCGCTGGTGAATATCCCAGCTCGGGATGCTGTAATAACGCCTCCCATCGACCGTGTAAAAGTGCACATCGAAGCAGTCCGCAACTTCCTTCGCAAGGGAAGGAAAATCCGCGGTTGATATTTGGTCGTCATTCGGGAAGGCAAAACCGATCAGTGGCTTCGGTGTTGCGAGCCCTACGCCCCAGTCATCAGCCCAGTTCCACATGGCGATGAAGAACAAGCGTGCTACGTGGGATGCCTGAGCGGTTCCGGGGCTGTCCCAGAACTCCGGCTTGATCGTTCTTATTCGTGCCATGGTTCACCTCCTTCTGTCTGGGTTCACGAGATCCGCTCGACTCTCAGTTCGAACCGTGCAGGTCCTTCGCCGGCGCCCAGCTTGACGATCCGCGGCATGAGCTTGTCCATGAGATCCGGTGTGTCATCCGTGACCACTCCGGCGTCCACCAGCCCGTCACACATGGCCTTGAGTGTCGGCACCACGTTGTCGGCGTCGCGGCGATGGTTCGTGACCACCAGCCATGTCAGGGTGACGCGGCATTTTCCTAATGCCGGGTATCTGGCAGCGGCGAGACTGGTTGCCCGCCGAACGTCTTTCGTGATGCTTGCTTTCTTGCGCCAGTGCATCCGCTGGTTCGCGGTGAGTGGCGGCGAGGTGTAGGTAAAGTGCAGGGTGCCGACGAATGCTGCGGATGGTCCCTGTGCCGTCTCGGGCATCATCCCTTTATCCATGCTGATCATGCGGCTTTCCTTTCTGCGTTCCGTTGGTTCTGGTATGCGCGCCGAACTTCACGGCACGACGGCGATTGTGGGCAGTCGGTGCAGCCACGATCAGCGCCGACGACTGTTCCGTGCACCCATCGCGGATTCTTTGGCACGCTGCGATTCGAGAGCGTCCCTGCTGCTTTCCGTGCGGCGTATCGTTCCTTCTCATAGCGGCTGCGTGCTTCTCGACACGTGCCACCTTCGAGGCCTTCATTCGGGCAGTTGTCGACGCAGCCACGGTCAGCCATGCGTTTCGTGCCGTGGAATGCGGGGGCAGATATAGGGCCCGATTTGCCCATGATTTTGTTGGCTGCGTGAGATTTGACTGTTGCGATCCTGGTCGCACGACGTTTCGCGGATGCTGCTGATTCGCGAACGATGCGGGTCTTCGGTTTCGCGAACGTTTCCTTGTCCGCAGTTGCCGTGCCATCCGCGACTGCCTTGATATAGGCGTAATCGTGGTGGTGGCGCGTGTCGGCTTCGGTGCAGGTCATTAGGTCCGTGTGAAAATTCAGGCACTCCCACCCGCGACAGCCCGCCTTGTAACCTGCTACCGTGCCATGGCCGGTCACTTTTTGCGCCGATACGTACTCGATAGTGCGACGGCAGCCATGCGGCACGTATATTCCTCGGGGCATTCGTCGCGGCATTTCAATCGCCGATATCCCGATGCGGTGCCATGCATTATTTCGACTGTCGGCTTTACTGGAGCCGCCAGTTTCTTCGCAGCCTGCTGAGCATCCCGACATGGGCGGCAGCGTCGCGATATCGTGCCATCTGAACGGTGCGCGAGATACGCATCCGTCAGACTATGGCCGCGGGCGCAGGTATTCGTTCGGAAGGCGACTGCCCCTGGCGAGTTACCGCGCAAGACGTTTACCCTCTGGCTTACAGCTTCAAGGTGTGCCGGATTCACGCACGCTCGCACGCGGCACAGGTGATCGATCTGCAAGCCGGCAGGGATTGGCCCGACTAGCTGCTCGTACGAATACCGATACGCGCGCTGGACTTTTCCCCGCCTGATGGTGAATCGTCCGTATCCGAACTTATCGACGGAGGCGTTCCAGAGCCAGCACCCTTCTGACCGATCGACTTTTGACCAGAACCGAGGGTCCGCTTTTTTCTGGGGAAGCGGCTCCATGTCTGCACTCACGAGGCCACCGCCTTCGTGGCGAATTGCAAGAGCTTGGATGCGAGGTCGACTGCCTCTTCCGGGGTGAGGGTTGCGGGGTCGACCTTGTACAGTGCGTCGCTCATATCAGTTCCTCGTTTTCGGCACTCTCATCGATGATTTCCCCATGCACGACTTCCTCGATCGCTGGCAGTGAACCGCCGTAGCTGGCAAATTCGGCGTGTAGGTTTTCAGTCCACTCCCCTGAGTCCTTGAGCTCCGTGAACAGCCCCTTGAGATCGGCGCGGTTGTCGGTTGCTTTCATGGCGGCGAGCCAGTCGCGAGATGCAGGGACCGGCGTTGCGTTGTCCACTTCCTCGGGGGTGTAGAGCCCGGAAAGTTCCATCGGGAATGCCCGGCGCAGGGCGAGAGATTCGGCAACCTTGGCGAGCATGTGCGCGGGCATGGAGCGCCACGTGCTGTTCGTCTTTCCGAACTCGGTCCAGGTGGCGACCCCATCGAGCGGCGTGGTGTAGTCGGCGTGCTTGACGCGGACACGGGCTGCTGCGGGGTTGCCACCGGCGAGCCACACGGTGGTCCATGTCACGCCGTCTGCGGTCCATTCGGTCGGCAGTGCGCCCCGATACTTTCCGGTGCGTTGTGCGACGAGGCGCAGGCCATCGATCGACACCATGATGACGTACTTGCCGCCCATTTCGAGGCAGTAGATCTGCCGCGCGATCGGGTCGAGCTGGGTTCGGTGGCAGGCTGCAAGGAATGCTTCGATTACAGGTCTAGGGACGGGTACTTTTGTTCCGCCCTGACCGACCTTGACGAGTCCCGAGAACTCCATGAGTGCGGCCTGCTGCGGGGTCCAGTCGCGGTCGGCACCGGTGCTGGGGATGGCGAGTTCAGTTGACATTTTCAAGCTCCTTGGAGAATGCGTTGGCAGCATCGAGCAGGATTAGCACTCGGTCTGCGATGGTGATGAGATCCGCGATCATGGGTTCATTTCGCGGGATGATGAGGCTGAGCGGGTCTAGCTCGGTGGGTATGAATCCTTCGTGGACTT
Organism: Cryobacterium sp. Y57; assembly: GCF_002929505.1. GTDB lineage: Bacteria > Actinomycetota > Actinomycetes > Actinomycetales > Microbacteriaceae > Cryobacterium. The sequence continues at coordinate 251,035 of NZ_PJJL01000069.1, forward strand.
CCCAGATGAACTCGGTTGTTTCGGCGCCCAGTACGTATTGCTGCCATGCGACTTGGCGCAGGTATTTCGGCGGGATCGTCTTGAATGGTTTGTTCGTTGTCTTCGCTTCCGCGAGGATCAGCGCGCCGTTGTCTAGCCGGATTCCGTCAGGCGTTGCTACGTGACGTTCGTTGTTTTCCGAGTGGATCAACAGCGTGTTGCGATCGAAGCCTTTGGCGCTGAGAATGAACGATTCGCGGCGGTTGCCGTGGTCGGTGTATGCGTTGCCCGTGAAGTGGTTATTCAGCTTTGAGCGGGCATAGCCAGGGGAGCTGGCGAGCTTGGCGAACACTCCCGCGTCACTGGCGCCGATCCGGTTTGCTCGGGCACTGGTCCACGCGTCCCGGTCGAGAGAATCAGCGAGGACACGGGCCTGCCAGCTCACTTCAGATCCTCCGCACGTTTGCGCCATATCCTTAGGTCTGGGTCGCCGGGAATAATTGACCCCCGCTGCAAGTCGATCTCAGCGGGGGTAGTGGGTGCGGTTGTGGGGGTCATGCTCGACGCCCGCAATCCATCTTGTGACCGCCGACTCTGTGGCATTCCGGGCAGCTCACGAGCGATTGCAGCGCCATTTCCGCCTGCTCCCTGGCCTCGTTGAATTGCTCTTCGGTAAGGTTGGGCACGTCTTCCCAGCGCTCCCCGATGTTGTCGAGCGCATCAGCCACGGTGAGGTCGACCAGTGTTCGCGCCGCCTCTTCGATCTGGTTTTCCTGCTCAGCGGTCCAGCCGCATGGGGCGTCGTAGTAGCTGTCTGGCTGGCTCGCTCCGATGCTCACAGTCCCACCGTTCTCGTCTGCCTGTTGCGCTCCATGCGTTCGAGCACGAGGGTTTGCGCGCGGGTTGCGTCGGCGAGTGCGAGGGTTGCGAGCGCCTGAGCTCGTAGGTTCGCGCCGATGATGATTAGTTGCAGCGAGCGGTCTTCTTGCAGCGCCCTAATTTCGTCGGGCATTAGCGGTGTGAGAATCCGCTCGGCCTCGGCTGTGTGATCCGTCATTTCAAACTCTCTTTCACGATGCGTTCCCAGTCGATCCCGAGTGCCGCGCCGGCTGCATTGAGCACTAGGGGGGCGTCGGAGAAGATGACCTGGGGGATTGTTTCGGATACGGGGATGAGGCGCGGGGTCACTTCTTGGCCTCATTCAAGATGGCTCCGAGGTGTCTGCGCGCGGTGTAAATGTCTCGAGTAGTGCTGTGCGTACGGTCGCCGCCGATGTCGTAGAAAATCTTCTCCAGCTTCGGCACCAGATCAGCCATCACCTCAGCCGCCACTTCGGCTTCGGGGCGTAGGCGGGTGTACGGGGCGTATTCCGCGCGCAAGGTCTCACCTTCGACTACATTGCAGGGATCGCCGTCCTTGTCGAAGTACCATCCCGGAATTGTCGGCAGCACCACGGGCGGTACCTTCTCCGTGAAGATCGACCACAGACCCGGCAGGCCAAGCGTGACTCTGCCGCCATCGTCGGTTAGTAACTGGTAGACACCAGGTCTCGCAGTCTCGTAGATGCCGACAATCTCGTTGCCGCCACGAGTTACCTTGATGCGCGTGCCCCTGAGCTTGTCCGACCACAAGGCCGGCGTCCATTCGATAGTCACTTGGACACCGCCGCGAGTTCATCGATGCAGCGCTTCTCGAAAATCGGTTCTTCCCGCTCAGGCTTGGCATCTTCGGCGGGGAGAGTGCGTGTGCCGACCTGCACGAGTTCGCAGGAACCGGAGCCGGTGTAGAAGCTGAACGTGAGGCCGTTGCTGGCGATGCCGGTCAGGTGGATTAGGCCATCGTCGCGCTCCAGTGCAAGCTCCGGCATGGTGTCCAGAAGGCGAATCGCGGCCCGCTCGGCACCGTTGCTAACCTCGCCATTGCGGCGGTCGTAGGCGCTTAACTGGATCTGAATGTCAGCGTTGTACTTATCTCCGTTGTAGATGGCGGTCTTGTAGATTTTCAGCCCGGCAGCCTCGGCCACCTTGTTCAGTCGGTCGGCCAGCAGATATTTCGAGTACAGGTTGGTGATCATTCCATATTCCTTACGTAGTAAGCGAGTGCTGGCATCGGCAGGATGAGCGCGACACCGAGGATTCCTAGGGCGGCTGTGAGTGTCCACGCGCCGGCAAGGATGAGTATTACGCCGAGGGTGAATAGCAGCTCGGTCCAGTGAGTGGCGGTCATGCGATCGCCTCGAAGTCGAACGCCTGCTGGGATAGGCGTTTGGCAATCGTTTCGCAGTGCCGTTCTTCGGACTCGATACCGATTGCCTGTCTGCCAAGGTTGCGTGCTGCGACCAGAGTTGCGCCGGAGCCGGCAAATGGATCAGCTATTACCCCTGCGGGTGTGTAGGAAATCAGTAACTCCATGAGTCCGGTCGGTTTCGGCGTCGGGTGTCCGTATCCCTTGCGTTCAGCGCCACCCCTTGCTAGCCCGTTTGCGCGGATGACGTTAGGGCGTCGTGCGCCCTTCCATCCGGTGCCAATGACGTAGATTTCCTCAAACGCTGAGAAAAACACGGGGTGCCCTAGTGCGGCTTCGTCTCCCTTGTCCCAGATGAGAACCTGATCGCACGCGGGCTTGTCATTGCGCCAAGACCCAAACACGAGAGCGGGCTTCTTGCCCCATGCAGCGAGTGCCGAATCCCTAGTGGTTGTGTCGTGGTCACCCACTACCTCTACGGCCGCTTTCTTGCCTGCGCGGCTATGGAGGTAGTAACCCATCCCGTATGGCGGGTCGGTCACCAGTACGTCGGCAGCCAGCCATTCCGTGACCTCGAGGCAATCGCCGTGATAAAGCGTGACCAGTTCATCTTGGTAGTAAGGCTTCATTCGTCGCCCGCAATCGCATCCCAGGTCGTCTCATTGACGTGCCCATTGCCACACGTGAACACCGCGGAGTTGTCGCTGTCCACGTACACATCGACATCGCCCTCCCAGTTGCAGGTCAGGTCCTCGAATCCGAACAGGTCAACCCCAGCGGTGCAGTACGTGATAACCGTGTGTCTCGTGACAGCCTCGCCAGACGTAGCCACTAGGCGACCATCCCGAGTGGAATGAACTGACCGGGAATTGAGCAGTGCTTCAACTTGAGCGCGTCGCTCTCTCCGTAAGCGATAAGCACACTCGGTGCCCCTCCATTTGCTTTTGCCGGCGTTCCATCCGGCCTAACGAATGTGAGCCTCCCCTCAAGAAAAAGGACCGCGCTAGCTCTATTCCAAACTGTCTCGAAGAACATGCGCGTTTCGGTACGTGCGAATATCAGCGCCGTACCGTTGCCGTGGTCAGCAAGTCGGCGCATCCATATAGTTGCTTGCTTCCCATAAGGCGGGTTGAGCCAAACGCGGCCATGCCACTGGAGGGTTAGGCCGTCTCCATGTGTCTCTGGCGTGTACACCGTTTTGGCAGTAGACCAGCCAGGGGCACCGCACGGGTCGAGGTCAAATTCGCCCATTGCGTCGAGAACGTGCCGGGGGGTGAGCCAACGATCGGTGATCATGGCCGCCGACTGGTGGCTGCCCATTGATCTACCCTTCGCCGCCTGAATCTCTTCAACGGCGCTCATCGCACAACCCCTAACATCCGCATAATCTCAATGTCACGCCCAAACAGCGCCGTGACCCGTTTTGTCTGCTCCGGTGTGTACACGCTCAGTTCGGCGTGCACGTACACGGGAGCAGCCGGTGCGGTAGTCCGCCCAGTTTCATGCCGGTAGCAGGTCTGACACATGCCGACACGTGACATGCGCACGGTGCCTGGATAGTCGACGGCGAGATCCTTGAACCCGCGCAACGGTCGGTTGCAAACTCGGCAAAGGTTCATGCGAGGGCCCGCTTAGAGGCCTTGTACTTCTTAACCCTGGCTCTGATGCAAGTGCGGCAGTCTCGGCGGTAGCGTCCCGGTGCGTTGTAGGTGTTTTCATCCGTGTAAAGGTGCCCATTTATGCACGCCACCTGATTGGAATGCAGGTTGTGGCCGTGTCGAACGGTGTCGAAGCTGTTTTCGGATGGTGTGCCATATGCGAGATTGCTCGCATTGTTATTCGCAGACCGACCGTCAATGTGCCGAACGAGCGGGCCCGTTGGTTCGCCAATGAATGCCCGCGCAACTAGGCGATGGACAGAATAAGTCTCCGGCACTCCGCCCTTATAGAGCTGCACGTGCAAATGACCCCACGGTTTTTGAGCAGCCGGCCGAAGGACTCGGCCCGCGCCAAAGAATGACCAGACCTGACCCAAGTTGCTAACTGAGTACAGCCCCTCGAACCCGACTATTGGCCTCCATTCAGTGTTCATACCAACACCGTCCAGTTGCGCCATGAGAACAACTCGAATCCGACCGATTCACTCGGTCCGCGCTTGTCGTCGCTGAGTGTCTTAGCTCTGATCTCAAACGTGCCGATGTGCGTTATCTCGATGGACACTTGCCCGTGCTTCGTACTGCTGCACAACCTGGATCCGACCACGAGGCCATTGGTCCGACAAGTTGCGGCTGAGGTGGATTCGATCTTGATGCTCATGAGTTACTCCATACGATCAGGGCGATTACGCCGACAGTGCCAGCCCATCCAAGGGCGGCGATCAGGAATACCAGCGACCACACCTCGAGCTCGTGCAGGTGGTTGCGCCGTGCGATACGACGGCGACGGTCGGATTCGAGGATGCGTGAACCGTGGGTGGGTTCGGGTGGGTACGGGGCGGGAGGGCGGGTCACAGGGTCACCCCGTAACGCGCCGCAATATTTTCGTGATCTTGGGTTACGTTGAGGTCAGAGTCGTCGTATTCCTTAGCCACTGCCGCGAGCAGCTCCTTGACCATTTCGGCTTCGGGGCGCAGGCGGGTAAAGGGGGCGAAACCTCGTGCGTCGATATCGGTCATGAAGTCAGTGTCGAGCTGCCACTGCTGCACGCAGTTCGGGACTTCCAGGTGCAATATCCACGGGTAGCCCTCCTTGTCTGCGTAAACGCCCGGCTCAGTCGGCAGAACAACGGACCGCTCAATGAGCTCGTAGGTCGCCTTATCGCCGGGAATCATTTCCAGGTCAGACCTCGCAATGGTCTCCACGATTGCGCGGAATTTGTCCCCTTTGCGGATGTCTTCCCGCAGGATCGGTGTCTTATTACTCATGCGATACTCCAAATCTGTGTGCGTCGGTTGAATGGTGTGCGGCCGTATTCGCCGGTGAATTTCACGAGGCCCTGTAGTTCGAGCTCTTTGCGTGCCGTGCGGATGCGTTGCGGGGTGGCACGCCGGCTTACTTCGCCGTAGAAGTACGCCTGTAGGTGTGCGGCGACAAGTTCGTTGTCTGTCTGTGCCTTCTCACGTAGGGCGACCATGAGCCAGCCCTGTAGCTCGGTGAGTACGTCGGCGGGGATGGTGTCTGCCTCGTGTGAGGTGTGCGGGTCGCGGGTTCTGGTGGTCACGAGTGGCGACCTCTGCGCGGCGCTGGCATCGGCTCGGGGTAGAACATGGCAAAGAATCGCTCCCGTTCCATCCGTATCGTCTGCCCTGTGGCAGGAGCTATGTGCTTGCCGATATATTGGAAGTTCATTGCTTTTCCTTTCGTGGCCCGTCTGTTCGTGCAGGCGGGCTTCTTTTATTGGTTGCGGCTTTTCTTGCGCATCTTCGCCATGCGTCTCGCCCCTCCGAGGTCGTACAGGTCGCGCCCTGGTGCGCTGGGATGTTCGGCGTCGGCAACCCACCCGGACGCTTTCGCCCAGAGGATCGTCGTAACCGTCTGCAATCCGTCCGAGTCAGCAGCGACACAGACCGTTATCCGGCCTCGTGTGCGCCATTCCGACCGGGTGCGATCCGAATAGAACCGATCGCGAGGCCGTTGGAACGCAGCCAGGATCTCGGATGCGTCCACGGCCATATCGACCGCGCGGGATAAAGCGTGATGCGACATGGCGAAATCGGCCATGAGGGGTTAGATTTCTTTGAAGCTGAGGGCGATCTCGACCGCACCCAACTCACGCATGATTGGTTCAGCGAATGTGGCTGCGTCCCCGTAGCTTTCAAACGCGGCTACCGTGCTGCCCTCGACCCGCACTCGGTAGGGGAGAACGCTAGTCGGGCTGGGTTTGACGGGGATGGTGCGTCTTTCGTTGTTCATGATCTGCTCCATTTCGTTTGGTGAGTGCCGCGCCCGGGGTTCGATCCCGGCACCTTCAGTCGAAGCGTCTTGGCGAGCCGATATTGCGCGGTCCTTATGCACACCCGAACCGACGTCGCCCTCACAGTGGGCGGTCGGCAGCTTTCGCTTGTCGGATGGTGTTCGCGCTTGCACTCCTTGAAGCCGAGGGTTCGTGTCCCTGGGCTGGATTCCCGCGCTACCGGGAAGGGGCTATCTATGCAAGTTCTGTTCAGTTGTGGGGTTGTGCAGCCGTTTTTGGGTACGGCAAACCAGCACCCAAGCCGCCGGCGAAAGCGACAAGGGTCGAATGGAGCTAGGACAGTGGTTTGTCCAGGGGGAGCGCGTCGAACCATGCGACGAGATCCGCGTGCTTGACGAGACGCTTGGCGCCGGCCCAGTGAACGGTCAGGTCGCCGCGCGTGATTGCCTCTTTGATCGGGTATACCGAGAGGCCAACAGCTCGCCCCGCGCCCTCGACTGAGTAGCCGATCGGGACGTGTGCTGTGGGGGTGAAGCTCATGAGGTGACCTGCGACAGGTCTGTCATCCACGAGGCGGCGTCGGCCTTCAACTCGTGGGCAATCTTGAAGATGAATGAGGCGGGGAAGTCTTTCCCTTTGCCTTCTAGCATTCTCTGAAGCGAGGAATAAGGTATCCCGGTCGATTCAGCGAGGGGGGTGAGCGTTACCCCCTGCGCTCTTCTGCATGTGTCGATTCGGTGCGCAAGTGCTGCTGTTGGATTGTCCATGTAGATAAGACTATCCATTTGGACAAAATATGCAACATGGAAGTGAACCCAGTTCGGGGGTATATGAAATTATCCATTTGGTTGTAAGGTGTCTGGGTGAATGAAACAGCCCCGCCCTCTTTCGAGGACTACGACAATGCCCTAGCTTCAGTTCTTTTAGCGCGCAAGAAAAAGCTCGAGATGAACTTCCTCGAGCTATCCCTTGTCAGTGGCATTAAGTATCAGCAAGTCATGCGACTGGTGAACGGGCATCGTCCAATGCAGTTCAGTGAGCTCGTCGCTCTATGTCACGGGCTCGACATACCAGTTCAGGAAGTCGCGCGATTGACCGAAGAGCGAGTGGCGAACACGTCTTCGTAGTTCGCCCCGCACTTCTGGATCAATAGGAACATCTTCCCGACGTGCATCTCACCGGCAGGAATTGTGGCTATGAGAGGGCAAGGTACGCCAGCAGTCACTGATGCGAACTCCAGTCTCGCCCGAACGGTTTCCATGTATTTCTGATGCATTATTTTCCCCAGAATTTACCGCAGCCTGAGCTATTTCTCAGAGCATGGTTTGACAATACGCTTTGCCTCCGACATGGGTTTGTTTTAGGTCCTCATTAATGAGGACCTAAAACGAGATTAATACACATTTTCGCCCCTACTCTGGGGGTAATTCAAGAAATGGCAGCAGTGCAGAAATGGCCGTCATGCCTTCGCTGATCTGCTGATCATCGACATCGGTGTAATGCTCCACCATTGCGGCAGACCCATGGCCGAGGATTCGCATACGTGCACTCATGGGCACCTTGGCCTTTTGGAGAAGTGAAGCAGTCGTATGTCTTGCGTCGTGCAGTCGGGCGTCAGGTACGCCAGCGCGGGCCAGTACGGCGTGCCACGCAGCATTGTCGCGGCTCGGGTCCAGTGGTGCTCCATCGAGGGGGAGTAGGCGCCCATGCCTATCCATCTTCGGGTCGGCAGTCCAGACGAGCCCATGCGGGTTGGGCTCGTCTGCGCCTTCATTGACGCGCTGCGCGATGATCGACAGCAGCGGCTCGACTAGGGGGATGATACGCAAGCCTGCGGACGACTTCGGGCGCGACCACCAGAGCCCGCCCGTTACGTGTCGGTGCTCCCAGTCTGCCGGCGCATCGAGCTTTCGCTTAGGGCAGTCAGTCCCGCGCTTCTTGCCGCAGGTGTCATCCGTTCCGACGACCCGGCAGCCGTGCATCCATGTGAGGCGTTGCAACTGCCAGGACAGATCTAGCCAGAGTCCCGCGTTGCCGTTGTCGTCGGTTCGCTCTACGATCCGGTCAAGCTCGAGGCCGATCAGTTCACCTTGTCGGGCGCCGGTGAGTAGCGCGGCGGCCCATCGTGAACCGAGCCGATCCGCAGTTGTGGCATCGTCCGGGGCTGTGAGCACCGTCCTGAGCACTTGCACACCGTGGGCGGCTGTGAGGATGGTCAGCGTCGTTGCTCGCTTCCTCGGCGGCTTGGTGAGCGTTGCCACGTTCTTGGTTATGCGGCCCTCGCGCACGGCATCAGTCAGCGACGCTGTGAGTACGTTGTGGGCATACAGCGCAGTAGTCGACGCGAGGCCCTTATCCATGATGTCGGCGGCCAATTGGCGAACATGCGCTGTGCTGAGCTGGTCAAGTCGCTTCGACCCGATCGACGGAATGATGTGCTTGGTAATTGTGGACCGGTAGTTGGCCGCGGTCTTCGGGCGTGCGTTCTTCGTCACGAACTCACGAAACCAATACTCGATCCACTTCTCGACACTCTCGCCCGATGTCGAGATGTCGCCGTTTAGGTCTAGGAGGCGGCGTTGTTTCAACAGCTCGGCCTCGACTAGGCCCTTCGTCTTGCGCTGAATCGTCTTGCGCCGGCGTTTACCTTTACCCGCTGGCAGTTCGATCGAAGCGCGCCAGAACTGCAACGGCTCGTTGAGGTCCGCAGGAACACGGAACACGGTCCCTGTTTTCTTGGCGCGCTTGTTTGGACCTTTGGCTGTGGGTCCTTTTGCTACTTGATTGAAGTCGTCGGCGGGGGACTGGCTCGGGTTGCTCTCGTCCCCCGCTGCGATCGTTTGTCGCCGTGCCCGCGTCTTCGGGGTTGCGGGCAGTTCTGTGCTCGTCATGTTTACTCAATTCTGCAGGCTCTCCTGCTGTGTCTTCTTCTCCCGTGCGACGCCCACTCCGCCCCAGTCAGTGCTCCGAGGGATAGGGATCTTCTGCGCACAAAGACGTGGGTATTAGAATTCATGGTGTTCCTCTCTTGTCGATTGCTTGAGTGGAGCTGAAGCCAGAGGGTGTCGAGACCTTCTGGCTTCTTCTTTTTTCGGGTACGTTCAGAGACTATCGTAGGTCAAGCCATTGTCAAGCCATTGACCCTACGAATTGACCGGTATTGACCGGGTTTGACATGGCAACTTCCGCGTAATTACGCGGTTTTACGGGGCATTCTGACCCCCTAGCATCTCACTCGTAATGAGAAGGTCGTCAGTTCGATTCTGACAGGCGGCTCCACTAAAGTTCCGATCATTCTTCTCGAAACACCGTCGTCAATTGTCCCGTCCGCACCCCGGGGCGGAGGACCCGGACGCCTTCTAGCCTGTGAATGAATACGGCATGGTCATGCAGTGTGCGCACGTCTGAGCCGCGGCCCTGAGTGTTGGCTGGCGCGCGGTCGCTACGGATATCGATCCGGGTTGATCCGGTCTGATTCGTGGTGTTCGCTACCACCTGGCCGTCTCCGCTGGTCTGCGGTACATGGATTGAGTCCGGCCCCGGGTCAGCGCGAGAGCCGCGAGTTCCGCTCGAAGGGCTAGCCTGTAATAATGGCGTCCGAGCGAAGTGTGCGAGTGCGCGCCGCCGTACGCACGATGCCACCTGGATATTTCGCCATGGTCATGGCCACCGGCATCCTCTCGATCGGCATGAACCTGATCGGGGTCGCAGGCCTCAGCTACGCGCTCCTAGTGGTCTGCGCCGGAGCTTATCTGGCGCTCCTGGTGCTGACTGCATGGCGGTTCGTGGCGTTCCGATCAGACTTTCTCGATGACATGCACGACCCGAACCGGGGATTCCAGTTCTTCACCTTCGTCGCCGGCACCAATGTGCTGGCTGCGCGTTTGGCCGTGGAAGGTTGGTTTCTTGCGGCAACGGTGCTCTTGGGCGTGTCTGGTGTGGCCTGGGTTGTGCTCGGTTATGCGGTGCCCTGGCTCGCCGTACTGGGCCGCACGGCACGCCCCGTACTCGGGTCGGCAAACGGAACCTGGTTTATCTGGGTCGTTGCGAGCCAGTCGGTCGCCGTCGTGGCAGCGGCACTCGAACCGGTCGCGGGCGATGCCAGGGCGCTGCTCGCGGTGCTGGCCATATTGTCGTGGTCGGTCGGCATTTTCCTCTACGGAGCCGCTGGGGTGTTCGTCTCACTGCGCTTGATGCTCTACACACTGCGGCCGGAAGATCTCGATCCGCCGTACTGGGTATCGATGGGCGCCTGCGCGATCACAGTTCTGGCCGGCGCCCGCATCGTCGAAATGGCGGATGCTCCGATGGTAAGCGCGACTCGCGGACTGGTCGGCGGCATATCCGTGATGTTCTGGGCCTTCGCGACCTGGCTCATCCCCGTGCTCATCGCCGTGGGAATTTGGCGTCACTTCAAACGCCACGTACCACTGCGCTATCAAGCGACACTGTGGAGCATCGCGTTCCCCGTCGGAATGTATGCCGTCGCCGGAATCTATCTGGGTCAGGCCGACACGCTGCCGCTCGTCGGCGAGATTGGTACCGTCACGCTGTGGGCTGCGCTGGTCGTCTGGCTTCTCGTTTTCACCGCGATGGCGCGCCAACCGATCCGGGCAGGTCGCGTCCGACATGATGCCCAACGGCGCGAGAACGCCCGTCGGTAGCCCTCGGCGAGAGGGCTGAAGTCTGCCAGGTCTATTCCGGCGAGAGGGTGCCGTTTCGACCTGAGATGGAACGCGAACCGTGCGGGAGTATCCGTTTGCATGCGAGAAGCCATCTTTGGTCCTTTGGCCGAGGTCATGTCCCGTTGAGTGGTGTTGTTTCCCGCTCCTGAGTGTTGCTGCGTTAACGTAGCGAGCCACCGTGGGATG
>NZ_PJJL01000055.1 GCF_002929505.1 Cryobacterium sp. Y57
CCGCAGCAGGTCGATGAACCCGCTGGCTACGCGAACCTGTTCGCGCAGTGAGCATTCACGCGCTTCGATATCGCTGATCAGGATGGCGAGATCGCGCCGGATTGTTGACACCGTCGCGTCCGGGTCGGAGTCGACCAGATCCAGTGTCGCCAGAGCATCCTTGATTTCCGAATGGGTGAGAGACAATGCTCGGAGGCTGCGGATGATGCGTGCCCGGTCGAGGTCGGCCGGGGCATAAAGCCGATAGCCGGAATCGCTGCGCCCTGACGCCTGCAAAATGTGGATCTCGTCGTAGTGCCGCACGGTGCGCTGGGAGAGCCCAGTCCGTTCGGCGAACTCACCGATAAGCATGAATGCCACCTCGTCTCGTACGGGAATAATCGTACATCTCTACTCTAACGTAAGAGTAGAGTTAGTGGAAATAGGCATGAGCAAAACGTGCGCTCTTCAGCGAGTAATTCAACGGCAGCGTCAGCGGCCAACAGAAATGACAACCGAGTTTCATTCACACTCATCGCTACGCCAGCAAGCGGCACGAAAACCTCCAATAATCACTGGACAGATCGCCGACTCAGTCCGGGTGAAGGACGACCGGAGTCTTCCAGGAGCGGGAACCACTCTCGATGCGTGCACGATGGACCTGACAGCGAAACCTTGGACGCACCGCCGGAAATCACGATCACCGTTTCCGGTGGTCCAATCCGGAAGATGTCAACTTATATGAGGCTCTCTTTCGAATAATTCTACGAACCAATCTAGCCGAGCGTCTTGACATGATTTCTGCGGCTGGAATACCGTGAATACGGCTACCCACCAAGAGCATCTGCTGCGAGGATTATAATTGTGCGTACAACGGGAAAGACACAACATCCGCCCTCGACCGTGAGCGCGCGGCCACAACGTGAAATGTGGTCCGGGCGGAGAGTATTCATTCTTGCCGCCATCGGGTCCGCCGTGGGACTGGGCAATATCTGGCGCTTCCCCTACGTTGCCTACGAAAACGGTGGCGGGGCGTTCATTATCCCGTACCTGGTCGCCTTGCTCACTGCCGGAATACCGCTACTTTTCCTCGATTATGCTATCGGGCACCGATTCCGTGGGTCGCCTCCGCTGGCAATGCGGAGACTGCATCCCAAAGCAGAAGCCATTGGCTGGTGGCAAGTAGGAATCTGTTTCGTCATTGCCGTGTACTACGCGGTGATCATTGCCTGGGCCGGCATGTACTTCATATTCTCCTTCACCACCGCTTGGGGCGAGGACGCCGCGGGTTTCTTTACCGGCGAGTTCCTCCAGGTCAGCGATCAGGTGAACCTGGGCTTCGACTTCGTGCCCTCCGTGCTCATTCCGCTGATTCTCGTGTGGGGCGTGGTTATCGCCATCCTGGCTATGGGCGTGCAAAAGGGGATTGCCCGATCCTCCATCGTGTTCATGCCGTTGCTGTTGATCATGTTCCTCATTCTGGTCGTCCAAGCGCTGTTCCTTGAGGGTGCCTGGACCGGACTGGACGCGTTCTTCACGCCGGACTGGACCCGGCTCGGTGACAGTTCTATCTGGGTGGCTGCCTATGGCCAGATCTTCTTCTCGCTGTCGGTGGCCTTCGGGATCATGATCACGTATTCCTCCTACCTGCGGCGGAAAACTGATCTGACCGGTTCCGGGTTCGTCGTCGGCTTCGCCAATTCCGGCTTCGAGCTGCTGGCCGGCATCGGGGTCTTCGCTGCCTTGGGATTCATGGCGGCATCGAGCGGGGTTGGTGTGGACGAAGTCGCTGTCAGCGGTATCGGTCTGGCATTCATTGCGTTCCCGACCATCATTGCGCAGGCGCCGGCGGGCGTTCTGTTGGGAGTGCTGTTCTTCGGTTCGCTTGTGTTCGCCGGTCTAACGTCGCTGATCAGTATCGTCGAAGTCATCATTGCCGCCGTTCAGGACAAGTTAGACTGGCTGCGGGTAAAGGCAGCGCTGGTCGTCGGCATCCCTATGGCCCTGATATCGATCCTGCTGTTTCCAACGACGACGGGCCTGAACCTGCTCGATGTGACCGATGCCTTTGTCAATAGCTTCGGAATTGTAGCCGTAGCACTGGTGGCCGTGGTGGCCATGTCTGCTGGGTTCAGCGCACTTCCCCGGCTGCGCGAACACATCAATGCAACGTCCTCGGTTAAGCTGGGCCGCAATTGGCAGATTTTCATCGGCGGTGTGACTCCGGTGGTTCTGGGTTACATCCTGATCGACACCCTCACCACCAGGATCAGCGAGGGCTACGGCGGTTTGCCAACCTGGTTTGTCGGCGTCTTCGGCTGGGGCATGGTGATTGCCTTGGTACTGATCGCCTACCTGCTCTCGAAGATTCCGTGGAGCCATCGATCCGCCGCTTATGAGAAAAATGTCCATGAACCGATCCTGGACGCCGAGCTCGATGCGAGTAAATCCGCCACGGATAAGACCAAGGGTGGCGAAACCGGCCTACCCGAAACCGCCGCATCAGGATCCGTAGCCGGGGAAAGGAAGAACCCATGAGTGCCTCCGCGATCGTCATGATGATCATCGCTCTGTTGGCCGTATGGGGAGGGCTGGGGTTGGCCCTGCTCAATCTCAAGCGGCATCCTGAAGCGATCGACGACGAGGAAGCCGACGCCGTTTTGCACGACGGCGCATCCGTGACGCCAGTACGATAAGTTCGTGACCCACAGAGTGACGTCGATTCGCCCGCGGCTGTGTCGGTTCGTCAGATCGGCTGTTCGCGGATAGGTCCTGAGCATGCCCTGCTGCCCGGAGCGGGGCACCTTTGCACGGGCTTGAGGATGCGCGCTCGCGCGACGTCTGCTGCGAGCAGTAGATTTTCCGGGAGCGACGACGCAGTGCCGGCGTCCCCGTGTTTCATCTGCCCGAGCGCCGCCAAGATCGTGAACAGCATGGACCCCATTGATGTCGCCGTATCGACGTCGCCACCGCCGAGGTTCAGTACGCGAAGGCCAGCACCGCGCGATCGAAGTGAGACTGTGACTCGCAAGCTTCACCGCCACCGACGTCATCGCGCTGGCCACATTTATCGTGGCCGGTGACGCCACCACCACCGCCGCCGTACCCGGTCAGCCCATTCCACGTGACCTACGGACGGCCACCGTAACCGCCGAACGCGAGTTAATCTTCGCGATGGGAATGGACGGAAATATGGGCGGCGACATGGGTGGGGGCATGATGTCGGCCACGATCAACGGCCAGGTATTCGATGCCACCCGGGTCGACACGACCGTGCAATTCGACAGCGTGGACGAGTGGTTGCTGACAAATACCAGCCCGCTCGATCACCCCATGCACCTGCACGTGTGGCCGATGCAGATCATCGAGCAGTCAGGCCAGCCCGTCGACACCATCATGTGGCAGAATGTCGTGACCATCCCGGCACGCAGCTCCATGCGCGTGCGTATCGCCTGTGATGACTTCAATGGACGTACCGTGTACCACTGTCACATCCTTGATCACGAAGACAGCGGAATGATGGGAGTCATCACTGCCAACTGACACTGGCTGCAACCATCAATTCACGAAAATGGATTAGGAGAAACCCATGAACTACGCACACACCATCACCGTCTCGCTGCCTTACGAAGAAGCCGTCTCCAGAGTGCGGGAAGAACTCGCCAACCAGGGATTTGGCGTTCTTACCGAAATCGACGTCCACGCGACCTTCGAAACGAAACTTGGCGTGGAAAGCGCGAATACACTGGGCGACTACCTGATCCTGGGCGCTTGCAACCCGGCTCTCGCCGAACAAGCACTCATCGCAGAGCCAGACATGGGCTTGCTGCTTCCGTGCAACGTCGTCATCCGACGAAGCTCATCAGCGAATACCACCACGGTTCAAGCCATGAACCCACAAACCATGGTCCAGCTCAGCAACTCTTCAGCTATACAGAACGTTGCTGATCAAGCCGATGAACGCCTTCTCGCCGCGCTAGCCGCTCTACAAGAAGAAAACAGCAACACGTAACACGCGATCCGCTCTCCGAAGGCACGGTCAGGACTTTGTCGCTGAATCTGTGAACCGCAACACTCAGCGGCGCTGCTCTTGTGGGTGGAGAGCGCTGTCAGGGTTTATGGCGCCAGCACCGCTCCGAGGTAACATGCAGCCCCCGCGTTCCAGGCCGTCGCCGTTCTAACCGGTTGCTGCCGGATTACCTGTCAGACACGTCAGGAATCAGCATCGAAACAGGGTCATCGCGTTGCGTCCAGCCGCATGCGCTTCGGGCAAGCCTGAGAAGATGATGGCGCGGATCGCGCCGTTAGCGTCCGAGCAGCCGGGACCAGAATGATCCGGTCGGTTTTTCCTTCACATGCCCGGCGCACTGTTGGTTGCGCGGCACACCGCGCATTACCTGATCAATGTGCTGACCGCAGCCCGCCCATGTTGTTTTTTGGCACACTTCGCACGTTACGGCACGACACATGAGGGATCTTTAATCGACGAGGTGAACTTTCACTACTGATTATACCCCAGGGAGTATTAAGGGTGAGGCGTGCACTGCACGTTCATTGGAGACGGGAATGTCGATGACCTCCACGCGCTCACCGAAAGCGGATGGCGCCGCCGGAGGTGGAGGAGATGTGCTCATGGGGTAGGAGCTTTTAGTGGGCGGCGATGCTGGCGCGCACGTCGTCCATATTGAGGTTTTCGACGCCGGCAATGAGTTCTTCCAAGCTGGCAGCGTTGAGGGCACCCGGCTGGGAAAAGACGAGCACGGAGTCCCGAAACGCCATCAGCGTGGGGATGGAGCGGATGCCCGCAGCTGCAGCCAATCCTTGTTCGGCTTCGGTGTCAACTTTCCCGAAAGTGATTGCGGGGTGTTTTTCAGACGCCGCGGTGAATGTCGGGGCGAAACTGCGACACGGGCCGCACCATGCCGCCCAGAAATCAACCAGCACGATGGGACTCTGGGCAATGGTCGCGTCAAAGGTGGTCTCGGTGAGATCGGTGGTAGACATAGAAACAGTCTATACCCACTGGGGTATATTGCATACCATAGGGGGTATATGTGAGACTGGGGCACATACCCACTACACGCCCCTATTCGTGTCGGCGTGGTGGGCGCGATCTTTGGAGGCCACGATGATTTTGACCCAGTATTACCTCAACTGCTTGTCCCATGGTTCGTACCTCGTCGGGGACGAGACGAGCGGTCAAGCCGTTGTCGTGGACCCTCGCCGCGACATCGACGACTACCTCGCCGATGCCCAGGCGAACAACCTGACCATCGTCGGCGTGATCAACACGCATTTCCACGCTGACTTCGTCGCCGGTCACCTTGAGTTGGCCGCAGCCACTGGCGCCTGGATCGGCTACGGTGCCCGCGCCGAGGCGGAGTACGAGATCCGTCACCTGGCCAATGGCGAGAAAATTTCCCTCGGTGAAGTGGAACTGGAAATTCTCGACACCCCCGGGCACACCTGGGAGTCCATCAGCATCGTCGTTCGTGAACACGCCGGCGACGCCGTGCCCCATGCCGTCCTCACCGGCGATACCCTCTTCATCGGTGACGTGGGCCGTCCTGACCTGGCCGCATCCGTCGGCGCCGATCCCGACCAACTGGCCCGCGCCCTGTATGCGTCGATCCACACGACGCTTCTCGCCTTGCCTGATGCGGTGCGTGTTCTCCCCGCGCACGGTGCAGGTTCTGCTTGCGGCAAGAACCTCTCCGACGAGCTCGAATCCACTATCGGCAACCAGCGCCTGACGAACGCGTCTGTGCAGCCCATGAGCGAAGACGACTTCATGACGATGATCCGCAGCGGCCAGCCCGCAATCCCCGGCTATTTCGCCGTTGACGCGATGATCAACCGCAGCGCGCACGAAATCATCGGTTCCACCCGTGAACTGGCACCGCTGAATTTGACGGATGTTCGCACATTCGTTGAACGCGGAGCCCTCGTTCTCGACACCCGCGGCCCCGAGGACTTCGCCCTCGGGCACCTGGCCGGGTCTATCAACGTGGGACTGGACGGTCGCTTCTCCGAGACGGCCGGAATGGTCATCCAGCACGACGACAGCATCGTGATCATCGCCGACTCCGGCCGCGAAACCGAGGCCGGAATGCGGCTGGCCCGCATCGGCTTCGACCGGGTCGCCGGATATCTGACAAACCCGGCGCAGGCGTTCACCGACCTCGGCCCACTGGCACAGGTCGGTACGCGAGTCGAGCTTGAGGACTTCGAGGCTTTGCGCCGGGACGTCGCCCTAACAATCCTCGACGTTCGTAACCCCGGCGAGGTCGAGCAGGGAGCGATCCCAGACTCGCTGCGCATTCCTTTGGCCGAGCTGAGCGAGCGCCACGCCGAGGTGCCCGCCGGACCCGTGATCATCCACTGTGCCAGCGGCTGGCGTTCAAGCGTCGCCGCGAGTGCCCTGCGCAGCCTTGGCCATTCGAACGTCACCGACCTCGTCGGCGGTTACAACGCATGGGCCGCGCAGCACGCCGTGGAAGCCTGAGGCTCACGCCGCGGCTGAACACCTGACCGATGCTGGCTTCACGGCAGACAGGAACGTCGGCGGACTGCCTGAATGGCAGGTCGCAGCACTGCTCAACATTGCCACGCTCCCGCACCAAACTGAAACGGATCCACCATCTCTAACACCACGCGCACCATCAGCCCCACTCCGCCACCAATCGGGGCAGACGAGTTCCACCGATGGGTTCTCAATCATGACGACCTGATGATCATCGATGTGAGGGAGGGCTTCGAGTTTGAAACCCAGCACATCCGGGGTTCGCATCACGTGCCTCTGCCCCTGCTCAAAGAACACACTGCAGAGTTTGCGCCCCTCATGGCGACCCGGGTTGTGTTGGTGTGCCAGTCGGGTCGACGCGCGGAGGAAGCGCGGAAAAAACTTGACGCAGCTGGTCTGACCGGTGCTCGCGTGTTGGCCGGTGGCGTGGCGAGCTATGCCGCGGCCGGCGGCGATATCGTCACCGGCCGCTCCACGTGGGCCATGGATCGACAGGTACGCATGACGGCCGGATCGCTAGTCTTGGCGAGCGTGCTGGCCGGAAGGTTCATCCATCCGCAGTTCCGACTTCTCGCCGGCGTCATTGGCGTCGGCCTCACGGTGTCGGCCGCCACCAACAGCTGCACGCTCGGCCGAATTCTGTCGTGGATGCCCTGGAACCGACCGGTTGCCGAACCCACGAAAAGTAAGATTCTCGCTCAGCTGGCGCCGCACGCATGATCCTGGCCTCGCTGCTTCTGGGGGTGATCGTCGGTGCGCTCCTTGGCCTGGTCGGCGGGGGCGGGGCAATCTTGGCCGTTCCGGCATTGGTCTACGGTGTCGGGTTACCCCTCGAAGAGGCAATTCCCACCTCGCTGATCGTCGTGGGAGCGGCGTCGGCGGTCGCCGTGCTTCCGCGGCTGCGCACCGGCGTGAACTGGCGTCTCGCCGGCATCATCGGTGCCGCCGGAATCCCCACGGCGTATCTTGGCGCTCTCGTGAATCGACTGGTTGACCCTCAGCTTCTGCTCGTCGCTTTCAGCGTGATCATGGCCATCGCCGGTGTACGGATGTTTTTTGCCACTCCCGCCGCAACTGGCCCCTGCGTCCCGGCCAGCGGCGGGATCTGGTGGCGCAGCTGTCTGCCCCGTGCGCTGGCCACGGGCACCGTCGTCGGGTTTTTGACCGGGCTGCTCGGCGTCGGCGGCGGGTTTCTGATCGTTCCGGCACTGGCTCTCGTGCTCGGACTTCCCATGGGCGTCACGATCGGCACGTCCCTCGTGATCATCGTCATCAATTCGGCCGCCGGCTTCATCGCTCACGTGAGCGACGTGCAGATCGACTGGGCCGTCACTGGCGCCTTTGCGGGAACGGCTATGCTGACATCCGCGATCGCGGGCAGACTCAGTCGAGGGATCCCCGACCGCATTCTCAAAACAAGCTTCGCGATCCTCGTGCTCACCCTCGCCGTGTACGTCGCGCTCCGCGCCGTCGCGGGCTGGCTATCGTGAGCGGCGTCAGGCAAGGGAGAGAAAAAGCTTCTCGAGCTCATCGACGCTGAGCTTGTTGGTTTTTCCATTCGCGTCGTCATCAATGAGACACTCTTTCATCGCCGACGAGATGATAGTGAATCCCGCCCGGTCAATGGCGCTCGAGACGGCAGCCAGCTGGGTGACCACGGCACGGCAATCGGCGCCAGACTCAACGGCGGTGATGACGGCACCAAGCTGCCCCTGCGCGCGCTTGAGCCGATTGAGGGTCTTGCGCAGATCGTCGCTGGCGTGGGTCGCAAGTGCGGTAATTCCCATGGGTGTGTGCTCCTGTGATAAGCGGATGCGCGGCTGGTTTTGTCTAAGATCATAATACCCCTTAGGGTATAAGTATCCTCGAAAATGGCAGCAAGCGGTTCACAATGAAAAGTAAATGAGGCTACTCAAATGCGTGACCAGCGCACCAGCAGAGACGAATCATCACGGCGGACTCCTTGGCGCGGCAAGCTGGCCGGGCTCGGCGCGGACCTGTGTCACTGGCCCTCATGTCGCTGGTGGGTTGCCGTGGCTACAGCACTATTTGCGGTGGTCTTCATCGCCATCCCGACGGACTTGATTGACACGCCATTGTTTTCGAGAGAGATCCCGCCAACCGTGTGGTCGTGGCCGGTGCTCAGCCTCAGCGCGGTTTTAGCGGGTCTGGTCACTGCCACCTACGTGGCGCACCCGGACGGCGCTACATCCAGTAGAGCAGCGGGCCGTGCTGGCATGGCCGGCTGGCTGGTGACGTTCTTCGCGGTGGGGTGCCCCGTCTGCAACAAATTGGTTCTTCTCGCTCTGGGGACAACCGGGGCAATGCAATTCTTCGAGCCCGTCCAGCCGTATCTGGCCGCCGCGTCCATTGTTTTATTGATCTGGGCTCTGTACGCGCGCATGACTCGAGAATATTCATGTCGGCTGCCTGCTCGGGCCGATGCTGCGGCCGAAGTTCCCGTCCCTGTTCACTGACCTTCGAACCTGGACCCCGCGCCGCTGGCTCATCGCAACCGCCGTCGCCGTAGTCGTCTTGATAGTTCTCTCCATCGGCTACGTGCCGAGTGCGGGCGGCGCAGGTATCGCGCTGTGGGGGACAGTCGCGGTCACTGCCCTCGGAGCGAGCTTGATCGGCTTGATCGTTGCCAGCTATATCGGCGCGGCTATCGGTGCCGACGCAACTCTCTGTGACACACGATGGCCGGCGCTGGGCCTAATTGCGCTCTATCTGACCACCGAAATACGCTCTCTCGACCCGGTCGTGAGCGGTACTGCTCGGCCGGTCCTGGCCGCTGCCGCCCTCACCCTCTTGATCTGGGCCCTGCGCGAGCGACTGGCCAGCGAACGCCGAGCCACCACCCGCAACGAATCGTCAGGGTCCACTGAGGGTGAGGTCTGCGCCACCTGCACGCCCTTGTTCCCACGCTCCCGGAAAGTCGCCCCCGATCCGATCACTCTGCCACCCACGTCACGCACCCGTCAGGACACCCAGCCATGAAGAAAACACTCACCGCCATCACAATCGCGGTGGCGGCACTGCTCAGTATGGCCGCCTGCGCGAGCCCCGCGCCGGCGCCCTCCATCGCCGTCACCTCCGGTACGGTCATCATCGATGTGCGCACCGCACCAGAGTATGTCGGTGGACACCTTCAGGACGCCATCAATATTGACGTGCAATCCCCGGACTTCGACACGCTGATCGCGGCGCTGCCGATCGACGGGGACTACATCATCTACTGCGCCACCGGAAACCGATCGGCTGCAGCCGTCACACGCATGGCCGACCTCGGATTCACCACGCTGACCGATGCTGACGGCATCACAGACGCGTCTGCCGCCATCGGACTGGCCATCGTGGTCGACAAATGAGCTACACACACAAATAACACTAAGATTATACCATACGGGGTATATTGAGGACTTCAGCTTGGCGAACTAAGGAGCGGTTCGGACTCTGCGTAGCTGTTCGCGATGACGGCGATTGGTCGGCGCTGTATTTGCCGGCAACGGTAGGCGGGGGCTACGTTGATTGGAGATGCAAGCGGCATCGGAGCTGGTTGAGGTATCGCCGGTCCGGACCGCTCATCTGGCGTCCAGGGCGTGTGAATCCTGGTGCTGAGCCCGCAGGTCAGCGACGGAAGGTTCGGGCACGGGGTGCCGGACCGTCGTGCCGACTCCATGACGCGGCGGTTTCGTCGCCCGCCTTCCGGCAGACCTTCTGCACCTCAGGAGCATGCAATACGCTGGAGCAGGCCTTGCGTACGTCAGGGTTCCGCAGCAGAACTAGGCCAACGGTGAGCACGATCCCGAGAGGAACGAGTGCAGTACCATCGAGCGCTCCCCGGCGAGCGTGGACGCTCTCTGTTGAGGTATGAAGGTCGGCTCGAATCGACTCGATCCCGGCCTCTGAATTCTGAGATCGTCACGCCGGGAATCGACCGCGAGTGGTTCTGAGAAAGGCTGTTTGCGTTCCTGCGCGATCACGCCGACCAGGTCGTGCTGCACAAGCTGCGCGCTGGCCGCCGGCTCACCGATCTCGACCTTCAGGAGCTGGAACGCATTCTCACCGAGTCGGGTGGTTTCACACCGGCAGAGCTGGCGGGCGGAGCCGAGGAGGCACACGGTCTCGGGCTGCTGATCCGCCCGGTGGTGGGCGTGGAGCGTAGCGCTGCCGCTATCGCTGCCACCCGGAGCGCTTTTGTCGCTGACGCAAACCTCACAGGAAACCAACACGCTTTTGTGGACCTCGTCATCTATCTATCAGCTCACAGCCCGCGGCGCGGTTTCGATCGAGCGCCTCTACGAGGAACCGTTCACTGGCTACGCGCCGATGGGCCCCGACGGACTGTTCACGGGCGCCCAGGCCACCCAGCTCCTCAGCGTGCTCGACCGGGTCGCAGCGACCGCCGCAGTGGCGTCCTAAGGCAGAAATCGGACTTCAAGAATTCCGATGGCTTCTCGTATGGAATGACAAAAGGCAGGCTGGTCGGGGAAGTTTCTGCGGCCGACGATACTCGCACACCAGTGTCGCGCCAGCTGTGTCCTGTCTCCACAGGAAGCTCAGTGGGATCCTTGAAATTGCGGAGGCACAAAAAAGCAGGCGCGGTATGAATGATTAAAGTCGTGATTACCTTGAGAACTGACAGGTACTGACGATCCCAGCGCGTGCGGAGCCCACCGGTCCAATGCACGCCAGCAGCTTGGGACGCTGCGGATCAACCATGGTGCTAAAGCAGGAAGGCTTTTGCGGGGTGTTTTGTCCGAATCAGCAGGCAGAAGTCCGAATTAGCGTGTCACGTGACCAATGTGCCCCCAGGCAGATTCGAACTGCCGCCCCTGCCTCCGGAGGGCAGTGCTCTATCCCCTGAGCTATGGGGGCCAGGGTGGTTCAAGGTTAGCATCATGGGCCGGTTGCGATGAGCCATCCGGCCCGAGCTGCCAGCATCCGCTACCCGAGGTGCGCGAGAATCACCGAGAGGAGACCGTCAGCGTCTCCGGGCTCACTGAACGCCGGGGTGCTCAGGGTGATCCAGTAGGTTCCGGTGAACACCTGCGCCTGGCCGCTGCCGCCGGAATAGGTGAAGAAGCCGTCCACGGTTGGCGGGGTGCCGTAGGTCGGAACGGCCTGGCTGTCGGCGTCCGCTTGCTGCTTGAGCGAGGCCATCAATACATCGTTGGGGGCCACGACCGAGACCTCGATGAGCTCGCCGCTGGTCTGGTTCGACCAGCCGCAGGTCAGGCCGTTGTGGGTTGCGGCGGTCGCGGCCAGACCGTCAGCGGTCGGCGAATAGTCCGGGGCGGAGCCGTAATTCGGGTTGAAATCGTAGACATCCTGCAGGGTGAGAAGGTCACCACAGATCTGCGTGACCGGAAAGCCGGTCGCTTCCGGTGTCGGGGTCGGGGTCGGGGTCGGAGTCGGAGACGACGCCGGTTCAGCGCTCGTCGTCGGGTCAGCGGATGCCCCGCTCGTCGCGACCGCAGAATTCCCCGGTGTCGGTTCGCCTCCTGCGCTGCAGCCGGCCAAAAGAAGGGCGAACAGTGCTCCGCCGGCAAGCATCAGCCCGGCACGTCGGCGCGTGGACGCTCCGCCGGTGCGTGCAGCGGTACGAGCAAAAGAGGGGTAGAAGCGTGTTTCAGTCACGCGTTGACCTTACCAACAGGACGGGCCGGTACGATTATGCAGTGACTCCCGCCGAACTCTCCCAGTCCCTTTTCAACCTCATCCAGGTCGTCAGCGAACGCCGACGCGAGGCTGATACGGCGGGGGTAGACCTTGGACTCACCCTCGCCGACGTGGCTGTCGAACGACCACGCAACCGCGACCACGGCGATTGGGCCTCGAGCATCGCGCTGAAGATCGCCAAACCTCTCGGTACCAACCCGCGTGAAATCGCGGCCGAATTGGCTACCGGTTTGGAACAGCTGGCGGATGTCTTATCCGTTGAAATCGCCGGCCCTGGCTTCATCAACATTCGTCTCGAAGCTGCGGCGGCCGGTGCGCTCGCCAAAACCATCGTCGACCAGGGCGCGGTCTACGGCACCGGACACCTGTATAACGGCCTCAAAATCAACCTCGAATTCGTGTCGGCCAACCCCACCGGCCCCATTCACATGGGCGGCGTGCGCTGGGCCGCGGTCGGCGACAGCCTGGCCCGCGTGCTGGCAGCCGAGGGCGCCGACGTGACCCGTGAGTATTACTTCAACGATCACGGTTCGCAGATCGACCGCTTCGCCCGCAGCGTGCTCGCCAGCTACCTCGGCGAACCCACCCCGGAGGACGGCTACGGCGGAGCGTATATCGGCGACATTGCCGCCAACGTACTCGCCCGGTACGACGGTGACGTCGCAGCTCTTTCCCGCGATGAACAGCAGGAAGTGTTTCGCTCGATCGGCGTCGACCTGATGTTCACCGAGATCAAAGACAAACTGCACGGCTTCGGCGTGGACTTCGACGTGTACTTTCATGAGGATTCGCTGCACGAATCCGGCGCCGTCGACCGCGCCATCGATCGCCTGCGCGAACAGGGCCACATCTTCGAAGCGGACGGCGCGATCTGGCTGCGCACGACCACCTTCGGTGATGATCGTGACCGGGTGATCATCCGCTCCAATGGCGAGCCCGCGTACATCTCAGGCGACCTCGGCTACTACCTCGACAAGCGCGAACGCGGATTCGACCAGTGCCTGATCATGCTCGGCGCCGACCACCATGGCTACGTCGGTCGCATGATGGCCATGGTCTCTGCCTTCGGTGATGAGCCTGGCGTGAACCTGCAGATTCTGATCGGTCAGATGGTCAATTTGCTCAAAGACGGTGAACCGGTGCGCATGAGTAAGCGGGCTGGCACCATCGTCACCCTCGACGACCTCGTCGACGCGGTCGGTGTCGATGCCGGCCGCTACGCTTTGGTGCGTTCGAACAGCGACTCGCAGCTCGACATCGACCTGGACTTGCTGGGCAAACGCACCAACGACAACCCCGTCTTCTACGTGCAGTACGCCCACGCACGCACCTGCTCGGTCGCCAGCAATGCTGCCGCCAGCGGCGTCGAACGCTCCGTCTTCGCCCCGGAACTGCTCGTGCACGACAGCGAATCCGCCCTGCTGGGCGTGCTGCAGGAATTTCCGCGCGTCGTCGCGCAGGCCGCGCAGCTGCGGGAGCCGCACCGCGTCGCCCGCTACATCGAGGAAGTCGCCGGCTACTACCACCGCTGGTACGACAACTGTCGCGTCATTCCGCTCGGTGAAGAACCGGTCACCGACCTGCATCGCACCCGTTTGTGGCTGAACGACGCGACCGGCCAAGTGATCCACAACGGCCTGGGACTGCTCGGCGTCACCGCGCCGGAGCGCATGTAATCATGGCAAAAACCAAGCGTCGCGGCCTCGTTCCGCTGATCATCGTGGGCGTACTCGCGATTCTGCTGGTCGTGGCTTATTTTCTCATCGACAGCGGTGTGCGTGCGTTCGCGCAGGACCGCGCCGAAGTCGAAATCAGCAACCGGATGCCCGCTTCCGTGACCGGCGACATCACCGTCGCCATCGGCGGTACCTCCGTCATTGCGCAGTTCATCGCCGGCAGCTTCGATGAGATTGAGCTGACCGCGCCCAACCTGGCGGTCGACGGAGTGCCGGCATCCGTTCACGTGATCGCCCACGATGTGTCGACGAACACCGCCAAGGCTATCGGTTCGCTCACCGCTACGCTCGACCTCGATCAGGACGCGCTCAATCAGTTGGTGCGGACTTCCGGTACCGCGCCCGCCGACGCTGTGATGACCCTCGGTGACGGCATGGTAGCGTACACCGGCACGGTGAAGTTGTTCGAGTTCAACGTCGGCTACAGCGCCACGGCCACGGCCAGCGCCGCCGGCGACACCCTGAACTTCACTCCCACCGAAGCCACCGTGACGAGCGGTGTCGGCGACATCGACGCGACACCCCTCGTGAACCTGATCCTGCAGCAGGCACCGTTCGGGGTCTGCGTTGCGAGTTATCTGCCCGAGGGAGTCGAACTCAGTGGCGTCGATATTTCGCCCGAGCGGGCACGCGTTACGCTGGAGTCAAGCACTCTCATGCTCACCGCGCAGTCGCTGACCACCCTCGGCAGCTGCGCCGGCTAATTCGAACCTCGCCACTCGCGACGGTAGAGTCGTAGCCAGGCACGCTCGTTTACCGCGCTGGCCCATTTTCCGGCTTCAGGGACCAATCCGGGTTCGCTCGCTGAGACTCCCCTTCGACTCTCGTGAGGTACCTCCCGTGACATCTGCACCGAATCCGCTGGCGCCCAACTGGTTGCGCCTTCCCGCCGACGTTAATGCGCTCGCACCCGGTCTCTGGCCCATATCCGCTACCCGCACCAGCACCGGCGAACTCGTCGTCGGCGGAGTCAGTGCCACGGCGCTTGCCGCCGAATTCGGCACCCCTCT
The DNA here is from genome assembly GCF_002929505.1 of Cryobacterium sp. Y57. Lineage (GTDB taxonomy): Bacteria > Actinomycetota > Actinomycetes > Actinomycetales > Microbacteriaceae > Cryobacterium. The sequence continues at coordinate 14,934 of NZ_PJJL01000055.1, forward strand.
CTATGTCATCGACGAGGAAGATGCCCGCGCGAGCGCCGCCGAGTTGCTCGCCGTGTTCCAGGCCGAGTTCGCCCGTATCGGCACGAGCGCCAAGGTGTACTACGCGGGGAAGGCTTTTCTCTCCACCGAGGTGGTGCGCTGGATGATCGCTGCCGGCCTCAACATCGACGTGTGCAGCGGTGGAGAACTCGCCGTCGCACTGGCTGGCGGCGCCGATCCGGCCCGACTCGGCTTTCACGGCAATAACAAGTCACTGGCCGAGCTCGACCAAGCCACCCGGGTCGGTGTCGGCACGATCGTGATCGACAGCGAGGTTGAAATCGGTCGCGTTGCCGAAGCCGCCGCCCGCAACGGCCGGGTACAGAACGTGCGGCTGCGCGTGAATAGCGGTGTGCACGCCCACACCCACAATTTTCTGGCTACCTCGCACGAAGACCAGAAATTCGGCATCGTGCTCACCGACGCTCCGATGCTCGTCGCACGTATTCGCGCCGAGCCAGCCCTCAATTTCGTCGGCCTGCACTGCCACATCGGCTCGCAGATCTTCGGTGCCGACGGATTCGCCGAGTCGGCTGCACGGTTGCTCGATGTGCACGCCGCACTGCTCGCTGACGGCCCGATACCCGAGCTCAACCTCGGTGGCGGCTTCGGCATCGCCTACACGAGTGCAGACGAACCCACCCCGATTCGCGAACTGGCCGTCGCCCTGGCCGACATCGTCGCCACCGAGTGCGCGCGGCTGAACATTCCGCTGCCGGTCGTCGCGTTCGAACCCGGCCGCGTGATCATCGGTCGCGCCGGCGTGAGCCTCTACCGCGTCGGTACGACCAAGGCCGTCGATATCTCCGGCACCTCGCGGCTCTACGTCAGCGTCGATGGTGGAATGAGCGATAACGTGCGCCCCGCTCTCTACGGCGCCGATTATGCTGTGCGCCTGGCCGATCGTGCATCGACCGCTCCGCCGGTGCTCGTGCGCATCGCCGGAAAACACTGCGAGAGCGGCGACATCGTGGTCGATGCCGACTATCTACCCGGTGATGTGACCCCCGGCGACCTGCTTGCTGTGCCTGCCACCGGCGCTTACTGCTGGGCGCTCTCCAACAACTACAACTTTCAGGGTCGTGCGCCCGTCATCGCCGTACTCGACGGCACAGCCCGCGTGCTCGTGCGCGGCGAGACGATTGCCGACCTGCTCGCGCGGGACACCGGGGCGCAGCAGCCCTCCAACGGAGGACAATCGTGAAGATCGAATACCGCAATCTGCGCGTAGCCCTCCTCGGCGGTGGATCCGTCGGCGCCCAGGTCGCCCGCTTGCTGCTGGAACAGGGTCCCGAGCTGGCCAACCGCGTCGGGGCCACGCTCGACCTGGTCGGTATCGCGGTGCGCGATGTCAACGCGGAGCGCTCTGTCGACCTGCCCCGCGAACTGTTCACGACCAACGCCGAAGAACTCATTCTCAGCGCCGACATCGTCATCGAACTGATGGGCGGCATCGAGCCGGCCCGCAGCCACATTCTGCTCGCGATCAGCAGCGGAGCGGATGTTGTCACCGCCAACAAAGCGCTCCTCGCCCTCCACGGATCAGAACTGTTCGCGGCCGCGAACCAGGTCGGCGCCCAGATCAACTACGAGGCCGCGGTCGCCGGGGCCATTCCCATCGTGCGCCCGCTGCGGGAAAGCCTCGCCGGAGACCAGATCAAGCGAATCCTCGGCATCGTCAACGGCACCACCAACTTCATTCTCGACCGGATGGACACCGAAGGGTCCAGTCTCGAAGACGCGCTGGCCGAGGCGACCGCGCTCGGTTATGCAGAGGCCGATCCGACCGCCGACATCGGGGGCTACGACGCGGCGCAGAAAGCAGCCATTTTAGCGAGTCTGGCGTTTCATACGACGGTTCCGCTGGCATCCGTCTATCGCGAGGGCATCACCTCGGTCACCTCCGCGCAGATCGAGTCGGCGCGGAAGGCCGGCTATGTCGTGAAGCTGCTGGCCATCTGCGAACGCGTCACAGACGAGAACGGCGTGGACGGGGTGTCGGCACGGGTCTACCCGGCGATGGTGCCGCGCAGCCATCCGCTCGCCGCGGTACACGGCGCGAACAATGCCGTCTTCGTCGAAGCGGAATCCGCCGGCAGCCTCATGTTCTACGGAGCTGGGGCCGGGGGAGTGGAGACGGCCTCGGCCGTGCTCGGCGACGTCGTCTCCATTGCCAGGCGTCATGTCGCCGGAGGTCCGGGAGTCGCCGCATCGAGCTACGCTGCGCTGCCCGTGTTCGACATCGGCCGGGTCACCACACGCTACGCGGTCACCCTCGAAGTCACCGACGAACCCGGCGTGCTCGCGACCATTGCGAGCGTGTTCAGCAAACGCAAGGTCTCGTTGGCGCTCGTGGAACAATCCATGACACCGGCCGTGGTGGCGACGAAGAGTCGCGCAGCCCGCTCAGCCACGGCTACCCTAGTAATCGGGACCCATGACGCAACGGAGGCCGCACTCGCCGCCACCGTGCATGATCTGGCCACCAATAGTGTCGTCAGCGAAGTCGCATCCGTTTTGAGAGTTGAAGGAGTCTGATGTTTAGCCCAAGCGAGACCAGTGCCAATCTGACCAAGCCCGGCGCGATTGTCAGCCGCCAGTGGCGTGGGGTGCTGAATGAATACTCTGACCGGTTGAATATCTCGGCCGCGACCCCGATCATCACTATGGGTGAGGGCGGAACACCCCTGATTCCAGCCGCAGCACTCTCTGCCCGCACCGGCGCCAAGGTCTGGATCAAGTTCGAGGGTATGAACCCGACCGGTTCGTTTAAGGACCGCGGCATGACCATGGCTATCTCCAAGGCCATGGAAGACGGCGCGAAAGCGGTCATCTGCGCGTCGACCGGCAACACCAGCGCCTCCGCTGCGGCCTATGCCGCCCACGCTGGCATTACCGCGGCAGTGCTCGTGCCGGAGGGCAAGATCGCCATGGGCAAGCTCAGCCAAGCCGTCGCGCACAACGCGCAGCTGCTGCAAGTGCAGGGCAACTTCGACGACTGCCTCGACATCGCCCGCGACCTCGCCACCAACTACCCGGTGCACCTGGTCAACTCGGTCAACCCCGATCGCATCGAGGGCCAGAAGACGGCCGCGTTCGAGGTCGTCGAGGTGCTCGGTGACGCTCCCGACTTTCAATTCGTTCCGGTCGGCAACGCCGGCAACTACACGGCCTATTTTCGTGGTTACAGCGAGGAGGTAGCTCGCGGCGCCACCACGAAGCTGCCGCGCATGTTCGGCTTCCAGGCTTCTGGTAGCGCCCCGATCGTGCTCGGCCACCGCGTTGATCACCCCGACACCATTGCGAGCGCCATCCGCATCGGCAACCCGGCATCCTGGGACCTCGCGCTGAGCGCACGTGAGCAGAGCGACGGCTACTTCGGCGCCATCACCGACGCGAAAATTCTCGAAGCCCACCGCATCCTCTCGGCTGAGGTCGGAATTTTCGTGGAACCGGCATCCGCTATCGGTGTCGCCGGCCTGCTGGAGCGTGCCGAAGCCGGCTTCATTCCCCGGGGTTCGATCGTGGTTATCACGGTGACCGGCCACGGCTTGAAGGACCCGCAGTGGGCGCTGCGTACCGCCGACGGCTCGGACGTTACACCGACCATTGTTCCGGTCGACACCGCCGAAATCGCCAGCGTGCTCGGCCTGGCCAAGGCATGAGCGGCCCGATCTCATTGATCGGCCGCGCAGTCTCGGTGCAGGTGCCGGCTACAACGGCCAACCTCGGCCCCGGCTTCGACACTCTCGGCTTGGCGCTGGCTAAATACGACCAGCTCGAGGTGACCGTGCGAAGCGCGCCCGGCGTGTCCGTCGAGGTGCATGGTGTCGGCGCCGGTGTGGTTCCCACCGACGAGAGCAACCTCGTCGTGCGCGCCATCGCGCACGCCTTCGCCGCCGTCGGCCAGCCCATGCCCGGGCTCGACATCGTCGCGCACAACGTCATTCCGCACGGGCGTGGCCTGGGCTCATCGGGTGCCGCAATCGTGTCGGGCATCATGGCGGCGAAAGGCCTGCTCGAGGGCATCGTCGACATCGATGCCGAAATGCTGCTCGTGCTCGCCACCGAGATGGAAGGACACCCCGACAACGTCGCGCCGGCGCTGTTCGGCGGCCTGACCATTGCCTGGACCACCCCGGAGGGGCCGCGTCACAAGAAGCTCATGGTGCATCGCGGCGTCAAGCCGCTGGTTTTCGTGCCCGAGCAGGAGATGTCCACCGCGCTTGCGCGCAGCCTGCAGCCCGCCTCGGTGCCGCACGAGGATGCCGTCTTCAACCTATCGCGCTCCGCGCTGCTCATCGCCGCGCTGATCCAGAGCCCCGAATTGTTGCTCGCTGCCACCGAAGACAAGCTGCACCAGAGCTACCGCGCAGCCGCCATGCCGGAGACGAACAAACTTATCACCCTTTTGCGCGCCGCCGGCTTCGCCGCTGTCGTGTCCGGTGCCGGGCCATCCATTCTTGTGCTGGCGAGTGACCCGGGCCAACGCCTGGTGGCGGCCGAACTCGTTGCAAGCAAGTCCGACACCCCGTGGCGTTCCCTGATGCTGGCCGTCGACGTTCAGGGCGCTACCGTGCATCCGCTCACCGCGGAGAACGCCGCGTAACGAGCATTCTGATCGGGCCGACCTGCTGCGTGCACGGCGGCCCGACTGGCGGCCCGACTGGTGCAGGAGTGCTATGGTTGTAGCGCACCCGATGGAAACCGCCTACGGCGACATCTTCTCCGGTGTATTCCCTGTACCTCACTGCTATTGCGATTTCGTGCGTAGCTGTGTGTGTTTACACCAATCCCCTCCACTGTCGGATTGGATCACCCGCAGCGCGTTCGTCGCTGCACACATCTCTCCTGGCCTGAATTTTTGTTCGGCAGGGGAAAGGAACCCCCTTCGTGACTGATGTCAACCTCCGCGCCACCGGCTCGGATCTTCCCCGCCTGAGCAGCCTTCGCGTGTCTGAGCTTCAGGCTCTGGCCCTCGAACTGAAAATTCCCGGCGCTTCCAAACTGCGTAAAGGCGAACTCGTCGTTGCAATAGAAACGGCTCAGGCCGCCACGAGCGGCGCTGCTCCGGTTGAGCCTGCTTCGGTAGTCGAGACTGCATCGGTCGAGCCTGCTTCGGTGGTCGAGACTGCACCGGTAGTTGAGCCTGCACCGGCAGTCGAGTCTGCACCGGTCGAGGCTGCTCCCGAGAGCGCACCGATCGCGAGTCTCGCTGAGGCACTCGAGACGGTCCCGCGCAAGCGTGCGCCCCGCCGTGCCAGTACCTCCACCGCCGCTCCCGCCAAGTCCCACGTCAATGCCGACGCCAGCACCGGTTTCGGTATCATCCTGCCCGATGCTCCGGCAGCCGGCTCGCGGATCGCACGCAACGCTCGTGGCGCGGTGGCATCCAACGCCCTCGCTCCCGCCGTTGACGAAGCTGCAACCGTCACGCCGGACACCGTCGCACCGGACACCGCCACACCGGACACCGACAAGCCGGTTCGGCAGACACGCAAGCGCGTGCAGGTCTCACCCGTTCACCGCGATGACGCGGGCACTGTCGTCGTCGATTCCTCTGAGGCACCGGCGGCTGCGCCGGTCGAGGCACCCGTCGAGAACACGCCGCCCGCTCGACGTCCATCCCGGCGTGCTTCGTCGCAGCGCGTAGCCGCTGAGTCGTCCACTGAGGCGCCCACCGCGGCAAGCGATGTCGTCGTAGAAGCTGCCGAAGGTGACGATTTCACCGTTTCAGCCGACGAGGCAAACGATCAGGCAAACGATTCTGCAGCACCGCGTCAAGGGCGCAGCCGCAGCCGGAGCCGCGGTGGTGACCGTGCGCAGGGTGCTGATCGCAACCAGGCCGACCAGAACAACCAGAACCCCCAGAACCAGAATGAGCGCAGCCAGAGCGAGCGCAACCAGAACGGCACGAACGACGAGGGTATGACCCGGGCGCAGAGCCAGCGTCAAGCCCGCAACGAGCGTAATCAGGAACGCAACCAGGAGCGCGCCCAGGCGCAGGCCGACCGCAACCAGGGTCAGAATGACCGCGGCCAGGAGCGTAACCAGGCTCAGAATGACCGCGGCCAGGAGCGTAACCAGGGACAGAACGATCGTGGCCAGGACCGCAACCAGGGACCCGACCGGCTCGACGAAGACCTGAACGGCCGCGGCAACCGCAACCGGTATCGTGACCGCAAGCGTCGCGGCCCGAACCAGGGCGATGACTTCGAACCCGAGGTCAACGACGACGACGTACTCATTCCCGTTGCCGGAATTCTGGACGTGCTCGACAATTACGCGTTCGTGCGCACCTCGGGCTATCTGCCCGGTGCGAGCGACGTCTACGTCTCGCTCGGTCAGGTCAAGAAGTACAACCTGCGTAAGGGTGACGCCGTCGTCGGTTCCATTCGCCAGCCGCACGAGGGTGACCAGTCCGGTCGTCAGAAGTACAACGCCATCGTCAAGGTCGACTCGATCAACGGTCAAACCGTTGAAGAGGCCGCTACCCGCGTCGACTTTCACAAGCTCACTCCGCTGTACCCGACGGAACGTTTGCGCCTCGAGACCGAGCCGGGCAAACTCACGCAGCGCATCATCGACCTCGTCGCTCCGATCGGCAAGGGGCAGCGTGGCCTGATCGTCGCACCGCCCAAGGCCGGCAAGACCATCGTCATGCAGCAGATCGCCAACGCCATCGCCACCAACAACCCCGAGGTTCACCTCATGGTCGTTCTGGTCGATGAGCGGCCCGAAGAGGTCACCGACATGCAGCGCACGGTGAAGGGTGAGGTCATCGCCTCCACCTTCGACCGTCCTGCCGAAGACCACACCACCGTCGCTGAGCTCGCCATCGAGCGTGCCAAGCGTCTGGTCGAGCTGGGTCACGATGTCGTCGTGCTGCTTGACTCGATCACTCGCCTCGGCCGCGCCTATAACCTCGTGGCCCCGGCCTCGGGTCGAATCCTGTCCGGCGGCGTCGATGCATCCGCTCTGTATCCGCCGAAGCGATTCTTCGGTGCGGCGCGCAACATCGAAAACGGTGGCTCGCTCACCATTCTCGCCTCCGCGCTCGTGGAGACCGGCTCCAAAATGGACGAGGTCATCTTCGAGGAATTCAAGGGCACCGGCAACATGGAACTGCGTCTGTCGCGCCAGCTGGCCGACAAGCGTATTTTCCCCGCCGTGGATGTGAACGCGTCGGGCACCCGTCGCGAAGAGATGTTGATGAGCCCCGATGAAGTGAAGGTCACCTGGAAGCTACGTCGCGCCCTCGCCGGGCTCGAGCAGCAGCAAGCTCTCGAACTCATCCTCGGCCGTCTCAAGGAGACGTCATCGAACGTTGAATTCCTCATGCAGGTTCAGAAGTCGATGCCGACCCTGAACGGGTCAGACAAGGACAAGTAATGTTCGAATCCGTCCTCACGCTGCTGGCCGAGCACGACGACCTGCAGTCGCAGTTGGCGGATCCGGAGCTGCACGCGAATCCGGCCCGTTCGAAGAAGGTCAACCGGCGTTATGCCGAGTTGAGCCGCATCATCGCGGCGTATCACGAGTGGAAAGAGATTGACGATAACCTCGAAGCCGCTCGTGAGCTCGCCGACGAGGATGCTGCCTTCGCCGAAGAAATTCCGGATCTGGTGGAGCAGCTTGATGTCACGGCTGAGAAGCTGCGGCGCCTGCTGATTCCGCGCGACGAACTCGACGCCCGCGACGTGATCATGGAGATCAAGATGGGGGAGGGCGGTGCCGAATCGGCGCTGTTCGCCGCCGATCTGCTGCGCATGTACCTGCACTACGCCGAGTCGAATCGCTGGAAGACCGAGATTATCGAGCAGACCTCGAGCGACCTCGGCGGCATCAAAGATATCCAGCTCGCGATCAAGGGCAATTCGAGTGACCCGGCTGAGGGCGTCTGGGCGCACCTGAAGTATGAGGGCGGCGTGCACCGCGTGCAGCGGGTGCCGGCGACGGAGTCTCAGGGACGTATCCACACCTCTGCGGCCGGCGTCCTCGTCTTTCCCGAGGTCGACGAACCTGAAGAGGTCGAGTTGCACCCGAACGATCTCAAGATCGACGTGTACCGCTCGAGTGGCCCTGGTGGACAGTCGGTCAACACGACCGACTCGGCCGTGCGGATCACCCACCTCCCGACCGGAATCGTCGTCGCGATGCAGAACGAGAAGTCGCAACTGCAAAACAAGGAAGCCGGCATGCGCGTTCTGCGGGCCCGGGTTCTGGCGCGCCAGCAGGAAGAGATCGATGCGGCGGCGAGCCTCGTGCGCAAGGGTCAGATTCGTACCATGGATCGTTCCGAGCGCATCCGCACGTACAACTTTCCGGAGAATCGTATCGCGGACCACCGCACCGGTTACAAGGCATACAACCTCGACGCCGTGATGAACGGCGCCCTCGGCCCGGTCATTGACTCCTGCATCCACGCCGACGAAGAAACCCGTCTGGCCGAGCTTGGAGACCCCGAGTAGTACCCCACTCCACGCACGGGGCCCAGGCCCAAAACGTCGGCCCAGTCTATAAACTCAGCCGACGTTTTGGGCCTGGGCCCCGTGCGCTGCGCGGACTACAGGTAGTACTCGGGCTCGAGGTTGCCTCCGCGGGCCGACTCGACCGTTGCTGGGGTTTGCGGGCGGATCGTCGCCGGTACGCCCACTAAGAGCGACCGCGGCGGAGAGTCCTTGGTCACGACGGCGTTGGACCCGATCGTGCTCCAGGCCCCGATGGTGATCGGGCCAAGCACCTTGGCGCCGGCCCCGACAGTGACGCCGTCATCGAGAAACGGATGCCGCCGCACTCCCCGCGCGTGCCCGTGACGGCTCTTGCCGCCCAGCGTCACCGCGTGGTAGAGCATGACGTCATTGCCGAGCACCGCCGTTTCCCCGATCACGACGCCCATACCGTGGTCGATGAACAGGCGGCGCCCGATCGTCGCGCCGGGATGAATCTCAATCCCGGTCAGAAACCGGCTCACTTGGGAGAGTAAACGGGCGGGAAGATGCAGCCCGGCACGCCACAAGCGGTTCGCAACCCGATACGACCAGACCGCGTGCAACCCACTGTAGGCAAGGAAGACCTCGGTGTTGCTGCGCGCGGCGGGGTCGTGGGTGCGCGCTGCCTGGATGTCTTCGCGCAGGCGCAGGAAAGGATTCATCGATGGGCAGACGACGTCCGCTTAGTCCAGCAGGTCTTCGTACAGCACGGTCGAGATGTACCGCTCGCCAAAGCCGGGAATGATGACGACGATGGTCTTGCCGGCATTCTCGGGCAGTTTGGCCTGCTCAAGCGCTGCCCAGACGGCAGCGCCACCAGAGATTCCGCCGAGGATGCCCTCGTCTGTGCCGAGTATGCGGGCCGTGGAGAGCGAATCGGCGAGGGTCACATCGGCGATCGAATCATAGACGCCGCGGTCGAGGGTTTCCGGAACAAAGTTAGCGCCGAGGCCCTGAATCTTGTGCGGGCCAGGCTTACCGCCGGTGAGAATGGGGGAGTCGATCGGCTCGACACCGACGACCTTGAGACCCGGCTTCCGCTCCTTGAGGTAGCCGCCAGCGCCCGAGAGGGTGCCGCCGGTACCGATGCCAGCGACGAGGATGTCGACCGTGCCTTCGGTGTCCTCCCAGATCTCGACGCCGGTGGTCGCCCGGTGAACGGCCGGGTTGGCCGGGTTCGTGAACTGGCTGGCCAATACGGCGCCCGGCGTGTTCGCGACGATCTCAGCAGCCTTTTCGACTGCTCCGCGCATGCCATCGGCACCGGACGTCAGTACGATCTCGGCGCCGTACGCCCGCATCATGACACGGCGTTCCTTGCTCATCGTTTCGGGCATGGCCAGAATGACGGTGTAACCGCGGGCCGCGCCGACCATGGCGAGAGCGATACCCGTGTTGCCACTGGTCGCTTCAACGATGGTCCCACCCGGCTTGAGCGAACCGTCCTTCTCCGCCGCGTTGATGATTGCAACGCCGATGCGGTCCTTCACGCTGCTGGACGGGTTGTAAAACTCGAGCTTCGCAAGCACGGTTGCACCGAGGCCGGCGGTCAAACGGTTCAGCTTGACGAGGGGAGTCCGGCCAACGGCTTCGGTGATGTCGGAGTAGATCTTGGGCACGAGGGCAACTTTCATTCGGTTTTCATTCGGTGAAATTTGGTGTGAGGGCCAACTCCAGCCTAGGTCTCTCGGCCGAAAACCTCTTGGTGCGTTACATTTCACTACGTGCCTTCTTCAGATTCTGCCCTGCCAGCCACCGTGACTTCCCTGCGAAACCGAGCGATCAGCCTGCTTGCCGCGGCCGGAGTCACCGACGCCGAGGTTGACGCCGATCTACTGATCGGTCACGTGCTCGGCCAGAGCCGCGGCGAAGTTCAGGCTGGCAGCATCCTGAATCGACCGATCAGCCCAGTGGATGCCGCCACCATTGAGACCCTGCTGGCCCGTCGCAGCACGCGCGAACCACTGCAGCACATCACGGGGCGGGCCCCGTTCCGGTCGCTGTCGTTGAACGTGGGACCCGGCGTCTTCGTGCCACGGCCCGAAACCGAACAGGTCGCTCAGTTCGCCATCGATGCTCTTCGATCCATGCCCGATCCGCAGCCGATCGGCATCGACCTCGGCACCGGGAGCGGCGCGATCGCGTTGGCCCTGGCCACCGAGGTGCCCCACGCACGCATTTTCGCGATTGAGAACTCGCCGGAGGCCTTTCCCTGGACCACTCGAAATTTCGAAGAGGTGGCCGCCGACAACGCCATCCTCACCTTCGGTGACCTTGCGGACGCGTTCGCGGAACTCGACGGTACGGTTGCCGTCGTCATCTCCAATCCGCCCTACATTCCAGCCGACGCGATTCCCCGCGACCCCGAGGTGCGCCTGTTCGACCCCGCCCACGCCCTGTTCGGCGGCCCAGACGGCCTCGACGTGGTCCGCAGCGTGTCGGCAACAGGTCTTCGGCTGCTGCGCCCCGGTGGGGTGCTCGTGATCGAGCACGGCGAGCTGCAGGGCGCAGCGATTAGGGAGTTGCTGGCGATCGATGGTTGGCGCGCCGCGGCCACCCACCGCGACTACACCAGCCGAGACCGGGCCACGACAGCACTTCGACCCTAAGCAATACGCGCCATGCGCCGTTGAGATGTATGGCCTGCGCACCCGTTCTTCACAACCACACTGGGTTAGGATTGCCGGAAATGACACGCATATACGATTGCACGAGTGACTCGCTCGCGAGCGACACGAACACGAGCGAAAACTACCAGGCGCACATCGCGCTGGCTCGCACGGCTATCGGACGCGGGGCGCTCGTCGTCATCCCTACCGACACGGTCTACGGCGTTGCTGCTGACGCATTCAACCCCGAAGCTGTTCAGCTGCTCCTCGACGCGAAGGGCCGAAGCCGGCAGTCGCCGCCGCCGGTGCTGATTCCCGGCCTCGCCGCCCTCGACGCCCTGGCCGTGGACGTGCCGCAGCCGGTACGCGACCTGGTCGCGGCGTTCTGGCCCGGCGGGCTCACGGTCATCGTTAATGCCCAGCCCTCGCTGGTTTGGGATCTCGGCGAAACCCGCGGCACCGTGGCGCTTCGCATGCCAAGCAACCAGGTCGCGCTCGACCTGCTCGCGCAGACCGGCCCGCTCGCCGTATCCAGCGCAAACCTCAGCGGCATGGCTGCCGCCATCGACGTCCAAGCCGCCGCAGCCGCGCTCGGCGAGAGCGTTGACGTGTACCTCGACGGTGGAACCGCCGGCAGCACCTATGAAAGTGTGTTCATTCAGACCAGTGACGGGGCGTCGACGATAGTGGATGCCGCCGGTTTCGAGGTCAACGGTGGTTTTCTGCACATCGTGCGTAGCGGCGTCATTTCCCGCGAGGCGATCGCGGCCGTCCTAGGAGACGTGCTCGCGGCCGTTCCGTCTATTCCCGGTACACCGGCGGAAGTGACTGAAACGGATGCTGCGCCATCCGTCGTTGCCCCGTCCCAGAATGACAGCACGGAAGACGCGCACGACGGAACGGAGGCCAGCCGGTAGCCCATGACCCTTTTTCTTCTCCTCGCGCTCGTTTCAGCGATCGTGACTTTTGTGCTGTCGATCGTGGTTTACAAGCTCAGTCACAAGTACCACCTATACCCGAAAATTCGCGAACGCGACGTACACACCCGTCCCACTCCGCGCCTTGGCGGCATCGCCATGTTCCTCGGAATTCTCGTGGCTTTCGGTGTCGCTTATCTCATCTCGGCTCACTTTGCCCCGCTGCGCATGCTTTTTGCCGATCCGCAGCAAATCCTGGCCATCCTCGGCGCCGCCCTTCTGATCGTTCTTGTCGGCGTTGCCGACGACATCTGGGATCTCGACTGGATGACGAAGCTCGCTGGGCAATTCATTGCCGCCGGTCTCGTCGCCTGGCAAGGCGTACAGATCTACTCCCTGCCGATCGGTGGACTGACGGTCTGGAGCGGCTGGATATCGATTGTCGTCACGATCGTCGCCATCGTCGTCGTCATGAACATGATCAACTTCATCGACGGCCTCGACGGTCTCGTCACCGGCGTGGCCCTGATCGCCAACGGTGTTTTCTTTCTCTACAGCTACCTTCTTGTGCGGGATACGTCACCGACCAACTACTTCAACCTTGCCTCCCTCATCGCCGCCATCCTGGTGGGTGCCTGTGTGGGGTTCCTGCCATTGAACTGGCATCCGGCCAAAATGTTCATGGGCGATGCCGGCGCACTCCTGGTCGGGTTGCTCATGGCCACGAGTGCGATCGCCATCACCGGTCAGATCGACCCCACCGCCATCAACCGCTCAGAACTCTTCCCGGCGTTCATCCCCCTTCTATTGCCGGTGGCGATCATGATCATTCCGCTGCTCGACTTCGCACTCGCCGTGTTCCGGCGGGTGCGGGCCGGCAAATCGCCCTTCAGCGCCGACCGAAAACACCTGCACCACCGCCTGCTCGATATGGGACACTCCCACCTGCACGCCGTATTGATCTTCTATGGGTGGACAGCAGCAGCATCTATCGGGTGCCTGCTTTATTACATTCTTCCCGTGTATTTTGGTCTACCGACCTGGTACGCGACCATCTTCCTGATTACGTCGCTGCTGATCTGCACCATCGTCACGCTCGCCCCGCTCGGCCGCCGCAAGACCGGTGAATGGGTCAGTCAGTCAGCACCGGCGCAGATAGCAGTACTGCACCAATTCGACCCGCTTGACGAGGCGGCTGCGCCCGCGACAGCACTATTAGTCCCAACAACGACACGAGCGACCGCCTCCGCGGCGGCGCCTGCCGAGGAGAATGTATGACCAGCGCCACCCCACCCGTTGCTACCCAACCCACCTCGATCCCCGTGCTGCGCCGAATCCTGATCTACGGGGGATACGTCGCCCTCGCCATCGCCGTGGTGGGTTCGATCGTCGGCTATGTCATCGATGGCGGCACCGGTGTGATCAGCGCCCTGATCGGAACGCTCATGTCAGTTGCCTTCATGGGCATCACGGCCGGCAGCATACTGCTGGCCAATCGCGTCGCTGGAAACGAATCAGCCATTGGTGCCTTTTTCGGCATCATCATGGGGGGCTGGTTGCTCAAGTTTGTGGTGTTCCTGGTGTTGCTCGTGGTATTGCAGGATCGCGAGTGGATTCAACCCATGGTGCTGTTCTTCTGCATTATCGCGGGTGTCGTAGCTTCCCTCGTCGTCGACGCTGTCGTGGTGTTAAAGAGCCGGATGTCCTACGTCAGCGACGTCGCCCTGCCCCCCGCCCCGGTCGACGACTAGCCCTTCAACCCATTCACCCACGGATCCTGCTCTCGATTCGGCACCGCGCCTGATCTTTGCTAGAATAATGTCAATCCCACCCCGGTTTACGCATGCTTTCTAGCATCGTAAACCTGCCCACATTCGTCGTTGCGCGAGCAGAGCTCACCGCCCCGAAACAGGAGAAAGCGCTGCTAGAAATCGCCGTAAACCTGATGGTCCCGTCTGCCACCGGCGACGGTGAATTCCACGGTCCCTCCATCAATGAGTTTTTCCCCGACGTAATATTTTTCGCCGATACCCCGTTCGAGATCAACCGCATCATCCTGATTCGCTTCCTCGCGGTCGCGGTACTGATGTTGGTCTTCTGGCTCGGCACTCGTCGCATGAAGATCATCCCGACCCGCGGCCAGAGCCTGGCCGAGATGGGTCTCGACTTCGTTCGTGTCAACATCGCCGAAGATCTGCTGGGCAAGAAAGATGGCAAACGTTTTCTGCCGCTTCTGACCACCATTTTCTTCATGGTGTTGTTCATGAACCTCACGGGAATCATTCCGTTCCTCAACATCGCCGGCACCTCGGTGATTGGGGTTCCGCTGCTTCTAGGTCTCATCGCCTACGCCACGTTCATCTACGCCGGCGTGAAGAAAAGCCCCGCGAAGTTCTTCCGCAACTCGCTCTTCCCGCCCGGAGTGCCGGTGGGGCTCTACATCATCGTGACGCCGATCGAATTCATCTCGACGTTCCTGGTGCGGCCATTCACCCTCACGCTCCGACTCATGATGAACATGATCGTCGGGCACCTTCTGCTCGTGCTGTTCTTCAGCGCTACCCAGTTCTTCTTCTTCACTGCGGATGGCGGGTTCAAGCTCTTCGGCGCTGGCACTCTCATCTTCGGCTTCGCGTTCACGCTCTTCGAAGTGCTGATTGCGCTCCTCCAGGCTTACATTTTTGCCCTACTCACCGCCGTCTACATCCAGCTCGCGCTGGCTGAGGAACACTAGACACTTTAGGAATCCGGCACTCGCCGCATTCACCATCACGGAAGGAAACATACGTGGACGCAACAACCGTTCTCGCGGAAATCAACGGAAACATCGCGACCGTCGGTTATGGCCTCGCAGCCATCGGCCCGGCAATTGGTATCGGTATCGTCGTTGGCAAGACCATCGAAGGTGTCGCTCGCCAGCCTGAACTGGCCGGCCGCCTGCAGGTGCTGATGTACATCGGTATCGCCTTCACCGAGGCGCTCGCCTTCATCGGCATCGCCACCTACTTCATCTTCACGAACTAGTCCCCTTCACTGCTGAGTAAGGAGGCATAATGCTTCACGCAGTAATTGCAGCCGCGACGGAAGAAGTGGCTAAAAACCCGCTCATCCCAGAGTGGTACGACATTATTTGGTCGGCGGTTTGCTTTGTCGTGATTTTCTTTTTCTTCTGGAAGCTTGTGTTGCCCAAAATGCAAAAGCTTCTTGATGATCGTGCTGAAGCCATCGAGGGCAACATCGCCAAGGCCGACGACGCCCAGCGCAAGGCCGAAGCTGCACTCGTGCAGTACACGGCCCAGCTTGCTGACGCTCGCGCCGAAGCCGGTGCCATTCGTGACCAGGCCCGTACCGACGGCCAGCGCATTGTCGCTGAGCACAAGGATCAGGCAGCTGCCGAAGCCGGTCGCATCGCGGCGAGTGCCAAGACGCAGATCGAAGCCGAACGTCAGGCCGCCGTCGTGTCCCTTCGCAGCGAGGTCGGTACCCTTGCCATTGACCTTGCCTCGGGTGTCATCGGCGAAAGCCTGTCCGACGACGCGAAGGCCAGTGCCATCGTCGATCGTTTCCTGGCCGAACTCGAAGCCAGCGATGTACCGTCTCCGGCAACAGCTCCTACAGTCGGAAAGATCTAGCACATGGGAAGCGCCACCAGAGAAGCACTCGCAACGTCGAGGGCGGCACTGTCCGTTCCCGGCGGCACGACTGATCTGGCGACGGGCGAAAGCCTGTTCGGTGCCGGTCGCGTAATCGGTTCGTCGTCCCAGCTATTGTCAGCGCTCGGTGATGCGTCAGCGGATGCTGCGGCCAAGGTCACCCTCGTGCGCGCCGTTTTCGGTGCAAGCGTGACACCTCGGGCGCTGGATTTGCTCGCCGCCGCTGTGTCCGAACGATGGTCCAACCACGACGACTTGCTTGCAGGGATCGAGGAACTGGGCCTGCGGGCACTCGCGCTGTCTGTTTCGGCCGGTGGAGCGTCACCCGCCGAAACGTCGATCGAAGGGGAACTATTCGCCTTCGGTAAAACGGTGTCTTCCGACGCTGAGCTCGAGCTGGCCCTGGCCAGCAAGCTCGGCAAGGTCGGCGCCAAAGCGGCCCTGGTTGAAAAACTTCTGGCCGGCAAAGTCTCCGGTCAGACGCTCGCCATTGTTCGCCACCTGGTGCAGCAGCCTCGCGGCCGCCGTATCGGTGAACTGCTGCGACATGCAGCAGCCGTCGTCGCGGACGAGTCTGGCACGTCGATCGCCACGATCACGTCGGCCAGTGTTCTCACAGCCGACCAGCTCGCCCGCTTGCGGAAGAACCTGCAGTTGCGTCACGGACGGGGACTCACCACCAACCAGGTCGTCGACCCGGAACTGGTCGGGGGAGTGCGCGTACAAATCGGTGATTTGGTCATCGACGGCAGCATTGCAACCCGCTTGGCGGATTTGAGACTCCAGCTCGCTCGCTGAGTCACTTCCGTGACACCATAAACCCAGCAGTACCAGATGACTCAGGGCGGCAGCGTCCTCGAACAGACAGAACCTGTACAGCCGTACAGAAAAGGGAAGATGATGGCAGAACTAACGATCAGCCCCGATGAGATCCGTGGTGCTCTCCAGGACTTCGTCAAGTCCTACGAGCCCAACAAGACATCCACGACCGAGGTTGGCTACGTCACCACGGCCGGCGACGGCATCGCGCACGTCGAGGGCTTGCCCGGCGTGATGGCGAACGAGCTTATCAAGTTCGCCGATGGCACCCTGGGCCTGGCCCAGAACCTCGACGAGGATGAGATCGGCGTCGTCGTGCTCGGTGAGTTCGGTGGCATCGTTGAGGGCATGGAGGTGCACCGCACTGGCGAGGTACTCTCCGTTCCTGTCGGCGACGGCTACCTAGGCCGCGTTGTGGACCCACTCGGCGCGCCTATTGACGGACTCGGCGACATTGCAACCGAAGGCCGCCGCGCCCTCGAACTGCAGGCCCCCGGCGTCATGAGCCGCAAGTCGGTTCACGAGCCGATGCAGACCGGTATCAAAGCCATCGACGCCATGATCCCGATCGGCCGCGGCCAGCGTCAGCTGATCATCGGTGACCGCCAGACCGGCAAGACCGCGATCGCGATCGACACCATCATCAATCAGAAAGCCAACTGGGAGTCCGGCGACAGCAACAAGCAGGTCCGTTGCATCTACGTCGCCATCGGCCAGAAGGGCTCCACCATCGCTTCGGTGAAAGGCGCGCTCGAGGATGCCGGAGCGATGGAATACACCACCATCGTCGCCGCTCCGGCGTCTGACCCGGCCGGCTTCAAGTACCTCGCCCCGTACACCGGCTCGGCTATCGGCCAGCACTGGATGTACGCAGGCAAGCACGTTCTCATCGTCTTCGATGACCTGTCCAAGCAGGCCGAGGCGTACCGCGCCGTATCGCTCCTGCTGCGTCGTCCGCCGGGACGCGAGGCGTACCCCGGTGACGTGTTCTACCTGCACTCCCGCCTGCTCGAGCGTTGTGCCAAGCTCTCCGATGAGCTTGGTGCCGGATCGATGACCGGTCTTCCGATCATTGAAACCAAGGCCAACGACGTTGCGGCGTACATTCCGACCAACGTGATTTCGATCACCGACGGTCAGATCTTCTTGCAGTCCGATTTGTTCAACGCCAACCAGCGACCCGCTGTCGACGTTGGTATCTCGGTCTCCCGCGTCGGTGGCGACGCGCAGGTCAAGTCGATCAAGAAGGTGTCCGGCACGCTCAAGCTTGAGTTGGCCCAGTACCGTTCACTCGAAGCCTTCGCCATGTTCGCCTCCGACCTCGACGCAGCCAGCCGTCGTCAGCTCGCCCGAGGAGCTCGCCTGACGGAACTGCTCCGTCAGCCGCAGTACTCGCCGTACCCCGTCGAGGACCAGGTCGTCTCGATCTGGGCTGGCATCAACGGCAAGCTCGATGAGGTCCCTGTTGCCGACGTGTTGCGTTTCGAGCGCGAGTTGCTCGACTTCCTCGGACGCAGCACCGACATCCTGAAGACCCTGCGCGAGACCAACGTTCTCTCCGATGAGACCGTTACAGCCCTCACCGCCGGCGTTGACAAGTTCAAGCTGGAGTTCCAGACCGGTGAGGGCAAGCCGCTCGCGTCGGTGGGCAAGGAAAAGTTTGAGGCTATTGCCGTTGAAGACGTCAACCAGGAAAAGATCGTCAAGCACCGCCGCTAGTCTCGTCGATTTCGACGAGTTAGTAACACTGACGATGCTGTAACACTGACGACGACAAACTGAAAGACAAGGAAGCAGACACATGGGAGCGCAACTTCGGGTCTACCGGCAGAAGATCAAGTCTGCCCAGACGACCAAGAAGATCACTCGGGCCATGGAGCTGATCTCCGCCTCGCGCATCCAGAAAGCGCAGGCGCGAGTAGCTGCGTCAACCCCGTACTCGCGCGCGGTAACGCGTGCCGTTTCGGCGGTGGCCACGTACTCGAACGTCGAGCACGTACTTACAACGGAGCCCGAAAAGATCCAGCGCGCAGCGGTCGTCATCTTCGCGTCCGACCGCGGTTTGGCCGGTGCCTTCAGCTCGCAGGTACTGCGGGAAGCCGAGTCGTTGAGTGAACTGCTCCGCGGCCAGGGTAAGGACATCGTCTACTTCCTGGTCGGCCGAAAGGCCATCGCGTATTTCAACTTTCGAAACCGCGCCTCGGAGCGTATCTGGACGGGCGGAACCGACCAGCCGCAGTTCGAAACGGCCAAGGAAATCGGTGAGGCCCTTCTGGAAACGTTCCTTACGGACTATTCCGATGGTGGCGTCGATGAGATCCACATCGTGTACAACCGTTTCGTCAGCATGGTCACCCAGGTGCCCGAAGTCATTCGGCTGCTACCCCTGGAGGTCGTTGAAGGCGTGGAAGAGCCCGGCGACAACAAGGTCCTTCCGCTTTACGAGTTCGAACCCGACGTGGAAACCGTTCTAGACAGCCTCCTCCCGGTATACATCGAGAGCCGTCTGTTCAACGCCATGTTGCAGTCGGCGGCGTCGGAGCACGCGAGTCGCCAGAAGGCGATGAAGTCGGCCAGCGACAATGCCGACAAGCTGATTACGGACTACACACGCCTGTCGAACAACGCGCGCCAGTCCGAGATTACCCAGCAGATTTCCGAGATCGTGGGTGGAGCCGACGCGCTCTCATCCGCTAAGAAGTAGTTCACATGTCCCATGGGCAGAGAAGAGAGAGCAATGACTGACACCGCAATCGCGCCAGTCCGGGCGGAGGACACGGCCGGCTCGGTTGGCCGCATCGCGCGCGTCACGGGCCCCGTAGTCGACATCGAGTTTCCGCATGACTCGATCCCCGGCATCTACAACGCCCTGAAGACCACGATCACCATAGGTGACGAGTCGAACGAGATCACGCTCGAGGTCGCTCTGCACCTCGGTGACGACCTCGTTCGTGCTATCGCGCTCAACCCGACCGACGGACTCGTCCGCGGGCAGGAAGTACGCGACACCGGGAGCCCCATCACGGTTCCGGTGGGAAACGTCACCAAGGGCAAGGTCTTCAACGTTATCGGCGATGTCCTCAACGCCAAGCCCGGCGAGAAGATCGAGATCACCGAGCGCTGGCCCATCCACCGCAAGCCGCCGGCCTTCGACCAGCTCGAGTCCAAGACTCAGCTGTTCGAAACCGGAATCAAGGTCATCGACCTACTGACGCCGTACGTTCTCGGTGGAAAGATCGGCTTGTTCGGTGGTGCCGGAGTCGGTAAGACCGTCCTCATCCAGGAAATGATCCAGCGCGTTGCGCAGGACCACGGTGGAGTATCGGTGTTCGCCGGAGTCGGTGAGCGTACCCGTGAGGGCAACGACCTCATCGCTGAAATGGAAGAAGCCGGTGTCTTCGACAAGACTGCGCTGGTCTTCGGCCAGATGGACGAGCCGCCGGGAACGCGTCTGCGCGTCGCCCTCTCCGCCCTCACCATGGCTGAGTACTTCCGCGACGTGGAGAAGCAAGACGTCTTGCTCTTCATCGACAACATCTTCCGTTTTACCCAGGCTGGTTCCGAGGTGTCGACCCTGCTGGGCCGCATGCCTTCGGCCGTGGGCTACCAGCCCAACCTGGCCGACGAGATGGGCATCCTGCAGGAGCGCATCACGTCGACCCGCGGCCACTCGATCACCTCCCTTCAGGCGATCTACGTTCCCGCCGACGACTACACCGACCCGGCACCGGCGACCACCTTCGCCCACCTGGACGCTACGACCGAGCTGTCCCGAGCGATCGCGTCGAAAGGTCTGTACCCGGCCGTCGACCCGCTCACCTCGACCAGCCGTATCCTCGACCCCCGCTATTTGGGTGCCGATCACTACAACACGGCTGTTCGCGTCAAGGCCATCCTGCAGAAGAACAAAGAACTCCAGGAGATCATCGCGATCCTCGGTGTCGACGAGCTGTCGGAGGAAGACAAGGTCACGGTTTCCCGCGCCCGCCGCATCGAGCAGTTCCTGTCGCAGAACACCTACATGGCGAAGAAGTTCACCGGTGTCGAGGGCTCAACGGTTCCGCTCAAGGACACCATCGAGTCGTTCACGGCAATTGCCAACGGTGACTTCGACCACGTGGCTGAGCAGGCCTTCTTCAACGTCGGTGGCATCAACGACGTCGAAGAGAAGTGGGCTCAGATTCAGAAGGAGAACGACTAAGCATGGCGAAATCGTTGTCCGTCAGCGTCGTTTCGGCCGACCAGCAGGTGTGGGCCGGCGAGGTGACCATGGTTGTAGCCAAAACCGTTGAGGGCGAAATCGGCATCCTGGCCGGTCACGAGCCGATGCTGGCGATCTTGGCCGCGGGTGATGTGCGTCTCACCCTGCCAGACGGCTCCAAGGTTTTGGCCCAGGCTGAGGATGGATTCTTGTCTGTCGACAACGACACGATCACCATCGTGGCCCGCAAGGCTGAACTCGTGGGTTCCAAATAGCGCGTCTGACACACCAGTGCTGATACTGCTTCCGCCGTCGGAGACGAAACGCTCCGGCGGCGAAGCTGTACCCCTGGACTGGGAAAAGCTGGCCTACCCGAGCCTGAATGTAAAACGTCGTGCACTGGCGCAGGCGGTTGTGGAGCTGACGCGGTATCCCGAAGCTGCCCGGACCGCCCTCAAACTGGGCCGCACACAGCTCTTCGAGATTGACCGCAACCGGGAGTTGCTTGCGTCTTCGACGCTGGCGGCAATAGATCGCTATACCGGGGTGCTCTTTGACGGACTGGATGCTGTCACCCTCTCAGGCTCACAGCGCGACTTCGCGCACGCGCACCTGGTCGTACATTCCGCGCTGCTCGGGCCGATCGCTGCACTTGATCCAATACCGGCCTACCGGTTGTCCCACAATTCGCGCGTGCCGGGCGTCACGCTGGCCAACCACACTCTTAAACAGCACTGGAGCAGCGATATTCAGCGGCTCCTTGGCCGGACCGAAGGACTGCTGCTCGACCTGAGATCCGAGGCTTATGTTGGCCTAGGTGCCCGTCCCGTGCGGGCGGACTCACTCTACCTGCGGGTGGTCGCCGCCGGTGCCGACGGTCAGAAGCGTGCCCTGAACCACTTCAATAAGAAGTCGAAGGGTGAGTTCGCCCGGGCTCTGCTCGAACACGAATGCAATTTCACGAGCGTGCATGAACTTATCCGCTGGGCGCAGTCTGTCGGAATCCGACTCGGCCATGGAGCACCCGGCGAACTCGAGCTCGTCGTTGAGCAGCACCTCGCCGCCGCGGGACGCGCAGCCTCATCGACGATCTTTACCGGGGCTAGGCTGGGCGTGTGAGTACAGACACCAGCAGTTTCCCCGCAGCGGTCAATGTTCCCATCCTTCGGCAACCGGTCAATGTGACCGTCACCGGGGCAGGCGGTCAGATCGGTTATGCGTTGCTTTTTCGCATTGCCGCCGGCGCGCTGCTGGGGCCGATGACGCCGATCCGTCTCACCCTGCTGGAGATACCCCAGGGGTTGAAAGCGGCTGAAGGCACGGCGCTCGAGCTCGAGGACTGTGCCTTCGGGCTGCTGCGCGGTGTGACGGTCACCGATGACCCTACAGTCGCATTCGACGGGGTGAATATCGCACTGCTCGTTGGATCTCGCCCGCGTGGGCCAGGGATGGAACGTGCCGATCTTCTGGGGGCCAACGGCCGTATTTTCGCGCCGCAGGGGGCAGCCATCAATGCCGGCGCAGCCGATGACGTGCGCGTGCTGGTGGTGGGCAATCCCGCCAATACAAATGCCCTCATCGCCGCCGCTCACGCGCCGGATGTGCCGAGTGATCGCTTTACGGCCATGACCCGGCTTGATCACAACCGGGCCGTCGGGCAATTGGCCAGCCATCTCGACGTCTCAGTCGGGGTGATTCATGGGCTGACTGTGTGGGGAAACCACTCGGCCAGTCAATACCCGGATATCTTCCACGCCACCGCAGAGGGCCGAGCGGTTCGCGATCTCGTCGACGAGCAGTGGCTTGCGCAGACCTTTATCCCGCGAGTCGCCCAGCGTGGGTCGGAGATTATTGCCGTGCGGGGAGGCTCCTCGGTCGCTTCCGCCGCCAACGCAGCCATCGATCATGTGGGCGACTGGGTCACCGGCCGCGGCGTCGACTGGACCAGCGCCGGCGTCGTTTCCGATGGCTCCTACGATGTTCCACCTGGCTTGGTGTGCTCGTTCCCGGTGCGCTCGGTTGACGGGAATTGGCGCATCGTGAACGGGTTGCAGCAGAACGAATTCTCGCGCAGTCGCATCATGGCATCCGTTGCAGAACTCGCGGAGGAACGAGACGCAGTGCGGGCGCTCGGCCTGCTGCCATTGGGCCGTCGCTGAGTTTCACGGTCGTGCTGCCAAGCTATTGGTGCGCGATGCTCGCGTGGTTGAGCTGCCAAGCTATCGGTGCGCGATGCTCGCGTGGTTGAGCTGCCAAGCTATCGGTGCGCGATGCCCTCGTGGTTGAGCAGCCAAGCTTTGGTGGGGATGCCCTGCCCGGCGCTGTAGCCGGTGATCTGCCCGCTCGTCGCGAGTACGCGGTGACAGCCGATGATGATCGGCACCGGATTGGCGCCGACGGCCCCGCCGATGGCGCGGGCCGCACCCGGCCGACCGACGTCACTGCCGAGCGCGCCGTAGGAGATGACATCACCGAAGTTGAGGCTGGCCAGCCGAGCCCATACGCTGCGCTGAAACTCGGTGCCGCGCGAGAGGTGTACGGGAAGATCGAACGACCGCCGCGTTCCGGCGAAGTACTCGTCGAGCTGTTCGGCCGCCCGTCGTAGCACGGGAGAGGGCGTCTCCTCGGTCGCGTCGAGCGGTAGTTGGCCGTCGGTTTCGATGGAAAGAGAGAGGATACCTTCATCGTCGGCGGTGAGTTCCAGCCGACCGACGGGGCTGGGGAGGCGCAGGAGCGCGTGTGCCGTTGTGGGGCGCTGGGCGACGTGCGCCGGGATGCTGTCCATGATTCGACTGTAGCCCTCGCTTCGGCCGAAACCATGTGGGGTTCAGACTCGGGTGCACACGTGCCCGGCACGCGCACCTGTGCAGGAGATGGTTGCGCCTCTATTCTGTAGTGATGGCTCAAATTGAATATCGCGGACTCGGCTCCTCCGGGCTGACCGTCTCGACGATCGGGCTCGGGTGCAATAATTTCGGTCGGACCGGGACCGCATCAGAGAGTCAGGCAGGCACGACGGCGGTGATCGACGCCGCTTTCGAAGCGGGGGTGACGCTCTTCGACACCGCCGATATTTACGGTGCGGAGCGAGGATTGAGCGAAACGCTCATGGGACACTCGCTGAGCGGCAAGCGCGACCACATCGTGCTGGCCTCGAAATTCGGCATGGACATGGGTGGGTCGAACGGTCCGGACTGGGGCGCGCGGGGCTCACGCCGGTACATCCGCTTGGCCGTCGAGGCGTCTCTCCGGCGACTGCAGACCGACTGGATCGACCTGTACCAGCTGCACGTTCCCGACCCGTCAACACCGATCGAAGAGACCCTGTCAACCCTGCACGACCTCATCACCGAGGGCAAGATTCGTTACATCGGTCACTCCAACCTCGCCGGATGGCAGATCGCTGAAGCTGAGTTCACCGCTCGGATGAACGGTCACCCCGCCTTCATCTCAAGCCAGAACGAATACAGCCTGCTCGTACGTGATGTCGAAGACGAGGTGCTGCCGGCCGTGAACGCCTACGGTCTCGGGTTTCTGCCCTTCTTCCCGCTCTACAACGGCTTGTTCACCGGCAAGTTCTCGCGCACGGGAGGTCCAGCCGACAGCCGCATCATGATGATCAGGCGCCATCTCGCCGACGATGCCCCGTGGGACGCGATCGAGCAGTATCAGAAATGGTGTGACGCGCGCGGTGTGAGCATGCTGACGGCGACGTTCGCGTGGCTATTGGCGCAGCCGGGACTGACCAGCGTCATCGCCGGCGCCACCAGGCCCGAGCAAATCGTTCAGAACGCGAATGCCGCGACGTCCTGGCAGCCGTCCGCTGACGAGGTTGCCTACATTTCCAACCTTTTCGCCTGACCTCACCCTAGGAGAAATTCGTGCTGCGGTCCTTGCTCGTGCGTTACCTGCGTCCGTACTGGCAGCCGCTGCTGGGGGTGATTGTCTTTCAACTGGCCCAATCGACCGCCTCCCTCTTTCTGCCCACCCTCAACGCCGACATCATTGATGAGGGTGTCGCAACCGGTGACACCGGCTACATTCTGCGTGTTGGTGCACTGATGTTGCTGATCACCCTCGCGCAGATCGTGTGCGCGATCGTGGCGGTCTACTTCGGTGCGAAGGTGGCGATGAAGGTTGGGCGCGACTTGCGCGGGGACGTCTTCAGTAGGGTGGGCGAGTTCTCCGAGCAGGAGGTCACCCGGTTCGGTGCCCCATCGCTCATCACCCGCTCCACCAACGACGTGCAACAGGTGCAGATGCTCGTGCTCACCACCTGCACCCTGCTGGTTTCGGCGCCCATCCTCAGCATCGGCGGTGTGATCATGGCGATCCGTCAGGACGTGCAGCTGTCCTGGCTCATCGCGGTGAGCGTGCCGATCCTGCTCATCGCCGTCGGATTCATCGTGGTCAAGATGGTGCCGCTGTTTCGCAAGATGCAGACACGCATCGATACCGTCAATCGGGTACTGCGGGAACAACTGACCGGCATCCGGGTGGTGCGGGCGTTCGTGCGCGAAGACGTTGAGATCGCCCGGTTCGCTACGGCCAACCAAGACGTGACCGACGTCGCCCTGAGCTCGGGTCGGCTGATGGCGCTCATGTTCCCCATCGTCATGCTCGTGCTCAACGTCTCCAGCGTCGCCGTGATTTGGTTCGGTGCGTTTCGCATCGAAGACGGATCGATGCAGGTGGGGACGTTGATCGCGTTCCTCAGCTATCTCATGCAGATTCTCATGGCCGTCATGATGGCCACGTTCATGGCCGTCATGATTCCGCGCGCTGCCGTCTCGGCGGACCGCATCGGTGAAGTGCTTGCGACCGAGTCGAGCGTTGTACCGCCGGCGGATCCGGTGAATGCAACGGTCGGTCAGGGCGAACTCGAATTGCTTGATGTTGGATTTGCCTATCCGGGCGCCGAACAGCCGGTGCTGCAAAATGTCAGCTTCATCGCCCGCCACGGCCAAACCACCGCGATCATCGGCAGCACCGGCAGCGGCAAAACCACCTTGGTCAACCTGCTGCCGCGCTTGTTCGACGCCACGAGCGGCTCCGTACTCGTCGACGGCATCAACGTACGCGAGCTCAATCCCGACCTGCTCTGGGGGCAGATCGGCCTCGTGCCGCAAAAGCCCTACCTGTTCTCCGGAACGGTGCGCAGCAACCTGCTCTACGGCAAGCCGGATGCTTCCGACGAGGAACTCTGGCAAGCTCTTACGACCGGCCAGGCTCGGGACTTCGTCACCGAAATGGACGGCGGGCTCGACGCCACGATTTCGCAGGGAGGCACCAATGTGTCGGGTGGCCAGCGCCAACGCCTCGCAATCGCTCGCGCGCTGATAAAACGGCCGGCGCTGTACATTTTCG
This sequence comes from Cryobacterium sp. Y57, assembly GCF_002929505.1. GTDB lineage: Bacteria > Actinomycetota > Actinomycetes > Actinomycetales > Microbacteriaceae > Cryobacterium. Next base: position 41,031 of record NZ_PJJL01000055.1, read on the forward strand.
ACGACTCATTCTCGGCCCTCGACCTCGCCACCGATGCCCGACTTCGGCTCGCCCTCAAGCAGAGCGCCACGGGCGCCACCATGGTCATCGTCGCCCAGCGGGTGTCGAGCATCATCGATGCAGACCAGATTCTGGTGCTCGAAGATGGCCGCATCGTCGGCCGGGGAACTCACGAGCAGCTCCTCGACACAAACACCACGTATCAGGAAATTGTGTCGTCTCAGCTCACCGCGGAGGAGGCAGCATGAGCGAGACTCACGCCGATGACAAACCGGCCCCGCGTCCGCAGCGCGGCGGCGGTCCGTTTGGCGGCATGAGCCTGCCGGCCGAGAAATCGATGAACTTCACCGCGTCGGGCAAACGTCTGCTCGGCAAGCTGAGCCCCGAGCGGCTCTGGCTCTTTATCGTTCTCGTGCTCGCCGTTATCAGTGTCTCGTTCTCCGTGCTCGGCCCGCGTCTGCTCGGTGAAGGTACCAACCTGATCTTCTCCGGCGTCGTGTCCAAAAGTCTGCCGAGCGGCAGCAGTCAGGCCGAGGTGATCGCGGGACTGCGAGCAGCCGGCAACACCACCCAGGCCGACATGCTCAGCGGCATGACGCTCACTCCCGGGCTCGGAATCGACTTCGCCATGCTCTCCACCGTGCTGTTCTGGGCACTCGCACTGTATGTGCTGTCGAGCGTGTTCAGCTGGATGCAGGCCTACGTGCTCAACGGCGTGGTGCAGCGCACGGTGTACCGGTTGCGTGAAGAGATCGAAGCGAAGATCAACCGTCTGCCGCTGAGCTACTTCGACAAGAAGCCGCGCGGTGAGCTGCTCAGTCGAGTGACAAACGACGTCGACAACATCTCGCAGAGCCTGCAACAGTCGCTGAGTCAGGTGGTGACCAGTCTGCTCACTGTCATCGGCGTGATCGTGATGATGCTCCTCCTCTCGCCGCTGCTCGCTCTGATCGCACTCGTCACAGTGCCGCTCACCCTCGTGATCACGGCGTTCATCGCGAAGCGCTCCCAAAAACTGTTCGTAGCCCAATGGACGAACACCGGCGAACTCAACGGTCAGATCGAGGAGACGTTCACCGGCCATGCGCTGGTCAAGGTGTTCGGCCGGCAGAAAGAGGTCGACGCCCGGTTCACGGCCAAGAACGACGAACTCTATGAGGCCAGCTTCGGCGCCCAGTTCATCAGCGGCATGATCATGCCGGCCATGACGTTCATCGGCAACCTCGTCTACGTTGCTATTGCGGTTGTCGGCGGATTGCGGGTCGCTTCCGGTGCCATGCAACTGGGCGACGTGCAGGCGTTCATCCAATACTCCCGCCAGTTCACTCAGCCGCTCGCGCAGCTTGGGTCGATGGCGAACCTGTTGCAGTCGGGCGTGGCATCCGCTGAACGCGTGTTCGACCTGCTCGACGCCGCCGAGCAGAGCGAAGACCCCGACCCTGCCGACGCACCCACCGAGGTGCACGGGCGTCTGGTCTTTGACAACGTGTCGTTCCGGTACACCGCGGACAAGCCGCTGATCGAGGAACTCAGCCTCGTCGCCGAACCCGGGCAGACCATCGCAATCGTCGGTCCTACCGGAGCAGGCAAGACCACACTGGTCAACCTCATGATGCGGTTCTACGAGATCGACTCAGGGCGCATACTGCTTGACGGCGTCGATGTTGCCACCATGACCCGGCATGACCTGCGCAGCCGCATGGGCATGGTGCTGCAGGACACCTGGCTGTTCGGTGGCACGATTCGCGACAACATCGCCTACGGTCGACCGGATGCGACGGAGCAGGATATTCTCGCGGCCGCCACCGCGACCTATGTCGACCGGTTCGTGCACTCGCTGCCCGGCGGCTACGACACCGTGCTGGACGACCAGGGCAGTAACGTGAGCGCCGGCGAAATGCAGTTGCTCACCATCGCACGCGCGTTCCTGGCGCAGCCGAGTGTGCTCATCCTCGACGAGGCGACCAGCTCGGTAGACACCCGCACCGAAGTTCTCGTACAGAAGGCGATGAGTGCCCTGCGCGCCGAACGCACGAGCTTCGTCATCGCTCATCGCCTGTCGACGATTCGCGACGCCGACCTGATTCTGGTCATGAAATCGGGGCGCATCGTGGAGCAGGGCAATCACGTGCAGCTACTCGCCGCGAACGGTGCCTATCAGGCGCTGTATGCCGCACAATTCGCGGCGCCCATCGCCGACGAGGTCTAGAGCCGCCTCCTCCCCAACGGGCCGTCTGCCCGAATCAAACCCAGATTCGCCTTGGGCGCAGATCCGGGGCGTGGCGGCGCTGGCACAGTAGCGGCATGCATCCCACCATTGTCAAAGCCCAGAAGGCCCAGGACTTTCTGGCACTCGTTCCCCAGCTGCTCGGTTTTGCTCCCGAAACCAGCGCCGTGCTCGTCGCGTTTCGTGGCAACCGCACCTGCGGCGCGCTGCGTTTCAACCTGCCGGACGACGGCGCATCCCCCAGGGTGTGCACACGCATCGCGACGACCCTCGCCGGGATGCTGTGCAAGATTCCCGGGGTGGACGCCGTCGTTCCGGTCATCTACACCGATGATTCCTTCATCACTGCCGTTGGTATCCCGCACGAACAGTTTGCTGAGATTTTAAACCGGCGACTCGAATGGAGCGGTTTTCTGCTGCGCGATTCCCTGTGCGTGGCAGCGGATGCGTGGGGGAGTTACCTCGATCCCAAGTGCCCCGCTGGCGGGCATCCACTAAACGATATCGCCGAGTCACCGGTGAACACGGCGGCGAACGAGGCGGCGGGGACCAAGACCGTATGCCCGCTCGGCACCCTACAGAACGGCGCGGAGCCGGTTGGTGTCAACCCGGCGACCCAGGAACGCTTGGCCCGGATCTACCGGCGGTACCGCCACCTGCTCGCACGCGCCGAGAACTCTCCACAACTGTTCGACGCCCTCGACGTTGCACTCGACCCGGTAGCGATCGCCGAGGAAGCACTCACCTGGCCGAATCCGCCGACCGAGGAAAACGTCGCCGCGCTTCTCGTGCTCGTGCAGTCCCCACCCAACCGCGATCAGATCATGGTGCAGTTCGCCTTTGGGCGCGATGAAGGGGTGCGCGCCCACGCTATCAACGGGCGGTACGCTCGGCTCCAACACGAGACCGGGCGAAGCCTCGACGACCTCGTCGCCGAGGAGATTGACAGCGGTGACCCGACCGCCGAGCACACCGGCGACATCATGCTCGGCCTGCAGTGCGATCGGCCCGACATCGACCGGATCCGTGCCGCGATCACCCTGCTACGCATCGTCGTCGCCATGGCGCCTCGATCGGCCAGACCGGCGCCACTCTGCATGCTGGCTTGGCTGTCCTGGGCACTCGGCAGCGGGTCCGTAGCCGGATTCTTCGTGGACCAGGCTCTTGCCATCGAGTCGCAATACAGCATGGCGATCCTGCTGAAACTGCTGCTCGATTCGGGGCACCTGCCGGAGTGGGCGTTCGCGGTCCCGCGAGACGATGACGACAATAATGACGACGAGGATGACGACGAGGATGAAAAGAGCGAGAACTACGAACTCGACGATGACTTTGATCAAAACTGGGGTGAAGACTTCGACGAGCGTGCGGCCGGCCGCTGAACCCTGTTCGCCGTCGGCTACATGTACTTTGGCGCCTCCAATGATCAGGTGGCCCATCAGCTTCCAGTACTACTTGGCGAGCTTGAACGCGGTCTTGAACGCGGTCTTGACCGCTTCACCGCCTCCGGTTAAGGAGAACACGCGGTTGATGTCGCCGGGAGCCTAGGGGGCGAGGCGATCAGCGAGTTCGATCGCGTTCGGGTGAGCATATGATCAGATCGGGAAGAATGCCGAGTTCCTCGGCCTGCTTGGCAGCTACTTCGGCCAGGCGCTTACGTCAGTAGCCCGCGTTGACGTGAACAGACCATTGCGGCCGTCAATGTGAGGCCTACCCGTGGAATCCCAGATGTGGTGTCCATGGGCCGTGACGATGATGGGCACTCCAGCGCCGGATTCCATTGCCGGCTGACGCGAGAAGTGCATCCAGAGATGCTCCTTGGCCTTCTGCTGCAGCTCGGCGTTGTGGGCGCCGTGAGCGCCATTTTCTACCGTGTTCTCCAGTTATACAACTGTTTATGGAGTTTGAGATAAACGAACGTCTCGGTAGAGAGCACTCCCTCGAGATTGCGGATCTTGGAGTTGAGTAGTTCGAGCAGTTGGTCGTCGTCTTCGCAGACGACCTCGGCGAGAATGTCAAAGCTGCCAGCCGTGAGCACGACGGAGTCCACGGCATCGATCTCGGCTAGTTGCTCGGCAAGTACGCGGGTGTCGGACGAGGCGTGAATGCCGATCATGGCCTGACGGAAGAAACCCAGCTGCTTCGGGTCAGTGACGGCTACCACCTGCATGACACCGGAGTCAGTGAGTTTCTGGACCCGTTGGCGCACGGCCGCTTCACTGAGGCCGACGGCTTTGCCGATCTCCGCGTAGGACCGACGACCGTCGGCTTGGAGCTGTTCGATGATCTTTTTCGACACATCGTCGAGCTGGGCCAACTTGGGTGACTGACCGCGCTTTTGTGCATTCATGCATCGATTCTGTCAGTCTAAATACTCCTGGCAAGCGAATCCGTCGCGTCGCTTGACACCGGCAAGCCTCGCTCCACCCTGGTCGACGATGAGATTTTGCTCGGTCGAGCAGATTCGGTTCTGTGCCGGTGCCGCCCGCAACCTCGAGGGTCGCGCGGCCGGGAATGGCCGTCACCGCGCTCGCCGCGTAGGCCCGGGACAACACCCGCACGCGGACTCCTCGCGAGGCGGGCATTCTGTACAAACCGGTCAACAACGCGCACCAGTTTGCGCGGGTAACCGACTTCGTACACCGGCTGCCCGACCACGCCGTGCTCGAACGCGGCGGACGTCGGATTGGCCGTACCGGTTACTTTCACGAAGCGATCATCGTAAGCGGGCTTTTGCAGACCGATGAGGCAGTGCAGCGCTTCACCGACGAGGCCGAGACGCCTCGCTGGGCGAACGACGTTCAATACGGTCTGGCGTTGTCGGTGTGGACCCGCGAACACGGCCGCGCGATGCGTTTTGCCACGCGCTTGGATTTTGGTTGCGTCTGGATCAGTGCGCATATTCCCATCGTTGCCGAGACGCCGCACGGTGGTTTCAAGCACTTCGGGTATGGCAAGGATCTGTCGATGTATGGGTTCGAGGATTATACCCGGATCAAGCAGCTGATGAGCTCCATCGGGCACTACCGGTGCAAGAGCCGTGAGCGGTGACGTTATTATGATTCAAGTCCTTCGGTGAACGTTGGAACGGCGGGGACGAATTCGTACCCACACTCGGAAGGCACCACCCGTGACCCAAATCGGTCAAGGTTCGACCGAATTTCATGTCGAACTGCCCAGCGTTGCCACGACGCTGACGCTGGCATGGGCAGCCCTGACCGATGTCGGCCATCGCCGCGAGGTCAACGAGGACAGCCTCCTCGCTGCGCCGCCCCTGTTCGCCGTCGCCGACGGCATGGGCGGCCACTCAGCCGGCGATGTCGCAAGTGCCGCCGTAGTGACCAGGCTTGCCGAGCTTTCCGGAACACTCGTGGCAGAGGCCGGTTCGATCGATCGGGCGCTCGCTCTCGCCGTGGAGGACATGGCGCAGGGGGTCGGTGTCACCGACCAAGGCACCGGAACGACCGTGACCGGCGTGGCGTTGGCACTCGTCTCGGACGCCGTGAGCTGGATCGTCTATAACATCGGCGATTCTCGGGTCTACCAGTTGGCCGGCGGTGTTCTCGAGCAGGTCACCAATGACCATTCCGTCGTGCAGGAACTCGTTGACGCCGGTCGCATCACCCGCGAAGAAGCGGATGTTCACCCGCACGGCAACATCATCACTCGCGCCGTCGGCTTTCACGAACCGCCCATTCCCGACTATCGCATCCTGCCGATCCAGGCCGGCATGCGCATCCTGGTCTGTTCCGACGGACTCACGAAAGAACTCACCTCCTACGGAATCCGTCATTTTCTGCTCGAACAGAAGCTGGCAGCGGATGCCGTCGCGGCGATGGTCACAGCCGCCCTGGAAAACGGCGGTCGCGACAACGTCACCGCAATCGTGATCGATGTGCTCGCCGTCGAGCCGTACGAGGCCCCCAACCGCTGACCTGACCCCTAGCTAGCAAGTATTCCCAGCTATTGGGTTTTACCGACTAGCTGCCCTAGGGTAATAGCTATGACGCAACCACCGTTTACACCGGACGTACAGCAAGACGCGCAGTCCTTGCGCGGTGTGCTGCCCATGCTGATCCTGAGTCAACTGCGCCTCGCCGAATCGTACGGTTACGAACTCGTCGTGCGATTGCAGAACATCGGCCTGGGCGACCTGGCGACCGGAACGGTCTACCCGGCGCTGTCGCGACTCGAGCAGGACGGCTCACTCACCAGCCGCCTCGTGGCATCTACAGCAGGACCGGCCCGCAAGTACTATGCACTCAGCCCGGTCGGGGAGGAAGCCCTCATGCTCGCGACGGCGCGATGGCACTCTCTGGTTGCGATCGTGCACACCGGTCTCGGCGCAATCCCCACAGCTGAACCAGACGAGCGAGAATCAGCGGGAGAGGACCAGAATTGAACGCCCAAACCACCGAGGCCAGATCAACGTTTGCCGTCTGGCGTCGCCGTGAGTCTTATTTGTTTCGATTCGACCTCGCGCTCGAAGAGTCGGTCACGACGCGCGAACGCCGATCGATCCTGCGGGAGATTCGTGACAATATCGAAGTGGATGCCGCCGCCCGCGGCATCGACGCCGCCCTCGAGTCGCTCGGCTCACCGCGCGCCCTGGCCCGAAGTTTCGCCGAGGACGGCCGCGGTAACCGGCCGTCCTGGGTTCGGGCAATCTACTGGTTCACGGGCCTGCTGCTGCTCTGGTGGACCCTGGCCTTCACCTTCACCGCTGGCCTGTTGTCAGCCCTGATGGACAGCGGAGCAGAGTCGACCGAGTCATACTTTCTCGGGCTGCTGGTATCGGCTTTCAACCGTGATTCCGGAATCGGGATCGGCTGGGAAGCATCCTCTTTCAGCGCCTACATTCCGCTGATCATCATGGTCATCGCGGCCGTCATTGCCGGCCGGCTCTGGCGCGTGCTGACCCGCCGCCGGTAGCACGCCCGTGTCGGCGCAGTCCAGTCGCGTATTATGGAACGAGTGAACGAGACCCTGCCCCCGTGCCCTGAATGTTCCAGTGACCTGGCCTACGAGATGGGTTCTTTGCTGGTGTGCCCGCTCTGCGCCCACGAATGGTCGAACGAACCGGTCGAAGAAGAGCAGGAAGTCCAGGTCACAGACGCCTTCGGAACCGTTTTGACCAACGGGGACACCGTCTCGATCATCAAGGACCTCAAGGTCAAGGGCCAGGCGTTGTCGATCAAGGTCGGCACCAAGGTTCGCAATATTCGTGTCGTCGATCCGGTCGACGGCCATGACATCGACTGCAAGGTCGATGGTTTCGGATTCATTCAGCTCAAGTCCAGCGTGGTCAAAAAGGTCTAGGTCCGGCCGATCGTGACGTGTCAGATTTGCGGGGCCTGGTTGCCGGCCTTGGCCATGTTCTGTGGCGAATGCGGTAGCTCTCGTACCGCTACCGTGGAGTCGCGCAAGCGTCCGGACCCTCGCCCCAACGACACGACGATCATTGCGCGCCTGCCGCGCACCACCGTCGTCATCTCGGTACCGATTCCCGCGGAGGTACCGGCGCCAGTGCGGGCCGTCACCGTCGTGACCGCCGCGCCAACCGCGCCAGCGGCAGTACCGCCCGCACTCCCCGCCGCCGTGCTGCCGACCCGGGCGACCTTCGTGCTGACCTTCAGTACCGGTCAAGTGGTCTCCGTGCGAGGATCCGGCCTGATCGGGCGCAAACCCCTGGCCCAACCCGACGAGATTTTTGATGACCTCATTCAAGTAGCGGATGCAGACCGCTCGGTCTCGAAGACTCACCTCGAGTTCGGCCAGCATGACGACGAGTTCTGGGTCAGCGACCGGGTCTCGGCTAACGGCACCGTGATTCGCCGCCCGAGCGAAACGGCCGAGACACTCGAACCGGGCCGACGGTACGTTCTGCCGCGCGGTACCCGGGTCGAAATCGCCGACCACTCGTTCAGTGTGGCATGAGGGCGTCCTCCACCGCTGACTGGAACGATGAGTGTGCACCGATAGTCACGTCACGAGTGTTTTTCGACCGATAATCTGGTCTGCTGGCGGGGTGTCCACCGTCGATGAAACTCTCGCTCTGCCGCCCCTGCCGGCCGCTCCGCCGCCGGCAGGGTTTCCCCTACTCGCCACAGTGGCGCCGCTGGTCGCCGCCGGACTGATCTGGATGATCACCGGCTCGGCCTTCGCATTGATTTTCGCCGTTCTCAGCCCGATCATCGCGGTAGCCAGCATGTTCGACTCGAAACGTTCGAGCCGCAAACGCCGCCGGGCCGAGACGGCGTCGCACAGCGACGCGGTGGCGGTGCTGCGATCGTTGATCGCCGAACGTCACACCCGCTGGCGCGACGAAGCCTGGCGGCACACGCCTTCGGCGAGAAATATCGTGCTCGGGCGTGCGGCGGCTGCGCGTTGGCGACAAACGGATGGCACGCTCGTCTCGCTGGGCGTCGGCTCAGCCCCAAGCGGTATCCGACTCGGCGGAGCGAGCGCACCGAACGATAACCGGCAACTGCGGGAGTGGGCCGCAACAGTCACCGGTGCCCCCATCGTCGTCGACCTGGCCCAGGGGCTCGGCATCGTCGGGCCCATGCCGCTCGCAACAGCCCTCGGTCGCGCTGTGTGTGTGCAGGTTTGTTTCGCGGTGCCGCCGATTGATTTGGGTGTTGCCGGCCCGAGCGATGCCGGGTCCACCGATTGGGATTGGGTGGCTCAGCTGCCGCACGTGGCGCCGTCGCCGCGCCGGTTCACACTCCTACTGCGTACCACCACCAGCACGACCGGCACCACCAGCACGACCAGCACCACCGATCCGCGCCGTGGTGAACCAGAAAGCGGGCGGCTGCTGCTCGCCTTGACGATGAGGCTCGAAGACCTGCCGCCGGGCTGTGGAACGGTCGTGCGCGTGCTGGGCCCGGCGCGGGCGCAGATTATTCGCTCGCCGAATCGTGCGCCGCCTCTGGATTTCTGTCCAGAACTTCTCGCCAGGGCCGAAGCGGTCGATTTCGCGGTGTCACTCTCCGGGCAGGCCAAGTCAGCAGGCCTCGTGAGTACGACGGGAGTGATCCCAGCCATGGTCCCGATCATGCAACTGCTCGAGCACGTCACCGATGCTGCAGCGTTGGACCGGTCGGCGGCGCCACCGACCCTCGCCTGCCCGATCGGAGTGGGCCGAGACGGGCCGGCGTACCTGGACCTGGTGCAGTCCGGACCGCATGCTGTGGTCGGGGGAACGACCGGCAGCGGCAAAAGCGAGCTCCTGACCACCTGGGTGGCCGCGCTGGCCGCGACTTACTCGCCGCAGCAGGTGAACTTTCTCCTGGTTGATTTCAAGGGCGGCGCGGCCTTTCAACCGCTCGCCCGACTGCCGCACTGCGTCGGACTCATTACCGACCTCGACTCGAACGCAGCCACTCGGGCCCTCGCAAGTCTCGGTGCCGAATTACGGTACCGGGAGCGCACGCTGAGCGCGGCCGGGGCGCGCGACGTGACCGACGTGCGCCTGGAGCATCCGCTTCCCCGTCTGATCATCGTCGTCGATGAATTCGCGACCATGCTCGGGCTGTTTCCCGAGCTGCACGCCCTCTTTGTGGACATTGCCGCCAGGGGTCGGTCGCTCGGCGTGCACCTGATTCTATGTACCCAACGGCCGGCCGGGGTCGTGCGCGACGCGCTGCTGGCTAATTGCAGCCTGCGTTTGTCGCTGCGGGTGAACAATCGCGCCGACAGCCAGGCCGTGATCGGCACGGATGCCGCAGCCGGGCTGGCATCGAATCAGCCCGGGCGGTGTTTGGTCGCCACGGAAGCCGGAGAACCGGTACTCTGCCAAGTCGCGACAACGGGCGAACTCGACATTGCGAGCATCGTAGCGGCGCCACTGTCAGCGTCGTGCGGATACGTTCCCAGACGTCCATGGCTTGATGCGCTGCCGCCGATTGTGACCGAGTTCGATCTGGACGCGGCGACGGTGGGGAAGGCGCCGGTAACAGGGTGTCCGGTCGGGTTGCTGGATGAACCCGAGCGCCAGCGCTACAGTGTGTTCACCTACGACCCCGACAGTGATGGGCACTTGTTGGTGGTCGGCGGGGCCGGTTCGGGCAAATCCACCCTGCTGCACACGCTCGCCCGGGTGGCCGAAAATCCGGTCGCGACCCGGCTATTCACAGCCGACATGGAGTCTGTTTGGGATGCGCTGGCGAGTTTGAGTGCCCGCGTGGAAACCGGGCAGCAGACTTTGGCTTCACCCCGGTTGGTACTGTTCGACGATTTTGATTCCGTCTGCGCGCGCTGGCAGCCCGACCACCGGCTGGCAGCCGTTGATCTGCTCGTCGGCCTGCTGCGGGACGGACCGGCCGCCGGCGTGCATGTCGTGGTCGCCGTGCAACGGCACACGAGCGTGGTTCCCGGGCTGGCAGCTCTGTGCCAGAGCACCCTGCTACTGAAACTGCCGAGCGTGCAGGACCACCTCGCGGCCGGGGGACAATCGGCCGGTTACATTGCGTCGCTGCCGCCGGGCGGGGGAATATGGCGCAGCCTGCGCGTGCAGCTGTTGGCGCCGACTCCGGGCCTGATCGTTCCTGCTGTGGTGGTGCCCAACTCGCTACCGGCTGAAGGTCCGCTCCTGATCGTGTCTTCATCGCCGACGAGCACGGCGACCCGCCTGCGCAATGTCATGGGCGTTCCGGTGCTGGAACTTGCCGGAACCAGCGCACCAGAGGCCTCCGCTCTGCTGGTCCCCGGCGCTGTCGGCCAAGCGGGTGATGCCGGGCAACTGATTGTCGTCGGTGACGCCGAAACCTGGCAGGCGCACTGGACTTTGCTGGCACGGCTTCGTGGTTCGACTTCGGGCGAGCAAGCGTCCAGCCTGGTGTTCGACCGCTGCAGCCTGTCGGACTTTCGGCTACTCAGCCACCGCCGGGAGCTGCCGCCTCCGCTAGCACCCGGACGTGGACGGGTCTGGGTCTTGCACTCCGACGGAGAGGTCACCAGGGCGATGTTGCCGGGCTAGGTCAAAACCCTGGCTGCCGACAAGACCATCCGCTCGTTCGACTGGGCGCTCTTCATCGACGTCCCTGACGCCAACGCACTCGCCTCCGCCGTGTTCATCGTCGTGCTGGTCGTGGTCGTGGTCCTGCATATCTCCGGCGCAGCGAAAGCGCGGCGGCTGGCGAAGCTGAAATAGCTTCTTTACACGTAGCTGGCGCGAATCTCGCCGACCGGTAAGCCGCCGCCGGTCACGGTGAGACCGAGCTCGGGCAATAGCTCAGCGACATCCGTTCGGGCGATTGCGCCGGCATCGGCCAGCAAACTCAGTGCCACCGCCGCAGCGGCGCGCAGGTTGCCGTCGAGGATTTTCAACGCCACGGTGGTGCCGTTCTCAGCAGCAGCGACCATGATGCCCTCGGCGCCGCCCTTCATGAACAGGCCGAGTCGATCGATCACGATGCTGTCGGAGTGGCCGGGTCCGGCCACAACCCAGCCATTGGCGCGCACCGCTTCGGCCAGAAAACCGGCCTCGCGGTAAATCGCAAACGGTGAGTTCGACTTGCTCGTACTGATGCGGGCGATGCCACGGGCCAGCCCGGTGAGGGAGATCGCGTGTACCGGGGCGCCGCAGCCATCGACGCCCGAGGCGACCGGCCGTTCTCCGGTGAAGCGTTCAAGCACGTCGAGAATACGCTTTTGCAACGGATGCGCAGGGTCCAGATACCCTTCCAGCGCCCAACCGTTCTGCTGGCATGCCACAAGCATTGCCGCGTGCTTACCGGAACACTCCATATAAATCGAAGCCTTGCTGGCGCCGAGGCGCACGAGGGTGTCGCGGGCTGCGGAATCGATCGGCCAGGCTGCCGGGCAGGCGAGCGCTGTCTCGGGCACTTGCGCGCGCGAGAGGAGCCCGCGAACGAGATCGATGTGGGCGGCGGTGCCGCTATGACTGGCCGTGGCGATGGCAGCATCCGCTCCCCGCAGGGCGGCGCCACTGGCCATGACCGCAACGGCCTGGAAGGGTTTCATCGCCGAACGGGGAAAGATCGGACTGGTCACGTCGCCGAGCGCATGCAACACCTCACCGTTGGTGCCGAGCACGATTGCCGAACCGGCGTGACGGGATTCGACGAAGCCGCTGCGCTCGATAACGGCGAGCTCGACGGAATCGTCGACCGTGAAAGTTTCAGTCACGGCGTTAGTGTGACGACTCGATGAGTGCTGCAGCGTGTGCAGCGATGGCGTCGTCGATCACCGATAGGGCGTCGACGATGAGCGCATCGGACAGTGCCAGGCTCGGCAGGAAGCGCAGGACGTTGCCGTAGGTGCCGGCCGTCAGCAGCAGAACCCCGTGCTGGCCGGCGTAGGTGGAGATGGCGCTCACCGCGGCGGCGTTCGGCGTTTTCGTGGTGTCGCCGGTGCCTGGCTGCACGAGCTCGATTGCCAACATGGCGCCGTGGCCCCGAATCTCGCCGATGATGTCGTACTTGTTCTTCAGCACGGTCAGCCCTGCGGTGAGGGACTTTTCGATGCGCATTGCTTCGCCGAGCAGGTTGTTCGCCTCGATCGCGTCGAATACGGCAATAGCGGCGGCGCAGGCGACCGGGTTGCCACCGAAGGTGCCGCCGAGGCCGCCGGGCTGCGAGGCGTCCATGATCTCGGCGCGGCCGGTGACAGCGGCAAGCGGGAAGCCGCCGGCAATGCCCTTGGCGGTGAGGACGAGGTCGGGGATCCAACCGAAGTGCTCACTCGCGAAGTACTTGCCCGAGCGGGCCATGCCGCTTTGAATCTCATCGGCGATCATGACGACACCGTTGGCGGTGCACCATTTCTGCAGGGCCGGCAGGTAGCCATCTGCTGGCACCATGAAACCTCCCTCGCCCTGGATGGGTTCGACGACGAGGCAGGCCAGATCGGATGCCCCGATCACCTTGTCGAGGTACGTGATGGTGCGGACGGCCGCCTCGGCACCGGTCAGACCATCGTGATAGGGGTAGGAACTCGGTGCGTGGTAGACGTCGCTGGCAAGCGGGCCGAAACCGGTGGCGTATGGCATGGCCTTGTAGTTCATGGCCATGGTCAGCACGGTGCGACCGTGGTAGGCATGGTCGAGCACCGCGACGGCGCGACGGCCGGTGTACTTGCGGGCGATCTTCACGCCGTTCTCGACGGCTTCGGCGCCGGAGTTGATGAGCACACTCTTCTTGGGAAAATCGCCCGGGGTGTGCTCGGCCAGCAGCTCGGCGACGCGCACGTATTCTTCGTACGGAGTGATGGTGAACAGGGTGTGGATGAAGTCCTGAGACTGTTCGACGGCCGCCGCGACAACGCTGGTCTCGGTGTGGCCGATCGTGGTCACGCCGATTCCGGCACCGAGGTCGATGAACTGGTTTCCGTCAACGTCGACGACGATCGCTCCGTTGGCTTTCTTGATGTAGACGGGGAGCATGGAGCTGACGCCGTCGGAGACGACCGCTCGGCGCCGCTCATGCAACGCCGCTGAGATCGGACCGGGAATGGCGGTCACAATCTTTCGTTCTTGCGTAACCGAGTAGGTCGGTGCGGAAACGGTAGCAGGGTCGATAAGGATGTCAGTCATGATGAATCCACTTTACCGACCGTGAGCGCGGTGAACCTGAATCGGCTGCAAGAATCTTAGAGAGCCAAGGGAGAAGCATGAACGGAGTGCACGAATATGCGGTGCGGGTCGAGTGGACCGGCAATCGCGGCACCGGAACGAGTCACTACAAGGCATACGGACGCGACCATCTGATTTCGCCGGCCGGCCGGGCATCCGCTGACAAGGCCGCGATCAGCGGTTCGTCCGATCCGACCTTTCACGGCGACAATGATCGCTGGAACCCGGAGGAGCTGCTGCTCGCTGCGCTCAGCCAGTGCCATCTTTTGTCGTACCTGCACGTGGCGGCCCGAAACGGGGTGACCGTGACGGCCTACACGGACGCCCCGGTTGGCACGATGGAACAGCTTTACGGGGGCGGGGGCCATTTCACCACGGTCACGCTGCGGCCACGGGTGACGATCACCGAACCCGAGCAGGTCGAGTTCGCTCAGTCGTTGCACGCCGAGGCTGCCCGGGAATGCTTTATCGCGGCCTCGGTGAATTTTCCGATCGGTCACGAGCCGGTGACCACCGCCTGAGCACAGGTGCGCTGCCGAGCTGTGAGCTCGAGCGATTTGCTGCGCGCTGAAACGAGCCGCAACTCGCGGGGCGGCGAGGTCGGCTTAGATTATGGATGGCGCAGTAGTGCGGTTTGCGTAGTAGTGTGGGATCCGCTGAAGGCGAGCGCCGATCGAAGGGATGCCGATGGATACCACCCAGTTGCTCAAGGGGGTGCTCGATATGGCCGTTTTGGCCGTGATCATCGATGACGACGGCTACGGCTACGACATCGTGCGTCGATTGCGCGCCGCCGGGCTCGATGAGGTCGGCGATGCGTCGGTCTACGGCACCCTCCGTCGGCTGTACAGCGCGGGGGCGTTAAGCAGCTATGTCGTACCGTCCGACGGCGGACCGCACCGTAAGTACTACGGAATCAACGCGAACGGCCGAGCCATGCTCGCTGAACAACGTGCGAATTGGATTCACTTCGCCGATACCCTCACCCGGCTGCTCGAACAGCCCCAGCCCGCAGTTCCCCTACTCACGAACGGCGACAACTCATGAGCGACACCGCCACCACCACCCAGCCCATTCGCGACTTTGCCCTGGCCGTGCGCGCCGCTCTGAGCGATCTGCCGACCGACGATATCGACGACCTCACTGACGGCCTTGAGGCTGACCTGGTGGAGCAGGCCGCTGACTTTGCAGATGCTGATGCCCCTGCGCCAGGCTTCGCGCTCGGCGATCCGGTCGCCTACGCCGACGAGCTGCGCGCTGCAGCCGGGCTTCCAGTACGGGGAGCGACGCCGACTGTTCGGGTGTCGGTGCGGCGCCGGCTGCGCACCCGGGCCGGTGCCGCGCGAACGAACACGGCCCGGCGCATCCGCTCGACTGCGGTCGGTGCTGCGGTACTCGACTTTCTGCTCGTGCTTCGCCCACTGTGGTGGGTGCTGCGCGGCTGGGTCGTGTATGCGGTCGCGTCGGTCTTTGCGGGTGGCGCCATCAGCACGGTGCCGACAGACCCCGTGCGTTGGCTCGTGCTCTCCGCCTTCCTGATCTTGAGTGTGCAGTGGGGACGCGGGCACTGGCTACCCGGGCGCTGGCTTCCCGGCTTTCGTTCCGTGGTCAGCGTCTGCGCGATTTTGGTAATGCCTGTGGTGCTTAATTACACGGCCCATCAGGGCAATGTGCAGAACAATGCGTACGTGGAGTACAACCCGTCCCCGATGCCGGGGCTCATGCAGAGCGGCGAGCAGGTCACCAACGTATTCGCCTACGACGCCGATGGTCAGCCGCTCACCGACGTGCAGTTGTTCGACCAGGACGGTCGCCCGCTCAATGTGGTGAATGACCCGGCCAATACCAACTACCTGCCCCAGCTGGATGCGATCGGCGAACAGGACATGGTCGTGCCGAGCCTGCTGGTACCGGGCGGCGGCGGCTGGAACGTGTTCCCGCTGAGGCTGGTGACGTCTGGCGACATCGATTACACGTACGACTTTCTCGGCCAGGCAGATCAAGCGGATGCTGCACCCTCGCCGTTCCCGTTCGCCCAAGTGCGGCCGCTCGTGCCGATGTCCGAAACGGTGCAGCCGGTACCAACGCCGTCGCCGACACAGTCGCCCACTCTGGTGCCGGGGCCGACAGCATCCGCTTCGCCGACGGCCGGACCATGATGCGGCCGACCGCCGACCTAGTGGCGGCCATCAGCCCGTCGGCCATCGACCTGCCGCCCACCCAATCCGTTGATATCACCGACTGGGTGACCGTTCGCGAATACGCGAAGTAGGCGCGGGCGCCTACGCGGGGTAGGCGGCCACCAGGGCGGTAAGGGCTTCTTCGAGCACGGTCGCCGCGTCGTCGATCAGCTCGTCGGAGATCACGACACTGGGCATGATGCGCAGCACGGAATCCCAGCTGCCGGCATCCAGCGCGATGACCCCGTTGGCGGTCGCATGCTTGATCACGGCGGTCAAGGCCTCTGGGTAGGGCTTTTTAGTGCCGGGGTGCACGAGCTCCACGCCGAACATGGCGCCCTTGCCGCGGACCTCACCAACGATGGAGAACTTCTCGGCCCAGTCACCGATGCGCGCCCAGAGTGCGGCTTCGACCCGCTGTGCCTCGCCGAGCAGGTTGTCCCGCTCGATCAGGTTGAAAACCGCGAGGGCGGCTGCAGTTGAGACCGGGTTGCCGCCGAAGGTGCCGCCGATACCGCCAGGCTGCACGGAGTCCATGATGTCGGCGCGGCCGGTGACAGCGGCGAGGGGAAAGCCACCGGCGATTCCCTTGGCCGTGGTGACGAGGTCGGGTACGACGTCGTGGTGCTCGATCGAATACCAGACGCCGGTGCGGGCGAGACCAGCCTGGATCTCATCGGCGACGAAGACGATGCCGTTCTCGGTGCAGAATTCGCGAATGCGTTTGAAATAGCCGGGCGCAGGAATGATGATGCCGCCGTCGCCCTGGATCGGCTCGACGAAGAACGCCGCGATCTCGGTCGCGCCGATGTGGGTCGTGATGTAGTCGATGGTCTTCTCGGCCGCTTCGAGCCCGCTGAGCCCGTCGCGGAACGGGTAGCTGGTGGGCACACTGTAGATCTCACCGGGGAACGGACCCATGCCGGCACGTTCCGGCCAGGGGCGATAGGTCATTGTCATGGTCAGGTTGGTGCGTCCGTGGAAAGCGTGGTCGAGGGCCACGATCGCACGGCGGCCGGTGAACTTGCGGGCAATCTTGACCGCGTTCTCCACGGCCTCAGCGCCGGTGTTGACCAGAATCGAGTGTTTCTCGAAGTCGCCGGGGGTGATCTCGGCCAGCTTCTCGGCCACCGCCACATAGTTTTCGTAGGGAGTTACCGTGAAGAGGGTGTGGGTCAGCTTCGCTGCCTGGGCGGATGCCGCCGCCGCGACATCCGGATGCGCATGACCGATGGTGGTCACTCCGATCCCACTGCCGAGGTCGATGATCTGGTTGCCGTCGACGTCGACCAGGATCGCTCCTGCGCCGTGATCCATGTAGATGTTGGCGAGGGTGCCGGCGCCGCGGGCGACCGACTTCTCCCGCCTGGCCTGAAGTTCAACCGACTTGGGCCCGGGAAGAGCCGTGACGAGTTTGCGTTGCTGGGGCACCGAATACGTTGCAGTCATTAGTCCAGCCTATGACTGTCGGCGCTTGTGGCCGACCGTCTGACGTTTACGGCTACAGGCGTTCGCGCGGAAAGACGCGGCGAGCGAGGCGATTCAGTGTGCCGACCGGTGGCGATTCGTTGTAGGCATGAGCCAATTCCTGGCCGGACAGGCCGTGAATGGCCGCCATGATCTCATCCGTTGCCTGGCGGCGGGCCTTCCCCGATGTGGCCTGGCCGTGATGGCTGAGATCGAGCGGCTTGCCGAAAGCGACCGTGACCTTGCGGATGCGCGGCAGGGTGCTTCCCACCGGCTGAATCTCCTGCGTGCCGATCAGTCCAACCGGAACCACAACAGCGCCCGTGGTGAGGGCCAGCCAGGCAACGCCGGTGCGTCCCTTATAGAGGCGGCCATCGAGTGAACGCGTGCCCTCCGGGTAGATCGCAAAGGCGCCCTCGGCGTCGAGCACCGCGCGGCCCTCATCGAGAGCAACCTGCGCAGCCTGACCGGCACCGCGTTCCACGCCAATGGCCCCGATCGCGGTGAAGAAGGTTCGGGAGACCCAGCCCTGAAAACCGGTTCCGGTGAAGTAGGTCGATTTGGCGAGAAATTGTACCCGTCGGGTCGCGACCAGCGGTATGACGATGCTGTCGATGAAGGAGAGATGATTACTGGCCAGAATGACGCGTCCGGTGGCAGGGATGTTCTCGCGGCCCAAGATTCGTGGGCGAAACACGACGCGGGCGACGGGGGCCATGATGCCGTAGCCGAGAAAGTAGACGAAACCCGGACGCTTCACGCGTTCGGGTTCATCGGGTTCGTCGCGCTGGTCGGCAGCCGGGTCAGGCGTGACGGCTGTGGGAGTGCTGTCGCTCGTGTCGGTTGCATCAGTGTTATCGGGTTCTGCTTTGGCACCAGTCACCCGTTGACACTACCTCTCCGGCGGCCTGCACCTAGCATGGAGGGGTGCAGAGAGTAATTATCCTCGGGTCCACGGGCTCGATCGGAACCCAGGCCCTCGACGTCATCCGTTCCCACCCTGACCGATTCGAGGTGGTTGGCCTTACGGCCGGCAGCAACCGCGACCTGCTCGCGGTGCAAGCCCTCGACTTCCAGGTCGAGCACACTGCTCTGGGAGCGGATGCTGCCGAGCAGCTGGTGCGAGACATCGACGCCGACGTCGTGCTGAACGGCATCACCGGTTCGGTCGGTCTCGGACCGACGCTCGCCGCATTGAAGGCTGGTCGCATCCTGGCCCTGGCCAATAAGGAGTCGCTCATTGTCGGCGGTGATCTGGTGAAGTCGCTGGCGGCACCCGGGCAGATCGTGCCGGTCGATTCCGAACACTCCGCCATTGCGCAGGCGTTGCTTGCCGGAACCCCGCAGGAGGTGCGTCGACTCGTCCTGACGGCATCCGGTGGGCCGTTTCGAGGTTTTACCCGGGATCAGCTTGCCCGGGTCACTCCCGCGCAGGCTCTCGCCCACCCGACCTGGAACATGGGCCTCGTGGTGACCACCAACTCGGCCACCCTCGTGAACAAGGGCCTGGAGATCATCGAGGCGCATCTGTTGTTCGACGTGGAATATGACCGCATCGACGCTGTCATCCACCCGCAATCAGTGGTGCATTCGATGGTCGAATTCGTCGATGGGTCGACGATCGCGCAGGCAAGCCCCCCGGACATGCGGCTGCCGATCTCGCTCGGGCTGGACTGGCCGAACCGGGTGGCCGCGGTTGGCACTCCGATCGACTGGACCGTGCCGCACAGCTGGACTTTTGAACCCCTCGACGACGCGGCCTTTCCAGCGGTCGAACTGGCCAAAAAGGTCGGCCGCCTGGGTGGCACCTATCCCGCGGTATTCAACGCGGCCAATGAGCAGGCCGTTGCTGCTTTTCACGCCGGGCGCATCGGCTTCCTGGATATCGTCGACACGGTGCTGCGCGTGGTTGAATCCCACGAACAGGCATCAGAGCTGACTCGGGAGTCGCTGGCTGAGGCCGAACGGTGGGCGCGTGACGCCGCCGACCAGCTGATAGCACTGCGCTGACGCACTGGTGCGCTAGTTGCACTCGCCAGCCTGAACCTTGTCCCTATCGTCGAGACAATCTTCCCGGGCTTTTTTGGCCTCTTCCGCGGCGTCTTTGGCGTCTTCCCGAGCGTTCTCTGCGTCTTTCCTATCCTGCTCGGCGCGATTCTTGGAGTCTTCGTCGTTCTGTTGTGCGGCCGCCGCTGCGGCCGCCGCTGCGGCCGCCGCTGCGGCCTCCGCCGCGGCCCGAGCCGCGGCCTCCG
>NZ_PJJL01000036.1 GCF_002929505.1 Cryobacterium sp. Y57
GATTTGGGAAGCCGCGTCGGGGAGGAAGGCGAAGCCGGTTCACGCGTCTGAGTTCGGCACGGCGAAATGGCCGTTCCTTGATGATGGCACCAGCGTAGCTTCGCCACGCTGGCCAGGCATCCTCAGGCGCAGCGTCAAAGCAGTGAAAAAAATTGTTACCGAACGCCACACGACCTCGCGCCGGATACTCGACGAATTCACAAACCAGCTCACTGATCACCCCAGCAGAATAAATGGACTACCCCGCGACGAAACTCCCGCTGGTCTCATTTGCCTTGACAATTCCCGCGAAGATGATTGGCTCGTATTACGTGACAATTTCCGGAACAGTAGTCCTACCGTGAAAGAAGGAGGTGGCCCGTGAGCCACTACGCCGTTATCAATCCCGCCACAGGCGAAACCATCAAGACATACCCGCAAATTTCGAATGATGAACTCGAGCAGGTCATCGCATCGGCTGATCAGGCACACCGAAGCTGGTCACGTAACTCTTCAACCCACAAGGCCGCACTCTTGCGCAGGGTTGGCGATTTGCATGAGGAGCGCCGCGATGAGCTGGCGGCCATCATCGTGCGCGAGATGGGAAAACCCGTCGACCAAGCGCTCGGCGAGATCGACTACTCCGCCGACATCTACCGGTACTACGCCGACAACGCGCAGGAGTTTTTGAAGGACGAACCAATCACCCTTCTCAGCGGCGAGGGTTCCGCCTTCGTGCGCTCCAACTCTTTCGGTGTGCTGATTGGGGTCATGCCATGGAACTTCCCGTACTACCAGGTTGCGCGCTTCGCCGCACCGAACCTCATGAACGGCAACACGATCATCCTCAAGCATGCGTCGCAGTGCCCGGAGTCAGCCGCCGCGATCGAGCAAATCTTCCACGACGCAGGCTTCCCGACTGGCGCCTATACCAATGTGTACGCGGACAGCGAGCAGGTCGCCGCGATCATCGCCGACTCGCGGGTACAGGGCGTCTCCCTCACCGGTTCGGAGGGCGCCGGCGCGGCCGTCGCCGAAGTGGCCGGTCGCCACCTGAAGAAAGTCGTCCTGGAACTGGGTGGGTCAGACCCGTTCATCCTGCTCAGCACCGACGACATGGATGCCACAGTGGCTGCCGCCGTCGAAGGTCGCCTCCGCCGCAATAGCGGGCAGGCTTGCGACGCGGCTAAGCGATTCATCGTGATCGATGAACTTTACGATGAGTTCACGGAGAAGTTCACCGCCGCCATCTTGGCGAGCTCTCCCAGCGACCCGACCGTCGAGGGTGCAGACTACGGCCCGCTTTCTTCCCTCGGCGCGGCCGAGCAGCTACAGGAGCAGGTAGAGCGCGCCGTCGCACAGGGAGCGACCCTGGCAGCAACCGGCAAACGCTCTGGCGCCTTCTACCCGTCTGCCGTGCTCACCGATATCACGCCAGACAACGACGCATACCACGAGGAGCTCTTCGGCCCCGTAGCATCCGTCTACCGAGCAGCCTCAGAAGATGACGCCGTCACCCTTGCAAACGCCACTCCGTTCGGGCTCGGCTCCTACCTGTTTACGACCGATCCCGAGCAGGCACTGCGGGTCGCCGACCGCATCGAAGCCGGCATGGTCTACGTCAACCTCGTCGGCGCAGACAGCGCAGAGCTGCCATTCGGCGGGGTAAAAAGAAGCGGCTTCGGGCGCGAACTCGGACGCTTCGGTGCCAGTGAGTTCGTGAACAAGAAACTCATCCGCATCGGCTAACCCATCGCAGACCTCCGCGGCCGACGCGGAGATTGCCGTTCAGTCGCCGGTGCTGCGGCGTGTGAACATCGCGCGTGTAGCCTCGCGGATGTCCTAACGCTCTCGCAGCACCTGGCGCAGGTCGTACTCGTGCTGTTCCTTAGTAACCGCGAGTTGAACAAGGACGTGGAATTTTGCACGATTCCAGGTTCGCACGCAGCGCCACCCAGTCTCCGTGGGCAATGATCCGGAACGGTTGTCCCTCCAAGCGCTGATCCCGGCGTGGCGAACCGGGCTGAGCAAAATCGTCACCATCCCCCGCCAAGGCTCCTACACTCGCGTCATCGGGCAGCACATACTCCTCGTCACGGACGATCACCAGCGATACAGTGAAGCCCTCAAGCAGTTCCGATATGGGTTCCTCTCGCGGCAATGGCGCAAAATCCGCAGTTCGGCTCGGCTGGTGGGCGTGCGTCTTAGGGCCGAGGTAGTCCATTCACCGCAGGGCTGGCGGATGCCGTTGAACCGGTCGGCTAACGACGATCGCGGGGCCTTTGCCGTATTTTTCGATGGACAAGTCGAGCGAGTGCAAGGATGAGCCATTCGCACTTACCCGCATTCTTCAGGGGGATCAGTTCAAGCCATGACCAGATCGACTGGGGGCAAGTTTGAGCCGTCGCTCATCGGGGCGGGACTCCTGCTTGTCGTGAGTCCAGTCATCCTGTATTGGTTCATTCACAGTGATCCGGACCGATATCTCTGGATCATCAGCGGGCCCGCCCCCTTCAGCAGCTTCGGCAGCGGACCTTTCCAGCTCTACGTATACGCCGGCCTGGTCTTTACAGGCAGCCTTCTCATTACGACCGTCATGGTCGCCAAGAGACGCCGACGCGTCCTACAAACGCCCCCGCGCTAGCGGCCGCGGTTTCGGCCGCGCCTTCAACAGCACGACACGAAATGAACTCGTCAAAATAAGCCTTGGTCCGGCGGCCATCAGCGAAAGGCTCGAAATTCGAGCGTCCCGAATGACGTTCCGCTTACGGGCCGCTGGGCGGGTCATCGTGCCAATGTTTAGTTTGCTTATTCGAGCGCCCGCTGATCGCTCCGTAAGGGCGCGTGCGTCTACGGATGGATCGCTCCCAAGTGCGCGGAACGTCTGACAGTCATGCTCATGCGGCATCAACTCGAATTTTGGCAGCGCAACTTGACGCCGCCTCGATTGTCAAGGATACTTTCCATATGGTAAGTCTCCTTGTCACCGCAGCTCTTGGTCAGTTTGGGTGTCGCTTGTGATGCAGTGTGGCAAGAGGGGCGTTTCCCTGCCTCTTTGGTGGGGTACCTTTGCGCGTCTCTCTGTGATGAGCGGGAAGGACGTGCTGAGGAACCCGCTGACGGGGTTCTCGATGCTGTTCATGTTCGCGACCATTCTGGTGATCTACGTGTCGATGTGGCTTTCCTTCACCGTTCTCGGGCCGACTCCTTCGGCTGTCGTCACTTCTGCAGGTGCGCCCGTTATGGACGCTTTGGACAGTGCCGGTGTCGCGCTCGTCGACGTAGGTGCGGAAGGCCGGAACGCGGAGATCACTGTTCACGACGGCCGCGCTTATGTCCTTCTTGATGCGTCGAATCAACCAGCGTGGAATCCGATTTGGATGGGGCTTCGAGATGCCGGTTTCGCTGCCGATGCGATCACAGTGGTCGATAGTGACGGGGATGTGAAGCTCGATCCACTCCGCGCTAATTTGGGCGTCGCCGCGATGCTGGGGATCGCGAGTATCGCGTTCATTGGCACCACTGTTCCGTTAGTGGCAATGAGGGAGCGGGGTCTCCTTCGATTGTTTGGCACGGCGCCCCTTCGCCGCTCGACGTTTTTGCTGGCGCAGCTTCCTGCTCGGGTTCTCGTTGCGGTGGTCCCGATTACGCTTACCGTCGCGATTGCGGTCTGGCAACGCTACCTCGATGGACTCGATGTCCTGGGCCTTGGTGTCACGTTCCTGCTCGGTACGGCCATGCTTCTGTCCTTCGGCTTGTTGTTCGCAGCCCGGTCGCGTAATGCTGAAGCGACGCAGCAAAGTATGGTGATGCTGACGATCATGCTGGTTTTTGCCTCTGGTGGCCTCCTGCCCGCGTCAATCCTCCCGGCTGTTGTCCAGATCGCGATGAACTGTCTGCCGACGACGTGGTTAGCGACGGCGGCCAGCGCGACGCTCACCGGCTCCGAACCGTTTTTTCCGCTCACGGTCCTCTGGGCCCTCATGGCGGTGGCCGCAGCATGTGCGGCGGGAATGGCTGCCCGACTCTTCGAGTGGGATCAGTCCGAACCGCGACACCCAAAACTAACGATTCGACGAGAGAAAGTCCAGGCGCAATTGTGACACCAGAGCCAAAGACTCGAACCCCGAAAGAACTGCAAGGGTCTCGACGGTACATGTGGGAGGTAGGCGCAGGAGTAGTCGCATTCGTTGTGCTGTTCCTTTTCCTTCCGGGGGTCGTTCGCACCGAAGAGCGAACGCCAGCAAGTATCCTCATTGCGCTCCTGCCACTCATCCCTGTGCTCTGGATCACCATCGCCGTTACTCGACACATTCATCGTGTGGACGAGTTCCAACGGATCTTCGTCTTGCAGAGCTTCGCGATCGGTTTCGCGGCGGCGATGTTGATTGCACTCACCATCGCTTTCCTGAGCACCGCCGGCGTCACCGTTGAATACCCCGAGTGGTGCGTGTTCATTGGAGGAATGTCTGTGTGGGGCGTCGCCATTAGTGTTCTCTCATTCCGCGCGAGTCGATGAGAAACGACGTTCGCAAGCTCCGCACCGAGCACGGATGGACTCAGGTACAGTTCGCGGAAGCTCTGGGCGTCTCCCGGCAGACCGTCAACGCGCTGGAAACAGGAAGGTACGACCCCTCACTGCCGCTCGCCTTCCGAGTGTCGACCCTGTTCTCTGTGCCAATCGAGACCATCTTCTTCCCCGACGAAAATGACGCCCCACCTACCGGAGGCAAGCGATGATCGACCGAACAAGCGATGTGATTGTCGTCAACAAACTATGCAAAGTGTATGGAACGCAGAATGTCCTTCGAGGTATCGATTTGACAGTGCGGCGCGGCGAAGTCTTCGGACTTCTCGGGCCGAACGGAGCAGGAAAGACCACGACGCTCGAGACCATCGTCGGGCTCCGTCGTCCCACCTCAGGTACCGTCACCGTTCTCGGCTTCGATCCCGCGAAGGACCGGCGCGAGATTACCAAGCGAATGGCCGTGCAGCCACAGGCCGCAGCGTTGTTCCCCACCTTGACCGTGTGGGAGACAGTCCAACTGTTCGCCTCGTTCTACACCGCACCGCGTGAGACTGCCGACATTCTCCGCGAGGTCGGGCTCGAACAGGCACACCAAATGCGGGTAAAGCACTTATCCGGCGGTCAAGAACGACGCCTACTTATCGGCATTGCCCTCATCGGGAATCCCGAGATTCTGGTGCTGGACGAACCCTCCGCCGGACTCGACCCGAGCGCCCGCCGCAAACTGTGGGACATCATCGAAGGTCAGCGACAGCGAGGCGGCACGGTGCTCTTGTCGACCCACCACATGGACGAGGCCACCCAGATGTGCGACCGGCTTGCCATCATCGTTGACGGACGAGTCGCGGCCGAAGGAGAACCTGAAGAACTCATCCGGCAGTACTCTGCCACCGCGACTGTCACCTTCACCGTTCCCCGCCCGGTGACCAGCGCAGACCTCGCTGAGTTCGGTCTTGTTGGCAACATAACGACGACCCAGATCGGAGCTGAGACCCATGCCCGTGTAGTGACGGAAGACCCCGACACGATCCTTCGAAGAATCACTTTTTCACCGAGACTCGGCGCCCACGACTATCGAGTGCAGCGTGGGTCGCTCGAAGACGTCTTCCTGGACATCTCGAACTCGAGCCCGAGCACCAAATCGAGCACCGGCAGGCCATGAAGGTTAGAGCCTCGACGGGCGCTCAAGTTCTCCCGTTCGCACGGATGCACACACGCGAACTTCTTCGGAGCAAACGCGCTTTGGTGGCTCTCCTGGTCAGCTTCGCTGCGTTTCCCGTCCCGTTCTGGGGCATCGACATCCTCATTGCGGCGGCTACTGGAAGCCCAGCCGGCCTGCTCCGGAAGAGTTTGCCGCTCATCGCCGTGACCGGATTCATGGCCGTCGCGCTCATCCTGACAACCGTTCAACTCGTCACGTACCGCAGTAACGGAGTATTGCTTCAGCTGGCGACCACTCCTGCGTGCCGCACAGCGTTCCTGCTCGGGCACGTTCCTGTTCGGGCCGGAATTCTCGCCCTAGAAGGAATCGTCATCATTGTCATTGCCAGTGCGGACGGCATCCTTATGAGAGACGTAGGACTACTCGCTGTCACGCTCCTTCTCGGCGGGGCCATGATGCTCGCCTTCGGCTATTTACTCGCCGCCCGGATGACGAATCCAGATCTCGCACTGCAGCTGTCGTACATCTTTCCAATGATCGCCCTATTCACGTCCGGAGCGGTATTCCCGCTCGAATCATTGCCCGAATGGATCACGATAGTTTTCCGTGCTTTTCCATCCACCTGGTTCGTTGACGCCCTGAGCGCCCTGATCGCCAACTCCACACCCTCCCTCCCAATCGGCGCGAACTGGGCACTGATGACACTCGTTGCAGCGGGTACAGCCTACGTCGCGGTTCGATCCCACCAATGGATCTCGAATGAATGAACCGCTTTGCCAAGCATAAACGGCCACGCTCTGCGTCGACCAGCATCCGGCAAACAGAAGGCGTCACACTGACCAGCTTGTCAACTGGCGCCAGCGTCGATATCCGCCTCAGTAGCCGTTCGGCTTCCGGGCACCATTCATAGCCCGGTCGCTCCTGAAAACGGTGGATTCAGACCCACCTACTCCGTCGATTGCGATGAGAGTTGTTTCCAATTTGGTCGAACCAGCCATGCCATAAAGGCACTAACTGCAAAGAGTGCACCAAGCGCGATCGGAATCCAGGCCCGAATCGAGGCGTCCGGACCAAGACTGGCCGGAAGGACCAGTATCAGAGCGGAACTCGATGCAACCATTACAACGAGGAAGACAAGGAACCGCGGAATAGATCGTTTCATCGTGCAACCACCCTACTTGCAGCAGCCCATGACTGCTGTGATCGATGCGCCCGCTACGACTGCGAATGCACCGATGCTCGCGGCGCAGATCACCGCAGTGGGAGGCGTAACCGGAACAACACACGAGCCGCCACACACGACCAGAATTATGCTGGCAGCAACCGCGTCAACTCCGAGCACAGCCACGAGACACTGCGACGGGTTATTGGCTGCAGCAGCGGCAGACGACTCCGACCCGAGTCCAACCAAGTCAGCGCCGGGATCCAGTTCCGCGGAATACACCAGCACCCCGTCACGGTAGGTAGTCACGTCCAGGACGCCGTACTCACGCTCAACTACCGTCGTCTCAGAGTGTTGAACGAGGCCACCCGTCCGGACGAGCTAGAAACTCGAGTGTCCCGCAAGGGGTTCCCGATGCGGGGCAGACGAGGCCGATCTGTCACGCTCAAGCAATGAGCTAGCCAATTGTTGAAGCCGTCGCATCAGAGCACAGCCGTCAAGCCGCTCGCGGTGGAGCGTACGCTCGGAATGGTTGAGGTCTTGGCGAACCCGTGCCGGCTATTCAGGTCGGATTAAGCTTTCCGGGACGATCCCTTAGCCATAGCAAGGTAGGTGCCTGTACCGAGCACCACTGCAATGCTGAGCGCAATGGGGAAAGGAAAACTCCCGTTTACCCAGAGCGCCGCAAAAAGAAAAAAGGCGGCGACAGACAATGCAGAAAGGACTGGGATAAGACGCGTGGCGATCTTGTCGCTCACGGCCCCATCCCATTGATGAGGCATAAGTCACGGGACCCCCATCTTGCGCCCAATCCTTTTGATGGCGTTATGAAATCGACCCAAATCCTCTTCTTCATCGAGATAAACACGAAATAGTCGTTGCTTAGTTGCTTCGCGGCGAAGAAGGCGCTGACTTTTTCCAGGAATTCGATCTCCCTTTTCGACTCAGCATTCTCCGCCGGGCCCCGGCTCGCACCAGCCTCGGGATGTTCCTCTTTTCAGAGGCGCACCCAGTTACCCAGCGTCCCATCGACCACACCGATCTCGGGGCAACTTGCGCGACCGGCCGGCCCGGTGAAATCACCAGCTCAGCGGCCTCAGCACGGAACTCGGCATTGAATTTACGACGATTAGTCATGAAAAAAATCCTTCTTACCTCTGTCTCAATTCACCATAAGGCGCACTGATACTCCAGCGCATGTTTCTTCGTAATCTCACGTCGCGCGGCCATTGATAGCTCCATACTCACTCGAGCAATCACACCGCATTACGCGGACACTCCCTATTGCTATTGAGGCACGCGCCCACGTTTGGGAGCACAATACGTGAGTCTCGTCGACTACTTGACACTGCGAGAATATAAATTACGCTTGAACCAATACAATCAATATGGGGGGGAATCATTATGATCAATACTGTCAATCGCTCGTCCAGAGCGTCCGTGGCTATAAGTGCGGTCTTGGCGGCAACTGGGCTCGCATTCGGGGCCTTCGCCGTCCTCTGGCTGACAGGGACCTTCGGCCTCACTACTATCGCAGCGGGCAACTTGGCCGCCGCGTTCGAAATCGGAGGATGGGCGCTCAGCATCGCACTGATGGCGTTCTCGGGCGGCGTCTCGGCTGTCCTGTACGGCGCGTACCGCGTGTTCGCGGCGGCCGCGACCGCCGGCGCGACACGGATCGCTTTCGTCGCCTAACCGATCACGGCTCGGCTCGGTCCGTGGAGACGGGCCGAGCCGAGCCGCTCGCTCACAAGGAGGGCGTCCAGCGATGAGAGCAGAACCGAGCCTACGGCGCGGGCAGCATAAGATTAACGACCGATCGCCTATCGCCGCCCTGATTTGGCTTGTGGCACCAGTGCCTAGGGCGGATGCTGTTATCTCTCTCGCCATTGTTCTCATTGTCGCTGGGGCGGGCGTTGCGGTCGGCTACCAGGCTTTCTCTCCGGAGGCGGACGCGAGCGGCCCTGGTGGACTGCTTGAGACCACGGAATTTTGGCCCGTACTTCAGGCTATACTCAGCCAAAATCTTGCTGCGGCACTATTGGCCTTCTCTGGAGTAGCGACCGCTGGCTTGAGCACCCTGTTCGGAATAAGTTTGACTAGTCTGTGGGTAGGGGCGTCGTTTCACGCGGTCCAGGTAGAACTCGGCGCGGCCGAGGTAGTCATACGTGTTCTCCCGTACGCGGGAATTGAGTTCGCTGGGATCCTGCTAGCCGCGACCGCTGGGTTGCTTCCTGCTGTTGTCTTCGTTGCAGAGCGGTTCCGTTACGCGCCTCGTCAGAGGTACACATACACGTCTAGCGTCCCCGGTACGCTCCGGTTGTTCCTGGTCGCCGTCCTCCTCATCACGATGGGCGCTTTAGTCGAAGCTGCAGTGATCGCAACTGCTCACCCTTAGCCGCTAGCACCAGCACGCCACGACACGATAGGAGGAACAGCATGCGAGCAACTGGATCTGCGCCTACCGTGACCGTCGAGCTCCGTCGTGCGACTACGCCCCGATTGCTCTGGGGACTTGCAGGTCTTGCTGTCGCGCTCAGTACGGTGGCGAGGCTGCCCGCAATCTCCGCGGGTGTCGAGGAGGAGGTGTTGACAGGGCCGATGTCAGAACTCGTCGGGGAATTGCCGGACGCTGATCTCGCAGTGGCCATCGGAACGATGACCGGCCTCGTCCTCAGCATTGCCCTCAAGCTTCTGGTCGTGGCCGGTGCTATGGCGGTAGAACACCGGACGCGGCGAGCGGGGCATGTCATCGTCGGAGGCCGATATCTGTCGCTTACCTTTCTCGTCGTGACCGGCACGCTCTTGGCCGTACAGCTCGTGTCGCTCGCGCTGGGACTGCAGTCCTCGGGGGTCAAACCCTGGTCCCTCATCCTCGGAGCAGGTCTGGCTGTGGTGGGAACGTTCGTTGTCCGGGACGCCCGCTGGAGCGTCTTCCCTCGACTGGCACTGGCGATGCTTCTCACCGGCGTGTGCCTAGCTGTATGAAGGGTTCGCCATGTCCTTGACCACGCTCGCTGAACGAGGACGTCGACCGTCGACCCTCGCCGTGCTCGCGCTGAGTGCGACGAGTGGTGCCTGGGCGTGGGCGTCCGATGGGACGGCGGACGAGCGGTTTGCGCCGCTGCATGCGGGGGGCCTCGGTCTTGCGGCGCTGGCGTTGGTCGTGCTCGCGGTGGTTCCCCGGGTCTCGGTGCGGGTGATGTCGTGGCTCTTTGCGGTCGCTGGTCTGAGCATCATCGCGGCGATGGGAAGCGACGTTGGCGACCTGGGACCACAGGCGCTCGGGTGGACGGCCGCGGTCGTCGCCATGGCGATGGCCGGCGTGGCAGCGACCGCGACGGCTGACGCGGCCCAGAACAAGCCGGTCTCGCGGCTGTGAACACGAGAGAGGGTGCTCTGGACGACGTCCTCAGCCTCTGGGCGGTGCAACGCCTCGCCACGGTCTCGATGCGGATGCGCGTTCACACCTTCGTGGCTCTCTACATCGTCATCGTCGCGGTCGTGACGGCGATCGCGGGGACTGCCGCGTTCCTCGTCACCTCGGCCACCCCCGTTTTGCTTGGGGTGGGCGCAGGCGAGGTGAGGACCGTGGCCTGGTCGACGACGTTTCTGGTCATCGTCGCGCTTGCGTACGCCGAAGCGAGCGCGCTTTTGCGCGAACGGTTCTCGCGCGTACGGTTCACGGTCTCGGCGGCGCAGGTCCGCGGTCTGTGGCTCGCGCTGGATCTCCCGCTTCGCCACGTGGTCCTGGTGGAGCGCGGTGCCGAGCACCTGCCGAGGGTCCTCGTCAGTGCCGCACTCGCCGTGGGCGGTGGAACAGGGCTCGCGACGGGCGGTCATCTTTGGCCGGCCGTGACGATTTTCCTGGCGTTCGGCATCGTCCTGGCGGGGGCCCTGGGGAGCCACCTCGTCGCGTTACGCAACGCGACGGGCCGTCCCGGGAGGCGAGCACCCACCGGGATGTGGGAGGGCTACTTGGTCCTGCTTGGGCTGGTCGCGGGGACCTTCGCCGCGACGGCTCTGCGGTGGAGCGGTGACGTGGCGGTCGCGGGCCTCGCCCTCGGACCGACGTGGGTGGTACCTGTCGCCGTTGCCCTCATCGGACTCGGTTGGGTAGGGGTGGGCGTGCTCACGCCGCAGGTCCGCAGGGCTCTGCGCTCAGGTGCCGACGTGCCGCTCCTGGGCATCGATGCCCCGGCCCTCCTCGCGGACCGTCCCACCCTGTGGCCGCGCCGGGGACGGTCGACGGTCGTGGGTGCGATCGCCGTAGGTTCGGGCGCGCTCACGGTGCACCCGATGGTGATGCTGGTTCTTCGTGTCACGCTCACGATGGTCGCGATCGGCCTCGGGGTGGTCCTCTCCCATGGACCGGCTCTCCGCGGTCTATGGCTCGGACCGCTCGCGTTAGACGAGGCCGTGCTGCGTGCAGCTCCGCTGGGAACGGTGATGCTCGTGAGCATGGTGTGCATCGTCCCGGTCATAGCCGCCGGTCACGAGGACAAGCTGTGGCACTACCGCACCCTGTGGGAGCTCGGCGCACGACCGACCACGGTGTGGCTTGCGCACGTGACCGGTTCGCTGGTCCAGACCACGGTGCTCGCGATACTGGTGGTCGCCGGGATCGCGACCCTGACCGGTGAGGTGATGGTCGTGATCCTGGCGATGGCGTGGACCGTCGTGCTCTCCGAGCACCTGAGCGAGTCCGTGCTCGCGCACGCGAGCCGCGGTGACGGTGACCGCCGCAGCGTCAGCTACGCGCCCGCGCTCCTCGCCGGCGCGCTTGTCGCCCCTGCCATCTTCGCCGGCATAGCCGGTGGCTGGTGGGCGCTCTCAGTTTTCCTCTATGTCCTGTTCCTCGCACTAGGAGGCTTGTGGTGCTTCACACATCGTTTGACGTTCATGCCGTTGGCTCCCGAGTGAGTTCGCGAACCCCTGCGCTGTGCGTGGTGCAGGTGACAGCCGGGTGGGTCGACGACGTCCCGGCCGTGCGTGACCTGTCCTTTACAGTGAGCGGGCCGGGCCTTACGATGGTGGTCGGCCCGAACGGCTCAGGGAAGTCGACCGTGGTCGAGCTCGTCAGCGGTTACCTGCGCCCGTGGTCGGGCCAGGTAATTGTCGACGGATCGCCCTCGTACCTGCCGGTCGTGCGGGCGCGGCGTCGGGTGTGCCGGACAACGCCCGCCCTCTTCCCCCTCATGACCGTCCGCGATCACCTCGTGCTCTCCGCACGTTCGACTGGCGCCTCACCGACTCGTCAGCTGGATCGCGCAGAAGCCCTGGGGCTGTCGCCGTGGCTCGACGAGAACGCGGGCACGCTGTCCAGCGGCTCGGCGAAGAAGCTCTGGTACCTCTTCTGCACCGCCGGTGACTTCTCTCTGATCGTCCTGGACGAGCCGTTCAACACACTGGACGCCGAAACTGTCCAAGTCGTGGTGGACGAGATCACCGCCTGGTCGCTCGAGGCAACAGTCCTCCTCGTCGCGCACATGCCACCGGACAGCCTCCCCCCGGCAGCGGTGATCGACCTGGGAAAGCACAACAGTGACGGATAGCGAGGACTGGGGACTGTCTCTTAAACGGTGTTTCCGGCCTGACGCGCTGGACGTGGGTCTGGCGGGAAAGGTGCCGTGTTGACGACACTTGATGCTGTGACGAAGAAAACGAAATCTGATCCCACCCGTGAGGCTGTGGCGCCGAAAGAATGGGTGCGCCTGGCCAAGAAGCCGGGCCTGACCCTGGATGGCCCGAATGGGCTGGTGGGTCAGCTCACCAAAACCTTCCTCGAGACCGCGCTGAACGAGGACATGACCGAGCACCTCGGCCATGAGAAGAACCGTGCCCCGGACGAACGCGACGACACGAACGTGCGCAACGGAACCCGCACCAAAACGGTGATCAGTCCCACGACCCGACCAGTGATGATCCAGGTGCCTCGTGACCGGGACGGGATGTTCACTCCGGTGATCGTGCCGAAACGACATCGCCGCCTGAGCGGGGTCGATGAGATTGTGCGGTCGTTGTATGCCCGCGGCCTCAGACCGGGGAGATCAGCGCTCACTTTAATCAGATCTATGGCGCCCAGGTGTCGAAGGAGACCATCTCCCGCATCACGGACAAGGTGGTCGACGAGATGCAGACCTGGCAGTCCCGCCCCTTAGAGAGTGTCTACGCGGTGATTTTCATTGATGCGATACGTGGTGAAGATCCGTGGCGGGCAAGTCGCCAACCGGCCTATCTATGCCGCCATCGGCGTGACCCTGGCCGGCGACAAGGACATCCTCGGGCTCGGGGCTGGCACCGGCGGTGAGGGGGCCAAGTTCTGGATGTCTGTCCTGACCGATATCAAGAACCGTGGCGTCACCGACACGTTCTTCCTGGTCTGTGATGGGTTGAAAGGTCTACCCGATGTTGTCGGGAATGTGTGGCCGTTGACGACGGTGCAGACCTGCATCATTCATCTGATTCGGAACACGTTTAAGCTCGCGTCGAAGAAGGACTGGAAGCGGTGAAACGGTCGGTGAAACCGATGTACAGCGCGCCGACCGTCGACGCCGCCCGCGCAGCGCTGGATGAGATGACCGAGGTCTGGGGCAAGAAATACGGTGCGATCATCCGGTTGTGGGAGTCGGCGTGGGAAGAGTTCACCCCGTTCCTGTCCTACGACTCGGAGATCCGTCAGGTGAGCTGCTGCACCAATGCGATCGAGTCGCTCAACGCCCGATACCGGCGGGCGGTGCGACCTCGAGGACATTTCCCCACCGAGCAAGCAGCTCTGAAATGCTTGTATCTGGTCACTCGCAGTCTCGACCCGACCGGGGTCGGCCGACTGCGGTGGACGATGCGCTGGAAGCCAGCTCTCGACGCGTTCGCCATCACCTTCCGAGACCGCTGGCCGAACGCAGAATCCTACTAATGAAAACGCCGGAAATACCGTTAGTTAGACACTCCCGATCTGGGGTGTGCTAAGAGTGTCTCGTCGCTGTCGCGTCTGCGAAATAAATTGCTGCGCCGTCGCTCACCTGCCGATTTTTACATCGATGCTTGGTAAATTATGGGCCACCAGACCCAAAACATGACGGTATTCACCAGACCCGCTACGCCCACACGAACATCCCGCAGGCCGCATACGGTCACTCCAGAAGAGCCGCACTACAGATAAATGTCTCAGTTCTGACCCCAAGAAAACTAGCGCGGGACCCGTGACGCTTTTACTGCCTGGAAGTATTCTCTTGCCGGCCGCAGCCACACGAGCACGGTCGCGACGACCGCGGCAACGGCCTGGAGCGCCCCAAGGCCGAAGCTGCCTGCGACACTGGTGAGCGACAGGGCGGCAAGAATCGTGAGGACAATGCGGGCCCATCCGGCGCCTCGCTTCATGAACAGCGCGAAAATGACGAAGGCGATAATCCAGATGATCGCGCCGATGATCGCCGCGGTGATCACGGCGGTGATCACGGCGTCGATCGTGCTGGTGGAGACGGTCACGCCGGATGTCGCGAGCTGACTCTCGATTACAGATCTGTCAGCGCCCGCGGTCGCTGCGCGGACAACGCCACCGATGAGCGCCGCGAGGGCTGCAAGGA
Organism: Cryobacterium sp. Y57; assembly: GCF_002929505.1. GTDB lineage: Bacteria > Actinomycetota > Actinomycetes > Actinomycetales > Microbacteriaceae > Cryobacterium. The sequence goes on from NZ_PJJL01000036.1 coordinate 14,418, forward strand.
GGTAGAGCCAGAATGCCATCCTCACCTGCTGAGGCTGGCCAACGGGGGCAGACGATGGCGTGGACTTGACAGAAGGTGCGCTCGGAAGGCCAGTGGGTTCGCTCGTACCAGACGAATTGCTCATTCTGTCACCGTAGCCCGTATCTGGCAATAGTGCAGATTCCGCGAGCACATTGACTCGATGTACTACGTCGTGCACAGCGTCGAGGGTGTCCGTTACCCGTTGAACGCAGTGGGTGAAATCGGTTAGGGGGGGTCCATTTAGGTGCCGTAAGACGATTGCATGTCGCCGACGGAGGACCGAGTCTACTGCGCCCGTCAAGTTATTGAGACGATCTGATTGATTTTTCTTCTACGCTGCAGCCGTTTAGCGGGCGTCGCGGTGAGCGGCCAACGCGACCGCGGGTTGGAGCCCTCCGTTATGTGAATGAGGGCGCCGCCGGTTGTATCAAGATTCGATATATTCCATCACGGCGGTCCTCGCGGCGAGGTGGTTCTCGAACTCGTGCTGGTGATATACTTCGGTCTTCATGTGCGAGAAGAAACTTTCCGCCACCGCGTTGTCCCAACACAGACCGACGGCTCCCATCGACTGCGTGACCTGGTAAGCGGCGCACCACTTTTGGAACAGGCCCGACGTATATTGCGTGCCACGGTCGGAGTGAAATACGGCACCGTTCGGGTCGAGGTAACCATGATCCCGCGCCATCTCCATCGCGTCAACGATCAGGCTGGTGCGCATATGACTGGCCATCGACCAGCCGACCACCATCCGGGTACAGAGGTCGATGGCTGACCTGCCGCGGGTATTTCGGACAGCGGAATTAGTGGATTCTTCTACGCTGTCCATGCTGGCTGTTGATAACCGTAG
>NZ_PJJL01000061.1 GCF_002929505.1 Cryobacterium sp. Y57
AGACCCTGCCAACCCGGACGGTGAGCGGTTCAGCGCCGACCCGTTCAGCGGCGACGCCCGCTACGACGGCGACGCCCGCACCGCCGGCGAAAAACGCGCCGACATCCTCCGCTGTGTCTTCGAAGCGGCCGCGCGCGATCCGAAAACCCCGACCATGGGCGGCGCCGCCCCCACCGCCATGATCCACATCAACGCCACCGACCTTCACAACGAACGCGGCGTCGGCTGGATCGACGGCGTCGACGTCCCCATCTCGCTTCGCCGGGTAACAGAAGCCCTCTGCGCCGGCGGCACCCAACACATCATCTTCGGCACCACCGGCACCATCCTCTACCTCGGCGACACCGTCCGCTGCTTCACCACCACACAACGCACCGCAATCGCCGCCCGCGACGAAGGCTGCATCATCCCCGGCTGCACCATCCCCGCCCGCTGGTGTGAAGTCCACCACGTCATCCCCTGGCACAAACACGGCCCCACCAACATCGACAACGGCGTCCTCCTCTGCTGGTTCCACCACCACACCATCACCACCAACGAATGGAACATCCGCATGATCAACGGCAAACCCCACATACGTGGCCCACTGCTCTGGGACCCCACCCAAACCTGGCGCCCCACCCGAAGTCATCGCGCCAACACCCCCAGCCCCGAACCACCCTGGCGCACCTAAGCTCCGCCGCCCGGGCTATCAGAGCGATGCGGTTCCGCAATCTGAAAATAGCGAAGCTTCCAGACGTCGAGATTTCTGCGCGATAGATTCCGCGTGCGCGCAACGGTCGACTGGCCAGCCCAGCCCAGCGCTCGCTGGAGCGCGGGGTTGGTACTCGGCAGACAGCAGCCCGTGGGCTATACCCGTGGGACTAGAGCCCGCGGGCGCGCAGCGCCTGCTGCACAAGAGGGTCGGGCGACTGCGCCAACCAGGCGAGCAGGTCGGGGTAAGCACTCGGATTGCCCGCGAGTTGCGGCCAAACCTCCGGGTGGTTTTGCGCCAGGTCGTAAAACCCGGCGGCCGAAGTGTTCGGGTCATCGGCCGCCAGGCTGGCCGCGCTGGGCGCTGCGATAATTACTGCGACTGGCACAGGGACAGGCGCCGGCGGAGCTGGCGGTGCCGCTCGGGGCGGTGGCGGCGAGACGGGCACAGCCACTGGCACTGGGGGCGCGGTGGCTGGAACGACGGGCGCCGTGGCATCCGTTGGATTGATCGGCGCGGCAACCGGTGCTGCGGCATAGCCGGTGTAGGCCGCCGGTGCCTGGGCCCGAACCGGACCGTACTGCGTGAAGTAGCTACGAACGGATGCCGGCATGGTCAGCGCATAGAACACCAGCGCGGGCAGTCCGAAGGCCAGGGCGAGGCTCAGCATGGCCGCGGTACTCAGGATTACCAGGGAGAGGGAAGCGTATTCTGCGCCCTCGAACAGCCAGGAATAGAGCGTGCTCAGATTGCCGTCGGTGATGGTTTGCCCGCGCAGCACGACGAAAACGATGCCGAGCACGGTGATGAGGCCGGTGAGGCCGAGTACCAGCCACTGGCTGCCGGCCGGGTTTGACCGCAGGGTTGTGCGGGCGATAATGGCCACAACGATGATGATCGAGAGCACGATCGTGGCGCCGATGTTCAGCCCGGTAACACCGGTACTGGCACCGCTGCCGATGAGGTTCGCTATGACCAGCAGCACACTCAGCCCGGCGGTGCCGATGATGAGCACGAACGTGAGCGAAGCGACGCCGAACCATTTCACAATCGGCTCAAGCGGAACCATCGCCAGGCGCAGCGCCGGCGTCGACGTCAGGCCGAACAGCCCGGCGAGCAGAATGAGCGGGTAGCCGCCCCAGCTGAGCGATTCGACCCCGCCAAAGGACAGATCAAAATCACTGAGCGCGTCGATCGTGATGACTCCGAGTGCGATGCCGCCGAGCGCGCGCCCGACGGTGAGCCAGATGGCGTTACCGCGCAAAATTCCATAGATGGGTAGCAGCACGCCGGCCGCACCGGCGAGCACGGCCACGACCGCGGAGAGCAGCACCAGAGCACCAACCTGAACGGGTGACCCTACGACTCCGAGAATGATCGCGCCCAGCACGGTCAGGGTCACGACCGCACTATAGCCGATGACGATGCGGCGCCAGAGGCGGGCGACCGGGTGGTAACCGTCGATTCCGACCAGTTCTGCGAAGCGCGGCTGGCTAGCGAGGAAGGCCCCGGCTAGTCCGAAGGCGGCCGCGTAGCCGAGCCCGGGCGTTTCATCCTTCGAGAAAGCGTCGACGAGCATGAATCCCAGAACGAGAAGCGCGTAGGGAACGTTGACCAGCAGTCGGATCAACCAGATCTGGGCCAGCCCGATGCCGGGACTGAAGACTCCAGCGCGCAGCAGGTAGGTGAGGCTGAGCGAGAACAGCGACAGCAGTGTGATCAGGATGACCTCGATACGGCCAGTCGCTCCGATCGTTTCGCTTATTCCGAAGTCAGTGCTGAACATCCACGGTAGGGCCAGGGAGCTCAGGAGTAACAGCAGAGCTCCGCCGTCTCGCGCCCAGTCGGACGACGGGATGCCGGCGAACGGATTCGGTCGGGCGGGCGCGGGCGCGTACTGTGGCGGCGCGACGGGTGCGGCATACTGCGGGGCGGCGGGCGGCGAGGCGACCGGCGGCGCGACATACTGCGCCGGTACGGGCTGCGAAGGCGCGGGCTGTGAAGGCGCGGGCGGGGCTGCTGGGGGGCGTTCGGTTCGAAGGTCATCTGAGTCCTCTGTGTTCGTTCTGGATTCTTGTCACTGTCTCGCGAGGTTGTTACTGATAGAGCCGGTCGAGCTTGCCGTCCTCGCTGAGTCGCACCAGGTTCCCCACAGCAATGCCGACCACGTCGACCACGGTGCGCATGGGGCTGGCGAACCATCCGCTCTTCTCCTGCACGGCGAGAACCTGCCAGCGGTCGGCACCGAGTTCCTTCATCCACGAAGCATCGTCGAGGCATCCCTCGAACGACGAGTAACCGGAATCCGTGGTGACACAGACCCCCGAGAATTCGCTGCGGTACGGCCAGTTGTAGCCGTCGCCCTCGATCACGATGCTGTTGAGGTCGAGGTGAGCGGTGTCGCCGTTGACCTCTGGGGTCACCGAAAAGTCGGTGATCTGCAGGTTGTCGAAGTCACCATCACCATCGGTGGGCATGAGCGCGGCACCGTACAGACTGAGAAAACGACGTTCCGACTCGGGCATCACAGCAGCGAGGTCGCCGTAGTCGCCGTTCTCGCCGAATGCGATCACGGCCTCGGCGAATCCTTCGGCAGCAGCGGCAGCGGTGTCGAACGTGGCCGCGTCGTCGGCGGCGACCAGGTTGCCTCGCGTGGAATCGTGCGATCCGCTCTGCAGAATGTTCTCACCGGTAGTGAGCAGCGGGCTGACGTACCAGGAGCCACCCTCACGAACGGTGACGATGGTCGCATCGTGTCCGAGCGTGTCAGCGAGGTCGGCGGCGGTCTGTGTGAACGGCAGCATGTCGTTGAGCTCCGCAATCGACGACTCGCGCAGGTCGGCGATCATCGAGTCGGTGTCACTGTCGTCGGAGCCCCACGTCTCCTGCTGGAGGCGCAGCTGCGGCCCCACAACCTCGAGGTAGGCGTCCGTGATCGTTTCGGCATCACCGTTCATGGTCAGCTCACCCGCCGTGATGGTGACGACCGCGATACCGTCTTCAACGTCTTCTGCCTCGAGTTCGATTCCGGTCAGGGTGATATTCACGCTGTCGACGACCGTATTGATGAGCTCCGGCATATCGACCGGGTCACCGTTCTCGTCGTCCATGGCGATGGCGGCGAGCTGATCGATCGGAGCCTTGAACGATTCAACCTCAGCGGGAGACAACGAGCCGTACATGCTGATCAGGTCCCTATCAGCCGTGCCGGCGAGCAGTTTCTCGACCGCGGCCGTTGGAGAGGATGCCCTGCCCAGCTTCGAGAAGACGGCCCCGTAGGCCCACACACCGCCACCGGCGACGAGCAGCACGATGACCCCGATCGATCCCCAGATCAACAGTTTCTTGGGCGGTCGCATGGAGGACTGGTCTGGCCGTGCATACGGGTTTACCAGAGCGGATGCCGGCGCGTCTGCTGCCTGCCCCGGGGTCGCGCCGGCAGCCTCGAACGGAGCAGCGATATAGGGGACCGCTGCGGTGGGTGTCACTTCGGCGGGCGCAGGCATCACGGCAGTGATAGTGCCGAGCTGGAGCATCCACTCAATCAGGGCCGGGTAGCACGACGGGTTCCCGGCGATGACCGGGTGCAACGCGTGGTGGGCGGCGGCGATCTCCGCGAGCCGGGCCTGCGGGGTCGTCGGGTCGGCGGCTTCCCGGTGCAGGGCCAAGGTGGAATCTGTCACGAGAGTAAAGCTCCTAGCGTGTCGGTGCGTGCTTACGGGCACAGCATGGGGTGGCGATCAGACGAGACGCGATCACCACGTGAGAATCGTGAAAACGGTGTAGGCAGCAGCTGCGAGTACGACCAGAACGGTGCTCGAGATGATCGCCATCAGCGTGAACCGGCAACGGCGACGTTTTGTGACTTCGGCATGCTCGCGAATCTCGGCGGCCGCGTCAGCCAGACGGAGGCGGGCCCGGTCGGGTAACACGTCGGGTATTGGCACCGGGGCCTGCGGCGAAATAATCGTCGGAGTTGGCCGCGCCGCGTAGCGCACACTCGCACCGCTCTGCACCTGCGGCGGCTGGTATCGGCGTTGCAGAGAATCAACGACCGGAGTGTGCACGGGGGCGGTCGCCCGCCGCTGGCTCAACAGCGTGTCGGTGGCTGTGCTGCCCCTGGACGACTGCACTGTAGCCTCGTCGGCCTCGTCGGCAGTCGGGTCATCCTCGTGCGGCGTGTTCGCAGAATCCCCGGCCTCGGTGGGGGGCTGCCGCACCACGCGGCGGGTGTGATCGTCATTCGCGCGCCGCACAATACGCGTCTGTTCGTCTGCGGTTCGCTCAACGATGACGGTGTCATCAATGTCGGGCCCAGTGACCCCTGTCGGTTCAGCGGGCTGCATTGCGAGCCACTCGTTGCACCGGTCGGGTGTCTTCGGTGCGGGTGTCGGACTGGTCGTCGCCGACCGGGAGGCCGTGCCACGAGCTGACCCCGCCGGCGATGACATCGATCACAATCACGGAAACGTTATCGCGTCCGCCGTGTTCGAGGGCGCCGGCGAGCAGCGCATCCGCCGTCTGCTGGGGGCCACCGCCGAGGGTCAATCCGGCCTTGATCGCTTCGTCGGAAAGCTCGCCGCTGAGCCCATCGGAACACACCAGCAGGCGTTCGCCGGTCACGACCGGGCGTAGCCAATAGTCAGCATTGCTGTTGTCGGCGCCCATCGCGCGAGTGATGACATTTTTTCGCGCGAAGTTGGCGACATCTGCTTTCAGCAGTGAACCCTCGTCGATGAGTTCCTGAGCCAAAGAATGGTCGACGGTGAGCTGCTGAAACTCGCCGCCGTGCAGGCGGTACACGCGCGAGTCGCCGACGTTCACGATGAGCCATTGCGGGAAATCTTCGTGGTCGATGAGCACCAGACCGGTGAGGGTGCTGCCCGCGCCGCGCCCGGTCGAATCCGACACGGCGCGAACCCGCGTGTGCGCGCGCAGAACCGCATCTACTACGTCGTCGGCTGCAACACCGACGCGGCCGACGCACGCCTGGAATTCGGCGATCACGGCCGCGCTGGCTCGCTGGCCGGCTTCGAGCCCGCCCATGCCGTCGGCGACGATGAACACCGGTTGAGACGCGAGCAGCGAATCTTCATTTTCATGTCGTTTGCGGCCGACATCTGTGCGGGAGCCGCACTGCAGCGACACCCCGGCACTGTTCGCTCGAGGGTCAGGGAGGTACGCCATGGCTCAGGCCTCCAGGTAGATGCGCGCCGCGAGTTCCCCTAAAAGGAACCGATCGGTCAGGGGCGCACTCGCACCCGCATCGAGCTCACTTTCAGAGCCTCCGCCATCGATGAGCACGACACCGTTGGTCGAGTGCAAGTCGCTGATACCCCACGCTCCATCGACAAAATCCAGGCGGGCGTGGGTCTTCGACACTGTCTTGCCCGGGTCATGCAGTGGAACTAACTGTGCGTCCAAATGTGCCCCGCCTCGCGCGGGGTTGCGGCCGAGCAGCACTACCGGTTTGGTAAGCGAGACTTTCAGCCCGTGTTCGGTTTCGAGCGTCCACGGCTTCATACGACGAACGACGATCATGGTCTTGTCGTCGTCCTCGGATTCGTCTTCAGCTACGTCACTGGCGTGTGCTGAGCGCGCTGCGAAGGGTGTGACCGCAGAAACCTGCGCGGCAACGGCGACCGGAAACACTGTGGGGACCGGTGCCTGGACCGGAACCGGGACCGGTGCGGCAACTGCCCTGGCAGCCATCTCCGCAGCAGCCGCGAGCTCACCGGGCAAGGCAATTGGGAGTTCGCCGGCCAGGGATTCGCGGGGCGCAGCAGCGAACGGTGCAGTGCGTGCCTGTACGACCGGCGCCGGCGGAGCCCATGGATTCACTGGCGCGACGACCGGTTCAGAGATGACCGAAGGCGCCGGCGGTGCAGGCGGTGCAGGGACGACCGTAGGCGCGGGCGGTGCGACCGGCGCAGGGACGACCGTAGGCATGGGCGGTGCGGCGACGACCGGCAGCGCAGGGACAACGGCCGGGGCCGACAACACCGGCGAGTCGGGGGTTGGAGCTGGGGCCGGAGGCACGCTCACGTAGAACGGCGGCGGACCGCTGGGCAGGCCGTGTGGAACCGGAGGCGCGAGCGGGGCGGCCGCTGTGGTCGCCGGAACGGCTGCCGGCGGGGCCGGGGGAAGTAGCGCAACGGCAAGCTGAGTGGGCACGTTCGGCGGTACCGGCGGCGCAGGCGGTACAGGCGGTGCAGGTGTCAGCACGTGGTGGCCGGCCGGTGCGGGAGGCACCGGCGGTGCCGGCGTCATCGATAGCGGCGTCACCGGGGCGAACGGAACGTACCCGGTCGCGGGGATCCCGGGCATCCAGCCCGTGTCGACGGACTTGCCGAACCCGAGCACGCAGGCCCAGATGGGACTGCTGACCAGGTAGAGCAGGGTGAAGCCACCGCCGCGGCCGAGACGCCGGTTGACGTTGTTGACCGCCAGCACGAGCACGACGAGGGCCACTACGTTCGCGACGGGGATAAAGAGGCCAACCACCCACAGGGCTGAATAGCGGCCGAGTTCATACAGGGTGATGCTGTTGACGATCGGCACCCAGCCCTTCCAGGCCTGTTCTCCGAGCTTCACGAAGACTTTACCGAGACCGATCGACGAGAAGACGTACACGCCGAGACTGACCAGCACAGCGACCGCGATTATCGTGATCATAGCTCCAGATGATTCATCCATTTATGCTTTGCGGCCGCTGACGGGCGGCCGCTCCCCCATTCTGCTGGTGTCGCGCCGGTTCGGGCGTACTGTGGTGACGTCGCGTCGAGATGCGCTGGGTCGAAAAGTGAAGAGTCGTCGGGCATCGGCGAGCCGAGAAAAGGAGCGCAGCGAGATGGCAGCGCGCAGGCGTTGGCGCTTCGTCCCGCTCGCCGCGAGGCTCGCTCGTTCGACCATGACGAGTGCCCAGAAAGCGTCGCTATCGGCGGCTCGCGGCGATGCTTCGCCGAAAACAGCCCGGTCAGCCAGGGTCGCGAGCTGTGCGCCCTCGACCGAACCATAGTGCGCGGCGGTCTCGACCCGGGTCATGCTTCCCTGGTCTGCCAGGCCACGGTCGACGGCGGCGTCGATGTATTCGTCCCAGCCGCCGGCGAACCGCGCCGACACGTCGGTGGCCCGCGCCCGATCACGGCGGCGTTTGAGTTTGGCACCGACAATGACCAGGAACGGCGTGCTGATCGCGAGCAACGTGGCCAGGCTGATGCCGCCGATCTTGAGGGCCGCGAACAGCCAATCGAGGTCGGTGCCGGCGACCGGATCCTGTTCCTGCTGATCTTCGCCGCTGGTGGGGTTGGCCTCTGGCGCGCGCTGCTCGGTGGCTCCCTCGGCGATGACCTCGGTGTTGTACTGCGGGTCGCGGGTCGTGTCGTCGATGGGTGAGAGTGGGTTCTGAAATTGCGGGGTCGCGTCAACAGTGACCCAGGTGCCATCGCCGCTACCGACCTCCACCCAGGCTGCGAGGTTCTGCCCCGAACAGACCCCCGCGAGGCAATCGCCGGGTATGTCCGAATCAGCGGCCTCGGCCGCTCCGAGGGTGAATCCCAGCACCACCCGAGACTCGAATCCGAGGTGGCGGGCGAGCAGAGCGGCGGCTACGGCAAACTGTTCGTCATCACCGACTCCAGCCACGAGCTGGGAATTCTCGGTGGCGGTCGTGCTGTTCTGCTTGTCGAGCAGCGCGGTGAAGAGCGCGTCAATGCGGGCGACCGAATGCCCCGACAGGCTCGGCGAGAATTGGTAGCCACCGAGGTCGGCGGTCCAGGAAGCCGCCACAGGCACGGTCAGAGCGTGGCTGAGGTAGCCGCGCTCGCGCAGGCGGGTGACCAGTTCGGCCAAACCGGCGCCATCACGCGTGATTGCTTGGGCGTCGACCCAGTCGATCAGGCTCTGCGGAATCAGCGTGTCATCGATCGAGCTGCTGGCCGGGCCGGCGAGAACGGTGAGGTCCGTCGCATCCGCTTGCCGCTCGGAGACGATCGTGTAGCGGTCACCGTTGGTGAGGGCTTTGAGCTGAATTCCGGATGCCGTATTTGCGTTGTAGAAGAAGCCGTCGCTCAGGTCAGCAGCGCGATCACCGGCGAAGCGGATGCTCGACAGCGCGCCGGCCCCCGGCATCCAGACGCCGGAGTACCCGGCAATGTCGAAACGGGTCGTGTCGCTGTCGGCGCTTACGCCGCGCGCGTGCGGCACCCGAGCAAAAGCGGTGGTCTGGTCGCTCTCGCCGTCGGCCGGGTTCACGACCCGAAAGACTTCACCGTCGTAATAGCTGAGCACGGCCAGGCGCACGCGAGAGGTGGTACGGTCGTCGACCGCGGTGCCGGTTACCGTGAACAGTTCGGCGTCGTACTGCTCGGCGCTGAAGTAGCTGCGGTATTGGCTGAGCGGGCTGACGTACTCGCGCAGTTCGACGGCCGGGTCGATGCTGCTGCGCAGCACCTCACGGGCCGGCGTGGCCGCGACGGCCGAGAGGGAGCCGAGGGTGATGCCGATGGCGAGCACGAGTACCCCTCCGGCGAGAATGGCACGACGGATGCGACCACCGAGACCGCCAGGAGTGCGCCGTACCCCGGTCGTGCGGGCAGCCAGGTCGAGCGCCGCGCTGCGAGCCAGGTGGGTGCGCCAGGCCAGAAAGCCGAAGGCGAGCAGCAGAGCGGCCAGGCCGATCAGGCTTTCGCGCGGAGCCGGCACGCCCACCCCGACCACGGTCAACGGAACGCTCACAGCGCTCGAGCCGAAGACCAGGCCGAACAGTTGCACGCCAAAGATCAGCGGCACGGCGAGGGCCACGAACCGGCCGCCGCGCCAGGCCAAAGAGAGCGCGACCGTGGTGCCGCCGAGAAACAGGAGAAAAGCCGGGGCGAGCAATGACTGATACGAGCCGACCGGCAGCTGAATGGTGACGAGCTCTTTCCAGCTGAACACCGTGGCAGTCACCAGGTCGAGCAGCCCACCGAGCACGCCGTCAATACCCGTGAGGGCAGTCGGCACGGCGAGCGGGACTCCGAGCACAAGGTACGCGCCGAGCACGGTGAGCAGCACGGTGAACCACGACCAGCCACGGCGCTCCCCGAGCCAGGCGAGAGCCACCCCGGTCAGAACTGCTCCGGCCGCCATGATCAGATAGCTGGTGGCTTGGTAGATCGGCCAGGCCGCCCAGACGGCAACGAGCATCATCGCCACGATGAACAGGGCGTTGATCACGTGGGCACGGTGGCGTCCGGGCGTACTCATGCCGCTCTTCGGCTCAGCAGGGAACGAAAGTCGTCGAGCACGCCGATGGTCAGCACGCTCGTGCCGGCCAGGTCACGAAAACTCGGCTGTTCGTTGGGGTTGCACAGCACAGCGACGACCTGCACGTTGCCGGTGAATTTAAGGGTGAGGGCTTGCAATCGCCGCGCAGTCATGGCGGAACCGCAGACCACGAACGCGATGGAAATATCGGGCACCACCTGCGCGGCGAGCAGGCAGACGTCTTCGACGTGCATCGCGTGGGGACTGGTTTCGATCGCGGTGAGGGCATCGAGCAGGGTGCGCGTCGATACGACGCTCAGGCTACGCACAGAACGGATGCTGCTGCGCACGATATCGGGGATCTCCTCGCTCGCCACGACGGCCAGGTCCCGTCCATCGCGAATCGCACGCACGCCGAGCGAGCCAGCGGCACTGACCGCCATCTCGAACTCATCCTCGGAGGCGTATTCGTCGGCGTTGAGGCTCAGCACGATAGCCAGGCGTGAGCGTCGGCTCTCTTCGAACTGTCGAACCATGAGTTTGCCGGTCTTCGCGGTGGACTTCCAGTGGATGTGCCGCTGCCCGTCACCGGGCGCATACTCGCGAATGGCGTGAAAAGAGATGTCGGAGTCGACGATATCGCTCGTGGGGTTGCCCTCGAGGTCGCGCACGAAACCGGCGCTCGTACTCGGAATCGACACGGTCACCGGGTGCACGAACAGGCGGTTGACGTCGGCCCAGGGCCGCGAGCGGCCGAGCACACCGAGCGGGTCACTGCGCACGGTCGTGACCGGGCCCACGTCGATGACCCCGCGGCGGTAGGCCGGCACGCGAACGTACTCTTCGTGAACCTGGCCGGCGCGCAGCAGCGGCACGTAGACATCCGCCAGCCCCTTGCCGATGGGAACGTCGACGCGCCCCGGCAGCTCGAGCCGTTTGGAGACGTTGGTGACGGTGAGGGTGCCGAGCACCTCGGAACCGGCCACGACTTGATCGACCGGCAGGACGAAATCCACGCTATAGGCGCGGCCGCCGGCCAGAAAAGGCAGCGAGATGAGGATAAGGGCCACCGCCACACAGCCCGTGACGATCAGCTCGGTCCAGCCGAAGATCAGGCCGAGCGGCAACAGCACGATGGCGGTGGTAACCACCACCCAGCCGGCCGGTGTAACCGTTTCGCCGACCCATTCGACGGATGCCTTCACACCGTTTCGCACCGTTCGCGACACGCGCATCCAGAGCACGACAACGCCCACGAGGGTCAACGTCGTCGACGTGTTCGTGCGCGTGGTGCTATACCGGGTATGCGTGGCAGACCTGGTCTGGGTGGAAGTGCGCGTCAGCGCCGATGTACGTGCGCGACGCGATTCGGTGTGAAAGCTCACGCCAGGTCGCTCCGACTGGGCGGAACGACGTCGAGCAGAATCTGGCCGATGACGGCGCTCGCGGTGACCCCATCGAACTCGGCCTCTGGATCGAGCACGCAGCGGTGCGCCAACACCTGGTCGGCGAGGGCCTTGACGTCGTCGGGGGTGACGAAGGTGCGCCCGTGGGCGACGGCCCAGGTTTTGGCGGCCTTGGTGAGGGCGCGGGCACCGCGCACGCTGACGCCCATGCGCACCTGGCGGGCGTCGCGGGTGGCCTCGACCAGGCGGCCGATGTAGTCATAGACGAGCGGGTTCACGAACACTGAGCGGGCAATGTCGCTCATGCTCACAAGCGCCTGCGGGGTTATGACGGGGGCGAGTTCGTGGCGCACGTCAGCGGTGCCCTCGAGAATGCGAATGGTCGAGGCGAGGTCGGGATAGCCGAGCGAGGCCTTCATCATGAACCGGTCGAGCTGAGCTTCTGGCAGCCGGTAGGTACCGGCCTGCTCGATCGGGTTCTGGGTGGCGATGACGAGGAACGGCACCCCGGTGGAGCGGGTGACGCCGTCGATGGTGACGTTGCCCTCTTCCATCGCTTCGAGCAGCGCCGACTGGGTCTTCGGGCTGGCCCGGTTGATCTCGTCGGCGAGTACGACGTTGGCGAAGATGGGTCCGCTGTGAAACTCGAACTCGCCGGTCTTCTGGTCGTAGACGGTGATGCCGGTCACGTCACCGGGCAGCAGGTCGGGGGTGAACTGAATGCGCGTCGAGACACCCTGCACGGTCTGTGACATGGCGCGGGCGAGCGAGGTTTTGCCGGTACCCGGGTAGTCCTCGAGCAGCAGGTGGCCCTCGCTGACCATGGCGGTGAAGGCGAGTTCGATCACGTGGCGCTTGCCGAGCACGACCTGCTCAACGTTGTCGACCATCATCGTGAAGGTCGCGGTGAACCAGTCTGCCTGTTCCGGGGTGATTGTCATGTGTGTGGCTCTTTCAGTGTGGCGAAAACGTTACGAGGCGGGGCCGCAGGTAATTGCAGTGGAGTTGCTGGTGTCGCTGACCGTTCCCAGACCCTTGACCCGTTCCGCCGTCCAGGTCAGACTCCAGCGAACGTCTTTCATGTGAGTGGCATTGGTGGGAACCTTCGCACCATCTACATAAGTCCAGGTCGTTGGGTTGGGATTGTTCGGGTCTGATATCTGGTACGCCGCACCAATAACGGTGACCTCGGCCGTGCCGGACGACGTGCTGGTGTGAGCAAACTTAATCTCCGCACCGGGGACGCATCCGTCAGTGGCACCCAATATCGAATACTGCACCTGCCAACCTCGGTTGGGGTCGACCGCTCCAACCGGCGACGGATCGCTGCACTTGCTCGGGTCCTTGATCGCGCAGTACCTAGCCGAAATGGCCGGCTCGACGCCATCAACGATCGCGTCCATGCCGTCGAAGACAGTCATGAAGCTGGTATCCGATGATGCGGTGCCCGTCGGCTCGTCAATCCGGTACTGGCCGTCATTGGGTCCCGACACAGCGTATTTATACGCGTTGTCGCCCGGGACGGCAGGTTTCACCCAGGTCGTGGTCGGCTCGAGCTGCGCGGTGGCCAGACCATAGCCGTTGGAGTAGCAGACCGTCACGTAATACTTCTCGTGTTTGGTCAAGTCAGAGATCGTCTGCGTCTTCGACTGGTCAGTGGCGAGCGAGAAAAGCCCGTGTCCATCGCCGGTAAGACGACAGTCGGCATAGTCACCCAGAGAGGCCAGGTACAGCCACTCTTCGGTGAGGGCACTGGAGTTCTGGTTGAAATCAACGCTCGACACGGTAATCGACTCGTCGTCAGCCGACAATGATCCGGGCGAATCAATACCGGGCAATCCAGCCACGAGCACCGTTTGACTCCTCGATTGCTCGGTCGGTCCGCTTCCCGCCGGCTGCTCGAAACTGCTGAGGGGGGTGACGGTCACGGTCTGCGCGCCCACGCCGAGCGCCAGCTTGTGTACGGTGGTCGGCCCGGCGGCGGCATCGATGATCGCATTACCGATGCGGTATCGATTCGTGGAATCGTCGGTGTTCACGATGGCCATGGTGACCGCACCCATCGTTGCCGACGTTACGGCCGGATCGTACTCCGGCTCGGCCGTGATCTCGCCCATGCCCGGGGTGTCATACGACCAGGCCGTGACGCTGACCCCCCTCCGGGATTCACCGACCGAGTTGACGGCTTTGGCCTCGTAGAGCGCCTTCTCACCGTTTTCGGCGGTTCGAATCACCCCGCAGTCACCCGACGTGTCACAGCGGGCTACCGAGGCACCATTTCGGTAGAGAGTGAAGCCTTCCAGGGCCGGGTAGGCAGCATTGGCACCGCCCGGGCTGACAGAGAGTGTGATTGCCTGGTCATCGTAGGCGATCTGGGCCACGGCGTTCGGAGCCTTCGGGTAGCCCTGTAGATCCACCGTCACGGCCCCATTTCGGCTTCCGGCGCTGAGCTTGCCCTGCGCGTCGCGCACCACAAAGCTCGCCTCGCAGACCCCGCCGGCCGTGTCACCAGACCAGGTCGCCCGCACGTTTCGCGAATTCTCGACCGCGAACGACACTCCTACACAGGTACTCGGGGCGGTGACGGAGACCAGTTCAAGCGGCGTGCCGCGGTAGAGGTTGACCTCACCGGCAGTGCCGACGACCGCGATTGAGCAGCTCGATCCCGACGACTGGGTGCAGGTCGCCGCAACAGTACCGCCCTTGGGCAGTTCGCTCGGCGCCGGGCCCACCTTGAGTGCGAGCGCTGCCGCAACCACCTCGCGGTGGCTCGACAGGCTCACCATGACGGCTGCCTCGCGGCCGGCTGCGGCGTTGTCAGCAACACCGATCGTGAGAATGGAGCCGTTCTGCGTCACGGTGAACTGGTCAGACGAGTAGCCGATCGCAAAGGTCAGTGCCGGCACGTCACCCTTGCCCTGCCACTCGACCATGTGGCTGAGGTCGTAACGGATGGCTTCCGAGCCGGGGCTTGCAGTGAGCGCCGCCGGCCGCAGTTCCGGCTGAGGATCGAGAGGCTCGACCACGATCGGCACAACCAGCTGCGTGTAGTCCTCCTGCCCGTCAATGCGTGCTGGCACCGTGCAGGAGTCGGTCCACGGTGCGTCGGAACCAGCCGTGTAGATGACCGTCGTGCCGGAGTCGAACGTACACGTCGCGTTGCCGCGCTCCCCCGACGAACGGATGCCGGTACGCTGCAGTTCCAGCGTGGAATCAGCGGGAATCGATACGAGGCTCTTCAGATCAAAGCTGACGGCAGCATCTTCCCGCACGTTGTGGTCGACGTTTCCTTTTTTGAGCGCGATGATGATCGCATCCTTCGCCGGAATGCGTAGGAACCCATAGGTGGTCACTACGACACCCTGAAAATTTGGTCCGGTCACGGCGAACGGGGCGAGCAGTCCCTCGTCGGGAACGTCGCCGCTGATCTTCCAGCCGGACACGTCGAGGCCCGGGTGTTCACCCCACAGGGTCAGGGTGAGGTCAGAAACATCTCCAGAGTTCCAGGACACCTTGTCGGTGACCACGTCGATGCCCTTCGGAAACCCGTCTCGTTCGTCAAGGGTCAGGGTCGTATCGATCACGACTGGATAGTCGGGCACCGAGGTGCGCACGACCTTGACCACGATGAGTCCCTGGCCGACATCATCGTTGGCGTTGGTCACCGAGTAGACGAAGGTGAGCAGGCCAGGCTCGTCGCCGGCCGTGAACACCACTCGCTCATCGGTGCTGGAGTCGATGCGCTGCGCCAGGGCGTCGTACTCTTCGGTGCCGACGGCAGCGTCGGGGGTGACGGCACTCAGGCTCAGGCTGCCGCCGCCGGGTTCGATGTCGTTGGCGGCGGGAAAAACGACGACCTGATTGGCCGGCCCTGCCTGCACCTCGACGTAGTCGCTGAAGGTGATCGGGCTCGGATTGGAACGCTGGTCGAGTACGCCGATGCGCACGAGAGCGACGCCGGCGGACCCGGCGCTGTCGCGCACACGATACTGAAATTCGATGGCGCCGTGATAGTCGAGCGGGCTGGAGAAGACGATGGCATCCCCGGTGGCATTGAGCGAGGCCGTGCCGCGCGCCGGCTGGGTCAGCACTCGATCGAGCACGACGGTATCGCCGTCGGGGTCGGTGCCGAAGCTGTTGAAGGGAATCTCAATCGTCTCGCCCGACAGCACGCGACCGTAGAGGGTGTGCGGCTGCGGCGCCGTGTTCTCGCCGTTGGCGAGCACCTCCACCGAGACTACGGCGGAGTCGATGAGTTCGGGCGCGCCAGCGGTGTACACGCTGTAGGCGAGCTCGTAGCTGCCCGGTTCGTCGGGGGCGAGGTAGCGCAGTTCGGCGCCAGCTGCGAAAGCGAGGCCCTGGTCGCTGCGGTTCTGCACGGACTCGGCGTTGAGCATCACGATGTTGCCATCGGGCGCCACATCGTTGTTGAGCACCGGAATGTCGATTTGGACACCGACCCGCACCGAGACGCTGTCGTTTCTGGCGATCGGAGCTTGCGGAACGGATGCCTCGAGCAGGTAGACGGTGGCCTCGCCGCGCACGGTATAGAGCAGGTTTTCGGTGCCGTCCGACACGGTGTAGCGCACAGTGCCGAGCTTGCCCGGCCGTTCGTCGGCAGTGGAGCCGCGCACCCGCAAAATGTTTTGCCCGACGACGTCGACGCTGAGCGAAGCACCGAGTGCGGTCTCGGGAATGGCTTCGCCGAGCAACAGCACTCGTCCGGCCGGGTTGGAGACGGCGGTGAAGACGTTGACGCTGGTGTCGGCCTTGGGCCGCACGAAAACCGTGACCGGTGACGTCGTGAGGACCTGAGCATCCGCTGACACCACCGAAATGCGCACGAACGATACTAACTCGGCTACGTCGTCGGCGATGGTGAGGCTGACCGTATAGTTGCCGATCGTGGTCGCAGCGAAGTCGATGGCGGTGCCGTTCGCGGTAATGCTCACGGTCGCCCCCTCGGCGCTCGACGGGGTCGTCGCCGACGTGATGCGGTACAGTCCGGCAGCTCCCGAGATGTACTCGGCCGGGTTCACCGTGAGCCGCTCGTTCACCGACGCGAGCAGCGCGAAGGGTTCGACCGTGAGCCGCGGCGTCGGTGTGACCACGATGGTGAGCACCTTCTCGGTCGAGGCGCCGTAAATGTCGGAGACGCGCACCAGAATCGTGGCCGACTGCGCGGACTGTTCGGCCGCATTCGGGTGCTTGTAGACGAGCACGCCGGCCGGCGTCACACTGACCGAGCCGATGTCCGTGGTGTTTACAGCGGATGCGACGAAAATGGGATCACCGTCGGGATCGACCCAGCCGGGCAGCACCGGCACGGTCACTGTTCCGCCCGGTTGCACCTCCGGGCTCGGCCAGTCCTGCAGGCAGCCGTCGGTACCGCACCAGATTGGCGCCGTGTTCACGTCGTTGCCGTGCACGGTGAGCGTGACCGTGGTCGACGGCGAATCGAGACCGCCGGTGCGGGATCCGTCGGTGATGGCGTAGTTGAAAGTTGCCGAGCCTCTGGCGCCGAGGGCTACCTGCACGGCGAGAGCCTGGTTGTGATCCGTGACGGTGACGGTGCCGAAATCGGGATCGAGGCCGGTGACTGAGGCCGGCACGACGCTGAGCACGTCGTCGTTGGCATCATGGTCGTTGAGCAACGCCGGCAACACAACGAGCTGGTCAACGCGCACGCCGAAAGAATCCGGCACGGCCACGGGGGCTTTCGGTTCGACGACTTCGGAGGCTTCTTCCACTTTGTCCTGGCGCTGGGGCTTTTCGGCGGCGGCCAGGGTCCAGTCCTGGGAACTCGCGACCAATGCGCCGTCAGGAACGGTCCACACCCATCCGCTCTGGGTGTCGTTGAGAATCAGGAGTGACTCGTTGGCGCGAAACGCGGGCGCGGCGTCGCCGTTCGGAGTGACCGCGCCGTAGCTGAGAACAGATTCGCCGCCGCTCTCGCGAAACAGTGTGCCGCCGGCACCGGAAGCGGGCAGCCAGGCGGCGTAGCGTTCACCTTTAAAAGGGGTCGGCGCGGCGGGGGCGCCGAGTACCGCCTCGGAATTGCCGACCAGTTCGGCACGGGCACCGTCGGTCAGAGCAAAGGCGACGAGGCCGGTCTGGTCGGCGATGAGCACGTCGGCGGCGGCGATGCTCGGGCGTTGCAGCACGGCCAGTTCGCTCAGGTTGGTCTCGACCGATGCCCTGTGGCCGGCCAGCCACAGTTCGTCACCGGCCACGCTGAGCAACGCCCAGCTGTCGCCGACGACACTCAGCTGACTTCCGGGTTCGGCCGGGCCGTCGGTGACAGCGTCCTCGCCGAGAATTTCGTCGTCGACGATGGAGTAGCGCAGCATGCTTTCTGCCTCGCTGGAGTAGCTGTAGAGCACCCCGTCAGGCGTGATTGCGATGGCGTCGGAGCGGTATGCGCGTGGCGCCTCGCCCGGGGTGACCTCGTCGTCGGCGTAGGGGTTCACTGCGCGGGGCTCTTCCCCAGCGCCGACTGCCCCGGCCAAGACCGTTCCCGCGGTCGTGAGGTAGCCGACCCAGGAACTCGACGACGCGATGGTGCGGGTTCCGGCCGGCGTGCTGTCGTAATCGCCTGCGTCGTCGCCGAGGTTGATCGGTGCCGCAAGGCTCACGTCGACCACTTTTTCGTTGTTCTGGGCGAAGAGCAGCACGGTGGAATCGGTTTGCACCAGTCCGCTGGGTGCTGGCACTGTTTTCACGGTGTCCAGTTCGCCCAGGTCGGTGTTGACGCGGGCATACCGGTTGCCGTCGCCACTTTGCAATGCCCAGATCGAACTCGCGTTCACCGGTGTCTGCTTCACATCGAAACCATCAGCGACGATCGCCACCGTGGCCAGCAACGCGCCGATCGCGGCGACTGAGGCAATGCGAATCACGCCGAGGCGAGCCTTCGAGAGCCCGGGCAGGCGACGACGGGCCCGTTTACCGGCCATCAGATCACACCGGCGATCACGAGAGCACCGATGGTGGCACCGATGCCGACGACGACAGCGCCAGACAGGAGCAGACTCAGCGTGAGCGGCGTAAACCGCGTGCGTCCGGTGTCGTGATCGCCGAGCAGGGTGCCTTCGCGGGTCTGGGACGCCGGAAGGCGCGTGCTGCGCCGGGGGCCGGGGCGCAGGGTGGGAATAATGACACCGGAGATGACAGCGCCGCGCGATTCGTGGTTGTCAAAGTCCACCGGTGCACCAGCGGATGCCCGGGCTTCGTCGGCCACTTCCAGCGCGGTAAGGGGCAGTCCGAGGTCCCGCTCCACGCGCTGCAGGTCGTAGGCACATTCGAGCATGCTCGCCTGGCGCGCCGCGGGGTCGCGACTCATCATGCGGGCGAGGGCACTCTCGAGAGAGGCGGGAACATCCGCTCGCCCGATGCTGGTGTATTTCGCTCGGCCAATGCGCTGTTTCAATTGCGCGCGCGACCCGTTGGAGCCCGCCGGCAGTTCGAACGGTGCCCTGTCGGCCAGCAGCGAGTACATGGTGGCGCCGAATGACCAGACCTCGGTCGCTACCGTGCCGCTGGTGCGTTCGTCGACGACCTCCGGTGCGCTCCAGGGCAGCGACATCGCGAACAGCTCGTCGCGAGCGCCGCCGGCCAGGGAGGCGGCGATGCCGAAGTCACCGAGCACCGGGCCGCCGAATATGGTCGTGAGAATGTTGGATGGCTTGATGTCGCGGTGCAGCAGTTTGGAGCGATGCGCCGTCTCGAGGGCGCAGGCGATGCGTACGGCAACGCTCAGTACGGTCGCTACCGGCAGCGCTTCTGCGCGTTCTCGCGAAGAATAGGAGCCGGGGCAGAATTCCATGACCAGGTACGGGCGGCCATCGGCAGAGATGCTGGCGTTGTAGACGGTGAGAATAGACGGGTGCGAGCTGAGCCGCGCCATGACGTCCGCTTCGGCGTTGAACGAGCGCAGCACATCGTCGTCGACGATGTTCTGCAGCAGCACTTTGACCGCAACGGAACGGCGGGGCATGTTCTGTTCGAAGAGAAAAACGTCGGCAAATCCGCCGGTTCCGAGGGGGCGCACGTAGGTGTATCCCGACAAAACGGGCGGAGCAGAAGGAAGCCGTCTACCCATTGCTCCCCCGACCTGCATTGTTTCTCTGTGGCGTCTTTGTGTTGGCTCGCAAAGACTCAGCCGGTACCACGTTTAAGCCTAACCACGACACTCGGCCCTGTCACCCACTCGGGGAAATGGCACACCCCCACAATGGGGGTAGTGGGCTCCGGTCGGGTCCGCTTGGAAAAAGAGTGCATTGGCTGACGCCATCGTCAGCACCTCCTCTTGGTTGCCGGCCGGAGAATCACCCTGCAGGCCAACCCGCGCATGTGGGCGTACGTTCCAGCCGACTATCCGACCGACCAATACGAAACCGTTCGTCCGTCCAGTCGCTCGCACGCACGCACGCACGCACCTCATTCAGCGCAGACCTCAGCTGGCGTCGAGCAGCACATAGACAATCCCCGCGATCTGGCCCGTCACCCGGTTGGAAGTGTCAGCAGTGGGCGTACCCGAGCTGAACGAGGTCACCGTCATCAGACGCTGCCCGTTTTGCACGCCGTCAAGAAATTCCAGCACGGCATCGAAACTCCCAGCGACCGAGATCGTGACCGGCACCGCGATAAAATTCTCCGCGGTCACCAGCGGGCTCGCCGCTGCAGCATCCGCTGTCCCCGCCCCGTCACTGTCGGTCACAGGCGCGATCGGGGCAGGGCCGTCGGTGCCGGGCGCCGTCACATCGGGCGCCGGCACGACCGGCACATACGGCATCGCGTCGGCCGACGTGAACTCAGTCACAGTGACCGACGTGCGACCGGCAATGGCATCGAGTTGGCCGATAAAAGCGGGCAGCGCAGCACCCTCCGGGATCGCCGCCCGCAATACCGCAAGTTCGTCCTGCACCCTTTCAAGGCCGTCGAATTCACGTTGCAGGGCCGCGAGCTGCTGTTCGTAGACCTCGTTCTGGGCGAGGGCTGCGGTTCGCGTCGCGCGGGTCACGCCCACCTCCTCCAGCTTGGGCGATATCCCCAGGGTGAACCCGGCCAGCACGACGAGCGCGATGACGAGCATCGCCCCCACCAGCCACCACTTTGTCGTCGTCACTGGCTCACCTCGGCTTCTGCGAATCGGTTGGAGAACGCCTCGGCGTTGACGTGCAGCGTGAGACTCACCTCGTACGCACCGGAGTCGAGCAACGCCACCCGGGTCGGTGCGCTGTCGGCGTACCCAGGCAGGGTCGCCATCGCGTCGAGCCAATCGGGAACACTCGGCAGGGTCGGGCTGGTCAGGGTGAGGCTGATGGTCGCCACGCGACTCGGCTGTAAGGGCGCGCTCGCCTGCACGTATGGCACCCACGGCGAACCCGCGTCCAGCACCACGGCGCCGATCACGACGTCGCCGGGCAGTCGAGCGCGAATCTGCTGCAGATAATCGGTCCAGTCGATATCAACGGATGTCGCCAGCCGGCGGGCCGCGATGGTCGCGTCGACGTCCTCCTGCGCCCGGCGCACCTCGATGTATTCGCTCTGCGCCGCCAGGAGTTCGGTCGTGCGCGTCTGCACGACGGCGAGGCTGGCCTGACTACGCGCGGCTTCCCAGGTGGCGGCCGCGATGCCGGCGCCCGTGACGAGCACGACCGCGACGACCGCGACGGCGAGGCCCCGCCGCAGCCTGCGCCCTTTGTGTTCCGCCGTGATTTCGGGCGGCAGCAGATCGACCCGGGGGTCACCGCCGATGACCGGGTCGTGATCTGTCTTCGGCGCACTCATGGTGTGCGCCCCAGTGCGAGGCCGAGGGCGACGAGATAGTCGCCGCCTGAATTCGCCAGCCGCTCGGTGTCGACTCCTCGACCAACGGCGAGGCCGCCGGTCGGGTTCGGCGGTGCGACCGGCAGTCGGGTGAGTTCGGCGAGTTGCGCGGCGAACCCGCCGAGCCGTGCTCCGCCCCCGGTGAGAACGATACGGGTCACGGGCAGGTCGCTCCGGGTGTGGATGAAGTAGTTCACGGTGTTCCGCAGGCTGGCGAGCAGTTCACTCACGCCCTCGTGAATGACGAGCCCGGCGATCGCCGCGATATCGGCCGGCCCAGCGGCATCCGCTGACCCGCCCGGGAGCGGCCCACTTGAGCCGATGCTGGAGGCGCGTTTAAGGGCCTCCGCTTGATCGACGGGCAGGTCGAGCCGCGCGCTGAGTGCCTGGGTGAGGTCGTCACCGCCGGCCGGAATGAGCCGCACGAACTGGGGCACTCCGCACGCGGTGATCACGATGCTCGTTGTCCCGGCTCCGACGTCGATCTGCGCAACCACATCGTCGGTGGGGCGGCCCCGACGAATGGCACGGCTGAGGGCAAACGGAATCAAATCGACCGCGACCGGGTTGAGCCCGGCCAACTGCACCGCCCGAACGTTTCGCAAAACCACTTCCTTCACCGCGGCGATCAGCAGTCCGTTGAGCTGCGGCCCCGACTGGCCATCGCCGGGAACGGCCTTGATCGGATAAAAGTCCAGCAGGGCCTCAGACACCGGAACGGAAAGCAGATCCTGCACCTGAAACGGTAACGCCTCACGGATGCTCCGAATCGACTGCGCCGGAACGGTCAGGTCTCGAGCAACCACCCGATGGTTCCCCATACCGATGACGACATTCCTGCTGGTGAATTTGCCACCAGCCCACAACCGTTTCAGCTGCGAGGCGACCGTGTTGGGTTCGAGTACCTCGCCGCGTCCCACGGCGCCGTCGGGCAACGCCTCCTCATGGAATCGCACAATGGTCGGCCGCTCCCGGTCAGCATCGGCCAGTTCGACCGCCCGCAGCGAAGCCCGGCCAATGTCGATGCCGACGACGTGGCGCGTCACGGTGTGCTATCCATCACTCAGGTCCCTCATTGACGTCATGTTTCCCAGCCGGGAAACAGCGCCAGCCGAGCCGCCTCCGGTCACCGTGCCCGTGTCGAGGTCGATTCCTGGCAGGCCGAGCGGTGCAGATTCGAACCGGGTGTTGTTCTTGAAGTCGTTGGCTCCGTTCGCATAGAGCTGGCCACGCCACTCGAAACTATTCATGGCGTTGAACCGACAGGGTGTGTAGGTCATGGCGTCGAGTGTGGGCGCTACCGTGAAGCTGTTCTTCATCAAAAAGTCGCCTTGCGACGCGCCGCAGGTGGGCAGATTGTCGGCCACCCGGTCGGGCGTGATGAACCAGACCTTGTGTCGCGATGCCGACGAGGACTGAAAATGCACGTTGTTGACGAAGGTGAATTTGTCGGCAAATATCACGACATCGGAGCTGAGTTTTACCGTACCGACGGCCGTGACACCAGAAGAGCACGCAGCCAGGGCGTTGATGATGACGGGTTTACCACTGTTCGCGGCCGCAGAGAGAGTCTGCGCGTCAATGGTGCACCCAGCCCCGATTGACGTGACCTTATACGGCACTCCACTGGCATCGATCCAGTCGCTCGGTGTGTAGTTGAGATCGACCCAGGGCGGCACCATGGGAATCGGCGTTCCGACGATATAGCGCGTGTAGACGCCGCCGATCCTGCTGGCCCGTTGGGCCGCCGTCAGATTCACGCTCGCCGCGGTGAGGTTGCCCGTTACAGCGCCGAGCGTCGCGGCACCGGTGGCCCACGCGTTACCTTCGATGGAGCATCCGCTGATATTGAGGCTGCCGGCCGAAACGACTACATCACCCTCGATCACCGTGTTAGTGGAGCACGATACGTTTCCGTTCTTTACCTGGATGGCCGCCCGACCCGACTCGGCCACGAGCAGGTCCGCATTGTTCATGAACACGACACCGCCATAGAGGTACATGGCCGGGCCACTCGGCTGCACGCCCGGGGGGACGGCTGACTCGTACTCGAAGATCGCCTCGACTCGAGTCCTATCCGACGCCGACCCGGTCAACGAGCTTCCAGTTGACTCAACGCGCAAGCGCACAGCCGCAACGCCGGCGGCCGGGCAGCCCGCCACCCATACGTTGTCGGTCGAGCTCACGGAATATGCCACCTCGGCTGTGAATTGCGGTGAGGGTCGTGAGTAGCTGGCCCGGCAGATGCCCTGGGTCAAACTGAGCTGGGCGGCGCTAACTCCGCTTTCGGCGGCCGCCACCGATTGCACCGAGGCGCGGGTGCTTGTAGTGAAATCAAGCGCGTTTAGAGTCGCCGCGGTCAGTGTGAGGGTGATCACGATCATCACGCCCATGACACCGATCACCGCCATGAGTGCGCTGCCGTCCTCAGCGCTTGCACCGTCGCGTCTCACAAGCATGGTTCACCAATCGTTGCGAGTGTGCGCGGCTTCACCGTCGTGTTGACGACCACGGGTTTTTGCGCGCCGGCATCGAGGGTGAGGGCTACGGTGATGCGGTCGTTTACCCCGCCGAAGACCGCCGCACCGGTTGTGCTGACGCCGTCGCCCAACTTGATCCAGTTAGCCAGATCACCAGAGCCGGGTGCGGTGATGAGACTCGCCGGTGAAGTGCGCTTCGTGTACAGCGAGCCGCCGTCAGCCGGAGTGTAGAACCATGCCTGGCACGACCAGACCACGGAGGTGGCGCCGCCCGCGGTTCGCGCCACGAGAAACTGGGTGTCGTCGAGGCTCTGCAGCGAGACCTGCGAGGCGTTTCTCACACCTGATTGCACCGAGCGACTAATCAGCTGTCCGAGGTTGGTCGCCTCGGTCGTGCTGCGCACGTCCCGTTCTGTTCCCACCGAGCTGATCAGCATGCCGCCGATGATCGTGAGTACCACCACGGTAAAACTCATGTAGACAAGAAGTTCGATCAAGGTGTATCCCGAGTCCGGAGGGCGCGAAGCTGACGTCGCGTGGCAAGTCATGGCGCATCCAACAGAATGAGGGTTTCCGCGGCAGCCAACTCGTCGTTCGACCCGACGGCCGATGCCCACACCCTCAGCTGCACGACGCGCAGGTACGGCTCGGCGCAGACGTCGGTAGACGGCAGGTTGAGCCTCAAGTGCGATTGCAGAAAACCACGTTTCGTTTCCACCGCCGCCGGAACGCTCGCAGTGACGGCCTTCACCGCCGAGCAACTCGACCCGGCAGCCCCAACCCGCTCCAGTTGCTGGGCCACAACCTGAGTCGCCTCGGCGAGGGTCACGTTCGTGTCGGTGGCGCGCACACTTTGCACGAGAATCGGCAGAAAAGCAACGGCTAAGAGCCCGATGAGGAACATGGCCACGACAATTTCGACCACTCCGAATCCGCTTTCGTTGCACGAATTCGAGCGACGCAGCGAATCGGGCATGCTCGCCCCCTCGGCGGATCGTAGCGTTGCAGTGAGAATGGATGGATTCAGCGGGTTCACAAGAGGAATGCAGGTGGGGAGCCACTTCTGACACCCCACCGGCGACAACTATTCGGTAGCGACGTTGGCGACGCAGGTCCCCTCCAGGGCAGCACCGTTGTCGTCAATAGCGAAGATGCGGTCAGAGCCATCGAACTCGCCCGTGATGCAGAACGCTGCGGCCGAACCCGTGAGCTTTACAGTTACTTCTTCGCTCTTGGTATAGGCGCTCGCCGTGAAGCTGCCATCAGTGCCGAGCGTCGGGAAGGTGTTGGTGACCATCTCGGCGACAACGGCGGTCTTCGCCTGGGTGATCTGGGCTTTGACGGCGCTGTCCTTGGCGCCCTCCTGCTGGTTGAGGAAGATCGGAATCGCCACGGCGGCGAGCACGCCGATGATGAGCACGACCACGAGCAGCTCGATGAGGGTGAATCCCTGTTGCCGTTCTCGAATCGCCGTGCGGGTGCGGGAGAGTGCGTGCAGGGTGCGGTCGATCAGGGGTCGGATCATGAGCGTGGTTTCCTTATGCTGTGGAACTGCTGTGGGCTGGGAAAAGTGGGAATATGGGAAATGTGACATTCTCACGTGCTCTGATCTTACGGTTTTCTACCCTTAATTGGGGGGTATCACGAAAACTTATTCCGGCAATCTCAGACCGCTATTTCACGTATTCAAAGATGCTGAACATGGGCAGATAGAGGGCGACGATCATGCCGCCGATCACCACTCCGATGAACGCGATCATCAGCGGCTCGATGAGTGCCGTGAGTTGTTCCGTGGTGGCCTGCACCTCCTGGTCGTAGAAGTCAGCAACCTTGGCGAGCATCTGCTCGAGGGCGCCGGCGTCTTCGCCGACAGCGATCATCTGCACGACCATAGGGGGGAAGATCGGCGCCTGCGCCAGCGGCCCGGCGATCGACCCGCCTTGGCGCACCGACTCTGCCACCTTGCGCAGCGCGGATTCAATCACCCAGTTTCCGCTCGTCTCGCCGACAATGGCCAGCGACTGCAAAATGGGTACGCCGGCGGCGATCATGGTCGAGAAGTTTCGACTGAACCGCGCAATGGCGAGCTTCATGAGCAAGGGCCCGAACACCGGCAACTTGAGCTTGAACGGATCGACCCGGCGACGAACCGCTTCGGTGTTCTTGTTGGTGCGCCACCAGACGGCGAAAACGGCGCCGAACACGAGCAGCAACGGCCCCAGCCAGACCATCATTTTCGACAGCACCACAAGAAACTGGGTCGGCAGCGGCAACTCCCCACCGAGGCCCGCGAACATCTTCTCGAACACCGGCACGATGAAAATCAGCATCCCGATGACGGCGAGCACGGCCATGATGAGCACCACGACCGGGTAGGCGAGCGCTGACTTGATCGTGTCGCGTAATTTCACCTCCGACTCGAAGTTGGCGGCCACCGAGGTGAGTGAGCTTTCAAGAAAACCGCCGGTCTCCCCGGCCCGCACGAGGTTGATCATGATCGGGGGGAACACTGCGGCGTGTTTCATCATCGCCTCGGAGAGCGACGACCCGGTCTCCACCTCGGTGCGAATGGTCGCCAGAATGCGGGCAAGTTGAGGGTTCTCGGTCTGCTCCGACAGGATGTTCAGGGTACGCAGCAAAGACAGCCCGGCACTCGTCATGGTCGCCATCTGTCGACTCATGACGGCGAGGTCCTTCAGCCCGATGCCCTTGCTGAAACCGGGTATGCGCACTTCTCGTTTCAGCCCGGTACCGACGTTGACCTCGGCCACCGAGATCGGCGCGAGCCCCATGCCGCGCAGGCGCTGCATTGCGGCGTTCTCGGAGGCCGCATCCAGTCGACCGGTGACGATCTTGCCGACCGCGGTGCGGCCCTTGTACGCGAAAACACCACTGGCGGTCATTGTTGTTCCCGGTTGGAGTACGAGTCGCCGAAGTCGATGCCGTCAAACCCCGACGGCCCGGCAGCGAGGTCGCTGCTGTCCGATTTTCGAATCAGTTGGGCGAGGCTTTCCTGATCCTGCGCCTTGTCTTCAGCGGCCTTACGGGTGATCGACCCGGCGTTGACGAGTTCAGCGAGGTGCTGGTCCATAGTGTGCATGCCCAGGGCTCGTCCGGCCTGCATGGCGGAGGCGATCTGATAGGTCTTGCCCTCGCGGATGAGGTTGGCGACGGCGGGCGTGACGATAAGAATTTCGGTCGCGACGACCCGGCCGCCGCCGACCTTCTTCACCAATGCCTGACAGACGACACCCTGCAGGGTCGCGGCGAGCTGGGCCCGCACCTGCCCCTGCTGGTACGGCGGAAAGACGTCGATGACCCGGTCGATGGTCTGAGCGGCGTCTTGGGTGTGCAGGGTCGCGAACACGAGGTGGCCGGTCTCGGCCGCGGTCAAGGCTACCGAGACCGTCTCGAGGTCACGCAATTCTCCGATAAGAATCACATCGGGGTCCTGCCGCAGCACGTGTTTGAGAGCGGATGCGAAACTGTGGGTGTCGTGACCGACCTCACGCTGGTTGATCAGGGATTTTTGGTGCTGGTGCAGAAACTCGATCGGGTCTTCCACCGTGACGATATGGTCGGCGCGGGTGCGGTTGACTAGGTCGATGAGCGCGGCCAGGGTCGTCGACTTACCTGATCCGGTGGGACCGGTCACGAGCACCAGGCCCCGGGCCAGCTGGGCGAACTGGGCCACCGCATCGGGCACACCGAGCTCGCCGAGCTGTTTGATCTCCCCGGGAATCAGGCGAAAAGCACCACCGACGCTTCCACGCTGCTGAAAGTAATTCACCCGGAACCGGGCGCCCGCGGTCGTGTAGGCGAAGTCGAGCTCGAGTTCCTCGTCGAACTGGCGCCGTTGCTCGCGGGTCAGCAGGCTGAACAACGCCGTGGCGACCTTGTCACGCTTCCACACCGCGGCCCCGGCAATCGGCCGCAGCCCGCCGTCAAGGCGAATGCACGGTGGCGCCCCCACCGTCACGTGCAGGTCGGAGGCGCTCTGAACGACAACCTCGCGCAGCGCCGCGACCAGCGCGGGGTCCGGCCCGACGTCAAGATCGGGGTCGTCGAGCGGCCAGCTTTCCGCAGCGACGCCCGGCGGCGTGACCGGAATCTCGTAAATTTCCTGACTCATCGTGACTGTCCTTTCGGCCTAAGCGACCACTCGCAGAATTTCGTCCACCGAGGTGAACCCGAGCCCGACCTTGGCCCAGCCATCGTCCCGGAGACTGACCATTCCCTGCTCCTGAGCGGTGTGCGCGATCTCCGCGCTTGACGCACGCGCCACGCACAGCCGTTCGATCTCCTCGGTCACCGTCATGACCTCGTGCACGGCAAGCCGCCCACGGTAGCCGGTATTGGAGCAGCTGGCGCATCCGTTCGCTTGGTAGATGACGGGCAGTGCCAGCTCCGGCTCGAGCGGAAATCGCAGGTGCGCGAGCTGCTCCCGGCTCCGAAGGTCAGGCATTTTGCACCGTTCGCACAGGCGGCGGGCCAATCGCTGGGCGACGACGCAGTCGAGTGCGCTGCCCACGAGAAAGGGTTCGATGCCCATTTCGGTGAGGCGCGTGATCGCGCTCGGTGCATTATTGGTGTGCAGGGTGGAGAGCACGAGGTGCCCGGTGAGCGCTGCCTCGATAGCGATCTGGGCGGTCTCGTGGTCGCGAATCTCGCCGAGCAGAACGACATCGGGATCGCACCGCAGAATGCTGCGCAGGGCACTCGCGAAGGTGAGTCCCGCCTTCGGATTCACCTGCACCTGGTTGATACCGACCATGCGATACTCCACCGGATCTTCGACGGTGATCACATTGATCTCCGGGCGAGCCACCGAATACAGGGTCGTGTACAGGGTCGTCGACTTGCCCGACCCGGTGGGCCCGGTCACCAGAATCATTCCGTACGGCTTCGAGTAGGCCGTTTTGAAGGCGTCATAGTTGTGGTCGAGCAGGGACAGATCGCGCAGGTCCATGCTCGTGGTCGAGTTGTCGAGGATACGCATGACAACCTTTTCACCCCAGACCGTCGGCAGGGTGGCCACACGCAGGTCGATCTTGCGGCCACCGTGGCTGACCGACATTCGGCCGTCCTGCGGTTTGCGGCGCTCGGCGATGTCGATGTCGGCCATGATTTTCAAGCGGCTGATGACACCGTTCTGAATGCTCTTCGGTGCGCTCGGCATCTCGTGCAGAACACCGTCGATGCGGTAGCGCACTCGCAGGCTGGCCTCACCCGGTTCGATGTGTATGTCGCTGGCCTTATCCTGAATGGCCTGGCTCACCAGCAAATTGACGAAGCGCACAATGGGTGCGGCATCGTCACTCGCCTCATCGGACGCCTCAGGCGCCGACATACTCGAATCGTTCTCCTCCTCGAGCGCGGTGGTGAGGTTGCTGAGTTCGTCATCGGCGCGATGAAAGCGCGCGATCGCAGCGAGCAGGTCGCTGCGTTCGGCCACCACCGGGGACACTCGCAGTCGAGAGGCTTCACCGACATCGTCGAGCGCGAACACATTGCCGGGGTCGACCATAGCGAGCACGAGCCGCCCGCCTTCAATTCCGATTGGCAGCACTTCGTGTCGTCGACAGAGCAGCGCCGACACGAGGGCGAGGGCATTCGCTTCGATTGCATATTCGAGCAGTTCGACGAAGGGCAGGTTGGCCTGGGCGGCCCGCGCCTTCGCGAACTGCAACTCGGTGATCACTCCGCTGTCAACCAGCCCTCGAACGGCGCCCTCGTCGGCAGGATCTCCCGCTAACAGGGTGTCGAGAGCTTCGATCGGAAGCAGACCGTGCAGGATGAGAATCTCGGTCAGGGTTGCCACGCGGTTCTCCCCCGAACTAGTCACAGGTACTCTACTTCTAGATTATAAGTCTCCCCACTCCCTTTCCCCGACCGACCCCTGTGCGGACGGGGCCCGGGCCCCGTCCGCGGGCCCAGTCTATAAACTCGGCCCGCGTTCACAAGGTGGGCCCGGCGACGCAGGGCGGCGCGCGGCGCCGCCCCACGAAGCCGCCCCACGGCATCCGTTCGCCGGCCCGTCGACGGTCTCCTTAAACGACGGATGGCCCCTGCCGAAGCAGGGGCCATCCGTGTAGAGCTGCCGGGTACTAGTTGTACGTTCCCGGAGTCAGGTCGTCCGACGAGAAACTGTCGAAGTCGACAAAGCTCAGGTCACCCTCGGCGAACGTGGCATCTTCGGTGAAGATGCGGTTCGGGTAACGCTCAGCCTTGGCCTCTTCCGTCGCCTCGACGCTAACGTCGCGGTAGCGGGGAAGACCGGTTCCGGCCGGGATCAACTTACCGATGATGACGTTCTCCTTGAGGCCCATCAGCGGGTCGCTCTTGCCTTCCATGGCCGCCTGGGTCAGAACCCGGGTGGTTTCCTGGAAGGAAGCGGCCGACAGCCAGGACTCGGTCGCGAGGGAAGCCTTGGTGATACCCATGACCTCCTGGCGAGCGGATGCCGTCTTCTTGCCCTCGGTGAGCGCGGTGCGGTTGAGGTCGTTGTACTTCAACCGGTCAACGAGCTCGCCCGGGAGCAATCCGGTGTCACCGTGTTCGACGACGGTCACCTTGCGAAGCATCTGGCGAACGATGACCTCGATGTGCTTGTCGTGAATCGGTACACCCTGCGAACGGTAGACCTCCTGCACACCGGAGACGAGGTGCTTCTGCACCGCGCGAACACCCTTGACGCGAAGAACTTCCTTCGGGTCGACGGCGCCGATGATGATCTGCTGTCCGAGGTCGACGTGCTGACCATCCTCAACGAGAAGGGTCGAACGCTTCAACACCGGGTAAGCGATTGCTTCGTCGCCGTTGTCGGGAGTCAGGATGACCTTACGGCCCTTGTCCGAATCTTCGATCGTGATGCGTCCGGCGGAGTCGACAATGGGTGACGCCCCCTTGGGGGTACGCGCCTCGAACAGCTCCTGAACACGCGGCAGACCCTGGGTGATGTCGTCAGCGGATGCCGACCCACCCGTGTGGAAGGTGCGCATGGTCAGCTGGGTGCCGGGCTCACCGATGGACTGTGCGGCGATGATACCGACGGCCTCACCGATGTCGACGAGCTGGCCCGTAGCGAGCGACCGGCCGTAGCAGACCGCACAGACACCGACAGCCGACTCGCAGGTGAGTACCGAGCGCACCTTGATGGTTTCGACACCCCCGGCGATGAGCTTGGCGATGAGCACGTCTCCGACGTCGTCTCCGGCGTCGGCGATGACCTCACCGGCAGCGTTGACCGCGGCTGCGGCCAGGCTGCGAGCGTAGACCGCGTTCTCGACGTTGAAGTCGACCAAGAGGCCGCCATCTTCGTCACGCAGGAGCGCACCGGTCGTGGCGTCGGTTCCGGCGATGGGCAGTTCGAGACCCTTCGTCGTTCCGCAGTCGTCTTCGCGGATGATGACATCCTGCGAGACGTCCACGAGACGGCGGGTGAGGTAACCCGAGTCAGCGGTACGCAGAGCCGTGTCGGCCAGTCCCTTACGAGCACCGTGAGTAGCAATGAAGTACTCGGCGACGGACAGGCCTTCGCGGTAGCTCGAGATGATCGGGCGAGGGATGATCTCACCCTTCGGGTTGTTCACGAGGCCTCGCATGCCGGCGATGTTGCGCACCTGCAGCCAGTTACCACGAGCACCAGAGGTGACCATGCGGTTGATGGTGTTGTCGGCCGGGAAGTTCGCCTGCATTGCTGCGGCGACGTCTTCAGTGGCACGAGTCCAGATCTGGATGAGCTCCTGGCGACGCTCGAGGTCGGTCGTGAGACCCTTCTCGAACTGTGCCTGAACTTTGGCGGCCTGCTTCTCATAGCCGGCAACGATCTGCGGCTTGTTCGGCGGGGTGAGGATGTCGCTGAGCGCCACGGTTACACCGGAACGGGTTGCCCAGTAGAAACCGGCATCCTTGATCCGGTCGAGGGTTGCAGCTACCTCCACCTTGACGTACCGCTCCGCGAGGTCGTTCACGATGGTCGACATGGTGACCTTGTTGGCAACGTCTTCGAAGTACGGGTAGTCGGCCGGAAGCGCCTCGTTGAAGATGGCGCGACCGAGGCTCGTGGTGACGAGAACGGTTCCCACAGCCTGACCGTTGACCAGTTCGACGCCGTCGGGCTGCGTGCCCTCGGTGAAGTACTTGTCGGTCAAGCGGATGCGCACCTTGGCATTCAGGTCGAGCGACTTCTGGTCGAACGCGAGAATGGCCTCGGACACGGTGGAGAAAGCACGGCCTTCTCCGACCACACCTTCCTTCATCGTGGTGAGGTGGTGCAGACCGATGATCATGTCCTGGGTGGGCAGGGTCACCGGGCGGCCGTCAGACGGCTTGAGGATGTTGTTCGAGGCGAGCATCAGGATGCGTGCCTCGGCCTGGGCCTCAACGGAAAGCGGAAGGTGGACAGCCATCTGGTCACCGTCAAAGTCGGCGTTGAACGCCGCGCAGACGAGCGGGTGCAGCTGGATTGCTTTACCTTCAACGAGCTGAGGCTCGAAGGCCTGGATGCCCAGGCGGTGCAGGGTGGGCGCACGGTTGAGCATGACGGGGCGCTCGCGGATGATCTCCTCGAGCACGTCCCAGACCTGCGGACGTGAACGCTCGACCATGCGCTTGGCGGCTTTGATGTTCTGAGCGTGGCTCAGGTCGATCAGGCGCTTGATCACGAACGGCTTGAACAGCTCGAGTGCCATCTGCTTGGGCAGACCACACTGGTGCAGCTTGAGCTGCGGGCCGACCACGATGACCGAACGGCCCGAGTAGTCCACGCGCTTGCCGAGCAGGTTCTGACGGAACCGTCCCTGCTTTCCCTTGAGCATGTCGCTCAGGGACTTCAGGGCACGGTTACCGGTACCGGTAACGGGGCGACCACGACGACCGTTGTCGAACAGTGCGTCGACAGCCTCCTGCAGCATCCGCTTTTCGTTGTTCACGATGATCTCGGGAGCACCGAGGTCGAGCAGACGACGCAGGCGGTTGTTGCGGTTGATCACACGACGGTAGAGGTCGTTCAGGTCGCTCGTGGCGAAGCGTCCACCGTCAAGTTGCACCATCGGGCGCAGTTCGGGCGGGAGCACGGGAACGACGTCGAGCACCATTCCGGCCGGCGAGTTGCCGGTCATGATGAACGCGTTCACCACGCGCAGACGCTTGATGGCGCGGATCTTTTTCTGACCCTTGCCCTCGGCGATCTGCAGGTGCAGGTTTTCGCTCTCGGTGACCAGGTCGAACGCCTCGAGGCGCTTCTTGATGGCTTCGGCACCCATGAAGGCCTCGAAGTACATACCGAAACGGTCCTGGAGCTCGTGGAAAACGGAGTCTTCCGGCTTCAGGTCGCCGACCTTGAGGGTGCGGAAATCCTCCCACACGCGCTCGAGGTGCGCGATCTGCTCGTCCAGGGACTTACGAACCTGGCCCATTTCCTTTTCGGCGGCGTCTTTCGTGCGCTTCTTCTGGTCGCTCTTGGCGCCTTCGGCCTCCAGTGCTGCGAGGTCGGTTTCGAGGCGCTGCAGGCGATCGGCGATGCGCGAGTCGCGGCTGGACTCGATGGTCTTGAGTTCGAGACGCAGCTCGTTCTCGAGGCCGGGCATGTCCTGGTGGCGACCGTCTTCGTCAACCGTGATGACCATGTACGCGGCGAAGTAGATGACCTTTTCGAGGTCCTTCGGAGCCATGTCCAGCAGGTAGCCGAGACGCGAGGGCACACCCTTGAAGTACCAGATGTGCGTGACCGGGGCAGCGAGTTCAATGTGGCCCATGCGCTCACGGCGCACCGACGACTTCGTGACCTCTACACCGCAACGCTCGCAGACGATGCCTTTGAAGCGAACACGCTTGTACTTGCCGCATGAGCATTCCCAGTCCCGCGAGGGGCCGAAGATCTGCTCGCCGAACAGGCCGTCTTTTTCCGGCTTGAGCGTGCGGTAGTTGATGGTTTCGGGCTTCTTGACCTCACCGTGCGACCAACGACGGATGTCGTCAGCGGTAGCCAGGCCAATACGAAGCTCGTCAAATGTTGTTACGTCGAGCAATTTCTCTCCTTGGAAAGTTTTCGAAGTTTCTTCGGGCCAGGCTTAGATGTCGTCGATGGACGACGACTCAAACCGGGTGGAAATATTGATGCCGAGCTCTTCCGCAGCACGGAACACCTCGTCATCCGTGTCGCGCAGGCTGACTGCGGTGCCATCGGCCGAGAGCACCTCGACGTTCAAGCACAGCGACTGCATTTCCTTGATCAGAACCTTGAAGCTCTCGGGAATGCCGGGTTCCTGGATGTTCTCACCCTTGACGATGGCTTCGTACACCTTGACGCGGCCGAGGATATCGTCAGATTTGATGGTCAGGAGTTCCTGCAGGGCGTAAGCGGCTCCATATGCTTCGAGCGCCCACACCTCCATCTCACCGAAACGCTGTCCACCGAACTGCGCCTTACCACCCAGCGGCTGCTGCGTGATCATGGAGTACGGGCCGGTCGAACGAGCGTGGATCTTGTCGTCGACGAGGTGGTGGAGTTTCAGGATGTACATGTATCCAACGGACACCGGCATCGGGAACGGCTCGCCGGAGCGGCCGTCGAAGAGCTGGGTCTTTCCGGTGGAACCGATGAGGCGTTCGCCGTCGCGGGTCAGGGTCGTGGAGTCCAGGAGACCCTCGATCTCGATCTCGAGCGCACCGTCGAATACCGGGGTGGCGACCTTCGTGCCGGGGGCAGCACTGAAGGCGTGCTCCGGAAGACGAGCAGCCCATTTCGGCTTGCCCTCGACGTTCCAGCCCTGCTTCGCAATCCAGCCGAGGTGCGTTTCGAGCACCTGGCCGAAGTTCATGCGACCGGGGATGCCGAGCGGGTTGAGGATGATATCGACCGGGGTTCCGTCAGCGAGGAACGGCATGTCCTCGATCGGCAGAATGCGGGAGATGACACCCTTGTTGCCGTGACGGCCGGCGAGCTTGTCACCCTCGGTGATCTTGCGCTTCTGGGCGATGAACACGACCACGCGCTGGTTGACGCCCGAGCCGAGCTCGTCGTCGCCGTCCTGCGAGTCGAACACCTTGACACCGATGATGGTGCCGCGCTCACCGTGGGGAACCTTCAAGCTCGTGTCGCGAACTTCGCGGCTCTTCTCGTTGAAGATGGCGCGCAGCAGGCGCTCCTCCGCGGAAAGCTCGGTCTCGCCCTTCGGCGTGACCTTGCCCACGAGGATGTCGCCGGGGCGAACCTCGGCTCCGATGCGAATGATGCCACGCTCGTCGAGGTCGGCGAGGAAGTCCGGGGACACGTTGGGAAGGTCGCGAGTGATCTCTTCCTTACCCAGCTTGGTGTCGCGGGCATCCACTTCGTACTCTTCGATGTGAATCGAGGAGAGGGTGTCGTCCTTGACCAGGTTCTGGCTCAGGATGATCGCGTCCTCGAAGTTGTAGCCTTCCCACGGCATGAATGCCACGAGCAGGTTCTTTCCGAGGGCGAGCTCGCCCTGGTCGGTGGCGGGCCCGTCGGCGATAACCTCGCCGGCTTCGATGCGCTCACCGGCGTTGACGATCACGCGGTGGTTGAAGCTCGTGCCCTGGTTGGAGCGCGAGAACTTGCGCAGGTAATAGTCCTGCGTGCCGCCCTCATCGAGCTGGATGGTGACGACGTCAGCCGACACCTCGGAAACCACACCGGGCTTCGACGCGGTGAGCACGTCACCGGCGTCGATGGCCGTGTAGACCTCCATGCCGGTTCCAACGAGTGGGCTGTCGGACAGCAGCAGCGGCACCGCCTGACGCTGCATGTTGGCACCCATGAGTGCGCGGTTTGCATCGTCGTGCTCGAGGAACGGGATGAGGCTGGTCGCGACCGACACCATCTGACGCGGCGAGACATCCATGTAGCCGATGTCTTCA
This sequence comes from Cryobacterium sp. Y57, assembly GCF_002929505.1. Taxonomy (GTDB): domain Bacteria; phylum Actinomycetota; class Actinomycetes; order Actinomycetales; family Microbacteriaceae; genus Cryobacterium. The sequence goes on from NZ_PJJL01000061.1 coordinate 35,541, forward strand.
GCGGGAACGAGGTCGACCTCGCCACCCTTCTTACGAGCGAGCACGCGGGCCTCGGCAAAGTGCGAGTCCTTGGTGAGCGGCGCGTTGGCCTGGGCGACGATGAAGTCGTCCTCTTCGCTCGCGGTGAGGTAATCGATCGTCTCGGTGACCTTGTTGTTGAGTACACGACGGTACGGCGTCTCGATGAAACCGAACGCATTGATCTGCGCGAACGAGGCGAGCGAACCGATCAGGCCGATGTTCGGGCCTTCCGGGGTCTCAATGGGGCACATGCGGCCGTAGTGCGAGGGGTGAACGTCTCGCACCTCGACGCCGGCGCGGTCACGGGAGAGGCCACCCGGGCCCAGCGCGCTGAGGCGACGCTTGTGCGTCAATCCGGCGAGCGGGTTGTTCTGGTCCATGAACTGCGAGAGCTGCGACGTACCGAAGAACTCCTTGATCGCAGCCACGACGGGACGCACGTTGATCAGGGTCTGCGGGGTGATCGCTTCGATGTCCTGCGTGGTCATGCGCTCACGAACGACGCGCTCCATGCGGGACAGGCCGGTACGCACCTGGTTCTGGATGAGCTCGCCTACGGCACGGATACGACGGTTACCGAAGTGGTCGATGTCGTCGATGTCGATGTTGATGTCGGTCATCTTGCCGTCGCGCAGACCCGGAAGGGTGGTCTGGTTGTCGTGCAGGGCGACGAGGTACTTGATGGTGGCCAGGATGTCCGCCAGCGTCAGTACGGAGTCGCTCAGCGGCGCTTCGAGACCGAGCTTGCGGTTGATCTTGTAACGACCAACTTTGGCCAGGTCGTAGCGCTTGGAGTTGAAGAAGAAGTTGTCGAGGAGCGCACGCGCGGCCTCGGCGGCAACCTGCTCGCCGGGACGGAGCTTGCGGTAGATGTCCTTGAGGGCTTCTTCCTTGGTAAGGATGTTGTCCTTCTCGAGGGTGAGCTCGATGGACGCGTAGCCCTTGAACTCCTCAAGGATCTCTTCGCTGGTGAGACCGAGGGCCTTCAGGAACACGGTGACGGACTGCTTGCGCTTGCGGTCGATACGCACGCCGACCTGGTCGCGCTTGTCGATCTCGAATTCAAGCCAGGCACCGCGGCTCGGAATGACACGGGCGGAGTAGATGTCCTTGTCAGACGTCTTCTCCTGCTCGCGGTTGAAGTACACGCCCGGGGAGCGCACCAGCTGCGACACGACGACACGCTCGGTGCCGTTGATCACAAAGGTACCCTTGGGGGTCATCAGCGGGAAGTCACCCATGAACACGGTCTGGGTCTTGATCTCACCGGTGAGGTGGTTCATGAACTCAGCGTTCACATAGAGGGGTGCTGAGTAGGTCTTACCCTTTTCCTTGCACTCGTCAATGGTGTACTTCTCCGGCTCGAGCTCCGGGTTGGTGAAGGACAGCTGCATCGTTTCACCGAGGTCTTCGATGGGCGAGATCTCCTCGAAGATCTCATCGAGCCCGGTGCGATTCGGCAGGTCCTGGCGTCCGGCTTTCTGGGCCTCGGCGATGCGAGCCTTCCAGATGTCGTTGCCGACAAGCCAGTCGAAGCTCTCGGTCTGCAAAGCAAGCAGATCCGGAACGTTCAAGTGGTCGCTGATCTTTGCGAACGACAGGCGCTCAGCTGAGCGGCCGTTCTTGGGTGAGTTGGTGGTTGCGTTGCGCGCAGCAGCCAAGGAAATAACCTCCGTGGACCCCGTCAGGTCTAGTTATTGTTATTGGTGATGACTCCGCAGACCCTAGGAAGGAATCTCGTAGGAAGTGTGCCTCAAGGTGGCTTGAACACGCAAAGCCGACCGCAATATGAAGGCAAGGTTTTTCTGGGAGCGTAAGGAGTAAGCATATGCCTCAATTAGTGGCATGTCCACCCGAATCTTGCATATGTGTAAATTCTCAGGTATAACCCGCCGCACTACCCACCGCACTACCCACCGCGTAAGCGCACGAAGTGTCCGCTTGGCCACCGCAAAGCGGCAGGTCTTATGCTCCCGGAACGGATGGTGCGCGCAGATCGCGAGCAGCCAGGGCGCAGACTGGAACCATGAGTACTGGGCGTAAGGGTGAGGCATCCGACGAGCATCCGGCTGTCGTCTTGAAGTTGAGTGGGCACACGGCGGTGATCGAACCGGACCGGTTCACCCCCGGCAGCTTCCAGCTCGTGGTCGACGGCACGCCGCAGTCGCACGTGAACATCGACCACCCCGATGAGCTGTTCTTCGAGTACATCCAGCGCATCGGGCACGTCATCGACCTGCTCGGGGAACCGCACGAGCCGATCACCGCCGTGCACCTCGGCGCGGGCGCCCTGACCCTGCCGCGCTATGTGGAGGCGACCCGGCCGGGCTCCCGCCAGCAGGTCGTCGAGATCGAGAGCGACCTGATCGACCTCGTGCGGGAGGTTTTGCCGTGGGATAAGCGTGCCCAGCTGCGCGTGCGCCACGGCGATGCCCGCGAGGTGCTCGGCAAGCTGCCGGCCGGACTCACGGGAGCCGTCGACCTTGTCGTGGTCGATATCTTCTCGGGCGCGCGCACCCCGAAACACGTCACGAGTCGCGAATTCTTCGCTCTCGCCGCTCCACTGCTGTCACCGCGCGGCGTGCTCGCCGTTAACGTAGCAGATGGCCCCGGCCTCGCGTTCGCTCGCGGCCAGGCCGCAACCCTCTCGGCGGTGTTTGCGCACGTGATCGGATTCGCCGAGACGCAGGTGCTCAAGGGCCGCCGCTTCGGGAACATCGTCTTCATCGCCGCGCACACCCCGATCGACCTCAACTGGATCCCCCGGCTGCTTGCGAACGGACCGCACCCGGCCAAGGTGATCGAGGGCACCGAGCTGAAGCAGTTCATGGCCGGGTCGCTCGTGGCGACCGACGAGACGTCGACGCAGTCGCCGTTGCCCGGCCGCACGGTGTTTCAGATTGGGCACTGACCTGCGACCAGATTCACATCGGCGGCGGTATTCTGGGGGCACCCGTTCATCCCGCGCGGCCCCGGCCGCCCTCGTCATTACAGGAACACACCCTGAGTTTCATCATCGGTTACGACCCCATCACTCTGCGCGAAAAAGTCGACCTGCTGGCCGCCGGCGAGCGGCTCATCGAGCTCGGCAACCTGCGGAGCCTGGCCGCCCTCAACGAGAAAGTCGCCCTGCTGCGTCTGGTCGGCCGGCTCGACGAAGCTTGGGAAATCGCGAACGAGGCGCTGCGCCAGTCCCGCTTCACCGGCAACCGGGAGCAGGCGGTGGCCAGTCGCATCCGTCGCGCCCAGGTTTTGCAGTTTCAGGGCAAGCTCGACGAGGCCGCGAGCGAACTGACCCACTGCATCCTCGACTCTGAGGTGCACGAATGGACCCGGCTGGCCGCCTACGCCCGGCAGCACCGCGGCAAGGTGTATTTCGACCAGGGCAACCTCGACGGCGCGCTTGCGGACTTCACCGCGGCCGTGTTTCTGCGCGAGAAAGACGGCGCCGACGCCGACGAACTCGACAGCTCACTGCTTGCCGTTGCAGTAGTGGAGTCGCACATCGCGGCCCGCGGGTCCAATTCCCTTCCTGCATAACTCCTGCAATTTGATGCCTGCGCCTCAACCACCCGCGTACTTTCGCGGCGCCCGGAGAGCGGCGCTGCACATTGCAGGAGTTACGGTGCGTTGTGGCGGGGTACTGGTTGTCGGGCGCGTTCTACGGCATGCTGTGTTCACCACGAAGGCGAGGTGAGAACGGTGACTTTTCATGCGTTTCGGCGCGCGGCGGCCCCAGTGACGGCCGCCCTGCTGGTTCTGGCACTGGCCGCGTGCAGCGCTGATGCGCCGCGCGCCACACCGGAGACATCGACACCAGCCCCCTCCACGCTTGTCGCGACCGGGACCGCGACCGCGACCGCGGACCCGACGCCGGTGCATCCGGTCGCTGAACCGGTCGTGATCGCCTCCGGGCTTCAGGCTCCATGGTCGATTCTGCGACTGCCCGGCGGCGCCACCCTCATCAGCGAACGCGACACGACCCGGGTGCGCGAGTTGCTTCCCGGTGGCAGCCTGCGCGTAGCTGGCACGATCGAGGCCGCACAGCCCAATGGTGAGGGCGGGCTGCTCGGCCTGGCTTTTCTGGCCGACGAAGCGGCTCCCGGCGGTACCGGTTGGGTCTACGCCTATTTTTCAACCGCAACCGACAACCGCATCGAGCGGATGCCGCTGGCCGGCTCGCCGGGCAGCCACACCCTCGGGGCGCCCACGCTCGTGCTGGATTCAATCCCGCGGGCCGGAAATCACAATGGTGGTCGCATCGCGTTCGGGCCGGACGGCCTGCTCTACGCGACCGCCGGAGATGCCGGAGACACGGCCAACGCCCAGGACTTGGGTTCGCTCGGCGGCAAGATTCTGCGACTGACGCCGACCGGCGGCGTACCAGCGGACAACCCCTTTAGCTCCGTGGTGTACTCGTTCGGGCACCGGAATCCGCAGGGGCTTGCCTGGGACTCACGTGGGCAGCTGTGGGCGAGCGAGTTCGGTCAGAACACCTGGGACGAGCTCAACCGGATCGTTCCCGGCGGCAACTACGGCTGGCCGCTGGTTGAAGGCCAAGCCGGTGACGCTGCCTATATCGATCCTCAACAGCAGTGGTCGACCGACCAGGCCAGCCCGAGCGGTATCACCATCGTGAACGACACCATCTTCATGGCGAGCCTGCGCGGTCAACGACTCTGGAGCATCCCCATCACCGGCCCGTCCTCCACAACCGAACCCACCGAGTGGTTTGTGCACGACTATGGCCGATTGCGCGATGTGGTGTCGGGCCCTGCTGGCACACTGTGGTTTGTGAGTAATAACACGGATGGCCGAGGCTCCCCAGCGGCCGGCGATGACCGGCTCTTTCAGGTAGCGGTCGGTCCCTGATGATCCACACGATACATCTCGCCCGGACCCCCTTGTGCGGCGCGAGAACGCAGGCGCCCTGATGGCCGATCTCACGCAGGTGCGCCGGTGGGCCGACGCGCTCATCGCGGCGCACCTTGACCCCGGTTGGACCTTCGGCTTCGACAATGCCAAGAAGCGGGCAGGCCTGTGCAATTTCAGTGCGAAGCACATCACTGTCTCGCGCTACCTCGCTTCCCGGTATGCCGACGACGACGTGCACCAGATCCTGTTGCACGAGGTCGCGCATGCCCTGGCCGGGTCGCGCGCCGGGCACGGACCCCGCTGGAAGAAAATGGCACTCGACCTCGGCTACGACGGCAAGCGCACCCACGACGGCGAGATCGCCAATGAGCTCGCCCCGTGGGTGGGCACCTGCCCCGCCGGCCACACTCACTTTCGATATCGACAGCCCACCCGGCCCCTGGCTTGTGGCCTGTGCGCGCGCCGCTTCGACCAGGCCCACGCCATCAGCTGGCTGCGGCGCGAAATCACGCCGGCCATCCGGCGTCGGGCTGCGGCCTCCGCGGGGCCACGGCTGCCGCCGTTGCTCTGACCGACGTTCGCTCTGACCGACGTTCAGCGGCCGCGACGTTCAGCGGCCGACGTTCGGCGACCGCGGGTCAGTGCACGTCGTAGCGGGCCAGGGCGTCGGCATCCGTTGCGTGCGTCATCGCTCGACGCGCGGTATCGAGCGCCGTCACCGGGTCGCTCTCGGCCACGGCGAGCGCGAGCTGCCGTTCGGCTTCGGCGAGGCGGGTGCGCGCGGCGGCGTGCACCCGACCCCGATTGGCAGCCACGAAGTCTCGGGTGAGCGTGATCTGGCTGCGCGCGGTGAGCAGCGCGCCGGCCAGGGCCGTTCGGGCGTTGTCAAGGCGCAGTTGGCGGTTGCGCGCCTCCGAGCGGATGCTGTCCAGCCCGTTCATCGCCGTCTCAAGGGTCAACAGATCTGCGGCCGGGTCGCTCAGCCGAACGGGCTCGCGAAGCGATGCCTGGACCGCTGCGGCGTCGGTGATGACGTGATTGAGCGACGCGCTCGTGTCGGATTCCTCGTGATTGTCGCGCAGGGCGCGGGCTTCGGTCAGTTCCATGCTGGCAGCATCCAGTGCCTGTTTCAGGATGGCGAAGCCGCGATGAAGCTGGTCTTCGCCGGTTTCGATCGCATCGAGCAGTTGCATTGCCTGAAATAGGGCGTGCTCTGCAGCCTGCAACTGCTCCCCCACCGGTTCGGACGACGCTGCTTCGAGGCGGGTGGCCGCGGCATCGGCGCTCGTCCGCGCCCCTTCGAGGGCGGTGCCGGCCCGACCGACGTTGCCGCTGATCGGCGCGAGCGCCGCCGCGGAATAGCTCAAGCCCAGTCGGGCCAGGGTGTTCGCGCCGCCGGCAAGCCGATCGGACATTCGGTCGAGGCGACGGCGCAGTTCATCAATCTGCTGCGGGGCATTACGTTCAACGCCGCGTTTGGCGGTGAAATTGCGGGCCTGGTTGATCAGTCGAGCGGTCGCCTCATCGGCGAATTGAACAATCTGCTGGTTCCAGCGGGTGCGTTCTAGAGCGGTATCCGGTACAGCGTCGTCGAGCTTCTGCTGCAGCGCGAAGGCGTCGCTGAGCTGGCGCTTGGACGTCGTGAGCGCTGTCGCAAACTCCCGCGTCGACGATTCACCGAACTGGGCGATGGCGAAACTGAGTTCGTCGGTGGCGTCCTGCACGAGGTCGTCGGCGCGCACCAAGCTGCTCGAAGCGCTGCGCTCCAGCTCGGTGGCGGCAGCGCTGATCTGCCCGAGCCGGGTTCGCGTGCGCCGACGCGAGGCTGCCACCAGCGCCCAGACTCCGGCTACCACGAGGCCGACAACGATGACCGAGGGTACCCACCAGAGATCGCCATTCATGCGTTTGAGTCTATAAAAAAATACTGACCAAACGCCCTACCGGTCGTCGGCGGAGGGCCGCCGCATCTGCTGTCGGATCATCTCGAAGTCGTGCCGCGAGATTTCAAGCACGCCGCGGCGCAGCTGGAACCCCCAGTTGGGATTGCCCTGGGTCAGTTGCAGCACCGACAACAGTGGGCGGATGCTCGCGGGCCAGGCATCCAGGTCGTAGTCGGCCCGGCGTCGCCAGGGTCGCCACGAGTTACCGGGGTCGCCCACCTGATACGGGTGGGCATCCGCGATGCGCCCGATCGCGGTGAACTCCCTGAGCGGATCGCCCTCGATCGCGGTCTTCGGCGAGTAGTAGACGATGCCATCGGCTTCCCCCATTTGCTTCAGGAGGTCTCCGGCACCGCGGTTGGCGCGGGCGATGCCCAAATCGACGCCGCGCAGCACGTGCTCGCGGTGTACAACGCCGAGCCAGAACCGAATTGCCACCTTTCATTTGTACTGCATTTAGTTGTGCCGCACGCCACGCTCAGACCAAACTGGGTTAATGCGCGTACTGCTCAAAGAGATCCTCGACTGCCCACCGGATGCCGCCTGGCACGCCATCCACAGCCCGGCCGTCTTCCGTGAGGTGAGTAGCCCGTTCATGGCGGTGGAGTCGCTCGAAGCCGATGGTTTTCCCACCCGCTGGGAGCCAGGCGAACACCCCGCCGAATTCTCCATGCTCGGCCTGGTGCCGATGGGCACCCAGATCATTCGGCTGGCCAATTCGACGCACCGTGCCGATGGGGTGCGAATTCTGCACGATACCGGTCGTGGTGTGTCGGGCGCACTGAGTGCGGTCACGCTCTGGGACCACCGCATGGCGATCGCCCCTGACCCGGCCGGCACCGGCAAAACGCTGTACCGGGACCAGCTCATTTTTCGCGGACGCCCGGCGACGATCGCGCTCTGGCCGATCTTCTGGGCGTTCTGGCAGTGGCGAATGCTGCGCCTGAAGCACCTCGCGCCCAACTGGCAGTACGACATCGGCATCGACGACCCGGACTTCGTGCCGTCGGCGTAACGCGTGATCCCCGCCGGGAACGCCAGGTCGTAGCAGTTCGCTTCGTGTGAATCACGCCCTCGGCGGTAGCGTAGCCACTATGAGCTCTACCCTCGCTGCCCTACAGATCGCCGACTGGCGTCGCCTTGTGACCGGCCTGTACGCGGGGGTGCGTCAGCAAAGCGCGACCAGCCCGGCGAACGGGCACGAACTGTGGCGTTCCGGGCGAGACGAACTGTTCGGCGGGCATCCGTCGTCCCCATTACTGCGCGACGACCGCGCGGCATTCACCGGACTGCCGATTGCCCCCTATGACCCCGACTGGCGCTTCGAGGTAGAGGTGCACCGGGCTGAACAGCCGCATCGCATGAACGTGGAAACGGGAACTGACGGCACGGTGCCATTCGACCTGGTCGGCACCGTGCGGCTGCCCTACCTCGGTTCGCTCGACGTGTGGCGACTGGCGAGTTACGGCGGCGGCTTGTTTCTGCCGCTCAAAGACGCCCTCGCTGGCAAGAGCGACGGAACCTATGGCGGTGGACGCTACCTTCTCGACACCATCAAGGGCGCCGACCTCGGCCCGGGCACTGGCGACGACAGCCTCATCCTCGACTTCAACTTCGCCTACAATCCTTCCTGCGCGTACGACCCGATGTGGGCCTGTCCGCTGCCTCAGGACGGCAACATCATCGACGTCGACGTGCCGGTCGGCGAGCTCTACCGCGGCGACCATTTCTAGGGCTCTGCCGCGGATTTGACAGCATCCGCTAGAGTAGGGGTACTTGCGAGTGCGTAGTTGCGCTTGCTGCGTCGTAGAACGCCCTCTTCTCTATCCGGCGGCCCACCAGGGCTGACCTGATTTTTCGAATGAAACATTCTTACGGCGAACGGATGTGCCCTTCGGCACCTTCGCCATGTGAATCCTCCTGGTTTGCTTACCGCTGCGCGGTAAAGCGAACGGGCGAGGAGACTGATGCCCTGAAAGGCACCATTTTGTCTACAACCTTTGGCACGCTCGGCGTGCCGGCTCCCCTGGTCAAGGTTCTCTCTTTCCAGGGAATCGACACCGCCTTCCCGATTCAGGTCGATACTCTTCCTGACACTTTGAACGGCCGCGACGTGCTCGGCCGGGGCAAGACCGGCTCGGGCAAGACCCTGGCCTTCTCCATCCCGATGGTCTCGCGCCTCGGCGGCAACCTCGCCGGCGGCAAGCGTCGCCCGGGCCGCCCGCTCGGCCTGATCCTCGCGCCGACCCGCGAGCTGGCCACTCAGATCACCAACGCGATCACCCCCCTTGCTGAGGCCTACGGCCTCAACACCACCACCATCTTCGGTGGCGTCTCGCAGGGCCGTCAGGTCGCCGCCCTCAAGGCCGGCGTCGATATCGTCGTAGCCTGCCCCGGCCGGCTCGAAGACCTCATGAAGCAGGGCTTTGTCAACCTCGACACCATCGAGATCACCGTGCTCGACGAAGCCGACCACATGGCCGACCTCGGCTTCCTGCCCGTCGTCACCCGCATTCTCGACAAGACACCCGGCACCGGCCAGCGCATGCTGTTCTCCGCCACCCTCGACAACGGCGTAGACAAAATCGTCAAGCGTTTTCTGCACGATCCGGTGATGCACTCGGTCGACGAGGCCAACAGCTTTGTCTCGGCCATGACCCACCACGTGTTCGAGGTGTCCGGCGTCGACGCCAAGAAAGAGCTCGTGCAGAAGCTGGCGAGCGGCTCGGGCCGTCGCATCCTCTTCATGCGTACCAAGCACCAGGCCAAGAAGCTCGCCAAGAGCCTCACCGACGCGGGCATCCCCTCCGTCGACCTGCACGGAAACCTCTCGCAGGTGGCCCGTGACCGCAACCTCGCTGCGTTCAGCGCCGGCACCGTCAAGGTTCTCGTCGCAACGGATGTCGCCGCTCGCGGCGTGCACGTCGACGATATCGAACTCGTGATCCACGTTGACCCGCCGGCCGAGCACAAGGCTTACCTGCACCGTTCGGGCCGTACCGCCCGCGCCGGTCACGCCGGTGACGTCGTTACCGTGGTGTTGCCTGAGCAGAAGCGCGACACCGACGCCCTGCTGCGCAAGGCCGCCATCAAGGTGACCCCGCAACGCGTGGACTCCTCCTCTCCCGCCGTCGACGCCCTCGTTGGCGACGTCGCCGCCTACGTCAAGCCGGCTCCCCGCGTCGAGGCACCGCAGCAACAGCGCCAGTCACAGGGCGGTCGCTCGCAGGGTGGCCGTTCGCAAGGCGGCCGTGCCCAGGGTGAGCGCAGTGGTCGCCCCAGCCGTGAGGGTGACTCCAGCCGTGGCGGCCGCGATGCCGGTGCCAGCCGCTCCGGGGCAAATCGCGACGGTGCCCGTACCGAGCGCCCCGACCGCACCGACGGCGGCCGTGGCCGTGGCGGCGACGCGGCCTCGGCCGGCGGCGCTCGTCGCGAGCGATCCGGCCGTCCGGCTGGCGCCGCCAGCGCACCTCGTTCCGGTTCGGCCGCTGGCCGTTCCGGCGGAGCGCGCGTCGGCAGCCTCCAGGTCGGCGGACTCGTTCGCGGACCTGGTTCGGGTGGGGCCGGTCGTTCGGCTCCGCGTCGCTCGCAGGGCTAGTCTTCACGGACTCATCCCGCAGCATCCGCATGAATCAACAGTGAAAACGGGTCGGTCTCTTTTCGAGATCGGCCCGTTTGGGGTATCGAAACGTCACGACACACTCCCAAACACGGTTAGTGTCGAAGCATGAACACCACAGTTGTCGTTCGACCCGTCAGTGAATCAGATGCCGAAAGCCTGGGCCGCGTTCACGCCGCCTGCTGGCATGAAACCTATGATCACCTGCTCAGCCAGGCCGCCCTGTCGCAGCTGCGGCCGCAGCGTCTGGCCGCCCTCTGGGGCCGCTTTACGGCCCAGGGCGCGCAGTACCGCCAACATGTCGTGCTCGTCGATGGCGAGATAGTGGGCTTCGCCGGCAGCGGACCAACGCGCGACGGTGACCATCCCACCCCGAACGAGTTGTTCTTCATGTACTTGCTCGAGGCCAATCATGGTTTAGGCGTTGGCCAGCAACTCTTCGATTCCGTCGTCGACCCGGGCCCATCGTCGTTGTGGGTAGCCGCTGACAACCCCCGGGCCCACGCTTTCTACGCCCGAAATGGCTACCTCGCGGATGGTCTCGAGCGCAATGAAGAGGTGCTCGGCGAGAGACTGCACGAGGTGCGCCTGGTTCGATAGGGCCCACTCACACGTGCACACTTCGCCCGCCGGCGTTCGATTACGGCTCAAAAACCCCTGGTGTGATTTGGGGGCATATTCAAAGTAATAGGGTGAGCGGATGACTAATTCCACGGCCCTCCAGGCGATCCCCGTCATCCTCGACGTTGACACCGGGGTCGACGACGCCCTGGCCATTCTGTTTGCGCTCGCTCACCCGGACATCAACGTGCTCGGCATTAGTTGCGTGGCCGGCAATGCCTCGCTCGAGCGCGTTGTCGAGAACACCCTGCGTATTCTCGATGTCGCAGATGCCCCGTATATTCCAGTCGCTGCCGGCGCCCGGCGCCCTCTGCTCGAGCCAGCCCGATCGGCCGCGCATGTGCACGGCGAAGGTGGCCTCGGTACCCTGCAGCTTCCACCGACCGACCGACGCGCAGAGCCGATCAGTTCGGTCGAGCTCATGCACAAGCTGATTGTGGCCAGCCCGCATCCGGTCACCCTGGTTGGACTGGCCCCGCAAACCAACCTGGCGTTGTTGCTGCGCCAGTACCCCGATGTGGTCAGCAACATCGAGCGCATCGTCTTCATGGGCGGATCCACTACGGTCGGCAACGCCACCGCCGTCGCTGAATTCAACGTCTGGCACGACCCGGAAGCCGCCGCCATCGTGCTTGATTCCGGCGTGCCCACCTTTATGTACGGACTCGACGTGTTCAACCAGGTTGCGGTTCCGGAGCACGTCACCACTGCACTCATGCACAGCGACTCCGACCTCGCCCACGTCGTCGGACAGCTACTCGGCAACCGGATCGCGCTTGGTTCGGGCCGCAACGCCGACTATTCCGGCCTGATCGGCGATGCCGGCGCCCTCTGCGCCCTGGTCGACCCGGGCGCATTGGAGACGGCGATGCTCCCCCTACGGGTGCAACTGTCCGGCTACGGCCGCGGCCAGACGATCGCCGACAAGCGTACGCATCCGGGCGAGGACATCGTGCACGGCCTGGTCGAAGAATGGGAGACCGCTGAAGTTGCCCTCAACGTCGACGTCGACCGCTACGTACACCTGTTCCTCGACACGCTCGGCCTCGGTTCGGCGTTGCTGCCCTCCCACTAGCGGCCGGGTCGTCACAACGGATGCTGTGGCCCGGCTACTCCCTGCGCGGCACGCGGCACGCGTCAGGGAAGCCGGTACTGGGTCCAACCAGCGCCGGCTTCTGGGCGCGTCAGTACAGCTGGCCGACCGAAGCGAGGGCTGCGCGCAGCAGTGTGCCGCGGCCACCCTCCATTTCGGCTGATACGCCCGGGGATGCGGCCTCGGCCGGCGTCATCCAGGTAATCTCCAGCGCGTCCTGCCGGGGGTCGCAGGTACCGCTGACGGGAACGACGTAGGCCAACGAGACGGCGTGCTGGCGGTCATCCGTGTAGGCGGTGATGCCGGGCATGGGAAAGTATTCGGCGACGGTGAACGGCACGGGGCTGGTCGGCAGCTGCGGAAAAGCCATCGGACCGAGGTCTTTTTCGAGGTGACGAAACAGTGCGTCCCTGAGGGTTTCGCCGTACAGCACGCGGCCCGAGACCAGAGTCCGGGTCATTTCGCCGGTCGGTCGGGCGCGCAACAGCACGCCGACCTCCACAACCTGGCCGAGGCCATCCACTCGAACGGGCACGGCCTCGATGTAGAGAATGGGCAGCCGCCGACGAATCTCGGCGAGTTCGACATCTTTCAGCCAGCCCGGATTCGTGTTCGGGGCTCCCGCGGGGGGCTTTTGCGTCCAGTCCGGGTCTGGGTCAGGGGTTCGCACGCTCATAGTGCCATTCTGTCTTACGTGGCCACCGTGCGCGCACGCGCAGCGCTGCTCGGTGCGAGAAGCAGCGAGCAATGGAAGTATGGGGTGCGCGGCGCCCATGCGTCGCGCGTACCGGGGAGGACCCCATGACCACCAGTACCCCCATCGACACGGCTGCCGTGCTCTGGTCGACGAGCGGCGCCGATCAGACTGATCGACCGTTGCTGATCATCATGCACGGCTATGGCTCGAACGAGGGCGACCTGTTCTCGCTCGCTCCACATTTGCCGCTCGAACCGGTGATCGCGGCGTTGCGCGCGCCCCTGCGGGTCGGCGCGGGATGGGCGTGGTTTCCTATCAGCGATCCGGGCAATCCCGACACCGCGACGGTGGACGCGGCCGTTGCCGCGGTGCTCGACTGGCTCGACGCCCTGCCGCAGCAGCATCGGTCTGTCGGTCTGCTCGGATTCTCGCAGGGCGGCGCCATGGCGCTCGCGCTGCTGCGCGCCTCGCCGAATCGGTTCAGCTTCGCGGTGAATCTCTCCGGATTCGTCGCGACCGCCTCGCAACGCGGTGATACCGTGCTGGCGGATCAGGCGGTTCCGGTGTTCTGGGGACGCGGAACCGCCGACGGTGTCATTCCGGCCAGCGCGGTAGAGCGTACCCGGGCCTGGTTGCCCGGGCACAGCACGCTCACCGAGCGCATCTATAACGGACTTTCCCACTCGATCTCTCAGGCCGAACTCGACGACGTCGTCAACTTTCTGCGCGCCCAGTACGGTGAAAGTGAGACTGGACCGGTGGCCTAAAAACGCTCAGGACCGGGCTGGGAACAGCGCGATCGAACCACGGGACGAAAGTGCTAGCGGTCGCGCTTGGCTTGCTCCTGGGCGGCCTGGCGCTCGACATGCGCCTTCTTGGCCGCGCGCTGGGCGTCGCGGTCTTTCACTGCGATCTGGTCGGCGCGCACGCCAGCCTGGGTGGAACGTTCCAGCACGAGCCAGGCCGGCGGCTGCTGGAGCAGGGCGGCGATCTCGGCGGTGCTCAGCGGGTCGGTGATCTCGCTGCGGGCCAGGCCGGAGATGGAGACGCCAAGCTTGGCGGCGACAACCTGGCGCGGGTGCGGACCGTTGGCGCGCAACTCGACCAACCATTCGGGCGGGTTTGCCATGAGCTCGGCCAACTCGGTGCGGCTGACAAATTCGGTCTGGAACCCAGCCGGTGCCGCGTCGAGCAGAATCCCGAGTTTCTGGGCCGCCGTGGCGGGCTTCATGGTCTGGGGCTTCTTTTCGGAACTCATTGGTCAAGCGTATAGCCTGAGAGGGCGCTCGTTTGGGCAAATCGCACGCTGCTGGTAAATGCGCGGCCGCAAGTTTTGAGAAAGGATGCCGGTGAGCTTTTCCATCGCCTTCGTCGCCGGTGTCACCCCCACCAAATGGACCCGCATCTGGGGCGACCGCCGCCCCGACGTGCCGCTGACAGTGTTTCGCACCGAGGCCGCTGAGCAGATTTCAGTGCTGCACGACGGTCGGGCCGAAGTCAGCCTCGTGCGACTCCCGATCGACGACACCAATCTGAGCGTCATCAACCTGTACAACGAGATTCCGGTCGTGGTCGCGTCGAAGGATCACATCATCGAGCAGGCCGAGACCGTACTGCTGTCCGACCTGGCCGACGAACACCTGCTGCAGAACCCCGATGATGTGCCCGAGTGGCGCGACATCGCCGCGGAGGTGCGCGACGGCAGCCGTCGGGTCCTGCCGTTGATGCGAGACCTCGACGAGACCATGGAGCAGGTCGCCGCCGGCGTCGGCATCATTATCGTGCCGCACTCGATCGCCCGGTTGTACGGCCGCAAAGACGTCATCTCCCGCCCGGTCACCGACGTGGCCGACACCCAGATCGCCCTCACCTGGATCACCCGGGAGACCACCGACGACATCGAAGAGTTCATCGGCATCGTGCGCGGGCGCTCCAAGGCGAGTTCGCGAACGGATGCCGGCGCGCCCGCTGCGGCCGACGCCGCCGCGAGCGCAGATGGAGAGCAGCCCAAAGTTCCAAGCGATGGCCGCCCGCAAAAGCCACCGCGCAAACCGAAGAAGACCGACAAAGCGAAGGCCGCTGCGAAAGCCGTTCGGGTTGCCACCGCAAAAGCGAAACCTGCTGTGCGTAAGAGAACCGAGAGCGCCCCCGGCCGCACCCGGCCGACCAAGAACCCCAACAAGAGCAAAGGCCGCGGACACTAAGAACTACGGGTTCTGGAGCACCGACAGAATATTGCCGGCGGGGTCGGTGAACCAGGCAATATCGGGGGCCGCTCCGGCGCCGGCTGCGATGCCTTTGTCATTCTGCTCGAAACCGTCGTAGCGCAAAAACTCCACACCACGCTCGGTGAGTTCGTCGACGGTCGCATTGAGGTTGACGACCGCGAAATTGAGAATCGTATAGGTGGCCGGCACGAAATCCGGCTTCGGATAGGCGATGACCTGCGCGCCGCCGGGCAGCGCGATGTTCAGCATCCCCATTTCCTCGACCGTGACCTCGAGGCCGAGGGTTTCGGCGTAGAAGGTGCGCGCAGCATCGAGGTCGGAAACCGCGAATCCGCTGAAGCCGGCAATGATTCCGACGTTGTGCTCGGTCTGGGACATGAGTGACTCCTTCGATCGGAACATGAATCGATCAGCGGGAGCTGATCGAGGCGAACTTGCGAATACACAGCGGCACGAATACCAGCAACATCACGGTAATGCCGATGAGTACGGTCAGGATAGGGTTTTGCATGGTCCAGATATCAGGCACCGGCGCGGTGCCCAGGTTGCCGAACAGCTGCCGCACGGCCTGCACGAGCGACGACACCGGGTTCCACTCGGCAAAGACACGCAGCGGCGTCGGCAGGGTCTCGCTCGGTACGAACGCGTTCGACACGAAGGTCAGCGGGAAGAGGATGAGGAACGACGCATTGTTGATGACCTCCGGGCTTTTCACACTCATACCGAGCAGCGCCATCACCCAGCTAAAGGCATAACCGAACAGCAACAACAACCCGACTCCGGCCAGAAATTCGGGGGGCGAGGTGTTGACCCGCCAACCAACCGCGAGGCCGGTGGCCATCATGATGATCATGGAGATGGCGTTCAGCGCGAGGTCGCCATTCGTTCGACCGATCAGCACAGCGGATGCGTTCATCGGCAAGCTCCGAAAGCGGTCGATGATGCCTTCCTTGAGATCGAGCGCCATGGCCGCGCCGGAGAACGTCGCCCCGAACACGACTGTCTGCGCGAAAATCCCCGCCATGAGAAACTGCGTGTAGTCGCTGCCCTGCACTGCGATCGCTCCGCCGTACACCTGGCTGAACAACAGCACGAACATGATCGGCTGGATCACCGCGAAGACGAGCATGTCGGGCGAACGCTTGATCTTGATGAGGTTGCGCTTGGTGACCGTCCAGCCGTCGGAGTACCAGAGAGAAAGCGGATTCCAGGAGGGCAGCGGGGGTAGTGTGCCCAGTCGAGATTCATTTCGTTCGCGACCCGGCTCGGGTGTGACCGGCTCGGGTGTGACCGGCTCGGGCCGAAGAGCGGAGTGTCGGGGGCTCATGTCACCTTCTCCAAATCGGTGGCATCGGCATCCGCCGTGGGTTTCTGCACGCGCTTGGCCTGCGCTCGCTTCGACAGCTTGGGGCCGGCATCCGTGTCGTTGTCGGTAACGGTGAGATCGGCTTTGTGCCCGGTCAGCTTGAGGAATACGTCATCGAGGGTGGGGCGGCGCATGCCGGCATCGTGCAGGTTGACCTCTGCCGCACGGAGGTCGGAGAGCATGTTCTGCAGCGCAGTCGGGCCGTCCGTGACGGCAACCTCGACTCCGCGGCCGTCGGTCGACACCGAGGGCTCGCCCGAGCCGTGGCGGGCCAGGATCTCGCGGGCAGTCCCGACGTCGGTGGCGTCGACCAGGGCCACCACCACGCGGTGCCCGCCGATCTGGGCTTTGAGCTGATCGGAGGTACCTTCGGCAATGACTCGGCCGTCGTCGATCACGACGATGTCATCGGCGAGCTGGTCGGCTTCTTCGAGGTATTGCGTCGTCAGTAGCACGGTCGTGCCGTCGGCGACGAGACGCTTGATGACCTCCCACAGGGCGATGCGGCTGCGCGGGTCGAGTCCGGTCGTCGGTTCGTCGAGAAAGAGTATCTTGGGGTTGATGACCAGTGCGCCGGCGAGGTCGATGCGCCGCCGCATACCGCCGGAGAACCCCTTGACGGGACGGTTGCCAGCGGCGGTCAGCTCGAACAGGTCGATGAGTTCCTGAGCCCGTTTGCGCGCGGCCGCGCCACCGAGGTGGTAGAGGCGGCCGACCATCTCCAGGTTCTCGAATCCGGTCAGGTTTTCATCGACCGCTGCGTACTGGCCGGAGACCCCGATAATGCGTCGCACCGATTTCGGGTGGCGGATGATGTCGATTCCGTCGATGACGGCCGTGCCGGTATCCGGTTTGATCAGGGTCGTGAGCATCTTTACGACGGTGGTCTTTCCGGCGCCGTTCGGGCCGAGCAGGGCTTTGACCGTGCCACGGGGAACCTGCAGGTCGAGCCCGGCGAGCGCGTGCACCGGCCCGCTCTTGGACTGGTAGGTCTTGGTCAGGCCTTGGGCCTCAATGATCACGAAATCGGTTCCTTGCCTGGATATCGAGAAATTGCGCAGATGTCGAATCGTCTTACCCTGCGATGTTAACCGGGCCGGATTCCTTTGACAACCGATGTCCCGCACGAGGGCCCGGCGCTACCCCGCCAACGTCAGCTCGGGTGGCCCGATTGGCGCTCCCTATGAGAATCTCAAAAACATGGCTCATTTCTGGCAGCAACCACGGAGGACGCTATGCACTGCCAATGATTCGGCTCGGGACGCTGAACACCTGTCACTATTCAGGCAGGGAAACATCCCATGGAAAGGTATTCATGTCCACGACCACCACGCAACCAACTGAGAAACACGTGCAGTCCAGCGCGCTGCACCGGGAGAAAACGGGAGAGCGCATGGCCAATCAGAACCTGCTTGTGCGCCGCATCACTGTCGGACTTTCGCTCGCCGTCGTAGGCGCGATCCACATTCTTGATCTGCCCAGTAAATTTGACGAAACTCCGTATTTGGCCGTTGCCTATATCGGGATCATCCTCGCCGTGGCCGTCCTCGTTGAGCGAATACTGGTCGTCGGGTCGAGAATTGACTTTCTCGCCGCCGCCGCGCTGTCGGCAGCCGTCATCGTCGGCTTCATCGTCAATCGCACCGTTGGTATGCCGATGGCCACGGGAGACATTGGAAACTGGCTGGAACCGCTCGGTCTGCTCTCACTCGCCGTCGAGGGCTTCGTCATCTGGCAAGCACTCGTCGCCGTCGCACTGCACCGCACACGGCGCTAGTTCTACGACTGAGACGACTGTCGCTCAGACCCAGCTCTCGCTCGAGCAGGGTCACTCCTACAGCCGGGCGAGGCGTTCGATGTCCTCGAGGAACTCGGCTGCGACTTCGTCGGACACGGTACGGCGGGTCTCGGAGATTGCGATCTCATAATCTTCGGTGCTGGGACCGTTGATAGCGGGCCCGGCACCGGATTTATAGAGAGCTTTTTCAAGCGCGTGCTGGGAGGCCCGGTGAGCGGCATACTCGACGTCGGCCGGGGAGAATCCGTCGCTCTGCTCGACCAAGACTGCCAGATCGACCTCCCCCGATACGGCATCGGGAATGTAACGTTCCCAGATAGCCTGGCGGGCGGCGACATCCGGCAGCCCGATCGGCACAACGTAATCGAAACGTCCGTGGCGAAGGAAGGCGGAGTCGAGTGCACGAATGAAGTTCGTGGCACAGACCAGCAGACGACCGGGTTGTTCGCGAAAAGCCGGGATGATCTTGAGCAGTTCGTTGGTCACACCCTGCATAGCCGAAGGCGGTTCGCCGGAACGCTGGGCGGCGATCTCTTCGACCTCGTCGATGAACACGACCGCGTGTTCGAGCTCGGCGATCTTCAAAAAGGTTTCCCGAAGCGCGCCGGCAAGGCCCTGCGGGTCAGTGGCGAGGCGGGAGGGAAAGACCTCGATGAACGACCACTCCAGGCGGGAGGCGATCGCCTTCGCGAAGGTGGTCTTTCCGGTGCCCGGAGGGCCGAACAATACGACGGCTTTGGGCGGCGATACACCGTATTGCTCAGCGAGTTCGGGTTTGGCCAGGGGCATGACCAGACGGCGCTCGAGCAGTTCCTTCTCACGCTCCATCCCGCCGACTTTCTGCCAGAGGTCGCGCGGCAGTACGCGTCCGCCCAGCTCACCGAGCAGTTTGAGCTCCTCCCGCTGCACAGGAATGTGCCGCTCGAAGTAGCGCAGGTTCTTCTTCACCTCGAACCCGCGGTTGAGAAAGGGATCGACGTTCGTCTCTGATTCGGGCATAAGCGCCGATAGTTTAGTCATGCCGTGCGGGGCCATGCGGCTCTCGAGGGCAGCGAGCATAGCCGTACCGATGCCCTGGCTCTGCCAGCTTTCGGCGGTCGCCAAAAAGACGATCCAGCCTTGCGCGTGAGCAGCGCGGCCGACGGCTGCGCCGACGACCTCCTCGCCGTGCACCGCTACGACGGCGTGATCCTTCTGGCAGGAGGCGAGCACCTCGGAAAGACCGTAAACCGGTTCTGTGTCTGAGGCCTTGATCTCCTCCCACAGACGCAGAATGCCGTCCAGATCGTCGGAGTGAAAGTCGCGCAGTCGCCAGCCAGTCATCGTGATCCTCGCATCGTTGGGTGTGCAGCCAATCTATTACATCCGATCAGGCGTGAAATGCGGCGACGAGAATGCGAGGCAGTTTGCGCGCGGAGGGATAGGCGGCGAATTCGGTCAGCAGGCGGGCGGTGCGCGCGCCACTTCTTGCCGACACGAACCACGGCGGTTTGGGTAGCAGCGCCCACTCGGCGTGGGCGACCGAGCGCGGAAACGGGCGGAACGGACCGCGCACCACGGTGCGTTCCACCTCATCAAGGAGGAGCGCGTTGTGGACCACTCCGATGCCGCTCTGCACGTCATCGAGGGTGTGCCCCGGGAAGGCACCCCATGGTGCCGCCGCCGAGAGAAAGCCGATGCCGGTCCAGGCGTTGATCGCGATGGTTCCGTACTGCAGGCGCGTGACGGCCTGTGCAAACCCCGGGCCAAGCCGCCGAATGGTACGTGGCAGCCCAATAATATTCACACCGAGAGTGCCGAGGAAATCACGATTGACGGTCCGAACGGCGGCGTCAAGATAGGTCTGATTATCCCCGAGCAATTCGACGACGCCGAGCACGGGTGCAAAGTATTCCGTTGTCAGCATATTTTCTGTGGACGGGGAAGCTGTAGAAGGGGAAGCTGTAGAGGGGGATGCTGCCAAATTCGCCACGGCGACGAGCAGGCGCCCGCCGGGAATCGGCTGCGCGGCCGGGTAGGCGGCGCGAGCCGCTCGCATCCGCTCGTCGCTGCCGGGGTACCAGGCCGGTCGTGTCGGCGCAGCAGCGAGCGCAGCGGCGACCGCGGCGAGAAATGCGCGCTTCTGCGGCCAGGCGGCGCTGAGCACGAGTACCTGCCCGGCGATGCAGTTGTAGCCGCCGTTATGCAGCCGCATGGTAGCCACGTGTTCGGCCTGGTAGCGCAGGTCCTGTGGGCTCCACCGGCCGGGCAGCACAATGATCGGGGAGACTCCGCCGAGTTCGCTGCTGATCGGTTTACCGAGGCGGGGAGTCTTGGACCCACCGAACACGATCGCGTTGTGGGTGGTCGCGCTGCCGGTGATGTGTACATGGCTGATGCCCGCATGGTGGGCTAGGT
This sequence comes from Cryobacterium sp. Y57, assembly GCF_002929505.1. Classification (GTDB taxonomy): domain Bacteria; phylum Actinomycetota; class Actinomycetes; order Actinomycetales; family Microbacteriaceae; genus Cryobacterium. The sequence goes on from NZ_PJJL01000061.1 coordinate 56,199, forward strand.
AGTCGCCCACGTCGGCGCCGCCCGTGACGATGCGCAGCAGGCCCTGCGCGATGAGCGGGGCGAAAGCCGCCCGATAGATCGGCAGCAGTCCGTCGAAAGTGGGGTTGAGCTTGAGTAGTGAGACCCGATTGTGCGCCACGAGCTCGTACAGCACATCGAGCGGGGCGATCGAGCTGATGTTGCCGGCACCGAGCACGAGGCCGACCCCGCCGGTCGCTGTCGGACTGAGCTGGCCCAAGCCGGCCGATACCTGCGCCTGCCGCACGGTGACGCCCGGTCGCAGCCAGGCCCGGGCGCGAAATCCGTGGAGCAGCAGTCCATCCCACGCGTTATGGGGCAATACGGGAACCGTGACGCGACCGCCCGGCGCGCGCCCCAATCTCTGGCCGGCGAGCGGGCTGCGCCCGGAGGCGAGCGCCCGCAAAGTGCGGCCGAGCGCGTTCACCGAGGTGAGCACCCCATATGGTCCGGTCAGCCATTCTTCGCCGATCAGCGGAGATGAGGGGTCGAGACCTTTGGCGCGGGCCGCAGCAGCCACCCAGCGCTCGGCTTCATCAGAAACGGATGCCGCGGTGCGCGCCAGCAGATCGCTACGCGCCGCGAGTGGGGTCACCCCCCACCGCACGCTTCCTGCGGCCAACTCGGCGATCGCGAGGTCGAGCTGTGACGTGTTGAGGTCAGCGCGGTCTGCCGTCGTTGACATTAATCTCCCGTGATCGGCGCCAGACTACCCCCTGGGCGGATAACTGGTGCCTGTGCTGACGTCTGCGGAGGGCTGCGCCCGGTATCCGCCCGCGGCGGCTGGCTAGGGCAGGGCTACCGGACAGTGGAGCTGGGTACGCTCGCCGCTGCGGTCGATGTCGTGCTGGTCCATTGGCTGGGCACAGACCGGGCAGACACGCACGGGCGCAGGCTGTACGCGGAGCAGATCGGACCCGCTCAAACCAACCGGCGGCGGTCCGAGAATGGGAAACAGTCGACCGTTCAGCCAGGCAGTGAAGCCGCCGGGACCTGTGCCGAGCGAAAAGGGTATCTTGCCGTGTATCATGACTGTTAGTGTACTAACTAAATGCATAAAGAACAACGGGTCGGAACGGGACACCCATGACATCGTCAACGCTCGACAACCCCCTCGCCCTCGACAACCAGGTCTGCTTCGCCCTGGCCATCGCCTCACGCAACGTCATAGCCCTGTATCGGCCCATTCTGGAGCCACTCGGGCTTACGCATCCGCAGTATCTGGTGATGCTCGCCCTGTGGGACGAGAGCCCGCGCACGCTCAAGGGCCTCGGCCAGACCCTCCGCCTCGAGCCGGCGACTCTTTCCCCCCTGCTCAAGCGGCTCGAAGCCACCGGCTACGTGCGGCGGCAGCGCCGGGAAGCTGACGAACGAACGCTCGATATCACGCTGACCGACCGCGGACAGAACCTGCGGGCGGTGGCTGAAACCATCCCGCCGCGGGTCGTCGAAGCACTCGATCTGCCATTGGACGACCTGCTTCGCCTACGCCATGCACTGCACGGGGTTATCGTCGCGACGTCCTGACCCGCCGGGGCGCCGGCTGGAAAGATACCGCTTGGGGACCGACTCAGGCGATCGCGTCGGCTACCGTCAACAGGGCCGCGTGGAACGCAGCCGCGACGTGCGCGTTGGTGATGCGGCCGTCGTGCACGTTGAGGCCCTGGGCGAGAGCGGAGTCTTCGGCGATGGCCTGCTTCCACCCCTTCTGGGCCAGCGCGACGACGTAGGGCAGGGTGGCGTTGGTCAGTGCGCGCGTTGACGTGGCCGGCACTGCGCCGGGCATGTTGGCAACGCAGTAATAGACGCTGTCATGCACGAGGAAGGTGGGATTGTCGTGCGTGGTGGCGTGCGACCCCTCGAAGCATCCACCTTGGTCGATCGCGATGTCCACGAGCACGGAGCCGGGCTTCATCGAGGCAACCATGGCGTCGGTGACGAGTTTGGGAGCCTGCGCACCTGGAATGAGCACGGAGCCGATAACCAGGTCAGCCTCCCGCACCTGCTCGGCAATCTCGTACTGGGTCGACGCGCGCGTCTGAATCTCGCCGTTGAAACGGGCCTCGAGTTGGCGCAGGCGAGCCAGCGACAGATCGATGATGGTCACGTCGGCGCCCATGCCGAGTGCGTTAGCGGCGGCGTGCTCGCCAGCTACGCCGCCGCCGATCACGACGACCTTGGCCTTCGGGGTTCCGGGAACACCGCCGAGCAGAATTCCACTGCCGCCGTTGGCGCTCATCAGGTGGTAAGCACCGACCTGCACCGAGAGGCGGCCAGCGACTTCGCTCATCGGCGAGAGCAGCGGCAGGCTCTGGTCGGTAAGTTGTACGGTCTCATAGGCAATCGCGGTCGTGCCGGACGTGATCAGAGCCTCAGTGCATTCAGCGGATGCCGCGAGGTGCAGATAGGTGAACAGCACCTGCCCCGGGCGCATCAACGGGTATTCGCTGATGATGGGCTCCTTGACCTTCAGGAGCAGGTCGGCCCTGGCCCACACTTCGGCGGCGGTGTCGACAATGGACGCCCCGGCAAGCCGAAAAGCATCGTCGGTGATGCTGGAGCCCAGCCCAGCACCCTTCTCGATGACGACCTCGTGGCCGCGCCGAGTGAGTTCGTGAACACCGGCCGGAGTGATCGCCACGCGGTTCTCATTATTCTTGATCTCGGTGGGAATGCCGACCAACATGTCTGCTCCGTTTCGGGTTGCCAGCGCCGAACGCATCGGCTGTGATAGGGGTAAGACTCCTATTAATTCGTTTCCGCTAGGTCAAATACGTAGAATCTGCCAGACTTCAAGAATATTCCACTAAATATGCGGTTGTCAGGAGATGCGAGATGACGGAAACGAAGAGGATTCGGGTGGTCGAAACCCTCGACGACGTCGATCGCATCCTGGTCGCGGCGCTGCAGGCGGACTCCCGCACGACCAACAGCCGGCTGGCCAGCGCTGCCGGTATCGCCGAATCCACGTGCGTCTCCCGCGTGCGCTCGCTGGTCAGTCGAGGAATCATCACGCGTTTCACGGCCGTGGTCGACCCGAAAGCGATCGGACTCGGCCTGCAGGCGCTGATCAGCGTGAGCATTCGCGCAGGCGCCCGCACGCACATCCCGGCCTTTCGCGATTCGATCCGGGTGATGCCGCGCGTCGTTCAGCTATATTTTCTCGGCGGGTCCGAAGACTTCATCATTCACCTGTCGGCCCGGGACACCGACGATGTGCGCGATTTCGTGCTGGACAACCTTTCAGCCAATCCCGCGGTCGCGTCAACCCGTACGAGCATGGTGTTCGAGCATTTCTACAACGGCGTCGCCCCCGAATAGCGAGCCCCTAAACTATCCACGAGATGAACCTCGCCGACACGATTCTGCCCACCATGTTCGGTTTTGGTACCGGACTCGCGCTCATCATCGCGATCGGCGCCCAGAACGCGTTTATCCTGCGGCTCGGTATTGCGGGGCGGAACCGCACCGTGCTCGCTGCGGTGCTGATCTGTTCGGTCTCCGACGCCGTGCTCATTCTGGCCGGCATCGCGGGAATCGGCGCTCTTATTCAAGCCGCCCCGGTCGTTCTGGTCGTCGCGCGGGTGCTCGGCGCCGGCTTTCTGCTCACCTACGGTGCGTTCGCCGCAGTGCGCGCCTTCCGCCCCGGCGTGCTCGTAGCGGCCGCGACTACAACGATACGCACCAAGGCCGCCGTCGCGACGACCATCGCGCTCACCTGGCTCAACCCGCACGTCTATCTCGACACCCTGATTTTTCTNTGGCTCAACCCGCACGTCTATCTCGACACCCTGATTTTTCTCGGATCCGTGGCGAACCAGCAGGGGACGAACGAGCGCTGGTGGTGGGGAGCAGGGGCAATCACGGCGAGCTTCGTCTGGTTCTTCGCGCTCGGTTTCGGTGCACGAACGCTGCGGCCCTTGTTCGCAAAGCGAAGCTCCTGGCGAGTGCTCGACGGCTTCATCGCCGTGGTCATGATCGCCCTCGGCGTGCGAATGGCGGTCGGCGTCTAGCGGCGCTACTCGCGCCAGTACCCAGCCTTGCCGAGCAGCAGCGCTTTGGCGAGCAAATACTTGCCGAAGCTCACGTGCACGACCAGCACGCCCATCCGTGATCGGCTAGACGTTCAGCCACACGCTGGCCACGATCACGACGATCTGCACGACCGGCGGGCTACCGCTCTGCTCGAGGTGCGCGGCGATCGCGTCGTGCACCCGGCCGCTCACGTCACTCGAGGACTCCGCCGCACCGATGCCGATCCTGGCCGTGACCCGAATGCCGTCAGCCCGCTGTTCGATGTGTACGAGGGGCGCTGCGGTCGCTCCCTGGGCCACCGCATCGAGGGTGGCGGCGAGTACGGTGGCCACCATCGATCCGGCGGGATACAGCGCGGCGACACCGGGCACCCCGCGCACCACTCCGTCAAGCTGGTCGAAAGAGGAAACGTCCGCGGTCATCATTTTTCCTGTTCGTCAGCGGATGCATCGGGCAGCGAATGCAGGTCACGCACGGTGATATCGATGGCCACCACGACCAGCTCCGTATATTTGCTCAAAGTGGCATACATCGCGTCTCGCAGCTGATCGGCCAGCCGCGGTATATTCTCACCAGGGAATACGGTCACATCAACCCGGATGGAGATCGGCGCGCCGGGCACGCTGACGTCGCCGACCAGAACACACCGGCCGACGAACACGTTCTGCATGCGATCGCCGGTTTCCCGCAGCATGCCACGCACGGCGCCCTCCGTCACGACGAGGCGCGCGATCGGCGACGGGTGCGCCAGCGGAATCTCCCGGCCGGCATGGGCCTCCAGCGTGATGTTGTTGAGAATGGACGACACCCAGCTGTCGTCGCGCCGGGATTCACGTTCGAGGTCTTGCGCAAGCAATGACCGCTGCGCTCGACGCAGTCGTTCGAGACCACGCAGGGCGATCTCACAGTCGGGCGAATCGTCGATGCCCGGATCGGCGGGCATCCGGTCGCGATCAAGGTAGTCGCTGAGTTGCTCGATGGTGTACCCGTTCAGGCCAGCCTGTTCCCCCTCGGTACTGTCGAGGTCGAAGGCGAAAAAGTGCCGGTTCGCCGGTGTCAGGTCGGTCATCGCCAATCCTCCATCTGTCGGAGTAGGGTCTTGCGAGCGCGGGCCAGCAGTCCGCGCACGGTGGAAAGCGGCAGGTTCAGCTCGACGGCAATGTCACCGTAGCTGTACTCGGCGAGTTCGCGTAGGGTCCAGCAGCGCCGTTGATCCACGGGAAGAGCCGCGAGCACGCGCGCGAGCGCTTCGGTCTCGGACTCCACCTCAGCGAGGACGTGTGGGGCATGACTTTCGGGCGCCGGGGCATCCGTGTCGTCGATATTGACATGCGGGCGGCGAGCGCGGAGCCGATCGATGCTCTTACGACCCACGATGCGCATCAGCCAACTCTTGACAGCCTTACCGTCGTCGAGAGTGCCGAGTTGCTGCCAGGCCGTGATGAACGATTCCTGCACCACGTCGTCGGTTTCGTCAGTTGAGCCAAGAACCCGGGTCGCGTAAACCCGCATGAGCGGGCCGTACCGACGAACGAGAACCTCGAAGGCACGCAGGTCGCCATCGGCAGCGCGGTCAGCGAGCACGTGGTCGGCGGCCGCATCGAGCGGCGACGCGACCTGCTCACGTACTTTGCCGGGCACATCCCCTCCTTAGGCAAACTAGTCCAGAATATTTCTCATCTTCGTGTGACGAACACGCCACATGTTTCGTCTTACAGGTAAGAATCCGTTCTGGCTAGACCAGACGGCCCGATACGAAGGAGCTTTTTCCATGGATCTCATCGACACCACCGGCCCCGCATCGACGAGCAAGTCCCCGCGCAGCCGCGCCCCAATCAGCCTACCGCTGGCCGGTGAGTCCGCCACCGGAACCGGCAAGACCGTCATCAACGACGGCGTCGTAGCCAAGGTGGCCGGCATCGCCGCCCGCGAAGTGTCCGGCGTGCACGCGCTCGGCGGCGGCGCCGCCCGTGCCCTGGGAGCCATTCGTGAGGCAATGAACAGTACCGACGTGAGCCAGGGCATCTCGGTCGAGGTGGGAGAAACGCAGGTGGCGGTAGATGTGACAATCGTCGCCGAGTACCCGGTGCAGCTGCAGCAGGTGGCCGACGATATCCGCTCGAGCGTTATTCGCGCCATTGAAGACCTCGTCGGCCTCGAAGTCACCGAGGTCAACGTGACGATCATCGATATTCACCTGCCCAGCGACGATGCCGATGCTGAGCCGAGTAAAGCCGCACTGCGGTGACTAACGCAACCCGAACTGGAATGCTGGTCGGTGCGATTCTCGCCCTGACCTGGGTGATTCTGGGCTTCTGGGCGTTCCTGTTCGTCGCCTTGTCCATGCTGGTCGGCGCCCTGATCGGCCGCGTGGTCGACGGCCGCCTCGACCTCGGCTCACTGATCGGAGCGTTTCAGGGAAAGCGTTCATCATCGTGAGCGTGGCGACCGATACCGCAAACGAGTGGTTTCTCGGCGGAGCGGTACACGACGCACCAGAGGACGGTACTCCGCCCACGACCGTAACTCCTCCCCCGCCCTGCGGCCGCACCCGCATCGTGCCCCGGGCGCTGCGCCAGGTCGTCTCAATGGTCACTGCGGAATCCCTCGGCGTCCCCTCCGGTCAAGTCCGCGTGGAGCTCGGCGATGACCGCGGCCGGCTTGCGCTCACGATCAATACTGCCATTCGCGTCGTTGCCCTCTCTCGCATCACCCGCGACCCCGCCGTCATCGCGCGCACTGGCGGCACGATTCTGGTCCGTTCGGCCCAGTCACAAGCTGAAATTCTTCATCGCGTCGGAGAACTCACCGGCGCCGATATCGGCCGGGTCACCGTGCGGCTGACCGGCATCGACGTGCAACAGGAACGCAGGGTGCAATGAACTCGGCACCGGCCGATCGGTCTTTAGAGTCGATGGCACCAATTTATGGGCGTATCAGCCGGCGTGAACTGCATTCGCCTCGGTCAGCGGTCGCCATCATCGTGGCCGTTGTCGTCATTCTGCTTTGCGCTTGGGTCGGCGCCGAGATCGTGCTGCTCGTGATCAACCAGCCGGCCCTGCTCGCGACCCCGACCGAACTGGCTGCCGGTGTTGCATCCATTTCCACGGTGCCGGCTTCGTTACTTAGCACTATTGCGCTCGCCTGCGCCCTTGTCGCCGTCGTGCTGTTGGTCACCGCAGTCACGCCCGGGCGCAGACCGCGGCATCTGATCGATTCGAAGCGAACGGTGACCGTCGTCGATGACGAGGTAATCGCGTCCGCCTTAGCCGGGCGCGCCGCTCGTGTGGGCGGCATCAACCCCGACGACACCCGGGTCAGCATCTCTCATCGCCTGGCCACGGTGCAGCTCGTGCCGACATCGGGCCAACCGGTGCAGAGCGACTCGGTACAGCAGGCCGTACAAGACCAGCTCGATAGCCTGCACTTGCGACCGACACTGCAGACCCGGGTCGTTGTGGCCGTTGGTGGAAAGGTCGGAACGTGAACAACACCAACCGCGCGCTCAACCGCAGCGTCATCCTGGTGACCGGGTTGGTGCTGCTAGCCGTAGCCGTTCTGCTCGGCCTGCTCGCAACGCAAACCACACTGCGGGATGCGTGGGCCTCGGTTGCTGACCGGGTTGGCGGCACGGTCGCCGGCTGGCTCCAATCCACGCCGCTCGGCAACACGCGCAATAGCTGGATCTGGATCATCGTCCTCACCCTGTTGCTGGTCGTCGTCGGCCTATTGCTCAGCTTCATTCTGCGGCAGGGCCGCGGCCATTCCGACCACCTCATCAGTGAACAGACCTCAGACTGGGGCACCACACAGGTTGATTCGACGGTTGCCGAGCAAGCACTGCACAACGCGCTCGGCGAGCACCCCGAATTCTTGTCGACCCGCGTCACGACCTATCGGGTATCCCGCGACGCCGTCCTCAAGGTCTCGGTGACCTGTCGCCGAGGTACCTCTCCGGCCGACGTCGTGCGCGTCGTCGAACAGGCCCTGCTTGCCCTCGATGAACTCCTCGGCCTACGCATCCCCGCCCTGTTGCAGATCAGCGGAGGCTTCCGCCTGCGTACCGGTCGCGCCACGCGTGTTCCCTAAACCGTTGAGGATGCCTCTCACCGACATCCACCCCCGACTTTTGTTCAGCGCTTCCGCGCCGAACACTCCCCCAGAAATACCTCACGAAAGAGAGAACACCATGAGTGCAGCCGACAAGATCAAAAACGCCGCGCAGGACCTCAAGGGCAAGGCTACTGAGGCCGTGGGCAACGCCACCAACGACGACTCCAAGGTTGCCGAAGGACGCGCCGACCAGACCGCGGCGAGTGCCAAGAAGGTGGGCGAAGACATCAAGGATGTCTTCAAAAAATAGTTTCAGATCTGCTGACACCGAGCACGCGACAGAACCGGAGATTTCGTCAGAACGCAGTAAATTCTTTCTGTCCGCAGGTCGCGATCGCCCGGCCGACCGCGACCTGCGGCTTCACTCGACCCGAGCAGGAGACTTTCATGGCAAACGCGGGCCAAAGCCAAAAACTCACCGGTGCCCCTGCGCCCGATGACGACCGCAAGCCGGACACGCCGGTTAAGGTTACGAAGTCCTCCTGGAAATACATCTTCAGACGCACGCTCAGCAAATTCAGCACCGACCAGTGCACCGACATTGCGGCGTCGCTCACCTACTTCGCCGTGCTGTCGCTGTTTCCCATGCTCATCGCCCTGGTTTCGCTGCTCGGCGTGTTCGGGCAGGGCCGGCAGTCCGCCGACACTCTGCTGACGATTCTCGCTTCGATCGCCCCCAGCGACGCCCTCGACGTCATTTCGGAGCCGATCGAACAGTTCAGCACCGCACCGTCCGCCGGGTTTGCACTAGTGGCAGGGATCGCGGTCGCGCTCTGGTCAGCATCCGGCTATGTCGGAGCCTTCAGCCGCGCCATGAACCGCATCTACGAGATCGACGAGGGCCGGTCATTTCTCAAGCTCAAGCCCACGCAGTTGCTCGTCACCGTCATCAGCATCGCCTTGCTGCTCGTAGCCGTGTTGATTGTGGCCATTTCCGGTCCCGTCACCGATGCCGTCGGCGCCGCCCTCGGCCTCGGCCAGACCGTGCAGCTGGTCTGGTCCATTGCCAAGTGGCCGGTGCTTTCGGCCACCGTCGTGTTGCTGATCGCGGTGCTGTACTACTTCACCCCGAACGTGCGCCAGCCGAAGTTTCGCTGGCTGAGCCTCGGAGCACTGGTCGCCCTCATTGCGATCGTCGTCGCGTCTCTAGGATTCGGGTACTACGTCGCAACGTTCTCAAACTACGCCAAGACCTACGGTTCCCTCGCTGGAATCGTCATCTTTCTGCTCTGGCTGTGGCTGACCAACCTCGCCTTGTTATTCGGTGCGGAGTTCGACGCCGAACTCGAGCGTGGCCGCCAGCTGCAGGCGGGCATCGCCGCCGAGAAGAACATTCAGCTGCCCCCACGCGGCACCAGGAAGAGCCAGAAAGCCGCCCTCAAGGAGATGCAGACCGTCGCTGACGGCCGTCGCATCCGCAAAGCCAACGCCGGCCCGCGTCCGTAACGGTTTCCGGAACGCCCGGCCCCTCTTCCGCGTCGATTCGTCTGGTCCAGACCCGGGCCCAAAACGCTGTCTCCCGACCCCACCCTGTTCGTGCTGGCCGCGTGCATCGGCTGGGGAGTCTCGACCGCGGTCGGCCCGCTCACCGCACGGAGCATGCTGCTCAGTGCGCGGAACGCAATCGACAGCATTATGTTCGCGCGCTGCAACCTGATCTCCTGGTCGCCGGGCTCGTCTTAGGCTCCGCGAGCCCAGGATCGCCCACACACGAGCACCCTCGCTCGCGAGGCGAACGAGGGTGCTCGGTCAATTCGACTAAACGGTTATTTCAACCGGCTCATCACTGACGACGTAGTTCTGAATTTCGATGAGCAGCAGGTCGCCGGCTTCTTGATCGGTCAGGCCCTGGGCCAGAGCGAGTTCGGAGACAAGAATCTGACGGGCCTTTTCGAGCATCCGCTTTTCGCCAGCAGAGACGCCCTTGTCCTGGTCGCGACGCCACAGGTCGCGCACGACCTCGCTGACCCGGTAGACGCTGCCGCTGGCCATTTTCTCCTGGTTGGCCTTGTAACGGCGTGACCAGTTGCCCGGCTCCTCGGTGAATGCGTTCTGCAGAATTTCGTACACGGCGCTCACACCCGCGGCGTCGATGACGTCGCGCACGCCGACGAGCTCGACGTTGTCGACCGGAAGCTGAATGGTCAGCGCGCTCGTGTGCACATTGAGGGTCATGAACTGCTTCTCGACGCCCTTGATGTTGCGGGTCGCGAGGGCCGTGATGGTGACCGCTCCGTGGTGCGGATAAACCAGGGTTTCGCCGATTTCGATCTTCATAGAATGTGCCTTCAGTTTTGTGTGGGTGATGCAACGCGAACAGGCGTTGCGCATAAGGTTTCAGGTTCGAGCAGCCAACCCGGCAGCAGGGCAACAAGCTGGTCGACGAGTTCGTCGTCAGAGACGTCGAGGTGACCGCGCATCCACGCACCAATCAGGGTGAGCGCGCCGCCAGCGACGTAAGTGGTGACCAACTTGGCGTTCACAGCGTCGTCAAATACGAGCACCGACTGCAGCATGCGGGTGGCGTAAGCCTCGATGATCTGGTCGTGCGCGCTGCGGGTGAGCGGCAACTCCAGCACGCTCGCGTACAGGGGAAAGTTTTCCACCATGTGCGCGACGAGGCGGGCATAGCCGAGGCGTGCGGTATTCTCACCGGTCCTCGGCCGCGGCAAGTCCAACCCCGCCGAGCCGATATCGGCGAACTGTGCCTGCAGCAGTTCGGCGGCGAGCACGTCGAGGCTCGCAAAATGCGCATAGAACGAGCTCCGGCTGATACCGGCCAGGCGCACGATCTCGGCGACCGAGACGGATGCCCCCGGCTGCGCGTTCAGGGTACGAATCGCCGTAAGAATGAGCTGCCTGGTGCGCTCAGCCCGAGGATCGTGGGTGAGCTTCGACTCAAGCTGAACATCTGACTGCACCTGAACCGCCTGCAGGCGCGGGTCAGTCAGTGAAGTCATTACATGACACTAACACTTTTCGGACACGTGTCCGAGATAAAGTACCGTTTCACGGCTGACTCGCGAAAAAGGACGCCCCGTCGCGAGTCAGCGGCACACCCTAGCGCCTGCGGTACTCGTCGAGCAGCTGCGCGCAGCGGATGAAACCGAGGTGTGAGTAAGCCTGCGGGTGGTTGCCGAGGTGGGTTTCGGTGGCCGGGTCGAATTCCTCGGACAACAATCCGGTCGGACCGACCAGGGAGATGAGCTGATCGAACAGTGCCTCAGCCTCGTCGATACGCCCGGTGAGCACATAGGCCTCGATCAGCCAGGTAGTGCAAATGTGAAAGCCACCCTCGAGGCCGGGCAGACCATCGTCATAGCGGTAGCGGAACACCGTCGGGCCCACGCGCAGTTCGCGCTCCACCGCACTCACGGTCAGCTGGAAGCGCTCGTCGGTCACGTCGAGCAGGCCAGACAGCCCGATGTGCAGCACGGCGGCGTCGAGGTCGGGGCTGTCGTAGGCCACGGTGTACGACTGGGCTTCCTCACTCCAGCCTTCGCGCAAGACCTCCTCGCGAATGGTGGCGGCAAGTTCGATCCAGCCCGTACCCACGTCGCGTCCGTGCCGCACCGCGGTACGGATGGCCCGGTCCACGGTCACCCAGCACATCGTCTTCGTATAGGTGTGGTGTCGCGGCGAGCGCCGGGCCTCCCAGATGCCGTGGTCGGGTTCGTGCCAGCGGCTCGTGACGGCGTCGACCATCTCGGTGAGCAGGTGCCACTGAAAGTCCGAGAGGATTCCCTGCCGGGCACTCAGGGTGTCGATGAGTTCGGCGACCGGCCCGAACACGTCGATCTGCACCTGATTGTCGGCGGCGTTCCCGATACGTACCGGGCGGGAGCCGGCATAGCCGGGCAGCGACTCGAGGCTTGCCTCGGTGGACAGCGACGATCCGGTGACCGAATAGAGCGGATGCAGCCACTGCGCGCCGGGACTGTCGTCCACGACCCCGGCCAGCCAGCGCAGAAACCCATCAGCCTCGGTGGTCGAACCGAGATCGACGAGCGCCTTGACCGTCATCGAACCGTCGCGCAGCCAGCAGTAGCGGTAGTCCCAGTTACGCGTGCCGCCGATTCCCTCAGGCAACGATGTCGTGGAAGCGGCGAGTACCGCTCCGGTCGGTTCGTAGCAGAGAGCGCGCAGGACGAGGGCTGAGCGGCCGACGAGTGAGGGCTTCACGCTCGGCAGCGACAATGAATTGACCCAGGCACGCGAGTCGTTCATGACCGCGCCGCGCCGCGCCGCTTCGCCGGAGGCATCCGCTGTGTACGGCTCGGTGTCGCCGCAGCGCAGGTTGAGCATGATCGCGCCCTGCGAGAGGTCGACGACGGCGGTGGCTGTTTCGTTGCGGCCGTCACTCGTGACCGTGAACTCGACGCCGGCCGCCGAGAGTACGATCGGGTCGGCGGTACCGGTGATGGTCACCAGACCGTCGGTCGCATGCATGTTGAAGAATGCGACGGCGTAGTCGGGCCGCGGCGCGAACACGATGCGGGCCAGCCCCGTGCCGGTGAGCTTGCGTACGAGGTTGGTGATGCCGAGTGGGGACGGCTCGATGTAATCGGTGACGGTCACGTCGGCCCAGCGGGTTTCAACGATCATGGTGTTGTCGACGTAGCGCTGGCCCAGCACCCGGCTCTTCTTGACCGGTTCGATCGAGAAGTGTCCGGCTTCTTCGCTACCGAGGATACTCGCGAACAACGAACCAGAATCAGGCAGCGGATGCGTCATCCAACAGATGCGCGCCTCCGGCGTCACGAGGGCGGTCGAGGTGCCGTCGCCGATCATGGAGTGGCGTTCAATGGCGACGACGTGCTGACCGAACAGCCAGTCCTTGCGCAGCTCGAACAGCAGGGCCAGAATCTGGGCGAGCTTTTCGGGGCCGCTGATGCGGTGAGCAGCGACGGATTCGTCGTCGCCGATACGAATGCCGAGGTCGGGGCCGTGCAAGGTGTTCATGGCCAATTCGTCGCTTGCAGCATCGCCGGCGAAGAATGCGGCGCTGACGCCGAGACGGGTGCGTAGCCGGTCGAGCGCGATGCCGGAATCCTGAGACGCATCGGAGGGCTCGGGGGCGTCAAAAAATTCCGAGTCGAATTCGGCTCCGTTCGACCCGACCAAGTGCACCTCCCGGGGCAGCCGGGAATCTGCGGCCAGGTCGCGCAGCGGGCGCCCCGACATGACGGCCGTATGGGTGTTGGGCAGGGCGGCGAGGGCGCGCAGGGCGGTCGCAGACTCGGCCAACAGCACGGACGGCACGTTCGAAGCAACGTGATGGGACAGTGTGCCTCCGTAGTTGCATGCCACGAGCAGAGACGGGGTGCGCGCGAGTTGTTGCAGATCCTGCAGGATCTCGCTTGACAGCCCCGTCAATGTGCGTGGGAGGTTCTTGGAAAGATTCATGCGATGGGGCATATGGAGGTTCCTTGCAGGAGGGCATCGACCGTCAAACCAGTTGCTAGACATTGGCGACGTTACCATTTGCCGCAGGCCGGTCTGCGGGCGACCCGTCTTCTGGCTGGGTGTTGTCAGAATCAGGCGGCCCCGCACCCACTCGCCGTCTACCCCTGTCCGATATCGGCTCGCGGCACGCGTTTGCGCTCGCGGCACTCCTACCAAGGGACGCCGCGAACCGGAACGCGTGCCGCGACGACCCGCGGTCTCGGGCAACCTCAGCGCGAACCTGCCCGGATGAACCCGTAGCCTGTTTTCATGCACAACAGGGCCGACGCGAGCGAACGGATCGTCGCCATCGACATCGCCAGGGGACTGGCGATCATCGGCATGTTCGTGGCGCATGCCATCCCGCGCCTGGGCGACGCCGAGCTATTGGCCGACGGGCGATCCTCCATTTTGTTCGCGACCCTGGCCGGGGTATCGCTCGGCATCATGACCGGGTCACAGCATCCGCTCGCGCACGGCCAGCGTTCCCAGCGTGTGACCGGCATCGTGGTGCGCGCGCTCGTCCTGTTTCTGCTCGGCATCGTGTTGGCCAGCTTGCAGAGCGGCGTTGCCGTCATCCTGCACTTCTACGCCCTCATGTTTCTGCTGCTGATTCCACTGCTTTTTCTGCAGCGGTGGCTGATAGCCCTGGTCGGCGTCGTCTTTCTGTTCGGTGCACCGTTGCTGGGTGCCGCCCAGGGCGAAGTGGATGCCGCCCGGCCGCCGCTCGCCTACCTGGTCGACTATTTCTTTCTCAATGGCACCTACCCGGTGCTCATCTGGATGCCGTTTCTGCTGGCCGGGCTCATGATTGCGCGCTCCGATCTGGGCGGTGCGAAAACCCAGGTAGCCCTCGTCGGTGCCGGAACAGCAGCGGCGGTCGCCGGCTACAGCGCGGCCATCGTGCTCCCCGGGGTCAACGCCGCGGCCCATTCCGGATCGATCGCCGAGGTGATCGGTTCCGGCGGGGTCGCGGTCGCACTCCTTGGAGCGTTGCTCTGGCTCACCGCTGTTCGGCGACGGTCTGTGGGGCGTGCGCTGCGCGTGATCCTCTGGCCGGTGGCGGCGACCGGCCAGATGGCGCTGACCGTCTACACCCTGCAGATTCTCGCCCTGGCCGTTATCGCCGGCAGCGCCGAAATCGACTATCCCGGCTGGCCGCTACTCATTGGGATGCTGCTCATCACCTTCATCGGCGCCAGCCTGTGGCGGTATTTTCTCGGCAAGGGCCCCCTGGAACGCTTGCTCGCCGCGCTGGCCCGGGCGCCACGCTTTCGCTAGCGGCGCGCTGCTGCGTGTGACACGGATGCCCGCCCTCAGCCTGACGGTCAGTGCGCCAGATCGAAAATGACCAGCCACACACTATCGACTGCGGTTCAGTGGATGCCGCCCATGCGCTCCAGCGCCGCCCGCATGATCTGCGCTTCGGGTGTCGGGGCCACGTGGTGGTTCGTGTAGATGCCGACGAGCCACTCCAGAACCTCGTCTTCGCTCATGGCTACAGCGTTCCAGTCCACCCCCGGCTCGGCGGCCGTTCGCGGCTCGCCGGTCTCCAAGTCGAGCCAGGCGCGGGCGATCGGCATGTCGGGGTCGTCGTTGTTCACGTTCCAGAGCAGGGCGATCGGGTGGTTATCCCCCTCGACATGCTCGTGGTCGACGCGCCCGGAGCCGAGCCACGGCAGCGTCAGCAGCTCGCCGACGATTCCGACTTCAATGAGTTCGAGCTGGGTCGGTTCAGTCTCGGGTACGTAGAGTGTGAACCCCTGCTCGAACCACTCGGCGGCTTCAAAGATCGAGTCGAGCAGTTCATCGAGGGCGTCGATCTCCTGCACCAGGATGAGCGCCCACTCGAGTAATTTTTCGGTCTGATCGGCCGGCCACGGGCTCTCGAACGGGTCGCTCGTTCCGTGGTAGTGAAAGCTGGGGCCGGCCTCGTCGAGCAGCACGTGCAGCTGGCCACTGTCGAAGTCGATCGACAGGTTGAGCGCCCCGCCCTCGTCGTCGCGGTCGGCGAACAGGTCGGGGTGCGCCAGCTCCGCCGGTAGGGTGACGGCCGCGGCGAGCCGGGGGCCCAGATCGAGAACGACGCGAAACTGGATGGTCGGCAGGCGCAGGGTTTCATCCTGCTCGAAGTGCTGGTCTGACATACCCAAAGTTTATCGACCACGGGATGCTCTCCCAGCAGCATGCGGTCTGGCCGCACTTCCGTTGATAGGGGTGACGAGTCAAACAGTCCGGTGCACGTTCGCTCACGCGCCGCCCAATACTGGTTGAGCGGATGCCACGCCAGCCGAAGCGCATTCGAGGTTTTCTGGAGACTTCCGTTCTAGTCCCCCTCGTCAGGTCGATCTCAGTCGTGTGCGGCACTGGCCTAGGGTGGACGCATGGACGCCGACATCAACTTCTACTTCGACCCGGTTTGCCCGTTTGCGTGGATGACCAGCAAGTGGGTGCGACAGGTGCAAAAGCAGCGCGACTACACCGTGGACTGGCGGTTCATTTCGTTGCGCCTGATTAATGCCCGGGTCGACTACGACGCGCACTTTCCTCCCGAGTACGAGGCTGGTCACACCGCCGGGCTCCGGCTCCTGCGGGTTGCCGCCCGAACGCGAGCGGAGCACGGACGCGAGGCGATAGCGCCGCTGTACGCCGCATTCGGGACCCACATCTTCGACACTGCCCCCGGCCCGGACGACCAGCGGACCGAGGGCGAGGTGCGTGAAATCCGCGGGACGCGTGAGTTCGTGGAGCCGATCCTCGCCGAGGCGGGCCTGCCGCTCAAGCTGGCGGAAGCTCTCGATGACGAATCATGGGACCGGGAGATCCAGCAGGACACAGACGAGGCGCTCGCGCTGACGGGAAAAGACGTGGGCACACCCATCATCCACTTCGAGCCGCCCGCCGGTGTCGCCTTCTTCGGGCCGGTGATCAGCCGGTTGCCCCATGAGGACGCAGCGGTCGAGTTGTGGGACCACGTGGTCGCTCTGGCACGCTTCCCGGGTTTTGCCGAACTCAAACGCAGCCTGCGCGAGCAACCACAGCTGGCCGCGTTCGGAGTCGACACGGACACGGCCGGAAAGCAGGAGGACTGGCACGGCGGCAGTCGGCGGCAGAAGAGGTGACCCCGTTCGTTAGGGTGAACGCATGAGTGAGACACGCATCCTCAGCCACCAGGAGTCGGTCATCGTCGAGGCGTCAGCCACGTTTCTCTACGACCTGCTCTCCGACATCACCCGCACCGGCGAGTGGAGCCCGGTCTGCACGTCGTGCTGGTGGGACGACGAGGCCGAGGCCGGTCGGGTCGGTGCCTGGTTCACCGGGCGCAACGAGCTCCCGCACCGGACCTGGCAGACCCGGTCTGAGGTGGTGAGGGCAGAGCGCGGTCACGAATTCGCCTGGGTGGTGGGCGGCAGCTTCGTCCGCTGGAGCTTCAGCTTCACT
This sequence comes from Cryobacterium sp. Y57, assembly GCF_002929505.1. Lineage (GTDB taxonomy): Bacteria > Actinomycetota > Actinomycetes > Actinomycetales > Microbacteriaceae > Cryobacterium. The sequence goes on from NZ_PJJL01000061.1 coordinate 73,251, forward strand.
GCTCCCGAGAACGGGACAGAGACCGGGACAGAGAACGGGACCGGGACCATGCTCACCGAGTCGTGGGATTTCCTGCCGGACGGGATCGCCATGTTCGAGGAGAAATTCGGCGAAGACGCACACGCGCAGATCACCGACCGCACCCAGCAAGCCCTCGAGGGCATCCCGAAAACCCTCCGCGCGATCAAGCGGATCGCCGAGGTTTCCAGGGGCTCAGGGGAGCGGGCGCTGGCATGATCGGGCTCGTCCTTGGTCATGCCCCTCGCACCGGTCCTAAAGATGACGGCATGGGTCAGCACGGCGACACCGGGTAGTCTCCCTGTCTAGGGTGGATATATGAGCCATTCCATTGTGCCGAGCACCACGTATCTGCAGAAGCTTCAGGCCGAAACCGCCCGCAGGATACAGACCTATGAGTCGGTGCCGTCGCCTTTCTCCGGGGCCGCGGAGGAACTCGTTAGCGCAGTCGAAAGCCAGGTAGAGGCGCTGGCCCCAGACCTCAACGACGTCGTTCACACCCTGCACGCCGACCCGGAGATCGCCTTCGCCGAGCGTCGAAGCGCCGCCTATCTGGTGGACCTGCTCGGTCGCTATGGGATAGACGCGCGGCTCGGCGTGCACGGACTCGACACGGCGATCCGCGCCGAGATCGGCTCAGCCGACGGACCGGCCATCGCAATTCTCAGCGAGTATGACGCCTTGCCCGATGTCGGGCACGGCTGCGGGCATAACGTGATCGCCGCCACGGGAGTCGGCGCTTTTCTCGCACTGGCCAACACTCTCAAGGAGAATCCCCACGCATTCAGAGGCCGGGTGGTCTTCCTGGGCACTCCCGCCGAGGAAGGCTTTTCCGGCAAAGAAGTAATGGCCAGGGATGGCGCCTTCGATGGCGTCGACGCCGCAATTATGGTGCACCCGTACGGCTACGACCTCGCCGATCAGGTGTGGCTCGGTCGGCGCGTGCTCACCGTGACGTTCACGGGCGTCGCAGCGCACGCATCCGCTCAACCGTTTATGGGTCGCAACGCGCTCGACGCCGCAACCCTGGCGTACCAGGCCGTTGGTTTGCTGCGCCAACAGCTGCCGCCGGTAGACCGCGTGCACGCTGTAATCAGTGAGGGGGGAACACGGCCGAGCATCATTCCCGAGCGCGCAGTACTCAAGCTCTACGCCCGTTCCAAGTTCGCGGACACGCTCAAAGACCTCAGCGTGCGACTGGATGACATCGCACGCGGCGCGGCATTGATGACGGGAACGAGCGTTGAGATCGACTGGGACGAGCACGCCCCGTCACTTCCCGTGCGCACGAACAGCGCGCTCACCGGTCGCTGGGTCGCCGCCCAGCAGCGCCGCGGGCGCCAGCCACTCCCGCTTGGCGTGGTGTCGGAAACCATCGCAGCGTCCACCGACTTCGGCAACGTGAGCCATCGCATCCCCGGCATCCACCCACTGATCAAGATTGCGGCATCCGACGTTGCCCTGCACACCCGCGAATTCGCGGCGGCCGCCGCAACGGATGCCGCAGAGTCGGGCGCGCTCGACGGCGCCTGCGGTCTCGCCTTCACCGCCCTGGATTTTCTCTGCGACGCCGAATTGCGACGCAGCGTGGCCGCAGAGTTCGCGGAGCAGGGCGGCGCCATCGATGTGCCGCACTTCTTCGACTGACGCCTCACCGGGCTCTGTCCGACTCTGCCCACACCGATCGTTTCGTTCCCTCCGACGCAAGGTAGTCCCCATGTCTCCAGCACAGACCCTCACTCGGCGTACCGTTCTGATCGACCGTGTCCTCGGCGGAATCGAACGCGTCGGCAACAAGCTGCCCGACCCGTTCATGCTCTTCCTCCTGTTGTTCGCAATCACGGCGGTGGCGTCGACTGCCATGGCCTGGGCCAACGTCACGGTGCAGTTGCCTGGGACCGACGAGATCACCGTGATCAAGGGCTTCTTCACCGCCGAGGGGCTCACGTGGTTCACCCAGAACATTGGGGTCAACTACCTGGGCTTCCCGCCGCTGGCAACGGTGCTCCCCATCCTGCTCGCGGTTGGTGTTGCCGAGAAGTCCGGCCTGCTCGCCGCGCTGATCCGTAAGGCTTTCGGTTCGGCGCCGCGCTGGTCGCTGCCCTACGCCGTGGCGTTCGTGGGGGTCGTGGGGTCGATCATGTCGGATGCGGCATTCGTGGTGATCCCGCCGCTTGCAGCCCTGGTGTTCAAGGCCGCCGGCCGGCATCCCGTCGCCGGGCTGCTCGGCGGGTTTGCCGCCGTGGGTGCCGGGTACTCCACCTCGCTGTTCGTGACAAGCCTCGACGCCCTATTCGCGGGGATCACCACGTCGGTCACCCAGAACCTACCCAATGCCGGTTCCGTTGTGACCCCGATTTCGAACTACTTCTTCAATGTGGTCTCCGCGCTCGTACTCATCGCCCTGGCCGGCTTCATGATCGACAAAATCCTCGAACCGCGTCTTGGCCGCCAAGGGATCTCGCGCGAGGAGATCAACGACGACGACGTGTCGGGTCCCGCCGCGATGAGCACGCGGCTCACGGACATCGAGAATCGCGGCCTGTTCTGGGCGTTCGTGGCGGGCGTCGTCGTCGCCGGAGTGATCCTCGTCGGCGTGCTCCTTCCGGAATCCCCGTGGCGAAACGAAGATGGTGGCTTCCTGCCTCGCTCGCCCCTGTTGAGCTCGATCGTGTTCATCGTTTTCGCCACGTTCGTGATTCCGGGGCTGGTGTACGGCAAGATCACCGGAACCATCGCCAGGGGCAGTGACGTACCCCGCGTGATGGGGCACGCCATTAAGGACATGAGCGGATTCCTCGTGCTCGCGTTCATCCTCGGCCAGTTCGTCGCCCTGTTCAATTTCTCCGGAATCGGAAGCTGGCTGGCTGTTGCCGGAGCCGGGGGGCTTGAGTCCATCGGCCTCACTGGATTTTCGGCCGTCGTTGCCTTCGTTCTGCTCGCGTCGCTGCTGAACCTTTTCATCATTTCCGGTTCGGCCATGTGGACGCTGATGGCCGCCGTGTTCGTGCCGCTGTTCGTCTTACTGGGCTATGAGCCCGCGTTCATCCAGGGTGCTTTCCGGGTCGGAGATTCGGCTACCCAGGTACTCACACCCCTCAATCCGTACATGATCGTGCTCCTCACGATGCTGCGCAAATACGAGCCACAGGCGGGGCTCGGCACCATAATCGCCCGCATGCTGCCCTTCGCAGTCACGTTCTGGCTCGCCTGGGTAGCCGTGCTGAGTGTCTTCTTCTTTTTCGACCTCCCGATGGGTCCGGGCAACGGCATCATGATCCCGCAGTAGTGACGACGCAAGACCCAAGGAATACCCCGCGCCGGGGCCTCCTTAAGTTCAGTGCAACCCGAAAGGATTTTCATGACTGTTAGCCAGCCCACGATCTATGCCCTGCACGAGAACCCCGAATGGTTTCCGCCGTTCGCCCGGGCCTTTGAAGCAGAGGGCATGGAGGTGAAGGAATGGCTGCTCACCGACGGCGTTCTCGACCTGGATTCGGTACCACCGGAGGGAATCTTCTGGTCGCGCATCAGCGCATCCGCTCACACGCGTGACCATGGAAAGTCGAAAGACTACGCCCGCGCCGTGTTGGCCTGGCTCGAGGCCCATGGCCGCCGCACGGTGAACGGCCGACGCGTGCTCGAGCTTGAGATGAGTAAAGTCGAGCAGCTGGTCGCTCTCAAAGCCGCTGGAATCGACACCCCGCGGACCGTGGCGGCGGTGGGCCGCGAGCAAATCCTCGCCGCCGCACGCGACTTTCCCGCCCCGTTCATGACTAAGCATAATCAGGGCGGCAAGGGTCTGGGCGTGCGCAAGTTCACGAGCCACGAAGAGCTCGCCGAGTACGTTGCGTCCGACGAGTTCGAGGAGCCGCAAGATGGCATCACACTGATTCAGGAATACATCCAGGCTGCGGAACCGTTCATCACCAGAGCCGAGATCGTCGGCGGCGAGTTCATCTACGCCGTCAAGGCCGACACCGCGCGCGGCGGCTTCCAGCTGTGCCCAGCGGATGCCTGCGCCATCGACCCGATCACGCGCGAACTGATCATGCCTCCCGGCGCCACCATCGCCCCCGAAGCCGGTCAGCAGCTGTTCAGCCTGCGCGAAGACTTCGACCACTCGATTATCGAGAAATACCTCGAGTTCGCGCGCCGGAACGGGTTGGAAGTGTGCGGTATCGAGTTCATCGAAGCCGAAGACGGACGAGTGCTCACCTACGATGTGAACACCAACACGAACTACAACGCGGTCGTTGAGGCCGAGGCGCTTCATTCGGCACCACGTGTCTTGGCGCGGTACCTCAAAAACCTCGCAGTCTGAGTATTGGGCGGCCGGTCCGGGGATAGCTCACCAAACGGGTAACGTCGCACGTCAGTCTGCGCTCCCACGGACCTCTCGAACGGTGGGCCTCGTCAAATGCGGATCTGCTGGGGATAGAAATCAGCATGACCGCAGCACGAGAGGTGTGCGCCGGGAAACGATGGCGACGGAGATTGAGCTGAGAACGATGACGATTCCGGCTATCTGCATTGAGGTGAGGTTTTCGCCGGCGATTATCCAGCCGAGGTGGATGGCCACGACGGGGCTGAGTAAGCCAAGAAAAGCCGTGGTGCTTGCCGCAAGCTGTGCGATTCCACGAAACCACATGACGTAGGCGAACGCGGTGCCGATGACCGACAGATAGGTGTATCCAACAACGTTCAGCGGTGTCAGGGGAGCAACGGGAAGGCCCTCGATCACGAGCATGAGGAGCAGGAGGGAGAGGCCTCCTGCGATGAGCTGCCATGCAGTGGTCGTGAGTGGGGGCGCGGGCTGTCCCCACTTTTTGGTGAGCACGATCCCGGATGCCATGGAGAGGGTTCCGTCAATAGCGGCCAGGAGACCGATGGCGTCGAGGCGGGCTTGGGCCTGGAGCACAATGAGGCACACGCCGAATAGGCCGGTAGCGCCGGCGATGACCACCCGGCCCGTCAAACGCTGGTGGAGAACGCGGCTGGCCAGAAGGGCGATGACCAGTGGCTGAATACCGCCCATGATTGCGGCCACACCGCCCGGGAGTGGGTAGGCCGCAATGAAAAGCAACGCAAAGAACGCTGCGATGTTGAGAATGCCCAGGACCCAGGATTTCCACCACCATGCGCCGCGTGGTAGCAAACAAGCTGGAGAATCGCGGGCTTGTCACGCGCCAGGCAAACCCCGGTGACGGTCGCGGTAAACTCGTCGCGCTCACCGATGCGGGAAGAGCTCTCATCGAGACGGTATTACCGCATCACCTCGAAACTGAGCTTGGCATCATTGCCGCGCTCAGCGCTGAGGAGCAGACCGTGCTCGCGGACCTCCTCCAACGACTCAGTACCGCCGCCAGTATTGGCATGAGGTGAGCGCCTGGCCGATGATGCGGGCCGCGTCGGTGAACGCTCGGGGTGTGCGCCGGGGGTCTTTCAGCTACTCGGCAGTCCGGGCGATACGCACGCAGCAATATCCGTCTTTCGGCGCAAATTGCACCTTGCGCGCGCGCTCCCCCGCACCCTCCGCGACCCCTTCCAGCAAGGCGAGGTTGGCCGCGCAGATGGTCTCGGTGTGACTCTTCGCCAGCTGGTGGAATGGGCAGTTGTGAAGAAGCAATCCGCCATCACCATCGTCCACAGGCTCATATCCGGTTGACTGCAGCACCGCATCCAATGAGCCGGTACTCGTACCCAATGCACGACCGTGTTCTTCGGACACCCGAGCGAGCGACTCCTGGGCGGGTTCCCCGGTGCGATCAGATTGCTCGATGGCAGAAATCAACAGCTCTCCCGCCAGAGCGTAGTGTCGGTCCGGAACGGACACGACGATTTCGTTGACCGCACGACGGTACAGCTTGGCCGGCCGTCCAGCGCCAGGACCAGTTCGGCCGGTGCGGCGCTGGAATCCGGTGTCCAACAGCCCGCATCGAGCAAGTCTCTCCAAGTGAAACGCCACCGTCCCGCGCGGAACGCCCAGCGTCTCAGCCGCCTCATCACGGCCCATCGGCGTGGCGCTTTGAGAGACAAGATCGAACAAAGCCCGACGTAGCGGGTCGCTGAGCGACGCTATCGCGGATATGTCGTCCGACCGTGATTGTTCGTTCATAGTGATGATCGTAACTCTAAAACAAAGTATCTTGACAAAAGAAACGGAAGGCTCCTAAAGTTGGGCTACGAAGCTCGCCAGCAGACCAGTAAAGAGGAAACATGCCGGATTCTCAGAGTTATGTCATCGTCGGAGCAGGGCTCGCTGGTGCGTCCGCTGCCAGGACGCTGCGCGAAGAGGGCTTCACCGGGCCGATCCAACTGATCGGCGCCGAAGCGCACCGGCCCTATATCCGCCCCCCGCTCTCGAAGGACTACCTCAGCGGATCCAGTGACCGCGACTCTGTATTCGTAGATCCCGAGGACTGGTATGCGGAACATGACGTCGACTTAATCCTCGACAGTTCTGTTGCCCGCATCGATGCCCCCCGCCAGCTCATCCACACCGCCGCCGGTGAGGCCATCGCGTACAACAAGCTGTTGCTCACCACGGGCTCGTCACCTCGCCGCCTGTCGATTCCCGGGGCAGACCTTGACGGGGTGCGCTATCTGCGTACCCTCGATGACTCCGACACGCTGCGCCCTTTGCTTGCGGGCGGAAGCCTGCGTCTTGTCTTGATCGGCTCGGGCTGGATTGGCATGGAGGTAGCTGCGACGGCACGCACCCTCGGAAACGACGTGACAATTCTCGAACGCGACCCGATCCCTTTGGCGAACGCGCTCGGCGACGAACTCGGCCAAATGTTCGCCGATCTCCACGAACAAAACGGCGTCATTTTGCGACGTTCGGTGTCCGTTGACCGTGTTCTCGGAGAGGACGGCCGAGCTACCGCTGTGAAACTCACCAGTGGAGAGGTCATTCCAGCAGACCTCGTCTTGGTCGGCATTGGTGCCACGCCCAACGTCGAGCTGGCCGACTCAGCGGGGCTAACGATCGATAACGGTGTCTCCGTCGATGCATCCCTTCGCACGAGCGACCCGGCAATCTACGCAGCGGGTGACGTTGCCAATGCCTACCATCCTGTGGCGAAGTTGCGACTGCGCAGCGAACACTGGGCCAACGCTTTGAATGGTGGAAAGGCTGCGGCCCGGTCGATGCTCGGCCAGAAGGTGTCCTTCGACGACATCCCCTACTTCTACACCGACCAGTTCGACGTCGGAATGGAGTACTCCGGGTTCGGGCCCCTAACTCGGGGCGCTGACGTGGTGTATCGAGGCGACCGAACTGGTCGCGAATTCATCGCCTTCTGGGTCGCGGGCGGAAAAGTTGTGGCGGGGATGAACGTGAATGTCTGGGACGTCAACGAAGCCGTGCAAGGCATTATCCGGCGCGGCAACCAGGTCGATCGCGCCAGGCTCACGGATGCCGCTGTGCCACTGGAATCGCTGTGATCATGGCTGAAACATGTTTTAGTATCAACCCTTCGGGGGCACGCACCGCGGCACTCTCGGCGAAGGTAGTCGGTACCGGCGTCATTCCTGCCATCGAGATGTCTGGTGTCACGTTTGAGGTCGAAACGACCGTCCCGACCAAGCACGGCATTTTCCAGTTCCGCGCCTACCGCGACCTCGTCACCGGCAGCGAACATCTCGCGATCGTGTCCGGCACACCAACCGACGGCTGCCTCGTTCGTGTGCACTCGGAATGTCTCACAGGTGAGGTCTTTGAATCTCAGAAATGTGAATGCGGCCCCCAACTCGACTCCGCCCTCGACACGATCAATCAGTATGGCGGTGTCGTGATCTACATGCGCGGCCACGAGGGCCGCGGCATCGGACTCGTCAACAAACTCAAGGCCTACCGACTGCAAGAAGCCGGCTTAGACACGCTCGACGCGAACCTCGCGCTCGGCCTTCCCGGGGATGGCCGTGATTATTCCGCCGCGGCTGCCATCCTTCACAACCTCCGGCTGCAGGCGGTGCGCCTCCTCACCAACAACCCGGACAAGGTCGACCAGCTCACCGCGCACGGGATCACCGTCCTCGAGCGCGTATCACTTACAGCAGGTGCCCATCCGGCCAACTCCGAGTATCTCCGCACCAAACGTGATCGCATGGGACATCTCCTTCAACACGCGCTCTGATCCTGAAATGCAAGACCCGCCGGGCATCGTCTACTCATCACCCGGGCGGTCAATAAGTCCGAAACAATTTCGCACGGATACTGATGTAGATGTTAAAGACACCACTGCGCAAGATTTCCACGCCAGTAGAGCTGCCCGCGAATTACGCATGGTTTGTGTCTAGTAGCGTTTCATGTCCACCATCTCAATCAATGACTTTCCGGAGACTGGTGGCGCGGCCACCCGCCAAACGATCGGATACTCTCAACGCCCGTCGGTGACGGTTTTCCTGAGTGACTACGATCATGTGCGGCACGGTTAGTCCCGCCAAACCGATGAACACTACCTGCAGAATCTGCTCACTCAGGGCTCCGTCGGGGCCGAGCCAGAACAGCACTGCGCTCACGACAAGGATGGGCACCACGGTGTAAACCATCACCATCAGGGCCGACAGCCGTCCACCATCACGTTCGGCGTGGAACCCCGCCTTGAGGTGCCGAAAACTGTGCAGTGCGCAGAAATACAGCAGAAAGAAAACGAGCGGATCTGTTGCCAGCGCGAGCATGGTCGCAAGCAGAATTTCAATGCTCTCGTGCGCTCGACGTCGCAGGGCAACCAGGGCCGCGATCAGCAAGCTGACCAGGGCGAGCGGCCCAAGCCACTCTTGCACGTTGGCTACTATCGCGCCTCCGTCTCCGGCCAGCACCACGTAAGCGGCACTCACCTGCGCGGGATGCGACAGCGCCGGGACAGTGAGCAGTCCGAAGCCGGCAAGAAACCGCAGCCAAAACGCCCGGTCGGCATTCCAATCAGACCCAAAGTGCAGAGCAGACACGAGCAGGAACGTAACCAGGCTGGCCACCGGAGCGATCAACCAAAGCAACACAACGCCGACCACGACGAGAATGTACGCCAGGTTGAACCCGGCGAAGCCCAGCGGGGTGCGCCACAGTCCGACACGGCGCGCGATCAGCGGATCGAGGGCGCCGTGGGGCAGGCCCAGAATTCCGACCAGCACCCCGAGGAGCACGACCTGAATCGTGAGCGAGGGCAGCGGCAGGCCCAACCCGAGCACGACCAAGGTGACCAGGGCGAGGGTGGCGAACACCACCGTCTCGATGGGCACCCGACGCCACCGCGGCCTGACGCTGGCGGTCCCCTCAGGAGACGGAGCTGTTTGGCCGGTCATCACTGCTCGCTCGTGCTCGTGCTCGTGCTGGTGCTTGTGCTGGTGCTGGTGCTTGTGCTGGTGCTTGTGCTTGGCCGTGCAATGACGGCCGCGACGACCGGCACGGCCGGTGCCGGGCTGAACACGGTAGGCGCAACCAGCTGGGCGATGAAGGGGCTCCACGGCAAGCTGGAGATGATGCGCGCGTAGTCCGCGGCCCGCGCACCGTCACTGAGGAAACGCACCAGTGCGGCCGGGGGAACGCCGCGGGCGAGGGCGAGAAAATACTCTGCGGTGCGTTCCGGGTGCGCCCGAACAGCCTGCAGAAAAATGCGATCGAAGGTGCGTCGCAGTCGCGGTTCTTCCGGATGCCCCACGGCTTCCCGCCCCGCGAGCAGGCGTTCCGTACACAGCTGCGACCAACGTGCAATGCGCAAGAACCCGTAGCCCGAAGCAGCCCGCAGCGCACCGCCAGCGTTGCCAGCATGCACCACGCCAGTGATTGGCGGCGCGGCCTGGCGGCCCAGTCCCATAGCGAGCACGCCGCCCTCGCTTCGCACTCGGTTGGCGTCAGCCAAGCCGAGCCCGGCAAGCACCTGATCCAGCTCTAGGACCAGGCGGTCCCGGTCGATCGGCGCCGTACCGAACCGCGTCCACTCCACGATCGCGCGGTTCGGTCCCAGCGGCAAGGCATACACAAAACCCAAGCCCTCGGCGTCGGACGCGAGGGACCCCATCAGCGTCACTTCGCCAGGGTCGAACGGCAGCGGACAGTCACGTTCCAGTTCGAGTCCCACGAAACTCTGGTACAGCATCGTCGCCGCAGCGCAGGGCCGGGTATCAATCACCTGACGCGCCAACAGTGTGCCCGCGCTGGACTCCACCCGAACGCCGCCCGAAACCGCCGTAACCGTGCCGGCACTCACCCCGAGACATAGCTCGACGCGCGGCGACTCGGCAATGTCGGCCTGCGCGCTCGCGTAGAAATCGCTGCCCCGAACGTACTGATAGGCCAGTCCGGGCACCTGGTGCCGAACGGTCAAGCCCGCCGCATCGGAAAAAGTCCATGTTTTCCAACGTCGCGAGACCAAATGTGACAGATCATGCTGTTCCGGTCGCCAAAAACACCAGCTGCGATCGTCTCGATAGGCCGTGCGAGGTTCCAGCAGCACGACGCGCGGGCCGGAACGCTCCCGAGCTAACCGGGCCGCCAAAGTGAGCCCGGCCAAGCCCGCGCCCAGTATCACGAGGTCAGCGTCCACTTCATGAATCATCCGACTCCTTTGCACTCGATCTCGGGCAATGGTGCGGATCGGGTGATTTACAAAAATAGCCTAGCGAGAAAGCCGAAACTGATCAGCATTTCCCGGAATCGGTCTCGAATTTGCTGGCAAAACCTTGTCGGCCGGAGTATGTTTTGGTACATAACTTGGTTAGCTATATTTTTCGACTCAATCGCCGTCATTTCGGCAAATGCTCGTGGACAGTAGAGGACATCGTGATACCTGACTCCCTAACCCAGACCCAGTACGGCACCATCTACAACGTATTCT